>CAVXZB010000040.1:0-11334 GCA_963765895.1 uncultured Nitrososphaeraceae archaeon | reverse complement strand
GTCCTCCTAGGTATCGTTTTATGGTCTTAGAAAATGTTTGCAAGTCCCAAGAGTCTTCATAGCGCACTCCATTGATATAGAAAGTTGGAGTACCCTCAACACCGCTATTGATACCAGTTTTTAGTGATTCATCTATTAAAGAAGTATAGACATGTCCAGCCAAATCCTTTTTGAATCTATCAATATCTAATCCCACTTTCTTTGCATATTCCAGTAAATGACTATGATCTAATATTATGATGTTCAAACAAATAATCATGCATCTCCCAGAATTTGTCTTGAACTCCCTCAGCCTCAGCGACTTCTGCTCCATTTTGTGCATAAGGATGTATATCATTAAGCGGAAAATTGCGAAATACAAAGTATAGTTTGTCGCCAAACTGCCTAATTATTTCCTTGACTATTGGATGAGCCATACCAGTATATGGGCATTCATAATCGCCATACTCTACAATATTAAATGGCGCATTAACAGAGCCTTGTATATGATCAGAACCTATATTTACAGGCACGGTTAATTTTTTAATTGCTTTGCTTGTTGTACTTTTGCTTTTCATCTATCGTACTTATGGTTCAGTGCTCTTAAATATGGCAGTAATTTCTTAATGAGTAGGTAATATTAAACATACCAGATGACACTGATTACTGTTGAATTTATAACATTGAAATTTTATTGTTATGTATAGATATGTCTAGAAAAACCTTGTAGTCATATTAAACAAGTAAACCTTGATGCTGAAGCAAATACGAAAGGCTGTGAAGAATGTGAAAAGACTGGAGATGACTGGGTACACTTACGGCTTTGTTTATCATGTGATCATGTAGGATGTTGCGATTCTTCAAAAAACAAGCATGCAACTAAACACTTCAAAGCTACTGAGCATCCTATCATAAAGTTATATGAACCCCTTTAGTAAGAAGGATATTCCTCATTCTCCTACTGATACAATAATCTATCGTTATAATTTAGCAGCGACATTTTATATTTGCTATGTACATCTCTGTAGTAAACTTCACTCACTTACTATGGTTGTTCATACCAACTAAGTTAGTTACTACTACTGTGCTTAAATAATATGATACTTAATCAATATTAGATGCAAGTAGGAATTGATACGCTTCGCACATGGGACGACACTGGCATTTCAGTCAGCCCATCTGAGCGTTTGCAAAGATTAGTCGAACAAATTGAATATGCCGATAAAATTGGATTGGATGTGTTTGGAATAGGCGAACGTCATCGTAGGGAATTCCTCGATTCGGCTCCTGCCCTCATCCTCACTGCGGCAGCTCCGCGAACTAAACGCATACGTCTTACCAGTGCTGTGACGGTATTAAGTGCTTCCAGATCCTGTAAGGGTATTTCAAGAATTTGCAACCTTGGATCTTCTATC
This sequence comes from uncultured Nitrososphaeraceae archaeon, assembly GCA_963765895.1. Classification (GTDB taxonomy): domain Archaea; phylum Thermoproteota; class Nitrososphaeria; order Nitrososphaerales; family Nitrososphaeraceae; genus JARBAU01. The sequence goes on along the minus strand of CAVXZB010000040.1, from coordinate 9,940 downwards.
GCAAGGCCGGGCTGAAATGGTTGTTGGGCACGGCTCATTTGTAGAAGCATTTCCTCTCTTTGGATTACGTTTGGAGGACTATGACTCACTTTTTGAAGAAAAGCTTGATTTGCTGCCTAAAGATTCGCGATAATAGTGAAAATGTACATTGGTCTGGCAACCATCGTCCTACTCTAAATGGTCAGGGAGTATATCCAAGGCCCTTGCAGAATCCTTTGCCAGTATGGCTAGGCGTTGGTGGCGCACCAGAATCATTCGTGCGTGCTGGTTTGCTTGGACTCCCATTGATGGTAGCAATCATAGGCGGCAAAACTCACACATTCAGGCCTCTTATAGATCTCTATAGGCAGGCTGGAAGGCGAGCCGGGTTCTCGCCTGATCAATTGAAGGTAGGTGTACATTCGCTTGGCTATGTTGCAGAGAGTACTCAAGAGGCAGTAGACGACTTCTATCCAGGTTATGCACGTACCATGTCTGAGATTGGTAAAGAGCGAGGATGGCCTAAAATGACGCTTGCTAGTTTTGATGCGCAGCGAGGTCCTCAAGGTGCGTTGCTTGTAGGCGATCCAGATGAAGTAGTAGAGAAGATAAGTAGGCACAGCAAAGCGCTAGGCGGCATATCGCGCATCACCTTTATGATGAATCCAGCCTCTTTATCTCATGAGAAGCTCATGCGAGCAACTAAATTAATAGGTACACGTGTCGCCCCTGCACTTAGTGAAGTGAGTGAAAACAATATTGAGGTATTGTAATGCAATATGCGCTTATTCCACTTATTATCATGTTGTCGTCTTTTTTGTATCCTTGTGAGCAAGGAAGAAGAGCACAATAATTGGCGTACCACAGATACAGATAAACAAAAGGAAATTCGTAGCTAAAATCCTTATGACTAAGTACGCAATATGAAACATGACTAGGTATTATGAAGGAACACAGCAGAGTACAGACTCAGGAATGTGAGATAGCCAATATTTGGGAAGTTCTGGGAAGACGATGGTCATTATTAGTTCTAAAGAATCTTTGCGATAGAGATGTCATTCGCTTCAACGAATTAAAAAGGGCTCTGCCAGGAATAAGTAGTACTGTTTTATCAGACAGGCTATTAGAGCTCGAACGTGAAGGTCTTATCTCTAAGAAAATTTATGCTGAAATACCTCCGAAAGTAGAATATCGTATGACGCCACAAGCAAGGGAGCTAGAAATTATCATGACTGAATTGGGAAAATGGGCAAGCCGCTGGAAGTCACCACAATTACAAAAAACTAAATTCCGATAATAATGCCATCGTTATGTTATCATAGTCATAATAATTATCATATTAGATGAACATAAAATCAAATTCTGGAGAGTGCATTTAAAATTCGCTCAATAAGAATTATGAATAGGCATGCACACTCAGTAGCAGTAATTAATTCCTATCAAGTTAGATTCTAATTTGTTGGTGTGATCATGATGACTGACTATGTATGAAAATACCACCGTTTTTATATATTTACTATGTTACAATTATGTGTGATTCACAATTCAAAAGAAAATAAGTAGCATATTAGTTCCAAAATAGAGACTAAGCCAATAATACAACAGCTAAAGGATAAGAATAATACTACTGGTTTTCTGATAAACAAAATACCACTAGAACATAGTGGCGAAAAATCTACCTTTAAGATCATCAAATCCAAATACCCTCAGAATGTCTATTACTAAAAGGTCACACATTGTTCTAGGATAGTTGTTGTATTTTGAAATTACATCTTCATAGAAGCAGTATGATGCGATATAAGCAGGACTCCTAGGTGTAGATTGACGTCCCAGGACGTTGATGCAATTTATCTATGCTAGGAGACAACGTTAGTAATGTACTACCAATAATAGCAAGCTTCTACAGTGCACTATTCCTCCTCAGCCAGGTGTCTTTGGATGTAATTTACAATCCTAAATGAACTCCTAACCATGGCATAGGTTCAATATAATGTTCCTATTCTAGATAGCGCAAGCGCATTATCCTGGCTTACATCATACTAAGATGGCCACTGTCCTCATAAAACATGGTGCCGGGCTAGATAGCGGCAATCCTACTCGTGATCATTGTCTTACAGCATAGCCTGGTCTTTGCACTGCCAATTTTTTTCAATTATTTTTACTCGCCCTTATCAACTGCTATGGCCAGCATTGTCAAAATCCGACTCAATATTATTTAATAATATCTGCTGTTGAGTCCATCTAGGAGTGCTCCTCTAGTTAAGCTAGAATCCCTCGATATTTTATCAGTTAACCATTCAATGATCTTATGTTGTGATAGCGGTAATGCCATGATTAAAGGCTCATTAGGAAAATACCATGTTAAATAAATTTCTAGGAATTGGCTCCTCGCTTCTTCAAAAATACAAACTCGCGCCATCACGTTCTCAAAGATCGTTTTGAATCGAATTCCAATCAACCAACGGAGGCAAACGCACCCCCTCCGCCGGCGGAGGCAAACGCACCTCCACCATCTGAAGCAAACGCACCACCATCAGACGTTATAGAAACGCCCCCATCATCCCCGTTATCGTTATCAGATCCATGATAATGGCTATGTCCGTGATTGTTATCTCCGAAATTCTCATAATTATTACTCGAAGAGATAATAATTGCGTTTCCATCCTCCTCATTACCATGGTAAGTGCTTCCATGGTGGCCAACACTGTGAATGCCGTTGCCTCCACTATTATGATTATTATAGCTATGATCTGATGACGATGATTTTTGGTGGTCGTTATTATAGTAAGCATTGTCATTGTTACCATTGTCATTACTACTATAGTGACTACTATCTTCATTGTAGTTATTACCGTTATCCGCATCCGATGATGATCCATGGGAGCCAGAGTCGCTTTGGCCAGTACTGCTAGCGGGATCCTGTGAAGCTGCAGGAGTAATAGGTTGATAGTGTGCTAGCGAAACAGGCTGCACCAGACTATAAGAGTTAGTTAGGTTATTTGTGCTCGTTCCTAACTTTGGAATACTGTTCATACCTCCGTTATCAAATTTGCTCGAGTAATGCAAGACAGTTGGAGTAATGGGGTGGTAATGAGCAAGAGCTGTAGGTTGTATCTCGTTTGAAGTCGAATTGTTTCGACTATCGGCCACTTTAGATGGTTCATTAGGTCGGTAATCTCCTTTATAGTTTGGTAGTACCGGGTTCTGCTGCCGCAAAAGCATATTTGTTGAAAGTGAGTATAGGGAAGACATTTAACGACAAACTCAAAGAAGATATTGAAGCTAGCAATGCTAACACTATCGTAGCCAGTTTTAAATTGGTACTATAATTTGAATACAAAGAATGTTGCTCAATCTGCATGAATGGCTCTCAAATATAAAAATAATCAGTACTTAGAATCTGGAAAAAAGATCCTATATGAATACAAATGTCTCGTGACATAGACCATAAGTTATGAGATCGCGGTTCCTGGTGATATCGAACCAGTTACGTTAGGTTAGGTCACATGTATCTCCTATAGGTTGTTGGTTAGACCCCTATCCCCAGCAACCGACTTCATTTCTTCAAACTACGAGACGAAACTTCCTTATATTTATTTCAAATGAAACTGTAATTGGATTTCGGGGAACAAGAAGTATAATATAAATAGAAAAATAAGAGCGATAAACCCGAATTCCATAAGAGTCAAACTTATCGATTTGATGCGGCGCCCATAAGACGGCTTCATGCGTTCTAACTGAACTACCAAAACTGCAGATACACTAAATGGAATTAATACAATGGAGACGAGGCCCGCCAGACCTGTAAAACTGGTCTTGCCAACGCCAGATCCAATAAAGCCTGTAACGCTAAGCATAATTAGTATACCGGTAATTATTGTGGCATCAACTTGTAGTATATCTTTGTCTTCTAGCACCAAGCCTTAGTCTATCTTACCAACCAGAGTTTAATTAGACTAATAAGTGGAATTAAAGAAACTACGTAGAGTTTTTATACTGCTATATGAACCCCTCTTTTCCTCTTGCCATAAGATTGTGAACGTTGGATATCTGGGATGTTTTTGAATTCTATTATAACTCTCTCACTGTCTATTGTATATCATATAAATTGCACACCCAAATTTTTCCTTAGGTAGAAATAACCCGGGTATCTTGGGTGTAATAAATATCGACATATCAACTCAATCTTAACGGGCAGTCAGCGCGCTGGTATAAATAGTAATCACTTAAATACTTCACAGCATTTGTAGGGTCGTGCCGAGTCACAGACTTGTTAGGAAAGATTATCTAGTCATTATTGTCGTGATATCTACTCTTGTTATCTCAATCTCATCAATTAGTAACTATGGTTATCTTGACACTATCAAAGCAATATATGGTCAACGAGATTCGAACCAAACGAATTCTAATACTACGAATTCAGTAAATACGCAAAATATCCAATTAAAAAAAAGTCCATGTAGGAGATATTGATGTTGCGTACAAAATGCTTGGCAAAGGTTACCCTATAATACTCTTGAATGGCGCAAAACCTTGCTTAGCCTCTGGCTTAAATGCAGAGGCTAAGCAAGGCGTATGTGCAGGTTACCATTGATCACCATTCCAATGATGAAACTAATGACTGATATAGAAAATGAGAAAAATCATACCACCATTAAAGTTAATGACCAAAAGTGAGGTAGTAAAAGATTTGCTTAAACTTCTAGATATGGTTCAAAAACATGCAGATAAGGAAGGATGTCAACATTGCCTTGACCTACTAGAATCTGTTTTTGAGCACTAAAATAAGACTCTTGGCCGGTCGGCGTACGCTAGTTAAATATGGATGCAATATTTAAGGTGCTATAAGGTGCTCATAAATTGATATCGATAGGTAGTAGCAATTAATGGATGTAAACCAATGTATTTAATTTAGTAAATCACCAGTAAGTTTTAACACATCAGACAGTATTGGATTCTTGAAACGCCCAGTATGATCATATCGGAAAAATCTCTTCTAATACAGTTGTGTGGCGCGCCAAATTATAAACATTTTCTAAATTGAGGTATCACTTGGAGAGCCATACTTCGTTCGATGGGCATAGATGTTGATAGGACAAAGGTTCATGTGTAGCTCAATTATGGGCCCCGCAAGATTCTCATACCACCAATAACATCAGCTCATCATGTTTTTGTTTTCAACTCAAGTATTTCCTATCAAAAGCAAGGTATATTGATGATAAAACTAACCTAAGATCCTTACCTCAGCCAAGGTCATATACCTAAGTTATTGACAACGAAATAGCACTTCGTTTCTAATCATCAGCAATTAGAATCTTCTTCTATATGGATGATGCAGTAAATTCAATTACTAGCGTCAACACTATGTTAGCGGGTGTGCTCGGTACCGGGAGAATCAACGACACTATCAGAGTTCTTGTTGTTGTTATTCTTAATGGTCTTGGTATTCTGTTTGGGTTTAGGAGCAATGACAAACGTCACTATCTTTCTCTTCAGTAGGTCGTACCTCTGGTTCTGTTGTTTCTATTGGGTCGAGGGTCTCTGCTTGCTTCTGTATTGAATTCCTATTCCTTGACTTGGTAGCTCTCATTCTATCGACTGTTTGATTCCTCTGCTTGTTCTCTTCGAGGACGATATCCATCATAACTACATCTGCTGCTGTCAACATTGTAGTATACTCTATATAGTAATTACGTGTCCGAGCTAGCTATATTTTTCCTATATTAGATATCGGTTACTATAATTTTGTGGTAAGCGATTGCTGGTATTGTCTGGCTTACTATCACATGGCAGTAAGCTAGGAGATATCGCTTAGCTACTGGTTAGGACCACGACAATGATAAAATTAGATCCGAAAATCTAATTTTTGTCCTTGTTCGATAGTCGTATATTAAAGCCGGAGTTTTATATTGTATTTCATTAGATACTTGTCTCCTATGTAGTCTGCTACCTTTGCAGGCTTGCTTTATCAAATCTTCGAAGGTTAGCGATTGCTTTTCTTGTAATATGCTAAGGCATTCGTTTACCGTTTGCTGTCTAGGCTGTCACTGGCTAGTTGTGGTATTATCTGTCTAAACATTAGGATGAGTAATCTCATTCCAGCATTCAGCGCAATAATCACCTAGGATGTTAAAAACTTCAGCTTCCTCTTTTTTACCTTTTTTACACCTAAAAAATGAATTAATTTGATTATTCATAGGCTAGCTAGGCCGAGCAAACTTAAAAGTACATCGTAGGTTATCTTCTAGTTGATTTGATTAGTCCCAACAACAGTCCTTTTATACCCGATAATTTGAGCTCAAAAATTTATTGATACTATAAGCTGTACAAAAATAGTATTATCGATATCAAATTTAACATAGTTTATTTGTTCTTCCAGATAATTACCTTTTGTGGATATATCAATATAATATATTCCCCAATTCCAACCTCACGATACTGAAAATATTTTCCGGCAATAGTTTATGGGTCCTCTCTGTGATTTTGACTTTGATCTTGTTCAGACTTGCTACACACCGATAAAGCTATTCCTTGGATCATAATAAAATAAAGTTTCGCCCCATTCTTCAGTATGTTCATCTGTGAGCGAGGCAACATTTGGATTTGCCTCAATATTCTTTACCCTTTTTAATCTTCCAGGTTCTGAGCTCTGTTTAAATTTTTTATCTATTGGTATATAATAACTACCATCATTGTCATATACAAATACAACTGGCACCAAATATGGTTTAAGTCCTGAATCAATCGTAGCAAGTCTGGCCACTCTAGCATTGTTAATTATTGTTATGAATATGTGCAATTAACCATAACACCATTATGATGTTTAAGGTACTTTAGCAGTACCAGTACATACCCTGGTTTAGGAAATTTATGACAATTAGTGTCGAAAAGATATCCTAATTTGGCAATAGTCAAATTTGGTTTATCTAATTGGCCTACACATTTTATTGTTTGACCATAGTATATCTAATACATGTGACTTGTCATTTGAGTGCATTATAGCTGAGCGAGTCAATTCATAAACGTAGTAGATGCCGGGGATGCAGGCAAATATTTGGACTATTTTGATAGGTTATATATTTTTGGCATCGCTTATTTTGAAATCTGTCCTCTAATTTCGCCATTCGGATTTATTTAGTATGAACATTTACATGTGCATTGTTACTTCCATAAGTTTAGTCATATTAGATATTTGTATTCCTTTCAACCGTCCTTCAATTTTGCTAGTAGATATATCACCTCGTCACTAATTGTCTATTTACTGGCCCATTAGTTAGTGTTTTTGAAATATTATGAGTAACTGCAACTGAGCAGTTTTCTCCAATCTTGCCTTGGTGTACATGCGCCATTGTAACTTTATCTATATTTCATAATCATCACAAGCATTCTCAATGATGAGTAAAGCTAAGATGAGTAGTAATCAGTTCAGTATACAGGAATTGAAATAGTGCAATCAACTAAGCTTTCTTAATTTAGATATTTCACTTTTCCCCGGAATATACTTTGTAAATATCATATTCTTTCAAGATTCTGATAACTGTTGGAATCTCTAAATCAAGCTGCATGGCAATAAATTCCTCAGCGATGCCAGATTCGTATAGATTCATAACAATTTGTTTTTTATCTTTAGATATTGTTCCATTCCCTAGTAGTTGTGATGAAGTATTGTCAGATAACGACATCTTTTTATTTCTATCTTGATATATTTAACTAAACGAAGTTAAATAGGATTGATTAACCTTGTTAACTAATTCGACAAAGGATTTAAAAGCATATCCTTCGACCAAGATCCTAGTTACTAATATGTATTGATCAAACAGTCCATTTGCTAACTTGATAATATTCTAATTCACAGAAATAATTGGTTAAAATCTTTAATATAGAAGGATAACTATAATTAACATAGAGATGTAGTCATGACGGTTCGAATAGATCTTAGTAGGGAAGTTCGAGCGTCTGTCCCACGTGTCTTGAAATATTTCATGAATGTAGAAGAGTTACCACGCTTACATCCAGAATATATCAAAAATGTTAGGGTCATAGATAAAAAAACTGTAAGCAATAATGATAGCGACTTTAGTATAGAATTTGAGCAGGAAGGCTCATTTCATGGCAAGAAGATAAAATCTATGAATAGACTAACCAAAATGGCGCCGGAAAATTCTATCAGGATTGAAACGATAGATGGAAATGGAAAAGGGAGCTTGACGACTATCAGATGCAAAGAAATAGGTCCAGAAAATACACAAATAAAATTGGATGGAGAGCTCCATTATGGATTATTAGAAAAACTACTAAGTCGATCGATTCATAGTATTACAGAAAAAACCCTGGAAGAGGATATAAAGAATATAGAGCGATCATAGAGTGAAGATATAATTAAATTTAGAGATAGGAAAGATATTCATTAGACTCGGGTTTAACACTACGTGTATTGGCCATCTAAAGTATGTCTATTTCATCTCTAACTGCATTTTTCAATTCTGCCATATTTTTAATCAGAGCCATGTAAAAGTGTTGCGAAGACAAGCATTTGGCTATTCCCTTTACTCAAATTTAGTATCTGTGCTGTGCTGTTATTGTTGCATTATTTTTGATTCTACAGGTACGGTTGATTGTAGGTTTTAATACATCTCATGACGTCGTGCGCATCCAAAACTACTGCTGAATCCCAATGTGTGCACTTTTCAAAGGAACAAGGTTCTAAGCTTATGTGCTGAACGTTTAGCATCATTCGTTACTGGTAAAAACCTCCAGAGTAATTGTTCCATCATAATTGATGTCTTTCAAAGCTTTGACCGCTTTATAATGATCTATCCAGCCTTCCCCAATCGCAAGATGTTCGTCCTTCATTCCATGGTTATCATGCCAGTGTATGTGAACTATCCTATCCTTAAATAATGAGATATAATCAAGTATGATTTCATGCCACCAGATGTAAAAGCGTGTGGAATATCTAAATGAACTAGTAACGAATCTACGTTATCAATAATATATTTGAATTCATTTACACCGTGTATCCCATTTGATAGGGGAACATTTTCTAACATTACTTTCATGTTAGATCTTTCTGCGCATCCTATAATTTCTCGCAGACTTTTGATCATATTATCTAACAGAACATGTCTTTTTTCTCCGTAAAACATTCCATTGAGATTGGCATGAACATTAATGAGATCGATGCCTATCTTTTTTGCTGTTCTAATTTCACGCATAGCTTCCAGAATCCATGCGTGTCGGACATATTCATAGTCTGAACACAAGTCTATCCAGTAAGCCGTATGGCCTATTGGTTTTTGATTAAATTTTTGTATAAGCTTTATAATTTCACTTTTGTTTTTATCAATTAGTTTTGGATTGCCTTCTGGTCCTTCTATTGCTATTTCAACAAGTCGAAACCCAATTGATAAATTTTATTAATTTCAGCCAATATCTCATTAGACGGGTTAGTAAGCAACCCATAATAAGGCATATGAAATTTCAATAGCAGTCATATTTCTTATTCTTCCATAGTGGATATAAAGATGAATCTAATCCACTAACACTTTACAATTAATATACTATGAAAACTACGTTGTAATTGGATTAAATAATATCACCGGCGTTTTTCCTGAATATGGTTTTAGTCTTGTCTCAAAAAGTTAAGAAAAATAAAAACGCCGTAGTCCTTATAATCCCGGATATAACCAGGGATACCTTAGGTATTGTCTTTTATTATTTAATATGGTTCTAAAAGTACAATAACACTTTATTGTGTATACAAATCGCGCAAATATACTGTAGATTTCTTAGATTATGGAATAAATCATTTTTAGTCCTACATCTACCATCGCATCTGTCAGAATTATATAATAAAGACACTTCTTATAGACAATTGTTATACATCAAGACGTTATAATTTATGTTCATAATCTTGGTATACTCAAATCTATTATACATTGTATAGATATGAATCGAAGTT
>CAVXZB010000039.1:0-15048 GCA_963765895.1 uncultured Nitrososphaeraceae archaeon | reverse complement strand
ATATTTACTTGATAATGAAAATAAATGATATTGAGACTTAACATTAAAATAAGACGTGACTATGAATTTAAGTATTAGTATTATAAGATGATACATAGATTCATTAAATATCCATGGTATAATGCCTCAAACCAATAACAATATAAGCATTTAATATAATGTATAACATAATTAGGTATATCTTATGGATAAAGCATATGTAAAGACTGGGAAGACGTAAAATATAACATCCATTCTAATGCACCAGATGAGAATAAAATAACACGAGGAGTCATCACGGTTTAGAGGCATTACCAACGGTGCTACCTGGCTCTCATAACCTTATAGTTTATTCTGATATACGAGTCTAAGAAAAGTATATCCAGAATATGAAATCTCTACTTGAGAATGATGAGATTTCTTAATATTGTCATATTATGAGCATCCATCTACAATGAGACAGATATTGCTAAACGGAAGTAATGGTAAGAGTAAGACTTTGAATGTGGAAGGATATATACAAGATGGTTCACTAGTAATTGTTGATTGACTAGCATCATATTTTAATCAAGGTTATAATAATGATAATCATCTTCATTATGATGAAATAGATAAAGAAGAAGAAGATAACAATGACAATAACAACAATAATAATAATAATAATAAATAAGCTGAACCTTTTATCACTGATAAGAATATTACCTAATATGGTATAAAAAACAATAAACTGGTATTACTATACTTTTCAGATATGGGTTCATTTTTTCACTTTAATTCTGCATCTTACAGGGACAATAATGACAATAACAATATTGATGATAATATTGATGATAATATTGATAACGATACTCTAAACAAAATCCTTGAATATGAAAGGTCAATTCCATCAGGCTATAAAGATTTAGAATTAAAGAAATTCTGCTTGTCATCAAAAGGATTATGAATCACATTTCAAGTCCACGCGTCAAAAGGCACAGTTACTTGACTGTCATGGCCGGTCCATTCTGATTATGGATGGTAATAATAATAATAACGATGGTCATAATACCAAAAATAAGAATAATTGATCTAGCAGGAATATTTTTTAGTTCACTAGTTACATTAGTTAGTTTTATAGTTATAGTATAAAGTGAAATCTTTTTAGTACAATTAATATGTCTGGCATCATTAGCTAACTGAATTACCAGAATGTTTAAAGATGCTATATATATAAAGCAGTAAGATAATGCAAATTTATTTAATATTTATTACAGAATAGATTTTCGATGAAAAATTAAAGCCATGACTTTCTAAATTCTTTTGTAATAATATTTAATGTGACAAATCTGCCAAGCGAACCTTATAAATAAATATAGAACAGGTTACAGATATCCTTTTCAAAGAAATTATCTGGTATTGACTCGATCATAATGTCATCTCTTACTGGTGATTAAGGTGGCAGGTCAAACATTGTCATTTCAGATCATATGGAATATATAACCACAAATTGATTCCTCTGTTCTATAACTGATGAGCAAGGGTTACCAAGCGGATACCGTAATGAGCATGTTTGGAAATTTTTTAAGAGTAAAAGTTTTGCTTTTTTAGCTACTGTAAATAAAGACGGCTCGCCACAGGTTACTCCAGTATGGATAGATTTAGTCGAAGATAATGCTATAGGCGGTAGAGTAATATTAGTAAATACTGCAAAGGGTCGGCTGAAACATAGGAACGTATCACGAGATCCGAGAGTCTCAATTTCTATGATTGATTCAGAAACAAATCCTTATAGCATGATAACAATAAAAGGCAAAGTTATTGAACAAACCACGGCTGGTGCAAAAAAACATATTGATAACCTTGCTAAGAGATATCTTAGAACTGAGACATATCCTGCTCATTCAGTAGGTGTTGAAAGGATAATTCTCAAGATAGTACCAGAAAGGATTTTCTATATACCTCCTAGATTTACACAGTATTTGGAGAAAACCGAGAAAAGCAAGAATACAAACTAGATTGAAACTATCTAGTTAGAGAAGGACAACTAGTATTGAAATACTAAAGGAACGTTGTACTCCTTGTTAGCAGCGAAATTGTGCAAAGTAATGTATTTATTGAGATATATACGCAAATACCTATTAGGGGAGGTAAGAATTCAAAAGGTTTGGCTGACAAAATTAAATGTTCCCACATACTGGTGAAGAAACAAAGTGAAGCTGTTATGATATTGGAACGTCTCAAAAATGGTGAAAGTTTCTCAAATCTTGCTAGGCAATTATCAATTGACAAGGGCAGTGCAAAGCGGGGCGGGGATTTGGGACTTTTTGGAAGGGGAATGATGGTAAGGCCATTTGAAGAGGCAGCGTTCAAGCTTAATAAGGGTGAAATGACCCCAGAACCCATTAAGACAGAATTTGGATATCATATAATCAAGAGAGCTGGCTGACTAAATTCATACATAAATCTAGATATAGACAAGAACATTGTAATTGAATACATTAATCGATATGAAAAACTATATCGGACGTGTATAAAAAATGATAGCAAACAATTTTGGTAGCTTTATCTAATCCATCAATCTATATATCTCCATCGTGGTAAATATTTTCAAGAGAGTTACTCTATACTTGTAGGATATGAGACATAAGTCGAAAATATTAGAACCAATTCCTTATAAAAATTCTGCCTAAGCATGTTACTAATAAGCCATGTTCTATCCGTAATGACTTGTACTGTCATAGCTTTACAATTAGTTATTTCATGAACTTTCAAATTTTGTACCTGTTATAGTTCTTAATTTGTCAATCTAATTGTAGATAAAATGATTACTTTCATTGGTTTTATACGTTTGTAAATTACGATATTCTAAATTGTTAAAAAGTTAAAGTATCATCTAGAATGCATAAAAGATGCTGAATCTAGATCTAAATCCATAAATATAGGACTAAAAAATGTTAACAGTGACCAGAATTTGTAAATATTAACATTAATTTAATCTGATAAGTGATAAGATGATACCATCCTGCACAAATACAAAATACTTACCAGATGTCCGCACTATATTGTTTGGCAAAGATCGTAGAGTAAAAATAAAGTGTTGATCATAGTTAACACAATAGTAATGAAAAATGTTGAGTGTTTTAGATGCGGTTTTCTAATGATAGAGATACAGCCGTGTCATGTATTATGTCCTAATTGTGGAGCGGAGCTTGATTGCTCTGACAAGGGATTCGTATGGTAATAATGACTTTAGGGACCAATATTGATTGGATTACACAAGGCCACATAAGGTTATCAAGACTATACTTAGAACCCATCCCAAAAATAGATAGACATATAGTCTGAGACTGTCCAGCTCATAAGTGTGGTTTACTGTAGAGTCAAATACCTTCCGACTATCAAAAGAGTTCCTGATGAATTATGGGACGAGATAAGGCTTATACTTCCCTCAGAAAAACCAAATAATACCATAGGACGTCCAGCAGTATCATTTAGGAAGGTGTTGGATGGCATTTTGTATGTCTTAAGAACTGGATGTCAATGGAAGATGTTGCCAAAGGAATATGGTTCAGGTTCAACATGTCATAGAAGATTTCAGCAATGGTCCTTATCTAAGGTATTTGAGAGATTATGGACTAGACTGCTGAAAGTGTATGATGATGTAGTAGGAATTCAATGGAACTGGCAATCTCTTGATAGTATATCTGTAAAGGCACCCTTAGGGGGGAAATGACAGGTCCTACTCCCACAGATAGAGGCAAGTTAGGAACGAAACGTCATGTATTAACTGATGGACAAGGTATTCCATTATCTGTAGTTATAACTGCGGCCAATACCCATGATATGAAGGCAGCTATAAACACGCTAGATAATATTGTAGTTAAAAGACGGCATTCTAAGAAGTATAAAGAGAAACAGAATCTTTATCTTGATAAAGGATATGACTTTCAGGAGATTGAGAATGGTGTTATCAAGAAAGGATATCTACCACACATTCGTCATAGAGGAGAACAATCAATAACAAATCATCATCGGCATCCTGCTAGAAGATGGGTTGTAGAAAGAACCAACTCCTGGCATAACAGGTTCAGAAAACTTTTGGTTAGATATGAGAAGAAATTAGAAAACTATTTTGCGTTAGTATGTTTGGGTTGTTGCATTCTTATTTACAGGAGGATAATTTTGGGATAGGTTCTTAGTTAAAAAATGACTGTTTTAGAAAGTGGTATTATTGTCCTTTGCTATCTTTCACTTCTGCTCTTCTTGTAACTCTTTGCCCCATATAGAAAAACCCAGCAGATATAGCACCGAATATTATCACAATTGCGATTATATAGATTTCAGTTTCATTTAGATTAACCGCAGGCATTGGAGTTCTTGAACCATATGCTCCAACTTGTTTGGCATTTTGAACTTTTTCTCTAGCGAGTTTGAGTTGTTCTTCTAGACTCGCCGATGGGCCTCCTGAGCTAACATATTGGGGCTTTAGCAATTTGTATTGCAGGCATCGCGAATGAAACAAGGAGTAGTGTTGATACGAGTGCTATGGTTGTAATGGTCATCTTCTGTGAGAAATGTGCTGTACTGATCAACGTAACATTATTCTATCATAATGTGATAATCCATATAATCATAAAATCAATCACTAGGTTTAATGTAGTTGAAGATATAATTATCCTATTCATTGCTTGGCGTTATCCATAATTATACGGAACTCCCTTTTTATCTCAAATTGTTTTCCAAGCTATTTCTGACCTTGTCGAATATATCCTGAGTAAAATTCTTTATGTTATCGTTTAAACCGTTAGTAAAGTCCCTACTGGCCTGAGCTAAAATAAAAGGCTCGTCGTTATTTGATGAAGGTTTTACAGTAAATATATTGGATTCTGATCTCCCGTTGTACTTGCTCGATAAAACACCTACCTTTACTATATAAGGTGTACCTACCGGAGTATTCCAAGGTACTTTCCAGGAGTATGAAACTTCACCATTTATATCTGTATTACCGCCGAATTGCTCTACAACCACGTTCGTATTTTTAGAAGGAAAAATGGAAGATGAGAAGGATGATAAATCAATAATTTGTCCGCTCACCTTAGCTCCGCCAACAGATGAATTTGCAGAATCTGGATTATGAACTCTTACAGTAATAGTCTGTATATCTCCTGCAGTAATTGGGTTCTTATCAACACTAGTCGAAATTTGTAATGGTAGTAGCTTGACTACACTAGTAGTAATATTGTGATTACCATCTCCTGTTCCAATTAAATCAATACTTGTCCATTTGCTCAGACTAGTTGGATTGTCAAGACAAGTAATTTTTGCAGTTAATTTGTTAGATCCCTCTCTAATTACAGTATAGCTCGGATCTAGCTTGTATTTCCAAGTAGAATAATCACTTGCTCCATTGTTGCCTGTAGCAATAGTCTTTTGATATGGCTTTACTCCATTCAAAAGTACTGAAACACTACAATCCTTTGATCTGTCATATGATGAAGTGCCAGAGACAATGAGGTTATTATTATTAGCTACTGGAATTTTTTGACTGCTGTATGGCGACAGGATCTTTATTTTGGGAATTAAAGCAACGCTAGTTGTAACTGCCGTTAACTTGGTTGAAGACGAATTGGTAGTAGTGGTGATAATCCTTGAAGGAATTATTTTTGTTGCTGCTAGGCCTGTTTTTTGGGCATATGAAGATGGCCAATTAGAAATAGCAGCAGAAGAACAAATCCCAATAAGTATTAGAACAACAAGTATCCATGACATCTTATACTCCAATTTATATAGAAAATTGTTATATACGAAGTTATATATGCATTCTTTACTATAATATAGATTTAAGTTATAGAATTTAGATCATCCTTTCTTTTCAATAAGGATAATAACCAGGCTCATTTAAATTAATTAAAGACTATTTATAAATTACCATACAATGGCATTATCAGTCATAAATTATTTTATTATATATAAACTATATATTTAGTGAATTATAATGGAATGAACCTTGGAGATATTCCATTATTTTTAACTTGTTATATGTACGATCCGATATATTGTACCATCAAATGTGAGAACGTATAGAAATCCATCTGGTCCGACCTCTATATCAGTAATCGTACCAAATCCATGCCCAAATATTACCGGTTTAAGATCATCCAGGCTATTTGCTACTTTACCTTCAAGCGGGCCACTAAGCAATAGACCAGTTCTATCTTCATTCAGCTTAAAGTTGTACAAATTGCCAGTATTCACATCACCTACGAATATTGTATTTTCATATTGTTTTCCAAATTTGGCCGAATTTAAGAATTTTAATGCTGATGGGCCTACAGTCTGATTCCAGACAAATTCAGGAGCTCTGTATATTCCCTTGCCACCAAAGTTTATCAAATCCTTAGCAGGATTTTCTACAACTGGCCCTTGCAACGGACCATTTGTCTGCCAAACACCCATTATCTGGTTCCAACCGCTGTTAAATCCTGGTTTCACCAAGTTAATCTCATCACCATAAGTAGGTCCATTTTCAGTATCCCATAAATTACCAGTAACAGGATCAAAATCCATACCGAAGCTATTTCTAATGCCATAGGCATAATATACTCTTGTAGGATCCTCTTGGCCTAGTGGGTCTGGTGCTACAGGTTGGCCATCTTTTGTGATCCTTAATATACCACTTGTTCCATCTAGTTTTTTACCAATCTTGTTATTCTGAGCCTGACCATCATGACTTCCTACATCGCCTATGACAGTATACACGTTATTATCAGGCCCTATTAGCACTTTGCCACCGTTATGATTACTTTCCACAAGAGGGTCAGGTGCATTAGAAGGTAGGTTTAACAAATCTACTGGATTTACTAATTGGTCATTTACTAATTCATATCTGTAAAGATGATTACCCGCTGAGACTCGTGGATTTGCGGTAGATTTAGTGTAATAGAGAAAAACGTAGGTATGCCCTTGGCCACTATCATCACCAGCAGAATTGCCTTGTCTTGAAATTGCAATCCCAAGAAGACCCCACTCTAGGAATTGTGTCGCCACGTTAACATGCAAAAGCGGTTTTTCTAAGACGCGACCATCTACGATTCTAAGTACATTTCCTGAATTTTTCTCTAGGACCAAAATATCATTGGGACCTAGAAATGCCATACTTGTCGGGATCTTAAGTCCTTTAAAGATAACCTCTGCTTTCAAATTCGGATCATTAATTGTAGGTCCAGCAGCTGCAGGTACAGCTTTAGTATAAGCTGCATTAGCATAAAAATAGGTAGGGGGCAATAATATTGTCGAATATAAAAATGCAATAATAATAATTATGATAAACAAGCATGAAAACAGTTTTGATGACTGCATTGAAATTTTAGAAAAACTTGTTCTCATGGGAGCTAGCTCAATCACATAAAACTTCTTTGGCTATTTTTGTGTTTTGTAACTATCTTTGCCAATAACGATTACTATAACGATCTAGCATAATGCCACCCCAGCTTGGATCTCACATCTACATATTAGATGTTTATGAATTCTTAAATGAGATGCAATCGTTCTTTATTTGATTGTTACTTGATATACTTGATGTATCTTATTAGTCTAGCTAGTTCTTGAAAAAATAAAGTAAAAAACTTAGCGTGTGAATAAATATAGCATCTTTTATTTAAAAAATGAATCAATGCAAAGAAAGGATGATTTTCAATTATTATCTAACCTTAGTACCACGTTACTAGTTTCTATAATACTCGTATCTGTTGGTTATTTTCATTCTAGTATTGACATGGTTTATGGTCAGAATATTACTAGTAACAATGCGGTTGTTTATGCCAACGAGGACCTCAATGATGGAAACTTCACAAATTCGACAAAAGTATTTGAATCTATTGCTAGTCCGACTGTCGGATCAACAATCACATTTTCTAATTCAACGGTGTCCCAAGATAACAACACTACTGTAGAATCTAAGAATAGTCTAAACAATAATACTAATAATACCGCGCCTATGCCAAATAATGGGACATATGCTAATGGTAATAATATCTACTTGCCTTCATCTTCATTATCACAATATACTAATTCCACTGAAAATAGGACAGGTGTTCAAGAAGGAGATGGGCAAGAGATTGACACTGGGGATGAGGCAGAGCAAGCCTTGACTGTCTCAGAAGCTCAGGCACTTAAAGCAAATCTTGTCATACCAGATAGTTTACCATTTAAAAGTGATCAGTGTACACCTAATGGTAGCCTAGAAAAATTCGTACCTAATCCATTTATGAAAGACTTGGGCACAACACGTTTTATCGTAGGCAATTGTGTTACTGTAACTGGGAAGGTCACATGGACCCATTATATTAACACTGATGGAGATGCTAACTTTAACATTAAACTTGATAAATGGTATAATTCACTTTTGACTCCAGCAAATATGAATAATAAAAAATTAAACGGTGCATTACATATTGAAGTAGTGTGCCAGGGAAAAATAGTTCAAAAGATCCTGTAAAGATAAATCAATGTAAGGTACCTAAATATGATGGCCCTAACTTTAAAAAAAGTGTTGCCAAACGTAGGGAGCCGTGTACAGGTTACTGGAATATATGTAATAGACATACGTGAAGGAGGACATGCTGAGTTGCATCCTGCGTATCAAATCAAAAGGATATCATAGGAGGAGTACTAAATTTGACATCGGTAAAGTTCTATTATACTATGAATGAACCAGCAAAAAACTCTGACTTGTTACAAATTAGACCAAAAAATAAGTCAGATAAATAAATAATTAATAAAATATTTATTTATACTGCTTGGATTTCTGTATCTTTGAATCGTAATTGTCTTTTCTGATTTCTAGATTGGTATTATAAATTCCACTACTTGATCGAGGTCCTATTTGTACAGTAAATGTCGCATATCCATCTTTATCGATGTAGGTAAGTTGCTATATCTGAGCAAATGCCGCCGTTGAACCGGATTGGAAAAATATGTGAGGGATAGAATAGAATTCCAACGACGAACAAACTTTTGATGATTAATATCCTATACAATAATACAAAATAAAAGTATTATGCAAATAGAAAACTGGTACATTTCATGATTGTATGAACCGGACCTATCGTTCCATGTCATATCAGCAATAGATAAAATCTCTAATTAATGGTTACTGGTTTAACCTCAATCAAGTCTAAGATAAGACCACATCTATTGCAACTAATATAACTCTATTGGGCTAGACAATCGCCATGGGCCACACAAATGCTGACTTTGATCTGTATCTTATATGCTTCGCAATAATTATAACTTGTTCGCCGTATGTGAGGAGTATACACTTTTAACTAAAGTTGTTAGATTATTTTATGAATTCATACAACAAAGTCACGCCTTTCATAGTTTCTTATCATGCCACGTATAACAATTGAAAGACGAAGAGCGGATATAGGCATCTCGTATTCGGCTTTGCGAATATACCGACCTCGTTGGTTGATCGTGCCATATTTATTGTCAGCCATCTTAATATTATCGAAAACCATCATAGTCTAATATCTTTTAACACTCTTCATAACGGTATTGGTTATGCTGTTACTGGGAGAAGAATTCTAGGAGGAAAAATGTCGCAATAGTCCTGCATTTACGTGCATTCTATATTAGGAGATTGGCATCTCTTTGACGAAGTAATGTTCGTTATCTTCCCACCAATCACTAGGTTCGGCATTGAGAGAGTCGCAGAATTGCTGGGCTTGGTTTTTATCAAGAAATACCTTTGAGTCTTCTAGTATCTTGGACCCGTGTGCATATTCTTCGAACACAACGATAAAAATTTTCATTATTTACTTCCTCATTCTTTTACTTCAACAAATTCATGGTCATGCCCAGGAACACATAAGTCAGTCCAGTAATAATTTTTACCATCGTCAAGTTGTTTCAATAACGGTGCTTGTGGTAGTGAGCAGTATATACAACGTTTCATTCCGATTGTCACCTAAGTTACCACATTATTAGTATTTGATCTATTTTTTCGATAAGATGATGGTTGCATAATAGTGATTATAATCAATATTATTTATTGCAGAATCAATTAAATGACAGAGCAGCTATTGGGAACTCTGATTTAATCCCTTAGCTGACAAATAATATTTATAAAAAGAAAAGAGTGATTTTATCTAAATCTCTTTACTTGCTACTTATGATCTAGTGAGTCATAGCAATAGGTTGTTCTTCTTGTTCTATCTCTTCTTGATCTATTCTAGTTAAGTCTTGATCCTCTTCTGTAATTTTGCTTCTAATTCTATGCCTATATTTTAGGTCATAATCTATGTAGTCACACATAACTGCAACACATATCTTCAATTTTATACTATATACGGGTTTCATTGTAGAATTTGTAAAAATAAGAAGGTTTACTTTTGGAATAGAAAAAATATTGAGCAAATAAGATAAAATTAGAATAATAAAACTTGTAGTTAAGTTGACATCTCATTAATATTTTTGTATTTAACCTATTCTAGCTCAATATTATTTTAGATATATTTCCTGACACATAAATTCGTAAAAATTTAAAGATTATTATTTTCCAATAATTATTCAATTTCCAAAGATTATTCATCTGGGACATTATATCTAGAATTGTATATCTTCTTGGATATTGACTTCATCAAATATCCATTATTAGATGGCTGATAACAATAAAACATAAGTTTTGTTCCGATATTTGGAACTATATTTACTCCATCTATAATAGCTTCTTCTGACAAGCCTTCTTTGTTTTCTGATCGTCCCAGGCAGTTTTACCTTTAGCTGGAGCTTCGCCGACTAATATCTATCGTAACTAAGCTTTTTACGTTGGTGGTGGTGACTAGCTGATTCAATATCAATGTTGAATATTTTGCTTTCCTAGCTATCAGTATTCCTTGTAACATTTTGAGATCAGTCACACTATCTGTTTTACACGCAGATTTAATATGCCATCATTCCGGTATAACTCACCTAGGGCTCTAAATTCTTTACCCTTCTTGAGAAGTGATCTAGATCCTTCATAATCATAATGATATAGTCTTGCTCGCCATTTACCGTTTACCATTACGATTGCTCGTCCTTCCATAATCTTTTCGACATAGACATCATACGTTTTCCCAGAAATTGAGTCCTTAATAAGGGCGATCGTACTATCGTCAATCCATTCTATTCTTCGTAGTTTTTCGAGTTTGTTGAGTGCTTCTATAACCACAGAATTATTTGTAGCATTAATATATTCACATATATCATTGAAATTCAATTCAGTATTTCCTGTTGAAACCAACAACGAATTAATTCTTCTTGCCGCCTTGTCAACTTGCTGCCTAAAATTAGTTGTTAACGTATCCGTGGCTAAGGACAATGAAGAATTCATTTTGCCTTGCGAACTTATATCATTAGGAGTAGTAACGTATGAACTATTAGTATTCTTGCCAATTATGAATGCTTCAGTTTTTTCTGCTTTCGATCTTTGGTTTATCGATTCTGTCGCTTCAATTAAAGATAGATCATCTAATGTCATCGGGTCGGTAGATAGGGGATTCCTATCGATTGATTTAAGTGACATACTGAGTGAAGAAAGAGTCTGATTCATTTTCTCAACACGTTTTTTGCTACCTTGAAGATAACGTTCATCTATAGTATCTTTCGCTGCAAGTATAACAACTGAGCCTGCGGACTTTCTTCCAGTTCTACCTTTCCTCTGGATATACCGTATGTCGCTTGGAATAGGTTCATAAAATATTACTAAATCAACCTCAGGTATATCAAGACCTTCTTCAGCAATGGAAGTTGCGACGAGTATGTTAAACTCACCATTTCTAAATGAATCTAGTACAGATGTTTGTTCATCTTGTTTCATTCCGACGTCTCCTCGTCTCTTTGCTTGTCCTACAAACCTTGAGGCTTTGATTCCATTTTCTGAAAGTACCTCTACGATGCGCCTTGCAGTATCTCTATATTGCGTAAATATCAGGACATTAGAATTAGTTTGTAGATTATTCAATACTGCATGATTAGTATGATGAGGATGTTTCAGTTCGTGGTCTAGTTTTTCTTGATGGTTAAATTGATTATATTTTTCGACTTTAGCAGCTGGACACGAACTAGAAGTATCATGATGTTTGTTTTTTAGTATATTTACGATATAACGAAGCTTAGGATGATCTATTGCTAATTTATTCACGAGTGTTTGTATTTCTTTTATTCTCGTGTCTTTCATTAGTGACTGATGAGATTTACGACCAACTTCGCTAACATCTTCAATCCTATCAAGAAATGCTTTGAGAGAATAAGATCCTTGACTTTCGATCAGCTCAGAACAGTACATCAACGACAGAGCTAAGGATTGCTGCATTAAAGCAATATACAACGGCCGTCTTTCTTGTTCGGATGTAATCTCTAAATTGTTTCGAATTTGCTCACCTACATTGATCAAGTCCCGCTTAAAGACCCATCTTGTATTCTTTCGTAATAGTAATTTGTGCTGAATTAACCATTTAATCTTTTCATCAAGCATGCTTCTCAAATTCGATCTGATATATTGATATTCCGGGGGTAGATCAAAGAATTTCCATTCAATTTCAACCGGATTAATATATTGTCTTACATCCTGGTCTTCTTCATTTCTGTACTCTAAATGCTCAATAAATAAATTGTCACAGATTTCTTGCATTCTCTGTTTGTCTGAGCCTGGACTCGCAGTTAGAGCGAGAATTAATGGATAGATCGACTGCTTCATGTATTCTTTAGCTATGAATGTATATGCATAATCTTTCACAGCCCTGTGTGCCTCATCAAAGATCAATAACATAAAGTCGGTTAGTGACAATCTGCCTTCTTCGATATCATTCTTCACGACTTCCGGTGTTGCAAAAACAAGCCTGATGTCTGATTTATCCCATATTATTCTTCTCAAATACGGGATAATTTTCCCTGTGACAGCCACTGTTTGTTCGCTCATCAGTTTTAGACTCGAAGAGAACGATTTCATATGCTGGGTAACAAGCGGCCTGGTCGGAGCCATGATTAGGACACGTTTATCCCTATAATTATATAGCGTATCTACACACACAAGTAACGAAATGATAGTCTTACCAAGGGCTGTGGGAAGTATTACGAGAGTATTTTTGCTAAATGCAGATTTAGATATGTTGCTTTGATACAATCTAAATTCAACACTGCTATTTCGTATAAGAGGGTGGCTTACATAATTATTATTTTCACGTATATCATCAGGCATGATTATTCTATCTAATCTTCTATAAAGTAGTGGGATAGTTATTATTCATGTTTTCTTATTTCCATATATGTAAAAATCTGGTCTGAGCAGATTAAAAGATCTTTCATACTTCCTTGAAAGTAATTTGAATTTTGTTCACGATGGTTTTTCATAATACAACCCAATAACAAAATATATATAAAAATAGTATTATCGATATCAAAATTAACATAGTTTATTTGTTTGTCCAGATAATTACCTTTTGTGGATATATCATTATAATATATTCCCCAATTCCAACCTCACGATACTGAAAATATTTTCGGACAATAGTTTATGGGTCCTCTCTATGTGATTTTGACTTTGATCTTGTTCAGACTTGCTACCCACCGGTAAAGCTATTCCTTGGATCATAATAAAATAAAGTTTCGCCCATTCTTCAGTATGTTCATCTGTGAGCAAGGCAACATTTGGATTTGCCTCAATATTCTTTACCCGTTTTAATCTTCCAAGTTATGAGCTCTGTTTAAATTTTTTATCTATTGGTATATAATAACTACCATCATTGTCATATACAAATACAACTGGCACCAAATATGGTTTAAGTCCTGAATCAATCGTATCAAGTCTGGCCACTCTAGCATTGTTAATTATTGTTATGAAATATGTGCAATTAATCATAACACCATTATGATGTTTAAGGTACTTTAGCAGTACCAGTACATACCCTGGTTTAGGAAATTTATGACAGTTAGTGTCGAAAAGATATCCTAATTTGGCAATAGTCAAATTTGGTTTATCTGATTGGCATACACATTTTATTGTTTGACCATAGTATATCTAACACATGCGACTTGTCATTTGAGTGCATTCTAGCTGAGCGAGTCAATTCATAAACGTAGTAGATGCCGGAGATGCAGGCGAATATTTGGACTATTTTGATAGATTATATATTTTTGGCATCGCTTATTTTGAAATCTGTCCTCTAATTTCGCCATTCGGATTTATTTAGTATGAACATTTACGTATGCATTGTTACTTCTATAAGTTTAGTCATATTAGATATTTGTATTCCTTTCAACCGTCCTTCAAGTTTGCTAGTAGATATATCACCTTGCACTAATTGTCCATTTACTGGGCCATTAGTTAGTATTTTTGAAATATAATAAGAGTAACTGCAACTGAGCCGTTTTCTCCAATCTTACCTTGGTGTATATGCGCCATTGTAACTTTATCTATATTTCATAATCATCACAAGTATTCTCAATGATGAGTAAAGCTAAGATGAGTAGTAATCAGTTCAGTATACGGGAATTGAAATAGTGCAATCAACTAATCTTTCTTAATTTAGATATTTCACTTTTCCCCGGAATATACTTTGTAAATATCATATTCTTTCAAGATTCTGATAACTGTTGGAATCTCTAAATCAAGCTGCATGGCAATAAATTCCTCAGCGATGCCAGATTCGTATAGATTCATAACAACTTGTTTTTTATCTTTAGATATTGTTCCATTCCCTAGTAGTTGTGATGAAGTATTGTCAGATAACGACATCTTTTTATTTCTATCTTGATATATTTAACTAAACGAAGTTAAATAGGATTGATTAACCTTGTTAACTAATTCGACAAAGGATTTAAAAGCATATCCTTCGACCAAGATCCTAGTTACTAATATGTATTGATCAAACAGTCCATTTACTAACTTGATAATATTCTAATTCACAGAAATAGTTGGTTAAAATCTTTAATATAGAAGGATAACTATAATTAACATAGAGATGTAGTCATGACTGTTCGAATAGATCTTAGTAGGGAAGTTCGAGCGTCTGTCCCACGTGTCTTGAAATATTTCATGAATGTAGA
>CAVXZB010000038.1:0-195067 GCA_963765895.1 uncultured Nitrososphaeraceae archaeon | reverse complement strand
TTCCACCTTCAAATCGAATATTTTTCCTGACGACTTCGTCTATAAATAAAAATCGCTGCCGCGATGGCACCTGCGATAATTATCAGAATTATTGCTAAGATAAGACCATTAGATCTAGTGGAAACTACCTCTTTATTTTTTACTATTACAACAAATGATGTTTTTGCTGTATTATTGCTATTATCCTTGGCTGTACAAACGATAGTAGTATTTCCTACTGGAAATACCTGACCAGAAGCTATGGGTTGGCATATAGGATGTATATTTGTGGCCACGTTGTCTGTTGCACTTACATTATAGTCAACAACAGATCCTCTTGCATTGGTAGCATTAGCAACTATAAGATTGTGATTGGGTACTTGTATCCTTGGGGGTATTCTGTCAGCAATTACTACAACAAATGATGCTTTTGCTGTATTATTGCTATTATCCTTGGCTGTACAAACGATAGTAGTATTTCCTACTGGAAATACCTGACCAGAAGCTATGGGTTGGCATATAGGATGTATATTTGTGGCCACGTTTTGTATATTTGTGGCCACGTTGTCTGTTGCACTTACATTATAGTCAACAACAAATCCTCTTGCATTGGTAGCATTAGCAACTATAAGATTGTGATTGGGTACTTGTATCCTTGGGGGTATTCTGTCAGCAATTACTACAACAAATGATGCTTTTGCTGTATTATTGCTATTATCCTTGGCTGTACAAACGATAGTAGTATTTCCTACTGGAAATACCTGACCAGAAGCTATGGGTTGGCATATAGGATGTATATTTGTGGCCACGTTGTCTGTTGCACTTACATTATAGTCAACAACAGATCCTCTTGCATTGGTAGCATTAGCAACTATAAGATTGTGATTGGGTACTTGTATCCTTGGGGGTATTCTGTCAGCAATTACTACAACAAATGATGCTTTTGCTGTATTATTGCTATTATCCTTGGCTGTACAAACGATAGTAGTATTTCCTACTGGAAATACCTGACCAGAAGCTATGGGTTGGCATATAGGATGTATATTTGTGGCCACGTTGTCTGTTGCACTTACATTATAGTCAACAACAGATCCTCTTGCATTGGTAGCATTAGCAACTATAAGATTGTGATTGGGTACTTGTATCCTTGGGGGTATTCTGTCAGCAATTACTACAACAAATGATGCTTTTGCTGTATTATTGCTATTATCCTTGGCTGTACAAACGATAGTAGTATTTCCTACTGGAAATACCTGACCAGAAGCTATGGGTTGGCATATAGGATGTATATTTGTGGCCACGTTGTCTGTTGCACTTACATTATAGTCAACAACAGATCCTCTTGCATTGGTAGCATTAGCAACTATAAGATTGTGATTGGGTACTTGTATCCTTGGGGGTATTCTGTCAGCAATTACTACAACAAATGATGCTTTTGCTGTATTATTGCTATTATCCTTGGCTGTACAAACGATAGTAGTATTTCCTACTGGAAATACCTGACCAGAAGCTATGGGTTGGCATATAGGATGTATATTTGTGGCCACATTATCGGTTACCGATATAGACTTGGCATAGTTGATTCTAGTACCATTTGCATTGGTAGCATTAGCAACTATAAGATTGTGATTGGGTATTTGTATCCTTGGGGGTGTTCTGTCAGTAGCAACCGTTATGACAAACTTTTGCATAACCACCGTGCCTTGTTTGTCGATGGCAGTACATGTAATAGAATTATTTCCTATCGGAAGCATTGATCCAGATGGTGGTAGGCACGTGGCTGAAACCTTTTCTCCTCTTAAGGTTGGGTTATATTTGACAATTGCTCCTGCTGAACTAGTAGCGTTTATTGTACTAACTGTAGTTTTCCTATTACATGGGGGAGTAATAATCGTCATACTAGGTTCTGGGACCGGACCTGGGCATTCTCTACTTTTTGCTTCTGATAATTCCATCGATTGTCCGTGTGCAGTAAAGACGCCCCTCGCTTCTGAGACTGATATTAAAAATAAAATTCCTATCAAAAAAGATAATGCTATCAGGTGCACTAACCACATTATCATTATAGGGATTATTAAATAATTAATTCCTTAAATTCTATCGATAAATAACTGGTAGGACTTAATAATATTTAAGAGTGATGTCAATTTAGAACCTATTTTTTTCTAAGTGTAATGCCAGATCTAGCATTATGGCTACTTTCCTGCAAATCTGATTGGGTATAGCTCTTAATGTTTGCAGGTATAGTATTTGTTGTTGCAATTACAACTCAAGACGCTACTTTAACTCTTACTGGCCAGGCGTTCCTACTGATTGTCATAGGTGGACTATGGGCAATACTTTCTGGTGTAATTTTTCCCGCTAGTAAATTCTTGAAACGACATACAACCGATCAATCTGTGCAAGAACAACACCAAGAACATCCTGAGGCTAAGTTGAATCTGTAGCCCGGCTAACACAAACTCCGTCATGCAAACAGTAGTTATGCAACATAAAATGGGCCAAAAATAAAGTCATATTTGGTTCACAAACCACTGGCCCCATTGTGATATTAGTTCTCTAATTGGATTCACTTGAAAAAAAATGAAACTAGATAATTGCAAATCAGACTGCATGTGAAAGAGGAGTCAGATGAAGTATCAGACGCAAATTCACTGTTCTTGTATGCGGTGAGATCGCCAGTCACAAGAGACTACTACCTCAGGCGGCTACGCGCCTTCTTTAATCATATTGATCTACTTGTTAATACAAGCATGGAGGAAAGATGCAACTGCTTTGCGACAAATGGAATAAGATATCCAAAAGGGCATTCCACTGTATCATAAAGTTTTTACAATTTCAAAAGGAGAGAGTTGAAAAAAGGGATATCACAGGAGCAACTCTTCGGAACTCCGTTAATTCACTAAAGTTATTCTGTGAAATAACAGATATTCCAATTGCATGGAAAAAAAATGACTCGAGGCCTGCCAAAGAGTAGAAGACATGCTGACGATCGGGCTCCCACCATAGAGGAGATCCAGGAGATCTGTGAATATCCAGATAGAAGGATAAAGAGTATAGTTTTGCACAATGTCGTCTTCTGGAATTAGACTCGAAGCTTGGGACTATTTGCGTTGGCGGCACATAATGCCAATCAAAAGAGAAGGAAATCGTCTAGCCGCTAAGATAGTCGTTTATGCCGGAGATGAGGAAGAATATATTTCGTTTCTATCGCCTGAGGCATACTCTGAGTTAGAAAATTGGATGGAGTTTCGGAAAGGGTATGGTGAAAGAGTGGATGGAAATAGTTGGTAATGAGAGAATTATGGAATACAAAAGAAGGTCATTAAATGCAAACGTTGGTACCAACGATTTAGCTCTTCAATTATAGGAACTTGACATATCTTTAACACAATAAGAGGTTTTAAGATCGCGACATGGATATATGTTATATATCATATTCAGATGGAATTTATTCCAGTAGTTCAAATGACTCTGTCCACTAACAAACAATATCTCTTCTAGGAGGGAAATAATCATCAAAGCAGAGCCGTCGTCCCTTAAAGATTATTAACGTTCTTGAACTTTATAAACTAACAATCTGAAAATCTTGCTAGAGAAGTATAACCGAATTTATGTGGAACTTTACTTATTGCACTTTTGGAGGCAACTCATATATGGGAAATTCGTGCAGAAATCAGTGGTTGGCCAACTGGAACTAAGGCCACGGCTATTGGAATCTCTGGGCCAGCAGCAATAAATCCACTTCTGTTTGCTATGGGAAGCTCCGAAAAATTTTAAAATGTTCCACAATAATTAGCTTCCATGGAATTTATACTACATCATCTAGTTGGTTGATGGTAAGGGAATGTACCTTGTTTGTAATCGTATATGATTAGTTGATAGGAAAAGCACTTATCACATGGTTATTATAGTTCAGTCACTTGTCGGAAATATAATAATGGTACTTGAACAACAGTCGCAATTTCCTGGAATGCCTCTTGAAGACTTTGTCAGACATTTTTTAGACTCTCTCACACTTGGGATAGACATCGCTGTTGGTGTCATTATAGCAATATCCATTATACGCGGATTTATTATGTACGTAAAGCTAATACGAAGATCTCCGCTCGAGCAAACAAAAGAAGAGGAAGGCATAAAGCGCTTTGTAGGAAACAGTCTCATTCTTGCCCTAGACCTCGAAGTAGGTAGTGACATCATTAAAACTATACTAACTCCATCGGATAGGGACCTAATTTCACTTGCTGTTATAGTGGCAATAAGAATAATACTTAGTTGGTCGTTGTCGAGGGATATCAAGACGACATGAAAATTAATGCGGTGGCGTACTGCAAGAGAATCTAAAAGTGCCTGGTAAGCTCCAACTCTTCCTTTAAAAGAGCCTTCTGCTCCTCCGAATATTAATAAATCAGGATAACTAACAACCGAACTTAATCATTTAACCAGAATACCTATCTATATCATGATCATAATTGAGGATTCTTCCAGGCTTGCCAAGAATGGTTAATTAGTCAACAAAGAACAAGTATAACAATTTAAGTCTAAGTGCGATATGAACAAAAGTAGCTAGTTTCAACGAAGATATGCACTCTGTCTAAACAGAGAATAAGTCGAAACTCTAAATTGAGTGATAGTGGTCTTGATTATGGTGTAATAGTAAAATAAGAAAGCAATGTAACGTCTATAGGGAAGATTCGAAGCCGATACTCATAGTATCTATAATTACTATTTTCATTATACTCTCCTCCTCAATACAAACTGCACATGCGCCTGCGTCTAACAATATTAATCCTTCGAAACTCCATCTATCAGATGTTCAAAAATCTATAGCACCACAAGGAGCCAATATAGGTAGGATAATACTGTATAGCATCGTAATCGTAATTGTAATCATTACCAGACTCAGATGGACCAAATACGGGAGAAGAGTAACCAAGCCAAAATTTATAGCAGAGTCTATTTTCTTTTTAGTATTAAGTTCTATTGTTGTCTTCGATTCATTTTATGACGTTGGCATTCCAATTTTATATCTTATTCCTTATTTAATATTGTTTCTTGGTTTAGCATATTATTCTTATTTACACTCAAATCGGCTTATGTCGTTCTGGAAGGACTCAAAGTCTGGTTCTATTTATGTAAAGGGCGGAACACACATTCATCTTGCATATGTGATAGGAACAACATCACGAATTATAATATCAGTCTTGTTTATTGGCAGTTTGTTTACACCAAGTCGACGAGGAATAATTTACATTGATAATTCAACAGCAGTACTTGCAACCATAGTATTTGATTTGCTATTAATGATTTCTGTCGGATTGTTAATAGGAATAAATAGAAGAATACTTATTCGATACAATTTAATTAAAGAAGGAAAGGAAAAGATCTCGGAAAATTAGAATTACAGTACCGATGAGGATATTTGTATGACGTGAGGGACTAAAAAGACTTTGACAATTTATCTTACCCTTTTTGACTGTGATGTCATCACCAGTTTAGTAATCCAATCCAATCCAATCCATTTATGTCTGCTTTCCAATAATGGTTCTCTCGTCTAATAAGCAATAGTTGATAAAAGTTGTTGTGATCTTCGAACTCTAGGATCTATCTTTTGATATGGTAACTCCTTCATTGACAAGGGTATATTCTTCATGTAAGCTATCAATTCTTTATCAACTAGAAGCTCTAAGAAGATAGATAACTGCTGAAATAACAAAATTGCAGTAGTAAAAGAAGAAATGAATAAAGACAATAGTGAGAGGATCATAGGTCTCTACTAATGGTGGTAGATTAGTTAATCCGTAACTCTTCATTAACCTATTTGTTTGTAATTGGTAGACTGAATGCAAATGTAGCTCCAATTCCGTCATCATTATTTTGAGCCCACATTTTACCACCATGAGCTTCTACAATATTTTTTGATATGAATAATCCAAGTCCAGTTCCTCGAGTTTGTGATTTTGTAGCAAACTTTGTGAAGAGATTAGGTAATATTTCTGGATCTATTCCCTGGCCAGTATCCTTCACACTAATCACAATATAGTCTAAATCATCATCATCGTCATCTTGTTTTTTCTTCCATTCTAATCTGATTGATATAGTTCCCTTTTGAGTGAAGTTAATAGCATTATTTAGTAGAATATTAATAACTTGAATTATTCTACCCTTATCTGCTTGAACAAGAATATCTTGAGTATAGCTGTATTCTAATTTAATTGGGGTTGTTGCTGCTGTAGTATTGATTTCTTTATTTGAGTAAATCTTTGCACTTGTTGCTGTTGATGATATATCATTTATCACATTAGTTATTACATCATTCATATTGAATTGCTCTTTATTAAGAGATAATGAATGGCCTTCGATCTTTGTAACATCCAATATATCTTCAGTAAGCTGTTGTAATCTCCTCGCATTCCTAATAGTAGCATCCAGTAATTCACATTGCTTTGCATCTTTTGAGTTAGATCTAACGATCTGAGTTAGTCCAAGTATAGGCTGAATGGGCGTACACAATTCATGTGCAGCTATATTGATAAACTCCTCTTGCATTTTATCATGTCTTTTTAATTGTTCATAGGCCAATTCGAGTTGTTTTTTTGATTCCTTTAGCTTTTCATATAACTCAGTTTGCTTCCATAAGTTTTCAAATATAGCAATATAAGATGCAACTCCAGCTTTACTATTAGAATAAGTTGATAATCCTATTGCCTCCATAAAAGTCGCCTTTGAATCATCTTTTAGTTCCATAACCAATGAAGCCTTTTTATCAACAACTAATATTGTGGCTTTAGTATCTGACATCTGTACAATATATCTGACATCTATCAAATTACTAGGATAACAATATTGTTTTAGCTGCTGAATTTTTTGCTCAATTACACTGTTTGCAGGTATCATTATCCTAACCTTTACATTTCTTTCTCTGGCTGCGTCTTTTGCTAATTGTATTGCTCCTATCCTTTCTTGACGAATAAATGCATTGATGCTAGGAAATATCCATAATATCTCCTCTGATGCGGCCTTAACAATGTCTAAATACAGTTCCTGAGCTCTAGCTGAACTTGGAATAATTTCAATATCAGACAAATGTGCCCCTGCTTCGATATCTTTTATCCTGTCTAGAGCATCAATTCCATTCTTCCAAAGCTCTTCAAAAATCAGACTATAGTGTCTAATGTAGGCTGATTCATTACTAGTCAAAAGATTATTCACAAAGTTACCATTCTCCATTTTATCTATAGTAGAATAAAAATACCTGTCATCAACAGCAAAATTCATGTGTGTTAGGGTTTTGAGATGTCTTATCTGCATACCTGCATTTAGAAATATTTTTACTAACTCTATACTGTCCTTGTCTATAGAAGTAATCCATCGTATGCCTTTACTTTCTTTTTTACTTTCTCCTGCTATTATTTCCTTGTCAGCTACTATTCTTTTGTAATCTTCAAAGAAATTATTATATACTAATTGGATTCCACCAATCGAACAAACTACTGATCTTTCAGTTGCCTTTTGAATAACAGATTTCATATGGCGAAAGATTTCTTCTTTGTTTTCTAATACTTTGGTTTCATAATGTATTATCCCTTCTTCTAGTTCCTTAATCTTTTGCTCAGCAGGTCTAGCTCTAGCCCAGAAACTATCAAATACAAATTGTCGTTGCTGTTCTATAATTTCCTTTACGCTAGTATAGATAATCTCTGATGCTGACTTTCCTTCTTCATGCAGGCTTGCAGGAGCAATATATTCTGTTTCACTTATGTAAAAATTTCCCTTGATTCCATCTAAATGACGAAGCTCATTGACCATTTTTATTAACTCTTTACAATAGCCAACGTTATCCTCATTGACTTCAGTAACATATCTTAATTTAACACCCCTGCTCTTAGCAGCAAGAAACACTTTTCTTAACTGTTTAATTTCGACAACTAATGATGGCCTAGAGTAAACTACACACGCATCAATTCTATTCTTTGCTTTAGAAGTAAATTGTAATATAGTGTTTAGGACATTCTGCTCTCCATGCAATACCTCAGTCCTTCCACCTATTACTTCTGATGATGCTGCGTTGACCAAAGAGCCCTCTAACCTACTAATAAATTTGTAAGTATAAAACATTAACTGGAATGATCTCTAACTTTGATATTGACATTTAGTGTTACTCTTATTTCTTATATGACCATTCAACAGAATTCACCAAGGCACACAAATCATAATTTAGACATTCTGGTGTCTAATCATGATGTATGCAAGAAGATGAAATTAAAGAACATTTGAATTTGACTCTTCAAGAAATTGAAAATTCCAAAAGGAAAACTAATGTCTAAATCTCTTAAAATTTCGTATGTCGTAAATTCCTTCGGTTAAAGCATGAGTATTCTTATTTATTGCGTTTTGTAGTGATAATGATGTCTCTGCTGTCGATGCAATCATTTGTCGTTACAATTCTGGCATTTGTCATCGAAAAATGTTTTTTTTATCAAAGTGTCTTTTGTAATAAATAGCAAGTTTATTATGGTCTACATATGTGTCTTAATACACATATAATAATACCAATTTTAAGATATAAGAATTGACTCACATCTTCATAGATCGAAAATTGTTTATG
Source organism: uncultured Nitrososphaeraceae archaeon (assembly GCA_963765895.1). GTDB lineage: Archaea > Thermoproteota > Nitrososphaeria > Nitrososphaerales > Nitrososphaeraceae > JARBAU01. Next base: position 186,480 of record CAVXZB010000038.1, on the reverse strand, counting down.
CTAACACTAGTGGCATTATCTTTTGCAGCAACTATATTGCCAAATAATCTCACCCCTATATTGTATGCTAAGAGTGTAGGAAATGGCTCGAATGACCCTAATCCGTCTTCTTATCCTCCGATTGCACCAACTTCATCGGGATCTTCTGATAATGGTGACAATGGTGATAATCAAGCCCAACATCACAGTACCGGTACCGCTAACAATCAAGATCATGAACATGGTAGTAATGGTGATGGTAACGGGAGTGATCATCACAGTACCGGTAGCAATAACAATCAGCATCATAAACATGGTAGTAATGATAGTAGCGAAAGTGATGAGGATAACAATGCAATTGTTGAAATTACCGAGTAATTACATCTAGTAATTACGTGCTAAAGATGCCATGAGGTATGAAAATTGTCAGTAGTAGATCAGATTAACTATATAAAACATAGAATTTATTCCTCGAATGTGCCTATGATTCAAATTAAAGAAATGGATAAGCTTGCAGCGTATGGCACAAAAGCAGCAGATGCTATAAATGAGATCATTAATTCACCTGGTGTAGACGAGCAGATTAAGACGCTTGCCTTGATTGTTATCGAAAATATCAAGAAAAATTCTAGTTGATTCATATAGCGATTAGACGTAGTCCGGTAACTTACTATTATGAAAGGGATAAGAAAGGAGTGCAGTAGATGATTAGTCGACTAGGCGATTATAAAATTCGAAGAACGGTTAATCCGATTTATAAATTGCCAATAGATGCTCCAAATTTTCAATCAATTAAACCACAATGGGTACCTGGCGTTCCAAAGAAACGCCAAATCTGGTCGGAATTTTCTCTGAACAGACACTAGGTAAGATCAAGACCACAGTTGCTGCGAAATTTGGGCTTGCTATAATAAACGTTACCACACCTCGAGCACTTGTGTAAGATCTTGGACTCTTCGAGTAGAGTACGACGCAGACTTTTGATCATGATAATCAGTGTGTCAAAAGACTTCATCAGTCATCTTCTCAATCCCCTCGATTTTATTTTTTTTATGTCTGTCTTCGTCTCATAACCTAATAATCTGGGTTGAACTTTAGTCTTTGACTTTATCTGGACTCCAAACGCTGTAATCTTCTCTGTGAAAGCATACCTATTAAGGTTAAAACGATACCGATTCCAGTGAACATCACTAATACCGCTATTAACCGTCCGGCTGACGTTACTGGATAATAATCACCATATCCTACAGTTGTTATTGTAACTACAGCCCACCAAAAGGCGTTACCTAAGTTAGTTATATCAGCACCTTGCTGTTCGTGTTCAGCTAGATACACTCCAATACCGCCAAAAATTACAATTAAGAAAATAAGACTTATTGGAATAACAAGACTAATGTTTGCCCTTAGATAGGTGTAGAGATGATTAATTCTCATGAGTGGGTATTTCTTAGGTGTATGTGTATAAATTAACACCCTAACAGAACAAGAAATCTTAACGGAGTTCTTTTTTGACTCTGTACAAGGCGTTTCATCTGTTCCTTAGCCTCTTTATATCCATCTTGTATTAGCTGTCGAATTGTGGTGTTTGAAAAATCAAATGTCTTGTTTGAAATAGTATGAATATTGTTTTTTCGCTCTAAACGAACGACGAAATCAACATCTCCTCTACCCTTCAATAAATCGTCATATCTTATTTGTTTCCCAGTGACAAGATAAATACGCCTAGTTTTCTCCGAAAAGCATTTGTAAATCCTCATTGCTTACACCCTTCTTTTCCGCTAATTTGATTAGCGACTCTGCGAATATCGCGAAATCAGATAAAAGAATTGCCATATTTTCATCAAACAGTGTTCTGTCATGGTAGACTATGTCATTCTTTCTGTCAAGAACACCATCATAGTCAGAAGGAAGATATTCTTGTTTTGCTGGATGAAGATTTATTATACCGTATCTAAGTGTAGGAATTCCATATTCTAATTTCCCCACTCTATACCAATAATCTCCGTGAGCCAAGATAGTCAGCCTTAATGGTGTATTAGATAAAAGCCCACCATCCCACAAATAGTGCAAGCTGGTCACTATACTATTCGAAATAGGCCTACCATTATCTCCAATAGCTGCGTTGTCGTCTCGACCTTCTAGGAGCAAGGGGCGGGTTTCCACATCGAGTCTAGTATAATCATAATTTACAGGGACTGAACAGCTTGCTAAAACTAAGTCTGACTTAATGCCATCATTATATCTTATAACGTGTTCAAATGCCTCATTTTCCTGATTCTTTGCTGAGCCTACAGATTTCAGTCTACCATATTTACCATATTCTGATTTCCTTGTCCCATCTTCCTTTTCATAACTATCAAAGATTACTGGGGCACCTTTTACATCCACGGCAACCAGCAAGAGTCTTGGTTCACCATTCTCGAAGCTCGTAGAGATAGGAAATTTGGCAAACCTTTCGAGGCTCTCTTTTAACGGTTTGTTATTATAGGTATATCAAGTATTTGAAGGGTCAAAAAATCGATTATCTGGTAGAGGTCTTGGGTACAAATACTTTAGGAACACCATTCAAAATAAATTGTTTTATGCTAAAATATCTTCTGGCAGACTCACCTGATGCAATTCGATTATCCGCGCTATGCCACGAATCCCAATAATCTGCAAAATGTGGTATGTTATAAACCCGCGATTGCGTAGATAGATATTTCCAAAATTCGACTAAGCTTTCGCCAGATCCTTCCCACGTTTTATTTTCCTTTACATAGTTTACCAAAATAGCAGCGTTTATCGAAACTATAGATGTTCCAGATACAATATGAAATAGTGGCTCGTCTCGCCTACCTTCAATTCTAAAGAATTCTGAGAGATCCTCTTTAATGGCATTATATACTCCAGCTTCGTATGCACCAAGTGATCCTCCTCCCTGACATATTAATGCTCTATGGATATTGGAATTCACAAACTTGTGATATACATTAGCCTGTTATAATTATTGTCCGGTACGCTTGCTTAAGAACGCGGTACAAATTCATGCCTGCTCTTTACTATCATCAGGACATACGAGGCTGTAACAGGAATTAGAAGTAGGAATGCGACAGTTAGAACTGGATCATCCAATACACCAGACGACATGGCGTTAACTATGTATCTTACAAGTATAACTGTGATAGGAATAATTAGTGCAAAATAAGCAGTCAGATATAATCTCTTCGTAAAGACAGACAGTTTTTGTTCCTGTCCAATGTACAGTCCAAAGATTACATAAGCCAGTCCCATCATGAATACAATAATCGTCAGGTTTAGCTGGATAATACTTCCTTGCTTTGTCTGCTGCAATAGCTTAATTATTGTATCAAGACGATTTTGTGTTTGGCTATTTGTTGTATTCTCAAATGAATCTTGACCAAAGGATAAGTGTTGGGCCCAAACTGTCTGATCATGATTCAACAGAACTATTAGAAGTAACATGATAATAATTGGATGAGCTGATAACAATCAGGAACTTGTAGTACGAATGATTATTAAATCTATTTAGACCAACCATTTTACAATCGAATATTGTTGAATGGTCTGCACGAAAGAGGTTAGTCATACATGTTCTTTTCGTTTAAAGGAAGAAACACCTGGACAGGTCAGACCAATAAAATATTGTCCATTTCCGTCACCTTCTTTTTCTTCAATATCGGGCTATCTACCGATTGATAATGATTGTTAAAATACTGCTTGTGATGATCCTCGGATTGTGGTTTCAAACACAGCTGACAAAAAAATGACGATGTCAAGTTATTCAATGAGAGTAATGGTCCAGTTGGCTGTAAGAGTCAGCAATGTTTCAAAGGTCTGACCACTATCTGTACTAATTCTAGCAACTGGTCCTTCGCTTGAGAAGAGGAGAAGGGGTAATCTAAGTCAAGGCAAACCAGTTAGGTAACGGCCAATCATCATTGTGGATTTGCTGGGTTACGAACTGTTGTATTTCATCCCTGTATAATGACCACGTCAAGAAGTCTTAAGTGAAAATATGTTGTTCCTAACAAGCGCATAAAGCCTTTAAATTGCCAGTTATATAACATCACCGTGTAGTCAACTATGGGATAGGATGATTCTATGGTTAAGAGATGTACTGGAAACTATAGTCCCATCCATAATGGACTGGCGATTGTTACAAAGCAATTTGAATAAAGATGTCAACATAACAGATAATGCTCAAATAACCCTTCCGGACATTCAGTTAAAGTAGATGGATAGAGTTTTTAGGTTGTATGTAAGTCAATGCATAATCGAGCGGTTTACAGAAACGAAGAATTACTAAGTCTAAACCAATTACTTCCAGAAGCGATAGAAAATATACGTCATCCATTTAGGTCGTTAGAGATTCTTAACCAAGTCAAATTTAGAGGAGCTCTAAAACCATTATAGTGAATCAGCTATTGTACCCTTATTTGGGATAACTAATGAGATGGCATTAATAACTAATCCTATGGTAGACTGCATAACTGCAACAAGCTGAGCCCAGCTTTTTTCCGTAAATAGACCATACGCTACAAGTCTCACCACGTCCATTTATTATTACGAGGGAAGAACAGGGTACAAACTTTTGTTCATTTTTAGGCAATCTTGAGGATAGAAGAAAAATTAGTGATTATGTCTTATTCTATATTAATTTCTGTTTTATTAGTCTGTCCCCCAAGGATTATCTATGACAAACCGCCAAGTCCCATCGTCCTGATGACGTAGAACGTCCGCAGATCTGGCAGCCATATTAACAGGATTACCATCAGGTCCGGCTCCGTTGAATGACCATTCAGTAGCTACGAGAGCAAGATCGCTTGCTTGAAGCATCCTCTTTACTTTTAGATTCAATTTGCCCTTCAAGTCGATGAAACTACATAGACTTTGGCGTACAGATTCCGGACTTTTTGCAAGTTGTCCTGGTTGCGATGCAAAACACGCATCCGCCTCATAGAGCGTCATGAGGGAATCTAGATCCCCTGTGTTGATACCTTCAACTACTGAATTGAGCACTTCTCCGGGTGTCATTATTTTAGGCATAAAGGGGTTTTGTAATAAATGTCGCTTTTAAGTTTGTTACGAAAGATAGAATGCATAATCTTATAGATAGCCAAATACATGTTACAAAAATACAGATTATACTATTTAACATAAGGATCACGTATAACACCTATTTCCCTACCGAGCCCCATGATAACGCCTCCAACCCTGGCTTCATAAGTGACATCAGAGATAGAATTCGCCGGACACAGACCAATGATATTCATCTGAAATGGGACCTAAACAGGTAAGGATCAATGGTGAAAGGGTCTATTGCTGGCTAGAAATCATACTTGTAGACTGGAAAAAGGCAGAGGAAGCCGGATTACAGTATCTAGAAGAGTTTGGTCTCAAGTTTTCAGACCAGGAAAAATTGGCCATGAGATAGAAGATGATCGAAATAGGCATGGATAACTTTTCTATAAGAAATCAGTGTCTTAACTGGCTTGACTCAACTCAGTTTTATATTAATAGATTACCTGTACTTTTATCCAGTTTCTGAACACAGATCAGTACTAAGTAAGAATATCAAAAAGGAAAAAGTAATACAACGAGTTAAGATAGTTGTGACAGTTGAGACATTACTTTCTCATAGAAGAATCACCCATAGCCAAAGCAGGCAAAATAAAACATAGCAACAGCAAAAGCAAAGCCGCAGAGGCGGCAGAGGCTAAGGCTCAGGGAATGGAATGATTGGAAACCGAAGTAAAGGAGGAGACAGGATAAGAAATGAAACATAGTTACAGGTCAGTCAGTTACGGGCCTTTGAATTCCACTGCTGAGTAGTAGGCATTTTGTCCCGAGTGCTCAAAATTTAGACATGGAGTTGTGATGCGCATAATTTTTGATTTTGCTGCTTCTGCAAGTTTCCAAATGAATCCGTTTGGTAACTGTACTTTTGTCTCCTGCTCTTTCCCGGATACAGGATTTAGGAAACTTTCAATCTGCACATCTATAATACATGGCACTGAGAAAATACTCTTTTTTCCATCTATGTTGACCTTAATATCAAAGAATTGTGGTTCGAGGAAATATTTGAATGTCCCGGCAAACAGTACAAAAGGACCGTCTCCCTTCGCTTGGCCTGATAAAATATTAACAAGAGCCTGTCTCTGTTGTTCACTTGCTTTTCTAGTTATAAATAATTGCATCGTCCCATTTCCTTCATGAATTGCCTTGGGCCAAGATACTGCATAAATAGCATCAAGGCCATCCAAATTGATATCCTTACCATAACTCCCATTTTGAATGTGATATAGTACCAGAGTCCTGCAAAAACCAGCACTTGGAAATCCACTGAAATTGCAAGGACATCCGTAATCACAGTTACATGTTTCGACATAGTCTGATTTCATATTCCAGTTAGGAATTTGCGTTACGGTTGAAGAAATTATACTACTGCAATAAGACTATGCGCTTTTGTATAAATATTTTAGAGGTAAGGGGCTGTGTAGAAACCATCTCATACAGTCAAAGCTTTGTAAGAGTATAATACCAATAGTCTATTGAAAGAATCAATGTACGTCAGACTTGCAGGTACTATGTTCCGTGTTTTGAAGCATGCAAGGATTCCTCTATTTTCTAACAGGAAAAGTAATCACATATTTACAATATGGCAGCACATAGTTCTAGTTGCTATACGACAGTATGAAGGTAAGAGTTATAGAATGTTTGTCGAGTGGTTAATTGAAGCCTATTACCTAAGGTCATTTCTACGGTTGTCACGTATTCCTCATTTTACAACATTGCAAAAGTTTACAGATAGAATCAATAATTCATTGCTTGAAAAGATAATTTCGTCATTCATTGTAATTAGTGGTACCAAGCATATCTTTGCAGGAATAGATTCAACAGGATTTAAGATAACTCATGCATCACAATATTATACTTGATCGAACAGAATTGAGAAGAAAATATGCGAAATTATCTATTGGAGTAGATGTATTACAACAAATCATATGTACAATTAAGATAAGACGAGCTCCAACAAGGCATGATAATGTAGATTTCAGGCCAATTATAACAAGGACATCAAATATTCTTCTATTATCCGTAGTTACAGCTGATAAGGGTTACGATAGTGAAGATAATCACCTTCTCGTAAGAGAGGACTTACATGCATTCAGTATTATTCCTGCTCGATATGAACATGTACCGATGTGGAGAACACATGGTAAGTACAGAAAGCAGATGAAGCGTGGTTACTCCAAATTGCTGTACAATCAACGAAACAAAGATGAAACCATAATATCAGTTATAAAACGACTATTTGGAGAGAATCTTATGTCTAGATTGACTAGAATGCAGAACAGAGAGTTATCATTTAGATGTATCACCTACAATATGCATAGACTGACTAATCTTGTAATATTGATGATGTTTTCTACATAGCCAGGTAAGGTGTAGATAATATGCAGGTTCATCGTCACTGTCAGCAGAATGAAAAGCATGAAACTGTAGAACTTGACGCTATGCTGCCATGAGTGCAACGTAATCATGAGCACTTCAGACGCCGAGTCTTTCATAGGGTTGCTTAAAGCCTTTCCTCTCTTTTGGAAGAGATGGTTTATTTCAATTATCTTGTTAGAAGAAATGAAATAGAAGACATAGTCCTAGTCCAATATTACAAGCCCAAAATACGGGATATTCTGAAGGAATTAGTTGGATTGTATGATTTGCTAGAACGGAAGTTTCCATGCGGCACAGTTAGTAGATTAATTAAATTCGACACATTATTAATAAAATCAGCATTAATTTTAGACATGGAGTGGGGTACCGATTAGAGGACTCAATCGGTCCCACAAATTCGGCCCCTAGAATAAATTACTAATCAATTAATAATATAAATCACTTCACTATACCACTATTTCGTCTCCGGTGAGTTTACTTTATTACCATAAAAAGAGATCGTTCTGGCCGTTGAAAAATGGGACGATCGTTTATCTTTATTATTAGTTTAATTCAAATGCATGAAAACAAGATAGTATGTTTGATTGAAAAACAGCTGATAGCTACGATTAGTCCAAGGATTATTGGAATCGCATACACCTAGCATTAAGTCCACATCCAAGTGAGACAGCGTTGATAATAGCAACTTTATATGTCGAAGTATGATGGTAATCAAATGGCTTCTTCGACCTTTGATTCTAATCAGTTTAAAATGGATCAACGTGAAGGCTGGAATTGTGTTGCAGAAGGGTGGAAAGAGTGGTGGCAGCCTATTGAGAAAGGAGCTCAAAAGCTCAGCCAGCGATTAATCGAACTTGCTGAAATTAAATCCGGACAAAGAATATTGGATATAGCAACCGGCATCGGAGAACCATCAATTACAGCAGCAAAAGTTGTCGGAACCAGCGGTTATGTTTTGGCTACAGACATTTCAAGACAAATGCTAGCCATTGCAAAAGAAAGAGCTGCATTGCTGAGATTGCAGGACATAATTGAGTTTAAAGAAAGTGATGCCGAGAATTTAGACCTGGCAAACTCATCGTTTGATGCAGCACTATGTCGCTGGGGACTAATGCTATTGCCAAATCTAGATGCTGCGATAGGAAAAATATATAGTTCGCTAGTATCAGGTGGGCGATTTGCAGTCTGCAGTTTGGGCTGATGCGCCTAAAGTCCCAATTATTAGCTTGGCTACCAGAATTATAGGCAGTCAAGTGCAAACGTCAGCACTTCCAGGAACTCCAAACCCCTTTAGCCTATCTGACACAAATAAGCTTGAAAATTCTCTAGCCAGAGCAGGATTCAGAGATATTCATATTGAAAAGGTAATTGTAACATTTGAATTTGCGTCAGGTGATGATTATTGTCGTTACTGTCAAGCAGTTAGCGCTTCTGCTCATATTGTGTTATCTAAAGAAACTGAAGATAGAAGAGAAGAGATCTGGAGAAAAGTGGCAGAAGAAGCAGAGCAAAATTATGGAACTGCTAACAGAGTCATAAAAATGGATAATGAATCCATATGCATGGTCGGAACACGACCATGATAACAATATAACTTGCACACTGATAGGTGGGAGTGGTACTGTCATGATTTTATGGACCCATAAATTTGGGCCCCCAACCATGCTATAATCATTCCTATGACTACTGAGGAATGAAGAGTACTATTGAAGCGGGATGATTATCTAGCCGGCGAAAATCGAGCTTGGAATATTAAATATGATTTTGGATATGATCCCGATAAACGCCGGCGTTAACTTCATGTCTCATTTTCCTTTTCTTTAGTTTTTCTATCTTATACTGCTCGCCAGATTTTTTCTCTTGTCATGTCTTTAGGATGATTTTCATTGTAATCATCTCATTATTTCATATCCTTTCAAAGTGTCAATACTGATAATAATAATGACTAATGCCAATTTTTAACCATGCATATTCGAATTTATCGAATTTCGATATATACCTAAGTTTTCAATCTAAAATCGCTAATGGATTCCTAAATCGAATGGCAATGTTTCAATAATTCTTGGATCTGGATCTGTAATGGTAGTGACATCTGTCAACTTTTTAAGATCTACGCGATAGTAGTCTAGTCTATCTGGGTCGTACTTTTGTACTATTTCTATTGGTTCACCCCTTTTCTTTCTATTTGTTATTACGAGTCGATGGACGTAGCTAGTTACATATTCATAACCTCTGTTTCTTGCTTCCTTAAGAAACTCTGACCTAAGAAGATGGCCACCAGCTTCTCCCCAGTAGCCAGATTTAATGCCAATCCATTCCATATATGCCGTATTCTTTTTTTCTACATTAGAATCGTGTGTGCCTCGTCTGAGTTCATAGGTCTCAAGAGGACCACCTTTTACATAGCCAACAATTTCACCATCCTTATCATTGACCCTTAAAGTAATTAGAATGGTATTGGAATTAGACAGTGATTTTTTGAACTTGTTCTCATAAATTGGTGGTACCGGAAGTGGTAACTCTCGATATATATTCAAAACCGATTCTCTTACATTCAAATCGATACTACTGTCACATTTTTCTATCAAAATTGGTATTAGGTTAGTTTCATTTTTTCTAATTGATGCTCTTATACTATTTTCTTCCTCCCAAGCATCCTTAAAAGATTGTATATTATCAAAAAAGTTCTTCTTGTACTTTTCAGGGACATATTCTAGCACACTCCTCATCATTTCTTTCTCCTCTTTCATAATGCTAAAGTATCGTACGGATTCTTCATTGATTCGTGAAGGATGCCAACCTAATGCGTGGGCGTTGCGACGCGCAAGATCACGACCATGTTCAATGTCGCCCAAAGCATAGCCTGCTATGCGTTCCGATACGGACAGGAACCACCCAAGATGTTTATAGTGCTCTCTTGTCTTGGAATCATTTTCAGGGATACCTGCAAGAGTGAACAACTCTTCAATCCTCATGTTAGCATGTTCGGCTATCTTATCTCGGAATGGATATGCTGTGCGTTGAATTAATACAAAAACAATGTCAATATTTATTCCAACATCATCAAGATATTTTTTTATTTGTTTATCATCTCTTACAAATGCTTCAACCGAGTCCTCATGAGGCTTATCAAAATGCTTCAATGGATCATAATCATGAAAAGAGAGCAGCAACAAACAAATAGATTAAATCCTGCTGATCAAAGCTGAAATCATGACTGTAGTAAGCATAAGCTGCTATCAGACTAAAATAAGCAGCCTCAAGCTCATGCTGAATATTGTGATATCCGTAATAATCAGCACCAAGGCCTTTTTTTGAAAACTCTGATACTGCATGTCGTAACAGTGCTGCGGTCCACCTATCTTGAAATCCGATATCTGAAGCCAATTTTAATATATTTCTCTTCAGAACGGCAGTCTCTGCTATTCCTATATTGTATTTTATCCACCATGGCAGTAGTTTTATTCTTCGATAAAGTTCATAATGCCATTTTAATCGTTGTGCTAAAGGATTGGTTATGATGATGCTTTCTTTGCTATTAATACTGCCATCATTTTTCTCCTTATCAACATTACTATCTGCTTTATTAGCGGAGTCTATCTTGCAGCCACACACCTATTTTGAAAGCCTCGGTCTTGAATCCTTTGGAAGGGCTTTTTGCAAAAATGCTTGCATAGATAATGATCTCGTCTTAGAAAAGCGTACGATACCGCAGAATAAGCCGGCATCAAATTGATTCTGATAGAGTAAATTAGGAGGCCGCAAGCTTTTGACTATCGGGCTCTCATAGGCTAAAGTATTAGTAATAATTGTAGTAAAAGCATTGAAAAGGTGCAGAATTTGTTTATACTCAAATGAATCATGAAGGAATTTGTGTAATTGTAAGCTATTTGGCAATTCCATTTAATATTTATGGTATGAGATATTTATTATTATCTTTATAATCGCCACCAAATTGGTATATATCTAATCCATCTTGATAGAACCCCTATCTAGCACTGAGAAAGATAAAATAGGACAGAAACTTTTAAAAGAATGTAATTGCAGCGTAGTTTATTAATAAAATCTGAAATAAACTCCAGTCTGTGATCTTTATTCCAAGCGGCAGCTTTGATGTCATCAAGTAACTCTTGCTCTAGTTCGACAGAATTTTCTCTTGAAATGTCTTTTGCTTGTCTCTTTTTATCTGTGTTTTTAATGATTAATTTGTGTGGCCTGATTCTCATTACATAATTCAGAGCTTATTTTTTACTTCTAGTTGTGTCGTTTTCACACATACCTTGAAAAAGGAATATATGATGATGATAAACACGACAGAATATGTTGTCATTAGGATGTCGTGACACAGGCGCAGGAGTGTTGGGCTGCGATTTTGTAGCTAAAGGAGAAACAGAAGATGAGCTTTGGAGAGCTGGTACAGAGTATCTAATAAAAGCACATGGTGTAAAAGCTGAGGATATAACTCCGCAGTTTAAACATTACTATAGACAATACATCAAACATCACTAAAATACATATAGAATCATTAAAACAAGCACCGGTAAATAGGGATACTAATTTACATTTAACTGCTAGTCTAATTAAGAACCCAGACGTATCAATTACTGCGAACTGTTCTTTTCAATTTATCTATTACCCTTTACCATTGCAAACGTATGATGAACCTTCTGGTAACGAGATCATAACACCATCCTTGGCACGCGTAAATTTTTTGAAAGGTAGAGATCACGGCTATTTCGCTTGTGAAAGTCAATACAGGAGAAAAACTGCGCATTCGAGTGTGGTGCTGTTCCAAACAAGTACTTTTCTGGATATCTACGGACGTCATAATATATAGAGAAATTTCAGACGTTCCTAGTTCTGCAGCTATAACAGGAAGTATAACATTGCAACCACCAAGTCAGATACCCCCTTTTCTTTGAGTTTCATATCACTTCATTCACCTATCTACAGGCAGAACTTATCATGATTTGATATTAAATTTTAGTTATCCTACTTTCCTTTTGGTTTAGTCCAATGTAACTTTAATTACTAAGATCTTATACTAGAAATAACTGCTTTCTGGCATTGATTGAAATGGTAACTGACTTTATTTGCTAATGAGGCTAACGAATTTCCTCAAAAGATAAGGCATTAGAAACAGGAATTCATAATCCTTTGCCTATAGTTATGTTCCATTAGGTGCAGAATCACCAATGTCGGGATGTACGGTCACGACGTGAGCGGATGACCATAAAACCTACTCACGCCGCGTTTATGGAAGACTATTTGGTTTGGGGGGAAAACTAAAGTCTTCTTTCTATTACTCGCTACTATCTATTACTACTTTGCCATTTTATGAGGTTTAACACTTTTAGGTAAGCCGGCTAAAAACTAAGGAAAGGAATTAGGCAAGATAAGTCTTGTGACTAGTAGAATTATTTTTCAAGTTGAGATATTATAAACTGAGTCGAACCATATTCTTCAAATAGCGATCCCTGGAGACTATTGGAATTGGATTACATACACTAGTGTATTGCATCCCACCGAACCCGGACCAACGACTTCCTGATAGTTCCAAGGTTAATGACTTTATTGCTATCGGCTAGGGACATAAAATCATGTCAAATTGATTCACAAACCAACTAGCCCAAATAATTACATGGGTTCAATTTGGTTGACTAGTATCAGATACGTGGAAAGTAACGAAAGGCGGATCTAGTTCATAGCAATACTGAAAATAACAAACGAAATAATAAAGAAGTAGTACTAGATGTTGTGTACATGTTTAGTTACATAAGATCTGGTGTCATTTTACAAATCTTGCCTAACTATGATATCTGTGTCAGTATCTTCTCGAACAGATCTAGGTCTCTTCATTCGCTCAGGAGTGACAGAAGAGGAAAACTATTGTCATTCTTATCGTCGTCTATCTTCCCTAATGGAGTCTCACAGAAGTGACCTTCTTCTATATTAAGTCTCATTGGTTCGACTATTGTTTGCTGCGTGTCTCTGAAAAAGAAGCATTGTGGGTATCAAAGGTAATTTTTAGGACTTTGTATTGATCCTATTTTAGTTTACTTATTCTGTTGTGTAATAAAATCATTTTCTTATTTATACTATTGGTGTGAGAGATTTCTGCCTCTGATTTCGAAGGTGATGTTTACCTAATGTTATTAAATACGGATATCCTTATTTCATGTTTAGCTATATGCTTTTGATTGTTATTCTCAAAGTCATTTGCAGAAAATGTTTACTTAATACCAGCCCCAATGACGACGTCATCTTCTTCTTTAACAGTAAGAAATATTGGCCTTCCTTCTGGTCCATCGGCGGCAAGTAGCATTCCATTTGAAACTATACCACCGATTTTCTTAGGTTCTAGATTTGTACAAACTACTACTACTTTGCCAACTAATTCTTCTGGTTTGTAAAATAGCGCAGCGCCGACAACCAAATCCCTTTGACCTGCTCCAATATCAACCCTTATCTTAAATACCTTTTTCATACCCGACACACCTTCTGCTTGGATAACTTTACCAATTTTCAAGTGTACGTTTGAAAACTCCTCGTATGAAATGTAATCTTCTTGTTCTTCTTGTTCTTCTGGTTTTGCCTCGGACCTACTCACAAGTTGAAGTCCAATTAGCAGCCAGTTAAAATCGTTTGTGCGACTTTATGGGACTATAAGTTACTCACTTGCTTCTTCTGCTTGTAATACTTTTGGTCTTCATTCTTATATACACCTTTTATATAGATCGACTTTGAAGTTTTATTATTTTGAAGAAAGTAGCGATGACAGGCATTGATTGATTCTTAAAAGAAAGGTCATCCTCATTAGGTAATTATAAAAAGAAGAGTAATTGAATAAATCAAAGACTGAATTTTGACTTCTGATCGCAAGGGTTTTGATTTTGGCATATTGATACATGGAGGAGCAGGCGTTGAAAAAATAAAAAGAACAAATGATATCACCAGGTCTCTTAAGTCTGCCGTTTCTTATGGTTTCGATTTGCTAAAGAGAAGTAGTAGCAACGCAGTCGATTCAGTAGAAGCAGCAGTAGCAAGCATGGAGGATAGTGGCGTATTCGACGCTGGCGTTGGCTCTTACCTTACAATTGACAAGACAGTAGAGATGGACGCCTCAATTATGGATGGGAGAGATATATCAGCAGGTTCTGTAGGAATGGCCATGGGTATCAAGAATCCCATAAAGTTAGCAAGAAAAATTATGGAGTGCACTGATCATGTGATGATGGTCTCTGATGGAGTAACTAGACTTTCAAAGTTCTTTGGCAATACTGTTGAAGAATATCCTCAAGAGCTAAATAAGAAAATATTAAATGAATACAATAAACTTATGAAGAATGTTAGAATAAAATGGAAAAAGAATAGCAAGCTGATGATGCTCTCATCTGCGGCATCGCAAGAAAAAAGTCATCACCATTATTCTACTGTAGGAGCAGTTGCAATTGACAAAGATGGAAACGTTGCTTCAGCTGTATCAACTGGTGGGATATGGCTTAAGATGCATGGAAGAATAGGTGATTCTGCAATAATCGGTTCTGGAATCTATGCAGACAATAAATCAGGAGCTGCGTGCGCTACTGGCTATGGAGAGTATATTATGAGGCTGTGTTTATGTAAATACGCCTGTGACCAAATGGAATCAAGAAACAGTGCACATTTATCAAGCAAAAAATCAATTGATGTGTTAACCGAAAGATTTGGTGAGTATACAGGCGGAATAATAGCAGTTGATCTCAAAGGAAGATTTGGAAGAGCATGCAATACGAGGTTTATGCCAACAGCTAGGATTACTAACAAAAATCAAAAACCAGTTATAGCCTTTGGATCTGATTAATAGTCCTAAGTCAGCAAACAATGATAATAACGCCTTATATAGTAGGGTATAGGACTATGATGTCTTAAAACGGTTCTCTGTATACATGCTTTAAATGATTGGATATAGGATGACAATAGAGATGAACTGCTTACCGATATTATAAGATCTAGGCTAACACTTTTGGCTATATCTTTGAGAAAAGGAATTATTTCAGCAAGAATTGATCATTATTTAATATCATTGCTGATTATTACATGGCTGCAACAACTATGATATGGTATCGGTGGATAATCTGGTTAATAGAAATAAAATATCAAGAAGCAGTAGAAGAACTGAACTTTCTATATACCAGAAGAATGGTTTTCTTCTAAACGTTGAGTTTATTATGTCGAACATATTATATCATTCTCTCTATTTGTAGGCAATGAAGTTAATACAAATTTCAAAATCAAAGACAATTACAATAACTCTAGTCTCACTGCAATTACTATTATTAGCGTCAATATTTGTTGCTCCTGTACTTGGAAATGAATCATTATTTGATGGTAATAAAAGAATAAATAAAAATGTAAAGTCCTTATCAGAGACTGAATTTTTTTCAAATAATGATACTACAGGTACTGTCAGTCCTTTCACCAATCAAACAACTATGCCTATAACAAACTTTGGAATGTGGGCACCCTATCAACTACCTCTTGAATCCGTCAAAAACACAACTGAGCGAAAAAATGCAGTAAATGCTATTCTAAAGCAAGGATACAATGAATATTATTTTACTATGGCTGATTTCAGGTCTAAAGCAGCTAGAATCATTGACAGAAAATCTATTACAGTCAGCAGATGGAACCAAACTGAAGATAATAATTATATTGCTTCCACCTTCAGAAGCTGGTCCCAAAGGAAACTTCGATTGGAATGGTTGGATTAATTATCTCAATTTACTTAAAAACAAAATACCCATTATCACTTGATGGGTTTGTTATATATGACTTCAATCTATCTAATGACAGTGCACATGCAAATAAAGGTAAGGGAAATAATGATAATAGTCATAACCATTCCAAAGACAGCATCAATGAGAATAACAGAGTTCCAAAAGAAAATGTTATTTTTATGCTTAAATCTAAACTTGAAGAAGCATTACAGAAAAAAAGAAAAGACTTGCATTTTTATCCCGTTCTTTACTTTGAAGGATTCAAGACAAACGATGTAAAAAGACATTTTTATAATAACACGGATGGTATAGTTTTGGCAAGTACTAATTACTATAATGTAACAGATCTAGATCACAATCTAAAAGTTTTCTTAAAAAAGTTTAATGATAAACCTATTAGATACGTTGTTTATTCTGCTAGAACATCGAACTATATTGATAATAGTCCGCCCTCTGACCGTCTCATATTATCTACATTATCAATAGCAAATGAGTCAGATCTTGTTAAAGGCGTAATAATATGGCGCAATACGAATAGTCCTGTTATACGTGATTATCTTTCTAACATGAATAATACAGAGTACATTTCACTCGTATCCATGATGGAAAAACTACAGTTAAAGGATGAAAATAACAGTAATGCATACGGGCTATACACTCCGCCACCTATCTCTCCCAAACGAGAAGAAGAACAGCAAAATCTGAAGAATAGCAGTAACCAGGACAAGAATGACGAAAATAATAGTGATCATAATAAAATTAAGTCATCACCATCATCACAACTATCATCTTCTATTCCTTCTACTCCCAGACTTGGGATTAGTACTTTTGATTTAACTCCTAGCATAGCTGAAGACATGAAGTTGCCAATAAAGAGCAAAGGAGCTGCAGTACAAGCAGTTATTCCTGGAAGCCCTGCCTACAATGCTGGCCTCAAAGGTTCAATCTTAGATGTAGATAAAAGTGGATATTTAATAAGAAGAGGCGATGTGATTATATCTGTAGACGGGCACAAGGTCAATGGGACTGTAGACATAGTTAAACAAATGAAGAAGAAACATCTAGGCGACTTGTTAAATCTCGTTGTTGATAGAAATGGTCAAATATTGAATATGGTGACCAAACTGTAAAGAATCTAATAGATATAGTGATAGACTGAGTGGCAAGCTGGTGATTCTACAATAAATTTTATCTCGTCTTTATTCATTAACTTTTCTTGTCCTACGGAAGTGCCAATCATTTCCTTGGGTGTCTGATATTAATCATTCTTGGGTGGCAAAATTGAGTCAAATATGGTTAATAAACCACTGGTCGTGTGAATTAGAGCACTAAATGAACGTATGGAACGGATAGAAATAGATAGCAGATAAATACATGAAAGTGCATAATCTAGGTAAGGAGATCGATAATCTTCACAAGAATGTTGTCGACGTCGAAAGCAAAAGAGGCATTAAGACGGCTGATAAAAGTTATGGTGATAGCGCTACCACTTCCAACTTAGCAGACGCAGATGAACGGAAGCGTAGGATAAACGATTTTAATTTGGAACTGGGCCGCAGGGCATATAAATACCAGATGCTAGTCAGGTAAATATCGCAATACACGCGACAAGGAAAAGGTAATTGCCGAATGGGAAGCATATCGCAGCAGACTAGTAGAGGCAGCCGAACATGATAGCCGTATTCCAACGATGGGATTGGAATTAACACCTGAGCAATATGTTAATGTGTCAATCAAATACTGTAAATCGCTATATATTTACACATACCTAATCCGACCTTGGTTAGACAAAACTCCAGAACAACACTACAAAGACAAAAAGCGGGAGTGGATGAGCCATGATTGCAGTGTTTGGCAAAGATATGGTAATACCCATGAATTACCACCCGATAGACTTGGTTGTACTGCTGAAAGATGTGTGATTGAATGTCCTTACTATGATAGTGGCGGCACCATAACAGACGAGCAAGTTCATGCCTGGTATGAAGATGAATATGCGTGCCTTATCACTGAAGAGGTTAGGATACTGGACGCGTTAGAATAGCTTTCGGACTAAATCTTTGCGATTTAGATATGCATAATCCCGTTATAGTAAATCATTTAGTTCTTTTTAGGCAGACATTGACAGATATATTAGTCAATTGATGACAGCAGAAGAAATAGATTATAACAAGTTCGCTATACCATTCGGCGGTCGCAAGAGTCACCCGAGAAAAAGGCCGCAATACCACTTTTCACTTATTGACGGAAACATAGTGTTACCAATCTTGCCCTCTATGTATATCCGGCCGAAGATGGTAATGAATCTCATAGTCTCATGTATTGTACCGGGGCTATAAAATGATCATAGCAATACGATACTGCCGACGCAGTAGCAATATGTCAGCAAAATTGGTATTGTGCCCAAGCACGTTATCGTAGTGGCATTCCCTGGGATTATTTGTATATTATCTTTCGGACAAGCAGGAAATGTGCTAAACTCATTCACTTTCTCATCCGTATTATTAAATATCATTTTTTTGACTGAATATTATATTTACAAATGGAACGAGAGAGAATACTTTCTTCCGATTGGACTAGATGTTTCTCTCCCAAATACAGTTTACCGCCAATTCACGGTATTCTAGTCCTTAAGGCTAGTCTCTCTGAGACAGTAATTACAGAAGAGCCAACGCTATATCGCTTTGCTCCTATAATATTTCTCCAACTTTATTACAATTGCAGTCGCTACCCCTCGTCAGTGTTTAGGATAAGAATTTGCAGCTCTTACAATTAACCTCTACATTTGTTTCCGAAATGTCACCTTCGACGAGCCTCAAGGTTTTTGTTATGTAGGTAGATTTGATCTACTAGCAATTGCGCAGGTATGTGGGAGGAATTAAACCTGGAAGTATATTCTGAAAAAAGGATACTTTCAGAGAATGAGTTGAAGGAGCCTTTAACTGGCTGGATTGCATATATACACTCGATACGAATGCACATATTCGACACAAAGGGAAAAAAAACAAGCCAGTCACCAGGTACAGCCACTGATTCTAATGCAGAATATGTTTACATAATTGAGGATCAGGAGGTTTGGTTTATAGACTATATTATTGGAATCGCATTCAAGACACCTGTAGGTTTTAGGACTATAAACAGACACAATATCGGCTTAATGGAATCAGGAAGATCCTATACTGAACTCTATGATATCAAAGATTTTCAAGACTATATGGAAGAAAAGGTGGGCCAAGAAATTGAGATAGAGTCCTCAATAGACCAGGTAACAAAGCTAGAGAAAGATGATAAAAGGATAATCTTTCAGCCTCACAAAAAATGTGTCTAAGAATTATGTAAAAAGACCTCTAATTATAAATCAAATGGTGAAGTTTTACATTCAATTGTTTCCCACCTGGCTTTCAGTTGATTTCTATCTCCTTCGTTAATCCCGTATGTGCTTATCCGATCCTATATCTCTCACATTTTATCTCGTTCCCTGGTACCGTCTTCACATAGTAGATATAATCCCCATAACAGGATCATAAAATCCAATGGTATAGCTGAACCCATTTAACGAGGACTGTGAAATCCCACTCGCCCCAGCTGGAACATTGTTTCTTAAATAGGATTTTCTTAAAAGTGAAAGTAGGGAAATGCAGGCCAAATGGCAAATACAACGGCCTGAAGTATCACTTCCATATGCGCTTTTCTTATATGCTTTGAGGTAGCGGGTTACAATAGATTACTATCTCATAAGGCTATGCGCCCTCATAAACTATATCGATCACTGAACAGTTACTGGGATCTCCTTGTTATATCCTAAGCTTCACAATCAGGTATTCCTTATCCATTTGACTCCTACATCGCAAGCTATGTTAAATACTAAAAAGGATTTTTTCCTTTGTTTCAGTTAAGCGGACATTAGTTCAGCTTGAGTACCGATAATTTCTATGAATTTGTTATTGTTACTAAAGGAAATAGATAATGCGCTGTCAGTGTCTGTACTTTCGATTTCTTTCCAGCTGGTCCGTAGCCCTATTGTGACCTTGAATCGTACATCCTGACCTTGTGCGTTTTTGGCATCGAGGGCCATCTTGGTATTTGGATCGTCATTATTCCCGCCAGGGTCTCCCTGACTAATGACTACATCTCCTGCTTTCAAAGCAGGGGATCTGAAAGTATTCCAACGAGTTTTCCGTCAGTCGCGCTATATTTGACGGTATGATCTCCTGCACTTGCGTCCTTAAGACATATTGATTAGTTGTCTGTTTTAATAGACTTTGCAACGTGTAGGATTAAGCTTTGCGTTTACCATCTGAAGAAGAAGAGCAACGCTGAGAATTGCGAAGAATGAAGGGAAAAAATAACTTGTATAGACTAATTCTGCTCCTCTTAGGATATTCACATTTTTTCTTTTTCAGCATATCCATATCGATAGTAACTTGCCGTAGATCTTAAAACTTAATTACACGTATTTATTTTTTCATGAAAATTATTTTTCATTCAAATACAAGTTAAATTATGGCATTATTGTAATACGGCGCAAAGCAGCATATGGCAAAACAAATAATACAAGGTGATAAAGAGAAGATAAAATAGCTTTGGATTCGCAGCAACAAGTGATGTCTATTAGAATTAGTTACTCAATTGTTGTTTTTCTTTACACTTGCCGTTTTTAATATGATGTTCATGTGCTATTTAGTAAGCTCTATATCAATACCAGAATTCACAGCCTCTTCTCAGGTTAACAGCACAAGTAATTTGACAGAGGAGATGCCACTGCAAGAAAGTCTAACTCCAAACCAGTCATCTGACATAAAAGACATTAAGAGGTCGACTTCTGAAGAGGTTCAGCTGCTCAAGAGTATGGGCCGAGAATTTAGCAAAACAGCCACACAGGGTCAATACGCGGCTTTAGGCGTCTTCCTTTTGGGTATATCTTTGGTTATCTATGGATTGAGACTTACCCTTAAGGCAACAGATAAACAAACAAGTAGGTATTTTAAAGCAATGATCTGGGCACTAATTATTCCAGTTTTTACACTTATTGCGGTTTACCAGATCGCAATACTATTGGGAAGCCCCATCCTAATTTATAGGGCTAATGAACCGTTTTTCTTCATTTCTCTCCTTCTCTTAATCCCTGCTGCCATAATCTTATTCCTTTTGATAGCCGAGAAGAAATTGATAGGTGCTTACATCAAAAGGATAAACAACAACGACGGCCTTAGTTATAAAGGCATAGTGACCACCCTTCGAAGGCAACATATGCAACATGGTAATTATTATAAACACTTTTGATAAAACAAGCATTTGATGAAGTTAAAAAAAAGTTTTCTTATATCATAGTTAGTAATTTTCCCGAAGCAAGCGTAAGGTCTATCGCTTGCTTTTAAAATGGGTTAGAAAATGTTTTTCTGACGTCTGACTGGATCATCGCAGGGCGACAAGGTTTGTTAGTGTTTCAAGTTAGTTCATACATAGCTGTACAATTGTTGAATCTATAACTGTCTAACTAACTATTACTCTGATTTCTCGATAACTTTCATTTGTTCTTATGTATATCAAAAGACCTTCCATAACCTACTCCATGGACGGCAAAGAGTATAACGACAGTTACCACAAGATATTGGTACTTGATTGGAAAGAAATATCAATTGAAGGAGGTTAAGAAACATGGAATCAGTATACCACTGTCATAAAATATCCTCTGTATGGCAAAGCTTTAGTCAGGGTCAATCAGAAGCATGGCTTCATCGATTGAAAACACATATACTCTCTGCGGCAGCAGAGATATCTGAGAAGGCTAACTATATGAGTCTATTTCGATATAATAACATGAGTCCTCTCTTTTGTCCAAACGTTTGGATTGCCTTAGAATTATTCAAATACTCGCTTATTAGAGCAACAGATACAGTAATACAGTTAAAGACATTTTCTCATCTCGCGCGGTAAATAGCAGGACGGAATCTTTGCCAGTATAGACATTGCTAAGTTGACAGGGCGAAACTCATTTTCGGAAAGTATATTATAACTGCTAATACTCTCTCGAAGATAAAATAAGGAAGATTGGCTTCAGTAGCCTTAGAAGTAGGCATAGCCAGACATCGAACAGGAGCTGATATGGACCGACAGGCCGAAGCATATGAAGTACAACAACAACAACAACAACAAGCACAACGACAGGGAGAAGCACAGAGAACGCAGAGAGAAGCACTAGAACAACAAAAGCTACAACCCCAATCATAGCACGAAGATGTCACTCAGAAGTTGCAGAAATATACTGATCTCCAGCAAAATGGATATTACCCCACATGTAGAAACATCGTTGTTCCTCTAGCAAGTTCCAATATCGATTGAAAATGTTAACGTATTTTCAGTTTTATCAAAATCTATCTTTTTGTATTGTCCTAATTCTTCAAACAGGAATTGAAATAAACTAGAGAGATATATTGACGCTTTGATTCCCATATCATGTTGTACGACATATGAGTGCTTGTTCTGATCATCATACATCTCCTCCTCATGTCTGTATGGAAAATCAGATATTTTTATCCAGGATTCTAATAGATCTAGAGCTGACTTTATAGTGTATTCATTTTTCATAAGTAGTACAGAATCCTTATTTGTTGTCTTTGCCACGTATTCAGCTAGAGAAATAATTTCTTGTTCCGGTAGATATTTTATGAGCCTTGAAACAAACGGTCTTCTGAGCGATATAAAACCAGCCTTTGCTGCAGTAGAATGCCAATTTAGATGATCTTTTATTAATTTATTTACCAACATGTTGGTACTAATATCTTTTTGTTGAGCTTCTCGTCAAGTTCTTTAATGCTCTAGACTCAATTCTAAATGTAACACTCTCAGTTTTTTCCCTTCGTGGCTGCGGTCAGCCCTTTCTTACTAGTCGATGAGGGTTTTATTATCAATAAATATATAAAAGTTCGGTTTCCTGTCTATATAAAGATTAATTAATTTGCAAATTGTTCTGAATAAAATGCTAAACTTCTAGTATACATAGTTAAATATAGAAATAAGTCAGAGACTGCAATAATGTAGTTGCAATGTACCTTTCTAGCTTATTATCAAAAACAATGACACAAAAAAATCCTAGTATTTTAATGCATGTTTCATGAAGGTGAAATGATAACGATTCAAGTTGGGAAGCGGTTAAATTTAAGCAAAATGAAGAGGATTTTAGTTGTAGATGATGAATCTGATATCTGTATAACCTTCGCGAATGTTCTGGAAGACAACGGATTTGTAGTTGATACGTTTGACGATCCTGGTTTAGCATTGGAGGATTTTAAGAAGGATCTGTATGATCTTTTACTCCTAGATATCAAACTGAAAAAAATGAATGGCTTTAATTATTTAGAGAACTCAAAAAGATCGATAATAAAGCTAAGGTCTGCTTTCTAACAGCTGGCCGATTTAACAGTAGAGAATTTATAGATATGGTTAGTGAACTAAAGGAAAATCAATTTATTAGAAAGCCAATTGAAAATGAAGAGCTGATAAAAATCATAAATGAAATAACAAGTTAAAACATTACTATACCACAGAAAGTTAAAATATATAAACTATTGAATCCCCTCCTTGAGTAAATTGCGCATTGTATGGTTATCCAACCATCAAAAAAATGTCCCAAATACTCCATGTTCTCTATTAGTTGGCCTATGTGCTACACCATGATTGCAGTGCTATTGCTGATACATGATGCCACTAAGCCAATATTATACGTGTTCAATTCGAAGATTTTGCCAAAAATCAAGCCAGTAAGTTTAGTATTCACTTATTGAAACATGAAATTCCAGAAAAATGATAAAAAGGTTTGATGTCTCCTACCGCCTAATATTTGATATCATTGACATCCATTACCTAGCCTTTAAATCTCGGAGAAAAGCCAAAACATTAGTTGCCTTCCTATCAGGTATCTGGGCTAATTCATTCTTATAGTTTCACAGTCCCCTAGCCTAAAAAAAGTTGAATCTGTGTCTAGCTGTGGTCTCTAGCATTACAAAGGCAAAATTACACAATGCGTTCAGTAGACTCTAAAGACAACAAAATAACTCTATTCAGATCAGGATCTAGTAGACATTGGATATATTTGGAACCGCCTCTGAAGGGTGTCAAAATAGTCAAACATAATAAGTTCTCTATTGACATATTTAGATAATACATGAAGGATTTACCAGATTTCCAAAGAGTACTAGTCCTACAGGGTGGCGGTTCACTTGGAGCGTATGAAGCAGGAGCATATCAGGCATTGTATGAAATAGTCACCAAAAAGGATAAGGAAAGGGGGTTTAAAGGTAAACCGTTCTTAGATATTGTCGCTGGGACTTCGATTGGGGCTATAAATTCAGCAGTTATCGTGAGCTATGTGATGGAAAATAATACATGGGAGGGCTCTTCTGAAAGACTAGTAGAATTCTGGGAATATTTATCAAAGGAATCATTATTGGATTGTATTCCTGGCTTTACAAATTGGTGGGATTACTTACACAACAACATTGACCGCGGTATAGCCACTGGAGAAGCTGCGAGGCGATATTATTCTACAAAAGAGTTTTCGGTTACAGGAGTACCTACTGTTTTTTCTCCTTTAACACCACAACTCGATGCTAAATTTTTTGATCCCCAAAATATATGGTATCGCTTTGACAGTGGTCCACTAAAGAGAAGCTTAGAAAGGTTCGCAAAGTTTCCAATAGCGACAACTTTTGACGAAAGAGATTCGTTGACTAAACCAAGACTCATCCTAGTTAGTGTTGACGTAGCAGAAGGTGCGACTGTAGTATTTGATAGTTACGAAAAGGAAGACGGTACAAGAAAATCTGGGTATGGAAAATATAATGTACAAGATGGAAAAGAAGTAGGATTCACACATGTTATAAGGTACAACGACGGGATCACAGCTGATCATGTTATTGCAAGTGCATCTGTACCACTTAACTATGGCTACAGCACTTTAGAAGTCGAAAGCTATAATAGCGTTAAATCTGACTACGAGAAAAGTATCCGGTACTTTTGGGACGGCGGAATAATGAGTAATACTCCTCTATCGCAGGTCGTTCTGCTACACCGGCAATATTGGCTGAAGAGAAAGGGTTTCAAACACACTGTTCCAAGATTGAATATAGCCTTGGTAAATGTCCATCCAGTTAAGCAAGACAGGATTCCCTGGGACCGCGATGGGATCGTAAATAGAAATGGCGACATAACCTTTTCTGACAGAACAGGACGTGATGAACAGGTCCTATTACTAGTATCTGACTACGTCGATCTAGCAAGAGAGCTAATCAAGATTGCAAAAGATAATGGTGTAAAAGATGACGTCATAAATGCCTTATTAGACAGAAAGACTATGAATCACGGTCTGGCCTTTAGAAATAGAAAATATTCAGATATACTTGTCGGACAATATGAAATAGGCAAAATAGTACGGATAAACCGAAAAAATGATGAACATATTATATCAAACAAGATATTTGACTTTTCGTCGAAGACTATTAAAATGTTAAGAGAAACGGCATATAACAATACCTTAGATTTTAGCGATCTCGAATATCAGGGTGAACTGTTCTAACTGATACTAACTATTATCTGTCAAATAAAAGAGAATGGATTGTATTGTCTTATTAGACAAGGAAAATCGGCTAATAGTTGCTAAAGTTAGTCCTAACTTAGCTAGAGCAAATGTAATTGGCCTTAGGCCAGTTATAGCTGAAAATGTTTGACTAGCTATATATTGACAAATACATAATTAGATAAGAAGTGAAGTCTAATTAGGGAATAAAATCTGATTACCATACGTGGGGATTTGGATGCAATAATTTCAATATTGTATCACGTTTTTGAAATGCCATCATTTAAAAGAGATTATGATGATGCATTCGAAAAGATTAATGATATTTTATATCATTATGGAATAACTGAAAACCCAAGAAATTTACGCTTCAGATTTACTTTGTGTATGCAAGAGTTTTTTGATTCTATTCCCCAAGCTGAATGGAAAATAAAAGATCCTGCTTTTATCAAGCAGTCTGAAGTATTTGCAATTATAAAGTTCAAAGAGTGGATAGTAGAGCAAATTACATAATTGCGTTGAATATAAGACTGTAAATACGGAGTATATGAGTTTAAGCGTAATAAAATATAATTTGAATTCAGATTATCTAATCTCTGAATACGTCACAAATGTAAGCATGATGAACAAATTAACCGCAAGAGAATATCATGCAAGGCTTAAAACTTTCAAGAAATTTGTGGAGGATAAATACTCGTTAGATTTAGCGGATTTGATTTCAAAAATCAGAAGAATAAAGAAGATGCTTACTCTCTTCTCAATAGATATGCTAGATATTCAAGTGAAAACAGGATTTCAACAATTACGCTGAAGCAGCGAGTCGTAACGATAAAAAAACTTTCTTGAGTATCATGAATATATTTTAGTACGTAGATAACTAAAGGTATAAATCACAGCAATAAGATATAAAGGGCGATATCTAAAGAGGATATCGTAGAGATATTAAATGCCATCGTCTGACATCATGCTAAAAACTTTTACGATGTTGTTAGCAACCACCGGTATGCGTGCAGGAGAAGCTTTATCAATACGTGTAAAGGACTTGGATTTTTGACTCAACTCCTTCAAAATTATCTATAAGAGGTGAATATACTAAGACCAGATCAGATAGAATTATTTTTCTAACTAACGAAGTCGCCAATCAGTTAAAATCATGGCTAGATTATAAATATCGAACCAGGAGAGTCTGCCACAAAGGCAAGCAAGATGGAAAAACCATTTCAGAATATAGAAATCCCACTATGATTAATACTGATTTTGTATTTGCAGTTTACCAAGATATTGAAAGACCAAATTATTTGTGGCTTTATAACGACTTGCTAAAGTCTTTTCAAATGACAATAGATCGTATAGGTAAAGATGCAAGAGAGGATGGTAACGAACGACGAAGACAGATAACTCTTCATTCATTTAGAAGGTTTGTTAAGACTACCATATCTGACCTAGGTTATGCTGATTACTCGGAATATTATAGGACACGCAGGTTCTACATACTGGCGCAAAAAGGATTCGGGAAAAAGCTGAGATATTCCGTAAAATTGAACCTTATCTATATTCCTTAATGTCCAGCAACTAGAAAGACAGGGCGCCGATATACAGACTAAGGTAGAGGAATTGGAAGAATTGAATCAATCACTAAGACAGCGCGATAAAATAAAGGATGATGCCATAGCCGGTTATCAGATCAGCTTGTGTCATTATCAGCTAGGTTACAGGAAATCGAAAGAAGACAGGTTGCTGGCGCGCCGGGCATGACTTAGCATTTGGGGCAGTATCAACTACTCAGTTCTATGTGCATTCAACCAAGCTGGTCTATCCATATAAGATACCACTTTACCAAATGTTTATAATCTGGCGTGCGGCACATCTATATTAGAAGGGACTTTTCCTAGTTATCATGTTGTATGTAGATACCAAGTGGGCCATCTGTGTTGTTCTTTAATCCTTGAGTGTATTTGCCTACATTATAACGATTAATTGAATTGTCTACAATTTCTTATTTGATGGATTGAAGGACGATTTCTTATTATATAATGTCAAACGAATAGATCGTAAGAAAAATAATATGCTATGTGACAAATGTGGCAAAGATACAAAATACCTTGTACGAGTTATATCTGAACAGGACGTGAATAGCGGTATGAGCAGTAGAGGTACCTGAGCCCAGAACAGAAGCTCTGCCAGTAGATCAACAATGGTGTCTTAATTGCATTAATCAACAGTAGCAAAATTTATTACCGTATTTTGATACAGTAATAAATAGAAGATATATACAAACTCATTAATCTGATAAGGCTACTCTTCCAGACGTTACTATCCAGTTAGATCATTTAGAGATCAAAGCTTAAACATCACTGCTTAGCAGGATTTCATTTGTCTCATCCGCCCTGCGCTTCAAGTAATTGTTGATATTTCTAGTGGTAGATGCCGTATTATTTTTATCATTATTTCATCATTTTTTATTTGGAAATCAGATGACGAAGAAGAAGGAGCGCGAACGTAACCTAGCCTGACGATATTATTATCATTATTATCATAACATTCCTATTTCCTTTTTGGTGTGGCGGGCGCGCCTCTTGAGCAGCCTGTACATAAGTTTTTTGCCATAACCCATAGGCACTGATCATTACATCCTATGCCTGTTTTCAGAAGTATTTATAATCTGGCATGTCGCACATCGGTATTAGAAGATATTTTTCCGGTATAATTATACGGGCGTGTCAAAATCCGATACTGTCCGATGTGTTAAAACTTACTGGTGATTGACTGAATTAAATACACTGGTTCACATCCATCACTTGCTACTACCTATAGATCAGCATTTGTAGAGTCGCCTCAATTTAAGCAGATATTTATAATCTGATATGCGGCACATCAGTATTAGAGAACACAGGATTTAAAGAGACATCTACATCATGTACCGATGAAGTGAGAGCCTGATATTACGGCGGCAATATATTATATGCATGTACTATGATCAATACATAGTCCCTCATAGACAGGCGCATTCGGCTGAGTATATCTTCGAATACGAGCAGGGAATATTTGTGAGTACATTCGAACCAACGCCTAAGAACATAATCTATATTGATGGATATCCGGAAGGATCTTCGGATGCTTGATCATCCTGAACTAGAGGTATGTGTAAACCACACAGCAGACCACTGCGCCGGATATCATGCTGGATATAATGCACCGGTAGGGGAAATAATAATTCACGGCCCGCTACTTATGAAATAGGTAGTGGGACCGCGTCACCCAGTACTAGAGCATGCCCATGACTAAGACATATATAAACTGTTATCTGATTAGCCTATGTATATCCAGAATGCATGTGAAATAACTATAACTATTCTCACTTCATATAGTAATTGGAGCTTCATCTTATCCAGCGTGATATAAGTGCAATCGTTCGATACATCCTAATTATGATATGCACATACTACTATCAACGACAAAAGTGATAAAATAGACATGCAAAATAAATGTGATAGATGTAACATTACGCTTCATCCAAACTTTATAGGACATCATAGATGTGGGTATGCCAATTGTCCTGTATGTAAAACTGCGATCACAAGTTCAGACTATTGGAATCATATTAGAACACATTCAGGACATGAGAATGATAGTCCTCCTCCGCCACGGAATGCTGCTTCTTTTGATAAGAGGAGAACTAGCGACAGCCATCATTATTATCGCTCACACTAGATGTTCTTGTTATTATTACTATCTATTATTTTAATAATTGGATACAACCGGTGGAACATCATCAATGATGGGATCAATCATAGAGAAGCACAGATAAGAGATGACAAGTAAAATGATAAAGGAACCTAAAATAACAGATCCTTATGCATCATCTGTCTAGAAACACAAGTATCCAAAGATCCAAATCTTGACAATCGATCAGTTACTGAACTGCAAAAGACCGAATCCACCTACAACAAGTGTTTACCAAGAAGCACCATTAGCAAAGCACCATTAGCAAAAAGAACGTCCAATCATCAAAAAAAGGACTTATTCATATAATTACTTGTTATCCAAATCATCTAGCCTCTTAGTGCTATATATCTTCTGGGGCCCAAAGGGTGTGTGAATCAAATTTGACCTAATTAAGGGCTCTATACGAGTAAAGGCACAAGGTCGTATAAAAACGCTGACTCACGGTCTAAACAACCCATTAGAAATCTTAAGGAACCCTTTATGCTAGTGATATCAGGTAAAGACAGAAATGACATAGTTATCAAATAGGGGGTCTAGTAAACTAACTAACAACGTTAACCAAGAAAATTATTCTGGCGAGTATCATCGTAGTTACAATGGTCCTGGCAGGATCTGCTTCACTTGCCTCGCTTAGTGTAAATGTGAAGGCACTTGGAAATGATACATTTACGACACACCCACCAACCAGTAACGGTAGCAGTAGTAATAATACATATACGACTAAAATCTTTCAGCACACCACGGATGAGATAAAAAAGGGTAAATGATTAGTTACTTGAGACGTGGAATTCATTGACAGAAAGAAAGCGTTATAGTTTTAAGATATCTGGAACTTTCGAGTGCGAGAATAGGGATCAAGGCATGGACCACTTATACAATATCATAATAAGACATGTCGATGGTTCAGAGATATCAAACCTCATTGTTGAAGAAGGAGAAGTTACTGAAGAGAGATAATTAAATTATGGTCACAGTCATTCCAACTGAAGTTACACCTGTAGTAGCAATACTGATAATGTTGCCATATTTTGTAGCAACTATCTGGACTATTGTCTATTCACATAACAAAACTAAAAAAATGAAAAGCAATAACAGCGAGAGCGATGGCAATGGCAGCAAAGACGTCACAGATAATTCGTAATGACTATATTGGCTGGAGAATATTGTTGTCGCAAATTTGAAAAAAGCGTGGAATATGATGTCTGTTACTACAAGGCTAAGGAGAATTCCTATAACGCTATAACAAAAGACGGTTGGTATATGCAATGATGCACAATTTTATAGGCCTACGGCGTCTTGATAGGCCTATAGCGTCGCTGGCCCCCTTTCGGTTCTGTCCGTGGTGTACTAAAACCAAAAAGGAGTTCATAAATTCCCTCGTGAAATCGCCAGAGATTTTTTACTATATAAATGAAAAATATGCGGTTTGTTTAGTTTATAAATAAAAATAAAAAAAAGTTAGTTGCCTGCGTGTTCGCTCCCTGGGTTATCAATTAAGCCCAGGGGACAACCTTGGTCTCCTTGGCCTGGGGAATGGTCCCGTTTGGCAAGCGACAGTGATTGTGCTGTGCCTGCGCTGGCTGAATTGTCAAGATTGTAGTCGGTGCGGCGGTTCCTACAATTAGCAAAACCAAGCTAATGCCTACTTACTGGAAGTTAGCCTCTTTAACATAAAAAATATAGAAAAGAAATAATAGTGTCAGTTGGTTCGTTGTAAACGCCGCATGTGCCGTCTGCGACACTGATCCTAGTTATACGCTACAGTTCGCTAAGAAACTGCTCTCTTGAAATATCAGCCTGGTCAAGAATAGCCCTTAACGTACTCTGTTTTATCTGTTGATTTTGGATCATCCTTTATCTCTTCGATATATTGTTATAGAGATTGTCAAGCACAACTTTCCATATCAAAACCATGACGACTTAGAACTCTAACTACCTCACGCCAGTTATGATTTCGTAGACTCAATTAGTCAGTCAATAATTACTTTGTTAGATTACTTCGTTCACTAGCGCATTACCTTAGTTCTGCTACTTCTTGTATAACTCTTGCTAACAAGAGTGCTTCTATCTGTTTCTCTAAGTTCTTCCATGGTTTCTCCCTCAGAAATGGCTCCAGGTAACTCTAAGCACTTTCCTGTAAAGCCTCCCTCTTCGGCCTTCTTAAATAGCATGTGGTATGGCTGCATTATTCGTGTATGATTTTAAGGGCTATGGTCGATATAAGTGGTATGGATAACTATTCACTCTTTAGTTGCTTTAGTTTCTTTGTACACCATGAACAATACTTGAAAGGCTCCAGACTAGCAGTGGGACGCTATATCTAAAGAGGGGAAATAGGGAACAACCCCTTTTTTACTGCGTTAAACTTATCGTCCTCAAGCCGACAATATCGAATATTATAATAGTCAACTGCCTTTTCAAATTCGTTACAATTGCAATAGTCTATACTTCGACAATTTTTATTTTGAGTGGTTAATGCATTTGTTTACAATGCATTGGTTATTTCATGTTGGTTTAATCTATCAATACATAGTCTTTATACCATATCCCCTGTCGCCGAGGGGCTCAATAAACCTATTAAGGACGTGGTCCCATTTGCTAGTAGCGAGGGAGACACAACAACGTGCCTCGTGGAGAAATCAGATAAAAACGCCAAGGACTATAAAGATGATATTAAGAATCATTGCCTTAATAAACCCAGTCTATAAGGTGCTACGAGCCAGCAACCCTGTAGTAAAGGCTGTTGCTGATGTAGAAGCTCAGACTGTACGTTAGGACTGTTTTAAGTAAGCGTAAACACTTGTTTACTTATTGACCTAGACTTAGGACTCCCCCACTGAATCGCGTATCAGCTCTTAAAGTCCAGACACCATCCAGGATTCAGAGTCACATCATATCCGTGATCTGCGCAACTTCCTTGAAAACCTACATGGTTCCTAAAGTCCTCTCGCGCCGCCCTCTACTTCCTGCACTTGATCCGTCTGCGTGCGCCACCTTGGGTATGCCGAATGCTGTTACCGTGGCCGCTGCGATTATTGCTGTTGCCATTATCATCTTATAGTTCAATCAATGATACTACGTTTGGTCATAGTTGAACATTATGCTTATTCTTTATGAAGAAGATTCTAACCGCAGTTGATTAGAAACGAAGCGCTATTTCGTTGTCAATAACTTAGGTATATGACCTTGCCTGAAGGTAACGAATACGAGGTTAGTTTTATGCATCAATATACCTTGCGTTTGATAGAAAATACTTGAGTTGAAAACAAAACATGATGAGCTGATGTTACTGGTGGTATGAGATTCATTTTTGAGGGCCATAAATTGAGTTACACATGAAACTTTTTGTCCCTATCAACATCTATGCCCATCGAACGAAGTCTGGCTCTCCAGATGATACCTCAATTTAGAAAATGTTTATAATCTGACGTGCCTGCCGCACTTCTGTATTAGAAGGCACTTTTCCGATATAATTATACTGGACTTGTCAAAATCCTATACTGTCCGATGTGTTAACACTCACTGGCTATTGCCTGAATCAAATATCATCAATTTGCAGAGTCGACAGAGTCGACAGAGTGGAAATGCCGATAGTTTTAGCGTTTATTGGGCTCATCCTGGTCTTATCTTGTATATGTACGTGTATAGATGAACGGGAACATGAGTATGTGCGCCCCTCGATATTAGAATCGTCTTTCAGTTTCTATTACTAATAAGTACCATTATTTTATTAACAATTCGATTACATAAGTGTAGCACTGTAATAGAAAGGAAGAAAATCGATAGTGCTCAAATATATTAATGGTATGAATAATGGCATGCCGTGGAATTTACTTGGTAATGGAGGCACAAACCCAGCAACGGAGGTTCAGGTGCAGATTACTTTAATTATGACGCCCGGAAATAATAGGACTACATTTTTTGAGCCAGGTATAATAAAAAGACAGTAGACTGTGAGCAGTATACTTTTCTATTGACTACTATTGGTTTTTACATTTTATCGATGGTTTTTATCATAGTAGACTAAAGTGCGTAAACACCTGTGCTAATACTATTACTGCGACTATAGCTGCCCACTAAAAGTCGTCTTTCCTAATGTTCCATTATTATCTAAGTATTATTAGTTATCCCATTGGTCATCTTCACTTCCTCAAGTATGACAGGTCACTGTTATTATTATTACTAGATAAATCATTTGGGTTTCCTGTTGGACTACCTGTTTGAAGCATCTCTTCCTGCTCTAACACATCTTCCATCTCTGTAGCCAGTTTTTGAATGGTTTGTGCATTGTATCCTTTTGCAAGCTCTTGATTTACGTGCAGAACAGCTCCGTTTATCTCCCCATATTGGCTTCCAACTATTGATGATAAAGCATTTGCAACCGCTTGTGTAGTTACAAGCGTTCCTGGTGGTAAATTTATTGTCAGGGATTGGAACACCTCGGTTATCGTACTGATCTCCTATAGCCACTCTATGCCAACTTTTAGTATTAAAGATCAAGTTATTCATACCTACAAATGTGTCTTTCCAATAAATGCCGCCCGTGTATCTGTACTCCATGTGCTAAACTAACCTTATCACCAACAAATATTGCAAAACCATCCTTATAGCCAGTATCATTTCCCTTCAAAAGATATCCCTGCTGCTCAATATATTCTATTATCAATATTCTTACCATGATGTTGTTTCAAGAGCATGTAAAATTACACCATCTTGCATATTAGAATAGTCTCCAATATGAATAGGCGTTCCTTCATCACTTCTACATACCGCAAATGGTGCAATCAACACTAGTCTTCCTATCTGATAGTCTCCAATAAGAAGTGCAAGAGGATCAATATATGCAAACTTAGATATTCTTGGAGAAGTTGCATGTTGAGATTATAATCTGTTTGAATATTAGGACGAATATTTGTAGGAGGAGAATCTGATAATACTCTGCTATCATTTCTGTTAGTATAGTTCTGAAGTATTTGCCAGTGTTGTCAATTGCCGCTGTGAACCTTAAACTACATCCTTTGATAGAGCATAAGCTTCTAATTGCAATATAACAATACTTGATACAATTGCAAGAACAATTAGTGATGCTAGAACATCAAGTATTATTAATCTAGTTTCCAAGTAAACAATAACTTTTAGAGGAGTTATAAAAATATTGGTTTTGAATAAGATATCGGATTCAAACCTTATGTTTATAGAAGTTATCAATAGACTTAAAATTTACCTAACAAGATAGCATTTCCGGAAGCAAATGATTTTATAGTATTCGAAAATATGCAACCTTCAGAGAATGAATAATCTGAATAGGCCAATATCATTTTCAGTTATTCCTACTCTGGAAGCTTTCGAAATCTACCATTTTCAGAATCTGGTGATTTCGTGCAAGAAATTCGATATTCGTTAGAACTAGCTAGAATGAAAGACATAGAATCGGCGATCGGCTTTTTATGGTCCAATCCACTCCGGAACATTCGTCATCATGATATGATATGGTCACTGTACGTCTTAAGGATATCCGCCATGATTTTCTGTTCCCACATAACGTCTTCTGTACCTTGCATTTTAGCACACTCTTTAATATCTCATAATTTATTATATGGCAATGAAGTCTGCTCAAATTAACAGTACGGAGGCAGTGAGGTTATTGAGATTAACCAAAATACGCCTGAACCAACTTTATCTTCTGGAAAAGTTTTAGTTAGCGTAAAAGCAGCTGGCCTAAATCCTGTAGATTGGAAAATTCGTGAAGGTTACTTTCAACAAATGATACAACTTCAATTCCCCTTTACATTGGGTATGGATTTTTCTAGGTATTGTCAAAGAAATTGGAGGAGGTGTCTATCAGATTTCAAGCAAGGAGATGAAGTATATGGACAAGCTGGAGTAGCTAACTGGTGGGTCAGGAGCATTTGCAGAAATGGCTTTAGCAAAGACAGAAACTATCGCAAATAAACCAAAGAGGCTAAGCCATGGCGAAGCGGCGGCCTTACCACTTGTAGGCGTTAGTTCATGGCGCGCACTTGTTGAAAACATTGGATTATCAAATGGTCAACGGATTCTAATTCATGGTGGAGCAGGAGGTATAGGATCAATTGCTATACAGCTTGCCAAGAACTTGGGAGCATTCATAGCGACAACGGCAAGTGCAAATGACAAGGTGTTTGTCCAAGAACTGGGAGCTGATCAAGTCATAGACTACAAGAGCCAGAACTTTGAAGATCTGCTGCATGACTATGATTCAGTCTTTGATACTGTAGGCGGTGACACATACAAAAGGTCTTTCAAAGTCTTAAAGAAAGGTGGCATAATTATCTCTATGCTAAAGTAGCCAAACTCAGAGCTGATGAATCAATATAATGTCAAGGCAATATTTCAGTTCACACAAGCAGATAGAGAACGGCTGACTAAATTGGCACAGTGGGTAGATTAAAATAATGTAAAAGTAAATGTAGACAGGACATTTTTACTAGAGGAGGCAGGTAAGGCACTAGACTACCAAAAGGATGTCCATCCAAGAGGTAAAGTAGTTCTCGACTATGTAAGAATGGAAAGTAACAGTAGCAATTAAACTTTTGATAGCTTCAATATTTGATGTTTATGTTGGAAAGATGGATGTATGTTGCATCCTTTCTTTTTGATAGCTGTGTGGTCCTCCTACTAAGAACAAGGCCAGTTGCTGTTGTAGATTTTCTACATCTACTTGTCTCCTTCCAGACATATTCTATAGTAGTACCAACCATTGAAGCTATCTGATCTGAGGAATATTTACCATCTGATACTAGCGCCCATATGCGTTGCTTTTTGTTTGTTCCTGTGTATGGTGAGTAAGTATGATCCAATCTAGTGTTATAGGTACGTACGGTATGGTGAGTAATAAGCTTTTAATGCGCACTATATTTCTCTGTCTACTTACCGTCCTTACCTCTACTTACCGTCCTTACCTCTACTTACCGTCCTTACCTCTACTTACCGTCCTTACCACTCACAATAAACATTGATGTTCAGTTCCCTATATAGCTATTCTGCAAAGGTCCACTAGTTACAACTAATTGCTGGTTTTACTAGCTAACACGGCTCTTACGAACACTAGTAATCAAGCATCCTACAAATCTAGCCATCGTGCTGTCTTATAATGAATCGTAACAAATGCTGCCACATTGTGCTGATGTGTCTGCTCTCTAGATGTGGAAACAGCACATCATTAAATTTCTTATTATACATTCCTCGAATGGAGAACTGATTTGACGGCACAGTCTCAAGAACCAGCAAGTCTGCAAATACGATGTACAGTTACTTGTTCAAGAAGGATGCTCTTGATATCGTTTTAAAGTATTGATTTAAAATATGGGACAGCAAACATGTTTTCTGAACTAGTGCAGTTAGTCCTACCTTAATGGTAGTAATTTCCTCTTTAATATCTCTCATGACGATCCTTTAGATACCATTGTTGCTATGCTATGAAAGGATATCATCTTGCTGTATTGTTTAAACATGTGCTATTTTTTTTATTGCTAGCGAATTCATGACATTATAATAGTCTTTCCGAATTTGGAGTAATAATTTATAAAAAATAGATACTTTATCTCTTATTGCCTTCTTTGTATACACAAAGCTGAGTTTAGTCATTAATGTTTAGTTATTGATTTATATAAATGCAATTCCTAAAAACTGGGATGAAATCATGTCAACACCCTAATTTTATGTATCTTAAAACATCAATAACGAGATAATACATATTATTTAGTTCCTCCCAGTGAAGATAGATCAAATGAACAGCACATTGCATTGGTTTTCATGGTTAAA
This sequence comes from uncultured Nitrososphaeraceae archaeon, assembly GCA_963765895.1. Taxonomy (GTDB): domain Archaea; phylum Thermoproteota; class Nitrososphaeria; order Nitrososphaerales; family Nitrososphaeraceae; genus JARBAU01. The sequence goes on along the minus strand of CAVXZB010000038.1, from coordinate 149,181 downwards.
ATCTAACGATAAAGCAATTATTGATATACTTGAAAAGCAGTCTTCCAATTTAATAAAAGCAACAGGAGCTTTGGTTGAACTCATTGCTACCTATGATAACATTAACGAACGCATGTCTGCCATAAAGGATCTAGAGCACAGTGGAGACAAGATTGCTCACAACATATTTGATATTCTCGACAAAACGTTTGTTACGCCTTTCGATCGAGAAGACATCTCAAAACTAACAGGCGCTATCGATGAGGTATTAGATTATGCTGATGGGACTGCAGACAGATTTGTGCTTTATAAAATTCATAAGCCAACACCAAAAATGCTAGAGATGGCCAATGTACTTCATTTCGCCTCGAAAGAGATCCATTTTGTGGTTGTAATGCTGAAAAAATTTAAGAACGCTCAGGATCTGATTGAACATTCTGCTCGGATAACTGGCTTCGAGCATGAAGGAGACAAGCTTTATAGAACTGCAATCGCAGACCTTTTTGAAAATGAGCATGATGCCATAAATATTATAAAACAAAAGGAAATTTACGAGACTTTAGAAGGGGCTATAGATAGGACCGCTGATGTCTCGGATATAATAGAGGATATTGCCCTAAAATATGGCTAAGAGAAGTAAATATGCATAACGAGCTTGACAACCGAGGACATAAGCATTACCACAAATTAAAACGGAAATGACTGAGAATTTATTCCTAATCTATGGGACGATAGTCTTCGCTCTATTTTTTGATTTTATAAATGGGTTCCATGATTCTGCTAACTCTATAGCAACCGTTGTAGGAACTCGTGTATTAAGACCGTTATATGCCGTAAGCATGGCCGCCATAGCAAATTTTATTGGACCATTCATTTTTGGAACAGCAGTAGCAGCCACTGTTGGTAAAGGTATTATACAGCCAGAATTTTCAACAGTATACGTAATCATAGCGGCGCTAGTCGGAGCAATTAGCTGGAATTTAATTACGTGGTACTTTGGCCTTCCATCATCGAGTAGCCATGCTTTGATCGGTGGCCTAATTGGTGCTGGATTAGTGGCAGGTGGAACAAAAGCGATCGTTTTTCCAGGAGTTGAAAAAACGTTGACATTTATGGTAGTTTCGCCAGTGATGGGTTTTGTAATTGCTTTTGTACTGACAATAAGTATTATGTTAGTTTTTCGAAGGAACAGGCCATCAGTTATAAATAAACTGTTCGGAAAATTGCAGATAGGATCGTCTGCATTCTTTTCTCTCACTCACGGTGCGAATGATGGTCAAAAAACTATGGGTGTGATTACTGCCCTACTAATCTCGGCAGGGCTATTAGATTCAAAAAACTTTGTTGTTCCTGTTTCTGTAGTTCTAGTTTCAGCTGCAGCTATTGCATTAGGGACCTTCTTTGGAGGATGGCGAATTATAAAGACGATGGCGTTTTCGCTTACCACTCTAAAATCATTTCAAGGATTTTGTGCTGAAACAGGCGGAGGAGTAATACTTACTTCGATGGCTTGGCTAGGAATACCAGTAAGCACCACACATGCAATATCCGGAGCTATTATGGGGGCAGGAGCATCTAAGCGATTGTCCGCAGTCAGATGGGGGATTGGTAAACGGATTGTTTATGCATGGATTATAACCATCCCGGCTAGCGCCGCGATTGCAGGATTGGCATTGCTTGTAACTAGAGCTCTGCTGAAAGGATGATCATTTGTAAATTGGCGTGATATTCTCGTGTTCTTTTCTTGCATATTCTACCTTTGACAGTCATGTAACGAGTTAAGACTGTTTGAGTACAACGTGATGTGGACGTTTGTTGAAAATCAGTTCACATTGACGAGTGTCTTTCACTTCGCTATTTGGTATCATATGTTAATTAAGTAAATGTATGCGACCACACAGTTACACTGTTAGATTAATCCTCTACGTAAATGTTCTTTGGCAATGTATTCTTATAGGACATTGAGAGTTAAGAATATTGAACTGGAAAGAACCATTGGGAATATCCGATAAGCAGTCATGGAAGATGTTCAGAGGAAACTCCATGCGAACAGGAGCATCCTCTTCGAGGATACATCGCAAACCTTCGCTTTCATGGGTAACAGAAGTCGGACCGATTGTCTCATCTCCTATATTTGCAAAAGGGACATTATATGTTTTAACTTTAACAGGGCGAATTCTTGCATTAAATCCTGTCAAAAAGCAAAGAAAATGGCATTTAGATATTAAAAGTCCTTTAGTTTCGTCGCCCTTAGTTTATGATAGTATTTTAGTGACTGCTACCTATGATTCCTGGACTGATGGTACATCTCATATAGGAAAAGATTTTGTGTTTGGAATTGATACGAATAATGGGAAAGAGATTTGGAGGTATGAAATTCCTGGTCCAGTTTTTTCTTCTCCATGTTTGGTCGATGACGTGATGTTAGTTGTCGGTTCCATAGATAATGCTGTCTATGCTCTCGAAGGACGTCAGTGGGGATGTGAGATGGAAGTTTGAAACCGGTGGACAGGTATGGTCCTCACCGTCATTTAACGGAAATGAAATATTTATAGGGTCTGATGATGGATTCCTCTATTGTTTAGATATAGATGGGAAACTGCTATGGAAAACAAGGTTGAATGGCAAGATTAGATCTTCGTCACCGTGTTTATCCTTCGATGATGAAAGCCCATTACTATTCATTGGGACTTATAATGGAGGAATGTTTTGTTTGAATCAATCTACAGGAAAGATTAGATGGAGTAAACAGATAACAAAACCTGTAATGGCTTCCCCTGCTACGATAAGGGATAAGGCATTCTTTGCAACATCTAATAATAATGTATATTGTTTTCAGGTCAAAGATGGCTCAGTGGTATGGAATTTCGAAACAGGAGATAAAATATGGTCATCTCCAGCCATATCTGAATATGATGCTGTAATGTTTTTCGGTTCCCTCGACTCTTATATTTACGGGTTAGATATCAATAGTGGAAAACAAACCTGGAAATTTCCAACAATGAATATGGTGGACTCTTCAGCAGCCATTGCAAATAGTATGATGTTTATAGGATCCCGCGATGGTTTATTCTATATTTTTGGTTCAGATATCACCCCTCCATATGTAGGATAGTCCAAAATTCTCGAAGAATGTTAATGTCAAGGGTACAATTTATGGTAAATAAGTGGAACTTGTAAGTAAAAACAAGTACTCGCCCCAATTATATCCGCATGCCATAATTTGCAAATAAACGTAATGTATTCAAGAATTTGAACACACTTTTTAGCAGCGTTCTAATCAAGAGGCTCTCAAATACTGTACCAGCGCTTCTATGTTGATTCTAAAGTAACAGGTTATAGAAAAAGTTAAAGCAAAGTATAGGTAAGATTCCTACCAAGCTCGATGTCACCATACAGAGCTGTTGATATGAGATTGAAGGTTTGTGACCATATAACGAAACTGCACAACCTTGGATAAAGATTGTCAAGCCTAACTACTGGCTATTCATTGACCTACAGATTTTTTGTTTATGATAAACAGAAAAGGAGTAAATGCTAACCTATCGATAGGAACATCTGGTATTGGAACAAGAGTATCTCTACATCAGATTCTGTCTCAGTGAAGTAGACTCTTCTAAAATTAACTATCTATTTGTCCATCCTATATGTACTTCCTGAAAAATGATGTGTGTAGGCTACTGCGATGCAGACTAAATCACTATGTGTCAGACAGTTCTTTTTTTAAATCGGTGAGAATTTGTTTCATCTGTTCCTTGGTCTCTTTATATCCATCTTGGATTAGCTGTTGGATTGTAGTCTTTGAAAAGTCAAATGTTTTATTTGAAATAGTATGACTATCGTTCTTTCGCTCCAAACGAGCAACAAAATCAACAACAACTCTACCCTTTAGCAAATCGCTGTATAATCCATGCCTACCAGTAGCAGGAAAAACAGCATTAGTTTTCTCCTTCAAAATCTTTTCCAATGCTTCTTTGCCTGCACCATTGTCCTCGGCCAGCTTAATTAGAGACTTAGCGAGCATTGCGTAATCTGATACGAGAACTGCAACAAATTCATCAAATTCTGTTCTATCATGATATATGATATCGTTCTTCCTGTCAACAACACTATCGTAATCAGAAGGAACATATTCTTGTTTAGCCGGATGAAGATTTATTATACCAAATTTGAGTCTGGGTATATTGTCTTCCAATTTCTTTACTTTAAGCCAATAATGTCTGTGAGCAAGGATGGTCTGCCTTAAAGGTGTATTAGCTAATAGACCACCATCCCAGAAGAAGCGCAAGCTGTTACTGACGTTTGAAGAAGGCCCATTATTACCCTCTGCCTGTGTGTTGTGGCCAGGCTTTCGTAAGTCCAATGTGTGGTTTTCTACATTTAGTCTCGTATAATCATAATTTACTGGAACCGAACAACTTGCTAATACGAAGTCTGCTGTTATTCCATTATTATATCTTATAACGTGTTCAAATCCTTCATTATTCTCTGAGTCGATTGCAGAACCGTCTGATTTCATTCTACCATATTTGCCATATTCTGACTTCCTTGTTCCATCTTCCTTTTCGTAACTATCAAAAACCACTGGAGTAGCTTCCTGTACGTCTACGGCAACCAACAAGAGTCGTGGTTCATCATTTTCGAAGCTTGTGGAAATAGGAAACTTTGCGAACCTTTCCAAGCTTGCTTTTAATGGTTTATTATCATAGACATACCACGTATTTGAAGGGTCAAAAAATCTAGTGTCTGGTAAAGGCGTCTTTGGTATAAATACATTAGGAACTCCTTTAAAAATAAATTCCTTAGTACCTGAAATATCTTCTAGCAGATTCTCCTGATGCAATATGTCTATTTACTGTACGCCAAGAATCCCAATAATTTGCAAAATGTGGCATGCTATCAACCGATGACTGTTTAGATACGATATTCCCAAAATTCTACTAATCTTTCGCCTGATCCTTCCCATGTTTTATTTTCCTTTACAAAGCTTACCAATATAGCAGAATTTATAGCCCCAATCGAGGTCCCAGAGACTATATGAAATGTTGGTTCGTTTTCCCTTCCTTCTTTTCTGAAGAATCCTGAAAGTTCCTCATTCATACCTTTGTAGGCCCCAGCTTCGTACGCTCCAAGTGAACCCCCTCCTTGAAATACTAAAGCTCTATGTATTCCCAAATTCATGACACCTATTCAAACTATATGGTATAATTACTATTGTTATCAGTTGCATTCTATTCAACAACCCCTATCCTCATATCATGAGTTATAAATTTTGGAAAACCATCGGGAGGCGTATGCACCAGGTCTTATTATAAATGCATTGAGAATGATGTAGCGTAAAGAACTGATTTCTAGAATAGAATAACTTAAACAATTGGCACTATCTAGGTTGAGATGAATAAACAGCACTTGCCAATACCGGTAAATGCAACTATAAAGAGCATATCAAGGTCGGAAAAGAAATGTCCGAACTAAAGCACGAATCTTAATACTATGCTTAGTGGAAAGATCCTCAAAGCAAGGAGTTAAAGAAAAAATACATTGGCGACCAGATGCTAGACAATATGAAATTGAATGACGATACTAACCACAGGTATTCACAAGGTTTTGCATGCATGTTCAGTTACATAAGATTCAGTCTCATTTCATAAAAAAATGTAACTATGATACCTGCGTCTGTAATTTAAGCAAATATACGTCATAGTTGGAGTTCAAAACTGCAAGAATTGCGCCTTCCAATAATTACTTATATTCAAAGAAGCCATTTCTCTCTATCGTATGTTAGGAGATCAAATTGCAGAATTGAAAGGCAAAGTTACGAGCCAAAAGAGGACCTGGATACTGAAGGTCATTCAATTGAAACATCTGTATCTATGAGTGGCAGTCTAAAGGGAGCATAACTAAAGGAAATACTAACCTTCATCGGAAGACCTACAAACACTAGCGAATAGGCCATGGCAAAGGATTAGGGGCGATCTTGGTTGGAGGATCAGAACTAGCAATCTACGTTGGTGAAGACATAGGTAGAATTGATCCTTCTAGAAGTATAAACTGGCGTGATTCTGTATTATATAGCACATCATCGAAAGGTAAACTGGCATCACTTAATAATCTCATTGGAGTCTTTGAGGTTGTTATAGATGCTGAAGGAAATCTCTCTAAAAAAGCTTGGGAATGGAAACTACTACTGGTCTACTGATTAAGTTCCTTTTTTTGCTTAATAATTCAGTTTCAAGCATTTTAGTCATTGGGGCCGAGGGCCATCTCTAAATAGGCGCGTGAAAAAGTAATAGTTCTGGCAGTCTGTGTTGTGAATAAATGCCAAGACAATTTAAGTTTATTAGGGCTGATTTTTATGTATAGTTAATGTTAACAGTATCATGCCGTGAAGTAGGATGCGACTGCGATTTTCTTGCAAATGGCGAAACGGAGGAAGACCTAATGAAAGATGCAGGTCAGCATGCAATTAAAGATCATGGTTACAAGGAAGAAGATATAATGAAGCCAGATTTAGTGGAGAAGATAAAGACTCATATTCGCAAATCCTAACCATCTTTTACCGCAATATTACCTCTATTCTAGGTAGAGGTTGGTTCTGCTAAGTTAGCTTATTATTTAGACCAACGAGCTAAATTATCTATGCTGATAGGAATCAATCTCCAGATTATTGAGTTGGAATGCACTCGTACAACTGGAGACTGACTTGGCTAGAACAATCAAATGAATCTTAGCCTATCCTATCAGTGCTGATTGCTATCTTGTCCTGTACCGATCTATACGTCAAATTTATTTTTATAACGATATCATGTAAACCCCAATTTCATATGAAAACTTGCAGCTGCAAACTGACGACGGCGTCATATGATAATGTTATATACGACATGATACGACATGGCATGGCTGAGGTCGTTCGGAATTAACCTCGGGCTGATGACTGGTCACCACCAATTTCAGTTTCCGAATATCTTTTCATGGTACTATGGTGAGTAACATACATGGTCTAGATGATGAAACCTGAAGTATGATAGCTTACTCAAATATTCCAAATGCAAATTGGTTTATTCCGTATTCTTTAAATAGGTCGGGTTGTTCTATTGCTATCTCAGAACTAACTCTTTTTTAACCTATAAAATGTCACTAGAATGTACATTATCCGTCTTACCTTTAGCATTCATTAAATAATTTTTATTATTAAATGTGAAAGTTATTTATCTGTCTTAGATATGACGTAATAAGACTTCAATTGCAGGGAATATTTACATCAGGAGAGCTGCAAAGATACTCCAAAAAGTTTCTTTGCGGAATGTACTTAATGGCCCATGGTAATCTAGACAATAGTGTAAAAGCTATTGAGGTTTTTTTTAAAAATGTCAGTCCCGAAGCATATGAAAGACCATCATATGGATATCAAGCAACAAATGAAATTGTACAACATCTAATACAAAAAGGGTTCATTGAAAGAGATACACTAGAAGACATTAAATTAAGTCGGAAAGGTTTGGATAAATGTAAAGAAGATTGTTATTAGTGGTACGGTGGTGGGTATTTATTTATGGTCTAGAATTGATATTGCGCATGATATCATGTTCTGATATTGATATTATTGTGTCTAAAACTGAAATCTTATCTTCTCTATCTTGCCACAATCTTTTACTTGTATAGTTCTGCCTCCAAGGTACCTAATATACTAATAAACTAATATACAGAAGGCCGGCTGTAGCTATTGGAGGGCTCATTATTTCGGCAAGTTGACTCCGCTATACACATCTGTTATTAGCAAAATGACTATGAGTCAAGTCTTAAAATCATGAACTGTTCATAACTTTCTACTGCATGTCTAAATCTTTTATGTAGTTAAGGATCGTGCGTAACACACCGACAATATGTTTTCAGTGTATTGCATTGTTATATACAATTTAATTAAATGGAATATGCAACAACTTAATCCCCTATTATTCAAAACACTAATCTATTTCAGATAAGAATTATGGTTGTATAATCCTAATCTATCTTACTAGTAGAAGTATGTAAAGCAAAGCAACCACTAATCTTAAGTGACACGTTTTCTCTAGAAAATGACAAGAGAGGCGATATATATTCAGATATGTAATGTCCAAAATGTTCAGCTCTAATGTAGCTAATGCGAAGGTACGAGGCACTTATTGATTACTGTCCTTCTTGTAAGGGAGTATGGTTAGATAGAGGAGAGATAGACAAGATAGCCCAAATCCAAAGTAGTTACGAAGACGAACATTATAACAAATACCATTACAACGATGGAGCATATGATGACGATTATCATGATAATAGATGGAGAAGGAGGGGATTTTTTGGTGACCTGTTTAATTTTTAAAATATTAGTAAGAACACTGTAAGTGCAGCTGACATAGTAACTAGCTGGATAGGAGAAGATTTGCTGGTTTAATTCCTCGACAGCATCTAGATGTTTAGATAGTTGTGGTAAGTGTGATAATACTACATGTCCTCAATATCAGGAAAAAATTAGTAACGCATGTGGTTATGGTATAAGAATAGATGAAAAACAAGTAGACACTGATGTAGTAATTGCAAAAACTCAATTATGACGAGGGAGTAGAGACAACAGCACTAAAGCCAAAATGCCATAAGTAAGTCCGAATCCGAATTAACTATAATATTGACAGATCCTGACAGGAATAATATAGGATAGTGTATTTTTACATATAGTAATTTCATAGGATATATTATTATTTACTGCTAGTGTATTTGCTAAGATTTTTCATAGATAAAAACACCAGTTGTATTAGTTGAATTACTTGCTGGTATAATCTAGGTCCATTTGCACTAGGAACTCTTTATATCATTTGGGGGAAAGATCATAGTTAATCTTGATGAAACTATCAAGCATATTGGCGAATTATCTGCTATAGTAATCTGTTTAAAGCAGGGCTAGAAATTACTCCAGGGGAATTTCTAAGAGGCGAGGCAGCCTCATTTACAGATGGCTCTATAGGGTTATCATATCATTCTTCATGGCGTATATTCTTTTCTCCCCATTCGGACTATAAGCACTAGAATCAATGCTTGTTGCTACTGCACCAACTGCTATGAGTATAGTCATATCGATTCAAGTGCCATCAGAATTAGGGAAAATGCAATTAAAAGGTGCCAGATTAATACTAGGAGCTGAGATAGTCGACGATATACTATCAATTTCGGTACTGTTAGTAGTAACGACTATGGTTCGAACAGGAACAATGACACCAGAGATTACAAATATCATATTTCTAGTCTTAAAGATATTAGGATTTTTGTGTATTGCTTGTAGGCGCTGTTGTACTAGTTGCACAACTATTACACGTCGAAAACTTGGGAAATCTAAGGGAAGTGTCGAAGGTATATAGTTACGGCTTCATTTTTTGGAGCGGCTGGAATAGCAGCGTTTGTAGGGCTATTACCAATTGTAGGAGCTTTTGCTGTTGGTATGGCAATGGCAAGTACTAGAGGAATCAACAATAGGAGAATATGTCAAAAACTAGAGATAATATTTGCTCCGTTATCCTTTCCTATTATTGGAGCGCAAGTACATAAGGGAATCAATATGGAAGTACTATATCTATCTGCGATAGTCGTATCAATTGCCATCATTACGAAAATGAAAGAGGGCGGATTATCATCAATCCTATTTTTAAGAGACAAAACAGGTCTATGGAAGTAGGTATAGGAATGATATCGAGTGTAGAGGTTGGACTTGTGGGCAGCGGTGGGTATAACATCTGGTGCTTTAACATCTGATATCTATATGGTAATAATCATAATGCTAGCACTTACTACAATCGTGACCCCTATCTGGCTCACGCGAGCCTATTCCAAAGAATTGCCAAAAAATAAGAAAGCTATCTGATGAGACTGATGTAGGGATAAATCGTTACTTAGTTAACCTCATTTTAATTCATATTCTTCTAAAAAGCAATCTGGACATATCAGAGAATCTTTTTACATTTGCAGGTCTCCTCTTAGGTAGAACGAGGCCTGACACCGGTTACAGGTTAGCCAGTCAATCCTGTACATTCTGGTGATAATGATGCTAATGAGTTTATATAGGATTCTCAGATTTGATAAAATTATATAAAGTAATCTTTGTTCTGCTAAATTGTTACTGACTTAATTCTGACCTTGAATAAGTTTCGGAAGTTGAAGATAAAGCGTACTGATCTTGATTATTTTTGCCGGACAGTAGGCTATTGCAAGTTATTATAATACTAAACGGTACTAGTGCGTATGCTCTTGTTAGATGACATCGACAAGGTGGTGCTTTCTTGTCTTGGAAAGAATGCCCGCAGCTCATCGAGCGAAATCCGAAAAGCAGTCCAAAGTATCGGACATGAAATAACGGAGAGAGCCATAAGATACAGACTCCAGCGAATGGAACGCGACCATATAGTTCTAGGATACTCCGCTATACTTAATCCAAGTCTTGTATCTGAAAAACTAAACCGAACGATAATCCTCAAGTTCAAGTATCCAAGTAATTCATCCGTTCTAATAGAGAGACTGTCGAATTACGTAGAGGAAATCCCATTCTGTATTTACTCGGCTAAATTAAGTGGAGGAGAATTTGATTGGGTGTCGCATTTTGTTTTTGAATCCACCGAACAATATGAGCTAGAAAGTAACAATTTTTTACATAGATTCGCAGACCTGATTCTAGACTATCGGTCATTTGAGTCGAAGACTTTGAAGGCATCTCCGTACGCAATATTTGATGAACACAACATGATTGAGAGAAAGTCTCGGGTGTACAGAATTTTGAACTCGGTTCAGAAATACGACAACCTGAACGATAAACTTCAACTGACCGCAGAAAGTGTTGTAAAACATTTCGATGCAAAATTTGCAAGAATCTGGCTTCTTGATAGTAAAAGAAAGTTTCTAATACTAAAATATAGTGCCGGGAAATACAAGAATATTAGCGGAGAATTTTCGAAAGTATCCGTAGATTCTGTCAAGATTGGACCTATAATTAAGAACAAGAAGCCTGTAATTACAAATGATGTCGTAAACGATCCAAGAATAAAATATCAAGACTGGGCAAAAAGGGAGAATTTGAAATCATTTGCAGGGTACCCACTAATTTACAACCACGATGCAATAGGTGTTCTTGCTATGTTTAGTGAAAAGAAACTTAACCTTCTCGACTTTGAGATTTTAGGAATATTCTGCGATCAGATTTCAAAGGAACTCAAAAGCTTTTTCGATGCACAAAAATTCTTGTCAATCTAAGGACATTATATTTGTTTCTTTAATTATGCAGTAGCTATATTGATGCTATAGGCACAAAGCGCGCTAACTATCATAGAGGTCTTTAGAACAAAGTGTATCATATTAAGATATACGCTCATCAATATTTTTGCTTTGATTTTGTTGATGTACCTAGTGATATCATTCTAGTGCTTAGTTATTTCTCCTTCGATATAGGAGTGATCTATATGTTTAGACGTAAACAGGAGTGTATTGATATTGAGTGATAAAGTAAACTGAGGCAACTTGTAAATTCATAATTAGCACTTTCCTCCAAAAAATATCTACGATTTGTCTACGTCACTCACATGATTTGTGATGTTGTAATATAACGTGCTACGTAGAAAACCAGGTATCAACTCTTGGACGCAAGTGAGTTCAAAATGTCTATAACAAATCTATATCGAACATCACTGCTTACAACCCGCTCGTATGCTTCGTTTACTTGTTGAATTGGAATAAGTTCGACATCGCAAGTAATGTTGCGCTCGCTACAGAAATTAAGCATATCCTGGGTTTCTTTGACCCCGCCTATGACTGAACCTGCTATACTACGACGTGCATTAGTAAGTGAAAAAGCATTAAACTGTATTTCCTTTTCTGGAAGTCCAACAATGACCATTGTACCGTCCAATTTTAATAGTTTCAGATACTTATTCAGGTCTATCTGTACTGAGACCGTATTAATTATTAAATCAAAATATCCCCTAAGCTTTTTGAAGGTACTTGGATCTGATGTTGCATAAAAACTATCGGCTTTCATTCGTATGGCCTCATCTTGTTTATTCAATGAATGGCTTAGTACAGTGACTTCAGCCCCAAGTGCGTGTGCTATTTTCACTCCGATATGACCTATGCCTCCTAATCCAAGTATAGCTACCTTCTTGCCAGGACCCGCCTTCCAGTGGACAAGAGGCGAATAAAGTGTGATGCCTGCGCAGAGGAGCGGCGCTGACGCAGCCAGAGGAAGGTTGTTAGGGATGTGAAGGACATACTTTTCTTTCACAACTATTTTATCAGAGTATCCGCCCTGTGTCGGCATACTTTCACCTTCATATTTTTCGAGTGCATTATAGGTCCAAGTTGCTCCCTTCACGCAATATTGTTCAAGTCCGTTGACACACGGTTTGCACTCGCCGAAGAGTCCACAAAGTTTCCCACAGCGACACTGTCGCCGACTTTAAATCGAGTTACGTTGGAACCAACTTGTGAAGACAACTCCCACTATCTCATGTCCCGGAACCATCGGAAAAGTGGAAGATCCCCACTCGTTACGTACCTGATGTATATCAGAGTGACAAATGCCGCAGTATTGAATGTCGATTAAGACATCATTATCGAGTGGATTACGTCTTTTAAATGAATATGGAGTAAGAGGTTGTTTGATCTGTTTGGCAGCGTATCCATTAGTATCAATCATTTTCTATGTTTCCTGTCCTCTACGGAAGATATAGATCAGCCCAGTTATGAACTTTAGAAGGATATCAAAGGATTAGTAAATTTTGTGTGCTCCTATCGTATTAAAGAACCTAACAAGTGTCAGTTTATATAATTAAAAAGTCTTTGCCCAGAATAACTTAATAAAACAGACGACTGGTTTCTGCATTCATTAAATAAAATATTGTGTAACAAAGAATAACACGAGTGTGTCGCTGTTGAGACTCGCCCGTTAATAACATGCTTCGATCACGTTGTTTTCACGAGTCTCAACGGCGATTTTTCGTTTTTTATGTAAATTTTTATATAAAATATTGTGCACTATACATACCCATTACGGGTCAAGTATCGTCATGGACTTCTGTACCATCCCCGGCGAGTCCAGCGGCGATACTTATTGTATGCAATCAGAATACATGATTATTCTACATCTTTATTATCCAAAAGTCGTCGCTAAGGTTCGGGTCTAGTAGCTAATCATAAGGCATTGGAAATCCCTATTTTTATCCAAGCTTCGCCCCACGCATTTCTTACTATGAATCTATGAATAGAGTCGCCATATCTTACTGCCAGCAACGCGTGTCCTGTTAAGGCTTGCTCCCATGGCCCAGGCATTGGCTAAATCTTGTTCTTGCTAGTTGTAATGAGATAAAAGATTCGTAAACTGTGACCCGAATACAAATGGAAAACCTAGTGCTGGAACTGACTTGAAGTTGTTTAGTCTTCTGTTTATACGTTGATATGCCAGGATCGGGGTGAGGTAACGCATCTCTAGGGATTTTATTGATAGCTCTTTTGTAAACTCGCCAATAATATCCGGCTAGATTGTCTCTTTTCATGCTCCTTCTCTATTTACCGATTTTATTCCGTCTCTAATCATTGCTCCGGGTTTTCGAGTATAGTCCCTTCTATCCTACGTTCAGTATAATAAATGAATAGACGAGAAGGTGCAAAAACTTCTTTTTTACCTTTTATTAAAGTATACTCGATTGATTCCCCAATAGCGTTTGCAGTGCCTGAACATAATTCACCTTGATTATATACAACCTCTGGACAGTTTGCTGTTAATCCAACTTTTTCCAGCAATTTCTCAACAGGAGTGAGAAAATAATTATCTCTATGATCTAGTAGTTCAGGAACCCAACTATAACAATGTAGTCGTTTCTTTGTCATGTTCTGTGATAACAGAACGAGGCATTTTACAACTACCAGAATCTACAGGTTAACTAAATACTAACCTAAAGCAATAAAAAGTAAAAGTTATCGAGCGTCTAAAAAATCTGACTTCTATATATTACTACTGGTTTTCATGATTATTTGGAATTCCTATACCTCCGTTAGTTTTTGATGTTGTCTCTTGTGTAGGATCTATCTTCTATTACATTTCTAAATTAAACCTTGAACTTCTTTAGCTTCTTCCATCGCAAGCCTACATCATTCATTTCGTAAAAATGAGCAATTGCTGCGGTTCTTACATATATGTACCTGGAGATAACTTGCGATCATTACGCATATGAATAAACACAATCTCTTATCAAACGTTCTAGTTTCTAAGTTTCTATTTTTGGTAAGTCAGAATGGTTATCCATTTTTAGAAAAGTCATTAATTGACGCATTGACAGTTTATACCCTTGTCTGGTCACCTAACCATCCAAACTGTTGATAAGGTTCTTGCAGGTTTCTGATTATTCGACTGCTGGATCGAGTTGCTTGCATTGCCAGATTGTTCTCAATTTGTTTTGCTGACTAACCGATTAATTGAGCATGAGCCTAATATTTATACGTACACTATGGTACTGGTTATGAACTTGCTACTCCCATTAGAAGTGATCTTAATATTAGACTATACGGACAAGCTTACATTACATCAGAGAAGTAGCTAATGACAAAAGGATTCATACAAACCAGCTTATTTATTTATTAGAGACTCTACCTATTATTGATATATTCGGATCGGAATTGATCTGGAATTCGTAGGATAATGTTTGGTATTTGATTATACATTGTAGAAATAACTATTGAAGATTGGTAAAGTACTATGGTAAGGGGCAAGGAAATTGATAACGTGATCCAGAGGAGATTATGTTCAGGCCAAAAGACGAGATAGCCACATAGACTCGAATATTCTGACATAAAATATGAAATAGCGACAAACCTTGCCATACATTAACCAGAATCAACAATATGTAATACTATGGCGCCAAGACATTTTGCGGCGGATTTCTAATTAATACGAACAGAAAGTACAGTACTACATTCTCATGAAGATATAGGCCACAGGATGATAAGCAAGGCCTAATTCAGCACGGTCTTAACTGCACTAAGAAACATACTTAGGTCTACTGGTTTTCTGATAAACGTATTCTTATTCTTTACACCAGGCAATATGGTCAACAATTCTTCTGCAGCGTCTAGAGCGGAAAGAAATATAATCTTTATTTCGGCATCAATAGCTTTCATTCTACTGTATAATTGTAGACCATTTACAACCGGCATCCTTATATCAAGGATTACCAGGTCATAGTAAGAAGAAGAATGTTCCGCGAATCTCTTTAATGATTCCTGTGGATCGGAATATGCTTCAACGTTATAACCAGCATCCTCCAAGAAAGACCTATATGTTAACAGAACATCAGGCTCATCATCGACTATCAAGACATTATGGACGGACTCCTTACTTTGTATTTGTTGATCTAAATGTCCGTGTGAATTTAGTCGGTATTGATCTGATTTACCACCAACTGCAGCCTGTACCTTGTGTTTTTTCACAATCATAGCATCGAAGAATTTATCATATCGACGCATTAGGTCATTAGAATCCATGCTTTCCCTTCTTACTACATTATACACAGGATATGGATGTCTCACGTCCAGACAATATTCGGTTGTTCCTTTGAATTTATACTTGCTGTTCAGAGATGAAAAAGATGGATTCTTCAGGAACTGATAAAGATCTCCACCTATGACCATTTCATTTGGAGATGCTTTTGAGTTTATCTTCGTACACAGATTTACCGTAGAACCGAATAGATCATCTCGTTCAGGATTTCCCGCTGACCTGGCGATCTCTACTCTGCCATAATCTGCACTAACTCTGTAACTGATTTGTGGTACTATTTCTGCTAGTCTCGCGCCGATAACAGATCTTAAAGTGATCATAGTAAGTCCACACTCGAGGACGTCGCTGAAGGCAGAACCATTTTCCACATTACTAGTACTTGGAAAGTAGTAAAGGATACCATCACCAGTACCTCTTGATTATCTTTCCGTGAAATTCTGATATTACAGCCGCCATAGAATTGAGAAAAGTAGAGTAGTAGTCTCTAATCTTTTGAGGATCTTTGATCATGGCTGTAGTTTTTGTAGATTCTGATATATCTATATAGCAGATGCAGTAATGTTGAGAATATTCAAAAAACGATATTTCATCCGAAACCTCCATTCCTGACGGTAATTCCTTTTTGTAGGATTTTATCACTCTGTCGTGAAACGCATTAAAATTTGAATCATCACCATCCATGAGGCATTATAATTAGACGTGTTGGTTGTATATAAAGGGTCACCCAAATTTTCAAATCACAAAATACTGACTGTACATAGCTTGAAATTTTTCTATAGTCTTCCAGGTTAGGCATTGGACATATATTAGTAGACCTAAGTGCAGTGATTAAAAACCACTTTTACGTTCAACTGTGATATACCCGTTACACAGGAAACTTCAACTTGATACTAGTTTGAAAATGGTCTTATTAGTTGTATATTTTTGATGTTTGGGGGAATATCTTTAATTTGCATCATATGTACTTACTATCAAATTTGATACCCGCCTATTGAATAAGAAGGTATTCCACTGTACTTTCTAGATAGAGGTCAATTAATTCTAAAACAATATCTCCATCTAACCGGTGTGATTCGATTAGGCAGCTGCGCCTTACTCTCGTAAGTTGCAAATTTTATGAAAAGCCACTCGTAATATTAGCTTATCTGTATTTACTAACAAATAAAATAGAGGAAATTTGTTGCCTGATCTAAACTGAGTTGGACTGCAAAGGTTGTGACGGTTGTGCTATTTGAGTACTAGGACTAGATGATGCAGCTGGATTGCCTTTCATACCTGTGGTACCGCTTGGATTATTTGGGCATGCGTTGGCAGGATGAATCAGCCCGACTCCTGTCGCTAACAGCAATGCTAAGAGTACCATAGCTGAAGCAATTGAAAAAGCCTTGTTCATAGAGTAGATTATGCATGCTATTATATTTAAATCATTTGCGATTCGGGCTCTGTAGAAACCATGTTCTGAATACCGTTAGAGCTTTCTAGACGTATGATCCAATATGGATGTTGAAAGAATCAAGATATGTTAGGCTGGCTAATACTATGTACCGTGTCTTGAGAAATTCAAGGATACCATTGTTTCTTCACAGAAAGAGCAATCATGCATTTACGATATGGCAGCATTTAGTATTACTTACAATAAGACAGTACGAAGGTAAGAGTTATAGGATGTTTGTCGAGTGGTTAGTCGAGGCATATTACCTTAGATCGTACCTACGATTGTCACGTATTCCTCATTTTACAACATTGCAAAAGTTTACAGACAGACAGAATTAGCAATTCACTGCTTGAGAAGATAATTTCGTCATTCATTGTAATTAGCTGTACGAAGCATATCTTTGTAGGAATAGATTCAACAGGATTTAAGATAACTCATGCTTCACAGTATTATGATGAACGAATAGAAGCAAGAAGAAAATATGCGAAATTATCTATTAGAGCCGATGTATTACAACAGATTATCTGCAACATAAGGATAAGACGAGCTCCTACAAGACATGATAATGTAGATTTCAAGCCAATCATAACAAGGACGTCAAATATCCCTTCCACTATCCGTAGTTACAGCTGATAAGGGATATGATAATGAAGATAATCATCAGTTGGTAAGAGAAACCTTGCATGCATTCAGTGTTATTCCAGCTCGATATGAACATGTACCGATATGGAGAACACATGGCAGATATAGAAAGCAGATGAAACGTGGATATAACGAACTATTGTACAATCAACGAAACAAGGATGAGACCATAATGTCTGTCATAAAACGACTATTTGGAGAATATATTTCTTCAAGGCTAGTAAAAACACAGAACAGGGAACTATCATTCAGATGCATAGCCTATAACATGCACAGGCTAACGAATATTGTCATTTTTGTGATGATTTCTACATGGCCGCGATTCGATATGTTTAACTCTCATCGTGAGCTTCCATTCAATCTATCTTTAATGTGAAGCGATACCCATATCCAATAAATATTGACTTGGTCTTACTACCAATATACCGATGCCTAGGATCCCCGCACTTTAGTCAAACCCATTAGTATATTTTCTAAGTTCTACATATCGTTATTTAATTAATTACATTAGTTTGTGTGTCTTGTAAAAAAAATGAGGTGGCTGCACAGAAGTTCTGCAAATGAATAACAATGTCGTGGAATTGTATATTCTTTGTTGCATTAGAGGAACAGCAAATTACGCTTGATTGAATATTAATAACGTTATGCTATATGAGAATATCTTATTTTAGGTGGTATTCTTGTATCAGATCATTGGTCAAAATGGCTAGATCAACTACAAAGATGAGTCTGAATAGTGCAATTCTGTAAGTGTATGAGGACTTCACCTATGAATTCAGAAGAAGGGTTGTGATTAAAATGATAGAAGATCTGGTTTGGACATACCTAGAATTGACCTATTGTTTGATTGACATTAGGATAGAATTTGGTAGCAGTATATCGTGCTCATTTATTCCTACGAGGAAATTCATTCAAATCAGTACTTGCACATCTCAGACATTCTCTAGGCTCAAGATGGTTTAGATACGAGACGTAGTAGCATTTTGCACATTGCAGTCTAAAAAGATTATCATGCAGTTCAATCGAACCATCAATCATAGTTTCTTTAATGACGTGACGAGCCAACAAATTCTTAAGGACTTCTTCCAGATATTGATTAAGATCTGTTTGATCAGAGTGTCTATAACGTAAGTAAGTGTTGATCATTTCCATTGGCAATTGCTTTAACACAATTCGTCGGTTATTCAGATTATACTGTCGAAAAAGATAATCACGCAAATACCATTCAAATTCCCTAACTGCCCTTTCCTCCATAATAATATGAGCTAGTTACGATTTCATCTATATTTGTTGTCTTATTATGGCACATCATTGGATATTGGTCTCGGAATTTCTTGCGAAAAGCTATCTAACCCTGACTTACAGAAACATTCAAGGTACAAAGACATAAGTGTATTTGGCTATCGTAACATATTGATTGAATATTATTGATAGTTAAAATCCTTTAATACTTAAACTGTTTGTTCAACGATTCTAAAGCGGGTAAAGTAGGAAAACATATCTAACAATGCTTATCCTCATACAATTAAACAAAAGCATAGATGGGATTATTTCATAGGGTAAATTACTTATTAGGCTGGAAGTGATTAATTTATCCAGATCGATTGACAGGGTCCTAATTGATTCAAATTCAATATCCGATCAACTACAAGTTCAGGATTAAATATATTGGATTTCAAAGAAAATCTTGATCATAGAATGTCACTAGCATGCTAGTTACAATGAAACCCAGAACTGGATCTTACTCTTTTAATATGCATTAATTTTTCGGCCTATTCCCCTACTCAGAACTATTAATATAACTAGGCCAATTACTGGCGTAAACCTCATCTTTACTAATCGACATGGCTGGATAACAAAGTGTACATAAATTTAGGTTCATTATCATGACATTGATCTAAAAAAAGAAATCATATTCCTTCAGATACATGAAATCCCATCTTTGCGTCAACCATAATAACGAAGAGATATTTTGAGGACACAGGATGCTACGTGATAGATTAATCTATCAAATTAATAGTAAATTCAGAGTATATCAATTAGCTAATATCTTAATAGAATAGGAAAAAAAATATTATAGTTAGTAGAGAACATCATCGTATCATGTGGGCTCAAATTCTCGGTATATGTGGATGCATTCCAGAACTCAGTAACCAATGTGTCGACATGACAAATACCTCAAGTACATATTTGGGAATAATAGCTGGTGCGTTCGTAGGACGCTTCATTAGCTGGTGGATATATAACCGGCAAAATAAAACTTCGAAGCAGCAAGACAGCATACTCCATAGAATAACTAAGCTAGAAGAGGGTAATAGAAAAATCTTGATACGTTTAGAATTATCAGCCAAAAAGAGGGGAGAGCTCCTCGAAAGGATAGTTAGCCCAGATCAGAACATACTTGATCCTGACAGTAAAATACGTAGTTTCATGACGAAAAATGAGACATGAAAAGAAATATCTCACATGATGGTAGTTGGTCCTCCTAGACTATGACGCATTCAATCTTACAAATCCTAGAATCGCAATCGCTATGGTATTGCAGAGTCACGTAGACACGGATTTTACTGAACATTTTTTGGTAATTTTCCAGAGTAGTTCCCCAGTATTTTGCGACGACATCATACTTGCTTTAGTACCTAGAAATTTGAGGTCATTATTGAGAACATTGCCGGTAGATCATAAGAGGTCGTCAAATCCAAGCTATTTCTAGAAGTACAAGGTCCATATCTATCAGTAAAAACAGCAGAAGCCTATATTATAGATTAGAAGGCAACGTGTTCTATACATATAAAACGATAGTGGAGGTGATCCATGCAAGCAGAGATCGTTGATCTGGATCCACAAGACCAAGGTCTAGATATCCTAACTGTATGTTCTATCTGCAATATCACTTGAAATATATGTTAAAGGACAGCCATTTGAAATTGTTTCACGAATAATAATTCTAGGATCGGTAGTTAAGCTTTTGCGGTGCACCCTACGAATTACACTATAATGCCGATCCTCGTTAGACATAGTTACGATTACTCTCAGCAGCGAGTCCACTCAATCTAGACGAAAATGTTACTTCGCTCAACGACTTTATTAGGAATGGTAAGATCGATTCCATAATATAATGGGATCTGCCATATAATTACCTTTGAGAACTGGTTCTGGTGGTCTCGGATGGAGTGCTAAATTCTTCAATACTGACATGATATGGAATAATCGGACTGCTTAACATATAATGAATTTCTCAATTTTGGGGAAAATTACCATCATATTGAGCTTGGTCCGGATATGAGCGTAACAATCAAAGGAATGATGGATGTTGGCACAAATCACCTTATGACGTGGCAGAGTTCCCGTAGAAATTGTTATTGCGATACGAGGGATCATCACAGTACCATTAGATGATGGAAAAACCAATCATTATTTTGGTGATCAAATAATATATGGAAAGAGTCGATTCGCTTAGGCGATATCGTACTACGTCCGGACTAAATATGCAGGGCTTATCTGACTGTGCTTTAGATGGCTGGAAAACAGCCATCTTGATTGACTGATATTACAAGGTTGAATGAATCCTGTAATTTGTATGTTCTCAAGGTAAATTACTGATGTTTAAGTTATTCTTTTTCTAGATGAATAAATAGGGATAAATTCCCAAAGCCCCAACTTACCAAAAGTAGGCACGAATCAGTTGGCAAGATGAAACGATCTCATTAATTAAATAGTACAGTAATATCAATCGGTCAAACACGAAGAGTTATTTATTCATTTATTTATTCAGAACATAGGTCTCACCTCTCACCTCCACTACCAAAAGTATGAAACGCCGTTATTTGACAGTCAAATCCAGAAGTATTTGTGGTATAGCATAATCAACTTGTGTTTATCTCCAAACAGCAATGAGGGATTATGACAGCTTGAGTGAATTAACCATTAGCTTGATTATTGGTAGATAGAGAGAATACTTATTTGAATCAGATTGAAATGAAATGAGATAAACTTTAGATTCCTTGGCGCAGTAAATATCGAGTACATTAATTTTTCCGGCAGTGGTATCAATAAAATTATATAACACTTTATAGCAAGCTGGATTTCCAATATTTAATACACTATTATTGAATTGATCAGATCTTGCCAAGACATGAAATCCTTGCAAAGACTTTCTATAGACACTGACCTGGTTTTCGCCATATTGGATGAGCTTTGACTTTTCAACTGCTGTTCTAGGAGAAAAGTTAGCGACTTCGATTGTCAAATACTCTCTGAACAAATCAGATGGATTTTCGAGCGGTGATAGAAATGTTACAAGAATCTGACGGCCGACTCTCAGTTATACCTTGCACAAAGACGATCTTATCCCAAGTAGTAGGATAAGATATTGCAAATTTGTACTGTTCGTTAGTGTATGTTTTCATATTTTTGCCCAAGTCCTGGAATGTGGATAACGCAGTCTGAGCAGACTATTGTATGCGGATAATTTAAAAACCCGCAACCGATTACTAGCCAGGCCATAATCGCAACAATCATCAAAATAAGTGTCATCTTTACAATTCCCGGGATGCCTCTCCCCTTATACATACCGGGACTGAATTTGATTTGGTTCTTAATTCTATTCTCAATGGAATAATCATTTCAATTAGCTTAAACTCAGACTTTGAACTGAACCTAGCCTTAGTTAGTATGCATTCGGACGTCGGACTTAGTGCGGTCATGACTAGCTTCTGGAATAGCATAGTATTTGATCCAAATTCTCTATCCTAAATAAATTGCTTTCAAATACATTTGCTTAATTTTTCGGGAACCGTCTCCACCTTAGTATAATGTTCAATGCTAATAGTATCTTTCAATGTTAATGGCGTTGAAGAAGGATTATCGTTACTTAGATCGCGATATCACCTCGTAATTGATAGGAATCAGGCGCTCATCCTTGTCATCTTTGAAAAAATGAATAGCCATCATCCTAGATTTTATCATATTTGTATGATTCGGTCCCAGATTCAGTACCAACGTGGAATGTATACTGACCGGCAAATTTAATAGAAAAGAATATCATATGCGTATGATCGACAGGAGAAATTCTACCTCCTATAAGGTGGCCGTTAGGATATCGATGTCTATCTAAATTTGTTTGATGAGGCCTTCCAAGGATCTGCAAATTCGACAGTCGAGTTGCATCTATTTTTTATCATAAACTCAGCAGAAAGTTTCTGATGTGAATACATTGTGATTACCTTGGATAGAGGCAGAAGTTATTGTGCCTTCGTGCCTATGAATAGAATTGATAATAGATATGCATAGAATGTCTAGCAAATAGTATAGGTGAATTTACATCTATAATCTCCTTCAAAATTGTACGTTAATTGTATAATTAATTACATTTACGATTAATGTTAAGGAGATTAGCTACAAAGCGAAGATATACTTTTGTTTGTTTCTTCCATGATGTGAGCCATTGTTTTGAGGTTGATATTGCATAATTCCGTGCACCACTTAGAGTCTCTACTGTCTAGAGCTGACTATGATAATGGAAATTGTCCCACGTCATCACTCAAGCTCTTTGGAGAACCATTGATAGTTAGAAATGTAGACGTAACAAGAAAATTCATGACGGTTGATACTGTTTTGATACCTTCTAACCTTCCCAATACAATTGATCTAATAGCAACAAACTTTCCCTCTATAAAAGTGAAGGAATACGATGACACTTCTTTTATTTCTAATGATCTTGTCTCTAGTCAAAAATCTACTTTACCATTTATTGATCAGAATCCAGTTATAGCTGGACTTCAAAATTTTGAAGCCCCGATTAACTCATTTATATATCATACAATAGAACAAGGCCTACTAGTAGATAATGTGGTCTACCCATGGGATTTTCTGAATATTGTCCAAAAAACGCTAAGGGCTGAAGTTACCCGTAATATCATTTCACCGAACGCATCGGTAGCAAGAACCACCGTCATAGAAGGTCCATGCATAATTGAGGATGATGTCACTATTGATGACTTTTGCAAGATAAAGGGTCCTACTTATATTAGCAAAGGCAGTCACGTAGGCATGAGCTCACTTATAAGGAATTGTATGTTTGGGAAAGAAACAAAAATAGGGTTTAACTGTGAAATCGCGAAATCCTATTTTGCTGGTAATGCCAAGATATCTCATCAAAATGTTATACTGGATAGTATAATAGGAGAGAACGCTTGGTTTGGCGGCTATTCTGGGACCGCAAATGTTCTCCTTAGCAGAAAGAATATCAAATATGAAATTATTAATGATGTTGGAGAGAAGTTATTATTGGATACTGGACTAGACCATTTCGGTGCGGTCGTTGGAGAAAATTGCGCGATCGGTGCGTCGGTTATAATCTTGCCAGGTAGACAGATCCCGCCAGGTACAGTTATTCAGGCAGGAACAATATATGGAATAAACCAAGGTAGCTAATGATCGACGAGTTCATGTGGATATATTCCTTAGTACACGTCATATTACTATTATATGGTATAACCGAGATTCCAAACCATGTCCTCATATACATCATGGATGGACGATGTTACAAAACCTACCTGGAGTGATACAACTGACGGAAGTGAAAACTGTCGAATAGTGAATAATATTGCTCTGCTTCCAAGCATTGCAAGTCATGGACTCGCAGGTGCTGTGACTGGATATTTGGACTACATCCCCGTATCCTTAACTATTACTTTGACAGTATCAACGTTAAGATCGAGCTGTTCAGCAATTAACTCCTCGGAGATACCTGAATCATGGAGATTTTTCACTGTTTCCCTTTTCTCCCGATTAATGACATTGGAAGGCGGGTACAACGATAACTGAGTCTCTACAGATCTTATGTAATCCAGTACACTTTTTGCTATTTCCTCTACGTCGACTGCCTGGCTATTCGTAGAAAATACCACTATGTGATCTTTTACAGGTATGCTAAAGATTTTCACTTTGTTATGGACATACACAATATATTCTAGATTACCCAGATGTGGTGTAAACATCTTTCTCAGATCAACTATGTAGGCAGTCTGAGAAAAACTAATTTCAGAATCTCTATTCTTGAGATATTCTGTTACTCCACCTCTTGTACCCCCAGCGTAAAGATGCCCTGATTTTTCTAGTACGCCTGCAAACCGTATATTAGAATCTAGTGAAAGTATGTTGTTAGAAAGCTGCTCTGCATCCATCAAATTACCAATTATATACACAAAATATATACGCTTTTTGGCCTTTTTCAATCAGTTGTCACCTCTCCAAAATGAGTGATTAAATATTTTTATTAATTCCTTACTCATTATGCGGGTTTTAATAGCAAGACTGTCAGATAGTACATTGATTTTACATAGTTATGACCCAAGTCTCAGGAATTGAGGTTCAACCAGGTGAATAGTAAATAGTAAATAGTGACAGGATCAGTCTTTCGTTTGCAAACAAATTGGATTGTGACTTAAACTGGAATTGAGTGTTAACCATTTAATATGACTATATCAAATACAGTAATGATAGATATTGGCCGCGGGAAAAGATAAGAAAAGTAGGGCAAAGCGAGCAAAAACTAACTCCTCGAGTGGAAAGCAGGATTTGGGTGCAGGTGCCAAGAGGGCAGCCGATTTAATAAAAGATGTAGCCAAAAATATTCGACATACGTCTGCAGTAGCAAGGGAGACAGCTGAAGCGTTTCATGAGAGCGGAGCAGTTATGGATCTTGTAGGTGCAGTACATGATGCTTCGTTAGCTGCGAGAGACACTACAAATGTAATCAATCAAACGACTAGAGACGTAAAAGATAGTCATGTCTTAGAGGATACTGCTGGTGCCATTGAAGAGACGGCTGAGGTAGCAAATGAAACAGCAAGGTTAACGAAAGATACTGCTAAGCGAATTCCAAAAAGGGCTCCTAAAACTACCAAGCAAGTAAAAAAAGGGATGGCAAATGCACGGAAAGTGTCGCAAAGAGCTGCTAACCAAGCCAGAAGAGTTGCTAAAAAGGGCGCTTCTGCTACTAAAAATCAGACTGCAAAAGTCACCAAAATTGGAAAAGCAAAAACGAAAAGGTTAAGGAAAAAACGCGTAAGGTAACAAGATGAGGAACAAGAAGACGTCGAATCGAGGTATGAAATACCCTGGCCCCAATTGTGTGGCTGCTCAATGTTAATTGCTTAAAATCATGATTGTTAGTTATCCCCGTGACTACGGTGGTATTTGAGCTGATTTTCACGCCTACACACTGAGCTAATGACAGCGAAAGTTTATTCGGCGAACCAATTGTTCAAATCTTGAAGTACTCTGATCGTGCTTCGAAAATCAAAAGATATGACCGGTAAACAAGACAAGCTTTGAATATCGTGGTCTGGAGCTAGTGGCAGTCGACATTGGATTAAAGTTCTGATTTTTTTGAGGCTATGATTAAGCAGAATACTGTCTCAAACAAATATCGGGCATGGGTTTGATCGGTCCGACAGATTGGCCGATGTAGTCTTTGCAAGGTCATATTGTAAATCTTGTTGGATTCAAACAAGCAATTGTACAACATAAACTTCAGCACCGCCGAAAACTATCAATGATGACTCCCCCTTTAGACAGAAGACCACTGGTTGCTAGTAGATCTTTTCTAATAATTCGTCAATTTCCTTCTCAGGCATACCAAAATAGTCAAACATCAATTCGGTTGGCTCATTACTCAGTTTAAAGTCTGTATTGAGTCTAGCCTTAGCTAGGGTATCTGAGAGGACTTCCAATAATAACCTGGCAAAATGAGTCCATTCCTGTAGTACGGTCATTATTTTTGAATGAATAATCATAATAAACCTTGCAAATGCAGCCACTATAGTGACCCTATATTTTTGCAGAATCTTTTTGTATGGATTGGAATCAGGAATCTCTCGAACTTCGGAACATACAATATATTGGTAGTCATCCAAATTTTTTAGAATCCCACAAGCCCTTACAATCAAGGGAAGAGTACTCTCTGATCTTACATCCATCTGAATACTATCAAAAATCCCGTCAACCTTCTCTATGGCAAGTTCTTGAGTAGTTATGCCGTCCTTAGACATGAATTTGCAACATTTTGTGTCATTAATGATATATTTTTGGATAATTTTTCTGGAGATGTTCATCATGTATTCTTGTATGTGTGCATCTATCTAAATATCTAGCCTTGTTGAAACAGGTTGCTTGGTTCAAAAGATCCAGTTCAAATAGTAAACCTCGATCTGGTTTGATTGGCAATTAATCTGAATTAATTGATACTTGAATTATACAATTACGCGTCACCATTTCATGATCCTATTTCTGAAGCATTATCATATAATTCTAGAATAGTCATTTGAGGAATTAAGACTTCTCTAGGATCATGCATTAGGCATTGTCTGCTAGTTACAATGAATATACTTTCAATAAGGGTTAGCAATAGGTGTCTGTTTGGTTACCGGTTTGACCGGGTTTTCTCCGACTGTTTGGTTTAAACCGCAAGATCCGTATCTCAATTTTTTACTATCTTGGTATCACGAACTATGTCAAGCTTTTAGACTATAGCTGGATCGGAACTAATAACCCTAGTCACTTGATAAATCCTCGATCAGGTATGACCTAGCTGCAATTTATTTTGTATGAATTAACAATATTTTCTCCTGATTTGACATGCAAGGTATAACATGATGCACTGCATGTTATATACAGCTAGACCTGACGAAAGTCTAGTCTTTATCTCGAATCCAATCACAGATGCCACAAAAAAAATAAGTTTCACTTTATCGTTCTAACTGCTAAAAGCTCCATATTTCCCCAGGGACAAGACGTCGAATACGTAATAAAAATTTAATATTAAAAGTGTAACCATTGGGCAGCTCCGCATTCTTATCTAATCATTCAGATAAGTCTGAAACCAAGCTTACTGATATATCGCCAGTATATTGAGTTATCATGGTTCCCAATACCTTTACTACTCGGTTTCTATCCAATATATCAATTATCTTATTCAGCAATATTGCCAAAAGTATATACTGATATGCCATAGAATTCCGCGCTGGAACATGAGGAATACCTAATAGCTATTCCATTTCTTGGTTCTTCACACCTTTTTTTTATCTCCTTCATTGAAAACAAGGACTAAGTCTAATAGATCATAATTTATAAGTAGACTTTTTAGTACCAAAGTATACTTGAATAAGTATACAAGGTATTGTTTGTTACTCGTTCCTCAGAAAGATATCATCCACGTTCTTAACCAAAAATAATAAGGCTTATATATTGCATATATCACTTCGATAAGTGAATGGCAGCAAAGAAAAAAACCGCAAAGAAAGGTTCAAAATCTAAGAAGTAAGAATTAGAAATTTTTTCAATATTTATTTTTTTATCTTTTTGATGAAGTATTTTAGTTGCATCTTAGTCGATAAGATAATAGATCCGACATATGCTGAACAGCTAAGTGGTCTGGTTTCATCGTTAAACAGAAAAAAGATTGGGACGATGATGCCTTTAGAATATTTTTCATCGACATGATCATAATAGGCGATCTATTATGCTGTCAGAACAATACGTAATGTAATAGGAACAGAGTATTAGACGATGTAGATAAAGTGGGCAGCACCCCGGTGTTCAAATTTAGCTCAATTTTGGGGCCATTTTAATACTATCTACAAAGAGAAAATGAACAAATCTTATGCCGATCTAAAGTTAACATCAAATTGACATCATCTGACCACACCCAAGGCATCGCAAGTGGATTTTCTCAGATCGGCTTATAACACTAAATTTTTTGAAGCCGCAGTTTCTACAGATTGGACAGCTTTTTCGACTTTCTTCCATTATTTGATATGGCCGTTATAATACGTGCTATCGTCTATCATATAACCATGACCGTGAACAGAAATCGTAGACTAGTTGGACATTGGCAGTAATATCTGCAGCATATCCACCTTTTTGAGAATTAAAAGTAGAAATACAATAATTTGAGAAAATTTTTTAGGTTTGACAATGCAAACGCAGTTTAGACACTAGCCTAGGAGTACATATGGGACGTTATCTCTCCCATTCTCTTGGTAACGTGTCGTTTTACCTAACTTTTGCAAAAGGAATTTATCCATACTCTATTTTATTCTTTGTGACGAATTATACATTTAGCATTGTATAGATAATATGTTAGGAGGGCGTGAATCCATTACAGAATAATTAGATAAAAACGGCTTAGTCCTTAAACCAGCAAATCTACTGTGAGAGTTATAGAAAAAGGATGAGATTGAGGTTACGAAGTAAAAAGATAAAGCTTATGGTCTCAAACTGAGGGACTTGACCTCATTGATTACGTCATTCAGTGACTATATCTAATAAGATGATTTAATTGTGAATGATGTCTTATTGTTTACGAGATATAAACTGGTGGTATATAGTAGTGTCTGATAATGAGATAAAATATGTTGTCGATCCATACACTAGACAGCAAATGCTGGACATCAATACTGAATTCGTTGAAGTTACAGCACATGAGCATAGCGATCTTGAAATGGCAAGGTCATTCTGGAGAATAGATTATCTTACTGGGATTGCAATATATTGGAGCGACAAATATGATGATGTACAAGACTTGATAAGATATGCTGGAACTACCGAAAACTATCTTGCACAACGAGGATGTGAGAACATTACCCAAGAAGATGAAATGAGAAATAGATTTTCCTTCAGACCTGCTGCCAGCACTGGCCGATACCTAGATGACATAACTAAAACGTACTCGCCTAAACGGAACGTATGCGATCTAATATCACTTAAGCCTACAAGACGTTGATTTTCTTATATTGCGCTAAATATAGTTACTTCTCTGGAATCGTAAAATTAAGAAATAATTCGATTAGACTATCAAATCAGATTTTCTAATTGGGCCTTTTCTGATCCACAATCTTATTTAACATTCTTTTGTATAGTATCGATAAGTTAGCTGTTTTAGCTGACCGTATTATCGTTAACTAATGAAAATATCAAAGTGAACATTTGAACTGCTGGAATGGGTAGACATGAACAAAATGAGAAAGAAAGAAAGTGAAGAGTATATTTGATATAGTGAAGATATAGGCCAAACAATATTAAGAAGTATGAATAATCTTTGGTATATAAAATAAATTGAACGCGTTTGCTGGGTCTGATCAGTTACGAGTTTTTGCTTTCTGACATATGTAGAATTAACCTTGTTCTATTCTCTATGTACAACTGATCTGACATCAAATAACCAGAGATATTGCAAATTCAATAATAATCCCTATTTTGACAGTTATGATTTATGCTATTGATCGTTCTAAATACTTGTGTACTCATGTCTTATTACTTCATATTCTAATTAATAACAATGTAAATAAGTTATCAGTTACATTTTCTATTAAGGGTCGAAGAATCTCTTTGATATACATATTGATTCGTTCGCTAATGTATTGGTAGTCTTCTATGGCCTTCTCAGTTCACTCTTTAGTTCTTTCAGTTTCTTTCAGTTAACGTCAATGTCGTTAATCTCAAGAATGAAAAATCTGTGGGAAGTATTCGACAATCGAACCAGATATCAATTTCCACTTTTACTTTAGATGAATCATAGGCCCTCCTAACATGACTTCTCGTTTTAATGATTCAGGTTCTAACGGTTGTTAATATTTTTCTTCATTCCAAATCTTATAAAGTATACAAAGGGTGTACGATAGGTTTACGGTTGCTTTGTCAATACTGATAATGATATTCTTGTAGGATGCTGATTCTGATTTATCGGTATCATAATCAAGATCAGACATTAGCAATAATGAGCGTTGGACAAATACTGAAAGAGAAGGTATGCTATTTATTTTTTGTAAAATATACGTCAAGATAGCCGCACGAAGAACAAATAAATACGGTATAAAAATCATACTCCTTCATAGATGTTTGGCAAATATTTCTCAATCGAAAACGATGGTTTAAGAGGTATAGGCAGAGCGACTTTCTTTGGAATTGGCTGGGTCTCACCTAACATCTGTCCGTCACATCTGCTACAGGATCTTCTTATTTCGCTATTCATTAGGAATTTGTAATGGGAAGACAATATTTAATCTTGATGTATGAGTCTCTGGCCAAATCTGCACTTTAGCAAGATGTAGAAATTATAATTGATCATGTATATTTAAAAACTGACCCAATGTTTAACTGACTGACGTAAAAATCTAGTCCTAAAATGTATAGTAGTAGGTTTTATACCAATTCGCCGTGCTGTAAAATTAGCATAGAGTATGCTTTGCAAAAATTAGCACGGTTGATAACAATTTCATGACTGTCGTTACTAGTATACAAGTCAATATCTTTTTTTAGCAGAATTTTGTTCGTCATTAAGTATAGTAATTCTTAAAGACTATAGTCCTCGCCCGGTGATAGATTCGGCAAAATCAGACAATCAGGTCCAATATCAACTCGCCCTCGTTCGGCTTAACAAAGTATATGTCGATTAAAGAATTCGCTTATTGGCTTATTCATCGGCATTGTTGGGTCATCATCGGCCACGCTTCCTAACGTAATCAATTTAAGTGAAGCACTAAATTACTTGATAATATGCATAAGAATCTCATTTAATTCAGAGCTGCTATTGCTTTTAAAGGAGGATTTCACCGGATAATGGTCAATTCATAATCCATCCTATCCATTAAGTGGTATACTTTGCTAGATACCCAAGATAAGAAAATAATAGAGGCTGCTCATAGGGGAAATTTGAGTGTGGACGTTTCCAATTCTAGGACTGGAATATACAGAGACATTGTATCGGTACCTATGTTCTCAACAAATTTGAATTCTCCAGTTAATCGCTTCAGCTCGATGTATTTCTGTTCTGGCTTTGCGCTGCGCATAATGAGATAATGAATTACTGCACCATTCGCTAAACCTGTTTGGATAAACAGTATGCTACTGTTGTTGTGTTTTATACTATAAAGCATGGGTGTCAAACCCAGCGCGGATTGTGCGGAAAAGAGAATCACCTTGAGCATGTCTTCCAGATTCTTATATTGTAGGTAGATAACCTGACCTGATTCATCTAATTTAGTCATTGGATATCAGTACATAATATACCTGTAATATTATTCCTTTGTTCAGGTATCGAAGGCCTATTATATCGTTCTTCCAGGCTCATGACTACAAATATGACAAGCACTAAAAATTTGGTTAATTAGGAATAATTGTATCAGCTGTACGGTCACAAGTATTAATAATCTCTCCATCCTACAATTTGGAATGCAAAACTGCTGTGACAGCAGACAGAATCATATCGGGAACGGCTAAACTTGTCTATAAGTATCCCCTAATCAACTCAAACCAAGTCGCATCGGTTCTTTCATAACCGTCGTATATATAAATCACTTGATGGTATTTAGGGAAGCCAAATGATCCTAATACTGGATATGATATGAAATGTGACAAAGATATAACCATTAGGGTAAATGTTGATATCCTATCCTATTCGCAGTCCAACTAATTTGACATTAAAGCAGGAAAGTGATATTGTGATTCGCAATTCCATTGCAGCAACTAAAATGGAAGCTATTAATAATTGGAACGAGCCTAAGGAAACGATTACTAATTTTGCTCGGTTGGTTGGTACTCTAATCGGAAACGATCCATTAAATGTCTCAATAGTTGTTTTTTTAATATGGTTATAAAAAAAACTTTTGGTAATTATAGCGAGCCCTATCCCTTTCATTGTTTGTTACTTCTGAGATTTTCATTACACTGGTAACTTGTCTAAGCTGATCCACTTCTATTACAACTAATGACTCTTACTGTATCAGTTACCATAAATCGAATCGCCAACGTGAACTGAAACAATCTTTATCTCGATTCAAAGCTATTCAATAGATTACGATGCGACTTAAGGACAACCTCTGAAATTCTGATGATAGAAATATTCATACGTAATGATGCCCATACCAAAGCATAACGGATGCCAATCTGGAAAAAGAAACTCAAATTTTGAGTGAAACACCACCACCAAGCAGATTGAGATTTACCAAAAGGAATATCGAAAATGTCCTTTCAATGCAGGGCGGTGGTTCTTAGGAAGCCTTTGCATATGGAGGGTATTTAAGGTATTTGTAAAGAAACGAATCAGAATAGATGTCGCAGCTGGGACTTCCGTAGGAGCCGTTAATGCGGCAATTATTGTTGGAAGTAAGAGCGACCATCCAGAAGAGGCATTAAAGAATTTTGGATGGAACTAGCAGAGGGTTGCCCTAGCATAATACCTGATTTTTTTGTTA
Source organism: uncultured Nitrososphaeraceae archaeon (assembly GCA_963765895.1). GTDB lineage: Archaea > Thermoproteota > Nitrososphaeria > Nitrososphaerales > Nitrososphaeraceae > JARBAU01. The sequence continues at coordinate 116,312 of CAVXZB010000038.1, read as the reverse complement.
TTGATAATGATACAAGTTCTAACACATTTAGATCCAAAAAGATCTCTTCGGTAGCAGCAAACGCTGCAATGAGTCCCAAAGATGTTTGTCCCTAGATGGCCACAGAATTGGAAGACAGTCTCAAACGATACAAATATTTTGATCCAAGGACGTGGACTTATTTGTACGACCTTTATCCACTAGCAAAAAACCTTGATAAATACGTGGACCATAGTCAACTCAACCTCGCGGCAACCAAAGAAGAATTACCAGATGTCTTACGTATCATGATAACTACAGTAAATGTTATGACATCTAAGCCATTGGTATTTGACAATACCTTTGGTGCGTATAGAAGCAAAGCAAATTCTAGCCAGCGCTGGATATCCTATATATGGTTTTCCATGGATTGAAATAGAAGATGGAGTGTTGGCTTGGGATGGGAGTTTACTTAGCAATACCCTGGTAAGAGAGGTATTATATGTATCTCTGAAAAACGATAAAAACATCTTTATTATCACAATTATCCTAGGAAGATCACACATCTGCCTTCCAACATCGCGGAAGTTGAAAGCAGGGCAAAGACATATTGTTTAGTGACAAAAATGAGAACACGATAAAAATGTCAAAATTTCTTACCAGTCAAATTAGATTCATAGAAAGACTTTACCGTATTATTGAAAGTAACTCGAATGCTGAGACAGAGTCAATCGACTTTCAAGATTAGCGAAGAATACACATAACTCATTGAAAATTATGGCGCACAAATCCAATCAGTAACCGGAATAATTAGAAGTGAAATCGAGTCTCCCAGCATTTTTACGAAATGCAGACTTCTCTCCCAATACAATCAAGGAACTAATTTCTCAATGAGAAACAAAGACTCTTCATGCCCTGGAAATCCAGAAGTGCAATTTTGAATATGATTGATCAATAGTTACGACTGACACAGATGGGTACAAATAAAAATGTAAAGAGACTGACTAAATCGTCTAGATGCACATAGGACTGATATCAGATACCCACGACAATATTTATAACATTGAGAAATTCGTAAAAATATGTAGAGATAAAAATATTGATCTTGTTATTCATGCTGGCGACATCGTTAGGCCGGAATCAGTTAAATCGTTTGAAGGCGTTAGGTTGATTGGAGTTCTCGGAAATAATGACATTGAAGAGGAAAGACTTTCATTGAGCTTCCAAAAGATCGGCGGTGAACTTAAAGGCGACTTTTGTGAAATTGAACAGGATCATGTACTGATCGCGGTTTATCATGGGACAAATGCCAAAAAAAAGTCATTAGTATTGCAATCCGGCAAGTACGACGTACTAGTCTGTGGTCACACACATAAGCTTGAAGAGCTGCAGATCGGAAAGACTTTGCTTATAAATCCTGGAACTGCAAATGGCTGGTTCTTTGACTATAAAGCAACTGCTGCAATTTTTGATACGAAAAGAAGAAAAGCAGAATTCATTAGTCTATAAGAAATACGTAATAGTTAAGTACGGGTTTAAATTATCCCCTAGGTTCAGTTTTCAAGTATAGCTCAAGTTTTGCCTTTTTAATTCAACCTCTGAAAGTAATTCTGATTTAATAAATTGGCCTCCAGTACTCTTACCGAGTGACTGAAGTTGCCTAATATTCAGATAAATAACATTATGGGATTCGTTATATCAACAAATTTACGAATCTTCCATGTCAATTTTATTGGCTCTACTATAGAGATTACTATTACTGACTCTGCCAAAAGCTATTCTTATATTATTCAAATCCTGAATTCACGGAATTGGAAGATGCGATAGCCATATCTCCTACTGAGGATGGGCTATTTTAGTAGTCTAGCTCAAAGTTTGTCTGTAGCCACATTACTACGTCTATCAAACATTACTTGAAGATTATTATTGTATTCATTTATTCTGTAACAAGTTCATGCTGTTGATATGGTTGGGCCACCAGTCCCTTATAACACCACACAGTCCTGTTGTTTGCCTGTTTCAATACTTTAGAATATAAAGATCAGGCAAAATAAACGCTAACTATAAATCAGTTGGGAAGCTAAGATAATATATCTGAAGCATATGAATACAGTTGCTTCTGGTTATTCAAGGCACTGGATGAATTTCGCATCTATTTATCTAGATAGTATTAGGATAATAAGGACGGTTAGTCGGTATGACATTTACGATAACATAGGAGAATAGCTGTGATAGTACAGTAATATGGGTATCGAGGATTTCAGCAAGGAAAATGAGTCAAGTACATCTAGCAAGGATGCATATCGTAATGTAAAAAATATATCTGCTGATAATAATGTCGTATCTCCCTCGAGAGTGCGAACCGACTGGAAAATTGGCTCGAGACGTAAGAACTATAAGCAAATTATCATCCTATCGTTTGACGCTCTTAGGGAAAGAAAGGCTAGATCTGCCTTGACTATCCTCATGGTTGTGGTAGGAGGAGCATTAATGGTGGCGTTGAATGGTATGAGCGCAGGACAGTCTGTATTTATGAACAAACAGATGAGTATGTTGGCTCCAAATGTTTTGTTTGTTAGCTCAGGGCAAATGAATTTCCGCGGCCCTCAGGGTCCGCCAACCATTGTACTTAGTAACGAAATTGTTAACAGAATAAAATCCCTACCCTTTGTTCAAGAAGTTGTTCCATCATATCAAGGTCAGCTGCAGCTTAACGCCCAGGGGAACGTTTTGAACGCTCAAATCATTGCGATGGATCCACAAAAAATTTACTTAGTGACGCCCTCACTACAGTTGGTGGATGGCTCTTACATACAACCAAATAATCCTACTGCAATGTTAGTAGGAGACAGCATAGCAAATCCTCCAGGAAAGACAATTCCCTTTGTGTCCACAGGCCAGACCGTTAGAGGGACATTTACTTATGTAGAACAGAACACTGGCAAAACGAAAGAGCAGTCTAAAAGCTTTGTGATTAGCGGTGTAATCCAGCCCACGGGAAATAATTTTATAGACCGGTCGGTCATAATCAATGAAGCTACTGGAAATTCGCTTTTCCATAAGTCAGGAAAGTATGATCAGATGGTAGTTGCCGCTCTTTCTGGTGATCTCGTCGCCACAGTTCAAGGGGAGATTACTAGTCTATATGGTACCAATATTGGTGTTACCACTCCTAAAGCAATTTCACAAACAATACAAAGATTCCAAAGCGGAAATAATGCGTTTACAATTGCAATAGCATTTATTGCCTTGCTCGTAGGTGCGGTTGGTATAATTACCACTCTTTACACGTCTGTCAGCGAGAGAACCAAGGAAATTGGTACGATGAAAGCAATAGGCGCAAAGAGTCGATTTATCCTTATACTATTTTTGTCTGAAGCTCTTCTTATTGGTATAATAGGGGCTAGTGTGGGCCTAGTAACTGGCATGGGCGGAGCCTATTTGTTAACTACAGGATTTGCTCCAAGGGGACCAGGTACAGGAGGAGGTCAGCCCGGAGCACCCGCTCCTCATATTAACCCAGTTTTTGTTGCCGATCAACTTTTGAATGTATGGATTCTTTCTGTAACTTTGAGTATAGCATCCGGAATATTCCCGGCTTGGAAGGCTGCTCGATTATCTCCTCTGGAAGCTCTTAGGAGATGATATTCCCAGTCCAGCATTCTATCGACATTTTTTGAATTTGAGTTGGAACTGAAAGTTTATCTTTTGGTATGATTGGAGTAACCTCCTAGATATCCTCAAACAGGCGAGGTCTCAATAGGCAATATTGCAGTCATTCGAGTTAATCGTGTGACTGTTTTATCTATTATACCACAAAGTTGTTTGAACGAAAGCTGTCCATTCCTGAGTTTGCGTTTATCTGAATTAAATTAATACCACGAAATAAGATAAGTTATAACTATAGTTGTGCTGTCATGATGGCTAACTGACTTACGGGCATCTACCTTATGTTTTAGTAACGGTTAGAAGAGCGATTTTAGCTATTACAGTCAGGACACTCCTCAATAAAGTTCTTCTCGGTCATATTATCCTCATCTGGAGCCAGGATAAATCCTCTTGCTTTGCATGTCGAACATAAACAAATGTCGCCATACTGCTCAACCCCGAACCTGGATGTTTCTTTAGGGCTTTGCCGAAATAATCCTCAACCTATCGACCGCATCATTGTTTGCCGATTTAGTTTCCATGCTCGATATCCCTACAAATCTAAAGATACTATACCGTTTCGACTATATAAAGTCCTCTCGGTTAGGTAAATATATTCATACACCAGGCATAAAGAATCAATGCATAAGATGGATACCGACGCGAAAGCATTCCGCATGCCATCCGCGCTAGTTTTCCAGAATATAGTGTAGTTATTACCTTATTAACACCACGCGATAAGATAATGCAGAATTATGTACAAGGAATCTAACCTTTAAAAGAGAATAAGATTAGCCTGCATCCAGAAGTTCGGAAAATCTCCCTTTGGAAAATAGCCCAATATGTTTTCAAGTCAAATATTAAATCTCCCTGTTTATCGCTGAATAATTTTATCAGACACTCTAGCCGATGAAATCTCCGGACTAATATATAGACTATCAATCAATCAATTCGACTGACCAACTTCAACAGCTGTAATCTATTTGCCCTGACACAAAAGATAGAACTGACCACAGTCTTACCAAAGATGGTATAACAATCAAGTCTTATGTTAACTTACAACCACAAATATTCCATTAAGGCCATCAAACATTTGTAATCGTACGACTACTGACAAATTACTTGGTTTAATTATCTTGTTTGAAACATTATTCCTGCTTCGTAATTCTTCACAGATGTACCCTTAAGATCCTGAGCAATCTCTTCTTTATCTACCAAGATTTCATTTTGAGAAATTTGTATTAATGATTGGTTATAATGGAAACCATCGATAAGTATGGTGATTTCTTCTTTATCATTATCAATTTTTGCATCAAATAACATGGTATCAGATTGCTTTTGTATAGATAGGTGCCTCGGCTCGTAGCGCACGATCCAATCAAGGTCAGCACTTTCACTGTGCCAGCTATTTTCAGACAACATGGCCTTTAAATTATTCAATGAATCGAAAAAGTTAACATCAATTAAGATGAACCTGTGGTCTTCTGAGTTTCTTTTAACTGTTATTATATCAAAATCATCTACCACTAAAATCCGTGGAGTATTTACGAATTTGCATTTTCCAACATTAACTGTGATGTCTGAAGAAATGTACTGTAAAAGCATCGAGTTGATGTTCTTTATTATAAGGACTGAGTTTTGCAATTCGCAGTTGATCTTCTTCTAAATCGTTATCATGATACTTGTTCCTATGAATTGGACAAAGCGCTACCATGTTTTCAGGAATGAAAACTTCCTTATCCTGTTGTATAATGTCTACATACACCAAAACAGGACAGCCACAAATTATACAGCCATACAATGCTTCTTTTCTTAACTGATTCTCAATCTGTATTGGAGGATTCCTCGTTATCATACTATATCATTGCTAATTTAATGAACTGGGGTGACAATATAAATTGATATTTGTTGAGGTGAGCAAATTTCGATCGGTAATGTAGTATGTCAATTTGTACAATATATCATTTTTAGCGCTAATAGTCAAGCAAAAGGAAGGAATAGAGTAAAATGATCAAACTATGATTCTAGTATCGGTTATATTAAGATTAAAGGATTAGAACTGTTGTAACTTCATTTCACATTTAGATAATCCAGTTCCACACCATCTGATCGATTCTGAATAACACGTACAGAACATGTACAAATGTATTCTCTATTCGTTGGGAAGTTCGTATTACAAGATAATTACTCCGAATAAGTAAGTCATGTGTTATTTCAGCAATCAAATCGTTTTTAGCATTATAGTGCGCCTATCTTTGCATGGCGGAGGATATCTTTAACTGGGCCCTGCAGTTGCGATTCTTTAGAGTTGTATTCAGCCATGAAACGAACTTATCTTCAAACTTTTTCCCTTTAGATCCATCTACTCCTTGCGGATTACACTCGTAGATCTTTTCGACAAACTGGCCAGAAAGAAATAATTTTGCAAATGACCATCCAGCACTCGTAAGCGGAGGCTCAATCGCAAAGACTTCCATACTCTCAAGATTACATATTTTTTGATAGTTGGCCAAAAGCGATGTGGCGATGTAAAAATCAGCTTCGAAATACATGGACTGAGTTTGAAAGTCGAGGATAAATGTCGAAAGAGGCTCCATCAGAGATGCAACATATTTTATCCTACAATATCTTATAAATTATGAGAGGTTCTAGGCACATTGAAGAGTCAGCTGTATATATCCATGGAAACCGTGGGACGCTGCATTTGAACTGTCTATATTTAAGCAAAGAAAATAAAAACATCACAGCACCTAGTAAAGTACTATGTAAGGTAACTAGAAAAAGACCAGATAGACTCCTGTATATTTTTCATCTACTCTAAGGTTGTTCTTTTATTCTTGTGTATACAGTGCAGATTAATAGATTATGCCTCAGATTCGCAATGGCGAAGTTCACATCATCAGGTGGACATCCTGGAATTGCTATTGATAATATAACCATCGAGAATAAATAAACGAATTTGATAAATAAGGATACTAGATTTTTGAGTGTAGGCAAATTTAGCGCTGTATACTCTATGCTTCACAACGAGCATTATTATCCTTCATTAATAATTGTCATTTATTACTAATAACATTAGCTTATTATTTATTCTAGAATGGTTGAATGTCAAGTATCTGTATGAACACGGTTTTGTTATATATGGTCGACAGTTAGGTAATATTCAACTGCTCCCATGGATTTTGGATGTGATTTGAATGCAATAATTATATCATTCTCCAGAATAAGAAATCATATTCAATAGATCCATATCCTTCGCTATGTTATACAATAAATTATTAATCCGCCTACAGAATCTGATACAAATGGAAGGACAGAGTATCTGGGAGGGGATTATCGATGACCGTTGAGATGAAATCGAGACTAAAACAGTTAATTCAAGAAAGATGTATCAAAGTACTTGACCGATCTATCACGTTATCGAGCGGAGAGACAACTTACTATTATTATGATATAAAGGGATTGTTCAACGGAGAAGGACTAAATTTAGTTGGAGAGTTATTACTAACAGAAGTTTTGAAGTTTAACCCAAAGTCAGTAGGAGGATTAGAAGTTGGGGCTATTCCATTGATTTCAGTCATTGTAGCTCTGGGCTATACTAGTTATACTAATCGTAGAGGTCCATCTGGGTTCTACGTAAGAAAATCAATAAAGGAACACGGGCTGCAAAAGAAGATTGAAGGAACATTACAGGATCCCGTTGTGATAGTCGAAGACGTCATGACTACAGGTGCTAGTATCAGAATGGCAATAGATGCTGTGAAGGAACAAGGTGCATCAGTGAGCGGGGTAGTTTGCGTAGTAGACCGACAAGATCCGAGAAATGTAATAAAAGATAATATCCCCTGTTCATCCCTCTTTACCCATTCAGAATTTGAGAATTTTATTGAACAATTGCTATCCAAATAGATACTTAACCCAAAAAAATGACGTATTTATAACGTAATTGATATATAAATAAATTCTTTGCAAGATGAAATTGATCCGGCTCCTCCCGCATATTCAATTGGTTTCAAATGCAATATTCATAATCTAAGTTGATAGGGTACCAAATAATAGTTCTGGCATAATAAATGATAGATCTATATGATAGCACTCAAGGTTTCACAATTTAGCTAACCTATTCACTACGAGTAGTCCGTCCTAACAATTAGCGAAATAATGTGTATAGTTTAGAATAATAGGGGGTCTTGCTAGGCCATGTGAACTAATACAAACCTTATGCGAACTGAAGCATTCCAAGGTTAGAAAAGACATATAAGATAACATAACGGTTTAGTAACCTACGTACGAACCAATAGGTTCATGCTGTCGCTGGCGATGCTGGCTTTTGAATTCAGTCCAACAATCCACCTTGCGTATGCGACTGAACTTCAACCAGCGACCGTTATAATATTTATAATATCATGACAAAATAAGATGATATTATTTGCCTCTCACATCGTAAGAAGATAAAGTACACATAACCTCTTAGGGTAAAGATTTTGATCCTTTCCTCATCATTTAAACTAGTTTAGGTAAGATATACATTAGTACAGATCAGGACAGTTGAAGTTGTTTACTGGCTTTGGCTTGCTCTCATACAATTGCAAACCTAAACAATACTAAACACGCATTGTCGAGAACAATTCCGATGCTAACGCTCGTATTAGAACCGGTCACAGTTGCTGGGCATGACAAACGTCATTTTAGAGGAGGTAATTCCTTAGTAGAACTTCATGTAATCTATTATATTGCAATCATTGTTGATAAGTTCGTAAGTTCGTAAGTGACGGAAAAATAATAATAATGTATCGCAGAGGATTTGAAAATTGAGACTCAATAGCCTTTGAAAATTGAGACTCAATAGCCTTTGTCGTTCCAATAGCTAAAGGTTTTATTAAGTAAATGTGAATTGTAGCCCACGATAATATCGTTGATTCTTTAATGGTCTATGATATCCTGGGACAGACTATAACTTTGTATCATATTCAAATTGATTTTCTTAATACTAATGATTTTGTTTATCTCTGTTTTTCATCTCCTTACCAGAGTCTTTACGTAGTTTAGCTCAAATTCTTCATGTGGTAACATGCCAGGAGGATTGAATGGAATTTAACTATAAATATATGATATTGACCGCTTCAAGTTTGCAAGTATATGGTCTTTTATCTACCGGAATCCTGTTCCAAACTTTGATTTACAAACAGTTACCAATTATTGCAGTCATAGGGCTAGACTAAATCATAGATCAAAAGCTATGTTGTTAGGTAGCAGTGTCTGGTACGTTATTGCGTACATACTAACTAGCTTCAACTTTTTATACATTCATCTGTCTTCTAGAAAGAGTTCCAACTAGTGGGTTTATAAGAGATGGTAACGTACATTTTAGCCATATCGCAGCTCGAATGTAAAAAGGAACTACTATTTCTAATCGTGGGGAGCACGATGCTGAAATAATAGCTCTCGATACGGTCTTTGGACTTAGCATTAACCCGGTATAATTTGGGATGCGACCTGGGAAAAATTTGTTATTAAAAAAGTTAGTTTTCACACCTATTGGACTGACTACAGTTATTCCAACTCCAGTTCCATGCAATTCGTGGCGGAGGGATTCAGAAAAACCTAACATAGCATATTTTGAGGCACAGTAAGCAGCCATGCCAGCAACTCCAAAACTAGCAGCAACAGAAGCAATGTTTACTATATGACCGGTACGCCTGGACAGCATAGAATCTAAGAAAACCTTAGTACAATACACCATCCCAAAATAGTTTGTATGCATGATTGCTTCTATTTCGTCTATCTCTTGCGCTCCTACATATCTAAGCGCTCCAAACCCTGCATTATTAACCAATATGTCAATTCTGCCTAATTTTTGCAGCAGATCTCTTCCCATTGCCATTACCTCCTGCCTTCGAGAGACATCGCATACATATGGAATTACGTCTGGTCCTTCTGTTTCTCTTGGTCCATGGAATGTTGTTTGCTCAATCATTCTTTGAAGTTCTATCAATTTTGGTTCAGTACGAGCTATTATGATTATCTTAGAGGCGCCGCCCTTTGCGAAATCTATTGCGACCTGTCGTCCAATACCCGATGAAGCACCTGTTATTACTACAAACTTTCCTCTAAATTTTTTTCGAATGCGTTTCTCACCTAGAGCGTTATCGGTTGGTGTTGTCAATTAACCTCGCTAATTATACTCACATAGGGGGCTTAATCATTCTTCCAACACAGAGAATGATAAAGTGATTAATCAGGATCTCTTTCATTTTGATTTTGTTATGCTTTCTTGTTTCTGTTGTGTTGTATCTGATGGACAATACTTAAATACTAATGATATTTTTCATACTAGGAAGACGCCCTAAATAATGTCGTATCGCGATTTATCAAAAATGGTGATCTAAATTTACATTAGTTTTTAGAAATGATTACGTTCATGTCAAATGCGGTCGAAGGCTATGGACATTAGTTGGCAACCTATCAATTGCATACCTCTTACGCATAATAGATAACCTAGTGGGTTCTAATCTCGTGTTGATTCTAGCTGCCAGTTTGTGCACCAAATTGGGCGGATATCTTGCAAGTGACACCTAGTGAGACCTGAAAGTCAACGACTAATCGACATGTATGGAATGGATTATCAGGAAAGACATCGAGCTAGGTATGTAATTATTATAGTTTCGACTCCCTATCTAATGTTCAGTATGGGATTACGGAGGTTTGAAAACATATCACAATATTTTTTATTAGTCCAATTGGATTAGGACATGCAACTAGAGATATCGCCATTTTGGAATGCCTTCCGCGCTTAGGCATGAGTAAACCTCTAGCCGTCAGTGGGTTAAATGCATACAAAATGGTTTCTTCACTTGGATATAAAGCATACAACGTTTATCATCCTAGTGGATTTTCTGTAGATGATAACATGAAACTTCGAAATACCTTGATATGGATCTTAAAGTATGTTAGGTATTATAGAAGGTGCAAATCAATAGCCAGACGGATTGTACAATTAAATGAGGGACTCATAGTCAGCGACGAAGACTTTGCATCTATTTCAGTTGGAAATGAAATGAAACGGAAACGAATTTTTATAACTGACATAATTAGAACCTCGTTTATTAAAACACCGTTACTCTCTTTATTGGAGTCTAAGATGAATAGGTCTATGCAACATATGATAAAAAGCTGTGATCATGTCATAATTCCAAGTCATGGTGACGATAAAGACAATATATCACATGTTGGTCCTATAGTGAGGAACTTGACTACGCCAGACAGATCGGAATTAAGAAAAAGATTTGGAATGAATAAAAGGACCATAGCTGTCAGCATTGGTGGAACTGACTCAGGTAAATACTTGATCAATAAAGTGATAACAGTTCACCGAAAGCTCCGAAAAAGACTTGATACAGACTTATTTGTCTTTTCAGGGCCTTCTTTGAAGCTTATTGAATCAAATGATGAATTCAGGAATGTTGGCTTGGTTGAAAATTTACACGAATATATTTATGCTTCAGATCTTTTGATATCCCTTGCAGGAAAGTCAACGATTGACGAATCCTGCGTTTATGGCACACCAGGGATTTTCATTCCTATCAAGAACCATTTTGAACAGGAAGAAAATGCGAGATTGATGGGATATAAATATGAGGATATATTTGCATTAGAATCTTTGATAGAAGACAAAATTACCACGGCTAAAGTTAGACCCGGCTTTAATGAAGATCAAAATGGAGCTCAGAAGGCAGCTAATATCATCGCTAAGATTACCTAGTGATTGTCAAGCGATTTTCAGCCTAGTGATAGCATTTTGATGATCATCAAGTCTCTAGCCGTATGAACTGAATGCAGAGGGACTATTAGCGATTGCCTTTGACTATAGAGCATGAATTTTCCTCTAGCTATCGTTGCCTACTCTCATATTATTGAGATCACATTGAACATTATAATGGATCACACAAGCCTAATTATGATGAAGACAAAAATCAGTTAGATGAAGAACAAGAAGAGAAAACTGAAGTAATATCATCAGTAACAACAAATCGAGTGTTCTAAGAATTACTGAGTGTTAGATATGCAAAAATATACTTATGATACTATTTTCAAAACCATAACACTTCACCAGTCATTAAACTATCCAGAAGACTCGAATTGCGATTAAAAGTAACAAACTAGTAGACGGTTTCTGAATTGTTGTTATTTATTTAAGATCAGCACCTTCGTGATACAAGGTTGATGTTACAATTGAGAAGGTTTCTGAGGTTGCAATCTGCCTATTGCGTGTTGATGTCTTTCTAGCAATCAGCGATGGATTACATACACTAGTGTATCGCATCTTTGGGCAGAGCTGTCTTCCTAAGGCTAACTCTGTAATTGGTGCCTAGCTACAGGCTAGCCTAGCCTCTCATCTCCTCAGTCCATCGCGCCAGGCCATAGCTTCAAGTTACTCTGACAGCATCTTCGACGGCAATCACGGGCGGAGCCTGAAATTCAAAGGCTGGGAACGTTGAGCAGAACTTGCGAACGGTCAACGGATCCTCGCAGTCAACTAGCATATGCCACCCCATTCGCCTACTCGCACTACGAACGACTTGATCTTGAAACTTGCGAACGCCCTCCATTTACGGAATACCTCAAGTATCCGCTTCTGGGCATTCTCGTACTCCGCTGCGAGCCTTGCGGGCGTTCACTAACTAAGGATTGATCTCTTTAATTACTGTGACCGTATTTGAATCAGAGTTCGCAACATATATGCTATTATTTATTGGGTTATATGCTAGCCCGATTGGCGTTCTTCCTACCAGTATTGTATTAGTGACAGTGTTCGATGAACCATTTATCACAGAAATTGTGCCGGATACAGAGTTAGCAACATATACTTTGCCGTTATCTTGATTGTATGCTATGCCGCTGGGCCCGGCGCCTACGGGAATTACGCCTACTACACGATTGGTGGTCGTATTAAGAATAGATACGGTGTTTGAACCGGCGTTATTCACATAGACTAGCCCGTTAGCCGAGTTGTAGACTGAAGCTGATGGCAAAACTCCGCCCGAAGACACTGTCTTTACTGCGCTATTAGTCGAACCATTAATTATAGATATAGTATTTGTCCCCCTGTTACTGATATAAATCCCATCGTTATCCGGGTCGTATGATACAGAAGACGGGTTAAAGAATCCTAAGAGGTATCCTTTTACTTGGTTGTTGGTACCATTAACTACTGATACGGTGTTAGAACCTGTGTTGATTGTATACACCGTATTATTTATGGAATTTATGCCTATACCACTAGGACTATTACCGGGAGATTTGCCTACTTGAATAGAATTTACTACCTTGTTGACAGTACCGTTAACTACGGATAAAGTATTAGATAAAAGATTAGCGACATAGGCAAGACCGTTAGCAGAATTGTATGCGACAGCCTGAGGGTTCTTTTCTACAGGAAGAGAACTTGTTATAGTGTTAGTAGTGCTATTTATTATTGACACAGTGCCAGTTGAATTGAATCTACCATAGTTTGTCACATAGACATTACCACTAGAAGTATCTGTTGTAACCCCATATGGCGAAGAAAAGCCAGTAATATTAGTTACTAATGGTCTGGTAACTATACTAGGCAAAGACCTGGATGTACCCTCGTTAGTTATTATGCAGACCTTTGTTTGTCCTGACTTTATACTACCATCACAGTCAGCAGAATAGTCTACGATATATCCTGATTGGCTCTTTTCAGTTACCCTATAGCTGCCAGGGTAAATCGAGACTGAAATGCCACTATCTGACTTACCATCAAATGATCTAGGTGAAGGATTATTTCCATGTACCGTGATGGTGAAGTCTGATGGTCTTTTGTTCAAGGACCCTTGCAGACTATTATCTACGTTTTTTATAATTATTAATTTCGAAGTTGGTCCTGGTTCTTGATAGACATTTGTGATATTGCACTTCTTGATCGAATTAGGACTAGCATTAGCATTTCCTGAACAATCTTTTGAATAGTCAGCGTTGTAACGAGAGATAGGACCAGTTTCTGTAGCACTATACCTACCAGGCTTCAATTCTACATTTGTTCCAGACGAACTTCCATGGAAGGAATTAGGCGAAGGATTATTTCCATGTACGGTAATGGTGAAGTCTGATGGCCCTTTGGTGCCTCCACCATCATTAATTACCCTTTTAGTGACTATTAATTTTGATAGCAGGCCTGGAACGAATGGATTATACTTGTTCGTGATAATGCAGTTACTTGTCTCACCTGCCTTGATAACTCCATTGCATTCTGCTGAGTAGTTTGGCGTATACTTACCAGGCACGAATTGTGAAGATATTGGACCCTGTTCCAATACTTTATAATTTCCGGGATTTAGTGTTACGGTAGAGCCAGCTGAACTTCCTGGAAATGATTGTGGAGAGGGATTATTTCCATCGACATTAATTGTAAAATCTGATGGCCTTTTGGTGCCTCCACCATCATTAACCACCTGTTTAGTAACTATTATTTTTCCAGTGGTTACAGGTGGTGGGACAGGCTTATTGTACACATTAGTTATCGTACAGTTCCTCTCCTGGTCTGGATTTATTGAACCAGAACATCCTGATGATGGGTTTGAAGTATAACCAGATGGACCAGTTTCTGTAACTGAATATCTGCCTTTGTTTAATTCAACTGATGTGCCTGAAGAGCTGCCAGGAAATGATTGTGGAGAGGGATTATTTCCATCGACATTAATTGTAAAATCTGATGGCCTTTTGGTGCCTCCACCATCATTAACCACCTGTTTAGTAACTATTATTTTTCCAGTGGTTACAGGTGGTGGGACAGGCTTATTGTACACATTAGTTATCGTACAGTTCCTCTCCTGGTCTGGATTTATTGAACCAGAACATCCTGATGATGGATTTGAAGTATAACCAGATGGACCAGTTTCTGTAACTGAATATCTGCCTTTGTTTAATTCAACTGATGTGCCTGAAGAGCTGCCAGGAAATGATTGTGGAGAGGGATTATTTCCATCGACATTAATTGTAAAATCTGATGGCCTTTTGGTGCCTCCACCATCATTAACCACCTGTTTAGTAACTATTATTTTTCCAGTGGTTACAGGTGGTGGGACAGGCTTATTGTACACATTAGTTATCGTACAGTTCCTCTCCTGGTCTGGATTTATTGAACCAGAACATCCTGATGATGGGTTTGAAGTATAACCAGATGGACCAGTTTCTGTAACTGAATATCTGCCTTTGTTTAATTCAACTGATGTGCCTGAAGAGCTGCCAGGAAATGATTGTGGAGAGGGATTATTTCCATCGACATTAATTGTAAAATCTGATGGCCTTTTGGTGCCTCCACCATCATTAATCATAATTTTTTTGACTGTAAGAGTACCAGTTCCACTTTTTGTCGGTGCCTCAGGTATCGAAGGCGATGATGTCGACGGAGGCCCGGTCTCATTTCGTAATTGATTATTTCTAGATCTGGATCCTCGATCTTCTCCTATACCTGAGGTAGTCCCAGGTATCTTTCGGTCAGAAGATTTTGCAAAGCTCATCGTGTAAACGCCGTTACTCGTGAGAGTGGAGATCAATATGATAACAGAAACTGAAAAGACTATTAGCAGTTGGACAAACCAGTTTATTTGCGAACGCGAACCAGACATAGATGTTATTCTCCGCTATAACAGAGCTTATTAATAAACTTGTTTTAATACTCGCGGTCTATAGTTGATTTATCATGTTTTACCCATAGATTTTTTGAGATCTTGATAAGTTGTAGGATTAATGCCTAATTTTCTTGCTTTGTTCTGGTTTTGAGTGGGGCAAATATGCTTAACATTTGTTATCCATGAGAATATTCATTCTAACGCACACATGGCAAACATCTTATTTCCCGACAAGGGAATAATTTGATCGTACTTGGTAGACTGACAATGTAATTTTTATTGTCTATAGTCCGACCTAATTTTGTTTCCATCTAGAGTATAATACTTGCACCGGCTGTGAATTAGACTACGACGAGAATTGATAATACTAAAATACTGGCGCTTCATTCCGTGAAAACTATGGAAACGATTTTGTAATGACATTTCATAATATTGCCTGCCAAAATGAGGAAGCCCATGCAAAGTTAATGGTAATGAGAGATAACTGTTGTCGAGCGATTATAATAGTTCGAAAACCAATTTTTCATCACATTGTAATTCTGCCCTACCTGTAATTGTAAATTCAATAGCTTTATCAAACCTCGCATCAACCCATAATCTGATCGCTGATTGTACTTCTAGACCAAGGTGGGCTTGCCGTTACAATCCACAAAATTGCCACGAATAGTACTCGTTCAAAATTATGAATGGTTTGCGATTAATAAGCCTGGATTGATTGGTATCTCAATAGTAGAATCTTCCGTTCTCATCTATTTAACAAGAACCTCATTTCTTGATCCAAGTCTCTACAATGCTAAATGCAAAGCCTCCTTGATTTTATCTATTTACAAGTTGTGCTTCTGGATATCAACCTGAGTATAATTAACACATTTTTAAGTACTAAATCTCCAATCTTCTTATACGGTAGGACGTGAAAACTTTTGAATTTGCAATAGAGGTTATATTCCTATCGGCGTCAGGTGTTCTCTCTCCTGGTCCGCTATTTTTTGCAAACCTGATTTATGGAAGTAGACAAGGCTTTCGTGGAGGAATAAAGATGGCATCTGGCCACACTATCGTAGAGCTACCCATTATTCTCATGCTGTCATTTGGTCTCTTTCATTTTTCGGGGACTTCAGTTGCGCATAATGCTATCCTGAAATCTATCGGATTATTGGGTGGTATCGCGATCATCATTTTTTCGATACTACAAATTTGCAATGTTGTTATTAGGGAAAAAAATAATACGAGTCCAGGCAATCTTATTGACAGGACCAAATATTCGTTAAGTAATAAACCCATTCTTGGTGGCATAATATTCAGTCTTCTCAATCCATTCTTCCTAGTCTGGTGGTTTACTGTGGGTTTAAAAATAGTTTCTGATTCGATTTTTCTTTTTGGTATCGTTTTCGGAAGCCTTGCAGTTTTTATTTTTCACATATGGATGGATTATGTTTGGCTAGGAGGTACTTCGTTTTTGGCACAGAAGGGAAAATATATCTTAGATGTAAGATATTATAATATATTTCTCTTGGGTTTCAGCGTACTACTCGTTATATTCGGCTTGTACTGGATAGTACTAAATGTGTACTAAATTCACGATGAGTATGTTCCTATTCTAATCTGTTTTAGCATTCCTACGAATCAGATAATGGATATTTCGAATTATAGGAGTGGCTGATAAACGACTGGTTTTACTTAGTAACTAGACCGACTGACACTCCTAAGGCTTTGTAGTACATCAAAAGGATATAATTTTTTGAATAGATTGGCTCGTGTCACAATTACTCATTGATGCGACCTATGACAATGAGTAGTCTGGGGATGAGTTTGTTAGCATGCGAGGTACGGTAGTAATTCTAGACCGACAGAAGATTGATAGATATGATAGTTTAATGGATATACTTCTTTGAAAGGAAAGTGTGTAAATGTTTATATTTCTTCTACTAGTAAACAACTTCTGGCAATGAAGGAATTAACAATTTATGTTCCTCAGGAAAAATTATTTGAGGTCACAGAAATTCTCCACAAGCATGATGTCATGGGTTTGACTTTTTCTGAGGTTATGGGTTCAGGCCGTACGAAACACGATGCTATACCTGAGATAGTGAGATCTTACATGTCAGGAAAGATGATTATTCCGGAATTCGTAAAAAGGTCCAAGGTGGAAACTATGGTGGCTGACTCGGCAGTAAAAGAGATTGTCGATGATATTATGAATAATCTGAAAACAGGTAAGCACGCCCATGGTTATATCTTTGTGAAGGACGTTTCTGATGCATTTGATATTAGCTCAAAGGTTCGAGGAGAAGATGTACTAAAGCAATCAGCGCAATAGATTTCAGAAAGTTGCCTGGATTCTTGTAGTTACTAGAATATGCCTTTTTTTGAAATCACTTGATACTCATCAATCTCGACTTTAAATTAGTTCCCTCGAGTTTTCCTAGTTAGTCTTTTCCTTGCTGCATCCTGAAAAACCCAACATTACTTAATTAATTACTTAATTATTCTACGTAGTAGGCCTTTGATTAATAAATCATAATTTTAGCCGACGTCTCCTAACTAATGCTAGCCAGAACAGTGGTACATCGACTGTCGGTTTGGTGTTAATTAGATCCAAATTATGTATACTGTTGTCCTTCTGGAGTTAATTATTATATTATAGATCACTATTCACATATGTAGGGAATAGATGGAACAACTATCGCTTAGCCCACAGGAATAGTGGTCATGGCTGGGCCAACAAAACGGATCAATCATCCTACACAATACTTATTTTCTCACTAGTATCTTAATTATAGATGTTATGTGCAGTACAGCGGTTTTTTTCGGGGAAGAGCTTGCAAAATACGGATTTGGACAATCACATCCATTTAATTCGAATAGATTGTATTCTTTTTGGTCAAAATTCAATGAGTTAGAACTTCAAAATTCCGGCCAAATCAAAGTAGTGCAGCCAGAAATTGCATCTGCAGAGACTATACAGCAATTCCATGACTTGACATACATCGATTTCGTTAGACATGCTTCAAAACTTGGCACCGGTTATTTAGATCTTGGAGATACACCTGCCTTTGTAGGTGCATTTGAGGCATCCTCATATATTGTTGGCACTAGCCTACGAGCATTGAATCTAATTATGGATAGAAAAGACGGAATTCAACATGCGTTCAATCCTATTGGAGGACTACACCATGCAAGGAGAGGGTGTGCAGGTGGTTTTTGTATTTTTAACGACATCGGTGTAGTCATCATGGAAGCAAGAAAGAAGTATAATATCAGACGGATTTTGTACGTAGATATAGACGCACACCATGGTGATGGAGTTTTTTATGAATTTGAAAATGATCCCTTGCTCTTTATCGCGGATATACATGAAGATGGTCACTATCTATACCCAGGAACTGGTTCTGAACACGAAACAGGAATCGGAGATGCGAAGGGCTCAAAGATGAATTTACCATTAGCACCAAGGTCTAATGACGACGATTTTATCGCTAGCTTTAGAAAAATCGAATCGTTTATAGAGAACACAGCAAAGCCCGAATTAATAATTTTACAATGTGGTGCAGATGGTATTCAAGGAGATCCGATAACTCATCTGGAATTTACGTCGAAGGCGCATAAATATGCAGCAGATGCATTACACCGATTATCGCATATTTATTGCGACGGGAGAATAATTGCGCTAGGTGGTGGAGGTTATAATCAGAGGAATATCGCAGAAGGATGGACAGAAGTGGTTAGCTCGTTAATCGAAGCCCCATAATAATTGTCTGCTGTCATCGAGTTTATGACGTTTACTAAAGTGCTATACAGGTACGGTAGTTAACAATAGGTGATTTGAAGATTTGTGCACCCATTATCCCCATTAGGAACCTCGAATTTTAATCTAATTAATATGCCGAAGCTGACATGCCTGAAATTGGGTGACTCAGTCTAGAGATTATTATTTTCTATGACTATATTGTGTTTACAAGAATATACTGACCATCGTTGGACAGCTTGAAGCCTCTTCAATGGAACAATTTAATTCTTGACTGATTGTCATTGCGATATGTAGCTTTGATCTAATTTGTAAATGATGTGTTTAGAGTATCAATTAGTCCTGTCCAGAAACAATAGATAGTTTGGTAAATATCCGGTCCTCGGGCTATGCATGCTAGACTGATGATGGGAAAGGTCCAGATGGATGTTTTTCATACACCTTTTCGATCGTTATCACACAGCTTTATATTTTGGCCAGAACAAAAGAGTAAAAGACAAAATTGTCACCTAAAGTTCGAACCGTCAAATATCCTCCTGGACCTACATCGTTATTGCCAAACAAACTAATGCGTGAATTTATTCATAATCCCACCGAAACCCTGATGGCTATAACAAACAAATATGGTGATATCGCTCATTTTAAATTTGGAAGACAGCATGTATACCTTTTAAACAATCCGCAATTTATAGAAGACGTACTAGTGAAGAATCATAAAAATTTCACGAAAAGCAGGGGTCTGCAGGTTTCTAAGCGCCTGCTAGGAGAGGGTCTTGTAACTAGTGAAGGTGAGTATCATGATCGACAGAGACGCATAATACAACCTGCATTCCTTCCTAATCTTGTAAAAAAGTATGGGGAGATAGTAACGGCACATTCTGTTAATATGTGTAGGGATTGGAAAGATGAAGAGAAGCTAGACATCCATAAGAGTATGATAAACCTTACCTCGTCTATAATTAGTAAAGCCGTTCTGGGCTCTGACATTCAATCAGCTGAAGGGAATCAAGTAGGCGATGACTTGCTGACGTGTGCTGAATACTTTAATCGTTTGCTCATGCCATTTGGAGAACTTATTGAAAAGATTCCTATACTACCCATCAACAAGGGCTTTCAAAAAGCAAAGAAGAGATTAGACTCTATAGTATTCAATATGATTCAGGAACATCGGAATAACACAGCTAATGAGACATCAAAGTCAGATTTATTGTACACATTGCTGGAAGCTCAGGATTCAGATGCTGGAATTAAACGAATGACTGACACTCAGCTAAGAGACGAAGTCATGACAATCTTTTTGGCCGGTCATGAAACTACTGCAAATGCGCTTACTTGGACGTTTTATTTGCTGTCTGAATATCCATCAGTCGAAGCCAAACTATATGAGGAACTAAAATCGGTACTAGGTAACGGTAATGGTAAAGGTAATGGTGGTAGCAAACAGGAAGCAAGTAGCCTCTACCTGAGAATTCCTACCGTGGATGATATACCAAATCTTGAATATACAGAAAAGATCGTCAGAGAGTCTATGAGACTTTATCCACCGGCATGGACTCTTGGACGTCAAGCCATAAATGATTATAACCTTGATGGTTATGTAATACCTGCCAAATCAATAATTCTAATGAGTCAGTACGTCATGCATCGTAATCCCAAATATTTTCCTGAGCCAGACCTTTTTTATCCCGAGCGGTGGACTAGAGAGACTAGAAGTGAGCTCCCCAGGTTCAGCTACTTTCCGTTTGGAGGTGGTATAAGAGGATGTATAGGTGAGGCATTCGCATGGATGGAAGGCATATTGATTGTAGCTACTGTTTGTAGGCGGTGGAGAATGTTACATGAGTCAAATCACAAGGTTGAGCCTCAAACCTCTAATCACGCTACGGCCCAAATATGGCATGAAAATGCAGCTTGAACAAAAAAATACTAGAAACCTAAATGACTGAATATGATTTTACATTGGCCTATCACATGAAATTTCTTGTCTTGCAATATATCTAATTATACTATGAATAGAACCAATTAAATAACCAAGATTGGCCCCCTCAGAATCGTCGATTCAATCTGATTTGGTTATTGCAGTTATTCAATTTAACGATCTAAAGTATGTCTAGCCCGATTACTCTTAAAAAGATATCAGTAATAACTAAAGGCTTGACATCCTCATTCTCTTGTCGTAAGCTTCGATTATTTTCTGAATAGCTTGTTCCTCCTCTTTAACCGCTATGATGAACTCATCAATAAATCCATATTCTTTAATAGTCTTAACCTTATCATAATAGTTTTCATCATGCTCTTTTTCCATGTCCTTTACTTCGTAAAAGCTGGCCTCGTTATATGCCGAGCTTAGTAAGCATTTTTGAATAATTAGACGATCGTAGCGGCTTGCCGCGAAATACTGTCGAAATATATTTAACCTTTCCTTGCTATCTATTGAATCCAACTCTTTCTTACTGGGAAGTTCAAAGTAAACCATCTATCATTCAGCGCGTACCAGATAATATTTGTCCCGATATAAGTGAATTTCTTAAATTACACAATTTCCTATCGGCCTTAGGTAGGTACCTCGATGACAGAAAACTTTCAATCTTGAGATACTAACTAGATAAAGCTTGATGTGATAAACTTGACAAATAAGCGACTTGTCAGACAATATGGTTTAAAGTAAATGGTTTATCGTGTTGTTCACCTAGCCATGGTCGTCGATATTATTCATTCAGATCTCGAGTCGTTCACCAGCCCGAGGATAGGCCAGAATTTACGCAATCTACGCCCCCAATTCGATTTAAATGTTTAAGAATGTTTCAACAATCGTTAGATAAATATTTGATCGTAAATTGAATCGAATGTCCAAACCAGGAGACAAGATTAACTGTTTCTTTCCCCCTTTTCTATCACGAACGGTAGACTTAGAGGACATACAAATGGAAATAATTTGCTCAAAAGATATTTTATACGCTAATCACAATTATCATAAGATGGTTAGGCGATACATCTATTATACCGTGATATCAATTGTTGGACTAATCTTTGCAGTTTACTTTTATAATGTGCAGATTAATAGGCCTGAATTCGGACTTCAAGTGGATCCAACAAAAGATACTACAGATATGGCAGGTACTCAATATAGAATAAGATTGACAAATATTGGATTAAAACCAGTTACTGGTATAACTGTGGTACAAGGAAAAAGAGATATACAGAACTTGTCTTCCCTAGAAGCTGGCCAATCGTTTTATTTTTATCCAAAGCCAGACACCATAGTCAGCACAGTAAATGTAACAACAAATGAAGGAATTCATATTTATGCCAACTATCGTTCGCCAACTAAAGTCCTCGGATTACCTGGAGGAGGTCGGTAGGTCTATCACCTTGTCTAGTAACTATACTTTTCTTTGCTTCCTCATAACAGATGGTATTCTAACATCATTTTCTATATATTGAGGATTAGGCTATACGTTCGATGTCTCACTTTAGACAATGTTTTTAAACTGAAATATTTCATAACGCTATATTCGAGGACGCTCTTCCAAGTTAATTATGCCAGATATTAGAAGAATTAGACTCCACACGATTTATCGAAAATCTTGGATATTAACAGAACTAAATACGACTAGTGCGTTAACAGCTGCTACTATCTATAGATATCAATCATTAGGGCCGACAGAATAAGTAATTAAGTACTAAATAATGATCTATTATTAATCATATTGACCATTCTTGTTTTAGGATTATAATGATTTGTGCCGTAGCAAGTTGTCACTAAGACTTAAATAAAATTACTCGTTGCAGAGTGGTTCGTTATTTAGCATAAGCGTTTTACAACAGAGGAGTTAAATGTTATTTACGATGCTTTGATTTTTACGCTGAATTGTCTGGACTGTGACAGAGAACAGATCCATCTGTATCACAGCATAAAATTCGTCTCGACAAAGGTAGCATGTCTACTGAAGCGTAAGGAAACCACAATAGAGTAGAATAGGGTAATAATGTATAGGTTGTCCTTGGATGCTTGTGTAGCGTTTGCGAACAGTTTATCTTTATAGTGTAGATCTATTGATAGAAAAAGTATAGTCAGCTCCTATTGAACAGGTTGGGTTTATCTCAGGAAAATGTCTAGAATACAATCCTGATTCACTGATTATTCCCATTGTCTAATCAGACCATTTGTCTTGGGAGCCGTCACAGAAGGATCTGTTGTTTGCCATCTAAAAAAGACTTATCCAAGCTTAATTCATTCTCAGCAACGCAATTGTTAAAAGTATTTAAAAAAAATTACTTAGCACCTTATTGAGATACACCGCCCTAATGGAACACCGGTAACTGGCGTTAAAATCAATTCTATTTTCGACTCGACGTAATTCTCAGATATTTAGTATTAATAGATTTATACATTTATTTAGGTCAAATTTTAGGTGACCTGGAATACATAAATATATCTTTTAAGAGATAGAAGGTCCATAGATTTATTTGATTGACTGAAGCACATACTATTTCCTTCTAAAATGAAACAAAATCGTAGTGTTGATAACAATTTGGATTCTAAAAGTATCATAATACGAAATTTTAAAGAGAATGACATCCCCCAGATAGTACAGTTGCAAAGGAAATCTTTTGCAGATATGGCAAAGGATGGCATGATCTTTCCTAGCTCATACCTTCGAAATCATATTGAGATATTTCCTGATGGACAACTACTAGCAGAAATCGATGGCAAAATAGTGGGGTCATCCAGTAGTCTTATAATATCACTCAGCTCAAAATATGAGGAACACGACTGGTTTGAAATAACTGGAAATGGATTATTTTCAAATCACAATGCCAGTGGAGATACATTATATGGTGCCGACCTTTCAACACATCCTGAATTTCGAAATATGGGCATTGGAACTATGTTATATGACGCCAGAAAGGAATTGGCCATGAGGCTAAATCTTAGAAGGATTTTAGCCGGTGGCAGATTATACGATTATTGCAAGTATTCGCATATGATGTCTGCTAAGGAGTTTGCAGAAAAAGTCGTCAGAGGGGAATTGCAAGATCCTGTTTTATCTTTTCAACTCAAAAATGGGTTCAAGTATATCAAAGTTCTGCCTAATTATCTTCTCGACAGACGTTCTTTGAATTTTGCAAGTCTTATAGAATGGCAAAACCCTACCTATCGTATTGTTGAGAGAAGCAAACCAAACAGGGTGTAAATATATTCCGTGAAAATCGTTGATTGTCACGTCCATGTCAACCATTATCCTCAACGCGGTGATGTCGCCAAATCTCTCGAGGCAAAGATTAGCGCACTGCTCCAAGCAATGGACAGCCAAAATATAAATTATTCATTAATACTTTCATCATATAAGGTCAATCAGAATAGACCATCTACAGCCCAAATCATTAAACATGCCAAAAAATATGAAAGTAGAATTGGAGTTGTTGCCTCCTTCACTATCGATAATGGCCCTAGTTCCCTAAGCGAGTATAGAAATTGGTTTAAAGACGATCTGATTGAAGGGATAAAACTTTACTGTGGTTATGAGCACTATTACCCGTATGATAAAAGATATCAGGGCATATATGATATTTGTATAGAATATAAAAAACCGGTGATGATTCATACTGGAGATACCTATGCCAGTAACGCGAAAATAAGATTCGCCCATCCTCTAAATATAGATGAAGTTGCAGTTGACAATCCCGAACTGAAGATCGTAATTTGTCATTTAGGCAATCCTTGGACTGTGGATTGTCAAGAGGTATTATTTAAGAATAAAAATGTTTATGCAGACATTTCTGGATTGTTTGTAGGCGATATTTCAACTTATGATGAAATTTATTATGCTCGTAAAATAAATGAATTATTAAGGTATGTAGGTGACCCGCATCGGCTTTTATATGGTAGCGATTGGCCCCTTTGCGATATGGGTGCTTATATAAAATTCGTTAAAAGGCTGGAGCTTGACAATCACTCTAAGGATTTATTAATGTCCGGAAACGCTGTCTCGTTATTTTCACTTTGACCTGATCCATTACAAATAGGGTAATTATATCACACGAATATCGTTGGACTTTTCTAACTAAGACCTGCGGTTGTATGTATGAATTTGACTCTCAGTCTTTGCAGTCAGATTCTCTGCCCCTGTTAGATGTAGTAATACAAAACCAAGGCTACTCATATCAGCATCAGTAGGGTCACAACTACATAAGGCTACAATACCTATTTGTTTGGAAGGGATAAAGCCTACAAAAGCATTCCAACCATATATCGGTAGTTCCGAATAACGAAATTAGATGCCTAAATATCTACTGGAAATATAAACATGCCTAGTTAGCAGTCTATTACTGGACAACCAATATTCTGTCTAATATGAAGAGTAGTATGAGAATTCCACGGAAGTTATAGTATTCATGCGCTAGTTCAAGCTGATAGATACATCTATTATTATTTGACATCAAAAATAATCCAAGGCACAATATAGGCCTCTATTACCCATCCACACTACCAAACTGCCAAGATATCGTCCATTAATGTTAAATCAGTTCGATAAACAGATTTGCAGGAATACCATTTGCTCTCAGACCAATTCTAATATTTCCTTCTTCGTACTCTATATCTCCAATGCTATCTTTAAAGCCTCTTGATGCTAAATGTATGCGACTGCATTTTAAATTAATTTTGTATGTTCCATTACTCTCGTTATAAATTCCTGATGCAAATTGTATGTTTCCTGCTTTTGCTAGATCATATAATTCCCTACAAACAGGTTTGATAATCTCCCATGCTTCTTTTTGTGATATGGATTTATCCAAATGTATTATCATTATCTCCTTTGGTCATTTTTTTATTAATCTATCTGTTGGTAAACAAACCCAGCTGCATCCTTTATTTGTTTGTTTATTCTTTCCTTCTCCTTCTCCTCATCTGATACTCTAGCATTAATTAATAATACAATCAAAGTACACAACAGGTTTTCCACCCTATCTACTTGTTAATATTATTAGATAGATAATTTATTTACCAGGAATTCTGCAGATCTCTTCAGAGCCTTTACAAGGTTGCTATATTTGGTAAAGCCGTGTCCTTCATCTTTCAAAAACCATATATTCTATATCCATATTTTTGCCCTTTAATCTTTCAACTATTTTGATCAGATTCATTTTTCACTACTCTTCGATCATTCAGCTCCTTGTATTACAAGTAGACTGGTTGTTGGACTGATCAGGTCTACATATGTAATAGGAGATCTTTCTTTGAGGAAATGTTCTTCCTTCTCAGGATCTCCAACTAATTCTCCCATAAATCGTTTCCAGTGTTCTGGTACTGCTTTGGCAAAAGTCACAAGATTACTTGGACCTACTATGTCTACCGCTCCATTCCAGTTATATTGTGGTAATCTAGTTATGCAACTTAATGTTGCAAAACCCCCAAAACTAGCACCAAATACGCCTAGTCTATTAGCATCAATCCAATCTTGTGATTTCAACCATTTTATTGCATATTCTAAATCTATGTAGTTCATCTCCACCGCAGTCATGGTATATTTTTTTCTCAAAGCTTTTGCCGTAACCAGTGCTGCCGCGGAAATTAGGGGTAATAACTACTAACCGATTATTTAAAAAATATTGATAAAGTCCAGAATAATCATACGATGGCCTTTCCTGCGCACTAGGACCACCATGAATTGATAGTATAGCCCCAAATTTTGTAGCTTTATTGTCTACAACCCTGTGTCGTTCTTCCTTTGGCTTGTACAGAAAATGCTGAAATCTCAAGTCCATCAAAACTCTTGTATTTAATTAATTCTGGCCTTATCAATATATTCTCTGGTATATTTGCTAAAAATGAATGACTGAGCTTTTGAACACTACTTTTTCTTTTTTTGTTTTGTATTCTTCTTTTTTATTGTTCATATTAATATCTATAACGTATATATCAGATGGAGAGGTTGGAGTTGTCATCATAATACCAATTCTATTTCCATCTGGCGATAGTTTTAAATCCTCTATAACTCCATTTGATGATAAATTTGTAATTTCTTCAGTTTGTCCATTGCCTAAATTTTTAATAAATATTCTACTGTATCCGTCTATATTTTCAGTCCAGGCCAGTAATGTACCATCTGAACTAAATCAACTAATTCTATATCATACCGCGGTGTTAATATCCACTCAAGTTTTGATTTATCAATATCGTAAAATGCTAAATTTGCAAATTCTCTTTCTAAATCAGATATTACATAGAAGCCTTTTCCGTCTGGAGACCATGGTCCTACAGTAAACCGGCCTTTCTGCATTTTATCCTCTGATGGTATGACCTTTACCATCTCACTAGTTTCTATGTAAAGAAGCCAAATTACATAATCAGTAAAGGTAACTAGTAGCTTGAGAACAATTTAGTTTTTTGTTATCTGGAGACCAATATCCAGGTATATACCAACCTTCTATATTGTCGGTAATACAAATTTTGCTACTGTCAACATTAGTAATATCCTTTATATACACAAGCATGTTTGACGGATTATCTTCATTTAATCCATATGCAATGTATTTGCCATTATGACTAAAACATTCAGTTCCCCATTCATGCCTTACTTTTAAATTCTGAGTTATTGGTTCTGGCCAAGAGGAAAATGCATCTTTAATCTTGTAAATTTGAAAGTTTTCTGTTCCCTGATGGTCTGCAAAGAAAATAATGCTATTGTCTACAGGAGAAGGAAAAATATGCCGTAACTGTGTCGTCAATAAAATTAGTTAGTCTGATAAGATGCATATCGCTCACCATCAGAACTTAAGTTAGAGCGTTGTCTCCATACGTTAAATTGTCCATTTGTATCGGCAATATATAATAGCCATGATGGATCTTCTTAAGAAAGTCAAAACCCGTATAACTTCTAACTGAAGCAAATCTCTCAAAAGGATACTGTCTTTGTGCCTGTAGTTGTTGTTCTTTCTTATTGTAGCCGTTATTCATAATATGTTTTCTACTTAAACAATATTGCTTGTAAATACATATGCATTTAATTCTTGATATTGGCAAGTTCTTTTTCAAAGTGGACTGCAGTTTCATTATCAAATATGCAAAATTCTATAATGTGCAATTTTGATTGTGTGTTGGTATTGCTGATGTTGCTGTTTTGTGTGTTATTATTATTATATTATCCTTCAAGAAACGTTTTAGATTCTTCAACAAGTATACTTGCACACCTGTCCTTAGGAAAGCCAAATATCCCAGAACTTATCGCTGGCATCGAAATACTTGTAAAGCCTTTTTCTGGATGCTAATAAAAGGCTACTTCTAACTGCTTTTCTTCAGCTTGTAATCTTCATTTCCTTCACCCATTCTTGGACCTACTGTGTGTATTATTGCTTTACATGGTAACCTTCCAGCCGTAGTTATTACGGCTGATCCAGCTGGAACAAGACCTCCAGCTGTGATTATCATGTCACTTTCATCCTGAATAACTGCTCCACCTTTTCCTAGATGGCAGTCTGCAACTCCTCCGCCGTGTTTTAAGTAAGAATTTGCAGCATTTACTATGACATCAACATTTCTTTCTGTTATATCTCCTTCAACAAGTCTGAGAATTTTGTTATTATCTAGATTTATCTCCAATATCAAATTTACACCATGCTTAACCAAATTTAAAAAAAAAATTTGTCATCTTTCTTCATGCTTATACTTAATTTCAGATTGCATCGTTTAGTAATTAATTGCATGATGTGTTATAATTTAGTATGTCATTCAGCATTTTTTTGTAGATGGTTTTCTCATCGTTTGTTTTTAAATGTTTTTCTTTATATTCATCATGCATAAACGCAGATAACGCAATCAACTGGTCTAAAATCTATATTATCATGTCTTGCTAAGAGCTCGTCTTATCCTACTGTTACAGATAATTTGTTGCGATACATCTGCTCCAAAAGATAATTTGCATGTTTTCTTCTTGCTTCTGTTCGTTCAGCATAATACTGTGAAGCGTGAGTTATCTTGAATCCTGTTGAATCTATTCCTACAATGATATGCTTGGTACCGCTTATTACAATGAATGAGGAGATTATCTTTCAAGCAACGCATTATTGATTCTATCTGTAAACTTTTGCAGTGTTGTAAAATGAGGAATACGTTATAATCCTAAAATAATCTAAGGTAATAGGCTTCAATCAGCCATTCGACAAACATTCTATAACTCTTACCTTCATACTGTTGTATTGTGAGCAATATCAAATGCTACCACATCATAAATACATGATTGCTCTTTCTGTGAAGAAACAATAGTATCCCTGAACTTCTTAGACACGATACGTAGTATTTGCCAATCTAACATATCTTGATTCTTTCAACATCCATACTGGATTATGCTCGTACAAAGCTCTAATGGTGTTCAATACATGGTTTCTACAGAGCCCCTATCAGTGATAATCTTTTATATAATTCGCGTTCTCTATGTTACGAGATGAAATCTGGATCTTCTTTTAGCATAGTGTTAAGTATCGGAGCGGTACTGTTCGCGATTTTGCCTAATATCTTGCCGTTACAACAAAACCTCGCCATGGCACAACTTGTACCTGGTAGTGCACCAGCACCACCACCACCAACACCAGTTGTTGGCAATAAAACAGTACGAACTAGCTAATACAACAACAGAACTAGCTAATACAACAGCATCTGTACCAGCCATTAGATCAGAAGGAGCAGAGCCAAGCTGCCCCCTCACTGTAATGACTGATGAATGACGTTGTTACCAAAATCCCGAAAATGCTGAGAAATAAGACGAATGCAACTAGAGAAATATCCATATTTTTTACACACCACCTTCATATTAATTGGACCTAAGATTATAGTTGAAGGAAGCGATGACTTCCTTCAACTATTGTCTGAATAACAGGATCATTGTTGGTCCATACTACTGTATCTCTTACTTTAACATTAACAGTACTTGTATTGAATGCTTTATCTACCAAATCTGCTCCATTAGACTGTATTGATACATCGATTACATTTTTCTGACTGCTTAAATATATATGTCATATGTCAAGAAAATATCAATAATCCCTCATTCAATTAGATCACTGCTTCTCTCATTCTTTCTTATAAGCACATCTCTAATATTCACAGTCAGGATCGATTGTTATTTATTATAGTAATATGTAGTAGACCAGCTAAGTATAAAAAATTCAAAATAAACAAGAAAAGGAAGTATTAGGGGATTTCGTTCCTAAAAAGGCGATGGGCCTAATACACAGGAGTAGGGCCTAAAGTGTTGACCTTATCACTGATGCATCTACTTAGCATAATCTGTTGTAGTTGGGTAAACTCTGGTCGCGCGGATGCCAAGTTATGAATAACCTGCATCGGAAACAAATGAAATCTGTCCCACTGAGTCATATTTCCATTATTCAGCATACCCCATATCCCGGCCATATCAGTTATTGGTTTTGCTGGATCTCCTGGAAAACCATCATGAACAACATTTTCATTTAGTAATTTTACTGTGTTGTCGGTAATTAATAAGGAGACGAAGTTCTGTGTACTTTTAGTCCAATTTTGATTATCGCCAATTGTCTTCCCCACAAACGCGTCCCCAACTGTCTTGACACAACTCGAAAGTGGGTCATTTCCTAGGCTTTGTGCTACTACAATTGAATCTGAAAGAAAGGTCACTGTTGTGAGTCCGGCTGCGGCAAAGATTTGAAACTATGAACAAAGATACGACTGCGACTTTTTGGGAAATATTTGTCTTTTCCAACATGCCAATCTCACCTATTTGACGATCTCAAAGTCACCCATCATTCCATAGTCCTCGTGGAAGAGCAGATGGCAGTGAAAGACGGATTTTCCCACATAATCATTAAATGGTATTCTAATAACCACACTACCTGGAGCAGTTGGAATCATAACTGTATCTTGGTATCCGTGAGCGTTATATGGTTTTCCATTAACTGACATTACCTGAAAGTGATTCGTATGAATGTGGAATGGATGAAAATTGCCGGATACCTTGGGGTCATGGCCTATTCGCTTCCACTCCTCTACAGTTCCAAGCTTTACTTTATAATCTAATCTGTTAGGATCAAACGTCCTGTTATTTATCGTGTATATCCAGTTTCTGTCGTCTGATTGCCAATAAAGGACTCTGTGAGGCAGCAATGGTCGCATTACTCAAGTCTTTCTGCTCGCTGGAAAATGTCCGTAAAGTTGTTGGAATAATATTCACATCTTTTTGGTTACCTTGTACGTGTGCAGTCGCAAGGACCGTACCCAACGGATGATCATTAAATGCGTCGTTAACAACGCTTAATGGAAAAGATCCGTTACCTGTCCCAGTTACTAATACATCAAACCGCTTTCCAGAAGGAAGAAAAAGAGTATTATTTTCCCGTACTTTCCAAACCGGATATCCATCTTCTGCTATAATATGGAATTTGTGGCCAGTGAGTCCGACTGAGACGTAGTTCTCAGAACCGATGTTTGCTATACGCCATAACTGAGTCTCTCCGGATTTAATGTTGACCTGTGGGTTGATTCCTCCGTTAACGGTTAGTCTTTCGTGACCTGTAAGTGTATTACTCATATTACGTGTAGTTTGGAATAAAGGGTCAAATGGAAAATCTCTGATGGCAAAGTTCTGTGTTGTGATATTCTGTAACGGCTTTGGCAATAACTTTTGTAACCCTTCGACAATAAGCAGCCCAGACATACCTGCCGAAACTTGGGCATACGTAAGCCCATGTAAATGTGGATGATACCAGTCAGTACCTCAAGGATGATCTTTTGGAATATAGACAGTATAATGCTGTGTCTTACCAGGAGCAACTTCCAGAAATATATTATCCGAATTATTTGCGGGAGACACATGAAATCCATGAAAATGGACATTGGTAGGCTCATTGAGATTATTTATCAAATTAATTTCCAGTCTATCTCCGGGATAGACATGCAAGGTAGGCCCTGGAAGAGAACCATTATAAACCATAGCAGTGATTGTCTTGTTGTCAACCTTCCCCACTTGATAATCTGCTGTGATGGTAGTTTTCAAAACGCCGTTTTTACTCCATACATCTTTGGGCTTTGAAAAATTCATTCCAGGGAAAGGCGTAGATTGAGGTTGGTTTTTTATAAAACCTTGTCCAAATGCCTGCTTTTGGACGAGGAAGGAGGTGGTACCGATACTAGATATAAGTAGGCCTGCAAAAATAGCCAATGATAAAAATGAACCTAAAGATAGATTGCGTTCTTCTTTCATATTACCTCTTTCAGAGAGGGTAATACTCATTCTTAACCTTTCTGGTAACAAAAATCTACGGTTAATGGAGGTTGGTAGCGTTTGTAACAATTGCCTTATAATCAGATGTGATAACAATATAATGGACATCGGATATGATAACTGTCCTACGACCATCAAGGTCACAACATATGCTAAAATCCTTTCTGTATCCAATATCCTGGATATTAATTGCATGTCCGACATAAGGTTTATTTGTACAGCGGGCATACTCAGGTTGCAATAAGAGGAATGTATGCGTTAATGTAGGAGGACTATGTAATAGATTGGTTAAAATTATTAATTCGAAAATCTTTATCCATTTCTTTACTTCATCAAAGAACCTCTTTTTATTGGAGCAATAGGAGTTCATTGCATGGCGCATCATCAAATTTTAAAGGCGCCGAATATTCCCAGGATTCAAAGGAGATACTCTAGATTGACTTGAAACAAGAACAAGTAACCATCAAGCACTACGAATAGAGAGAATCCGTTAAGCAGAACCTACAAGGATGTAGACAAGATCGGTATAATAACGCCAACTAATTTGCACTTATCGTAAATTGTGTAGTTTCAGGTTTTATCGGATTGAAGAGAAACCCATATACAGTAATGTTAATAACGTAAGGTCCTGTTTGTTGAAAGGTATAAGGTATGGTAACTATACCTTCAGCAGTATGTAGTGGTTGGTTTGGATATCCTGCTTGCGATGATAACTGAAAAACTTGTTTGCCATCCTTAATAATTGTGAGATCGTAATCGACGTGGGCCTGTGCCGCACTACTTCCTTTTTGGTCAAAACTAACTTTGAGATTTGTTTGTGATCCTTTTATAACTGGAAACGGAGAGGGTTGTAGAATAACATTAAGGCTTCCTCCTCCTGTTACTTTATACATTGCGGCATCCGATGTTTGGACAAATGTTGATGACGTTGTTACCAAAATCCCGAAAATGCTGGAAAATAAGGCGAATCCAACTAGGGAAATATTGATGTTTTTACGCAACAGCTTGCCTTTGTACAACAGGCTCAATATATATCGTCACCTTGTATATTTAGAATTACTATTTTATCAGTTCCGACATAGCGATCTTGAAAGTTTAAGAATATTTTACGATATTAGTGCTGATGTAGTATGTCCTGTGCTACGATAACGCGCTAGTATACAGAATTACCTTTTCGTTGCTTCCGCTGCTGTCGCTGATCAGCTGCCCCGTCCATCATGCCTTTTCACTTTCGTCATTCTACTTGAATAGAACGCTTCCACCAACTCACAAAAACTTGGATGTAGTTCCCTCTTAATGTCCTTGAAGACGCCTAGAACAGAGAACATGCAGCTATGACTTCAACTGATGGGTAAAAGGAACATACAATTTTTACTCTCTAGGACATGAAAATACTAATGGATCAACAAAGGACAATGGTGCTGTATTTTTTCCCTACAACCCCAAACGGTAAACTGAGCATTGTTAGGGGTTTGGTAGTGATATTCAAAGACCAAATAGATAAAGCAGGAAATGGTATGACTATAGGCTGGGAATGGAAATAAGAAGATAGTAATCTAATTGTTTATTGTAATTTAAGTGATAACAACAGACCTATTGATACGACCGTTAATCTATTTGATGCTGAAATAAGATATCGTTAAAGGATTTAAGGATATTCTCAATTTTTCTAAAAGTATCATAACGTAGCCAATTACTCCTATACTTTATTCATTTCAATTGCTATTTTATGACCCTTAATATGTATCGATGATATTTGATTAGTCTCTTCATATGATCGGATAGGATAAAATGAAACAAAATTCTATGCAAGCAATGCATTGTTGCCTGATAACTTTTGATTAAATTCCTTTGGAAACATTATGTATTCATCCGTTGAGATTCGCCAAAAATTTGGGTGATCTTATTTTGTATTGTTCTGCATTTTATTTTTATTCTTCATTTTATACCATCTTCAGCCTAGCATCATAGTATTGATATAGATGAGGTTGTGTGCAAATCTATCATAAGGCGCGCGCCAACGCTACATTTTATAGATAGATTACTATGCAATGCTAATACCTAAAAGGTGGAAATGTATTAGACATAAAATAGGAATCTAAGATGACAACATAGATAATTGGCTTCCCCGCAAATAATCAGTTCACGAAATCATTTTCGGATTAAATCTCTACTTCTGCCTCAGTTCCAATTTTTACCAGCATCTTGCCAAAGTTTTCCCCATTAAATAAGCCAATAAATGC
Source organism: uncultured Nitrososphaeraceae archaeon (assembly GCA_963765895.1). Lineage (GTDB taxonomy): Archaea > Thermoproteota > Nitrososphaeria > Nitrososphaerales > Nitrososphaeraceae > JARBAU01. The sequence goes on along the minus strand of CAVXZB010000038.1, from coordinate 81,808 downwards.
ATTAGGTGCATTTTCTAATCCTTCAACAATTGTTTCCTTCCACTTAATTTTTCCTTCATTAATCCATTTAATCATCGAAGAATGAAACTCATTTAGCATATCGTAATGATCTCTTACGATAGATCCATGCAATCTAAGTCTGTTTGTTATGGCCAGAAATAAGTTTGGTAAAGCATAAGGCGCAACAGCATTATATTGTGATATCATACCACAAAGCACAATTCTTCCAAATGTCTTCATATTATCTATTGCTGCTTCTAGATGTTTTCCACCGACGTTATCAAAATAGAGATCAATTCCTTCTGCACAGGCCTTTTTTAGCTCAGAAGAGAGGTTATTATTTTCGCCTATGTTTTTATAGTTAAAAGCATGATCTAACTTGGCCTGATCTACTAACACTCTACCTTTTCTTCAGAACCTGCACTTCCTACTACATGACAGCCTTTTATCTTTGCTATCTGGGCTACAACAGATCCTACTGCTCCTGATGCAGCTGAAACAAACACTGTATCCTTGCCTTCTTTTAATTTCCCTATTTTGAAAAGTCCTACATATGCAGTAAGGCCGGTCATACCTAATACGCCTAAAAACGACTGTATTGGCGCAATTTTTGAATTAATTTTCAAAATATCACTACCATTTGAAAGCCAATTTTCCCTCCAACCACAGCTCCCAAGAACATATTCTCCTACTGTAAAATCTTTATTCTTAGATTCTATAATCTGACCTACACATGCACCATCAAGAGGTTTATTTAGTTGAAATGACGAGATGTAACTCTTAGTTTCTTGAGGACTTCTCATCCGTCCACGCATATATGGGTCTACAGACATCCATATATTGCGTATTAAGAATTCTCCTTCCTTTGGTTCTGGAACATCTACTTTAGCTAGCTCAAATATGTCTTCAGTAGGCGTTCCTTTAGGATATTGCTTGAGACGAATTTCTTGACCTGTTCTTGATGCCATATTTTCATATTATTGTACATCATCGCATATTTTATTTATCAAGCAAGGATTGTCGCTCAGGAATCCACCTCATTACAGATTACATGTCCATTTAGTGTGTTTAGATTTGCGAGGCCTTAAGATTCTAAAGACAATGTTTGCAAAGGGAGACTTATCCAAAAAAGGAATATGAAGATATCTCTATTATTAGCATTAGACATATACTGCAATATTTATGTAAATAATCTAAAGTAATGCAGTCTGTTTATAGCCACTTATTTACTCAAGTGTTTTGTATGATAGAGTCTTATCTTTCCAAATGTCTATGTCTCCCCATAACTGAGTCTTCCAAGCAGTAAATTCAACTATTTGGGAATGATTTATAAACAAATTCACGCTAGGTCCAAATTGCTTAAGATACCATTTAAACACAGGTGGATCTGAAGCTTCAAACATAAACCAATTAAAACCAAATTTTTTATTCAGCTCAGTGATAACATCTATCCTCCATTCTTCTGGGGGCAAATCCTCCGTTATCCCTTCAGACTCAATCATCATAATTTCAGCACCAGCGCTCTGATGCATATCTATTTCATCCAAGAGATCGTTCGAGTGTCTTCAACTTTGTTTTATATCCTGAAATATGTGTCCCAGCTCCAGCACCATACATCATTGATACTTCAGGCTTGGGCTTCATACCCATTTTCTTTACCTGCTTTACTATTTCCACTTTATCTCTTAATGGGATTGGTGCAAGACCACTTGAAACTTCAACTACATCAAAACCTAATGATTTACATTCTTCCAAATACCTGTCAACTGCCCCAGAGCCTTGTACTATTACTCTTTCTATAAAACCGCCAGTCGAAATATAAACATCATACTTATGGCAGATGTCGATAATCTTTTTCAGTATTTCAATAGATAGGAGCCTTTGAGAACCGCCGGCAAACTTGAAACCATCGATATAATCTCCCCACATATCCAATAAATCTTGAAGATATGTGATAGTAACGGCACTGTAATAAGGACCCCTTATCTCTATTATTCCATCATGTCTTGGCTTTCGAGGAGGTTCGAAAATTTTTACAAAGTTGAAAGCCTTTTCATTTGTGCTCTTCGTAGTATTCATAATTAAAGTATAGTTGTCTTGGTTGTCGTATCTGTTTGTTTCGAATTATATATCATGAGTATCTATGCTATCTATTTATACAGTTCTGTAGCTGTTGTTGACTAGTCTTTCCAAAGAATGACAATATGTCTTAAATTAAATAATTTTTGCTTACATTATACCGTTCTGTTTTTCTTGGCTTTAAAAGAAAAAGCTAAATAATCAAAAGAATCGAATCCCCTATACATGCGGGGACAGAATCCCACCGAACCCCGACCAACGACTTGTTGATATTTCCAATATTAATAACTTGATCCTATCTTGGGCCTCCAAATTGTGTCGGATCCCTTATAATCGCAATGAGCGTAAATGAGTAGATAGCGGTGAACTATCAATGCTGTTTCACTATGCCTTGAAAGTACCAAAATTTGTACGTCGATGAAACCTTGAGCCTTATATCTACGAACAATATCATATCAGCATTACATATCAACAAAATATCATTTACATTGAATAATGCCTGTTGAATAGGGTAATTTGATATCTCATAGTATCAGAAAATTCGTGGATAATTTTTGAAACTGATACCTAATTACCGCAGAATAGTGATTGGAATACCAGACCTGTATCACGGGTTAAAATAGTCAATGCCAGAAGCAATATCATTGGCATGCGCAATTAATGTTTATGACTGAAAAGACAACCATGCAAATATAATTTGATTATTTTTCAATTATTATTACTTTTACTCGAGTGCTTGGCGTAATAAGACACTTTAGCAATTAACACTTGTACAAGATATAAAGTTACTGCATTTTCTAGAAACTGTCAAATCCTCCACCATCGAATCCATCAAAACCGCCAGTGTCGTAACCGCCGGAATCAACGCCAGATCCATCAATATTATCACCACCACCACCACCTGCACCATCACCGGCAGTATCTGCTGACCCGCCGTGATCGTCAACCTGGTGCGCCTCACCAGAATTTGTCCCAGTATCTTGTACACCGCTATCACCTGATGTTAGTGCACTCTCTATTGGATTCATACCCATTCCCATAAAAGACATCATTGACGTGAAAAACATAACGTCCATTATACCTGAGAACAACATCAAAGGTATCCACATTCTATTTGCATCCATGTAGCTTTGTAATTGAGTACCGTTACCATTATCAAATGACTGCTGCATTTGCTGTCTTTTTTCTTCTAACTCTTGTTTTTTTGCGTTGAGTAGTTTGAGCCCTATTTCAGTTACCCCCAGGTTGACTTTCTTCCTGAAAAAGCCCTTTTTCTCGACCTTGACTATCAATCTCTGAGTTAATAAATCATTAATAATCGATTCCACTTCTTCTTTAGACAATTTAGTGACTTTTGCAATCTTCTCCAGGTTACCAACACTTCTTGTAATGGCATCAAGTACTAGAAAGTGATTAGGGCTTTCATTTAAATCAGAATTCGAATTAGACATTGTTCGCTTCCCTGTCCTGCTATTCATAAGGATGTTGGTGAATAAATCTTTTATCACGGATTAATGCAATTTTATAGAAGGAATTAGACTTGATTGTAAAATCTTTGCAAATTTTGCATTCGAATTAGCCGCGAATTGCAAAGGGTTGCTCTACTTGGCTAAACAACACAGGCCCCCCCTTTTTACTGCTCAGGACAAACTGAATGATTAGGTATTGAACTATGAGAAGTCATATTTAGTTGGTTAGTTGGTGAGCTGGTTAACGGATTATCTGGTTAGTTCGTTGCTGGTTGTTCAGGGAGATAATCTACAGCTTTAACACGTCTAGTAATTCGTCTTTTAAACTTTCTATTTTTATACCAGCCTAGGCCATAAACGAGGGATAACCCGCCTGCTAAAATAGCAAAACTAGCTAGACACGCCGTTGCCATATATGATAATTAAGCAATATCCTTGATTTTAGTATTACTGTGAAAAAATTGCGTTTAAAAATGTGTATCTATACTTCATGGTTACAAAGTAGATATCAATCGCCAATCAGGATCCATTACTAGCGATTTGATACCAGAGGTGAGATTTCATAGTCAAAATGTCCTAATCGCATTAGCCCGAGCGGTATGCTTTAGCTAAATTTTAAGGGCAAGGCCGATACACCATGGAAGAATACACTGCGCAATGGTTGTATGTTTTGTGGTAAACCCTCCAAGTCACTATCTTGTTTATAATCAAACTGAAGGTCCTTTAGACGTTCGAGAACTACTTTGAGGGCTAGCTTTCCTTCAAGCCTTGCTAGAGGTGCGCCCAGACAAAAATGGATCCCATTTCCAAATCCCACATGAGAATGACCATGTGGGCTTCTTGAAATATCAAATCTGTCAGGATTGGGAAATACTTTTTCATCATGGTTTGCAGACCCAAGCCATACGATGACACCCTGTCCTGGTTCTATGGGCTGCTCTGCAACTTTTGCACCCCGGTTTGTAATTCGGAATACTGCCTGCACCGGAGAGCGATAGCGCAGTGTCTCTTCTATCACAGAGGGAAGTAAAGAGTAGGACGCATCTCTTTTTAAAAGTGCAAACTGTTCCTGATATTGAAGAAGTGAGAGTACTGCATTTCCTATAAGATTGACAGTAGTCACGTGACCGGCAAGAAGCAAGAGAGTACAAAATGCAAGTATTTCTTCTTTATTCAAGTGATTACCATCGGCCTCAGCCTTTATCAGGTTGCTTATGAGATCCTGATGTGGATCTTTGGATCTCTTATCTATTATTGGTCCAAAGTATTCGTCCATTTCAGATTGAATTGTGATCAAATTCTTTGTTGATTCTGACTCTTCATTAAGCTCGCCACCCGCTGATGAAACCAACTTGTCTGCCCAGACTTGAAAAATATTACGATCCTCTACTGGAACTCCAAGTAGTTCTGCGATAACTGTTACTGGTAATGGATATGCTAGGTCTGATATAAGATCCATACGCCCGTTTTTGATCACTTTATCTATCAAGTGATTCGCTACATCCTCGATACGGCTTTCTAGTCTAGCTATTGCCATTGGCGTAAAGGCTGATGCAATTACTCCCCGTAATATCCTATGGTATGGAGGATCGGATTTGAGCAAGCTAGGACGAGAGAAAGCTACTTGTCTACTTTCATCCTGTAGTTGTTTACCTCTCTGGGGACTCTGGGATAGGTGGCTTTGAAGAGAAATGAGTATAATCACCCAGGATTGATTGAACATCATAATACCGGAATACTCCCCAAAGTTTATTCTTGTCGTCATAAGATATGGGATTGGATTTTCTCATTGTTGCATAAAACTTGAAAGGATCTAGTTTTTGTTCAAGGGGAGGAAAGATATTCATATGATCAAGGAGATAGAGGTCAGATTTAAGATTATTGCAGTTGCCTTAGAGTATTTGGTTAATCTCGTTCCTAAGTTAGACTAGCGTAATTAGAGTAATAACTCCTCATCCTGGGTATGAGCGATTAGAGAGTATGGCTACTAGAGGACACCCAGCTGATAGTCAGACATTAAATCAGTACGCAAAATATATCTTTTCCTGATAAGACTTCTAATATAAATCACTGGGAGATCTTAACAACGGCAACTGGATTCATCTTGGGAGGTGTTTCATATAGCATAGCAAATCTAATTCTTGAGAGAAAGTCAAAATCTATAGCCTCTAAAAATGGACACATAAACGGATCTGATCGCAAAATTCCCAGTGACAGTAAACCCGCGTCAGGGCGATCATTATTCATTGGATCTGTCATGGACAACATACCCGAAAATGCAGTGCCTGGAGTTACACTTGCGGCAGGAGGTACAATAAATGTAGCGTTTCTGGTAGCAATCTTTGTCTCAAACCTTCCTGTGGGATTAGCTTCAACTAACGATATGAAGTCCTCTGGACTAAGTAGAAAATACATACTTGCATTGTGGTCTGTAGCCATTGTCATAGGAACCATATCAACAACGATTGGCTATGGACTACTATCTAATACGAGCCCCGCTATAATTTCAATATCTATAGCATTCGCGGCTGGTGCCATCCTGGTGATGTGAGGGAGTCTATGATCCCAGAAGCATTCAAGAAGGAAGGAATTGGTAAAGGAATGGCGTTGCTGGCAGGTTTCCTAATCGCGACAATACTGACAAAAGCGCAGGGCGGATGAGACGAATGAAGGTCCTGCTAAGCAGTGATGTTTAATCTTTGATCTCTAAATTATCTAACTGGATAGTATCGCCAGGAAGAGGTACCTTATCAGATTAATGAGTTTGCATATATTTTCTATTATTACTGTATCAAAATACGGTAACAAATACTGTTACTGCTGATTAATGCAACTAAGACACCATTGTTGATCCACTGGCAGAGCTTCTGTTCTGGGCTCAGTACCTCTACTGCTCATACCACTATTCACATCCTGTTCAGATACGACTCGTACAAGGTATTTTGTATCTTTGCCACAATTGTCACATAGCATATTGTTTTTCTCACGATCTATTCGTTGACATTGTATAATAAGAAATCGTCCTTCAATCAATCAAATAAGAAATTGTAGAAAATCCTATCAATCGTTATAATATAGGCAAATATACTAAGGATTAAAGAACAACACAGATGGCTCACTTGATATCTACATTCAACATGATTACCCAGGAAAAGATAAAGAATCTACCTGGCTGCCAGTAAAGCGCATGGGAGGATAGATAGTTACACTTCCTTTTAATGTGACAGTTGAGTGATTAACATGTATCTATGTATGCAAGGATCAATCTTATCATTCTTTCTCAGCTTTCATTTACCTTATTTTCCAATTCCTCTTCAGTCTTCTTAGCGACTGATTGAGATCTTCCAATTCCTCTATCTTTGTTGTATATCAGCGCCCTTTCTTTGTAGTTGATGTACGCTAGTTGAATATGGATGTAATATTTAAGGTGCTATAAGGTGCTCAGAAATTGATATCTATAGATAGTAGCGATTAATGGATGTGAACTAGTGTATTTAATTCAGTCAATCACCAGTAAGTTTTAACACATCGGACAGTATCGGATTTTGACACGTCCAGTTTAATTATATCGGAAAAGTGTCTTCTAATACAGATGTGCGGGGCGCCAATTTAAAAACCTTTTTTAAATCGAGACATAAAATGCATAGACTGACGCCTTGGCATTGATAAAAGTAGGACATGTCTATCAATGGCGCGCCAAATGCCGCAGTCTACAAACAAGGATTCATTCGAGTGTGTAGTTTTAAATATTGAGTCTATCTGTGAAAAAATTAAGTTGCCTTACGAGAACAATAGCACAAAGACTTATCTCAATTCATGGTACAGAACGATATTGTCTAAATAAATGGAAAAAAAGACTAGGCCTAAGGAGAAGAACGACAAATTGTCGATCTATGAAGAAGAAACGCAAAAAAATACCGGAATTGCTGATTCGTATATCCAATCTAGTATCGGCAATAGCAATTATCTGGCCTCTGCCGTCAAGGGAACTAGGATTCTGGATTTTATCTAGATTTAGGATCTGAGCAGCTACATTATTAAATGAGCACAATGGTTTATGTGGATTGACTTCCTTTACGTAAGGGATGGCAGCTAATGTTGGCACATTTTTTAGATCCACATAAATTATTATACGATCATTACTGGAAGAATTTTTTTTAGCCTCTCCCTTAATTTTTCATAGTATACAGGATTATTTGGCGCAAGTTCTCTGATTACTTTTTTAGCTTTATTTTTTACTAATGCGGTTCTTGCCCTTTCACTTTTGGATTTGCTACTAAAGTCAATAACTAGATATCGAAATTGTTGAAAAGGCCCCGCGACAAAACCCTCTAAAGGCAAACGAAAGAAGTGATAGTCACAACAACAAATTTTACAATCATTCACCAACTATTATGTCTATATTACCATCTTGATCTGTACCATTTTATAAAATGGAGAGAACGTTCTCAAAAAAAGTTTGGGGCAACATGAGCTTTGATGTACAAAGCTTCCCAAAGTCACAGCTTGTTTTGACCTCTTTTTCTATTCATAGAACTAGATTATTATCATTTGTCAGCCAGAAATGATCCTGTAATAAAACTAAATATCACTGAGTTCAAGTTAGCTCTGTGAGTGATTTGTCTACTGAAGATTTTTCAAGATTCCAGACTGACAGAATAGGCTTTAAGCTTTATGCCTGCCAACAACATTTAAAGAATTTACAAGATATTGAATTGAGATATAACGATCTTACATCAAGCGAATTCCGAACAAGTGCAGAAATAGAGACGGACTCATTTCTTAGTCAAATGATTGGAACGGTTGACTCTCTTCTATTTAAGATAAATGATAAATTTGGCTTGATGGTCCCATCTGACAGGATTGAAATAGACAAAATCCAAAGCGCATTATCAGCTGAAACTAAGAGTATTGATCTGTTAAATGATTTAGATAAGGCAAATCAATACGGTAACTGGTATTGGACTATAAGGCAACTAAGAAATTATTCATTAGGAAATTCCTTAATATCTCAGGAAGCTTTTGAAGTATTAGCTAATTATACAAAAACCAATATGAAAGCAATTCCGTATTTCGAACGATGTCTAGGCTATCTTGAGAAATTAATCGAAAGCATTAGAATAAAAGAACCGATATTATCATGAGATAGTATAAGTTGTTGTTGATCACCCCAAGAATATAGTTTATTTAAAAATTTATTTATTTTTGAACCATAAAAAATATGAATTTGACTAACACAATTTCCAATTCGTCGTATGCATCTTTTACGGAGACCTGGTTAAAGCATAAAGACAAATTCTGAATGCAGTTTTAAAAGTTCGTTTAAAGAATTTTGATTAACCTAATATTCAGTTTATACCGATGTGTTGTTAGGCTCTCCTTCATGGCCTTTTAAAGTCTAATTGGCTGATATTACAATTACATAAAGCAAATTTTGTGTCTCTAGGATCATCATCGTAATTGCTCTAGTTTTGTTATGCGTATAAACAATCGTCCAATTTATAGTACGTAATCTGTAATAGTCATATCTATAAAGATAGCAGGATGAAAAATTGGATAAATTAGGGGTTATCCTGTTCACTTTTTAGATTTCGCCGCTAGTTGGATTTTTCGCATTTCATGTTCTAACATTTCAGCAGGGGAGGATGGTGCTGCTCTTGTTGTTGTAGCACTTCTCCATACTATTGTTGACGTTCTGACAATGTATATCGATACACCAGCTATAGCTGCTTGCAGAACTTTGGAAAGGATATCTATTGTACCTACATCCCCTTGTATTCCTATAGAAGGAATATTTGTTGTTCTTGTGGAGATATAGAATGCAATGAGTGCTATTGAGCCTATAGCAGCTACGACATACGGTATTTTACTATAGTATTTGTTCTCCATCATCCATATTCCAGCTGCAATATATGCTGTACCAATTACTATAAAAAATATCATTTCATTTACAGTTGCAATTGTATCTACAGCTTCCTTGTTTTCATTACTATTGTTACTGCTATTAGCTAATGTAGATACTGATTGCGAAAGTTCAGAGTAGTCTTGGGAGGCAACAATAAAATAAATAGCACCAGTAGAAATCATTAGTGCGGCAACAATAAATACCAATATTGCTGATTTGTTAGATACAGATAAGACGGTCTTAGTATTATTGTATTTTTTCATTTATGGAATCTGTAACATATGCTTTATAATCATTAGTTAACCTTGTTAAAGGTGAAAATTTCAAGCATTATTTTAGTGTAAAAAAGTCCAATAAGTTTTGGTACATTGTACAATATTGGATTTTCTGTACACATGTATGTTGATATAGATAGACAATGATAAACAATGATGTACCCACATTAGGTGCATATCTATCATGAGGCACACCAAAAAATGCATTCAAATAATATGAATTCCTTAGGAATTGATGAATTTTTAGATCACACATGTGACATCACAACTAACACTATCTCACTTCCGTCAAATGAAGATTTATTCGTCGTTGGTGTTCAAATCTTTGAATGTTATTGACAGTCGTGCCTACAGTTACGGGGTGCTAAGAATCACTTAAATAGGGTATGGCGGACTGAAAACTACTAGAAGCTCTACTTCATACGTTCTTTGTAAAATCTTTCATACTAGTAAAGTCAATCATTATACAGGGTTCATCCCCAACAACCCATGAATTGTGTCCAGACGGTTTTACAATAATATCTCCTGGTCCACCTTCAACTTCAGTATCCTCATTCATCTTACTTTTAATTCTTTGATATCAACTAGTATGCCTATATAGAACTGTCTTCGATAATAGATGTGAGCCCCAGGAAATCAAGCAGAAAAAAGGTAGTTAATACTTCCAGTATAAACACTGCTGATTTTATGACTTCAATACAAGAAATCTATTCGCCAGAGGAACTTTTGACGTTATCGAAAACTCTAGCAAAATTGACAAATCTTATTAGACCACCGATTACAACACCTCCAAAAGTTTCGGAATTGATACCTGTGATGGAAATTCTTAGATTACACTTACCATTACTAAGTACGTTGATTGGTCTTTATGTATCATTCTTTCCCAAACTTTTCCAAGACCAATAAACATACTTTAGTCCTTATTCTATTCTGATATGTAAGAAAAAGGCTCCTTTTATGAAACGGTCAGAACAATCTCTTTCTACGATTCCAAAAGCGTGCGGGTTCCATGCGAAATAACAGAATGAAGAGCATATAAAGTATATTCCCTAATTTTTATTTAAATAGTCAGTTGCGGTAACGGCTGGATGAACGAAGCTCATTGTTTTCCGTACCCGAGTTTCTACATCATTATGATAGGACTTAAAGCGCTCAGTCCTACACTAACACACCTGCAGGAAGCGGTTTCCATATCAACATGATAGGATTTAAACCGTTAGCGGTGGTATCATTTGGATAGACCAGCTTGGTTGAATGCACATAGATACTGATTAGATGACACCGCCCAAATGTAAGTCATGGGCGCGCATCAGCAACTCACTGGGGATGTCATTACCAAAGGGTCCACTTGAGAATGCCTGGCAATTCAAATCCGACGTAGAAGATAACTGTCCGTTTTCGAACTGCCAGTCCTTTTTTCTAATTCCTGATTCGAATGCGGTCAGCAATCTTTGACAAGACTCCCAATACAAATACGCCACTGACGTCAGAGGACGCATTAATTCCAGATAACATATAATATCCAGCTCTGGCTATTAACAGTCCAATAAATATCATAGGCGGTATTAAGTAAAGTAGTTCAAAGTCCATCTATACATAGTATATAGCATCTATCTCATATATGAATTCTAACTATGTGATCTAGGTTTGAGTGTAAAATACTGTTACTGCCGGAAGTTTCTATATAGAAAGGTAATAAGCTAAAACTAACTTGTTCCTTTTTACTGGATATTGACGTTCAAAGACTTGAAGGAATTAGTCTAGTAGAAGCAACGCAATTATTAAACAGAAATTTATTCTTACGAAAAGAGGTTTGATGCTTTGAAACTGCAATGTATGAATATGTAGATAGATAGGAATTAAATATACTTTCTATAGCACATTGTATATTTACTTTCATTGACTTTTTCTCATTATATTATTATTAATGGATACGTAGTCTCTTTATCATTATAAGATCGATTGTTTTCTCTCAAGATCTTGCAGTCTTACTGTTATAGCCACAAGTTGATCTGAGAGCTGAGCTATAGTATCATCCTATACCTTTTCACGCTGTCTTTGATTGATTCAATTCTTCCAATTCTTCTACTTTCGTTTTTATGTCGGCGCCCTGTCTTTGTAGTTGATGGATATTAAGAAAGGTCAGATAAGGCTCGATTTTATGAAATATTTCGGCTTTTTCCGAATCCTTTTTGCGCCGATATGTGTAGTCTGTATAATAAGATGACGGTGACTAATTATGATGGCTTGGGGACAGCAAACTCATCCAAGCAATATCATTTAGAAAGATCTCGGCTGCTATGCGTAGCTACTTGTGGATACCGTTTCCACGATAGATTCTTTGGACTATTTTAGGATGTGTCTCAGAATGCCTTGCATTGCTGCTTCATGGCATCAATTGTTACAAGTACAAAATTGTTTCATAAAACTTAAGTCTTGAATATTAGAATTGCAAGAAGGGCTATTCAAAGATGACTTTAAATAAAATAGTAGTATATGATGCTTGCTTGACGATTCGCTTGCTCGATATCGAAAACACAGATTAATCAGCAGGAATTTCTGTATGGACACATTGAATACATACCAATTTGGTGGCTATTCCTGACAAAATAATAATAATAATATTCGATTCAGTCTTTTGAAGTAGATATAATAACTAAATCATAGTCTGTTAGCTAGATTGTAGACGGCAGCCAGCTGATTTCCAGCCAACATTATAGCCGTTTATCCAATCAGTTGTATGACCAGTAGTGGAATATGAATTTCTACTCCTACAATCATTTTTCCCTACAACAAAACCATCATTATAAGAAGTCGCAGTTACTGTATGTGTCATGCAGCCAGCTGATTTCCAGCCAACATTATAGCCGTTTATCCAAACAGTTGTATGACCAGTAGTGGAATATGAATTTCTACTCCTACAATCATTTTTCCCTACAACAAAACCATCATTATAAGAAGTCACTGTGACCTTGACAGCGTGTGCTAATTGAGAATCCAATATGGATGGATGTTCCATAGCCAATCCAACACAAACAGCTACTGCAACAGCTAAAAATTCTATTCTATGATAGATCTTCAATACCCGACTTACTACCTTATAAAATACTTAAACTGTTCTATGGTATAGATGGGGTCTATCTAGTAACTCCAGCCGGATAACTTAGATGCGACATTCAGATAGCTTCTTCCTTCGGGTTTAGTTATATCTTTATCAATGTCCTGCATCAATACCATTTAGTTAGAGATTACAACTAGCCATTAGGTAATTTATAAATTAGTGAATATTTACATCTGCAATTATCAGACATCGCTAGAGTAACTTGGATTACTAATATTTAGTAGGCAGAATTAGGAAGATTACTTCTCCTTCGCACCATTTTTTCCTATAATTCTTTGAGGCTTCAGCTAGCAGACTCCCAATGCAAGCCAAATGTTTGGACGAGCAAGATGCCTGCAAGTGTTCGACGCTTCTCTGAGGATTGATGTTTTCCTAAAGGTCTAGTTTCTAAATGTTGGTACCAACAATCTCTGCGAATTTTGATGCCTTGACTAAACCAGAAAAGTCAATGGTCACCGTGGCAATCTTGATATCACTTTTGACTGTATCGAATATCGAATATTCAGGTGTAAGAGTGATCCCTAACATTAAAGGCTTACTCACTTGATATTATTATTATTATTATTATTATTATTATTATTATTTTTTTTTTTTTTTTTATTATCTTTTGGATTTCTCCTCTTTTTTGAAGGACATTGAGAATTTATGCAAAATGTCCAGCTGTGTCTGCCAGATTTTATATATACAGTTGTAATTATTGGCCATCCGCATTCAGTACACTTTTTTCCCGTAAACTTTATCGGTCCTTTCTGTGGTAACTGGGCAGTAGCTTTACAGACACCTGTTGCATAGTTGGAACATCCTACAAATCTCTTCTTCGTTATGCTGGATCTAATGATACTTAGGTCTCCGGTATTACATAGAGGGCATTTACCTAAAACCAATGGTTTTTCAGGTTTCTTGCTTGAACCGCTTATGGCGCTTGATAACTCTGATCCAATTTCCATTTCATTTCCCTTGAAAGAAACAATTGCTTTTTTTAGATTGTTTGATGCAGCTGCTGTTACAGACTCACTCGTAGTCTTACCGAACTCCACGCCTTCGAGTTGTTCTTCGATAGACCTAGTTAGCTGTACCGAAACTATTTCAGGACTGTACTTGCGCATAGACTGAACGAGTTCAAAACCAAGATCTGTGGCTTCTATACCAGTAGTGATTCTTGGAGTCTTGTTATCTTGCTTGTTGGAGACGGCTTTTGTTTGAACTGTACTGATGTAATTTCTCTTTAATAGTGTAGCAATTATTTCTGACCTTGTGGCTTTGGTCCCGATTTTCTCCTGTTCCATCTTTTCAAGTAAGCTGGCCTGATTGAACCGAACAGGGGGTTGACTGAATTTTTCAAACATAAATACCCCTTGATTTTTTAATATATCGCCGACTTTTAGCATTTGTAATACGTCACGTCCCGTTGAAACTAGACTCTTACTTGAATATGGTGCGTAAAAATACATCCACCCTTCGTATACCATTTTCTGCTCTTCAGCAATGAAAATGTGTTCATTTCTAACTGAGATCTTGAGAGTAGTACGCGCTGCCTTTGCCGCATCACCAAACGTTGCGAGAAATCTTCTTATTATTAAATCAAAGAGTTTGAATTCTGTGGCTTCGAATGTGCGTTTTGGTTGCTCACCAGTCGGGTAAATAGCTGGGTGGGCTGGGTCATTCTTGCTGCCTTCATTTGGAACTAGATATTTTTTTGAAAGGAGTCTAGCTCCAAGTTTTTCATAGGGTCGGTGAATAGAGTCATTTGCGTGATTATTACCATTGGTTTTTGTAACGTCAGTAGAAGATGAACGAATATTCGAAACGGCTGAAATAATTTTTGTATAGTTTATGGAGGGAGGAAGCTTTTGGCTAGACGTTCGAGGATAGGAAATTAATGCACTGATGTACAATTTTTCTGCAAGGGATAATGTATAGCTAGGAGAAAATTTGAACACTCGGTAGGCCTCATTCTGTAGATCGCCCAGATTAAATGGATGAGGCGGGTTAAATGTAATATTTTGATTACTAATGTCAGTAACCTTACCAGCTTGGTTAGTACATACATCAACTATTGATCTAGCCTTGGCCAATGTAGCCACCTTGTGTTGGAAGTATTCTGCCCTTATCCTGTTTGCGGTTTTTTCGATAAATTCAGCAGATATAGTCCAATATGGGATAGGAATATGCTTTCTTATGTCAATGTCTCTATCCACGACAAACGCAAGTGTAGGTCCCTGTACCCTACCAATAGTTAAGTTGTAGTATTTTTTATTATCATTGCTTATCTTATAAGATTGTGTAAGTGCCCTGGAGAGATTTACGCCATATATAAAGTCAATCACATGTCTGGATACTCCGGCATCTGCCAGTCCTCTGCTTGGCTTTAACAGATTATCAAATGAATTTCTTATTTCCTCATCAGTCAGCGTAGAAAATTTTGCCCTTAGTGATGATTCGTACTTGTTACCACATGCAAAACGCAGTATATTATAACCTATCACCTCTCCTTCCTGATCATAATCACAAGCATGAACAAACCTTGTGGCTTTTTGAGATAGAATGGAAATTGCTCTTATAATTGATTCATGTTTTGAAATAAATTTTTTGGTATCTGTACCTTTTGTTTTCTTGATCGAAATTGGCCTCCAAATCACATCAAATATTGGATACTCGCTTCGTTTGCCTTTAGGATCTACGAGTCCGTACAGGTGACCTATAGCCGAACAGATAACAAAAGGAATATTTTCTCTACCCTTTGCCCAAAAAACTGGCGTTACTGCCCTGGCTTTTCTTCCTCCTAGATCGGGACTCTCAAAGACTATTTCTGGGAGACTTTCAATTTGCGAAGTACCCAGGGCTTGGGCTATTCTACGTGCCGCATCAGGCTTTTCGCAAACCACAAGCGTGTATGGAGGTCTGACAACTCTACCCAAGCTCAAGTTGGAAATTATCCGCGTAGTAATATATGCTGTACCATGCCCTAATTTTGAAATCGAATGACCTAAGGCTATAATAATAATCTAGGAACTGACTAGTATGCTATTTTCTGACATATTAACAATAAATGAGCAAGGGAAAATCTAACCAAGAACTCAGACGTTAACTTTACAGGAAAACTTGATGCATATTTGGCGCAATTATGATAAGTGAATGACGCAACCAAAGTAACAACTAGGGTACTCCATAAAAACCCAAGTCAATTAAGTTACGAATCTAGCCTCTGCCTACTTTTTGTCAGCCAGTTTAAGAATCAAATTGCCATAAGACTATCGGTTGGTGAACCATTGTATGTTACAAGCCGACTGACCTAGGATAAGACTAGATTAGTATTCTTAGCAATTTGTATCTACAATATTGATTAGAGTAAACCATCAATAAGGAGGGATTTTGATCTTATATTTTTTGTCTTCCATCATACAAATCTAAGTAATAAATATTGAGATATAGCAAATACAATTGCTAACATAACAAAAAATGTAACACCCCATTTGGACGTTGACTGAGGGACTAGAAAGTCTGAAACGTTATTTATCATTGTGTCTATTAGCAAAAAAAGCAATTGTTATAATGAGTACTAATGTAATTTTTTTGTCACTAATCTGAGGAAAAAGTATCGTTTCAAGATTGACCATTAAATATTAACCGTTTACTCGATAATGACGCTAGGTAAGCAGTACCTTATATCACTAAATCCCTTTATTTGCATCAGCATACTGTAACATCTGTCATGGATAAAAGATTTTCCTCTTTTTAATATTTATTTAAAAATACTTTATTCATATTGCATAATGAGCATAAATCATTCAGTTGGGAGATAAGTTATTACAATTCTTAGATTCAGAATACAAGATTCGTTTGCCGTCCTCAAAAATAAGCTATTTCGAATATTCAGTCAATTAGGGACTGCTTAAGCTCGCTTTGATTTTAATCTGAATTGCTTCGTGTAACTGTTTCTTGAACTATTTATAAGGTCGCATCTCTCTTACGGAATCGACAGTAAGCATGTTCATAACCGAAGATACAAATCAGTTAACTTTATCAACCCTATTGTAGTTATATTGGCTTCTTTTACTGTCGAAGGTTGCTAGACCGATCGTGGGATATACACATATGCTTTTCATATCTGTTTTCCCCATAGCTCTGGCCTTTTTCTCTTATTTACATAGCATTTCTTTCCTTCTTTTCAATATGGATAGATGGAAAGCTAAAAAAATGTCTTCAAGAATTTAAGAATCATTTTGACGTCATTTTGTCTGTATACCACGGTCAAGAAAATTAGATCTAATAGCAGTGATAACAAATGGTCGGCTAAACTTAGGACACGGATATGATTTTTTGCATATTCTTGGTTAGGGCGAGATTTTTAACAGATACTTATCCTGCGATGATATTAGATAAGATAGTATAATAATAAATTGACATAAAATAATTTATTGAACTTTGACATTACTATGATTGAGAGACAATTACCAATCTATCAGAAAAAAAGGAGTCAAAATTTCAGCCACATCGAAGTGAAAGTATAACCTTGCGGTTAGACGGAATTATTTTAGATAAACTACGACGGGAAGCAGAACAGAAGGATATCAGCGTTAATACATTAGTAAGTCATTTAATAAGAAGACATATAGATTGGCATTCTAATGCAGCAAAAGCTGGATTTGTAAATGTAAGAAGAGGACTGCTAATTGACCTCATAAATAGGCTTCCGGAGAAAGAGATATCATTAATTGCCAAATACATAGCAAAGAAAGAAACCAAGGATTTTGTACTTCTTCTAAGGAGTGAATACAATATTGAGTCGGCTTTAGATGTGATAGAAACTTGGATTAAAATTTCAGGTCATCCATATAGACACGAAGTCAGCTACAATCGACATTCTTATGTTATACAACATGATATGGGAATGAATTGGTCGCTTTATATGGCTGAACAATATAGATTCTTGTTTGAAGAGTTTGGATTAAAAAGAGTGGAGTTTGATGTAAATGATAACACATTGGATTTTGTTGTCGATACAGAAAAAATTGCGTAAGAATTTTAATGGGGTCGGTTCTAATTAGAGAATATCCCAAATTATCGTCCTACATACAGGTATGTAGAAATACTGATATACTGATTCAAGGTAAATTCCTACTTTCTTTTTATACGTAATCAGTGTCTCCTGGATCAGTCGTGCCATGACTTTGCTATTTCTGCAGCCCAACTTCGTGTCAGAAAATATTTTGTTTGGCTAACATATATCAAATGCATGGCTTATCTCACTGATACGATTTTTGATACTGTTTCAGTTTCCCAGTTCTTGATTTAATTGCCAACTGATTTTCAAATCTCCATACTTTACTGGCTGTGTGAGATAGGATAAAACAATGAACACTAACTAATTTTCTCCTTCTATTCTCTCTTACATGAACACCAGGTTATTGGTAGTCTAGTGCACATTATTCTTCAGGTTAGTTGAATTGCCTCGCAACACTGATTCAGGATTTGAGGCAAGGCTAAAAAAATAAGGTATCAATTAAAAGTTGCATTGGTATTGTAAGGATTATTGCATTATTGATCTTTTCCTTGTTTATCATGCTGCCGCATCAAAATGCAGTTATGATTTGTAGACAGAGCTGCTTAGACTTAGTTATCTACTTGGGATTTAGAATTGATAATATGAAGCAAATTGAGGTCGTTGTTGCACATGAAAGACTCGCTGATGTGAATGCCATTCTGTATAAACATAAGGTTGGTGGAATGATGTTTTATGATATAAAAGGCAGAGGTCGTGTGAAAAGAGAAGCTACGGTTGTCACAGACGTGTACAATTACGGAAAGAAATACGCTCCAGAATTCGGGAGTAGAACTAAGATCGATGTATTAGTATCAGATCCGCTGGCAAAACAGGTTGTTCAGGATCTTGTTAAAAATTTAAGTACAGGCTCAGCCTCAGATGGTAAAATCTTTGTTAAAGATATTTCTGAAGCTTATGATATCGGGTCAAAAGAGTTTGGAGACGATGCCTTACAATAATAATGATAATATATTGACTATTTGTTAGCCATTATTACGATCTTACCACTATCGTTAAGCCATCTAAAGCTGGGATTTGTATGAAGAATCTTGTTGGCAGTTGGGCCTGAATTAGATGCGATAGCAAGCTTTTTTGTTTTGTTAATGATAAGGAAGGTAGATAGTAAGAGAATAGTGCAGAGTATGCAATGCTCGCATTACAATTGCAGATTAGTATTATCAGGATAACTGTGCTAGATTTAGTCATGCTATAATGCACAGCATTATCGAGCAAGCTTTTTCCACATTTGATTTAAACTAAATTAGGTATCTAACCAAGAGCATTTAACTCCGCAGGAAGTATATCGGGAGGAGGAATAATACAAATGGTCTGTTCTAATTGTGGACACGAAGAAGTTGATCATGAAGGAATCGGAACCACGGATATGAAGTGCTATGGTAGCGGAGATTGGGCATGTAATTGTAAAAAATTCGAAGAACAGAAATGAATAGCCACGATTTTTCGCGGATTCAATAAAAGCTTACAGGGTGTCATAAATCCATGATATATGGTAGGAAGTTCATAACTCCATCACAGCCAAAAAACGCACGAGTTTCATCAATGGATTAATAGGACATATTCCGCCCGTCTCACGTGTCACGAATTTCTCTCAATTATTGGTTTGCATTAGTTTCAATGACCTTTTATTTGCATCTTAAATGTCCTCATATTTTTGTTAAAAGATTATATGCCAATTGCAATGTAATTATTATGTGGACTTAGTTGCAAAGAACTCCCACTCATTAAATATATGAATGTCGCAAGTGTACTATTATGCAACAGGAAAATAAACACAGACCGTTCGGTGTTACTATATTAGCAGTACTTACCATAATTGGTGGTATAGCATTTCTTGCAAATGGAATTACGGCAGCAACTATCGCTCCGTTTTTAACAGTTACTAATACAGGATCCTCAGGAATATCTCACACAATATTAGTTGGCTGGTCGGTGGGGGCAGGTGTTGCCCTATTGGCTTTGGGTCTAGCATATTTTGTTATGGCTTACGGCTTATTAAAAGGAAGAGGATGGGCATGGACTATCACTGTCTTACTAGCTTATATTGGAATAGCGTTAGGACTTGTTTCAATTGTGACAGGGAATGTAGGAGCCATATTCAACGTCGTTATCAACGCAATCATACTCTATTATATCTATAGACCCTACGTTAAGTCATTCTTTGGCAAGACCACAACGTTACCGACAACGACCATGAGATGACAGCCACAATTTTTGATCCTATCCTTTTTTCCTATAGAATTCACTCAGTACTAGAAATATAATGGAAAATTATTTGTCTGGTACGTTCAGATTTTCTATTGTGTAACCATGAAGATAATTTATCATTTCATATTAAGTAAATGTAAGTAAATCTGTATTCCATCTCTCATATTATCCGCCGAGCACTTTAAAACCCGTTAAAATCCAACCTTACTTTGGCATATATTATGGGCCACAACACACTCTTCGATGACACGATTACTACCTTTGACAAAGAATCAGTATCTATCTATTACTCATCGCTACTAGGTGGGTATCACTACGAAATATGGAGTGATACCAAAGCCAAAAGTAAGTAAGTAAGTAAGTAAAGTATGCAAGTAGGCCTCCAGCACTTGGATAAGCTCTTCATATGTATAACGTAACACGGCGTTTGAAAAGCTAATAATGTCAGAGATTTGCGTTTCTGTTCCCAACCTTTACGGATGTGATGTCATCTTTTTGTATTAGTAGGGAAAATGTTTCCTATACTTCACACAATCTAATAGATCCAGTTTCCTTTGAGCACAGATACACCTCTTTTGAGTAAATGAGCTGGCGTTCATGTTTACATTTTGTGCCAATAGACTAATCTAATGCATGAGCTACAACGAACAATGGTTTGCGGCCCATCATGATTATTCTTATAGATAAGGAGAACAGCGCTAAATTAACCAATATTATCATAACGACGCCATTATACTGGCAATTCTATAGGCATTGATTCTTATTAGCTTGGTTGATACTTAGCTTTGAATAATTAATGAGTTACGGAAGAAGCGGAAGAGGCTATGGCGGCGGCTATAATAATAATAGCTATCGCGGTGGTGGCTTCGAAAAACCTGTACAGACAGGTAAAGAGTACGATGTAAAGATTACTGAAACAGGTAGTAGAGGCGATGGTATCGCTAGGATACAGGGATTTGTAGTCTTTGTTAAGAATGGAAAAGTAGGACAAGATACAGTAAAAGTCAAGATAAATTCAGTAGGAGATCGGTTTGCCACTGCAGAACCGGTAATAGTAGAAGCACCTGCTACTTCAAGTAGTACTACAGAAGAGTAATGTGTTATGTACGACTTCCGGTATAGCTAATGGTCATTACTAGGAAGTTGTATTAATAATTGCGTTAGATCTTTGTCAATTGCTTATTTCGCCCAATATTTTACCCCTTTTTTTGTTTCTTGTTTGAGTAGGAACTAGTTCAGAATCTGATAAATAGATAGACAGTTTGAAGCCCTATTCGGTTATTATTAGTTTAATTTAATTTAGTCTATTTTTAATTTAATTTAAAATTCTTAGATGCTAGACTGATGTTGTATATTCAAACACCACCTTAATTTAGGTCTCGTTCTCGTTATTGATTAACGATGACCCTTATTGAAACTGAGCGATTGGACGATAATAATGGTATCGTCATCATAAAAATTAATAGGCCTGAAGTATTAAACGCCATTAATATAGATGTAATTGCAGAACTTTCAAACACCATTGATGCAGTTGGTTTGGATGATAACATTAGGGCGGTGATTATTACTGGAGCAGGAGAAAGGTCATTTTGCGCTGGTGCAGACCTGAACTATGTAGTAAATCTAAGTCCGATTGAGGCTGAACGATATGCAACTACAATTCATAATCTTCTAAATAAAATAGAAAATTTGCCAAGGCCTGTTATTGCTGCAATCAATGGCTATGCTCTTGGAGGCGGATGCGAGATAGCTCTGGCTTGTGATATCAGAATCGCATCTAGTAATGCAAAAATAGGCCAGACTGAAGTGAAGGTAGGAATACCTCCTGGATGGGGAGGGACACAAAGGATGCTGAGGTTACTAAGAGTTTCCAAAGCAAAAGAGTTGATTTATACAGGTAGGATGATTGGGGCTGATGAAGCCCTTCAAACTGGACTGGTCAATAAGCTAGTGAATATAGTGACGGAATCAGAACAGGGAGCTGAACCACAGGATAATATCAACAATACAGACGAAAAGTATTCTGTTGCAGATAACAGGCTGGCAGCCGCTAAACTACTGAAAAAGAAATTGATAGATGAATGCATCGAATTAGCAAGGATGATTTCGAAGAATAGCCTGAACGCGGTGACAATAAGTAAGATGTTAATTAATAAAGCGTCAGATCTGGATATTAGTTCCGGTCTCGAGTTAGAAAAATATGGCTGGTCATTATGTTTTGCACATGAAGATAGGCTAAAGATGATGTTATCATTTTTGAATAAGAAAACCAGCTGAAATGAGCTTTAACGACTGGCTGACTAGCTACAGAAATTTAAATCCCCTCTACTTACTGTTCGAGGTTACGTGAATATTCTTGATGTTGATGTTCTTCCTCATACATAGAATAAAGCAGAGACTACGAATCTAGGTTATAACCATCCAGCGAATCGTGTATAATTCCAAATGAATTGTATTCTAACGGTGACCTCCATTATAGCAAACCTGGTCAAATCCATTTGCCGACCATCTAGGGGAATTGAGGTAAATACTGGGCCGTGCAGCGAATACTATCTAACCTGACTAACCACTATTTGTCTAGGCTACCTAATTTTTTTAATTAATTCTAATGCAGGTATTTTAGCTGACACTGAATCGATTGAGTTATTATTGTTAACTTGAGAGTCATACGTAAGGAGTAGCGTTCGCTAGGCATGACAAAAATAAGAATACTGTAAATGAAATGAATTTATTCATTTGCACTTTCGTTTGTGCCGAGGTCTTTTACGACAAGATTATTTTCTATGGCTATGAGTTGAATTGTAAGTCCCACCATAAAGTACATTCTGAATAAACTCTGAGGCGAGGAAATCGTGTGGAAATCCTAGTTCAATTCTGCTAATTTCATTTAATCTTTGCATTTGCTTATCAGACAGTTCAAAATCCACACATGCCAAATTGTCATCCAAATGTTTTGTATTTCGGGCACCTATTATTGGTATTATTTTGTTTGGAAGTTTCTGGAATGTATTTTGCTGTCTAACCCAATTTAGAGCTACTTGAGCAGGAGAGTGTCCAATCTCTTTAGAAATCTTGAGAACTTCCTCTGCGATTAGAAGATTTCGCTCAGTCAGCATCATATCTGCCAACTCTGCCATTCCTGACCTCCGTGCTATATCTAGCCTGCTTTTACTATTGATGCTGTCAGTGTTACTAGAGCCAGCATCTTCCTTTCCTTTGGTCACTTGTGCTCCACTTGTATTATTATATTTACCAGTTAGTACCCCTCCTCCTAATGGAGACCAAGCAGTTACTCCGATGTCTAGCGCCCTTGCCATAGGAAGAAGCTCGCGTTCGGAGGTTCGTTCGATTAAGCTATATTCAATCTGGATGCCGATAAATTCTGTCCAGCCTCGGAGATGTGCAAGGGTATTGGCTTGAGATACGATCCAAGCTGGTGCGTCCGAAACCCCGATATACAATACTTTACCTAATTTGACCATATCATCAAGAGCACGCATCGTCTCTTCTATTGGGGTCATCTTGTCCCAGGCATGAATCCAATAAAGGTCAATATAGTCGGTATTTAGACTCTTTAGGCTCCTTTCCAACGATTGCATCAGATTCTTACGTTGATTTCCACCAGCATTAGGATCGCCTGCTCTGATATTTGATGTGTATTTAGTCGCTATCACGAATCTGTCTCTATCTTCAGCAATAAACTCGCCTAGGTACTTTTCGCTAGTCCCGGCCGTGTAATTACTAGCAGTATCGATAAAATTTCCACCAGAATCAGCATATTTTTTGAATACTTCTCGACTTTCTTCTTTGGGCGAGCCCCATCCCCATTCTTCTCCAAAGGTCATCGTCCCAAGACAGATTTCAGAAACCCGTAGCCCGCTCTTACCAAGAAGATAATATTTCATAGTGAATAAAATATACAATATCCCAATTAAGACTTCTCAATAAGGAATGGATCTGTACAAACATTTACTGCCAGTGTGTGAACTCAGGAGTTTTCAGTATAATTCTGACTAATTTTCCCGGCAAGAATTATGATTGCAAGTTTATACTCCACAGACTTTAGGCTATTTGAGTGGATAGTGAAATTTGATATGACAGATCTAACAACATCTAACCTAACTAGCAAATGTTTGATCTCAGTAACGTACTCTGCTTATCTGTCCGACTATAACCGTCAGCAGGTTAGACGGCGAGCTGTCAATTATCTTAGTAGTAACTTGGTTATAGTCCTTCATTTAGTTCTAAGTATAGACGAATAAATGCACGGTATCTATATAGAACATCATAACGACGTAGATGTATAAAACAATTTATTTATCTATGCTATTACTATAATAGGGATACTATTTCAGGTACACGTAAAAATAGCTAAAACCCCACCTGCTTAGGAGTGAAAGCAATACTGTAAATTGAATACATTTATTATAATAACTACGACGTGGGTACAACCAAAAGATATTAAGTTTTAGGAAGCAGCGAGAAAATAAACTCACTCAAGTTGCTAAGATCTTTACCAGTTGTGTACCTGAGACGTACGTTATCGATTCAGGATGAAATTATATAAAACAACATATGAATATGATGATTTCTGATAACGATGGGCACGATTCTATTACTAGTTTATCTGATAGTCGTAATCTTATTAGCTAACGGTAAACTAAAGGCAAATGTAGCTCCTATACCATCACTATTGTTTTGAGCCCAAATTTTGCCTCCGTGCCCTTCGATAATGTTTTTGGAGATAAACAGTCCCAAGCCTGTACCTTGGAATGAATTTGTAGCAAATTTACCAAATAGCCTTGGAAAGATTTCTTGATCTATACCAGTACCACTGTCCTTAATGCTAACTATCGCTTGCTTACCATCTGTACTCTTGTACAAACTAACTACTATAGTTCCATCCTTGGTAAACTTGATAGAGTTACTTATCAAATTTGCAATAACTTGAATAACTCTCTCCTTTTCTGCTTCCACATAAATAATTTCACCATTTTCAAAGGGCTGAAAAATTACTGGCACCCGGTTGCTAGAGTTGATGTGATCCCTAATATCATTTTGAATAGTATCGGAGACTGCCCTGTTTAGATTTATATGCTCTTTATGTAGTACAAGTGACTGGCCCTCTATTCGTGCAACGTCTAAAAGGTTTTCTGCTAGCCGCTTCAATCTTTGAGCATTCCGGTCAATTAAAGCGAGATAGGAATTCAGCTCTCCATTATTCGTCAGTTCTTTTCTTGAGCGAATAACATCTATCATGCCAAGAATAGGCTGAATCGGAGTACGTAGTTCGTGTGCCGCCACATTAACGAATTCTTGCTGCATCTTTTGATGCAGCTCTAGGCGAGCGTTTGCAGATTCAAGTAGCCTGTTTGTTTCCTTGACTTTATCGTATAGCTCGGATTGATGCCATAATTTCTCAAATATTGCTGCGTAGGACAAGACTCCTGCTTTGCTATTAGAATAAGTTGATAGTCCTATTGCCTCATCGAAGGTTTGTTTTGAGTCATCCTTAAGCTCCATCACCAAGGAAAACATATTATCAACAACTAAAATTGTGGCCTTTGTACCTATAGCTTTTTCTATGTATCTAATACTGATATGATCAGGATAATCTTGTCTCAAAGTTTGTATAGTTTGTTCTGTTAATTTGTCTGCAGGCAATAATATCCTAACATGTACATTACCCTGCTTAGCTCTTTCCTCACATAATCGTATGACTCCCATCCTCTGTTGACGGATAAAGGCCCCTGTTGTAGGAAATAGCAGAAGTACTTGTTTTTCGGCAGACTTTACCAGGTCGAAGTAAATAACTCGTGCTCTAGGCGACCTATGAATAACTTCAATATCTGATAAGTCTGCTCCGGCTTTAATGTCGTTAATCCTTTCGTCTAGATCAATTCCGTTTTTCCATATCTCTTTAAATATTGTTTTAAAATGGTTGGCATAAGCTGGTTCGCTACTGAGCAGCAAGCTTTGAACCATCTTGAAACTTTCCATCTTTTCTATGGTCGCTGCTATTTCGCTATCTGACACTACAAAGCTCATAGGTGGCAGGCTTTTTACATGTCTTATGCGTATACCTGCATCCATAAATTTTTTAGCTAAACCCACTTCGTCTTTACCGATGCTAGTAACATATCTTATACCACTATGTTTTCCATCTTCCTGCTGATCCTTCTGCCAAAGCTTTTTGATCACTTCAAAGAAATGGTCGTAAGTATATTGCAATCCTCCGGGTGTTAAACAAATATCTAATTCATTAGAGTTAGCAAATAAACGATAAAGTGCCTTAGATATTTCCTGACTATCATCAATTATCCTGGTTTGATAGCTGGATGCTCCCTTCTTCCATCTCCTTAATCATTTGCTTGGCCGGGATTGCCCTGTTCCATAGAATTTCAAATATCCGTTGATGCTGTTGTATGTCTTCTTTCACGTTGCTATAGACTGCACATGGAATTGTTGTTGTTCTTGTTTTTGTTGCTACCGGTGATTCTAATTCTGACTGGCTTTCAGTTGTCGATACAGAAATGTATTCATAATCGTTAATTGCAAAGTTACCTTTGACTCCTTCTAAATGCCTGACCTCCACAGTATCGGCAACCTGTTTGCAGAATTCTAGATTATCTTTAGTAATTTCAGTAATAAACCTAAGCCTTATTTCGCGACTTCCTTTAGCGCATAACATTATCTCCCTTATTTTATCAAACATAAAGGGCAATTGTGAAACTGAATTAATATCTGCAAAATGACTCCATTTGCCCTTTATATTATTGAGTATAGATAAATACGTCTTTATTATATCGTCTGGATCACGCAAAACCATAATCCTTTCGATATCATTCAAATTCTCGCGTGAAACTGTCAAGTGGTGTTCTATTATAATTAATATAGTCGCAAATTTAAGGGCATTGGATTGTTTCTTAGATTTATTAACATTATTAGCATTAGTATCAATATTATTATTATTATTATTATTATTATCATCATTATTATTAGTAATCTAGACCAGTTAAATAATTTCAGATTTAAGCACAATAGGAATTAGTCTAGGACGAGTTCATGGCTTATAGTGAAGTCGGGTGCCTACAATTAATCTATGAAAGTTGTATTCTGTATGTATTATTTATAATCTTGACAGATATCAATAATTTACTTGTAAAGAATGACTAATCAGTGGAATAGGGTTCAGTTGCAATGGCAGCTCAATAACCACTTCCGCATTAATATAATGAAATCTAGTTCAGTTTGGTAGTAATGCTTTATACTCTATAAAAATAAAATTTCAATAGATTGATAAATAAAACATCTGAACTGTGTTAGTTTTAAGCTTAAATTATGGTCTCAATCCAGTATGAATTACCTTTAGCAAGATCTACAGTACCTCCTAGGATTTCGTTAATACGATACAAAAGCTCTTGATTTTCAATCGGCTTTCGTATGAAATGATTGGCTGGTAATGAGGAAAGTATATCAGAATAAACTCCGTAATACATTTCTCCCGCTGTAAGAAAACAGATCTTCAGACCCTTGTCCAGCCTCTTAATTTCCCTATAAAGTGAAAAACCATTCATTCCAGGCATTTTAATATCCAGAATTGCTAGGTCATAATAATGACGCTTAAAGTTATCTAAAGCACTGAGCGGATTCCGATACGAATCGACCGTGAACCCATATCGTTCTAATACCTTGGCTAAAGCTATGTTAACATCTGGTTCGTCATCGACTATAAGGAGCCTCCCCGACAGTCTAGTAGCCAATATCTATTCTCACTCTCAACTATGCTGCCCTGGCAAGAGCTAACTTTACCTGTCTGTAGACACAGGGTTTTATTGATCTGTCAGGTATCCTGCAAGCTGTAAAGTGCCATGCTGCCTCAAGTCCCAATAAAGTTCCTACGAACCCGATTATCGGATATATCAAATTCTCAATCATCAACTATAGGTTTACTTGAGATGTTATTCTAGTTTAGTAAGCAGCATTTATGATATCTCATAACCAGTTTTTTGGTTTGTGAATTATCTCTCTTTTTTTATATTCATATAGTCATACACTAGATTAAATTTTTGATAAAAATAAATGCTAAACCGAGAGCTGTCGAATTAGATACTTCCTTGAATAATAAGTCTTTTTTTATTTGCATTGGATCCATAAAGTTCACTTTTCATGTATTCTTTGTAATGCTTGATTTTTTCAGGTACTGATTTAATAAAATAGGGTTAACTACCAGGTTAATCGCAATTAGGGGTATAATCAAACTGATAAATAGTTCCTTGAATTGATAATTTGCAGCAAGTGAGAGAACTAATGCTACTGCCATGCCTCCTCTTAACCCTCCAAGCGTAAGGATATTTTGCCATTGAAGAGGGATTCTAACTCTAAAGATTCTTAAGAATATACTTCCACCGTAAACTACCATAGCTCTCGATATCATCATAACTGCAAAAGGAGCAACTACAATAAGGAATAGTGTAACGCCGACACTTTCAGCTTTTTCCACCGTAAGCAAAGGAATGCCAACAAGGAAGAACAAGACGCTGTTTGTGATAAAACCTAGGTAGTCCCAGTATTTGTGAAACTGTTTTCTGACTCCAGTTGAAATCTCTTTATGTTTGGTAATGATAAGCATTGCAGTAAACAAAGTGGTAACTACCCCAGAAACGTGTAGATAGTGGTCAGCGATAATATATCCACCTATTGCCAGACCTAAGGAAAATGTGAAATCGACGTATCCATCAGCCTTCCATTTGTTAAGTATTTTTCCCCCAATCCAACCGATTCCGGTACCAAGAGCAATTGCACCTACCATTGACCAGATAAAAGAGAGAGACACATCCAGTAAGGAATAGGCAACACCTGAGAAGATTATTCCTTTAATAACATTAAAAGAGATAACTCCAGTCGCATCATTAAATAATGACTCTCCCTCAATGATTGTATTGAGTTTGTATGGAATCGGAAATTTTTTGAATATGATACCTACAGCTACAGGATCAGTGGCTGCCAGAATAGTCCCAAATAGCAAGGCATCTATAAATGGAACGTGAAATACACTAGTAACTCCTAATCCTATAATTATGATAGTTATTATTACTCCAATGATTGCAAAAAAACCAACTGGGACAGCTTCTTTTTTTATCTGTCCTATCTTTAATTTGCGTCCAGATTCAAAAATTAAAATCGGAATAATAACTAGTAATATGATATCAGGAATCTGTTCAATAAATTTGTAAAATTCCTCAATTTTGAAACCAACATTAGGAACTGAGGTCAGGATTGCCCCAAGAAACATCAGGATTGTTACCCCGGGTATGATAAAGTTTCTAGTGTAACGCTGTACTGCAGATATGACAACTAATAACAGGCTAAAACTAAGCATGAATGTTACCAGGAACTCACTTTCAGCCATGAGAGAAAATTCCTAGGCTTTGATTTAAGTATGTCCTTACTGCCAGCGGCTCTGTTCACTTAACGATAAATCTATAGCTTGAAGACGCCTTATTCCGTTTGTGCTTACTAGAAATAAAACGCCTCCAGAATACGTATGTTGTGGTATGTATTTGTATTTTTCAGGCTTATCGCTTAGAAGAACGGCTCAACGATTGTCTTATTACATCAAACGAAACCATGTAACAATATGGAATTGGATACAAAAGTATCATCCCATAAAGATATCATCAAAAAGCAAAAGGATATCAGAATACATAGTTGATGAAACATTGCTTAAAGTTGGTTCAGAATATGTCTGGCTCTGGGTTGCTATTGAGCCAGAAAACAGGAATATTCTAACACTATCTATATCAAAGGAAAGAAACATGCTCATTGCAGAGAGGTTTATTTCAAATCTAGCGAAGGTTCATGGAAAACATCCAGTTTCCACAGATGGAGGTACATGGTATCCACAAGCCTGTAGATACCTAAAGCTAAGACACCATATTCATTCCTCATGAGAGAAAAGTCTGATTGAAAGGACAATACAGTATGTAAAGGATAGAACAGAATGTTTTGATGACTATTTTCCTTGTAGACTGAGGAATTGCAAACTAGAACATGTAAAAAATTGGATGAATTTATTTATTGATTATCATAACAAGGAGCTAAAACCGCTTAAGTGAACAGAGCCCTGCCGGCTAATGAATTATAAAATTTCAAACTTGATTTGCGGTTAGAATGGCTAAAAATTTGATTATTCTATGTTGCCATGCGACGCACATTAAAATAGTATTAGATATAAGAATACACTTGTAATGTCATCATCATCATCAATACATGAAAGAGAGGAGGAGACTGATAAATCAACTGTCACTCTTGATGAGAAAACGCAAAAAACTATAGACTCTATTAAAAATATCGCTAGTAATATTCGTGAGGCCTCAAATAAGACTCGAGATACTGTGCGGGTTCTGAGACAAAGTGGTGCTATAAATGAACTTACCGCTGCAATCTCGGAAGCAATGATTGCTGCGCGTGACACTACAAGAGAAATAAATGAAACTGCAAAAGATCTTAGGGATCGCGGTGTAATTAGAGATACTGCTAGGTACTATAGACGAGACAACGACTGCTGCACATGAGATTGCCGAAACAGTCAAGGGGACGGCTCAGCAAGTAAAAGAAGCGGCTCCACAAACAATTGAAACAGTCAAGAGAGCGTCTTCTGGCAAAAAGAAGAAGAATAATAAATAGGGCTATTTACCTTGCCTCTGGGTATAGTTTACCCAGTATACAATTTTTATAATTATCAACCCTTTTTTTATTGACATCCGATATCTAGGCTCCTGACATGCCTAATCATAGTCTGATGTATTGATCTTTTACTTCGTAGGGAAAACGAACGCTAGATCTATAAACTTCGATAATCGTGCAAGGAGACAACACCTGTGAAGTAAGCGAGAGATAGTATAGTTGTTTGTACTCTAACACGATATCAATTATGACTTGAAGGATTTAGTCTTGGCCAACTGACGCATAGCACTATTATCGCGCTAGTAATGGTATCGAGATCTTTGACTTCAGGTACTTGAATAATATGATCAGTGTCATTGCTCTCAAGTTACCTTCTATCTTATGACCAGTCAGGAAAAAACAAATTGCTAATGACCATATCGCGACTCCCATAATAGGATTAGTATTTAATCCTGCAAAAAATCCGATCATTAGGGTCCATCCCACAATGTAGATCGGTAGACCTATAATATGCAAAGTCCTGTTGAGGCGGTTTCTGTGAGTACTCGATATTGCCTTTCTCAGACTAAAGGTCATGCCTTTAAATTATCATAATTGCGAATTAAACCTATCCCCGCTAGATTTAGAATTCAAAGATTATCAGGTTTGATAAGAAGATTATCAACATATGGTTTGGATATAAGGCTCATACAATAGGTGATTCTTTCAACCTTCAACATTTTTGTCATTATTGGCTACCTTATAACTAGACCATCGTATGTGTATGACCCTCAAACCAGACCACCAGGGCTCTAAGCGCGATTTCAATGTCTTACCGACGTTAGACTGTGATCTTTACATCTGGTTTTTGGCCAGATACATTTAATATTCAAACATTGTATAGATATATGTTAGATGTCACTCACTACTGATTTTGGTTTGGAAGTACAAAACCCAGTTAGACCATTGACTCTGAAGGAACTTGCGCCAAAATGGGCTAATAGATTGGAACCAGGTAACAAACTACCATTTCCATTAACTTTCACATGGTTTAAATGGTATTACGAACTTGATCATCCTTCAAAATGTGTTGTCGGCGAAGCACATGGTAATAGTCCTACATATCAAAAGGAGTGTCTGGAATGTGACAAATTGGGTTGGGAATTTGGTGG
This sequence comes from uncultured Nitrososphaeraceae archaeon, assembly GCA_963765895.1. Lineage (GTDB taxonomy): Archaea > Thermoproteota > Nitrososphaeria > Nitrososphaerales > Nitrososphaeraceae > JARBAU01. The sequence goes on along the minus strand of CAVXZB010000038.1, from coordinate 49,849 downwards.
ATCATTTCTTCTTCACTCAAAAGAAGCACTGGACAGAAATATCGACGCATTTCTGAAACACTGGAATGAAAATCATACACATTCCCAAAGTAAGTTGACAGTCTAGTCTAAACAAATAAAGTATAAACCATAGCAGTTATTCATGGGGTAACACCCACTTGATATAATTATCATAATACAGATTTTCGGGATTGCTCGACTGTCTTTTGAGATGCATTACCTAATTTGGGCAAATTAAATCTTGATGATTTGTACGCTAGATAGCATAATGGACACTATCAAATTTATACTGCTTTGACTTATAATAATATAATTTCTCGATATTAGAATTAGGCAATTCACAGTTCGATGCTAAGATCGACTACGGGTTAGAACCAGTACTTCTTTGACGTCTCTGCCAAATACTTGGTATTGATGCAAGATTATGTTTGTTGATTTATAGAATTTTATTTCTACAAATCAAAAGATATTTCCATGTTGGAATGTAAGGAAAAGGTATGTTGAAGTGCTATTGCGATGGTGGCTCGATTTCTCTTACGCTGAGGTCTGCGAAGTCCCAGTCCATATTATCTGATCGGAATGTTACAAACGGTCCGGAATTCGTAATTATATAGTCTTTTGCTCTGTTGCAATTTGCACTGTAAAACTCTTCATTTGAACTTCTCGCATACAACCCCCATCATCGACCAATTCAGATACCTTTTTCCAATGGTTATCATCATTATTATCAAGATATGACTCCATTTTTACTGCCTTGTTATCATGAATGTTATACATCACTACCTTCCAACCGACCCACCTATTAAGTATGGAATCTGTGACCTTATGGGTATCTTTAGGCCTAGTATAACCTCCGGTATGCCATATCTCCTTTAGCCAGGATACCTCTCCGTCAACAGAAATACTTCCTTTTAATGCGGTACCCTCACAAGGAACATCGCTGCTATGAGTTCCACCTCTTGCATACCAATCTAAATCATCTGAGTTAGAGTCAGCTGATAATACTCTGGCATATCCTGTTATCTCCACATTCTTCCACTGCTCCTGACTGTTTGGTGTTCCGACAGTCATTCTAACTTGATCCTCATATTTGTTACCGGGCCTAAGGTTTCCGTTTATTTCCCAAGATGCATCGGCTCGTTGTCTTATCGGTGAACCCGGATCAAATATACCATCACTTGTTGGATTATTTCTGTCGAGGAACCATTCCCTCCCACCATGTTTTGTAGGATAAATTTCTTTTACCTTGAAAATATGTCTGAATATGGTTGGGGAAATCTGATTTTTTTGGAAATAGTAAAAATAAATTAGTAGCGATACTCCAATTAGAATAATAAAACTTATTATAATCAAATTTTTTTTATCCATAGATGTCTTACGAATAAACTCCCATAATAATAATCAGATGTGTGACGAGAGCCAACAAATCCCTTTTTAATTCGATAGTCTGAAAATATACTTGACTTTAGTCTGTAATATTTTGCCTTAGTAGTTTAGGTTGTCTCTGCTTTCATAATAAGGCTATGGAGTACTGATCACGATGTATTAAATTGGTAGCACTGAATGCCGGAAAAAAAAGGGGTTTCGTCTATCAAATTTGAATTAGATCCTGTGTTTCTATGGCGAGTTATTCACTAACAAAATACTGAGTACCACGATTAGCAAACTGACTACCTTTCATGCATTTATTTGAAAGCATGTAGATGACAGTCTTGTAGATTAATTGAAAATTGTGCAGAAATTGGTACGAGGTAAAATTTATTTCTCTGACCGTGACTTCATTTGATAAATTTATGTATAGTAAGAAGTATATACATGCTGAAAGAATGCCCTGCGATCAATCTGAAAATTCCTTTATATAATAGACAACACCCGAAAACTCCATATAACTTCTCTTGTATTCTGATTCCATACTAGTGCCTGTGGTAGTACTCCTATGTACGAATGATGATTATATGCTTTTCGTACTCGAAATCATGAGTCCGTGACTTGATTCTTCATATTCATGAAATAAAGATTTGATATTCAAGGCTATTTTGGCGTATTGTGTTAATATTTGCATAGGTGGGCTTATATAGGAAGTGCTGAGCTCGATCGCTCGATACCCGCATCATACCCTAGGTTAGGAATTTAAGCTGTCAAAATTTCGTGTAGCAGAAGTTCGTGACACCTGAAAATCCAGGTATGGTTAAGTCGGATCGGTACAAGACCCGGACAAGAATCTTGGCTTGAATCTCATAATTCCTCGATTCTGCATTGAATTGCAACAGATGTTCTCCGGGGGTGAGTGCAGATTCTTTAATTAATAACCAATAGCCACCATGAAAAGTATGAGTAACCCCTTCACTTCTTAGGAGCCTCTCTTCCGGAATTCCGAATATATTATCCCGGATGTTCGGGTACTGTAATCATAAGTGGAGTTTTTCTTATAACACAGCAACCGTATAACTTGTTGGAATCTTTGTCATAATCGTCGAATGATGCCCAAAAGGATGCAGGTCGTACACCAGAGAGATCATGTTTGACAAGCTTTAACAAATCCTCGTCACTTTTATCAGGATAGCTCTCTCGAGATGCAGAAACGTTATAAACCGGAACCAAAAGAGGAGCTTTATTCGTTATCGTAATTGTTCGGATGTCCGGTTTCTGAAAAGGGGTTACCGCAGCAAAGTACACCTTTACGTTTCTATTGGTGAATAAAAAGGCTCCATATCTATTAGTGTCACCGTATAACGTACCAGGATGTTCACCAGGACTCATAGACCCTGGAATTGTATAGAACCACTTAAACCATTCATCAGTTATAGTATCACAGTCGAAGATCGCATTGTTATTTTGATCCATCACATCAGATATTGGCGACATATGATCATATGTTAACTCAGATGGATCACCTTTTTTATCCACTTATAAAACCTATTTTGAGACCTGTCTTCACCCAATGATTTAGCCAGTGACGAGTCCTTAACAAAATAACTCTCAATATCCTCTTCGCTCATAAAATCTTTCATTTCACTATTCATATTCTCACTCATATTCTTATACCATGGACACTTTATTATAATATTTAATCAGGTTAATATCATTTCCGGTTTTATTTTGATGCCGAATGAGAGATAAAGCGTAACAAGCTGTACCTCGCATTATCCCGACAACCCACTCTATGGCAATATAACCTCTCGAATTTAGGAATAATATATATCGTAGCGTCGTTGTCAATGAGAACTCGAGTCAAATAATCAAGAGGTAGATAAGATTAAAGATCTATTTAGGAAATAAATCAGCTTACGACAATCAATAAATGCTAACCTTTGGTATCTAGTAAGTCCAATTGTTTGCAAGCCCATTATTGACATACAAAATCATTTCTCGAATGTCATTACTTCCTCCTTTCGAATTTTTGCTTATCTTCGCAGTCGAGCAAATCATTTCTACTCTCAGCATATCATAGATGGTCGCTAAACTAATCAACTTGCTAGTTGACTTCTCTAATACATTTATTTCAGTCATTGATCATCATAGCATTAGTTGTCTGTTAGAGATGATAATTGGTTTGCTTAAAAGAAAACTTCGATTGAAATTTAGAGACAGAGCTGCTGCCTGCTTCTGTAATAGGCGATTCGTTAAAGGATAGACTGAACAGAACTGAACAAAAAACCGCTATAGTATTAGGGATACCTAGAGGAGGAACAATAACTGCCAACATTATTGCTAATAAATTGTCCACATCGTCATTCGATACTCTTATATCAAGACGAATTACGCACCCAAATAATCATGAGCTTGCGTTAGGTGCAGTTACAGAAGATGGTATTAAATATATTAATCAGAAGTTAGTTGACTGTCTCCAGATATCATTAGACTATTTAGAGAAAGAAACAACAGAACAAATACAAGAGATTAAGCGAAGAAATGAGCTTTATTTTAAGAAGCCACGAAAAGGACTTCACCATCTTCTTAATGAGAGAACAGTAATTTTGGTAGATGACGGAGCAGCTACTGGAGCAACTATCATTGCTGCTGCACGATGGTTAAGAATGGATGAGATCGAACCGAAGCGTCTTATAGTTGCTGTTCCCGTTGCTCCAAATAGTACAATCGTTTTACTGGAAAAGGAATGTGGGGCTGAAGTTGAGGCCATTATTAGGGCTCCATCTATGTGTTACTCGGTGGAACAGTATTATCATAATTTTCAAACCGTTTCTGATGAAGAGGTAATTGAAATCATCAAGAATAGAAGCATACCTTAATGAGAATATTTCTTACGTATCTTGTCTAATTAGAATTGAAAGTCACAATTTTGTCTCTGCCTTTTGTAATTGATCATATTAAAGTTGCGCTCCTTAAAGTATAGGTACATCAGAACAAGGACTTGTGCACAAGTAACGGGATTTATTCGAAAGGATTCAATAGTTCAGAAGGAGTCAGATAGCTCCGACAAACCCTATGGCGATAACTTGAACAAAGACATCTCGATTTAATTTATTCAATCAACTGAGCAGGAATGCATACTAAAACCAAATGTACTTTGAAATTAAAGATCGAGAATCGTTAGTAATGAAGACGAAGGATACGAATTTATCTTCACATATTCTATACAAGATTAGGGCATTCTTATGCTCATATATCTGCAATTGAATTAATGAGTATACTTCTACAGAAGGGTTCCGGATAGAAGGAATTATGCTTATAGACTCATGAAGGATTGCCCACAGAAAGAGTGTAGGGAATCGTCGCTCCATGAATACTAGTCCCGGGCGAGGTCATTGCACCCGTTGGAGTGACCAGAATATTGTATACGACAGAATGGCTTCCAACTGCAAGCGGTTTCAAAAAGACCCACCATCCTTGACTTCCAGCACGTACATTGCCCGGATTGTTACTTGATTGATGGGTATCAGGCGGTAAAGTAGCATCAAATCCTTTCGAGTAAAGTTCAGTAACATTCTTCATAGAGTTTATTTTGTAATATACCTTACCACCGGATCCTGGAACTAGTGACTGTGTAACATCCAGCCTGGCGACAGGAACACCATCGACTATCACATTGGATTTAATGTTTCCTAAGTTGTATAACCTTGAACAGTCAGTCAGTTGATGGTCGAGACTCACTCCTAAGGCACTAGGATCCCTAAGCTTCGACAAATCATTTTTATTGTCGCACCATGCAATCCAAAGCGGTATCATTATCCCCTGTTGAGATGAAATCTTGCACTGCTGAAGAGGTGCGCTATCTTCGACAGTACTCATTAGCATGACCATTGAACCCGCATTATTATGCAAGCATCCGCCGCTATGCGGCTTGAATTCCCTATCATTTAAGGAAAAGTCCCAATTAAAGAATTTAGAAACCCAATCATCATATGATACTCCAAAGGGTTTTTCACTTTTCGAAAAGAAGGTGACACCATATACACTCTTAGGTACAAAGGAAGCAATACAAAGTATCATAACAAAAGAAAGCACGATTAATAAACACGAATATGCATTAGGAGCTCGGATCTGGCAACAGACTATGCTTGCGTCCATAAAGATAACTAGCCCTGAGCTATTATTATGAATTTCGATAAGCTAAACTAGAGGAATAGCTTTCCGTATCTTATCTTTGCGTACTTTCTTTCCTTTGCTTAGTAGCTTGAGAGACAAGATTGTAAGGAATGTAAATTTTGAGATTAGCAAAAAGTCATCAATTATTTTTATATTAATTTTCACAACTCTTGTGGTAATTGATACAACAATCGTGAAATTTACTTCGTATAGCGGATTCGAACTGGGAACATCGTGGAATGTTATTATTTTTGTGATTTTTTTTATAGTACTTGTTGTCAGTAGCATTATACTCCTAAACGCAGCTAAACATGTTATTTCAAGTTATGAGTATAAGTCAACAATTCCAACTAAGTTGTATCATAACTTAATTGTTGCAGTACAGTTCTCGAGCATCGCAATAATGATGCTGATTATTCTCCAGATTTTTTTCCAAGGCATATATAAAACCGTCTTTCTCAGAGCCGAGGTCTACATTAGCCATATTTGCGGACTAGTATTTCTCTCGTTACTGTCTTTTCTATTCATGAGTTGGTTGACTTCAAATAAAAATTTGGGAATAATCTTGTATACACTGTCATTCACAATTGCTTCTGTGAATTTGATTATATCACTAATTTACGTAGACTCTTACCTATCAATTTCATCTGTATCAGATATAACATTGCACCCAATTACGTCATATGTAACGAATCTTCCAGGTTTACCAATTACAGAATCGTTATCTTCGGTTTTTGATGCTCTTTCCTTGACTTCATTTTTGCTTATGTGGTCCGCCACGGTAATATTATTACGTCAGTATCGACGCAAGTTTGGTAGGATTAAGTTCCTTTTATTTATGGGCATACCGTTAATATACTACATTTTTCCTTTGCAAGGGTATTTTGAAGATGTTTTCCTGTCCTTATTACAGAACTCATCGATCTCATATACTATCACCTATATCCTAATATTTAGTGCTACAAAACAAGTTGGTGCTTTATTGTTCAGTCTGGTCTTTTTGACCGCCTCCGATCTTGTTTATGATGCAACAACTCGTAAAACACTTCTTATCTCCTCGGTAGGAATGGCTATCCTCTTTGCGACCTTCGAAATATCACCATTACAATATCATGTCTATCCGCCCTTTGGCTTCACGACACAAACTTTGATACCCTTAGGATCGTATCTCTTATTTGTCGGTATTCATTCTTCAGCTAAAAGAATATCAAGAGATTCACAGTTGAGAAAAGAATTTTACAGGAATGCATCAAACCAACTAGGACTTTTGAGGGCTATTGGTGTGTCGGAGATGGAAAAGGAACTTCAAAAGCGACTGGACGCTCCACACAGTCGTTCAATAGACATCGAACAAGAACAAGTGCCCATGGATGACGAAAATGTGAAGGAAATTTTGCATGAGGTTTTGAACGAACTCTATTATTCAAAGGGAATAAAAGAGCAAGACGGTACCTGATGGAGTGGATGATAGAAAATAGTATTTAACCCGCCTCAGAAAGACTACTAAAGACAACTAGGTGAGTTAAACCCCAATTCAGTGAAGATAATCAGTCTATTGGGCCTCGAAGGGGGTGTAGAACATTTGAGGCGATACTTGGTATTGTATATCTGATAATCTTCAAAATGGATCTTCTTACATATTCACCGAACTATTTTCTAGAGATTCCACGACTTTTTATTATATATGTATACAATATCTGGTCCTAATCCTAAAGAAGAATAGCTACGGTTATGCATAGACATGCGCTGAGGGGCGGTTTATTCTATTCTGCTTGTATAAAGGCTCTTCAGAAAGAGCAACAACAACACTCCATTTGAACAATGAAATCCGATACGAGTGACCGTATATCTAGTCTATTCAATTCGAGATGGAAAATACATTGTCATAAAGAATGCTTCAAATTTGAAACATCTAACCTACAATTAGCTTCAAATTTTTTAAATTAAGAAGGCAGTATAAAGAATATATATTTATGCGCGTATTGTTACAGAGTTGATACATCTATCTCAAGAGTTGTCTCTTAAGAGTACTAAGAAATATGTTACGTCTGATAGTGCATTTACAAGAGTGAAACCTATCAGTGACACCTTGGCTGAAATAATTCCCGTAACTAACAAAATCGGGATAACTAGAATATCAGATATAACATATATGGATAGGTTGTATATTCCGAATTATTCTGCGGTTTTGCCTGGAACAGATGACCTGTTCTGGGTGTATAGTGGTAAGGGCACTACGAAATTACACGCAAAGGCGGGTGCGTTGATGGAAGCGATAGAAAGATATTCCTCTTTTGGTAACACCTCTGACAGAAACTTTGTTCAGGGAACTTATTTGCATTTATCAAAAATTTACAATAAGGTATTACATCCCGCTGAAGTAGTTGAACCTGTTAATGACAGGTTTAGTGATAAAGAATCAATATTGGATTTCTTGGTGGGATTTGATCTTCTGAATAACGAAGAAGTATTAGTTCCTGCTGAAATAGCATTGTACAGATATTTTCCAAGAGATCCTGCTATTTCGGTCTTTTCACTAACGCATACAAATGGCCTCGCTTCAGGGAATGTTTTAGAAGAGGCAGTTTGTCATGCTTTATGTGAGGTTATCGAAAGAGATGCAGTTAGTATAGCTGATTTGTGTGCCTCTTGTATTCCATATAATATTCTGGATAAAATTTGGGAGTCGTTGAAGTATGGACATCCTGAGGCAAGAGTTGCCTGTGAGGATAGATTTATTGATGATTCTAGTATTTTTGCTGAGATTGATATTTCTGAAATTGCGAAAGAGTTTGAGGCCATAAAACGATTGGTTAGAAGATTTACTAGTGCAGGGATTTCATTGTTAATAAAGAACATAACTCAAAAAGAAATTGGCATCCCTACTTTCGTTGCAGCGTCGGTAGAATGGATAAGTCACGATTACGGATATTTTGCCAAAGGGTTCGGTGCACATCCTGATAGTAGGATAGCCTTGATACGTGCAATAACAGAAGCTTCTCAAACCAGGGCCGTGAATATTCATGGAGCGAGAGATGATTTAAAAAAAATATCCTATAAGGAAAACGATGAGATATATAAAAGGAAGTGGCAATTCATGCGTACAGCATCCACATCCAAGAAGCACGGCAACAGCACATGTGATAAAAATAACAATATCATCAAGTTCTCTGAAATTCAAACATTTACGAACGATGATATATTGAACGATATCAAATTGATTATCTCAAGGTTGAAGAATGCCGGCATAAAAAGAGTCATAATTGTTGATCTAACTAATCCAGAAATTAACATTCCAGTTGTGAGGGCTATAGTTCCAGGACTTGAAACATTTGAAGTTACAAAGTCAGTGATGGGGCGTAGAGCAAAAGAACATTTCAAGAAAATGCACAGAGATTAGATCAAATCTCATGATTTCTATTTTGGATAAAAATGACACCCCTATTCAAAACCAGGTATTGATTTATTTTACGACTTGAGCTCAGTCCATACTAGAAGGATGATCAAAGCCACAGCCGTAAAACTCCGAATAAAGTAAATACAGAGCTGCTGTACGAATATGAATCAAACAGCAAAATGTTCAATGCCAATTGAGCAGTCTTTTAACCTTTTCCTCTTACAGTGATTTAATAAGGGAACCTACTGATGGCCACCTAACGTCGTGTCACCTGGAGTTCCCTTTACTGAGGTTTTCTCAACGTAGTCTATCGACGCATCTCCAGTAATCAAAGCTCTAAGAATTGCTAGCTTTCTACGCACATGCTTTCTAGGTAATCGGTGATTAATAAATTGTAGCACTTGGGATTTACAGGTAATTAAAGACCTATGATACAACACGCAATAATTTTAATGTAATTTCTGACTGCTGGGCTCGTGTAGAATTCTATGATCGATTGTTGTCCATAAGACAGGAAAATTGTCTAGTAACTGAGTTTAATGAGTAGGCGGAGTTCACATGGTGATTATGTAGACGGACTTCACCTTTGCGAGGCATAATGCTAAATACGTGCCACTCGGATTCTAGATAATCATAGGAGTCTTCGAATCTATTGTCAATAGAAAAAGATAAACTTATCATTGTTTCACCGAATTCAAGTCCGTATAACGTTAGTTATGCAGAATGGACAGCCAGATGGTGGCAATGGTTACTTTCAATACCAATAGAAACTAGTCCAGTGAATGATAAAACAGGTAAGAATTCTAAGATAAATCAAAGTGGGCCAGTTTGGTTCTTGGCTGGGACAACCGGTGGAGAAGGTAAAAGGATATGCACAGTACCTACGGAAAAGTCGGTTCTTTTTCCTATCCTGAATTTTGGAGCTACATTTGCGGATGAACCAACGATCAAAACGGAAGAACAGCTACAGGTACTTGCAAAGCGTGAAATGGACATAGTTTCGGATTTATCAGTTACGTTTGATGGAATAGAACTGAACGAACTACAGAAGTACAGGGTTCAATCACCGCTTTTCAATATTATACTTCCAGAGCATAACTTATTTGGGGGAATTCCAGGACCGACTCGAGGAATATCTGATGGTTACTGGCTATTCCTTGAATCACTTCCTAGAAGAACGTACATCATCCGTACCATGGGTGCATGTCTATCCGGTAAGGTGAGGATAGCAGCGAACTACGATATCACAATCGAATAGGACGTTTGAAGGTTTTTGCGAATACCACTTCATACCGCAACCTAGTCGCAAGAGGAGCTTTACTAGGACTAAAAATCATTGCCATTGATTCAACTAACGATACCAGTAGACTAGAGGCAGAAAGCTTCGATATTCAAATGACAGGACTGTAAAAGGCATCGCGATTAGGGCGTACTGCAGACATCTGTTCTCGGATACATTGCTAGATCTAAAGAGCAAAATTCCTAGATAATTTAGCGAATATATGATTTGCTTCATGATAAATTCACTATATGTTACAAATACTGCCTGTGTAGCATTAGCAAATGTACTGGAAAGGACTAATAATTCGACTGTTATACGGTATATTACAAGTGTAGCAGAAGGAGACCCAGATCTAGAGTTAGGAGTACCGACTAAAGCATGTAAGGATATAAGTCTAGGCCAAGATGGAGACGATGTTAAGGATAGTCTTGATTCCAGTTATAAATTAAAAAGGTTTGATCTCCTAGAAGTAATAAATATTTTGTCATAGCATGATCCCTTAAATGGTATCAATATCAGAATGTTCTGTCTCGTCTGACGCGCACTGTATACGATTTACAATTTACCAGTATAAAAGAGCAGGGTAAGACCATCAGTTAGATGTTCTCCTGAATAACTTTCTTAATGAGTCAAGCTCCAACTGAAATTCATTTGCATTGCTTCATATTTGAAACATACATTTTGCTAGTTTTAACTTTAACCTTCATTTTCGAAGCACACAACTCTAACAACGTCACTGGGGCTCACTTTACTTTAAGATGATATGTCACAGCTTGTATATATGGAGCGAGATTGCCTTGTCCATGGGTAATACTAGGATCACTTCTCGAATCTCTATATCCTGTCGTATAAGGCAAAGTGTGTTCTCCTGGTGGAAGAGGCCTAAGCATTTTCCACCAACCTTGCGTAATCGCGTTATCTGGTCCTTCAGGTTCTCCCCAGACATTATCCTTAGGTAGAGTTAGACTGAAAAGGTTGGATTGAACCTTGTGCGCCTCATCATTCCTTAAGTGAAGAGGTTTTTCCTCTAGAGTAGCATCAGAGAAATTTGGAAAGAGATAGTAAAAAGATAAGTGATCGTCAAATGATATTTAAACTAACTTTTGAGCCCCTCGTCAATTCCATGCGAAAGGATTCCGTCATTATTCCAGATTCTTACAAGATTACACACTACCCGGCAGAATCACCAAATCACACTCGAAATAAAGAGATAGTGACAGGAGGCAATAACGATATTGATCCAGATCATTAATTGCCTAATAGTTCCCCCAGGATTGCATCTACGTTCATAGGTTTCAATTTCTTTTGTTGTCGTACATGAGTCTAGTAAGTTTCAAGATTAATTTAACACCGTCGAACTGGTATATTCGGCCCAGCGCCGGGTCAAGTGCGCTATCTCGTCTGTCGGCTTCAATTAAATATATCGCTAGCCTATTTTATTGTTCTTTGGATCGCTTGGATTTACAACAGATGCCAGAGGCTGAAAAAATTGATGGTAACCAGATTCTATATTATTACTGCAATTCTTGAGCAGTACAGCCGATCTTTTTAAACGCAATGATGCCACACAAAATGCTAGAACAGATGACTAGTTACTTAATATTATAGATTAGATCCAATCCGTGGTTTGAGGGTGCAATATTGTTTTTGATATTGCAATTTGGATTGTTGGAACAGATGTGAGATATAAAAGACTGGTTACTATATGTCGCTCGCCGTTAGTTGAATAATTTTTCCTTCGAACTCAAATAATTCTGTCAAGTATCCTCAGCCCTTTAAGTGATAAGAGTTTGCATAATTTCAAGCAAATTAACAACTAATGACTATACCCATAAACTAATGTGCGGACCGACGTGAAAAATCTCAATACTATGATAGTTCTCACTAAGACTATCCAAGTTAAGTCTGCAGGTGAAGGTGACCTAATTAACTTAACAGAACAGACATCAAGGATGGTGGAAGAGTGCAAAATAGTTAACGGAATCGTTACCGTTTTTGTTTCAGGTTCAACGGCTGCCGTAACTACTATCGAATATGAACCAGGACTCAAACAGATTTTCCAGCAATGCTGTCCAGAATAGCCCCAAGTAATATTGAATACGAGCATGATAATACTTGGCATGACGGTAACGGCCGCTCGCATGTTCGTGCTTCCTTGGTTGGTCCAAGCCTAACGATTCCGTTTGTGAACAATGTTTTACTTCTAGGCACATGGCAACAAATAGTCGTAATAGAAATGGATACCCAACCTAGGCGACGGAATATCGTAGTACAAATAATGGGTGAATAATTTGAAAGCCAATGTAATGGTTAAAAATTATGTCGAGATACTAAAAAATCCGTCTTATTAGAGTGTACTATAAAATAAATCATATCACCATATATCATGAGAAGTCTTTCTAAGAATTTGCCTAAAATTATGATTAATGAATACATAAGTAAATTTAGTAATTTGGGTAGTATCCTCCATTGTACTAGAGTAGGATTAAGGTGAGATATTAATAGAAATTTCTCCAGTCAGGGTAATAATAGTAAATATTGATTGATCCAAAAATGTGGGCACTATAATCCCGTTGTCCTACTGATTCCTGGTATAATAGTATGGGTAAGAAAATTCAAGCACGATTAACTAATTAACTTGTTAGTCAATAGTCTTCAAATCATTATCAGGATCTCCTACCATTTTGGACGGATCGATAATCTTGTCGTAATCTTCCGAACTAATATAGCCAGTAGAAATGGCCGCATCCTTTAAAGTCAGATTCTCCTTGAATGCTTTATGTGCTATTGATGTTGCCTTGTCATATCCTATCACAGGGGTTAGGGCGGTGACAAGCATCAAAGAGTCATTAACATACTTGTCTATTCTCTCCTTGTCAAGCTTTATCCCATCTATACTGTATCTGCGAAGTTTGTCACAGGCATCTCCTAGGATTTGTGAAGATTCCAAGACATTTTTAATAACAATAGGACGCATAGCATTGAGCTCAAAATTACCCTGTGAGCCAGCAATCCCTACTGCATTGTCATTTCCCATCACTTGTATGCATACCATAACCATGGCCTCTTCTTGGGTAGGGTTGACCTTACCAGGCATGATAGAAGACCCTGGTTCGTTTTCTGGTAGAACCAGCTCGTGGATCCCTGCTCTGGGACCTGACCCAAGCCAACGTATATCATTTGCTATCTTCATAAGCACGACCGCTAACATACGCAAAGATGAGCTAGAGTTAACCATGGCGTCAAGTGACGCTTGCGCAGCATATTTGTTTGGAGCGGTTACAAAAGGATAACCAGTCGATCTTGATATTTCCAAGGCCACCTTCTGTCCAAAATCTTTGGGAGCGTTTAGTCCAGTACCTACCGCAGTCCCGCCAATAGCGAGTTTGTATAACCCCTTCATTGACAGTTTAATTACTTCAACAGCATCCGCTAATTGTATGGCATAACCAGACCATTCTTGTCCCACGGTAAGTGGCACTGCGTCTTGTAAATGTGTACGGCCGATTTTTGTTATATGTGCCCATTCGATAGCTTTGTCCTTTATCGACCTGATCAACAAATCGACGTTAGGAATAAGATGATTAGCAAACTCCATTACCGTGGCTATGTGCATTGCAGCTGGAAACGTATCGTTTGAGGATTGCGACAGATTGACATGATCGTTAGGGTGGATTGGGTTTTTGGATCCCATAGCCCCTCCTGCTAACTGAATAGCTCGGTTAGAAATTACTTCGTTTACATTCATATTTGTCTGGGTTCCCGAACCTGTTTGCCAAACATAAAGTGGGAACTCCTCATCCAGCTTTCCGCTAATAATTTCGTCAGAGACTTTGATTATAAGATCAGCTTTATCTTTCGATAGTAGGCCTTCAGCCAAATTTACTATAGCAGAGGCTTTTTTTATATACCCATAGGCGTGATCGATAGCCTTGGGCATACGGTTATCTCCAATCGAAAAATGCATAAGGGATCGCTGGGTTTGAGCGCCCCAATAATGGACTGAAGGCACTTCAATCGCGCCCATAGAGTCTGATTCCACACGAGTATTTGACATATACTCTGAGTTGTCAAGCATACCAGAGAAATAACCTTTGCCACGCAGATTAATGATGCTATCTATAAGGGTTTTATTCACAAGTTATAACTCGGTCATATCGGTGCTCCCTTTCAATACAATGTCGGCCAGAACATTCCCTTAAAGTGTAAGTTGAATGGCTATTAGTTCGACGTTAATTCTATTGAATGTTTTATCTATTTCAAAATAATTTCAATTCAGCTTCACTTCTGTTCTCTGGATCATATAGTTTAATTTTGAAAGCCATCAGCATGCTATCAGAAAAGTGATATGAGATCTCATGCTAATTTCGAAATGAAATCGGAGTTTCATATGATTGTATACGCTTGGGTATATAATTAATATAAGGAATAAAAATGCCGTTTTTTATTATAAAGGTATTTAATTAAATTAAATTACTTATTTGGCATTTATCCGTACTAAAGCATCATTATCAACAGTTTTGCTGATTCACCAGTCTGGATTTTGGTTTGATAGTTTGTTTCAGGTTTGCTTCTTATTATAAGGCGTATACTTTAGTGCGGTTCGAATTGAAATGTATAGCCAAAGGATGGTGGAGTGCGTCAATAGCCAAGTTTCGTAGTCGAAGCATCTTCAACCACAATGTCTTATAATAGACAGATAAGTACCTAACGTCAGGTATAATTATTCCTCGATCTGCTTAGGGAGATCCTTTCCCTCAGGGATAAATTGGATAGACAGTGAGTTGACACACTCTCTTGTATTCTTTCGTGTTAAAAATTCCCCCACAAACTCATGACCAAGGTGACCGCCACACATAGCACATTCTATTTCAGTTCGCATTCCATCCGGATCCGGCACTCGCTTCAACGCACTAGGAAAGCTATCGTCAAAAGCTGGCCAACCACAACCCGCATCGAATTTGCTCTTGGATGTGAAAAGAGGGGCATTACATTTACGACAAATATAGGTACCTGGTTCATAAAAGTTGTCATACTTACCGACAAAAGCCGGTTCAGTTGCCTTCTCTTCTATAACTCTTCTTTCGTCCTCCCTGAGTTTGTTATAAGTCATTTAAATAAAATAATATAAATTTGCCCATATTCTAAGTTTCTCTACCTCGTACGAATAGTTGCCATGATACTAATTATTTACCTTTTACAGAAGATAACTCGAATCATCTCGTCTCTTCGAACCTATAAGCGACATCGAGATATGGATTTACACATACGAATCAAAGAAATAGAATAAAGCTCCATGGTGGGTACTAACGCAGACCGTCATGAGTCACATAATGGGACCAATATGCTAAGTAGCTAGGCGATTTATAATTTTCACACTCTTTGGTTACCAGAAAAACCCATTTGGCTACGGTATTTTCGAAAACATAATTTATTACCAAAAGATACGATAGCATGAAAAACCTCGAAATCATTAGTTGCAATTTCTAATAATTCATTCGGCATGATCCATTATTGATTTAGTCATGGTTTGATAATATTCATGATCATCGCAGGGATTTAAATAGATGAACATACAGGATTACTCGAAACTATGATTGACTTTGCCCAGAATCCCCGCAAAAAACAATACAAGATATTAATCATATTTTGGACCTCTGCTTTAGCATGAATAAAAACAAAAATTGCGAACACTTTATTGGTCTAAATGAAAATAACATAATTCCCAGAACCGCAGGTTGCGAAGAATGTGAAAAGGAGAATACAGACTGGGTTGCTCTACGTATGTGTCTAATTTGTGGCCATGTTGGCTGCTGTGACTCGTCCGTAGGTCTTCATGCTACAAAACACTATCAAAATACTGACCATAAGGTTATGGCCGCACTTCCAAACAAGTCATGGCGGTGGTGCTATGTTCATAAGCAGTACTCGTAGCTCATCTTCAACTCAAGCAGATTGCAGCTAGCTCTCGAAAACGCTTCCTGCTGTTTTATCTAAATAGACCAATTGAATACTAATTTTCTTTTTTGGTCACTATGCTCTTCGGTCCTACCCGACTCTTATGGATATAATTTTACATTCCAATTATACATTATATTTTATGGTTTGTGATGATAGTCTAGCAACCAGAATAATGGCCACGCAGAGTAATTCATATCATGTCACTTACCGATTAGACTATTTAAGTCAGGAATAACTGTATGAACTAGCTGATAAAACGTGTCAAGAATGCTTTAACTGGTTTTGCGAGAACCATGAGATCGCCTTTAAATCACTTTCTCATTCGATGAGGCTGGAGGACCATATAATAAAATCACTTGAGAATACTAACTGTTTTCTTCTAGGCCTATGATTTACCTGCTTTTAGGAATCACAGTTCAGATATTTCGGTATAGCAGCGTATATAATCTTCGTTAACTTGATTCCATGTCGGCATTGTCTTTGCGAACTGCAATGCATTTTCCTCCTGATGATGGCGTTCCTCTGCAATTGATAAGAACCGAATCACATAATTTGCAAAGTCTGATACTTTATCAGCTATGCGTAATAATTGGTTGTCAATATTTAATCCCTGTGCTCCTACAGAAGTACTGACGATTGCCTTGCCGGCTCTCACTGCTTCGAGGATCTTTACTTTTATGCCCCCTCCAATCCGTAGTGGACATACGACTACTTTTGCGGTTTTATAGAAAGGATAAAGGGAAGAAACATAACCTGTAATTACCACATTATTGTGTTGGGCTTCCAATGCCAGTATCTCAGTTGGAGGGGAGTTACCTACAATAAACAATATAGCATTTGGAACCTCTTCAAGAATCAGGGGGAATATATCTTTGCAGAAATACAGTGCTGCATCAATATTGGGATAATATAGAAAATTACCGACAAACAGAATTGATGGGATATCCTGTTTAACGACTTGAGCTACAGAGCTATCAAGGAGACTGCAATCATTAGACATCTTCAGCTTATTACTCTGATCAACTGCAAAGCCGTGATCAGTGCCATTTGGGATAAACATCACATTAACGTCTGGTTCAAGGCGTCTTATACTGGCTTCATCGTCAGTAGTAATTGCGATTATCTTGGTTGCTCTTCTCCAGTAATATCGCTCCCAATAGAGCGTATAGTAGTATTCTTGCCAATAGAAATATGCTTCTTCTAAAGACGTCGACAATAACATTTGCTGCAAATTCAGATTGTATTCCATGTTGTGTTCAACGAGCAGAACATTGACTCTAGATTTACAATGCACCAACTGCATTAGATAGTATCCTTCAACATGGACGATATCGAATTTTTTTTCTGCCAACATCCTGGAAATCTGGATTATCGCCTGATCTGAATAATATCTTCTCATAAGCCAAGGATATTTACAGGCGTGTTTGTTTTGAGGAATTTTGTAGGCTTTGAATAGACTGACACTTTGACTAAAGCCCTGTAACTCTTTTGCATTCTCGCTATCAATTTGCAGATCTGTAGTCAATGAGCACAAATGAACCTCAAATTTTTTTCCTAACCTGGACAATAATTCGAATTCTCGCCTGCGCCCTCCACTGGCAGGAGGAAATGGTAAATGCGCGGTTAGAAATAAGATTTTCATATCGAAGGTTCCATCCAGCCCCTTTGTGATTATTTTGTGCTACATATCATATTTAGTTTAAGGATGTAAATAATAGAAATATGATGCGTCTGCTCATAGGTGTCAATTATACAAGAATAAATCATCATGTTTGCCAATGATTTTAGTCTAGCAATATATTGTTATAAAGTTGAAGGGAGTGCTTGTTTCGCTTATTTTTGTAGCTGTTTGAAGTTTAGGAAAAATAATTGCTAGCGACGTAATAGATTTGAAATTGGGGCAGTGAAAGAAATGAGATGCCGACTCGCCTAGAGTCAAAAATAAATTACTTGATACTCATTTCCCGAAACTTATTCGAAATTGGAGCTCATGAGGTCCGTGAGCCCCTACATGGGTCCCTAGCGAAATGTTGATGACCAGATCAATTTCATAGAATCCGGGATGCATTTAGTCCTCTCTAAGCAATTAAAAAACCAACGTTAGTCTCTCAATGATCAGCTCGAGTTTGTTAGTGCTGCTTCTGCCATTCAGAAGTCTGTGCACTTTTAGATATCAGGACTATTCCTTTGCAATACCTTCCCTATGGATCCAATAATAACATACCCTGTCAGCACCTATCCAATATGTTTCAGTAGCAGCATCGACGACTATTTCTTTGGTAGAGTCTTCGAACCTGACATTGTGTATGTGAAGTTCAATCTTTTCGCCGGTATCTAATCGGACCATAACCTCCCCGTTTTTAGCCACACTAGCTTTTAATGCCTCATAATTTGCCATGTTACTACTAATTGATGTATGCATATTAAGATTACCTGCTTGACCTACGACCATTGCAGGTCATAATTAGCTAATTAGTTAGCCTAGAACAACTTTACGTCTACTCCTCCACACTTATTGAGAATAAGCCCAATGTTGATGATGAGTTAGCATAATTCTAGCAATTTGTCCTTAAAACCCCTTACCCCCATAACTATCATATTGAGTATGTGGTCATGGTAAATTATTATAGCTAGTGAAGCAATCGCACAGGATTACTTGCTTGAAAATCCAGCCAAAAGAAAAATGAGTCAGCTGAGCCATCTCCATTATACCTACCGAAACGCAATCGTCCGAAATCAGCCATATGAGTTGCTCCTAGATTGTCTTAGCTTTTTATGCTCTATTCAATTTCTGAGATGACATATGCCAAATAGGTCAGTTTGAGGCCACATGAAAACTATTGACCTTGCAAGAAGTCGTGTATCTTCTTCTGCTTTGATAGAGTTTCGTATTCTGGGATTTTCTTTTGAATCCCTCTCTTACCATCCCATTGTAATTCCTGTAAGCCGATCATTTTCCTAAAGGAGTTGACAGTATCAGGACCAAACCCGTTATAGGAATTATTTGCTGATACTAACACGTGCTTCACCTTATTTGCGGCCTCTTCATACATCCTTATCTGCTTGATTTTGTTAGTCCAGTATTGCAGGTCAGTTATCCCATTGTCTCTAACATTACCATAATTATCTATAGTTGTATTGCCAATTAACCTTAGATATACAAAATCTGTTGTCACTACCGGCGGAGTTTGTATATCTTGTAACTGACTCCACACCATACAAATATTATTCTTGGCAAAAAAATCATAGGCCAGGTCCTGAAGCCATGAGTTGTCCCTAACCTCGACTGCGTATCTAAATGCGGGATCAAGGTTAGGTAAAGTCCTATCTAAAAGTTCCAGGCCTTCAGAAATCTTGGTAGATGGGGGTAGCTGTATAACAAGGCAGAAAAGTTTGTCGCCTAGTTCGCGCATAGAGGTAAGAAAACAATCTAGTTCATTCCTAACATTAGCAAGCTTCTTATCATGCGTTATAACCTTTGGAAATTTTGCGGTAAACTTGAAGCGACTTGGTGTCTTTCCGTACCAGTTCTTTACCATAAATGTATCCGGTATTACGTAGAATGAAGAATCTATTTCCACGAACTCAAAGATTTGGGAATAATAATTCAGCCAGTTAGATGTTTCAAGGCACGACGGGTAAAACCTACTTTTCCATGCCTCGTGGCTCCAACCTGAACAACCTAAATGCAATTCAAGGGAAGATTGACTTGAAGGACTCGCATCGTTAGAGTGCACCAGCTTATCGTGAAAACTTGGTTCAACGGTTCGAGTCTTTCCCCGGTCCCGTCTACTCAAATATCTAATCACCCAGGATAATATACTTCGGAGTGTTTACAGTTGATTCATTTCTTCGATGACAACTATAACAAGAACCACACTTCAAGCATGTGAATTGACTCCTGGTCTTACAATATATACATTGCATATATCTAAAATTCAGGGAGTCTCTTAGAAATTCATGGCCCGGATTTGGTTTCGCGTTAACTAACTGTCCCATTTTTAGCCTGTCACCTCGCTATCAACATGATGGCGTGAAATGCATAAAGAATAAATGAAATAGCCCCTATATTGGAGAATACACACCACTGTACTGTGATTCCTTGCGTTGATGAAGTTCATATGGATAGCCACTGCCACCCAACCTAGGTCCTCTATCTATGTAATCAGCATTCATAAATATAATCTCTTTGGAAAAATGATAGCTAAGCTCAGCTATTAATATAGTTCTATAATCTAGTATTGTATGATTCTGACAAAATTGTGACCATGGAAAATATCGGCTATTGCTACCAGTCTCTTTTCTTTCAGTGCTAAGTATAACAAGACTTGACGTTGATTTTCCTAGACTAAACTAAACTAGACTATACTATTCTAAATGCATGATGTAAAATGGTCACGATTAATGCTCTTGTGACCACCATTCAGAACCAAATTAATCATAGCTTGCCCCCAATAAATATAGTTGAGATTATAGGCCATGACGCAATCAATAACCAATAGATTTCTTAATCGAAAGGCCTAACTTTGGCAGCTCGTTCCTATATCCATCATCTTAGCGGTAATCTAAAGTAAAAAGTTGCTCCTCCTTCGCTTTTGTTGTTTTCAGCCCAGATTTCTCCACCATGAGCCTCAACTATACTTTTTGAGATATACAATCCTAATCCCATTCCAATCCCTTTATTCGAAGTAGCAAATTTTGAAAATAGTCTAGGCATGATGGCCGGATCTATGCCTGATCCGGTATCTCTCACACTGACCGTGACAGACCCATTACTCCGAACCTTGGAATCGTTTGTGCTTATTTTTATCAATACACTTCCACCCTCCTCAGTGTACTTTACTGCATTATTAATGAGATTTGATAACACCTGTTGTATCCTGTGCTTATCTGCAGTTATTGGTCCTATTTTTGCACTATTCATACCGGATCCCTTTTCACCGCTACTATCCTGATCAAACACTATTTTTATTCTGCCTTGGGTTGATATTTCGCAATCGTGAATCACATGGAGCACTAGGTCCTCCAAGTTGAACTCTTCTTTATTGAGTTGAAGTGAGTTACTTTCTATTCTAGTAACATCTAAAACATCTTCAGTTAGCTGTCTTAACCTCCTTGCATTTCTGACAACAACATCAAGTAGATCCTTTTTTCCTTCATCTGCTTCCGAACCCCTAACGATCTCACTCAATGAAAGAATTGGCTGAATCGGATTCCGTAGCTCATGAGCCGCGATATTAATGAATTCTTGCTGTAGTCGCTGATGTACTTCCAGCTGAGTATTGGCTTCCTTAATCCGCTGGTACAAGTCAGTCTGCATCCAAAGGCTTTCGAAGATAGATGCATAGGATAATACTGTCGGACCGCTGTTGGAATAGGTAGCCAATCCAACTGCTTTTGAAGATTCATTCTTCTCATCATCCTTTAATTCTACTATAAGCGAATATTTCCTGTCAATTATCAGGACTGTGACCCTGGTCTGGATTGACGGTTCGATTTGTCGAACATCAATGTGATATCTAGTTTGATTTCGTTCTCTTACAGCAGATAATTTCTGTAAAGCATGTTTATTTATATTCCCAATCATAGGTGTCAGAATCTTAATCTTAAGGTTAGGATTTCTTAGGACTGCTCTTATCAGGGCATCAATCCTACCAACTCTGTCCTGACGATAGAATGCTCTGGCACTTGAAAATAGTATCAATATTTCTTTATTTGCCAATTCTATAAGGTAATTACCAAGTTTTTGTATCTCAGTTGGGTCTCTGATGGTTTCTATCACTTCAGGTTCAACGCCCTCCTCTAGTTCCTTGATTTTTTGTTCAGCCGGTATCGATTTCTTCCATAGCATATTAAAGAAATACTGTTGCTGTTCGACAAATGACTTTACTGTACTATAGATATATTCTGTGGGAACCTGTTTTTCCTCAGACTTGGGAGCAGCACCATAGCTTATCCCATCCACGATCCCCATATTGCCTTTAACCCCATCAAGATGACGCAGCTCTACGTATTTGATTAGCTGTTTGCAATACGAAAGATTTGCCTCGGTAATTTCTGTTATAAGTCTTAATCTACCTCCCCTTGTCTTAATTTCGGCATAGGCCTTGGTAACAAATTCATTATTTATTATAATTGACGGGCCATTACCGTCCAAAATCGAATCAAATTTTACCTTTACCTTTGATAACTCTGCGAGAGCTCTTGACAATATTTTTTGTTTTCCGTGCCATATCTCTGTCCTCTCAGTAATCGTTTCATTCGAATGTCCAGTCAAGTCTCGATCTTACTTAACCTATTACCATTAGAGGTATTTTAATGGTATATTTTCCCTTTAATTGGGGCTATAAGGTTTTTGGCCAATATTTCGATTAAAAGGTAAGATATCTTTACGAGCCGTTATACTGCGATATTAGATTCTTGTATAAAAACTTTATCAAACACGTTGCGAGACTACCCAGATTTGAATGTGTATTATGATCAAACTTTATATCCTACCAATAGCACCATTTCAAGTCATTTCCGATAGTAGTCGACGTCTACAAATCCTACCTCCTAAAGCCAACCAAGCTGAGTCTAGATTGGTAATAACTTATCTTATTTACTTTTAGACTTTGGAGAATATCCTGTGACAGTAAGAAATCGAATATGAAGCTCCAAGGACAGTGATCCGACGTGCTCAAGATTAAAGAAGATTCCTGTCGGATTAAGCATATCATAAATTTCTTTATATAGCGAACGTTTACGCTTGTGATCTAAATGATGAATTGCTAAACTTGAAACTACTGTATCAAAATATCCCAGATCTGGTAATGGCTGACTAAGATCGTGGTTTACTATCTTAACCCGAAGCAGACTAGGCCACGCACGATAATAGAAAGCAGTTTACATCCAGGATATCCGTTTTCTTGTGCACAATCAGATAAAGAATAAACGTATATCTAATTCCTATCACGGTTACGGGGTTATATGGAGACATATGATATGTAAATTAAGGATCTGACTCAGCTAGGCTCTTAATAAGGGGAACATAAACGCTTAATCGATTGGTCAACAGTCCTGGTCACGGTAATTGAAGGTCACTTACGAGTGCCGGTATATTTATAATATGCCTTCAGCGTCTAAAGAATTTCCTGCATTAAACTCGGAGTGAATTCAAATGTAGGCGAGTCAAAAATGGTTCTATCACGTAATGAACTTTAGATAGGTCTTTGCTTTAGTAATATAGAATAAGATATTACTATACTGCATTTTATTTTTGCATTCGCATCTCTGAAAGATAACCTTCGACCTGTTTGGCCTATACTTTCCAGTTCGTATTGTTCTTTAAATGGCGTTATGATACTAATATTGTAGTTTTAATTAGTCTTTGCAGAAAGAACTATGATGAATGGTCTAATTACTGCCGACCAAAATTTGAACGAGGGTCGTAAAAAAGATTTGATACGAGATGTCTTTGTACGCTGTGGAATGTTACCTAATCAAAACAGAAAGAACAAGATGGTAGGCTTACCGTTCAACCAACTTGTATAATGATTGTGAAGGCCGTGAATATGCATTAATGCAGAAGATTGACAAAAAAGTTATGTTAAAGCGCGCCGGTCGGAGAAACTTGAATGTCTGAACACGCAGCCAATAACTGGAACTCTCCACCAGATAAAAGGAATGGGCAGTATATCGCGCCCATCCGAATAGAAAATGTAAAAGGTCAAAGGAAAAGAACATTATCGATAGCCGATGAATCGATAAATTCTGTCGTCTCTTCCGTTTCCAGAAATAATATAGAAAAGTGGATTACTGAATTAGCGTCATTTCAGACGCGGCATACCAAGTCAAAATATATCGATGAAATAGCCAGTTGGTTAAAGTCAAAACTTGAGCATATTAGCCAGATCAATATTAATTTTCATCATTATGAGGAGGGAGGTTACAATCTGAAAAATGTTATTTGTGAGAAGGCGGGATCATTATCAGATCAAGTAATACTTGTTTGCGCACATTATGATTCAAGAATGGAAGATCTTGAAGATATGAACTCTCGAGCGCCAGGTGCCGATGACAATGCTAGTGGAGTTGCCGTGCTGTTAGAAGTAGCCAGGCTAATCTCCACCTTAAACTTGGGAAAAAGTATTCATCTAGTATTTTTTTCAGGCGAGGAGCAAGGTCTTTGGGGATCAACTCATTATGCCAAACAGCTAAAACATGACAATGTGAATCTTTATAGATTAATTAATTTGGATATGGTCGGTTATCCGCAGAGAAACGGGAAAACCACAGTAACTGTAGAACGAGACATTGGCAACGAAGTTACAACCAATGATAAAGATTCACAAGCTTTTGCAGACATGATGGAACAAATGGCTCTAGATTACACCGGCCTCGACGTGGTATTGGGACCTATATACGATAGCGATTACATGCCTTTTGAAGCGCTTGGATACGTTACTATAGGATGCTATGATGGAGGGGCAACAGTTGAGAATACACATTACCATAGTGTTACTGATGATATATCCTTTGTAAATATGGGTTACGTTGTCTCCGTTGCTAAAATGGTATTAGCGTCAGTCTTAAAGGAAGCTGCAATATTGCCAACTAAAAGCTGATTCACACTTTCCATATTTTTTATTATATTATATTTTGTTGTTCTTTATTACCGGCAGTATCCTACGTGGGTGAACATAATAATGAGTGGTCTAGATTGATTTTGCGAATGATCTTACTATATTACCTGGTTCCGGTAGATCTGAAATAATATTGTATTTTTGTTCTAGAACACCTTCCAAGATCCAATGTGTGCAATCCATAGCTTTAGGTTCGTTGAATTTTAGACTTTTTCTTTGAATACGCTCTTATGATAAATGGTACTATAATAACTCCTGCCGCAGTTATGAATGTCCATATTGAGTTTATAGGAGAAAGCCAGATAGCAGTCATCTGGAGATAATCAAAGATTCCCAGTGGTGGCAGCACCGTCACACTTAATGTTAAATTCTTAGTTATAATTGCGATCTTGTTGCTGTCAAAAGTATACTTCTGGCCGATATCGGCAGTAAAATTTTGTGGAAAGTTATGTTCGTTACTATATGAATACACTAAGACACTGGATATGATTGCCGTGGCTGAAAGATGGTGCTTTAACCTTTAAGGTTGTAGACGAAGTATCTTCTGGAAGTAACGATAATTCGCGTGAAGTCAGGCTTGTTTGTATGCCGATGGTCTTGTTACTGGGCAGTACAAATAATGCATTAGAATCAAGATTTGTTCTAGATTGTATTTTCAATTGGACACTTCTATCGTTATTATCCAGCCAGGAACTAGGTCTGAGCTCTAATGCGCTGGGCGAAAAAGAAATGCTAAATTTGGGTGTTGGAGCGGCGACTAGATTAGTAACATCTAATAAGCCACACTCAAGTGATATAGATGGCTTTTTACCACCTGTTGGCTCTGCTAGATACATAAAATAGGTGGCGCCAGACACAAAGAATAATTGGTATTGGCCAGGATGGTCTGCTAATCCCAAGTCAAAATCTAAATTGAGTAATTTGTTCCGTTACTGTAAACTCCTTTTGGACTACTAATTGAAGATAATATTTTCTCATGGAACCGAGATATTTCTACAACCTGATATGTCAAAGAATTCGCAGTATTATTCCAAAAAAGTCGAACCAGTTAATCCAGTCCTATGTGATAAATTGAGTTTATGGACAAATACATTGTGTATTCAACATGCTTCCAGCTTTTGGCAATTTCCAGTTTTGGAGATTCAATTAAAGGACTCTTCAGTCACATTGTGCTCCTCAGAGTATTTCCATCACTGCGAAAGCTAGCAGATTCTATATCTAGAGACGCAGAATTATTTTTTAGACATGACGAGGTAGGACTAATATAGGTAACTGGCTTTCCCGTTGTGTTTTTTAAAAAAGGACTCTTAATATCGCCAACCGGATCCTCCATCACTTGCCGCATAGAAGGAGATGATTGAGCGGAAGCCTCGCTCGTCGGATAATTGTACGATAACATAAAATTGAAAATTAAAACGAATAACAAGATAAACCTCGATCATAAACCTTGTAGCCTTTGCACTTTTAATAGAATTAATTATTCTCAAATTTAAGGATCATGTATCTCAACCATCTAACAGGAACCTTTTTCTAATAAATAGGTTATATAAGAGTTTCACGCATAAAGATGTCAAAATAACAAAGTTTAGAAATATAAAGAATCGTTAGTGATTTATTATGTGTTATTGATATAAGTCTGGGATTTATTCTTGGAATAGAACCATATTCCTTGTGTTTCCTTATCTACTGGAATTGTCTAACCTCATTCAATAACGCTGTACAAATCGGGGAGATGAAAAATTTTGTTTCTAAAGAAATTTCTATTGTTCAGAATTCAGATATCATTGTATTTCGCGTTGGTAGATTGCGTTCACCTTCATTTTATCCCTTTACCAATAACCGTCTGATATGGGTGCGCCGTAACTATCACTATATAGAAAAAGCCTGTCTGGCAAGCTTAGAAAGCTTCATTAAGTTGGCTATTCAATCTTCAGGGACAATGTTACCTTTCACATTCGAAAAGAATTCATGTTATCGATCCTAACCTCGTTTACAGATGTTATTTTTATTCTACCATATGCTTTCCATTTGGTTAGTTGTTTGAAAATAAACTTTAAGTATATCAAATGTCTACCAGATCTTATTGATAAAACAATCGTTCTATTTTCTTAGGGGCATGCCCGGACTGAGAAGAATGGAAGGAGATCATCTGGCAACCAAGATCTATGCTCGAATAACTGGAATTTACAATTATTATAGTTCTAGCATATTTCACAATAATTTTGGCATCACTTTCAGAGATAAGCATGAAGAGATATATTCTTGTTTATGTATTCTATTTATAGATGACGTTAAGGTAGAGGCAAAGATTGTGCATATAGGAAGAGGCAAGTTCAAGATACTAGCTGACTGCAATGGCGGAAAATATACCCACAGGATCGTCGACGCATCTGATATAATTCTCTGCAGAGTATAACTACGAATACTATGACGTTTCTACCACAAAACCTCTGCTACGTGTCTTTTGAAAAAAGGGAGTCGTTTTCCTCACTATATATCGCAACGATTAAAGAATTGAATGCATTTTCTGACGTGCTTGGATTCATTCGCTATAAAGAGACTTATCTCCGAACCAAATGTTGGCCAAGAAATAGTTTGCGATCGGATGCCCACTCATTTATTAAATAAATCGCCTCTATCCGAACAACTAAAAAATTATCCAACATGATTAAGGGGTTGCAGTCAATTCATGTTCATTGAATAACGTTGCAAGGCATAAATAGACTAGAATTCCTAATCGATCATTTAACATAGCAATAAATAATGCAACCCCATGGACGACATTAAAGCCATCAGACCAATGTGAGTGAGAGTGCTGGTGTGTCATATAGTTTGAATTTGGAAATGTATGCAAATTCTATATGTTATAGCAGGCTAGAACATGGAACTAGATAACCAAATTACGGTAACAGTTTCTAGATGTTTGGGCAAATCAGCTGATTGAATAGATTAGTATTGAAACGGTTCGCAGATTATAACCAGATATAGTAATTAAGATGAACAGGAATCAATGTAGTATCGGCGGATGAAGGGCATTTGTTTATCCTACAGAATAAGTTACAAGAATACAGCACTGACAAAAGTAAAGTTACTATCGATTAGGAAAATACTTTTAGGACCTGACTCGACGTTATAGTTTTTATGACAACGCAATGAGGTTGAATGAGACAGGCTACAGAGAAGGAAACAATGATGTTGATGTTTATAATAGGTTCTAATCCAATTGTCAAGAGCCGTTTGTTCACGTATTTTAAAGATACAAACAGCTAACTTATAGGCACAATAGAATGAAAAGTTCCCAAAATCTAACAAATCCAAAGAAATTTTTAGTGCCCTTAGATAAAATGGGGATATAGTGAAGAGATCATCAGGAAGGTGAAACAAGAATATTAGTATCTTTCTTCTTATGGCAGATATTAGCGAGACAGGCACTTCAGAAGGGTATTAAATTGTTAAATTTAATGTTAATAACATGTATTATCATATTATAAAATGAAATTAGACGAGTTATATAGTACGGGATTCAATAGAATAAAATGGCTAACTATAAAACAGTGTATCTACATTGCTGTGGTTTCCTTTTATCACATTCATATGACAACGGTTCCTATATTAAACAAGGGTCAGACTGGAGGGAGATACTGTGAATTTTGTAAGTATCCTTCAAATTAAGAAAATAGAGAATGAAAACAAAAACGACAAAAATTACTATTTTATCGGCAATGAGACATCAGATAAACGACTGTTACATTTTTTAATATGTGACTCATGTTTCTGGTGTGCTTCTTGTATTAAGAGAGATGCCTCCACTGTCAAATGTCCTTCTTGTAACTGTATAGTAGAAAGTATGCCAATCAGCTAAGCCAAAATTCGAAGTTAGGTGATGTTAGCACACGGATCACTACTGAATTCTTCTATAATTCACTGGACAGTATTGCATATCTAGAATAGTAACAATGAAAATAACAAACTGACCTCAATGAACATCGTTGAATCGGAAGTGCTTCTTACATTGGTTGCAAATAAAGCTAAATAGCCTGAAAGAAGTAAACAAAATAACATAATAGTCATAGCTTCTTTACCAAGGATTCCTACAGAGGAATAACATTATTAGGTCTGACTTATTGGCGTGCGAGGGTTTCTAAATATTCTGCAAAAAAACTGAAGGCTGTCATACAAAAAGAAATAACAGAACCAAATATGACATTGGATCTTATCTTGGAAGATGCGAGGTAGAGTTAAGACCAATCTTATCATCGACCTAATCAAACTAATAACTCATTTAACGAGGAAAGAGATAAGTGAATATTGATAGTATCCTTCAAGCTACGCGATGACCTAATAGATTTGGCAACTCTCAAAGTGAATTAGGAGTAAGTACGATAGGTGAACGATATTAAAATAATTTCGCTCTTTTATTCATAGGAGTGGATCGTGCCGCAGTGAATTTCTTCCGACAGCGTAAAGAGAAAGTGAGATAGTACGAAATGACAGTGCCACTATGTAGACAGAAATAATGATACTGATGATTTGAGGTATGAACGTAGCGAGATGCGGCCATATTTTTGAATAATCACACAGCATTTAACACGCCTTTAAATATATTATAAAGTGATAAGTGAGATGGTTTGTGCTAATTGTGGACATGAACGTAGTCATCACATAAAGGTCTATTCTAGTGAAAGATGTTGGTATAGTTATGATGAGAGTGATGACGATGACAATAAGTTATGTGATTGTAGGAAATTTGAAGAAAAATAGGTTGAAAATGCCAATTACGCCATGAAGAAGAACCTCAATCCGTTAATAATCCCCTTGCCTGTAGCGATTTTTATAGTTAGATGGCCAAGGTAACAACTGATTTCTCGATGTGGTAGAGGTCGCAAGATGACAAAACAACGGATTTAGCATAAGAAGTCGATTGTATCTAGATTATAGATAGTACTATGGGTTGTCAAATTTTTCGAATTCCGCTACTTTTACAGAGGGTATACAAGGGTCCTATCTGGATTTAGCAACTGACTTTAAGAAAGTCAAAAACAGACAAAAACTGTCTTTAGTCGAATGACGTAGCTTTTCAAAACAAAGCATATGACTAGGCTTATTATCATTTTTTGACAATTAACCTACTGAGACTCTTTATTTTCATGAAGAAAAATCCAGTATGGCAACTAACTTGAGAATTTATCGAAATTCTGTTGATGCTTCATTATTTAACGTTGTAAATACCTATTCGTACCTAATTCTTTCTGATGCATCCCTATAACCACTATCTCTGAGGTCGTTTACTGTGCGATAAGAAAATTCAAATGCCTTACCAAAAATTGTATTACCATCATCAACACGCTCTATGTAACCCACCTTAATTATGCGAAAGCGTCCAGCCGGAAGATCGCCATATTTTCTATATATTCTGTTACGTCCTTTACTTCTGGTTTCTAAACTTAGTAGGCTTTTAAGATCAGACTCAAATGCGCTATTGTCATTTGTATATCTGAACGCAAGGTCTATAGTTGCCTTTGATAAATCTATGTAATCTGTTGTAGTATTGGCTGTCTGGATATCATAGTCAGTTCTGTCATGAAACTTGATATCAATTTCTCTATCCTGTATCACATCAAAATCAGCGATGACGCCAGAAAGAGATTTCGCCGTAGATGGATATAGGTTAACAGTATAAATTTCAAGATGTGGTACTTCTGCATTTCTTACTTTATGTCAGTAATCCCTATGTGCTTACAAAACCTCCCTTAATGAGTATTACTCAGATAAGCTCCGTCCCAGAAGTAACGATCCTTTTCTTCAATTTTTGTTCGTTTTTTCTATATCAAATGCACTATTTTTGCTTAAAATTTTAGTTGGTGTTACCGGTATTTTTGTACTCATAGTGTTACCCACTACGAAATATACATTATCGATAAAAATCCTCTGTCGGCGACGTAAGTCATGTACGTGATATAGCCGAAGATTCAACGCATGCGAGAATGGATCTTGTAATTCAGATATTGGATTTGTCCTAATTTGTGGTGCCATAATTATGACGGCGAAGGGGTTTGGATCATCGCGTAAACAAGGCTGAAAGGAGCCCGAAGGGTAAAGGAGAGAGAAGCTGAGATTTGACGTGAATTCATTATATCATATTGAGTTATCTAGGACTAACCGATCTTGTTGGAAATCCTCCTACCATTACAATTGATAATACTGCCATATCATTAATAGGATCTTTGCCCGTTATGTTCCTTCGTCATCTTGGTTTCTGTCGATAAAACTGTCAACGACAAAATGAACCTTGTAAATTGTGTTAAAAGTTTGTACGAAATGGGGTTTTACATCACCTATCTCAGGCAACCATAGTATTAGAATAGAAAACACAAAATGGATCTGGATAACTCCATCCGGAGTCCCCCGATATAGTATGCGAGGCGATGATTTGGTCAAAGTACATTTAGAAACCGGAAGGATAGTTGGCAGACTAAAACCGAGTATAGAATGGTACATGCATTTATCTATCTACAAAAAGGTAAGAGAGGTAAACGCAATTGTACACACTCATAGTCCATATACGCTTGGTATTGCCATATCTGGAAGAGATTAGTTCCAACACATAATAGAAGCCAAGATAGTTGTAGGCGATCCTGTTATAATTGCAAATAAACCATCTGGATCAACAGATTTGGCAAAGGTGGTTTCTGAAACATTTGGACAGAGTGGTGGGAAATTAAAGGCAGTTATTATTAAAAATCACGGAGTTGTTGCTGTCGGAAACAGTATCCATCATGCACGTGCTATTGTAGAGGCACTAGAAGAATGGGCTAAAATATTGACTATATCAAAAATTTTTGGTGGGCCAAAAAGTGTACTTTGAAGGGTAAGAAGGAGTCCTTCATTATTGTTGTAGGAATAGTTAAAGTATGTACAACTTCCATTCTAACACATTTACCTAATCCTGATCCCTTGCTATTATAGGGTAATGAGTATACAAACAGCAAACTAACAAACAAGCAAACAAATTTGTAAGATTCAGGTAAAATATTATATTGTTATCGAAAGTGTCTCTGACAGTAAATTACTATGACGACTCTCCACGAATGTTTTTCATAGCAATCCTTCCTTACAGATTCATTTTCATAGAATCAAGGTTTGTCAATGAAAATTGAGGTAATCTGTTTAATCATTATAGACTGAAGAGTATGGACCTTTTATCGATTTTTTGAGTTGAGTTAGGATAAATAAGATTCCAAAATAGCAATACTTGTCTAATTCAAATTCTTACCTAATCTAGTGAATCGAAGAAAAAAATATGGCCCTATCTTTAGAATTATTATTGATAACTGTGTTTGTGTTGTCTTGTTTATCTACTAGTATTTTCTCTTCAAAGTCTGATTTAATACCGTTACTTAAATAGAGAGGTATCTGGTGGGTGAGGTGTAGTGTGCTCATATCTGTAATTAAATTAATTTGAAACTCCACTTACAGATACAAAATAAGACTTCTGGAATGACTTCCGAGTCATTAACATAATGGTTTGTTGTAACAGGTATGACCTAGTCCAAAGTCTACATAAATACAATTCTGGCCTAGCATGGCCTGAATTCTCGCATATCATTTCAACAAGTTGACTTCTAATAGCTCAATCCTGGCGCATTATTCATCTCATCTTTACTAAACAAGAGAACGTTAATATGCATCGGCTATGCTTCTTGCTTTTTAAAATTATCGCAGAAAGAAAAAGGTTGTAAATATTTCCCCTTATGATTATGATCTGCCTACTTCTTTTGTAAATAGGCGGATATAGTTTGTTGTCTATGATTTGATGCATATCTATTCTTCGACCCAACTGCGAACAAATACCCTATCAGGATATTTTGATACTTGTTGGAATGCTTTTACGGTATTGCCACTCATCTTGGAAAATTCTTTTGCGCTCTCTTTTGCAGTCTGAACAGATGTATTAAATGTTTGCAGATTCGCAGAGATTGCATTGTTTGCTAATCTTGTTGCAGATATTGCATTGTCCGCTAGATTACTAACTCCATTTGAGTAGTCTTCTGCTATTTGTCGCGGAGACATCATCCAATTTGACCAGCGTTGAAATGAATTTACGATTATATCCTTTTGAGATTCTATAAATGCATCAGCAACTTCTCTAATCGCTTGAATTGTATTTTCTTGATAGTCAGAAACAACATCGGTATAACGTGGGATTTCTCTTCTTGCTTCATTTGTTGTTTTCTTTATGTTCTCCTTAGATTCATCTAATGCTTTGGTTATTGCTTGTTCCTGCTCGCGTTGCAATTGCGAATAAGTTTCAGTTATATTAGTATTAACATTGTTATCATCTTTTCGATCTTGTTTTTTTGAATTTGACATGTACTCTGTACTATCGACTACATGTTATATAATGACTAGTGTCATTAGGTATTTAATGGTATATAACGGTATTAGTGGGAATCCCTTAAGATTGACACATATGGTCCGCTTAGGATATCAGGTTATAATTATTAGAGCAAATTTGTCAGTATACAAACTGTTGCTCAGCATATTGCACAAAAATAGCACGAAATTGCTTATAGTAATACTGTCTATTAATGAAATAACACTCTCCCACAGTATTTACGTAAAAAGTAAATGACGAAGCTATAATAGTCATGATATGTAAAATCATTATCAAGTAAAACCAATGGCTGATAGAGACCTAGGAATAACATACTATCCTTTTGTAGAGACACAGAAGAAATTAATCGTCAATGGCTCGCAGATGCTTTATCAATATTGGCTTGCTTATACTTTATCATTTAGAAGAACGTTATCATCGTTTTTATTACCAAACGATGACTGGTATTTTTTTACCCTTAAGAATACTGGAAATGAGGTTTATTATCGTCAGCTGCATATATTGCCATAAGAAAAGACTCTCTATATTAAAATAATGCTCACATTGCACTATATCGTATTGTTTTTCTCATACTACTATAATTTTGTAATATAATCAAACTACATAATACGCAGCGCAATCGAGTATCGTATTCTATACGCTCAAATATTAAACTCAAATACAACGGATAATTAAGATTCATTTTTATTGCGTAATACTATCTTCGCAGGTATTATTACCAACCAAAAATAATAGGCAATTTGTAAATCAATAAAGGACACTAAAATTGATAATAAAAATACAGCAGGAGAAAGAGTAGACTCTAATAAAACACAATGTATCTCTATTTGGGTCATATTCTGATTTATCAATTTGTTCTTTGTAGCATGCAGCCAGATTATTGTTAACAATGCTCCGGCAATAGTTAGAACTAGTGCATATAATACAAATACAATCTGATAGGAGCCATAACCTATTTGCATGTTGGTAGCAAGTGGGATAAGTGTTATGAAAAATAAGAATACTAAAGTTAACCATGTTGTGATTTGATGAGAACCTACAATGTGATTAAAGATTTGATGATATGCGATCCAGTAAATACCTATCATAAAGAAGCTAATCACATAGATCTCAAATTCAGGTAATGATTCTGATAACTTGTCAATGACTTGTGCCTGGGTAAGGTTTTGTGCTAAGTTTGGTATATTTATTGTGATAGCCATAAAAGTTATAGAAAATGCAAAAATGGCATCAGCAAATGAAGTGACATGCTCTAATCTTATCTGACGGTCTATCAATCAGCACAAAGAGATAGCAATGTTCTTAATAGATGCTGTGATTCAAAAAGACAAGAGATAAGATAAATTATATTCTGCTAT
The DNA here is from genome assembly GCA_963765895.1 of uncultured Nitrososphaeraceae archaeon. Classification (GTDB taxonomy): domain Archaea; phylum Thermoproteota; class Nitrososphaeria; order Nitrososphaerales; family Nitrososphaeraceae; genus JARBAU01. Next base: position 15,285 of record CAVXZB010000038.1, on the reverse strand, counting down.
ACTGTACTATAATGTAGTATAATGTACTATGCCGTACTATACATACTTTGGCGCAGGTATAGATACGGCTTAAATATCCTAGAGTCCAGTTGGATCATTCTTGTTGTTATATTTAATAACATGATCAATAAACATCTTTGGCAGCCCAGACAAAAGATCGAGCATTGTTAACGTTTCAGCCCCGTGGTATTGTCCATTATTCACTCTATAACATGCATTTCTTTGATCTTAAATGTTTGAAAATACTATAATAGTCATAGCTCTTATGTTTCCATCTTTTCTATGGCCAAGTAGAAACAAGCATTTGCTATGGTCCAGAAAATTACTCCGGCAATGGGATTAGTATTCGACCTAGAACATGCTCCAGAGTTAGCGTGATTCCGCTTATATAGATAGATAGTCCTTTAAGTGTAAGATCCTATTAGCAGGACTTCGATGAGTACTTTTTATCGCTTTTATTAGACGGAAGGCCATAGTAATAGCTTTTGCATTAATTGTAAATTAAGATCTATCACAGCAAATGTTCACTACTGCAATTTGTAAAATGGTTTACGTATCATTGATAACTGCTCGAGTCGGATGTTCGGTCGGTCGGTCGATTGGTTTTATTCACGTTTTCTAGCGAAACAATATGAAGTGTGACTGGTTCTTGGATTCTTATTTTATCTGCAATATCTTGAAGCGCTCTTCTGTTGCCAGTCCGCGGATCTCCATTTCGGTAAAGAATCTGATTTGAAAGCCAATTGCATCATAGATTACTTTATCTACTTCTACATCCTTGTAGTATGCTGCGTCATTATTATGATTTCTGACAGACAAGAAGTTCAAAACCCTTTGGCTTTAGTACCCTATTTATCTTTGAAAATATGAAGCTCATCGAGGGAAATCTTTTCGTCAAAAGGGATGTGCAAAAAATTTTGTATATTTACCATGTCCAAAATCTAGCTTCAATATTATAGTTAGGTGGTAAGCTTTCATTTGATTACAACAAAGCATTGCAAATCTGCTAGGTTCTCTCCAAAGAAACTGATATCCAATCCATTGACATCATTTCAGGTTTCATTTGATGCTAGTGCTACTATCCTTACTCTCGTTTCTTGGTTATTTCGCGATATAATATCAAGTTCAACAAATGAGAAGTCATGCGAGTAACGCTAGTACGGTTAAGGCCATTGATAAAATAATGATTTGTATATCAATAAATCAACCATTTTCAGTCATAATATATCTATCTCTGGGGTGGCTTGGATTAGGATGCCTGAAAGTGACACAACGATCCAACGTCTCAATAGATGAGGAAGTTAAACTTACGCTATAAACAATTAAATTTTTAGATTCCATGTTATTAACATGCATTATCATACTTGTAGAATGAATTTCGAGAAGTTATATAGTACAATATTCTATAGTATGAGATGATAGACGCTAAGACACTGTGTTCGTGTTCCTGTTGTATCTTTTTTCCTCAATTAAATGAGAGAGCATCCTTTATCAAAGAGCAATCACTCTTGAGGAGGATGCAGTCGATATTGTAAGTATCCTTCAAACTCGCATAGAAATTGACCAAGATAGAAATAGGTATAACCATAACAACAATGATAGCACTTATGAGAATTCCTGCAAACAAGCAATCTATTTCTTAGTATGCGACTCTTGTCACTGGTGTGCCTCTTGTATCAGGTTGGATACACCCCTTAGATGTTCTTCCTGTGATAATTGTAAAATAGAAAGAATACCCATCGCCGATGGCGAAATTCAAAGATTTGATGTGATCGTAAGCCAGGATATTAGTCGAATTCTTTTTGATTCATAGGATGGAATTACGCAAAATAAGGATAATAGGGAGGTGAGAAACACAACTAAATGAATATCATAGAGTCAGAGTCTCCTCTTACAATGGTTGCAAAAACATGTGGATGTGCTCAAATAAATAGACGTAAAATTACATACGCACTTATCGACTCTTACCATAGCCTTTGTCTAGACAAGAAAGACATTATAGAGTCTGAATTAATCGCATGTGAAAGGCTGTTAAAGTACACCTCTGAGGAGAACGATAGACAAATCATAGAAAAAGAAATAGCAGATCTGAAGATGACGTTGGATCTTCTGTCTTAAATGAAGATGGATTACTACTCAACAACTATGCTGGTTTGATTCCGGAGCTATAATGTTCTATGTACACCTAGTTTCGCACCCTGTTTAATTTTATCACTTTTAGCGTTGCATGACACCGTGAACACGAAACGTACTTTTTCCTCTTCAATGGCCGATTATGGTCCCATATCGCATCGCAGCGATCGCATTGCAATTTTACCGCCAGCATAGTCAACAAGGTTAGCTCTCCGGTAGTAGTTGCGATATTCTTCTGTCCTACTGTTGTTGCACTGTCTGTAAGCTGGTCGAAGCTGGCTATAGTGTCGGTGCGATCGATTTATTCTTCTGCTAACAAATGGTTAAGACAGGTATTAAGCTCCAGATTATATTATTAATGAACTATTCAAATTTTGAAGACTCCCTTGTTATTTCCCTTCTTTCTTCGGTCGACCACGTCCACGCTTGATTATTCTAGACATGTCTATATCCCTATTCGACTCTAGATTATCAGCCAAGTATTCCTCGATTTTGTCCTCATTACTCCCGTAAATCTCGCCCATTTATCGAATATCATGCTAGATACTAATAACTGAGTTAAATCAATTATTGAACCGAGTTAAATCATTATTGTAACTTATAGCATAATACTATAGATTTAATATTTGTCCTTATCACATTCTGCCGTAAGAAAGATCTCAGCTTCATATTAAATTTAATCTGGTACCTGTCCCCGATATATTCCGCTACTGTGTTATTATTCTTAGTTGCTTGCTCTACTAAGTCGGTTCTTTAGGTTCTCGACTTCCTTGAGATTTTGTAACTTATCTGACAGGGCTGCAATGGCATCGTCCTTAGTATACTCAGTTTTATGTAATGCATCGATTTCTCAGGATTTTTCCTGTAGCTCTAGATTGGCTTGAGATAGGTTAAAATTTTTCTTCTGTTCGAGACCAGAAAATTGTTTAGCAGTGGCATGTCTATCATCAATAGTGAGAAAATCTACTGCTTTAAGATAATCTTCCACAAGATCGTTTTCTGTTGCCCGATAATAAGAGTCTGATATTCCGGTCGAGTGGCCCATAACAACTTCGACATTAATGGGTTTCATTCCTGCCATTTCGCATCGTGTTTTGAACCACTTTCTGAATGCGTGATTTGCCTGAAATTCGTGACGCTTTTTGCCGTTTTCTAGCTTTTCTCGGACTCCTTGAGCAAAAAAGGGCTCTGCATAAGTTGTTTGACCCCCGTGGACTTCAAATTTTTTGGAAGGTTAATGCTGCCCTTGTCTTTTGGGTTAGTCGAGTTCCAAAGGTTTCGGATTACCCAGTTATCCCCATTAATTAATTCACCACATTCGCGTCTATAATTCATCCAGTCTCTTATAGACTGATACGCTTTTGGAGTAACAAAAGAAAAGCACTCATCATCGTCTCCTCCGTAAATCACTAATTTAGCTGCAACAACTTGATTGCCTCTCATAACCGGATGAACATTTCTCCATTTCAAATAATCCCAAGTGCCTAATCTGAATCCACAGGAGGAAACAGTAAGTACAATAGGCTTGATTATCCTATCTGGATATTTTAAAATCGTTTTTATCTCTTCAATTGTTGGGCTCTGTCGTCTGCGTATCTCTTTCCTCTAGGTAACCCACGACTAATCTTCTTCCAAGGAACTGATAAGTCGCTTATTTCACAGAACATCTTAATGGTCTTGATAGAATAAGGGCACCGGTGATCTGTTTTTGTTCTACCCTATTTTTTTCTGATTGTACATATCGAAGGACATTTGAAAAAGCCCAGTTAGGTTCATTCTCTCCGAGTTTGGCAAAGTAATTACATCTCTCTTCGAGTGAACGTCCTACCTCTAGTTCAAGGAAGTCAAAGAAACTTCTGAGACGACGTAGATAATACTCCCTTGTTACTGGAGACCTTATAGCATAAACAAAAAGAGAATAATCACTAGTTAATTCTGGATAAATCTCTGTTTGTCCATTGGATTCTATTATACTTGTTATTTGGTTTCGCCTTCTTTTTCTCCACGACGAATCCTATAAGAGAACTATATCGTTGCGGGTTCGGTGGAATGCAAGACAAATTTGACTCAATTAGTCCACCCAAAACAAACAACTGATAAACAAATGAAATCTACCACTTCTTGCTATCTTATTCTCAACAGAGTTGTGTACATAATCTGTCAAAAACATGCATTAGCAAAAGAAAATAGTAACTTTTGTAATTAAAGTCCAATGATCATATATAAAAAACTGACTAACTCTCAGTTGGTTTTATCTGGCCATAGAACGCAAAGCAATCCTCTACTACCCTCTTTCCATAAGGCTCAAGGGCATCAATTGCTACCGTTACAGTCTGCAGATCGTTTGAAAATATTCCCTGATCTCTTATCCTTTTAATATTTTCTTCATCGCTCAATACCTGATTATATTGATGCAGACATTTATACTAAATTTATACTAAACCTCCAGTGAAGTTTCATGAGAGTAACCTAAAGCTACTCTGATCTTTGCCGTTCAACAAATCTACCACTAGAAAAGGTAAAGCCGACAGTATTATAATCAGCCTCTCGTTTATACATCCGCTACAGTAGCGGATCCTTGAAAGATAAGGCTGTTCGCCAAACTAGCCAGTTATGGTCTAACGGTGAAGGCTGGTAGACTATGTCCAAGAGCAAATTTGTAACTTGAAATGTTGCTGATATGGGTTGTGCATTTATAATGGCTACAATTTTGTATGTTCCTACCTGTATGCCATCAGGCGGCGATGGAGAACCACTAATAATATGTGTGGTGGCGGGATCTGGGGCATCAGCTGGGACTGTGATATCAAAGACTTAGACAAGGTAGCCGCTGGGGAAAGGTTTGTATCTGGTGTGTAAGAAGATGTGAATCATGGAATACTCCTGAAATAGTCATGTCTACAGTTGTCGCAGACGGTGAGCAACCAAAAGAATTGACAGCGTCATATGTGTATGTCACTGAATAATAATGATAATAATGGTAATGATAACTCTGCGCTACCCCATTTAAATGGACAGGCCGCCAGACAACCTACTACTAGGAGATATCTTTAGCGAAATTATTTGTTATATCAATGACTTCACCGACATCCTTGAAGGACATGAGTTTAATTTGATCGCCGTCTAATTCAGCAAATGTATTGAAATTAGCATTGATTGTCTGTTGATCTTTCACCCAAGAGCCGGTATTAATAAGCTTCAAATCACGGCTAACAAATGGTCTATGAGTATGACCAAATAACAACCGTTCTCCATCTTTGACATCACGGTACGCCTTTCGTTCTACATCAGATAGAAATGGCTGCAAGCGGTCTTCAGGCTTTGTCATAAGGTGTTTAATGTAACCCTCTTTTCCGCCATGATAATCAATCAGATCACTTATGTTAGAAAAATGATCCTTTAAATGCAGAAGAATATTGTACAAATTCGAAAGTGCACCTCCCGTATCGTCAGACATGTTATGACACAGCATTTCCATGATAGGAGGTTGTTGTGCTAAATCATATTCCCAACCGTGTCTGAACTTATAATTTAATTTGCCGCTTTTCGTAGGCAATAGCAGATCCTGGCGAAACTCAAATGGATAACTGTGATGGAGCAATCTCAAAACATGGTAATCATGGTTTCCCGCTATAAAATAGATCTTAATTCCAGCCGACCTTAATGCTAAGAGCTTCGAGACAATATCTGAGTTTTCCAAAAATAGACCGCTGGCATCCCTTCTCCACATATCGACAAAGTCTCCCAGAATCACAAATGACTCTACTTCATTTTTAATGGAAGAAATGTATTCTAGAAATTTTTTAAAATCATCTACATTGGAATTTACATAACCAAGGTGTTGATCTGAGGTCACTATAATTTTTGGCATATGCTAGATTAGGTGATTCTGTATATTAAGAAATAGAAGATTTGGTGTTCGGTGAGTCAAATACCATTAGCAGCAGTATCCCTTAACCAATTATATTACATCTCATTTTGGTAATGAGAAACGCTAACCGAATCTATTTCTAAAGATTGATTCATTTCCGATTTTTTTGAGTATGTAAGGCAGATAAATAGTTGATCTTTGTGTATCAAAATGTAAGAAACTCAAGCCTTCTGATGGTAACCAGCCAAGCGCAAATTTGGTCTCTGAATAATATTTGCCTATCACCATATTGTCATCAATCTGTCTTAACTCGTCATGAAATATTTTCGTCTCATCGTGCATCTCCAAATGATCTTCTTTTTCCTCGACTGTGGCAGTGCCTGCTAAAGTATTGTTAAACAAATAGTCATTTTTCAAAATCCTTCCTGTAGTATTATTTTCAAAATAATATCTGAATCTGAACGCAGGATCAGTCCATGTAGAATCTGATACTAGTTGACCTTCCCAAACCCCTATCATAGCTTCCATAGACGGCTTTTTCATCTTGCTATACAGCATTTCATGATCTTCTTCAGTCATGTATTCAAGTGGATACCTTCTGGACATTGAAAATGTCAGTATTTCCCTACCTGATTGCGGATCGGTGAAAAATGCCTTGCCTAAAACGGTATTTTCGTCCACTATTTTTAAGACATCGTAGAACATGTTATAGGGCGGATCTCTATACTTTAGTAAAACTACTCTGCCAAATCCATCTAATTTGGTATCCAGAGCTGTGTTTACCGCAAATACGGGTACTTCAAAGGGATGAGTAATTCCGGTTATATCTGAAGATAAAGAAGATACAGAGGTGGAGGATATAGTAGGTTTTTCACTATCAGAAAATCTTTTCCAGAATCCTCCAAAGTATAATGTCAAGGTGTTTCGCAGATCAGTATCCCTTGGAAAAATGCCTTTCCAGTGAGAGTTATTGGTAATCATGAGAGTTTCTGCATCAAATTTCCAGTTTGACTCGTCGGCCTTATCATTGACGCTATTAATTAGCGTCTGTGCCCCGTATTGCGTATCAACCGAATCAAACATTTGTGACAAATTATCTCTAAGACAATACATGGGTTGTGATATTTCGCAAACCTTGTCTAATTGCTTTCCAAGATTCAGAGGCCCGTATTGTGCGTCCCAATCTCGTTGTATTCTAGACGCAATTATTGATGCTATTGTCATTACAGAAATTTGGGGATTAACTCCTACTGCGGTTGGGAACACACTTGCATCACACACAAAGAGGTTTTCTAGTCCATGTACCCGGCAGTTTGAATCTACAACGGAATCGGTGGCGTCGGCACCAATCCTATTTCCGGATTGTGGATGTGCAGATCCCAAAAGTAGATTTTTTGGATCGTGAAGGATCTTATCGACTAATTTAGGAATATCGTCCTCTCTATCTATTATACTTAGATTGCGGTGAGGAATGATTATTCTTCTTGCTCCCAGTCTAAACCACATCTTGCCTAACACCTCAACTCCTTTTGCCAGTACTTTGAGCTCATTTTCACCTGCCTCATAAGTTACGCTTGCTCTGCCAGTCGCTGTGAGAGAAACTTTACCTATATTGCCATCACGGACGACTATTCCAGCCATTGCGTAATTATTAAATCTCTCAATCAACTTCCTATGTTCTATAATACTACTTGCAGAAAGAGCTATGGAAAATTGAAATAACGGAATAAATATACTTTCGATGAGAAACTCACCTCCTGAATCAAAGTTATACTCTTTTCTTGTTTCATCTGTTTTCCGATCAACCCCAAAATCATGTACAGTATATGCCATTGGAATGCCCTCGTTACCCTTTATTTCATAATCAAAATCGCCCAGTACCCTGAATCCCAGGATGCAAACATAATCCCCTTCCGGCTGTATCTTCTGCGATACCATTTGCGAGGAGGCAGCTTTGATGACGCTATGGCTCCTGCACTTATAATAAATACTTTAGCATTAACTCTTATCCTATATTTTTTGTTTCCATCTATATCTATGAAATCGCCATCTACTCCCTCGACCCTGCCATTTCTGTAGACGATTTTACTCACATTACAATTACAGTATATATGTATCTGTGAATCTGGATTTTTTAGCGCTTGATGTATATATGTGACAAGCACATTTTGCTTGGTTTCATAGTGACAACCGATATGACAGAATCCACATTGCATGCAGTTAACACAATTTCTGCTATTCTTTCTGTGATCCCTTAATCCCAACTTCCTTGCGCCTTCTCTTAGCATCATATTATTTCTATTTAATTCATTATCTTCTACTTCAGTAACGTGCAAGGTTTCATTTACTCTTTTTAAATGATTAGTCCACTCATCATTACTAAAGTCAACGCCATATTTATTGCTCCATTCTTCACGAACACTGGGTGGCGTATCAAAGCAAACTGCATCGTTAATTATGGTTGATCCGCCCAAACAGCAACCTTGTGCTATAGCAATTCTGAGGCTATCGTTAAAATTAAAGCCTGCATTTTTCCACAGAAGAGGCATCATGTCTGCCTCCCGTTGATTCATATCCTTGCCTTCATAATAACCGCCCTTCTCTAACAATACAACCCTTTTTCCTGATTCTACAAGCTCCTTGGCAAGGACTGCTCCGGCAGCACCTGATCCCACAATGCATATATCAGTCTCTTCGACAATATCTGTAATAATAACTTTATAGTTCTCATTTCTCTGAGGTAGATCCTCAATCCCATAAATTATGCCCATTTGAACACCTCGTTCCTTGGCCATATTATCACTTTATTGTATTGTTCTCGTCTTGGATATCTTGGCACCTGTGGGCCATCATATCCTATATCATCTATATGTAGCTCTTCAAGAACGGTATCCGAGAGGCTTGCCAGTACCGCTATAATCTGTTTAAAGTTATTTGATCTATCTTCATTATCGTTAACAAAATTCTGGATATCTTTTTTTATATCTTCTGATAGATTAGCATTTTGAAGCATATTCAAATTTATTTGGTTTTCTTTACTCAATATATTACCCACATCACGCAACATGGTAATAAGTCGGCGAGCATTGCCAGCATAGGTGTCTTTAGCATTAGGATCTGGTGTATCATGCTCTCCATTATTCTTAACATGGTAATCGATCTCTTTCTGAGTTTGCATAACTTTTGTCTTTAGTAATTGGTTTCTGTGAGAATCATTTATTACCAAATATACATCTGGTGTACCTTCCAACAACTCCCATGCTTTGCTAAATTTTGATTTGTCAAAGTCGATTTTGAAAATGCCGTTAGAGTCGGTTGTTGATTGTCCTAGAAGATCATCCGGGTCTATAGAATCTTGGTCAAAGGCCTGAATATTCATTCCACCCAAGGGAACATTATCTTTTGAGATGATCTTCCCATACAGAGAGAACGAGTCCAATAAGGTGTAAAACTCATCCCACTAGATAAGACTTTTCATTGTTATTTATTGTATCGACAATGTCTTGTAGCTTTACGAATTGTTTAATACCGGTTTTCATGCTATTAATATGCCCTTACTGAACTTACCTAAGATTACTAGGATATTACAGTGGCGCATGAGACCGACCCCCTATAGACCTGGGCCTGAAGAAAACTTGTCACATCACTGCATGCAAACACAAGTCTATGATAAAATTGTTCATCATTACCAGAGAACAATGGTTACGATTTTTGAAGATGATTAATAATTATTATGAAAGGATTGATTTCCTTACACATTTTATTACGGTAGTAAAAGATGGGAATATTTCATTTCAAGAAATACGCGACAAAATTAGGGATTTCCCTATAAAGACATGTGAGATCTATTGTAGTTGTTTAAGATACATAACTGAAGGTCCCTCATCTACCAGGTTAAATATAGCCTCGTTGCACTCTCGCTAGTTTCAAGGCTGATATCCGTTGAAGCCAGTTGATAGATTTGTCGTCTGATTGATACACATTCCAGCATTCTTTAAGTATGGACCTAATACCCTCGATTGAAGTTTGGTACTTAAAGGGGAACGTAGAGCGTGCCAGGTCGTTAAGGTATTTTTGCGATTGTGCAGTTAGGAATTTGATATCTCGGCATACTGTGGAATTATCGATATTGATCGATAATCGTATTGCGATTGCCTACTTAATTAATTTAGTATCTGCATTCACATTTCTAATATTTTAGAACTGGGGGAAATGCTTATCTAAATAGGGTGAAATTAGCTCTACCATGTCTCAAGAAAGAGCACAAAAGACTGCAGAGCGTGATAAAGGTAGATGGCCCTAGTTCCGAAACAGCGTGCATTAATTTTCCAAGGAGGTGGAGCACTTGGAGCATATGAGGCGGGTGTTTATAGGGTCTTACATGATTGGATTTACAAAAGTATTACTGCTGGCAAGAAAAATGAAAATTTCTTTGATGTAATAGCAGGCACTTCTATAGGCGCAATTAATGGCGCTATTGTTGTAAGTTATGTCCTGAAAAATAAGAGAGAGGCAGAAAAAAGGAGAAAACAAGGTGATAACGAACCGAGCAATTTGCCTGAATATTGGTATGGTTCTGCAGAAGTCTTAGAAAACTTTTGGAACAGTTTACCAATAAAAAATAATTTCCTTATGGACTGGTATGATTCAAGTTTCTGGCCATGGGAATACTTTCATATTACAACCAAAGGTATGAAGGGAGGCTGGAATAAGGTACTTGACAGAGCAGAAGAGTCTATGCTCAATTTCTGGAAGGATAACAGTAGTAGCAATAACCCATTTGTAAAAGAATGGTTTGATTTTCTACGTTTTTATACAGAGGCATTGGATACCCCAGCTTCAACAGAAGCAGCTAGAAGGCATTGGAGTACTATGACTTTTGCTTCACCAAATGTTGCTGCAGCAATTCCTCGGTATGACTTAAAATTCTTGGATTCTCGCGGGTTTAGATTCCGTGGCGAGCAAGGACAGGTCCCGTTCTATTGGAGGTATCTACCTAATAATTATTCCTTGAGAGAAGCCTGCCACGGCTATATCCTTGATTCAATCAAAACCGATACCAAAGAGCAAGAACCACGACTGTTATTTGTAACTGTCGATGCCAAATCAGGAGATACAGTATCATTTGATAGCTATCCAAAACGCGACAAGTCAGGGAATAATACATGGTTTACCGAATATGAAGAATATGCCGACAATAAGTATAAGCACCTCATAACGTATCCTAATGGTATTGAATGGGAGCAACTAAGTACAACTTTTTCAATGCCTGATCTTTATAGATATGCTGCTTTAGAAGATGAAAGTTCAGCACACGACAAAGATGAGAAAAAGAGAACATTTTGGGATGGGGGTATGTCCAGCAATACACCGTTAAGAGAGCTGATAAGTAAGCACAAGGAATATTGGAAAACAAAACGTGAGGAGAAAGAAGCAGAAAGGATTCCTGCACTAAATATATACATTGCCGATGTTTGGCCAGCTAAAATTTCAGATTATCCAGTCCCATCAGACAACGATTTTGTCACATCAAGAAAGGGTAACCTGCTCCTAATGGATAAAACAGAATATGAAGAAAGTGTTACAAAGATGATAACAGACTATAGGGATTTGGTAGAGAAACTTATAAAGAGCACAGAAGATCAACATACGCAGGACAGAATAAAGAATATTTTAGATACTGAATTTACCAAGAGCACAATTCATACAAGCAACAAGAAAACATATCGGCAATTATTGCTAGACGACAAGGTCAATATAGATAGAGTGATGCGAATTGAACGCAAAGACGACACATATGCAGTCGGTCTTGCCATGGCAGACTTTTCAGCCCATACTATAAGGCAATTGATGGCATTTGGAAAATATGATGCACTTGATAAGCTTATTCATTCATTATCATACACCGTACAAAATTTGGACAAGCTTCCAAAGGAGATGAAGGACAGCCTGCACAGTCATTTGGTACAAGCCTCCATAGCACTTGGAAACAACCAGAATAATTATTCTTATGAGGAGGTTATGGAACATCTTTATGACTTCGTCGATGAAGTAAACACTATAGAATCCAAGCTAGGAAAAGATCAAGTTGATCTCCTTAGGCCCTAAGGATTATATTCTGTCAGCCTAGCAATCTATGTAGCAAGAAAGATAGCAAGCACTATAGTCTAATACTATATCGCCATTGTTTACATAGATACCACGATTTACGTCATAATACAGCATTTCACGGGTATCACTTGATGACTTAACAAGGTATCCGCTAGGGGAAAAAGTTTGTACCTAGTATGTAACAGAATGTGAATCATGGTTATCACTGTAATCTTTTGGTCTTCACTCTCATAATTATTTATTTTTATCCAAGGCTTAATTTCCGAGATCTTCACCGATCTTTAATCTATGATGTCCGTCCAGAATCTGGCCCTTTTTATCTATGATTATAGGCTGCTCTTGACCAATCCTTGTACTCACTTGAGGTATAAGGACGAGTTAAGACATGATAATTAGGATTAGTTCTTAGCTTCAAGTTGTTGTTATTGTCCTTGCTCATTGAGGTAGCTCGCTATCTCATTGCCGACAAAATTCCTCGAGCTTCAAATATCTTAATTAATTCTCTGGTGATAATTGTCTGATGATAATTGTCTAATGCACACAGATGTGCCTGACCCATTTCTAGCCTTCATAAACCGGAGTAAAGAAATATCACACGCCTGCTAAGATTAGTTTGCCATCAGTATTTTTCTCGAATAATACTTCGAGATTGCAAAACTTACAGTACTGAATAGGAGCATTATCGCGCGTAGCTTTTGCATCGGCTTCTGCCATTATTTTGGTTTTGGATTTATCTTAGCCTTAGCTGTTTGCTCTTGTTCCTTTTCGAGTCGAGATTTTCGGAATTGAACATGGCATAATTCCATTTAATTAAAATTCCTCCGTCGAGTTATTGCGATATAATACGAATCCGCTACAAGTCTCATAATTCTTACAGAGATAGGTGCATTTACCAGTCACTAGTAAACTACACAAAAAGTATTTAGCTTCATGGTCCTCAATATTGTGGGCATATACTCAGCGGGTTCGGTGGAATGTGCATCAAATTTGACTCAATTTTGCCACTCGACTCTGGGCTAAATTAAAAGCAGGTATCACAAGTGCGTCCGGGCTAATATACTAACTAAAAAACCCAAAAAATGACCACCAGAATCCGAGTCCTCGTAGGGGATACTGCTTACCAACCTACGACCAATAGACGGGATTCCTTATGGCCATACGAATGAATTGAGTCGAGCAATATTCTGTGGGAATTAATATTAATAAAAATTGAGTAACAAAGTTACCTTCCTCTCCTTTTCGCTACGACCACTTTCTTCGCTGCCCTTCGTTTGGATACGTAGCAACAGTGGCAAACAAGCGGCAGGCCTATAGGCCCTATAGATCCTCATACAGGGTTTTGAGAATTCAATTACTCAGTGATCAGTGTTGCCAGCAATAACAATACTTCCTTGTTATATTTTTAGAAAGTTATACTAACTAGATCTCTACAAATTGGTCTAAATGCTGATTGAAGTATGTCAAAACAAATTACATAGTAGAGTGATTAGAGAGGCTAAATATCCATAATTCACTTACGTCCCATACGACCATATGAAATCCAGACGGATCTTAGACGATCAACCAACCAATCTATGATTTCTGGATTCGACATAGTCGCTGATATTCAACGTGAAGGTCGTATCTATCTAATAGGCACTATTTGCTATTAAGGCTGCATTAAAAACCGAAAACGATTTGCTGATAGACTCATCACTATACTAGGTGGTCAACCTATCGGTGCACCCACCAGTGATTTTCATTCATCCAAGTACATTTTCCCAAAGTGGCTTGACAGCTAAATATTTTCTCGAAATCAATTAGTGGTAACAGATTCTGGAGCAGAACAGAGAGGAAACAGACCAATAGCAAATGATAACTAGTTCTATTGCCAATTCTACTACGAATATTCTATTGCATCCAGAAAACAAGTTTACCATCATTCCCTACTGGATACCTGATTTAACCATTCTATCCATTCCATTTACAGGAAGTATGGCAGCCGGTATTATGAAATCATTGGTAAAGATTACTCTAGTTCTCTAATGATTCCCTATCGAAATAAAATCAGATCTGGTTATAATCAGAATTAGATTAGATTATTTTCTTCTCAATAGATAAGTTCTTAATTCCATCCACAATCTTGATAATGCTATCTGGTAAATCTTTATAGGCATTTGCCCATTTTGTTGTGTGTACATCATCATTAACCGTAACTGTTAGACTGTATAGTACAGTATTTTGATTTTCTCCCTTAGATTCATTTTTAGTAGAGTAGTCAGGTATTGATTTAAAGAAGTCATCTCTATTACTTATTACTGAGTTAGACAATTCGTTATCGTCAGCATCATTAATGGCTTTCTCACTTACATTGGTACCGCTAACATCTGTTGATGATTTTAGAAGTCTTGTTTTTGAATCATATGAAATGAGCAAGTAACTGTTCGTCTGACTGTCTGATTCTGTGTATTTGAAACTATAATGAAAGTCTGGAACTAATGTCCGCGATATTTCATCTGTCTTACCTTTGGACATGATATATTTTGTATCATATATCTTTTATATATTATATATTCGGAATTGTTTCATTTCTCTGCTACTGTGTGATCATCGAATTTATTATAAACTTTCAAATCGTGGCATCTTCAGGATACAATACCGTCCTGCTTACCCTGGTGACTTGGATTAGCTATACAACTGCAATCATTATGTTGGTAGTTCTTACGCGGCTGCTGGTATCCTCATAAGTATCATTTCCATGTTCATCGCTCTATTCATGTCGTTAGAAATGCAAGGCAAACCCATACTTATAGAACCGTCCATGTTCTATAGTAATTTTTAAGCGTACCAGCGGCCAGTTCTTTACATCTGACCCTCTCCTTATGAAAGTCAAGAAATCTAATAATACTACATTGAGCCCAATGAATACCCATCTCCCTCGTCTTGTTCAGAAGCTCTTTAGCCTGTTCGGCTAACAAGCCTGATATTTTAAGATGGTCAAACAGCATTCTCAACCTTTTTTGGATATTGTCTTCTTGCTTCAGAGGATTTTAGGGCATACATAAAGGCGTATAGTGGATCTTCATTTGTTATTTCTTTGGCTTGATATGCGACAGACGGAGCGCTCAATCACATATTATAGTAAAGCGGGTGGTAATAAAGAGACAACTTTGACGCGGGTTCGGTGGGAT
>CAVXZB010000037.1:0-8564 GCA_963765895.1 uncultured Nitrososphaeraceae archaeon | reverse complement strand
TAAGTATAGTCTTGATAACCTTATGTGGCCTTGTGTAATCCAATCAATATTGGTCCCTAAAGTCATTATTACCATACAAATCCCTTGTCAGAGCAATCAAGCTCCGCTCCACAATTAGGACATAATAGATGACACGGCTGTATCTCTATCATTAGAAAACCGCATCTAAAGCACTCAACATTTTTCAATACTATTGTATTAACTATGATCAACACTTTATTTTTACTCTACGATCTTTGCCAAACAATATAGTGCGGATATCTGGTAAGTATTTTGTATTTGTTCTGGATGATATCATCTTATTACTTATCAGATTAAATTAATTTTAATATTTACAAATTCCGGTCACTATTAACATTTTTTAATCCTATCTTTATGGATTTAGATCTAGATTTAGCATCCTTTTATGCATTCTAAATCATACTTTAACTTTTAACAATTTAGAATATCGTAATTTACAAACGTATAAAACTAATGAAAGGAATCATTTTATCTACAATTAGATTGACAAATTAAGAACTATAACAGGTACAAAATTTGAAAGTTCAGGAAATAACTAATTGTAAAGCTATGACATACAAGTCATTAAGGATAGAACATGGCTTATTAGTAACATGCTTAGGCAGAATTTTTATAAGGAATTGGTTCTAATATTTTCGATTTATGTCTCATATCCTACAGGTATCGAGTAACTCTCTTGAAAGTATTTACCGCAGTGGAGATATATAGATTGATGGGTTAGATAAAGCCACCAAAATTGTTTGCTATCATTTTTTATACACGTCCGATATAGTTTTTCATATCGATTAATGTATTCAAATACAATGTTCTTGTCTAGATCTAGATTCATACATGAATCTAGTCAGCCAGCTCTCTTGATTATGTGATATCCAAATTCTGTCTTAATGGGTTCTTGGGTCATTTCACCCTTATTAAGCTTGAACGCTGCCTCTTCAAATGGCCTTACCATCATTCCCCTTCCAAAAAGTCCCAAATCCCCGCCTCGCTTTGCACTGCCCTTGTCAATTGATAATTGCCTAGCAAGGTTTGAGAAACTTTCACCATTTTTGAGACGTTCCAATATCATAACAGCTTCACTTTGTTTCTTCACCAGTATGTGGGAACATTTAATTTTGTCGGCCAAAGCTTTTGAATTCTTACCTCCCCTGATAGGTATTTGCTTATATCTCAATAAATATATTACTTTGCACAATTTCGCTGCTAACAAGGAGTACAAACGTTCCTTTAGTATTTCAATACTAGTTGTCCTTCTCTAACTAGCTAGTTTCAATCTAGTTTGTATTCTTGCTTTTCTCAGTTTTCTCCAAATACTGTGTAAATCTAGGAGGTATATAGAAAATCCTTTATGGTGCTATCTTGAGAATTATCCTTTCAACATCTGCTGAATGAGCAGGATATGTCTCAGTACTAAGATATCTCTTAGCAAGGTTATCGATATGTTTTTTTGCACCAGCTGTGGTTTGGTCTATAACTTTGCCTTTTATTGTTATCATGCTATAAGGGATTTGTTTCTGAATCAATCATAGAAATTGAGACTCTCGGATCTCGTGATACGTTCTTATGTTTCAGCAGACCCTTTGCAGTATTTACTAATATTACTCTACCACCTATAGTATTATCTTCGACTAAATCTATCCACACTGGAGTAACCTATGGTGACCCATCTTTATTTACAGTAGCTAAAAAAGCAAAATTTTTACTCTTAAAAAATTTAGAAACATGCTCATCTCCGATATCCGCTTGGTAACCCTTGCTCATCAGTTATAGAACAGAGGTATCAATTTGTGGTGTATATTCCATATGATCTGAAATGACAATGTTTGACCTGCCACCTTGATCGCCCGTAAGAGATGATATCATGATCGAGTCAATACCAGATAATTTCCTTGAAAAGGATATCCGTAACCTATTCTATATTTATTTATAAGGTTGGTTTGGTAGATTTGTCACATTAAATATTATTACAAAAGAATTTAGAAAGTCATGGCTTTAATTTTTCATCGAAAATTTATTCTGTAATAAATATTAAATAAATTTGCATTATCTTACTGCTATATATGTATAGCATCTTTGAACATTCTGGTAATTCAGTTAGCTAATGACGCCAGACAGATTAATCGTACTGGAAAGATTTCACTATATACTAACTATAAAACTAACTAAATGTAACGAGCTAACTAAAAAATATTCCTGCTGGATCAATTATTCTTATTTTTGGTATTATGACCATAGTTATTATTATTATTACCATCCATAATCAAAATGGACCGGCCATGACAGTCAAGTAACTGTGCCTTTTGACGCGTGGACTTGAAATGTGATTCATAATCCTTTTGATGATACAAGCAGAATTTCTTTAATTCTAAATCTTTATAGCTTGATGGAATTGACCTTTCATATTCAAGGATTTTGTTTAGAGTATCATTATCAATATTGTGATCAACTTTATCCTCAGTATTGTTATTGTCATTATTGTTCTTGTAAGATGCAGAATTAAAATGAAAAAATGAACCCATATCTGAAAATATAGTAATACCGGTTTTATTGTTTTTTATACCATGATTTAATAATATTCTTATGAGTGATAAAAAGTTCAGCTTATTATTATTGTTATTATTATTATTGTTATTATCATCTTCTTTATCTATTTCATAATGAAGATGATGATTATTGTTATTATTATTATTATTATAACCTTGATTAAAATATGATGCTAGTGAATCAACAATTACTAGTGAACCATCTTGTATATATCCTTCCACATTCAAAGTCTTACTCTTGCCATTACTTCCGTTTAGCAATATCTGTCTCATTGTAGATGGATGCTCATAATATGACAATATTAAGACAATCTCATTATTCTCAAGTAGAGATTTGACATATTCTGGATATACTTTTCTTAGAACTCGTATATCAGAATAAACTATAAGGTTATGAGAGCCAGGTAGCGTCGTCGGTAATGCCTCTAAAACGTGATGAGCTCCTCGTGTTATATTATTCTCATCTGGTGCATTAGAATGGATGTTATATTTTACGTCTTCCCAGTCTTTAGCATATGCTTTATCCATAAGATATACCTAATTATGTTATACATTATATTAAATGCTTATATTGTTATTGGTTTGAGGCATTATACCATAGATATTTAATGAGTTTAACTGACATTTTATGATACTGACAGCTAGATTCATAGTCAGGTCTTGTTTTAATGTTAAGTCTCAATATCATTTATTTTCATTATCAAGTAAATATTAGTGGTAGTAAGTGAATTAGATGCATGAGTTTTTTTGGTCAATAATAGTAATACTCGTGATATTGTAATCCTACAATACTTAAATCTAATGGTGGTGATCCTTTGGCGAGTCCTAACGATATCTTTCTGCTGCAAAAGGTTTTATGATCAATGCCCTTGTTACCACTGCTCCCAAAAGTTCTCGCAGCAGCCATTACGCTATTACCCGTGACATATATCCACTCCCTGCTTCACATTGTTATCAGCAATAGCCGCAGGATTCGTGACAAGAGCAGGAGTTTCCCATGGCTAAGAAAATGTATGCATGGTATGAAACGCTCTTTGTTATCGGATCAGAATCTCGTGAAGAAATAGTACAGTACGACCACTAGTCGCGAAAGTGCTGTGAGAGGAACCTCCGCATCCGTATTTCAAAAAAAGAATTAGAGTGGATCTATGCATGCTAAGTTGGCATTTGTCAGAAAGAAAGTATACAGATCTTGAAGACAATATCAAGTTCGATATATTATTAATTGAGAGAATTTACAAACTACTTATAGATGATAAAGAATAGAATTAAGATGTCGTATCAACGGTCAACTCTGGCCTAATCAGCCAAAAAACGTTGCCGCTGAAACTCAAACGATCAAATCTAAATTGGCTCCGAAGTCGTAGGAGATTGATACTAGCATTAATAAAAATCTCCACAAAATTTACTTGATTGCGTAATATATATAAATAGTAGCCTGTGTATCCAACTAATATTTGTCACACTATATTTTACTCATAAAGTGGACTGAGCAGGGCATTAGTAAAATCAAGGAATCTTCAGACCGTTACAGTTCCTTTAAGGCATCGGTCGAAAAAGCGGGTGGAAAACTTATTGGAGGTTACTATACTTTCGGTGAATACGATGTGGTAATTATTATAGATGTCCCAAACGATGAAGTAGCAATGTCTCTGATGCTCAAAGTTGGGTCAGCTGGAAATGTGCGGACCAAAACTTTGAGGGCATTTACAGCCGAGGAAGCAAAGAAGATTATTAAAGATCTCACATAACCTTCTCTCGTAAATAGATAAAGTATTTAATATATAATATATTTTGGATGCTTGGATTCAATATCGGGACCAATTTATAATAAATAATACACATTTTTGTTATTTTAATAATGTTTGTTTGTATTAAAATTTTATGGGCTCATGGCTTTTACTGATCATCTTCTATTGCTTGAAAAAAGCCACAAGACTGACTCAAAGATTCATACTCAATCGACATTCAAAGATCAGAAGAATAGAACTAACTAACTGAAATTTGATAGTAAACTCAAAACCACAAAGAGTATCAAAATACCAGAATCAGTTTCGCTATTTAATGACAGCAGTTAGTCCATTCTAGTAGCTATACTTATGTGCTTGCTGATATCTTTATTATCTTTCAAAATATATTGTTGCTATTCTTACTACTCGCGATATATCCGTTACTAGTTATACTGTACTCCAATTATTCAACGATTAAATGATTGTCTTCATCACAAAATGTGTCAATCAGCGTCCCTGGTAAGTAGTCGAAATTGATAATGATTAGGATTTATTGAGGTGTTAGCATCAACTATGTAATTTTGCCGAAATATGCTCTAACGTGCGGTCTAAATAAATAATATATTATAAGGATATTAATTGCTATTCCTATTATGTTAATAGTGATTTCGGAAACAATAGATCTATTATTGATTTCATCTCTATTAATCATAGACGTATCAAATACACCACCAGATGTAGTCGACACTATTTGAATGACTATTCCTATTATGAGTAAGACTATAGTTATAAGCCATGCCCATTCCTTTCCTTTGAGCAGACCATAAAACATGGTGAGATATCCGATACCCATTGCCAAAAATACACAACCCATAACAGCCGAAAAGGCTCCAAAAAATTGGGTTATGCTGTGAGAGGTATCACTTGGATTTGGTGTCAGAGGCAGGTTGCCTGGAGCAACTGAAATCAAGACCCATAATGCAATAAGAGATACTCCATCTATGAATATTAGAATACCCCCAACTATGGTCAAGACGGCAATTATGGTTACCCCTGTTGGCCTCCTCTGTTTTTCCAACTAATTTCCTTTTTACCTAATTCAGAGTAGAAAAACATTTCTCTGTGAGACGCGATTCTCATAAATTAAACAACCAGTATTGATATCATAGATAAATTTATTATTTTTGTATGTTAAAATAGCTGTCAAAAGCAAGATTTATGTGAACATCTTGTGTAATGAAATAATGACTAAATCTGCATGTTGTTATGCAAATTGTTTTATTGATAGGAATTCAGCTAATAAAAGCTAACCTATTTGTCATGGCTATTTTTACTATCAGGTTTATTTGCTTGACTATTAAGTCATCTGCAGTAACGTATGTAAATTGGGCCTAGATAAAAGAAAGATAAAAATTGAATTGGAAGACGAGGAAGGAGGTAAATATAATCTTTCACTAGAAGGCAATATATCGAAAAGTAAAGTTATGAAGGTTTTTGAGTTGATGGATATGCTAGACACAAGAGGTAAAGATAAAGGTCCTGATACCGTAAATCATGATTATCATAGTTCTGAACCTTACAAGAAAGATTTAGCATCGGTTGGCGCTAGAATATGGGATATCGTAGAAAACCAATTTACATACAATTCCTTTACATCATCAGATGTACTAGAAATATACGAGCATGAATTCAAAGAGCAAACTCAACTAAGTATAATTTCAACCTATTTATCTCGTTATTCTGATCGAAAAAAGTTGGTAAGAACTAAAAATGGTAAAGAATGGGTTTATAACATTCCAAGACGGGCAGCTGAGACTGGAAAGCCTTTGTATGAAAAGCCTGAGCCATTTTCCCAACATCCCTTAGAGCAGGACTTTCAAGCTAGAGACATCAATTAGCTAACTTATTAACTAATTAAATAAATTACTCCTGCAGGAACTGATCTTGATCATATTTTTACCTGTTACTGTTTATAACTTTCATGAAAAGAATTGTATTTTATTCCAACCATATATAATTGAATGTGGATTTACTGACTATTATTCTGTGTTATACCATTTTGCTTTGTGAACTAAAAATAATAATACCTTTATAGATAAATGCACTCGTAATCTGCCCAGGCCACTCATATTCAACTCACATAATATTTTCATTTTGTTAAATGAGATGTTTAATTCCTACAATTATATATTGAACAGCTATTGCCGCAATAAAAACTGCAAATACCCTGGTTACTATCATAGATCCTCGCCTGCCTAATAGTCTGTAGATTGGATTTATCATAAGTAGTACTACATATGTAATCCCAATCACAATAGCAATGGAAAGCATTGTGATTACTATACCGTATGATTGAAATGAAATTATTACCGAAGTGATGGCACCTGGGCCCGCTAAGAGGGGAAAAGCCAAGGGAACTACTCCTGAATCCTCGCTACTGCCAGCATGTCCAAATCTCCATGCGCCGTGGGTCAATAATTCAATTGAAACGATGAATAGTAAGACACCCCCTGCGATCATGAAACTGAAAATTGTTATTCCAAATATAGATAGGATCTGGTACCAGCAATAGCAAATACTACGAGTAATGATGCGGCTGTAATTATGGCACTAGTTGATACACGCTTTCTATCACCACTCTTCATATCTTTAGTAAGGGCAATAAACAAAAGTACACTACCTATTGGGTCTATGACTACAAAGAGGGCAACTGTAGATTTCAAAAGATCGTTTAATGACCTATCGATGTATGGATAAAGGTTATTCCATACTACTGTTAATGCATCTAGGAACAATAACATTTGAAACTATATCCTGTAAATGCATATTGCCTTCTTGGACATATATGTTTGAGTCTTGGCAAGATTTGGAATTGTTATTATAATTCAGATTAACATACATCTACTAACTGAAGAGAATTACTAATAGCGCAATAGCAATAGCAATTGATTAAGAATATAAAAATTGACTCGCATAAAAATGGATAATCCACAGCGAAACTTTCCTAGCTAATGATTTTGTTACATTGTATGTTTGTCTGATTATTATGTGTATGATACTCATTAGTGATTGATGGACTTATTGGGAATATGGTAACGTAAAGAATTCTAATTTCGAATTTGCCTTCATCATTTATGATTTAAATTATAACACTTCCAGTCTTAATTACATTGGATTTATCAAAATACTATAATAATATTCTGTTAAACAGATTTTTAATTCATAGAACTTCAAAGAATAGATTGGGTTTTTAATAATGAAAGATACATCCGTATAGGCTGAGAAATTCGGAGCTGTCATAGGGACTGAAAATTCGACATACTATATCATAAAACTAACGTCGGCATGAAATATCTGACTAAAATAAATAAAAAGGATATTTCCTTTGGTTTGGATTAAAGGAGCTTTTTATCCTACTTGAGTGCCAGTAATTTCTATGAATCTATTATTATTCCCGAAAGCAATACCTAATACTCGGTCAGTATTTGTGCTTTGGATTTGCTTCCAGCTTGCTCCATGGCCATCTATTGTAACTTTAAAGATATATCCTGACCTTGTGGATTTTTGGCATCGAGAGCAAATCTCGGTATTTGAACAGTCAGCATTCCGCCCGTACTTCCAGGATTAATGATTATATCTCCTGCTTTTAATTCCGGGTTTGT
This sequence comes from uncultured Nitrososphaeraceae archaeon, assembly GCA_963765895.1. Taxonomy (GTDB): domain Archaea; phylum Thermoproteota; class Nitrososphaeria; order Nitrososphaerales; family Nitrososphaeraceae; genus JARBAU01. Next base: position 611 of record CAVXZB010000037.1, on the reverse strand, counting down.
AACTATTCCGACTAGTGTCCCGCCAGCAATGCTATATTTGATTGTAAGATCTCCTGCATGTTGTGTCCTTAATACATATTGGTTAGTATAGCCTGTTTTTAAGACGCTTTGCAAAGTCGTAGGGTTGAGCTGTGCATTTACCGCCTGAAGTGGCAGAGTAGCAATCAGAATTGCAAAGAATGACGAGATAGATACCAATGTTATCATGCCAGTTCTGTTGCTTTTTGGATAACCTGAAGTTTTTTCTTTTTTAGTATACGTGACAGATAGTAAGTTGCAGTATATCTTAAACCTTTAGTTAGTCATATTTACTCTAGTCAAAATTATTATGGGTTAAACTGTGAATCAAACAATAAAATAAATTTAACAGATCTCAATATAGAAATAAATGTTAATTTATAACCTTATTTTGATTTTGATGCCATTATTAGGATATGAGTACATAACAGAATCTGGTTCTGAGCAGGAAATCAAACGTTTCTACATCTGTAAATATAAAAGGGTAACTCTGAAATGTTGTATGAATCGAAATGCGGGGGCTGGGTAGTTCAGGGGTAGTAATGTTCGATTCGCAATCGAAAGGTTGCGGGTTGAAATCCCGCCCAGTCCAT
>CAVXZB010000036.1:0-65756 GCA_963765895.1 uncultured Nitrososphaeraceae archaeon | reverse complement strand
GTAGATATCTCCTGCTAATAAATATTAGATTTTATAGATTACCTACATTTGCAAGGACAGTTTTATGTGATATCTGTCCCAATTTTATCCACGATAAAATAACCTCCGGTAACTAGGTGAATAAATATTCTCATCCATGAATCTCCTTTCTAAAGTTCTTTTAAGCAAGTGCATATGATCTTTTCTATCCTTTTTGATTTTTCTCCAAATTTCAACTAACTCTGATTTATTGGCTTTCTGTGCATCCTGAATATAAGTTTCAATGGTATCATACAAAAAATCCGTATCCTTACCCATTACTTTCAGTATATCATATGCTGTATCTGTTAATTCAGTTGATGACTTACGACATATTAGATTTTGTGGAAAATAAAATATTTAATTATATTTATGTTTGATTATCTTTCAGATCAAAATATATTAGTGTCGCTAAAAAAATAATGAATTCTCAAATACGACATTACGCATATAGCATGAAGAATAGAAAACTTGAATTTGAAATGAAGTCAAAATCATACAAATGTAAAATCTGTAAAGCTATTTTTAAACTCTATAAGGGTCTCACCGTGCATGAAATTAACGTCCACGTTGACAAATTGTATCAGTGTCAGTCGTGTTATAAAATTCTCCGTAATACTGATGAGTTTAATGAGCATATAAAGAGAGTCCACAGCAGATCAGCTCCATCATTATATTCCTCAGTTGAATCTAGTCAGCTTAGTAATAACAATATTGAAAAATACAATTTGCAAGAAGAAGAAAAAAAATTGGAGTAAACTTTACTAACACAGACTAGCAAATTGGAAGTGGTTAGTAAAAGAATCAACTAGATTCTCGATTCTCGATTATCCGACATTAGCCTGATTATAAGCACTTAAAAAGTATATCGGAATGTAATAAGCGTTTCTAGTAGGTATACTGGACACATGTACGTCTTTTTTTATTCCTGTTGGAGGAGTAGGAGGAGGACAACGATGTATGGTATGTGAAAAGGAACAAAATCCATCTATCCAGGTCGATGAGGCGAGTTTATGAAACTATTATGAAAGTTGTTGTCATATAATAAAGCATTATGGTAGAAAGACAAGCAGAAGATACTATAGAAAATATTGATATAGACTCCTCTACACACAAACCAGCATATAATACAAGTGCAATAAACCATGCATTGACAAGAGCTAACAAAGACCAAAAGTTTCTAGACTCTGTAATAAAATTACTTGACAATAAACAACAAATGCAATTCCCAGCTATTAAAGAAGAAATTTTAGATTATATTTCACGTGTAAGTAATGACACGGATGTAATATCATTATTTCAAAGCTTAGATGGCTATATTAGATTCAAAGATATATATCACGTGCGAAAAGCACTTGAAGAAAATAATCCTGCAAATAAAACAAAACATCAGATAACAGATAGTACACGCAAGAACCCTGACGTTAGGACACGCGACATAACAATTGACAGTAGTACAAAAGAGAAAGAAGCTGTAAATTTAAATGAAGAAAGAAAAGACTATCCTGAAGTTACACCGACTGCTATGTCTAATTATATTTGTGATATGTGTGGCAAACCCTTTCAAACTAGGGATGATATCTAGTACATCATCAGAATTTTGAAAAAGGAAAAGCCTAGTATTGGATTATAAAAATAAACTGATATAGAGAAGAAAGGACTATATGGATATAACAAATAGAAGAAAAGGACCATAATAGTATAGCAGAGATTACGAAAACGACTGGCGTAGTAGAGATGTAATTATAGTAGTTTCCATATTTGGAAATCACTATACTAGATCATTAATAATATAAGAGCTTTATAATGCTTAAAAAGTCTATACTAAACAAATATCTGGCTAGAATTATGAAACTTTTTCACTTTATTGTCGGTTTGTATTAATATATAGTAGGCGATGAAATACCGGGCTCGTAATCGTTAACACATTCTTGGCTCAATAAAAATAGGCTAATTCCAAGCTACTCCAATGCCTCCAATTATACTGCCAATAAGAGATCTATTCTAGCATGCCAATGTATCTATATCTATTTTCTTACGTAAGTATCGCTTCGAGATGCTACCTTTCCCTGTGAAAACAGTTACCAGTTATTCTAGCGTTCCTTCTATAAGTGGTCTTATTGGAATTTGATCTTTTCGTAATTTGAGCTTACTAAATATATCTGAAAACTGCTGTCGCTGGGTCTGACCATCGCCCTCTTCTTCTGCTTCTATTTCTATTCCAATGTCGTTCTTTATTACGTCTTTTCCTTCTCTTGCGCCAATAAGAATTATCTGCGCATTTTTGTAATCGATCAATTTCGTATCCTTTGTTAATGAAATAAAGTTCTCATTCTCATTGAACTCATTTAGCACTTCAGGCGGATATTTTGCGGGTTCTTCTGTACTAGGATACCCTTCTGTCGATGGTCCTATCTTAGGGTTAATAACTGATATTATATAACTTGCTTCTTTTTCTATACCTAATTCCTTTTGCGCTTCCCCTGGTTCTTTTGGTAGTTCAAGTATATACGCAATCTCGGCATGATTTCGATACTTCACTAATGCATACTTTCCTTCTCCAACGGGTCTTGCGGCATCACCTCTCCTAAATTCATCCGACAAAAGTTCTTTAGTAAGCTCATTTGCATTCTTAAAAATGCCGCCTATTCTTGCCCAAAATCGTTCGGATGCTCTAGCTTCACTCTTTCTAATAGTCGGAAGTGATTTCTTACCTACGACAAAAAGTCTGTAGATTTGATTATCACTATTACTATCATTCGCTCGCTGCTCAGGTGCAGTGATCATAAAAAAGCGTCGAACATCTTCAATACTTTTTACTTTTTCAGATCTAACTTTTGGCCTATAGAAGAAGTAAATATCTCCATACTCCAGAATTTCAGTTTGATTTTGTTGGTGCTGACTACTTTGAACCTTGTTAGTATCTAAATGAGCCATATTGTCTAGTTTAGACTGAATAATTTATAACAATTATAACACCATTCGGGGAGAGGGGAGGATCGAAGTAGTAAGAGATATATGGTTTAGAGACACTTGATCGTTTCCTACAAAAAAGAAAAATTGTATTATTTATTACTGTATGTTTTTTCACATGTCACCAATACGTCAGATACTCTATTAGTAAGGATTCTATTATATCGCCCAAAATGATAGGAGTAAAACTTTCAGCTAATCCGCTTTCAAATAGATCCTTATTTTAGACAGTAAATATAAGATATGTTATTATAAAATAATTTTAATACCTCAGATTAAGGCAGAAATTCTTACTTCATCTCATTATAACGATGGATCACCTATAGAAAACGAAAAGGTTTCACAGACATATGATGAATTGGTAGATAGATTTGGGCGTTGTAGCAGTGATAACTCTAACACAGATTGGTGCTGGAAAGACACACAAAAGTCTAGATAAGCTGTGTCGCCAAGCAATAAGTTTTAGGAGAGACAGTGACTAATTTTTGAGAATCTGCTAAAAATCTGCTGCCAGCGGCGTCAAAAATCGTTATTATATTAGAGATAAATATTAAAAAGCCCATACCAAGCTAACCTACTCTGCAAGTCAGTTAAAGTACAGCATCGGATAATATTAAATAACTAAAATGTGGATAATTATATGAAGGGTTATGTTAAAGGACTTGATTAATCCTACTAACTTTAATGTATTAGTAGGTAAGCTGGGTGACGTATTGGTAAAAGCACTTGATCAGCCACTTGGCTACGCCATTAATTGGGGTAGAATTTGGTCTCTGTGGCCTGTTCATCTAGAAACCGCCTGTTGTAGTGTAGAATTTGGCGCTGCTTCTGGACCAAGATACGATGTCGAAAGGTTTGGCATTATAGAAGCTTTTGGCTCTTTACGACAATGTGATTTGGTTGTCGTTCAGGGAACTGTTACTAGAAAAATGGCACCAAGACTTAGAATGGTTTATGATCAGATGCCTGACCCCAAATACGTGATCGCTATGGGCGCCTGTGCAATTACTGGGGGTTTGTATATTGATTCATACAATGTTCTTCCTGGAGTTGATGGAATCATCCCAGTAGATGTATATGTTCCTGGCTGTCCTCCTAGACCAGAAACATTGATTCAAGGCACGATGCTGCTACAGGAAAAAATAAAAAGGTCGAAGATAGGATAACATGAACAAAGTGTTACAGTGAATGTTACAATACATATTACACCTGTCTAGACATCTTGTAACCCACTATACCAATAGTAATCTCCTGTCGACTATTGCTATCAAATCTGTAATTAGCTAATAATTCGTAATCTATTTTATAATCTATTTATTATGGAGATTGGATATTATATTATATACTGTCACTGGGTTTCATATAAGTTCCGTTTTCCCAGATGAGTTTAGTAGAACTAGGACAAGGTAGACGGGCCAGTTAATTGCTTTTCTATTGGATAATTATGATAAATGGCGCTTTCAGCCATCAACTATTATACAGATTAATAAGAATGTAAATGTCTTACTACATGGCAGTTTTTTAGTCAGTCTAGTACGCAATTGTAAATGTCTTTTTTTCCGAGAATCGAACTGGCAGTATTTGAAAATTGCTTACGTTTTCTTCCATATTATTCCTAGTATTAATAAGTGTAGAGAAACAGCTGTCACTGCTTGGTCAGTACATGTTTAAGATAATTGTAATACAACAATAGATAGGTAAGTGGGTAATGATGCTTTTATTTACTAAGTAATCCATGTTATAATTAGTACCTTATGGGTCCAAGACAATGTAACGGTTTATGTAGGAGCGAATGCTTCTCAATCAAGTTACTACAAAACAAAGAGAACTATACATTCTGGCGCAGTAGTATGAATAAACTATATACAGTCAAATCAAGGATGAAATCAAGCCTAGCCAAACGTTATACGATTAAACACAAAGATCTTGGCCTGAAGCGCTGTAGGATATGTGAATTTATCACTGCTACCAAGACCGACATATTACGCTGCCCTTGCTGTAATTCGATACTAACTCAAGCAATCAGGGATATTAAAGCAAGTACAGTAAAACAAGTGCTTATAGTGTAACTATTAGTATATTGAGAACAGATACATTTGTACGAACTTTGCTGTTTGTAACAGATTTGTTGGACTACAATAAAATTTACTACTTGTACTAGTCGTCAAAATAAAGGAGCTGATGGTGATCATTGCAAACTTACATTTTTGGTTGTGTCTACTGCATAAAAAATAATGTATCTAAGAAATTTAGAAATTGAAATTTTTCTTTTAGACTAAAGTCTGTACTCATGTTACCTTAGATTATGAGATATCAGTAAAAGAGACGAGGACTAGATGATTACTATTCTTATTCAATATGACAGAACATGGATAGCACAATATCCTCCTTTACACAGATCTATGTTGGCCCATAGAGAGTTATTCTAATTATTGTGAGGTGTCATTTGAGGATAATAGGATAGTATTGTACGCTTACTATGAAACGGTGGATAAGATTAGACAAACTCTAATGATAACCGGTATAGGTTAGGTATAGAAAGCATGAATATAAAGATCCTACTGAATTTGATATTCATCTTCAAACAAATAATGACTGCAGACTGATTGGAAGTTGTGAGCCACACATACACAGATAAATAATTATGTTCTAGTTATTTGTGTTTAAATAATTGAATAAGGATCAACATATAAATCATATTCTATCAGTATAATGATGTTATAAACCAATAGGCCTATTGTAAAGAACAATGACCTTACTATAACTGTTTTTAGTCTTATTGTCTTGAATACAGACACCCACTATGGATACAAAACATCAAACAACAGGATTAGAAAATACGACATTTAATATACTAATAGCTCTTGGTAAAGAGGCTCAGTTTCTCTACTCTACTGTAGATACCTACAAGTCTGATGCAGAAAAAGAAAACAGATCGGATCTTGTAGATATGTGGAACACGATAAAGCAAGATCGAACTAGACATTTGCAGATGTTGCGAGAGGCATTAGCAAAAGAAGCAAAACAAGAGAAATTGACGCAGTAGACATAAAATACCAGCACTTATTTATTGAATAGAGTAAAATTAGGGTATGTATGGTCCGAGATTGATTATCATAAAATATATCTATAGTCCTTACTACTGTAAGTCAATCAAAACTATCAACTAGAATTAACCATTAATTTGTGACTCTTACCAATATTAAAGAGGTATGGTACATCCTTCTCCTATACGTTCATTTTCTAACTTGTATTAGGTGGATTAGCCAGTGATCAGCTAAAATAGTTTACATTATTATTAGGACTTATCTCAATCACGCTAATCATTTTCATCACTATTCCATCCAGGCTGTCTTGACTGGATCACAATTAATGCTGGGCTATATTTTTTAATATCAAGGTTGGTATGTTATACTTGCTCTTAATGAGATGGACTGTAGGTAAATTTAGCATAATTAGAATCAGTTTCTATAACATTAATGACGGAGAACTAAAAAATAGTAATCGTGATATTACTATCATTTTGGATATACTATAAGTAATTTATATAATATTGTATACTTAGGGAAATGAGAGGACAGTGCGATATGCTATTAGCATTGATAATGTAATTTGGCTATAAGAATTGGTATTATGGCATCTCAGGAACAAGTGAATGCAATTGATCTGTTATCTGATGTCATAACTATGGAAGAAGGCGGTTTAGAAAGATGTTGGGTTAGTGACCATTATATGCCTTGGTGGCATGATGGAGGGTTTGCCGGCGCCACTTGGCCATGGTTAGGAGCAGCGCTAGCCAAGACGAATAAGATACATGTTGGAACTTCCGTAACAGCACCAATACTAAGATATCATCCTGCAATTGTAGCTCAAGCATTTTCTACGTTAGGATACATGTTTCCAAATAGGGTGTTTTTAACTGTTGGAACAGGAGAAGCAGTAAATGAAATTCCCTCTGGAAACAATTGGCCATCAAATATGGAAAGATTCGAAAGATTAAAGGAAGCAATAGCTCTTATCAAAAAACTATGGACAGAAGAATGGGTTAATTTTTATGGCAAGTACTATTGGGTTAAGAATTCTAATCTATATACCAAGCCTCAGAAGCCAATTCCCTTGTTTGTGGCAGCCATGAAACCACAGTCAGCTATGCTAGCTGGTGAAGAAGGTGATGGGCTAGTAACAAATGAGCTTGATTTGGAAAATCTAAAGAATAAAGTCTTACCAGCATTCAGAGAAGGCGCAGAGAAATCCGGAAAAGATTATAATTTATTAACAAAAGCAGTATTTATACCGGCCTCCTATGACCAAGATAAAGAGAAGGCGATCAAGTCAATTGCCTTTTGGAAAGGTGCAATGATAAAGGCATTTTTCGAAGTAGATGTCCATGACCCCCGAGAAATACAGGAAAATGGTCAGGTAGTAGGGGATGATACAATGCAGCAAATGGCATTTGTCGTATCAAATGCAGAAGAAGGTATAAAGAGAATAAAACAATATACCGAGATAGGATTTACTGATATAGTATTAATTAACTCCAGCCCTGACAGAAACAATTTGGTAAGGCTACTTTCAAAAGAGATAATTCCTCAGGTTAGAGGTTAGAAAGTAGGGTAGTTACAGAATTATAGATTATAGTTAGCTGAAAAAATAGAGGATGAGGAGGAGTAACAAGCTCAAAATGATAAAAACAAGCAATAGTAAAGAGCTTTCCAGTGCATTTATTATTCCATATCATGCAAATGGATATGATGATCAACATGACAGAAAAAAGCTAGTAATTGCTGATACAATCGAAGGATTGTTTTTACAAACTGATGAAGACTGGAGTGCAATTATTGTAGTCGATATGCATCTTAGTAAAGAAAACTACGATTACTTGATGAAATTAAAGCAAAATTACTATCCAAAGATTGACATCATTTTTTTGGAGCGAAATGTGGGTCCTGGAGTAAGTAGAAATGTAGGGATTCTCGCAGCATTAGAACGTAATCATAGTATAATACTTTTTAATGATTCAGATGACATATCTCACCCAAAGCGGCTGGAAGTGGTCAAGAAAATATTTTTGGAACAGCCTCAAATCGATGTAGTATATTCTACCTTTGAAGTAATAGATGAGAATAATAGATTAACACCTGCTGAAAAAATTTCTTCACCGATTTTAGAAATATTGGAATCTCATATGCAGAACCCCTTGGAAGGCAATAACATCTGGATAAAAATGGGAACAGAAACTGGGATTACTAATATAACCTCCTCTACAGCTGTACGTACAAAATTTGCATATCAATGCCCTTTCCCGGATGAGAAAGCGTCAGAAGACTTTCATTCTTGGATGAGAATGTCAGCTTTTGGAGCCAACTTTAAATATACTTCATCAATCCCGACTAAATACAGAATACCAAGTTTTATGAAATATCAAACTTCAAGAACCAGAATAGGTCAGAGCAATTTTAATCAAATAAAAGCAAGAGTTGATACTGATGGGTTTTCCAAGGCAATTGAAATTGCGCTTGCAAGAGGTATCCTAAAGCCTGAGGAAATACCCACGATTAAAGCAAAATTCTATAAAAGATTGGCCCAATCTATGAAGCGAGAAATGGAAAACGAACTAGCTGATGAGCTATTAAATAAAGCAGCGCAACTTGAATACGAAGGCTTTATTTATTGCTCGCAATTCTGGCCGTCCGATCGTGGAGAAAATATAACAATCTTCTGCCTTTTTATGAATTTCATTATTATCATAATACATCTTTGTTATTATTATTGGTATCATATATCCTGTCAATAATCCTTTCGCATTTTGTCTTAAAATACTTGGTATTAAAGTTTAGAGGTCTATCCATAGCTTGTGTAGGACCTCTTACTGAGATGAGCTACAATTTAGTAGCTGGGTGTTTCTGTTTTGTATTAACCAAACCGTATTTCAACTTGCTTATTATCACTATTTCATCCTCTTGGGTATGTATCGCTAGTAAATACCCCTTACTACCACGGCCCGTATAGTAACAATCTAAAACATTTGATTGGTCTTAAACGTAAGCCTTTTACTTTGGATATTCATCTTCTGGAATTTGAAAGATCTTAATACTATGTATTTCTTCTATGTAAATCAACTATTTGTATAGTAGTTAATTTTCTTTAAGACATATTTAATAATGAATGGCCGCTTAGCCTTTAAGATTTTGAAGATAAAAATTCGATTGTTAATTCAATCCTCTTCTTTACTACCATCGAAAGGTGGGCTCGTCTTCTATTACTTTATCGAAGATCTGAAGATAATTTTTAGTCATTATTTCATCTGTAAAATGCCTTTCAACCCTGTCTCTACAAGATTCTGGCGAACATTCGTGGATCTTCTCAACATATTCTTCTAACTCTCGTGGAGTTCTAGCTAGAAATCCATTGATTTGGTTTACAATTATATCGTTTAGTCCTCCATTAGCTCGAGCAAGTACCGGTTTACCATAAGCATTAGCTTCTACAGCATATAATCCAAATGCCTCTATCCAGGTGGGCTTAGGGCAAGCAATAACAGCTTTACATTTCTTAATTAATTCTGCCTTTGTTTTATTGTCTACAAGTCCAATGTACTCTGCCAAACCATTGGAATTTTGGCATTTTTCTCTTATCATTTGTACATATGAAAGATCTCGTACATGAATATCGTCACCAGCTATTTTTATAGCATTTCTTGTTCTAATAGCTAAATCAATAGAGTCTTCAATTCCTTTTTCTCTGACTATTCTATTTATCGAGAGAAGGTACCCTCCGTTCTTATTGTTATAATTACTTTTTAGTTCCTCTATCGGAGGTAGAGGAATTCCATGATGAACATACCTAACTGGTATTTTAAGAATAGACGACATATATTTAGCATGAAGACTAGATAGTCCAATATACCTAGGATATCGCAATTGTTTAACCGGAACTTTTTGGCGTTCTACGGTACCATGATTAGTATGAATTATTTTCATCTTTGGAAATTTCTTTGCTGACAGATAGGAAAAGCAGTGCCATGTATTATCCCATACTATTCCATTTCCACTTCCATATTCTTTCTCCAGAAGTTCCTTGTACCTGAGATAGTGTGCTTCTTCAGCAGCCATTCCTTCCCAAGAAGGTTTTATCGTTTCTATTATGTGTAGATTGGATGGCAGTTCTTTTACCTTACCTGAAGAACCTCTAGATGATATCAAAGTCACATCATGAGATTTTCTGGCTATATTTTTAGAAACCCACATAACTATGGCTTCCAGACCTCCATTCGATCTTCAAGTTTCGAGATGAAATTAATCGGGAGGCGGAGTAGGTAAATTAGGGCTACTTATAACCAATACTTTCGTTTGCGAACACCAATCAGTATATGCATTGATGTTTAATAATAATTACAGAGACCGCTTATGGTTTACACTTTATTATCCCTCAAATCGAAGATTGTTGAAGATCCATATACTGCATCGCTTATTCCTGACTGACTATCCCATCATCATTAGTAAATATGAATAGCCCCGAATTTGACTAACTAATATATTCTTTTGGTTTTGATTAGATCTTATCGGCTTAACTTGCAAGCTGGAAACTTGTGGCAAGGTTGATATCCGTTATACATATCCATTATGACTTAATTCACTACGTGGAGAAGTGATCTTAACTATACAGACCTATCTCGTGTAATGCTTATCTCTATATACTTTGTGGCCTGATGAAGAAAGAGAAAATACCAATGAAAAAGATGGTGACAGAATTTGGTCTTTTGTAGAATAGGCTGTCTAATATGAAAGCAAATGTTATACATGGAGATTTTAATCCCTGTGGAGGTGCTGAAAGAGTGTCACTTGTGACTATGCAGGCATTATTAGAAATCGGAATTGACTTTGATGTTACAACCTTGAAGACCCCTAATATATCAAAATTAGAAAATTCATATGGTAAAAATCTTGTCTCAGTTATGAAAAGCACAAACAAAATTAATGTCATAAATATAATGGAAGAACTCCAGCAACAGCGACAGCAACATCATAAAGAGTACGATTATGATATTACAATAAATACTAACGGCGATGCAGCTCCTTACTATCATTCATCTTTTTCAAAAGATAATTCTATTACTTACTGTCACTTTCCTAGTACAAAATTTCATATAGAATTTGAAAATATTGATTATCTAAAAACAGATCTTGGTATGACAGAAAGCTCAAATGGCTTTTTAGATAATATGGATTATCAAAATATCAATAATTCCAAGCATTTAAAAACTAAGGTTCTGGTTCGCAGAAAAAATGAATGTTTTGAAATAATAAACTATGGATATTGGAACTTGATGAGAAACTCTACAGTGATTACTAATTCTGAATTCAGTCGTAGGGCAATAATTAATGCATTAGGATTAGACAATATTTACATACTCAGCCCGCCGATAGATGTTGAGACTTTTCGTAATTGTACATTGATGGCAAATTGCGATAATGAAAGAAATGATATCATTCTTGTAATAGCCAGAATCGCCCCTCATAAGAAGCTTGAAAATGCAATCAAACTTGCAAAAGTATTAAAAGATAACAATATAGCCAAAGGAATGAAAATTGTTGGAAACCTCTACCATTATTTTCTTGATTATTACTTAGGGCTCAAACAGATGATTCTGGAACTTGGTTTGACTGACTATGTTACATTTGAAGTTAATGCTAGCTTGGATAAGCTTCTTTCTATCATACAAAAATCAAGAATATATTTTCATCCAATGGTAGGAGAACATTTTGGTATGACAGTAGTAGAGGCTATGGCTGCTGGACTAATCCCAGTGGTCCCAAAAGACAGTGGCCCTGCTGAGTTTGTTCCACAAGAATATCAATTTAATACAATAGAGCACGCTGCGGAAATTATAACTTGTATTTTTAACCATCTGCCAGATACAGAACGAATCAAGATGAGAAATGGTATAAATAAATTCTCTAATTCACACTATATCGATGGGTTTAAAACCATATTTAATGAATTATTATCTAGAAGAAGATAGTAATGCTTGCTTGCTGCTGTAAACATTACGTTTTAGATGGACAAGGCAACTGCAGATGTCGTATTTATTTATTTATTTACATAATGCTATGCAATCTCTTCTTTTTTATTTTTGCATTTATGTTGATCGGTAGCTTTTTTATTCACTCTAATAGTACTTCCTAGTTTAATTTTAATAGTGATGGAGCAGTTTACAAACGTCGCGATTACAGACTTTGGTAAATCGTAAGTTAGCTGCCAAAAGAAGCAAGAAGAAAAATGATAATGATCGTTAATTATAGAAATTGAAATTAAAGTGTCTACTCATGACCTAAACTCTTGAATATATACAGTGTCAAAATCTGTCCAGATATTAGATCCAGTATAAACAAAGACCTGAAAGTGAAGATGTGGTCGGAATGTATATCCTGTCATACCCACTTCCGCGATCACTTGCCCTTCGGTAACAGTTTCGCCCACTTTGACTTCTGAGCTTCGAGGTGCCAAATGATCATACCTTGAATATTCTTCATTGGCATGCATAATAGTTATAAAGTTCGTATAGTTCCAATAAACTGGATTAGGCCCACCAACGTTGGAATCGTCTTTAACATAAGTAACCATACCGCTAGTCGCAGCAAGCACTGGAGTATTTTCAGGAACGAGGAAATCTATTGCATTTCGGAGTGTTCCTATATGAGCTGGGGAGGAGGTAACATCTACTCTTTCCAAGAAATTCTTCGGGACAGGTAATCTATATCGGTTAATAGCCCTCCTTTCCAAGTTCACATCCTTAAGCTGTAGACGTTAAAGCTTGATAAAATTCTATCTATCTATTTATCATTTGGTATGTTGTGAAAGCATTAAGCACTAAAAATATAAACTGACAGCTTTGCATTTCTAATGAAAAATTGGGTTCTGTCAAGTCTGCGTCGGGTAAAAGACTGTAAAAAAGCGTCGGATGTTGAGATGTTATCGATAGAATCTTATAAATCCCGTTTCAATATCGTTATTGATGAACGCGGAAACAGACTCGATTCCAAGTGAAATCAAAACTGGGTTAGCAATAATTGCGTCCACACTTACTGCCGGAAACGCCGAGCCGGTTTTTTAGAAAACCGAAACTAGAGATTCAGCATGATGAAGCTAAACTTCCGGCCATTTATGCACTGCAGAGAACATATACTAATACCTAAACTTCGAGAACTTATCTAAGAGTCCACGTAAGAAATTTTGGTGGAGAAACTGCTACTAACTGTGAGGCAAGATTGATAACAATACCCACAGTAGACCAACCGTATCCAGCAATACAAGAAGTGATACTCGGCTGGGAAGGGTCTGTTGATGGGGTTAATGAAAATATAGAGCCGGGAAAAGACATTAACCCGAAATCTAGAGAGTTAGTGCACGTTGTATTTTCTGACTCTAGTTTTCCAACAATATCGGTAGATCCGCCTCCGCCGAAACATGCTGTCATCTCATCCACAGCAGCGCTTACAGCACAAACACCAAGGATTGTTGAAAATGGATATTCGCCGGCTGATTATGATATAAAAATAACTGTAACATCTGGAAATGTAAGTTGTCGAGGATACTTTAGATTACATGTCGACACTCAATGGAATAGATTGAGTATGAGAAAACTAAGTTGGTTTGAGAAGCGCAGACTTAGAGATCTTTAGATGCATTCTCTATAATCGTCTTCCGTTTATTCTCACCTCCAATCTCAATTCCACTAACTTCAGCCGGAGTCTTTCCTTCCAATGCCATATGAGGTCTGATATAATTATGAAATAACTGATACCCAGTAAGAATTGGAGTATCCATCTTCTTCAGACCTCTCATAACTTTCTCTCTGTCTCTAACCTCTCCGTTCAGCCTTTTCATCTTGTTATTATTATGATCGCCTTGTAATCGAATATGGCGAATATGTCTAGTCCGCGGGCTTCTAATGGTAGCGAATTCGTGTCTATATGTATCGTCGTAGTTCCTTGCGCCATCGCTTATCAATACTGTCGGCCTTTTGCCGGCAATCTCCTTTGCCTTTCTAAATAGCAGTCTTACGTCAGCGGTAAACTTTGTGTCTGCAACTTGTTGCGCTATCCAGAAACGCGTTTCATCATCCATCAATGCATACATGTATTTCATATTACCCTTGAACTTCACATACAATTCGTCTGTTCTCCAAGCGTTACCAACGTTGGATGTTATTCGATTAAGATATGTCTGCATGAGCGTTGTGTATTTCTTGATCCAATTGAACACTGTCTGATGCGTTACATCCATTCCAATTAGTTTCAATGAGTGGGAGGTATTACGTAGGGATTCGCCGGCGAAATACAACTGCATTGCCGTAGCTATCCCTTGAGGATTATGTTTCATCTTCTCAAAGCCTATGTTAATAGTGAAATATCTACTACATGACTTGCAGTTGAACTTCTGAATATCGCTGGCTTTGTTATGACGTAAGCCATCTTTCACGATGTTCAGCGACTTACAATAAATGCATTCATGAACGTTAACGATAGGTTCAATTCGAGTTACCTCTACTTGACTACGTATAGCACAAGAGATTTCGACAGTATAGATGTGCTTACATTTAACTCCGCGAAACTTATGGTCAGGACATGAACACGTCCATCCGATCTTAGTTAGAATGACTTTGTATTTATCCTTTCCAGACTGGGAGTTAACTACATATCGAGATTCGCTGTATCTCTTGACAGCCTTCTCTTTATCAGCGATAATCCGACCTAGTGATTCTCTCTCATTCGTCGTATCCATCGGTCGATATATACTTCGATGGATAAGAATATATCCATCGGTCGATATAATAGACGACTGATAATGGGATTGATTACTAGAGTGGCTTCTGCAAAAAAGGGAACGAAGTCGCTTAAAACCACTATACCAGAAGGCATAGCCGAGTTTCTAGAACTATCTGATAAAGACGAATTAGAATGGAAGATGAATACATCCGGTAACGAACGTACGACGATTGTCTCAAAGAAATCTGATGACACTGGCTCCGTAGAACTAACTCGGTATTCTATGAAACAAAGACGCAAGAGGGCTGAATATTAATGGTTGTGTTTGATGACGAGATAGTTTCACACTATCGAGAAATCTCGAATGATCTAATAAAGAGCCGAAATGATATTAAGAATAAACTGGTCGAGTCAAGGAATATTGATGCTGAAACTCGGATTCTTCTGGAGTTTCTCAGTTGGGATTCACTGGCTATGCTATCTCTACTTTTCAAACATTCCACAGTATTCATGCAGGTATTAAATGATCATTCTTTTACAGCGACAAGATTTGAGAAATTTGTTGATAACTTACCCACCGAATTTCATATTCAGAAGGCAGCAATGGAAAAAGGATATTGCCAGTACTAAAGCGAACACTGAATTAGAGGTTCAAACATTACGAGAGAGACTGTTAGGACTCGACGACATAACAGATTTTATACGATGGGAGAAAAGATATCGAGAAGATGAGGTAAAAGATAAAGAGGGTCCATGCCTAATGAACAATTTGACGCTTGGCAAGAGATTCTCACAGAATGGAAACGAGTTCGCCGTATGAAACGACTAGTTCAGGAATTATATGATCAAGTCGGCGGAACTCTATTCTTCATATTAGAATATGCAAAGAAGAATAATATAACATTACCAAATCGAGATGCATTATATCAGATGGCTGATCGGATTCATAAACAAATGGATGAGATAGAGTCATTCAGATCCGACGAAAATTTACAGTCTAGAAAAGACTGGAAAACCGACGGAGAGTTGACAGAACCAAAAATTGACTACTTAATATACTCGATAACACATCGTTTCGAACCTACTATAGTATAATTTAATATGAATATTACTCCCACAAATCGAGAGACACAGACTTACATTCGATATCTTTTGAATTATAAATCTTGGTTTTGCAAATGATTGCATTTTCAGATCCTCAAAGTTTATGCGATCAGTACTTGGCATATTCATTGGTCAGACAACGCTTCATACTTAACACGTATGAATAATACGTATATATAACTATACGCGTGTGTAATACGTGTTGGGTTCTAAATCATTAAAAGGTACTAATGATTGGCAACAATATATTAAATCTGGAAAAAAACCACCGGATATACCTTCGAATCCCCCAGCAGCATATAAGTGGGAATGGAAAGACTGGGGAGATTGGCTCGGTATTGGAATGATTACAGATCAAAAAAGAGCATTTTCTACAGTTTGAGGAAGCTAGGCAATTTGTACATCAACTCGGATTAAATAGCCAGAGCGAATGGATAGAATATTGTAAATCCGGGAATAAACCACATAATTTACCTGTCCATCCAAATATGAGGTATAAGTATAATTGGATAAGCTGGGGAGATTGGCTCGGTACTACTTATTCAAAACAAAAACTTACTCTCGGAATAAGCAAAGATGTTATTACAAGGGCAAAGGAAGTGGGAATCAATATATCTGAGATAACAGAGCAAGTTCTTAAATCGATATTGTATGATCCGAAAGGGAAGACTAAACAGGATCTAATAGAAGCATATGAATCTTTATTCGATTTTGCAAAGTTGGCGTTACAAAGATACAATGTAAGTTTTGAAGTGGGAATCAAAGATGAAAGTTCAATAATATTAGATTGCAATAACGGTTTCATTTATCGTGATACTAAGAATCCTTATGTGACACACAGTATTTCTCTCCACGATGCAATTCCTTATCTGCTGCCAACTAAGAATATTATTGAGAACCTGATTATGGTCACAACAGAAGGCAAAGAGAAAAACAAAGATAGAATTAAAGAGTTACAATTGGCATTAAGATTAGTTAAAGTATTGTTTAATGAAGGTAGAGAATAGAACATGAATATTTGTCTATTTTCAGATTAGTAAATTGGTTATACTAAGGACGATTTTAGAATACTTGGATTATCATATTCTTTACCGCTATGTCAGAAAAATGTTTACACACATATTAAAGTAGCTAGTGAGGCAAAATGAAAGCAAAGGATAAAATTTGGAGGAAATTTGAGAAAGCTAGAAAGTTCGTTCGTTCATTAGGATTAAAGGGCACTATAGAATGGTATGAGTATGCTAAATCTGGAAAGAGACCATCAGATATACCAAGTAATGCTAATAAAATATACAAAGGCAAAGGTTGGATTGATTGGCCTGATTTTCTCGGTACTCAAAATACCGCAACTTTCAAGAGGAAGTTTAGGCCATTTGAAGAAGCAAAAGAGTTTGTACGTTCGTTAGGACTAAAAAATATTGAAGATTATAAGAGATACGCTAGTTCTGGAAATAGACCAGCTGATATACCAAGCGACCCTCAACTACAGTATAAGGGCAAAGGTTGGATTGATTGGCCTGATTTTCTCGGTACTCAAAAAAAGAAAGGACGTGATACGGCCGGTCATTTTACGGCAAAAATTTGGTCTGCCATTTGAACAAGCAAGATCAAAAGTACTTTCAAAAGGTCTGAAAAGCTCTTTAGAGTTTAAAAATTATTTGAGATCTGAGAAACCGATAGGAATACCAAGTGATCCAGATCGAGTATACAAAAATAAGGGTTGGATCGATTATTTTGATTTCCTAGGTTTTCAACGGACAAGAATGTGGCGACCTTTTCTTGAGGCCAAAGAGTATGTCCGAAATCAGAATCTACAGACAAAAAAGGAATATGCGAAATGGAAGGAAAAACCAGAGGACATTCCAGCTCATCCTGACAGAGAATATAAAAAAGATGGATGGAAAGGCTGGGGAGATGGTTAGGTACAGGAGTAGTAGCCTCATTTAATAGAGAATACAGCTCATTTGAACAAGCTAGGAAATTTGTACATTCCTTAGGAATAAAGAATCAGAGTGAATGGTGGAAATATTGTAAATCTGAAAAGAAGCCAAAAGACATACCATCTAACCCTGCTGAAGTATATAAAAAGGATTGGAAGAACTGGGGAGATTGGTTAGGTACAGGTACTATTGCATATGCTATTACGAGCATGTCAATATCTAAAGTTAAGACAATAGTCAGAGATATGCTCGAAAACAAAGTATTGGATGGGATGTCTGACAGTGAACGATATCACGTCTGTCTTGCAAAAGGAATATTGAATTTGCAAGGCCATAATCGCTTCGCACCACTTATGAAAGATCTCCTGCTGGGACTTCAGACCGAGAAACAACGAAAGGCTTTGGAGGACTTTGTAAACTCTGATTCTAAACCCGGGGAAGAACAAACTATTCCAGACATTTCTTCTCCTAACGACGAACTAAAACCAGTAACAACTGAACAACTCGTTAATCAATTAGAAAAAGAAGATAATAATGATCCATTAAGATCAGAACACCTTTAGTCTGTTGAAGAAATACTTGAGCAGTTATCTAATCCAGTTTTAGAATCAATTTGTGAGGATGAGGAATTATTACGATTCTTCGTATTTAATGAAGTAACTAAACTAGGGAAAAATGTTTTTGCTGATTCAGTAAATGGTCAATCACAAAAAGAGAATGGAAATATCAAAACTGTTGAAAAAATGAGACAGGAACGGTTGACCGGAAAGAAATTCCATGATGAAGTAAGAAATATATTTTTGTTAGAATATGACACAATGTTAGCAACAACATCGAGATTACCAGAGGATTATTCTTTCAGATATAAACCCAATCTCATGCAACGATATGTTGCTTCTAAAGTCTATCAGCTACCGCATTTTGCTAATTTTTCTGACACAGGTACAGGCAAAACATTATCGGCTATCCTAGCAAGTCGTGTCATAGATAGCAAAGTTACTTTAATAATCTGTCCTAATGATGTAGTTGAGCAATGGTCTAATGTCATTGTAGAGGTATTTCCTAACTCTAGAGTAATAATGGGTAAACCTGCATTTTACTGGGAGCAGAACAGAAAAGCGTGCAATATGTATCTTGTATTGAACTATGATAAATTTAGTCAGAGCAATTCTAAATATCTAGTATCAATGCTAGTCAAACAGAAGATTGACTTTATTGTGCTAGATGAAATACATTTCATAAAGAAACGCAACGATAGTGGTGAGAGTAAAAGACGTGAAGTGTTAGGAAATCTATTAACTGAGGCTAGAGAGCGCAATAAAGGAGTTAAAACATTAGGAATGTCTGCAACTCCTGCGATAAATGATCTAGAAGAAGGTAAGTCATTACTAGCATACATAACACATAAAGTCTATGATGATCTTTCAAATAGACCAAATATTTTTAATGCTATGACATTACATGTAAAACTATCATTAATATCAATAAGACAAGTGCCAGAATATAAGACAACTGTAGAATATAGAGAAGTAAATGTCATAGCAGTAAAGCCTTCTCATATTAAAGCGAAAGATCTTAAGAGACATCCGTTACTGATGGAACAAATACTAACTGAGGCTAGAATATCAGAAATAATTAAAAGAATAGAAGGTAAGACAATAATCTATACAGAATATGTCACAGGAATAGTAAATGAAATTTTAGTTGATGCTGTTAAAAAAGTACGACTTACATATATACAATACACAGGTGATACTAATGACACATTAGAGAAATTCATTGATCCTAAACAGAATATACAAGTGTTAATTGCTTCACGTCCTATTTCTATAGGTGTTGACGGATTGCAGGAAGTATGTAGTAACCTTATAATAAATACACTACCTTGGACGAATACACAATTCAGACAGATAATTGGTAGATTACATAGAATGGGACAGAAACATACTGTCAAAGTTCAAGTCATAAAAGCATCAATTCTGGCTATGAATATGACGAAGAAAAATGGCTAGGTATTGAAATTAAACGAATGTTAGCGGATTGTGCTGTAGACGGAATAATTCCAATAGGCCTCTTACAGAGTAAAGAACAGATGTATAATGAATTAGTAAAGTGGTTAGAAAGACTAGAAAGAAATGAGATCTCTACTTTTAAAAGAAGGGATCTTAATATGCAACTAACTTCGACAGAATCAGAATTAGAACATGCAAAAAGAAAGATTAGTGAATTAGGAGTACTGAACAAACAGATTAATGAAGAATATTCACAGATAACCCATGAGAGAATACAGCAAGATCCTAACGTATTACCAGATTATCTTGCGAAACTTGATACAAGAAAGACAGTTTGGGGATTTAATCCTGTGAATATAATTGCTGATAAGATCAACTTTGGACTAAACATTCCAAAACATATTGTTATGAAACTAAAAATAGGAGATTTTGGATGTGGTAGAGCAGAATTAGCAGATCTATTACGGGAGAATAAGGTGTATAGTTTTGATCACAGCAATATTATGAATGATAAGATTATAGCATGCGATATTAAAGACTTATCAAAACATATACGAGATGGAGAGTTGGACATAGTGGTATTTTCACTCTCGCTCATGGGAAGAAACTGGAGAGATTACTTAGCAGAAGCAAACAGGTGTTTAGTATCAAAAGGTTGGTTGTTTATAGCAGAGACAACGAACCAATTAGATCAAGGCGGTAGGTTATCAGATCTAAGAAATGTAATAAAAGAAATGGCTTTGATATAGATGATAATGCTACACAAATAAAACAACACCTTACATTTATAGAGGCTAGAAAACGTTAATTCCTTACTTCAGTTTAGATAACAAACAAACATAACATCTTTGAAATCCCTTCTTTACCTAGAATTGGCTCATAGGCCAGAATTACAAGACAGTCTTATAAACTGATTTCTATTTTCCCCTTTATATTGTTGTCCCAAATTAATTGACTTTTTATCATTAAGTATGTTATTGACCACGGCAAAAAATAATTAAAATCCAAGATTAAACTGTCACTTATGAATCATCAACAATAATATTTATGAACTTGTTATTTTAATGAGTGCTGGTCTTGTGATGTACATGATTCTTATCTGCAAGACATACAAACAAAACTGACCATTTCAACCGTGATAGGCTTTATAATATAATCTAGAGATTCTACACTGTAGATAAATATTATATAGACACGGTGTGACTAAATTTTTGAATAAAATATCTGTAGTCATAGAATCTCTACTTTATTAGCTCGTGGCCTAATTCAGTGGATTCTTTTACACTATTTACTCGTATATCATCACTTCTTGTTATTCATTTTGAAAATGTAAGGTAAGATTCTTTACCCAAGGTTATTGAAGGGAATAATAGTGGAGAAGGTAAGATTATATAAAAAAAAGCTGGAATAATAAAGAATATTGCGTTTGAGAGTCATACAGGTAGTGCTGTAGGCGAAATAATTAAGGTAGCAAATCAGAGCCAATTTGATGTAATAGTGATGGCCAGTCACAGATTAACCTCAACAATTAGAGGAATAGGCAGTACTACAAGAAGGGTTATTGATACTATAAAAAATCGGTACTTATTATATATAACTCATATTGATGTTTGCGAAATCTGTGTTAACTTGACTTTATATGGCATCCTTTATTCTTAGGTAAATGCCTTCAGGAGAAGCTGTTAGATAGTATTCGCTAGCCTGACATATCTTGGTTCTCAACATGTATAGCGGATCATGCGTTTAGAAAGCTCTAACTGTATTCAAAGCATGGTTTTTACAATGCATCTCGAACTATAGTTCAAGTTATACTGAATCTAAAAGATCAAATCACGTACCAGATAAGACCGTGGGTTGTAATTGAATATAAAGTCTATCAATTTGGTTTAGTTCATAGCTTGGCTTAACATCTCAAATACCCCTAAACTAGAATTGATATAAGCGATGTTTTAGATCCTTAGTATATATCATGGGCTCTGAAAATAAATGGATTAATGAACTACAAAACTTGGTAAACAAACCTGTATATTCTAGCGAGGGTAAGGAAATCGGGATTATTTCTTCAGTTCAATCCGAAAAACTTCTAGTTACATCCGGACCGATCACTCCAGACAAGTACCTTATTCCGACATCATCTGTAAAGGATTTCGAAAGCGGAGTTGTACATTTGAATAACACCTCAGAATTTGTAGATGAAAATTATAAATTTGAATAAGTTATAAATAGTTAAATTATATGCTATCCATTTCTTATTTGTATGACAATCGATCGTGCTGGTGAATATACAAAGATGTCATTATCCTCCTCAAAATTGAAATCTTCATACCAAAATCTTCTTCACGATGTGCAGACCTTATTTCCCAAGGTAGATCAAAAGTTAGTATTGGATATTTTACACCTAGAAGGTATGTACAAAGACTGGGAAGGGAGTGTGATGCTCAAGGTAGTCTATCCAGCAGGAACAAATCTAGAGGCTAAAAAGGAATTGATATTCAAGAGATATCAACGTGTTCCTTCAATGGAAGAAGACAGAATGCTCAGATTCAAAGTAATGCGCATGTATATTGATGAGCTTGACAAATTATTAATTGACGATCCTCAAATAGAGTATGTTACTGGCTCTGCAACATTGACTCCTTCTGATGCATATTCTGCTTAGAGCTCATCTCAAAAATGAATAGCTTGAGAATGTACTGTTCATAAATATGGTTTATGAAAGTCGAGTACATTCTAACTGTAGAGAATCACTGATTTCGTTGATAATTCTAAGGTGATACACTATAATGATTGTCACGACATATTTATTACGCATGTCTATTAATTATTTTCAACGAATGGGTAAATAAAGGAAGAAAAGGCTTTAACATTCACTCTAGCGTATGATAAATCATTAAGATCATCATTAGAAAGTGTCTGTATCTGAACAGAAACTAATGAGTTTAGGTGCAAAAGTCTTCCAAGTAGCATACTGATCCTAATGTATTATGCTAATTATTGTTTTAACTTTTTTCCATTCTTATAAAAACACGATTATCCTGCTAGCCCAAATATAGAAATCAGATATAACAAGTTTAATGTATACATTCATGAATCGAGTATTTGTAAATTATCTCAGCTTATAACTACTTTATTTTAGTAACAAGATATGCCTGCAGTCAAAGATAAAAGTGTTAAATTTCTTTTTACAGTTCACTATCGGGACGTTGTACACACATAAAGCTAAGCCAATATTGTCAATATAACTAGGACGTTACATTGATAAATGATTCAATTATTTCCTTTTCTTTTTTAGATCAATTTTTCACCGTGACGTTATATGTTAATAGCGCTGAACTTAATTAATAGTAAATATGTATTATTATAATATCATAGATATATTAACTAACCCAAGATATTTTGAACTAAACTTAACAATCTCTTCCATCATCTATATTATGCATATCTACAAATAAACTCAGCCCATTAATGATGTACTCCAGCTTACAATCACAATCATTTCTATAAGAGGAAATAATCATCAAAACACCAGTTCTATTTTTTTATTTACCGTATTGTTCTTTCTTTGAAGCCTTTTTCCTTTGGTAAATGATTGTGATGGTCGAATATTTTAGAAACTACATGCTTATGGATATCATACCATCATCTAATAAAATATCGTGTTTTCATATTTTCTAATCAGTGATTTTATAAAATATTCAGTCACAAGTATATTTCTTTCAATAAAAGATATATACCTAGATTTGTTCTATCAATTAACTCAAGAACAATCCTTAACCACACATAGTCCCTGTCTACCTACTTCGATCAACATTTCATCTTTGATAAATTCCAATAGTTTGCATAGCATTATGGTCTACATAAAGAAGCAGTGAAAGCACCGACGACGATAATCAACCAGGAGAGCTCATATTACATCTGAATAAAGAAATAAAATCGAGTTACATAAATTATTTTAATTAGCATTTAGAGTAATCCGTTCTGAAAAACTAACTATACAATTTGGCACTTATATGTAGAATATGGACAACAAATGCTGCTGCTTTTTTTTATGAAATAGAAAATGAATAATGATAAGAAGTGAAACCACCAGTAATATGAGAATAAACGAACAGTATCTACGCTGCTTAAAAGCAAATCATAGCGAACTGCTAAAGATTCTCAAAAAATAATTCTGACAATCAAACTGATAATAAGGATAGTAATCGAAATATAGATATGAGCATAGGACTGGAAGAAGAGAAGAAATTAAAGACTGAAAAAATAAATCAAAAGGAAGAAAAGACAACATCACCATCATCATCATCACCAGGAGCAATCACGATGCAATCTTTATCGCCACTACATACATCATCATCACCAACACCTCAACCAGAAGTATTTGACTCATCTAGTGATAATGCTATGTCGGAAAGGAAAGAAGTAGCTGATATGAGGCCAGATAAGACAGCTAAAGTATTCTTACACGTTAAAGAAAAACGACAGCTAGATACTTTAACTACAAGTATTAGTGATAGTATTAGAAATGCCGATCCTAAAAATAGTTTAAAAACAAACTCTTATGCCACTGGCTTTCTTGTTAACACAAATCCGACCCTAAAAGGAAAAGAACATAGCGTAATGCAATCGATAGAGGAGGCGCTAGAACAACAGTGGCATAACGTAGAAACAAATATTGCTCAGGTTTACGAGGAATCTGAAAAACAAGATTCTTTAGGTAAATCTGTTACGGTTTATGACAACGAAAATAAAGAATCTCACTCTAATCTGTCTAATAATAACAATAATAATCCATTCATTATTAGAGTAAAGTTTTGGCAAGCTCATAATACCGCATGGCTTAATGTATATAATGAATTTGTAAAAGCTTGGATTGAAAATATTAAACTGACTCAAACAATCTATGAACAGTTGATTCAACATTCTATGCCGTCGAAGAATTAAAGCAGTAATTAATCAATCTAATTGCTACGTTTATAAGCAAAGAGATGAAAAATATCCCTAGTCACATTGCAGAGATGTCAGATGGTAATACCCGTAACGGCGTATGCGATACTGCCCTGTTACAAAAAGTGGATTACCTAAGGAGGAAGTTTATAATTATCTAGACCGGTTGGAAAGTTTGGGCCTAATTAGAATTGGCGTGAAAGGTAGCGGCGTAGAATTTAGAATAGTTAACATAACTCAAAAGGGTCTACAACATAGCTCTTGGTCAGAAATTCACGATATGCCTTAAACAGGGTAAGTTGCTATATTGGAACGAAAACGCCGTCGTTGAAGTTGCTTAAAAAGGTATGAGAAATAGAAGATAATAAGTTCTAATGACGAACAGATATTGGATAATTATCCTATAATACAAATTATTTAAAAGTATTTAAAGCAAAATGGAAAATCTGTCATTTACTCCTGTACCGATGAAGAATGAGCAAAACTATTGCAAATGATAATTATCTGACCGTTGGTCTACTATTCATATTATCTTTAGAAAATATATTGGATTTTAATTTTAACGCAAATAATATAAGAAGGAGAGATTTTAGGAGTGTAGTATTCTTCGTAATTCTATATCTTTAATAAATTATTATGGACATGATCTTCTTATGGGCCAAGAAACTATTCAAAGAAAAAATGGTCAAATTAAAAGAAATGACTTGAACTCTTATAATGAATACAAAGAGTTTGAAGGCAAGAAATATACTGGCATGAAAGTAGGAGGAAGCCACACGTGGTATTATGATAAAGGAGAATGGAAGGAGAAAAAGATAATGCCAGATAAATGGGAATTTACTTATGCTGTCAACAAAAGAAGGGCAGGCCACGCTCCAGAAGGATCGGGTGTTCCAGTGGGGACAGAGTATCACTGGTATATCCTCGCGCATCAAAATGTTAAAAAACTAGATGCGAATAGTTATACAACTTCTATGACCGGAATCAAATACAAATTAGCACACAAGCGATCCACGAGCGAAAAATGGAGTACAACAGATAAGGCACAAAAAAAGCGATTAATACAGGTATTGGAAGAGTTAGTTGGTCAATTAAAAAAAGAGACAACTTAAGCTACAAGAAAACAAATCATCCTATAAGTGATTTTATGTATTAATGAGGCCTGCTGATTGAACTTATATATATTGATGAGATTTGGAGGAACCCTTTTTCATCTCTGAAACCTTATGTATAATTTGCATTTTTCAGAATATTCATTCTCTGTATATCCTGCAGTCGCCTTTGACAGCTTCTAATATCGTATGATAATTGAGATATGTTATTATTATTAGTGATCTCTGAATGTTGTCAATTCCTGCATATACATTATTTTTGAACATTATTATATTAAGTACATATCACTGCGGAGACTAGCATCTATCTATAGCAAACAAGATCAATTGTATTATTTTTTTGTCATTTTATTATTCTGCAAGGGGATAATGTGATCAATCCTCATAACAATGGATCCATGACATTATCTGGTCTTAAACTATAATACACTACACTTTGTATTATTTTAGATGAACAATAATCTAAATACATGTCATGCCAGTCATGCCAGTAAGGTCTTATAATTTATTTTGTACTGTATTATAGATATGTTACTATATAATAGATATTACGAAGAAGGTAAAAAATACTGAACAAGATACAAAAGCAAAAATTCAGACTGAAAAAGATTATGCAGCCAGAAAAGTCTAGTTTGAAGACTACAAGTCCAAGATTAGCACTTATGATATTAAACTACTTTATAGTTCAGTTCAGGATGGACTTGTAGTAAATGCAGATCCTATAGTGAATGCAGTCAGAAGCATTATTGTTGTTATTAATAAACCTACAGCTAACAATTTTCTCATATCCAACCATATTCCTTGTGCTACTTATCAGTTATGACACTAACAATTTGTAGTGTTACTATATATAGAGAACTACAATTGCTCTTCTTCTTCTTTCTTTATCCATTGACTTCCCTTTTTCTTGTACTGCCTTTTTACTGCAGCCCAAGCTGCTTTGTGAGCTACCTGCTCTGGACTCTCTTTTGTCACCTCTTCTTTTTCAGGATTTTGATATTGTTCTATAGAGCTTGCATGTGTTTTTTATATATACGCTGTGCGTGTTCTGGTAAAGAATCGATTTGCTTTTTTGTTATAGCAGATAGCTCTTTATCTTTTCCCTTGGTCTCTCTTCTACTATTACTACTTGAGCTTCTACTTCTTTTTCTTGGTCCGGCTGACTTTGGCATTATCAGAAAAAATAGTATTTTAACTATAAAAGGATACTTCAAGTTTAATATAAGATGTAGCATTCGGATATCTGAGATTACAAGATCATAACTGGATGGCATCTGCCTAAACGTTTCCAAGGCCATTAACGGATCAGTAAAAGATGATACTGAAAGATCTGCTTTCTCTAAACTAGTCTTGATTAAATGCAATATCATAATCATCATCATCATCGATTATGAGTATCATCTTATCTTATCTTATCCTGAAGAGTAGAACTAAATGAATTATTTAATGCTTTCTTTGATTAAACCAGTAAAGTGATGACAAAAAATGATAGGCAATTAATGATAACAATAAATTTAATTCGATATTTCATTGACAGAACTTTGATTGGTTAAAATTATTATATTTAATTAATTATCTATCTTATCACATTATAATATATTTATCCATAATGATCTTCATCAGGGGGCGTTTAGAATTAGTTAATTAATCTATCTAAATGTTTTTAAAATCATTTTTTAATCTAATCTTATGTTATTGATCGACTAAACTACAGACTACCTATAGCCAATGAGTGATATTAATAAACATATTACTGTCTATCAATTATTCTGTCCAAGACTGCAAGAATGCTATGTTCTTTTCCCTGGAGAAGAAAGACCTCTTCTGACCACACTACTCTATCTACCGAATTCACCTCCTTTACATGTGAAATCAGATCCACTAATTGTTCGCTATCTTCATAAACAAATTCTCCTACTATATCGGAATTACCGACATGAATTCCAGCGGACATTATACCCTCTCTTGATAATAGTTCTTCTGCCATTTCCTTTATATTGCCAGTTCGTATATATACATGAAGTAAACCTTTCTTTAATCCTAATTTCTTGTAATTGGGTTGGAATATCTGCTTAACATATCCCTCTCTTAATAGAATCCTTGATCTTCTTTGTACTGTGGATAATGGAATTCTCAGTTTTTCAGCAATGGCCTTATTATCTGCACCCTGTGTCAGAAGATTGAGTATCTGATAATCGTGCTTGTCTAGAATATGCTCCTTAGCTGACAGCCGTTGTCCCATTATAGCATCAGATTCCACTTGCTAATCAAATTATAATTGATTGATAGTGGAATATATAGTCCAAGGCTAATTAAAAAATTCAATTATATCATTTTCATTATAGACGGCAAACTATTTAAGTTTGCCTATTTTTAAAAGATAAAATAAAATCTGACTAAAATTATGCAATAAAATATCAGATATTGTATTTTAAATGACGCTTTCAAGAATCAAACCATCATAAATATATACCGATATTGTGACTATTGTTCATTACTTATTGTTCTAAATATTGGCAATAAGTAGTCTCAATACAAGATGTCATAGAGATTAATCGTACTGGAAAGATTTCACTATATACTAACTATAAAACTAACTAAATGTAACGAGCTAACTAAAAAATATTCCTGCTGGATCAATTATTCTTATTTTTGGTATTATGACCATAGTTATTATTATTATTACCATCCATAATCAAAATGGACCGGCCATGACAGTCAAGTAACTGTGCCTTTTGACGCGTGGACTTGAAATGTGATTCATAATCCTTTTGATGATACAAGCAGAATTTCTTTAATTCTAAATCTTTATAGCTTGATGGAATTGACCTTTCATATTCAAGGATTTTGTTTAGAGTATCATTATCAATATTGTGATCAACTTTATCCTCAGTATTGTTATTGTCATTATTGTTCTTGTAAGATGCAGAATTAAAATGAAAAAATGAACCCATATCTGAAAATATAGTAATACCGGTTTTATTGTTTTTTATACCATGATTTAATAATATTCTTATGAGTGATAAAAAGTTCAGCTTATTATTATTGTTATTATTATTATTGTTATTATCATCTTCTTTATCTATTTCATAATGAAGATGATGATTATTGTTATTATTATTATTATTATTATAACCTTGATTAAAATATGATGCTAGTGAATCAACAATTACTAGTGAACCATCTTGTATATATCCTTCCACATTCAAAGTCTTACTCTTGCCATTACTTCCGTTTAGCAATATCTGTCTCATTGTAGATGGATGCTCATAATATGACAATATTAAGACAATCTCATTATTCTCAAGTAGAGATTTGACATATTCTGGATATACTTTTCTTAGAACTCGTATATCAGAATAAACTATAAGGTTATGAGAGCCAGGTAGCGTCGTCGGTAATGCCTCTAAAACGTGATGAGCTCCTCGTGTTATATTATTCTCATCTGGTGCATTAGAATGGATGTTATATTTTACGTCTTCCCAGTCTTTAGCATATGCTTTATCCATAAGATATACCTAATTATGTTATACATTATATTAAATGCTTATATTGTTATTGGTTTGAGGCATTATACCATAGATATTTAATGAGTTTAACTGACATTTTATGATACTGACAGCTAGATTCATAGTCAGGTCTTGTTTTAATGTTAAGTCTCAATATCATTTATTTTCATTATCAAGTAAATATTATTGCTCAGAAAGGTAAAAAGAGTGAGTAAAAGCCGCCATCGCTAGACATTCAATTCTACTTCCGAGCGTGCTACCAATGTTTCCTGTTACAATTACTATTCCGAATATACCGATAATGAGAAGCAATCATGGTTAGTAATTTCTGTCGTTATATAACAACATATAAGGACATTATTACGGCTTGACAAAAGGCCAACATATTTTTATTAATAGTCATCAATATAAAGCGGAAGGAAATCAAGTTGCATAAAGTCTAAGTGAATGTAGGACCCACCTAATCGTTTTAGAAGTGCTTTGAGTTTGGTTACAGACTGGTAAGAACATGGAGAAATAATTGCTGGTACTCATCCGGCCCCATACTTATGTGAAGGATTGATGTGAACATCACTCAATTACATAATGTGGAATATTTATATCAAACCAATTATACTGAATGACTTCTAGTAGAATAAAACAGAATTAGTCAAAATGACTGTATTCTGGCAATAGGAAATAGAATATTCTATACTTTCAATTCTATTAGGAGATTATAATTCATTTGTCCTTTGTTGGTGTTAGAAGGCACCATAATGGCATTCAATATCATGTAATAATAACTAAGCAACTATTTAATTAATCATAAATAAACAATTTGTCATCAGGACTCGCCTAAACAATCCTGGAGCAAACTACGTTTGTACAGAGTGAATTCCAAGTGATGATACATATATTGAAATGCATCTGTCAGAGCACAGCTCCTATAGAATATAACCTATGATGCATTAGGAAAGAGCTACCGTCTTTGGGACTCGAGAATGGTTGAGACAAGAGATTTCCGAGCCCATTGACGGCAGATGTCTTATACGCATATTTGACTCGTACAACAGTCTATATAATAATTCGTTCTCATCCTCGAATACTATATAGTTACTGCTATCTAGTATCACTCTTATTATTTAAATGTATGAGTAAAATATCCTGTCAGGATATCTAACGGACGGCAGCAGTTTGAAATTCGATATGAATTTATGTCAATTGTGTATACAGTTAAATGCCACTGCGATGTCCAGACAATCAGATATGTCTTATTCTAATGGCGGCGTGCCAGGACAGCAATAGCATCTAGGTAAGATGTTATTTAATACTAATTATTCTTATTTCTCATCATTAGAGACTGATTCTAACATGTCAGGGCAATTTTGACATTTCCATATCAACACGTTTTGGACTAGATCTAGATATAGCAAACATTCTTTCATTATTAGGTCTGCGGACATTAACTTTGATGGAAGCAGAGTGTAAAACTTTCTGATAATCCGTTTTTAAAAGTGGTTTATTTACTAGATAATAAAATATAAGATACGATATTATAAAATAACCTTGATGTCTCAAATTAAAGTAGAAATTCTTATCCCTTTTTTTATAACGATGGATCACCTATAGAAAACGAAAAGGTTTCACAGACATATGATGAATTGGTAGATAGATTTGGGCGTTGTAGCAGTGATAACTCTACCATAGATGGGCGTTGGAAGGACCCCGAAACCAAGGTATACTACAACGATAAAAATAGGATGATGTGGGTTATCTGTGAAGACAATAACTCAAATAGAGAGTTCCTTACATCATTTAAATCCACGTTAGAGAGAAGGTTTCAGCAACAATCTATCTTGATACATATAGTACCTGTCACGAAGATTTAATATTTACCAGAATTGAACCTAGCCATTCAACATTATGCTTCATTTCATTTCTTCCTTTCTTTTATCACTCTTGAAATGATAGTTCGGGCAAAAATTAAATTTTACAATTCTATTACAGCTGTTGCCAGACTTCTAACTATACCCAGAATACTCTAATAATCACTAGATAATACACTTACTATTGCAACTTCTAGGAACCACAAAAGAGACACTAAGAACAGTACCAAATTAAATGATGATCTAATATAAGGGGCACTAGGATAAACTATTAAAAATTAATATAAGGCTGATCCTCCTGACAAAATTTCTGGATCTGATATATCATATATTTAATGAATTGAAAACTCATAGTATGAGTACTAGATTATCAATATCAATACTTCAAAATTGTGTTGAGTTCACAATGACGTTTGTAGTAGTATAATAGCCATGGCAATGGTAGTAGGATTGGCCTCTACATTTTATGAAAACATACTTAAAGATAAAAAAAAGTAATAACAAATGATAGAAAGGATATTTGAGAGATTAAGGATACACTAATAATTATGTTCGTCTAGAGAAGGGTTCAATAAAGAAAGACAAATTCTGGATTCCAAAGTATACAGCAGATGTATATGACGATAAGCATCTGTGGCTTTTGATAAATGAGGAAGAAGTTCATTCAAAACATGTTTATGGAGATAAATCACCTTAATGAGGGAATATATAAGGAAGAGTCAATTTAGCTCATCTTCAAGCCAGAAAGGAAAGTACAACTCTGAACCTTGAAAAGAATAATCATCAAAAATTACAGGAATAGAGATTTAATATGAATAAAAACAATAATCTCTTATTCTTATTCTCACTACTGGTTAACTAATTGTCTATTACTTATTTGTCCCTGCTGCTCCTTGCTCATACTCGTCACCAGTTTCAGTAGAACCACCTGTTCCTTCGGTCATTCCACTTCTCCTTAATCTTTCTTTAGGATCTTGCATTGATGACGAACTAGAACTTGAGGTATTGTCTTGTCTTCTTACCGCAGTGGGTTCATGTTCCTTTATCTTTGCAGGCGACATTGGTTCATTTGCCTCATACTCCCTAGTAGTATCACTTTCTGTTTGCTTTACATAGTCTTCTGCCTTATCTCCTGTGTGTTCAGAAGTTCCTACTGCCTTATCTTTGACGTCTCCTAGTGTATCCTTAACTTTCTTAGCGATATTAGTCATTATTTATATATACATTTTATAGAATATTAAGGTAGGTAATTTCTGATGCTATAACTTATAATTTCTTATAATTCCTAGCTAATCTCAGGCACCAGAAAAGCGATGTGACCTACGGAACAGTAAAATAACTGTTAGTTAAGATAAATCAAATGTATTAATGAAAGATTAATGAAAGATCAAGTAGATAATGCAGGATCTAGAAGAGCATATTACCGAGCATATTACCTTACCTAAATACATGCAATGATTTTATCAAGGAAGAAATTTATGGTTTCAAATACATGATTTGTTTAGATACAGTGAGTAATACATGACTGCCATATCCATATGTAAACTTCAAGTTCAAGATATCGCACAATATCTGGAGGTATTAAGAAGTTTAGTTGAGGTAAAAACGGATCTGAAAACTGCTAAATTTATTTATGAAACAGAGATAGCTGTTAACCCTTTGCACCACATATTTATCGCACTTGCTAATAGCGAGAATTATGGAAGGAAAGTTATCGCATCGTGTACACTTCTTGTTGAACCAAAGTTGATAGGAAATGCAGATAGAGTGGGGCATATCGAAGATGTTGCTGTTCTCAAGGAGTTTCAAGGTAGGGGTATCGGCATTAGATTAGTTGAATTTGTTACACAATATGGATTTGAGCAAATGAAATGTGCTAAAATCGAATTAGACTGCTCGATATCCACAATGCCTTTTTACGAGAAATTAGGATATGTATATAATGATGTCCTAATGAAGAAGCTTAAAGACTAGATATCTAACTGAATGCTATTATAGAAAAAAATCTATATACACAATAGCATTTCTAGGATTTAATTACCTTAATTACCATACCTTATTTAACTCAATTATAATAGTGGATTTTATCCATTATATACTTTAAGGTCCATGAACATACACTAGATACTAATTTGGAAATACTTGCGGCATTTCTTCAATCAATAAACCTCATGAATTCCGCATTTTATTTTATGAGTATCTTAACGGTACCAGTGGTACTAATAGCACTAAATATACTCTGGGTATATTTATTTGCCATATTACTTAGAAATCACTATCGCACTCCATCCATAGATCGGTGTCGGAATAAAGCGCATTCAACCTGCTGCAAATTGAGTCAAACTAACGGTAAAGTTCAGTACGATGATAATATGCCACATGTAAGTATAATAATACCTGCTAGGAATGAGCAGAACCATATTACAAGGTGTCTCACGTCTTTACTCAGTCAAAATTACACTAAATTAGAGATAATTGCAGTTAATGATAATTCGAGTGATAACACTCTCAAAATCATGCAGGAAATACAAACAGGCCTTATAAACGAAGACAAAAAGCCACTATCTCAGCAACAATACGAGCAGTGGCAAGAGAATCCTGAATTAACATATCTAAATTCTAATAATATCTCTTCCACCAATTCAAATATTTTAACTTCCGTTCAAAAGGGAAAAATCAGCGATGGAACTGTAACGATATCATCAAAAAAAGATGATCTCAAAGCAATTAATTACGGCAAAAGTGATAAAAAGAGTTACAATAGATTAAAGATAGTGTCATTAAAAAAGGACAGACCACTTGGCTGGACCGGAAAAACATGGGCCTCGCAACAAGGCTATCTTTGTAGTAAAGGAGATATATTAATTTTTACTGATGCAGATACACTCTATATGAATAGCGATACTATAAGTTCGTCTATCTCTTATTTCGAGAAAGAAAATTTAGATGTACTCACTGGTTTTCCATTAATTGAGCTTCGAGATTTTTGGTCAAAAATAGTAAATCCAGTATGGAAGTTAATTGGTACCCTTTTCGGGTATAATATAACTGATATTAACAATCCTAAATCTGATGCAGCTAGTCTAATGGGATGCTTTATCGTAATAAAAAGAAAAACCTTTGAAAATATTGGAACTTATAAAATGATTCGTAGTAATATCAGGGAAGATGAGGCACTTGGGATAAGAGCTAAGCAAATGGGCTATAAAATTAGGGGTTTGCGAATGGATAAAAGCCTAAGTGCTTTATGGTCAAGTGATCTCCAAACATTATGGAACGGTATAGCTAGAACAATAATGCCAGCGCTTCTTAATATGAATGGAAAGAAAAGGAGGAGAAGAGTGATTTATGATTTATTAACGATATTTTTTATGACCGTCCTACCATTTGTTATGCTTCCATACAGTTTGGGTATTATGAAACTTCCAGACTCAATATTGGATAATTACATTATTGATAGCTTTTATAGTACAAATTCTATCAGGGATCAGGCTAGACTAATATACCAAATACACTTTACAACATTATTGTTAAATTTATCTGCATGTATAGGGTTGTTTGTAGGTTCGACGGTTAATGCAATTCGGGTATTCAAGATCTCACCCATATATGCTATTATGTCGCCAGTTGGAGCCATATTCCTTCTTGTCGCATATATTAGCAGTATTCTTCCTTTAATTATACATCCTAAAAAATTAAAACCTCTAATATGGCGAGATAGAAAATATGTGCCCAACCAATAAGCAATAATGTAATTTGAATGAGTGAATATGATTCAGATATGAAATCGTAACTACATATAATCAGTATGCGATTTGAGACTATAATAAAAATGAACAAATGTAGTATCTTGTATAGTAGCTTCCAAAAGACTTGAACAAGGCACTCGGGGGTGTTCCATCTTTATGAGAGAGTCTTTGCCATTGGTCCGAATTTTCGAATTATTTTCTAAAGTTATGACCTATCAGTATATCTAAAAGTATACTGCTATAAGTCTATGTGACGCAACAGTAAATTATAAAAAAAGAAAATTTAGAACAGAAAATGGTGGAGTATCCTGGATTGGAAACTGCTGTGCAAAAAAAGTGGTTGGAGAAGTATGCCCAAATGGAGTATTATAAGAAAAATGCTATCAAGGATACAGAATATGAAAAGAAAACAACTATTCACAGTCGTCTTCTAACGTTTCCTTATAACCTCTCTTTCCCATGACAAATTTACATGCAAGACATACGGGTTGGTATAATATACATTAGAGCTAAGCATTATCATAATTATCATATATATCCCCTTAGACACATTGAAACAATAATGAATATGGCTTCGTTTCTTCTTGTTTTTGCTAGTCATCGTTATAATTCATCCAACGTTGTTTCAGTTATTTTAATCGGAGCCCTTCATATCGTTTGAAAATTGTATTTCTTCATCATCTATGCAGTGCACTACTAATGTTGACTCTAGTAACAAACCTTCATAATGATGCATATTAAAAATTATTTATCTAGCATATAGTTGAAAACCGATCGCTGGCAGATGAGGCTATAATTCAATCTCTGAAGAACATAAATGCAGCGCCATCGAAGTTGAAATATCTCTATCTTACCAATGACGAAACAATGCTTCTGTATATAGTCAGTTAACTACGGCAAGTTTTGATGATCCTCAAAAAAATATAGCATAGTTCAGATCTTCATGAGGAAACTCTGAATATAATCGTGATATCAGTAGCCAATCAAATCAACATATTAGCATTATTTCTATTGAAGATATACGACAGACTGTATTAGATGAATACAATTTAGACTTAGTTAGACAAGTACTAAGAGGATATGTTTGAAAATATCGATAACTATCCTTTAGAATTGTTGGGCGGTGATGCAAACGTCCGGCTCGCCGATGTAGGACGTGTGCGTTGTCACGAGTATGGTATGTAGTAACCAGGATTCCTGTAGGTCAGAAAAATGTGGTCTTAGCTCTACGTACCATTCTCAATTTCTGGCGCAAAACCTCCACTTGTGCAGATGTATTCATCGGTATTACAACACTTCTCTGGTATCACGTCTATACCTATGTAATGGGAACTAAAACAAGTAATAGATAGGAATAAAAAAGTGAAACACTTTTCAAGCAATAAAAGTACTGGTGCTACATTTTTTTAGACAACTTAACTAATAACGCAATTCTAATAACATAATTTTCACCTTTACAAGCCAGAATATAATAATTACCTGATTATATGGACACTCCATGATCAATAACAATAACGATTAGCCGAGTCTCAAGTCATCTGCCAAAATATGTCAAAAGAGATAATAGACTGATCTAGGTGATATGCTGCCGTTAAATTAACCCGGTCCTCCTAGCTAACAGATTGATTCAACTGCAGAGGAACAGAAATTTGATCGAGGTATATCAAAAGTTAGAATAGGTCTGAAAAGAAAGTAAATCCTTACGGTATATAAGGCTACCGTGGGTGATAAGGCTAAAGGCAAAGGTAAAACTACAAAAAAAGTATGGTCAGAAAATAAGTTATATAAACATCAATTGACATTCAATTTTAATTTATATGCTGCACAGTTTTTAGAGGTCTGTTTACAACGTATGAAATCCCACGATACATTGATATCATATTCCTTTCCCTGGAATTCCTTTACTTTCACTATAGCATCAAGGCTTAAAGATAATTTTGGTTGCATCTTCTTTCTTATCAAAGATATCATATGCATCAGGTGCTTCGTCAAGTTTCATGGTATGGCTTATGATCTTTGTTGGATCTACTCTACCTACTTCAATTAGATGAAGTAATTGCTCGTTATATTTTTTAACAGGGCACTGGCCCATTCTGATTTGGAGCTCACGGTTAAACAATTGCCCTAGGGGGAACTGATCGTAAGATGCTCCATAAACTCCAGGTATTGAGATGGTCGAATATTTTCTTGCAGCTTGACTCATCCAATTTATCACCTGTAGTGGATTTGCTGGTTCATATGCAGGTTTTGAGACTTTGGAATGATCGTGACCATTATTATTATTGTTATTTCCTGATCCATCTTTACTTCTGTGACCATTACCATTACCTATATGTCCTACAGCTTCATATCCAACTGCGTCAATACATATCGCTCCCTTTCCGGTGGTTTCTTTTTTTATTCTTTCTACCGGATCCTCATTATCAAAATTAATTATTTCAGCCCCTAAATCTTTTGTCCTGTCTAGACGAGTAGGCCAGTGATCTATGGAAAATACTCTGGCGGCTCCTCGTAAAAATGAGCTCATGGTTGCAAAGAAACCAACAGGACCTGCCCCAAATACTGCAACGTCGTCTCCAGGCTGGACATTGGCCATATCCGCTCCAAAATAACCAGTGGGGAATATATCACTTAGAAATAGTACTTGTTCATCTGCTTTGATGTTATCAGGTACTTTTAATGTTGCTACTGTATTTGCAAACGGTACACGTACATATTCAGCCTGTCCTCCATCATATCCTCCAAGGACTTGAGTATATCCGAATGCACCTCCTACTTCTCCTTTAGGATTAGATCTGTCGCATTGGGACCATAACTCATGTCTACAATACCAACAACGTCCGCAATTAATATTAAATGGAATAACTACTTTATCTCCTATTTTTACCTCCTCTACTGCAGGTCCAGCCTCTTCCACAATTCCCATAAATTCGTGTCCCAAGGTCTGTCCTGGTTCCATTCCCTGTACAGTACCATGAAAAAGATGAAGATCAGATCCACATAATGCTGTACTTGTGACACGTAAAATCACATCCTCTGGGCTTTGTATAGTAGGACGGGGTTTGTCATCTACCTGTACATTATTTTGACCATGATATACTAATGCTTTCATAATAAGTCGTATGGAAAATAAAGGATATAGATGTTGACAGTTGTGTTGCATTATGGTTTCCATTCAATAATTACAATATACTAATTCTAGTAAACGTCTTAATAGTCGACAGACTATTTGGTTAATTTAGGCTTTGTTTTATCATACATTCAAGACTTATTCATATTACCTATGCTATGGTATAGATCATATCAACCACTATGTCAGAAATATTAATCACCAGACATGATAGATACCCAAGCAGGAATACTGCACACTTTCATTTTTGATAATAGCAATATAGGGTAATAATTGGCCGTCTTCTTCTTCTATTACTATCTCTCAGTAGCAATCTGAGTATGGAATAATGCTCTGCGAATTAAATATGCTGGAAGGACTATCAAAAGCGATGTATTGAGGGTATAATCATGTATGTTCCAGCGTCATTGTGATCTTGTATAGAATATACAACATATAGTGAAGTCTGTGTAACAGAAAATAATAAACCTGCAAAACTCATCATATACATCAAAGAGAGTAAAAGGAACAGATTAAATGATTCACCAAATAATCTTATAGCTAAATAGCCAGTTGCCTCTGATAATAAATGATATGTGTTGAAGAATATTACCTATATATTGGGAAGCAAAATCAAGAACTGAGAATACATGCCAAATGGCTAAGATAAAACTGAAACTATTATCCAAATGTATCTATACTCAAATTGATTGATAGAAAAAATTTGCTCAACAAGTGTTCCATTGAGAGTAAAGCAATTTTAATGGTGTTTGTTTACTCTGTATTTTCCTTTCTTAACCTATTTTTAATATCATTATTAGGCGAAGCTGATGAAATTACAATATAACTTAATAGTTTCCCCTAACATAATAGATGTTGCATCCAATGGGAAGAAGAATAAATGCTCCAATACTATATGCACTACAAGAGAGACTTCGGTAAATTTAGTATTAATGATGAGTCGAAATAAAAGTAACAAGCAGAAATATCATAACAATTACAAGATTCCTTTTATATTCATCAATCCAATCTCTTACGTATCACATCATTTTGTTTATCTCTATTGTCAATCTTGGCCATATTTGCAATTAAGACTATCAATTATACGCTACCGCAAACCCTCTAGGACATTGTGAATAATATTCCTTAGACCATGGAATATCTAGTCCCTTCCAGGATATACCAGAGTCACGGGAGATAAATATCCCATGATTATTTACAGCATAGAATTCGCCAGCAACTTTTGGATTTGCAACAAGAGTTGCAATAGTTGTTCCATGAGGCTTAGGAAGACCATTTGAAATAGATTTCCAGTTTTCCTCCTCGTCTGATTTTCTGTATACAAACGATTCTGCATCCTCGACTACATATGCTGTACTTGGACCAAAAGAAGCTGATACAATCACCGTATTCGGATCACCTGAATCAACAGCAAGTCCGTACAGGTATTGGTGTCTAAGACCCCTAGTTAGTTCTTTCCATGATTCCCCATAGTTAAGGCTTTCAAAATACCCATCGCCAGCTGAAGAGTACAAACGGCCAGGCGCCTTTGTATGTGTAGATAGAGTGTGGGTGTCATATGGGCTCTGTTCGACCCGGTCCATCCAGGTTCTGCCTCCATCATGACTCTGGACTAGTGCTCCTGCTTCGACTGCAACAAAAACATAGTTAATGTTGTTTACATCTGGTTCAATCCAACGTATATGATGAGTCCAAGGTCTAGGAGGAAAGCTCCACGAAGTAGATGATGGTAAACTGTTTAGTGCACCCATTTTTTCCCATGAATGCCCATCATCGTTTGAAATATAAAGGGCACTTGGCTCGGTTCCTACATATATTTTATTAGATTTATTTCTATGATCCTGTCTTATCGAGACAGACATTATATAAGGACTAGAGATAGCATCTTTTCCAATGATAGTCCAAGTCTGGCCCCCGTCATTAGTTCTCCACAAACCGTTACCAAACGTGCCACAATATGCACGGCTCGGATTGTTAGGATCAAATACTACGCTTTGCGGTTCAATATCTTTCAAGTGCCTATGAACCTTGAGTTTATTGGAAGGTTCAATCACGAGAAGTGAATTCTGCATTCCTATTATAAAGGTCTGTACATCATGATCTCGCAAAACTTACATCGACATCATTTGGCTTACTTTTCTTATATATCTTGTACATCGATTAGTATCTGGTAAGTCATAAACAAGTACGGCTATTTGGATGCCACAATAAAATCGCTGATATTCTCAGTACATCGACAAGCCATAGTCCTTATTATTCAATAATCAAACATTATAGTCATTGTACTAAAAGTAACAAAGTAGCATTTTGAAGATAACTAAAGCTTTCAGGTGTAAAGTCAACAGTGTTGGTCAATAATATCTTGTTACCCAGAATAAAACATGATACTAGGTTAGCACTTAGCCCTTAACATTTTCATAGTATCCTGTATTATTTTTCGTCGCTTTAGTATCATGTAATGCCAGCTAATCTGATGAATTAAATTTATTCTTATTTCTGTCCGTATAAATGCATCTGGGTCATCTAAACGACCCTTTATTACTTCAATTTCTGCAATGCAATAGATAAATAGCAAAATTAGTTTCGAGTGCCATAAATATTATGAACATAATTTCTCTTTATGAGCATAGTTTATCATCCTATCCTAAGGATCTGTTAACTTAGAGATACTTCCACCTCCTTAGATCGTCAAATTTAGTACTAATTCCATAACGCTATTGTGTATAATATGAACAGAATGAGCCATTTGTGTACATGTCTAAGGTTGCATAATCCAGCTCTCATACACGGATAATAATCATCAAATGCTTGGGTTCTACCCTTTAGATATTCTACAGTTCTTTCAACTATACTCTTCTCATATGGCGAATGTAATCTATGCTCTAGTCTCAATGATATACATGATTCCGGATACCATATTCCACCATCTGAATATACAGTATGGTTTGCCATAAATCTTGATCAACGTTCGCAAGGATGCTTCAGATACAATCATATTCCTATGTCTTGAGATGTACATAAACTCCAAGAATTTGTCTGTGCACTGGTTCTACAACAGCAACTCATAACCAAGCCTAGTCAGAACTGATCTGCATCATGGTTCCATCTATTAGAAAAGCTGCTACTCTTTTACAACACTATAGACGTCTGGGATTGGAATCTCTGAACCTATTTCCATATAGCAACATGACTCCTTCCTCCTCTCGCTTTTCCAAGTAGTTGGATTGCCTTAGATGTGTTTCTGAAACTTACTTAGGCCTAGAAGATATAAGTATAATAACGCAAGCGATATTGTCTCTACGGATGTTCTCTCACGTTCAAATAAACTCATTGAATATGAGATATTGTTTACAGCTATAGCTTTATCGCTAAGTTAACAGGGCCTATCCTCAATATGAAATATAAATATTGATGCAGTCATCCTATTTGTAACAATTAGATTCGCATGATAATTAAACAAATCTATGAGGTAACAACACACTTTTTTCAGAATGAAAATTCATTGTTTCTTACTCGAGTAGCTCAAGCGCATTCTCAGTTAAATCTAATTGAGAATCTGGTTTTAAATGGCACTAGTACTAATAATAATAATAATAATAATAATAATAATAATAATAATAATAATAATAATAATAATAATAATAATAATAATAATAATAATAATAATAATAATAATAATAATAAAAAATGTGATGC
The DNA here is from genome assembly GCA_963765895.1 of uncultured Nitrososphaeraceae archaeon. GTDB lineage: Archaea > Thermoproteota > Nitrososphaeria > Nitrososphaerales > Nitrososphaeraceae > JARBAU01. The sequence goes on along the minus strand of CAVXZB010000036.1, from coordinate 23,936 downwards.
CAAATCAGTTCAAGCCCATGTGATGCAGGCAATAGCACTATTAAACGAAAAAGATCCCATAAACAATTTTACATGGAGTCAAGAAATTGCAGAAAAAAATCAACGAGTTGCAAAGGATCTTACTAGGGAATTAAATGATTTGAAGATTTCCTTAAGCCAAGATACACTTACAACGGCCATTAATAATAAACCTTCGCTATCCAATAACAGCTCTGTCATTAAGGACAAAATAGATACACTTGGTGGACTACTAGATGAGGCTATATCTGCAAGAGTAAACAAAGACGCTGTAAATAATTCTACAAATCAGGCGCTTGTGCTGGCTAATATTGGAAATGAAATATTTTATAGCTACGGTCAGGCACTTGGATTTCCATATCCAAAGTTGGCTAACATGGTCGCAACTATGAAATTGAATGTCAATAGCAACAACAAGATACCCGCCATGGCTAATAAAATGAATATAGCTAATGAATCACAATATCAGAATGCAAAGGCATATGTCAAGCAAGCTCAAGAAATTGTTTCAAAGTATCTTAAGTCGCCAGCCTCTAATAATAAAAATGCAGCTCCAGATATACAATCGCAGCTTAACAAGATCCTTTCGCAATTAAAAATGACTATAGATAATAAAGGTTCGTTCAGGACCGTGATGCATCTTATTCATATGCAGCTACATCCGAGATTGATAGCTAACAATAAGATTTGTTAGGATGACCCATCACTTCTTTTGTATATACAAATCAAAGTACTAATAATACAAATATTATATTGGGTAAATAGATAGCCAGTTATTCTGAAAGAGAATTCTTTAGTTCAAATAAAGTATATGAAAAAGTAGTGTGGTAAATTATCTTCTCCCATTTGCACTCTGAATGTACCAAAAGTTGCTAGTGCAGTTCTAAAGAAATCAATTAATTCGCTACTGTTTACTATTATACTTTTTTTGTCTCTTACTTTTTCTTGTTTAATTGCGCGATTGGCCCAATGGCTTTCCTTTATTTCCTTTATATTACCTAGGTCAATACAATCTTCTTTTTTGATCCATGAAGATAGTTGCCGATTATCTTGTTCGATTAATTCTTCAATATGGAGATAAAGTGGCTTTTGGCCAAATATGGTAATAACGGAAGATGCCATTAATGTAAGTAAATCACTTAATTTCCTGCGCGCTTGGCTATTTTTACTTCCAAGGTCAAGACTGTTGCACTTGCTGATTTCCAGTACTTTTTTGGGGTCACATTCGTGACCAGAAAATTTTTCTCGCATTAGTAACTTCATTCCACCTTCTTCATTATTATGCACAAAGTCAATCCAATATGATAAACACTTATAACAAAGACGACCTCTATATCCAATATTTCTATTATTATCCACAATATTTTTATATATAATATAAGGGGCAACTAATTCATTTGGTAATTGTATACCATTAAACTGCCTTATATCTTCTATACCAGAATATAGATTATGTCTTAGTAATTGATTTTGTTCTGAAAATTTTTTATCTCAGCTATCTGATGGAGCAGTTGGAGAGTTTCATCATCTATTACACTTCTATTCTTAGTATGTTGAGATAGAAATCCTCTTCTTGTCTTTTCATTGTCATAATTACTTGCAGTAGCAGAAAGAATAGTATTTTTTTCTGGATATATTTTTTGATATGCACTAGTATTAGTATTATTATCGCTTTTAGTATAATTATTGTGATAGCCGTAGCTACTGCCGTCTCTTTGTGATTTATTTGTCTCGTGAGTAAAATCCATCATATTGGTAGAAGCATGAATATTAGACCATCCTGACTGTATATTCATCTGAATTCGAGTTTGATATGTATTTATACTAATGGTTCGCCTATCCCAGCATGTTTTCTCTTGATATGTCGTTCTACACTCCAATGCCTCGTAGGAGATAATTCCTTGCAAGTGGGGCAGATCCATTTTGTTCTAATCATAACTAATAGCGCACCAGTGTGACACCGGTGTCACTCCAGAGATTATATTCGAGCTAGTTAAAAATATAAACGTATCCTTATGCCTTCAAACGGATATCCTTCAGTCTTAACGTCTTCATTATTTCATTGAGGGTTAGCAGCCAACCCAATTGCGAAGATACTGAACGCTTATCCTGGTCTTGGCTCAGAATATTTAGGCAGATGTAACAGTCAGGTTTAAAAAATGCTAGTTCGTAACGCTATTTGGCAAGATTTATACCCAATCCATAAATATAATATTACAAAATTTACCTGCGATTTACTTTGGCTACGAAGAATTGATTAATGTATTATCTAAATTTATAATCTAGTTATTGTATATAATTTGCACATCTAAACGTACACGCTTTAGATTGTAGCAGTTAGTGACATGGTATATGAATAGCCGACAGCAAATTATGAATATCGTTAGTTTTGTCGATCCAATCATCTGCGTAATGGGTTTGTCATATTAGCCAGCGGATTGCTTAAATTAGTTAAGGGATTCTTTTTCATTAGAAACATTGGATTTGTCATATTTCTCATAGAATTTTCTGTACCAAATCCAGTTATTCCCGTATTATTCGTGCCAGTCATATTGCTAGTTTTTGATGAAATACTATGACCATGAAAGATTATAGTAGCCCCTGTAGCATTACTGTGATATATCCTATCTGTTGTGTTGCCTTGTGGTTGTCCTACCGCGTCTACGAATTGACTGTGATGTAACAATGGGGACGTGGTTGTTATAATTATTATAATCAGTATGAATATTCCAAAAAGTACTTTCATTACATCAATGAATTTAATATGCATTGCAATCACTTTATTATCAAATAGGTCTTGTAAAGCCAACAAGTAAACAATAGGATACTATAAAATTTAATAGTTTTAAACAATAATCTCTATATGAAAGGAGTTTTGCTAGTTTTGAAGCTGATATAATTGTTGGTTTCGTGATTATTTCACATAGATCAACCCAAGAGCACAACATGTAGACTCGACAATTAGAATTTTTAATGTTTTCTTTTGATTACATTTGAATGCTTGTATCTTTTATATCATGACATAACTCTAAACTATACGAATAGTGCTCTGCAGCCTAAAATAAGATGACAGAAAACCCTTGTCGGAAGATCTAAATTAAAAATATCTTTTTTGACTTTTTTCAAATAGCTGAAAGGCCTTGCAGAAAATGTGGATCAGGAACGAAAAACCAGTATTCTAGACAAATAATACTAGCTAATGTCCATTTATGGATGTAAATTATCTTCCTCTTTAGGTATATTGCTCTTATATAATAATGATAACTACTTAATTGCAGTAATGACATTAACGTGCTATTAACAATCTGGATTTATATCCTATTATGCTATAGAGTGAAGTTGGAATATGCCTGAATATATCAAGTAATTGATATCCTTAGAAAAACAGTGCCTCATTATTTGATCGCTTAACAGTATGAGCCTACTTTATACTACTTCTGCTATACGATTATAGAATATATTAGACAACAATTATAAAAACGATCAATGGTAGTTAATCAAGTCGATTAATATAATATTAACTGAGTAATTCCAGCTTGTTTTTAAGATCCTTAAATCTATTTCTGACTGTTACCTCTGTTACGCCAGCTGCTTTTGCAATGTCTATTTGAGTCTTATTTTCACCACTTCCTAGACAAGACAAATAAATGACAGTTGCTGCCATACCCATTGGGTCTTTTCCTGCGGATATCTCTTTTTCAGTAACTTGATTCATTATAACCATGGCTCTTCTCTTTGTCCGTTCATTTAGACTTATTTTATTTGCCACCTTTACAATGCACTTCATAGGATCTAAAATTGGGATAGATATTCCAAGTTCAATGCTGAGAATTCTATATGCCTTAGATATCCTCTTCTCCCTAACAGAGCTAGCTTGCGCAACCTCACTTAGGGTCTTTGTGATTCCTAGTTCTCTGCAAGCCGCATAGACTGCGGCACCTAGAATAGTATCTATTGTCCTTCCTCTTACTATTCCTCTTTGTTGAGCCTTTCTATATGTGTAAGCAGCTTTTTCGACTACCGCATCTGTTAAACCTAACTTATCTTTTAATCGGAATAGTTTGTGAAATGCAATCATGAAATTCCTATCCGTTGATTTGTGAAGTTGTGTTCTAAGATTCCATGTTCTTAATCTTTGCATCTTCGAATATGTGGCACTATCCAATTTGTGGCCACTGGCATCTTTATCTGTTCTTCCAATCGTAGTGGATAAACCCATATCATGGTATGCAATAGAAGTTGGAGGACCTAGTCTGACCTTATTATAGTCTTGCTCATTGCCAAATGTGCGTGAATCTGGCCTTGTACCTATCTTCGAGGCGATCATTAATTACCATACCACATTGGGAGCAAATTAATTCACCCGATTCAACATCCGTTATAACTGTTGATACCCTATAATGACCATACTCATGTACACGGTTGCTATCACAGACTGGACATGTTATACTTGTAACTTCATTTTTCATTGTAACGAATAATCGTCGACAACATATTATGTAATAATATTGGAGAAAAAACTACTTAAAGCTTGGTCACTTTACTACGTTTAATCTGTTAATCCATGGCGCTGAACAATTTAGATTTCATTAGTTATGTTTATTTGTTATTCTATAGAATCTTGCTAATGTCACAAATGCGTCTTTAGGTTTTAGATTTGGGTAGATGTCTTGTTAAAGTTGGAATATTATAAGACGGAACATCTAATCTTCTTATAATAATATATTTTGCTTGGGATATACTCTTTTAAATAAAGAGATCCACCTATATGTGTCCTGCAAAATGGTGTAGCGGGTTTCTGTTCCGTTCCCCGCTGCACTATTTGGTAAAGAGGAAAGGCCAAATACGGAACTGGCCGAAAAAAGCCTCTTACCTGCAGGACTAGTTATCTGTTATTCATCCATACAGAAGTAAAAGATTGGATCATATTTTTCATCTCTGGTATTAAAAGCCTATGACAAACTTTCCATTAGTACTTTTATCTAAGGGTCCAAAGATATCCCATTATTTATACAAGGCCTAGATGGGCTGTAGATCAGTAATATTTGATAATATGAATAAAAATAGTTGCTTGCCCTATTTCTTATCACTACTTCGTAGAGCTTGAGTTAGACCCACTCTGGTTTAACGGAGCACCACCCATAAATTTGCCAGGAGAAGATGAGGCATTCTTAGTAGTGAGCATTCCTGATGTCGTCAATTCCTTTGGAGAAGCTCTTTCTCCACCAGTATTATTTACTTTAGTCGGTGTACTTCCACTTGAATTTTGGGCATATACTTTGGATACTATCGCTGGTGCTGCGATCAGACTCATTGACAACAATGATATACTGAAGGCCACACCCACAGCTATACTTGCTAGATTTTTGTTCATTCATCCTAAGGTAAATTGTATTCTATATAACTATTGTAAATTATTAGTCAACAGTAATCAATTAAATATAGTATTATCTGATTCTGTCAAGTATAAATCTTTTATTCAGTCTATGTATTCAATCTCTAAACGAGGATCCATGTCTAGTCGTTTTTTTGGGTTAGTTGCCAGTTTAGGAAATGTAGTAGATTTAACAAGGTTTAACGAAAAGATGATTGTTAGGCGAAACTATATCACATATACAGTTCTTTAATGAGATGGCGACTAAGTGCATGATCCCTAAGTCCCTGTCACATTTTTATATTATGCCGCATATTCTTAATATAAAATATGACCAGCCAACTAGCAATGGAGAGTAATAAAGATATTAATATTGATTTGTCCAAGGACTTTCGTATGGTGTAATACAAATTTTGAATAAGAGATTATGATGAATATATTTCATTTACAAAAACAAGAAATTATCACTGGAACGTTGTTAGGCCTAATTTCTGTGAAAGACATAAATTTTTCCAAGAACAGTATGAACAAATAGATGAGATTATAGATGAAGTTGCTGAACGTGTACATACTCTTAATGGCAGATCACTTGGTACTCTTGCCGAATTCGTAGAACATGGTTCAATTCAAGAAAGTCCAGGAAAATATCCCGATGAATTGACAATGATTTCAAATCTGTTTGCAGACCATGAACAGATAATTAGAAGTTTACGTACAGATGCTAATAGGTGCGAAGAGTATCATGATATAGGCACAAACGACTTTTTGATTGGTGTTATGGAAAAACATGAAAAGATGGCAGGGATGTTACATGCTCACTTGGACAGGGTATGACATAATACATGTATATTATTAAAAATAACTTCAGATCTTTTATTATTTGAGACTGTTATTCGAAGTAGTTCACATTAAATAAGTGTCTGCTAGTATATATTAATAATACAATCATAATACAATTAATGTCATGAGTTCTTCCATAAGAAACACGGTTGCATTATTTGATTGGAACTATATACAATTAAAATTATTGATAGTATATTTTTCTCATCTCATATTGGACTAGTGTATCAAATGAGGTAAAGTATTAGAAATCACTACTGATATTTATTGTGATCCTCTAATTTCTTGCGAATTACACGATGTACCACATTCATCACATTTGAAGGCCTCTGCTGTTGACATGAACTGCTTAAATCACGTCATCATATTTATGGATTCTATACACCTGCTGTGTAGAAACCATCTCATACAGTCAAAGCTTTGTAAGAGTATAATACCAATAGTCTATTGAAAGAATCAATGTACGTCAGACTTGCAGGTACTATGTTCCGTGTTTTGAAGCATGCAAGGATTCCTCTATTTTCTAACAGGAAAAGTAATCACATATTTACAATATGGCAGCACATAGTTCTAGTTGCTATACGACAGTATGAAGGTAAGAGTTATAGAATGTTTGTCGAGTGGTTAATTGAAGCCTATTACCTAAGGTCATTTCTACGGTTGTCACGTATTCCTCATTTTACAACATTGCAAAAGTTTACAGATAGAATCAATAATTCATTGCTTGAAAAGATAATTTCGTCATTCATTGTAATTAGTGGTACCAAGCATATCTTTGCAGGAATAGATTCAACAGGATTTAAGATAACTCATGCATCACAATATTATACTGATCGAACAGAATTGAGAAGAAAAAATAAAGAGAGATATATATATATATATATATTATAGAATAAAAACCTCAGAACATGTACTGAACGAACATTTTTTACAAACTATGTCAATTTGCTGGTGAAATTCATAGTTAATGATGCACATTTGAACTACCGAAATAATAATCTGGGTTTGTAACGAAGTAGTCTTGTGCAGTGATTACGTTTTACTGCGCTCGCTCATCATAATTCGGAACTCAAAGATTTCTTATACCTCATTATAACCCTTAACTGATTGTTGCATGTCAGTCTTCTCTTTTGCGTTTGATTTCCTTTTCATCTGCTAGATGCTCCACCTCAGCATTTTCATGGGTTTCGGCTTCTCCTTCTTCAGTCTGAATTGGTACATTATCCTTCTCATTATACTTAACAACACGTTCGGCTTTTTTCATCCTGTTGTCTAATTGTGATTTGTCCTCAGTATTAGTCAATTTACTCGTTGATATATGGTCATTATCATAGAAAACAATTTCACAATCGTCGACATCGAGAATATATTTAGAATTAGAGATTCCTTTACGGCTTATGACTCAAGCAGGAAACATGATTATATGCTATATACTTCGGTCTGCTACTCGATCCCAACTAATTACCGTCAATTATATTCAAACTTCAAATGGTCGATCTACTGGCAAAAAATATTGACGAGATGCTTTAACGTTCAAGGAGGACTTATGGAATGAATCACATATTCGCAGTCTACGCGCATTAATTTCTTACAAACGAGGCATCATTGTACTACATTAGGGACTTTTACAGCGTCACATTTTATTTTATTATTCTGAAGTATTTACATATTTTAACTCTGAAATTTTCTCGCCAACATAGTATAAAACTAAGGCTATTTTTTCGTCATAAACTAGGTATAACTGGATGTACTGGCATCGATGACTTGCCATATAATATACATTGGGATACCAATTTTAAGTTTTTCTGCTTGCCGAAAAAACTATAGCATTCATGCAATGTTGAACTGAACAATTGACAAGCAATAAAATAAAATAAAAAGATATCCAGACAAGAATTATTGGATCTTCAATGATACTTCTATCCTATTTTAGAGATACTGTTACATCGTGTGGCTACTGGGTAGTAATCCATGAATTCAATCCATAGAATGTACCTAGTTTGCACTATAAAGATTAAATTCATGTATTATGGCGAGTCTTCCCAGCGACTACACATATATGCTTGTGGTAATAATTTATGACTAACATATCTTATATCTTGTAAATGTTATACTGTGACGCTAACTGGAAATCCGGTATCCATACTGACATTGAAGTTATAGTGGGTGTGTGTATGTCTACTCGAAAATATTGGACACACATTCTAATGAGAACCTATAAACATCATTGGATTTGATCTCTTTAGAATTGCAGCAAATGGTAAAATTGGAAAGATATGGCAGCGATTTAATGTTTGGAGTTGGCATACTATCGATATTTGAATCACATTATGCTAGGACATCAAAACAACTGTATCAGAACTATCTCCAAAATTTTTCTATTCTTCAAGTTAATCGCAATAGGTAACAGACAGGTTAACAATTGAAGTAATTATCTTATTGCAAATAGAAGTCTTGATAAGTCAAGCTTGAGCTGATAAAACATGCTCGGGATTTGGGCAACACCTCATAGGTATAGAAAAAAAATTACTATAGTTTTAGGTGGGAGCAGTTTCAACAATTGCCCGAATCTTGGGAGGTGACACGTTGAGAAATAACGTGATTTCATATTTACTATTTCAGGTTATATATTTTCTAGTGTAATATTTAATCAATCCATTGCGTTCAAAAAGGTATTTTTATGACAAACACATTGGCATGAGGGATATCCACCATCTGCTTGATGAGACTACAGTTTTCGTGCTGGCCAATTGACACGAAGGTGATATACCGGTTATGTTACTTAATATATCTAAGGTATTCATCAGTATTTAAATCCAGGTTACTTAGAATTCGTCATATTTATAAAACTTCGTTATTATTAGTATAATTAATCTAAATATGGTATACGGAGCATGATATATAACTTCAAGATCGATGTCGCGTGGGAGATTGTGCGATAATCAAATCTTATTAAATAAGAGTGAAAAGGTTATTCTTTGAAAAGTAAATACTTCCTTTAGATATGTCTTCTAATGCGAAGATTAGTTCAAATTATCGCCTAATTCTCAATTCTTAACTCATACTGTAGATAAGCAAACTTCTCCATGATCATCTGAGAGGTGGACGCCTACCGAATATAATTGTCATACCTGGCCTGCCAACTCGATAGTCAATTTGAGAGACCTCTTCTATAGTCATAGGCACTTCGGATAGCTGATGACCGCAAAGAGGACAATTTTCGATTTTGCCTTTTACATTAAAACAGGAGCAAGACCATCTACAATGATCGCATAATTCCAATAAGCAATGTGGAAAGCTTTCTCCACTAATTCTTCTTTGCTTCTGATGAATGTCTTCATATGGGATAATCAAGCTCTCTGGAGACTCTCCTTCTGCTACGTCATACCATGCATCCTTAGCATTTGCCTTTCTCATTCCACTCGTTATATATAATCGCAACCAAGCATATAATTATTACAATATTCCAACTTCGCTCAAGCTATATACTTTGTATATGATTACATATTTTTATGAGAAAATTGGATATAATTGAACAGAACCAGTAATAACGATTGTTATTATACTATAATTACGTGCTGTATGTACACTTTAAACTTCCACGATGATATTAAGGGCAAAATTCAGATGAATTGACCTAAAAATGGGATTTCATGATAGGAGTAGATGGATCTAAATTTATCTTAGAAGAATGGAATACGAACATGTCTTACTATAACTACGCTATGAGTTGTTATTTATTTGCTCTTAAGTTATATCTAGATAAATCTATATTTAATAAAATAATAAGTATTAGATTTCCTTGTTCTCTGAAGTTTAATTCACTTGGAATGATTAATATTGCATCATCGTAAGGAGTATGAACCTAGGCGAGATAATGAATACTAATAATAATGAGTCAAAGAATGGGTCCATAATTTCTAATGCAGCCAAAGCTCATTCGAAACAAATTGAAGTAAACCAAAAAGCAAATTTAAAGAAAAAAGAAACCATATTCATTTTGTGTGACTCGTGTATTTGGTGTGCCACTTTTTTTGGAAAACATATGCTGCCTGCCGAGAATAGATGCCCGTGTTGTTTGCAGACTGAACTTTCAAGTTTTCCAATTTTACCTAACGAATCCTTTACCTTTACGTACAATGAAAAACGAGGCATAGAATTAAAATTCAATCATAGGAAGAAACTCCCAGTATAATTCGTTATAATTTAGCTCACTCACATATACTTAGGATTGGAAAGTATTCTATTAGGAGAGACTACTTTCTATGATTTACTTATTTAAGATAAAGACTCAGTTAGTTACCAAAATTGGTATGTCACGATTATTTATATCTACGTATTTTACTAGAGGTACATTACAACTAAAACAATTTGTAAAATAATTTTGGAATTTATAACTAAACTAGAAGAATATATTATTGAACTAGCTGGATCACAATTAGGAATTTCAAAATTTGAAATAAAAATACCTGAATCAAGATACAAATAAGCGACACTGCATCAAAAGGTGATTAGATGTAATGTTTTAATTCAAATACTAGAAGTCATATTATAACACAGCTAATATAGGAAGAAAGACACAATGGCCAACTAACTTATCAATCTCAATATGATAGTATTATTCATTATATAACGAGTCACTTATGGTTCTCATTATAACATATAATAGTGTATCGTGATCTAAAAACGCTAAGAAATGTGTATCCATAACTCATAAGATAGTATCTTGAAGTAAATAATGATACAGTTTTTTCTGCCATTTATGATTCGATAGTAGAAGCCAGAAAACTACTGTCAAAAATAAAATTGATGTTAAAAAGTACGAAAATAGAGGAATCGCTAATAATAATCGATGCAGGTAGAGCGTACTTCGGGTCGTCCATGGATATCATTTCATTTATCGATTCATTGAGCAAACTTGTGGCAGAAACTGGTAAAAATGGTCTTTCAATATTTACAGATACCGGCCATTCTTTTATTACCACAAACTAGGTCACCTAAAAACGTACGAATCTTCATTATTTTCATTCTTCAAAACCAGAACTAACACTAAGGCATTTTGTGTTTGTAATGGATTGGATTATCGCATACTTCTAAAAAATCGAAAAAGTCACTGAAAGATCATGCTAATGAGCTAATTGTGAATATTGAATAATAACTTGATTGGGGTCAACACAAAGACAATTAATAACGAAGATAGTATAGAGAATTCCAATTATTCTTAGTCATATGAATGCTGCATATCTTATAAACAAGCTTTTCGAGATTTTTAAGAACAGTTTGCATGGTCTTTTCTACGATTCAAATTTGTTACATTGCTATGCTAGAGAATATTTAATTGGTTTATTCAAAATATAGCTTTTCTTTGTATTTGATATCCTTCTCAAGAGATACAGTTTGTTCTTCCTTTTCTGTTTTAAGTACAGTCATTAATTCCGACTCGAGAATATGCGGGATTTTGCAAATCTTATTTTCTACTATCTCTCTCATCTGAATTAGATTTTTAGCGCGAATCTTTAATAATAAATCAAATTTACCATGCATTTCATGCATTTCCAAGACCTCCTCGATTTTTAATAGGTCTGATATAATTTGGTCAGCAGAACCAGGAGAAATATTTATTCCCATAAACGCCATATGATCATATCCTAGAAGGTCATTATCTACAGAGATAGTAAATTTGTTGATAATGCCCGCTTCAATCATTCTTCTAACCCTCTGATGCACGGTTGCATCTGAAACACCAATTCGTTTTGCTACATCAACAAACGGTGTTGAGGAATCCTTTTTTAAAATATTGATAATTTTAAGATTGATCTCATTGATCTGAGAAGTATCATCGTCTATCTTGGTATGGTTTAGCATGGTCTTGCTTCAATAGCAACTTGGATCACACTAGCCATAAAAGCATTTTGTAACTATAGCAAAAAATAAAATTCTGCCTTTTAGAAGGAAACAAATTATTGACGTTTGGATAGTCCTCAAGGCTCTGTTCACTTAACGGATAGACCTATAGCTGAAAACTTCCTACACTCTGATGATGGCTATATCCAAACAAAGAAAGAAAGACGTAGGACCCCATCAAAGTATGTTTATTACTCCTTACAGTTGTACTTTTCAGGCCTATCACTTCGAAAATTATCATAAAGGCTATCTCAATTTATCAAAAGAAATCATGTTTTCCATTTATTTGGAACAGGATCCAGCGTTACAAGCCTAGGAAGATATTGCAAACAAACTAGATGCAAACTATCTGAATTTATCATAGATAGATGAAACATTGATTAGAGTAGTAGGCAGTGACTATGTATGGTTATGGGTTGCTATTAAGCCAACTGATAGGACTATTCTTAGTATTCGCATCTCCATTGAAAGGAACATACTTGTAGCTGAACAACAGTTTATACAATCTTTGATTAAATGATATGGAAAGCACAATATTTCAACAGATGGTGGTACATGGTATCCACAAGCATGTAGATTCCCGAATGTTAAACATCACAATCATTCATCAATAGAAAAAAGCTTCATAGAAAGGACAATATAATACATAAAAGATAGAACCGAATGCTTTTATGATTATTTTCCTTGTAGGAAAGAAAATGATTCTAAGCTAAAACATGTCATGAACTGGTTGAGTCTATTTGTAGATATGCATAATAGAGAGATTATGGAAAAGATTGTTAAGTAAACAGAGCCGTCCTCAATAACGTAAAGTATAAACTAAAGTAGGATACTATACTTTCGCAGACTCATAAAAGTCCTAAATTGCATAACCCATCTCTTATACATGGTTAGTAATCATTAAATGCCTCGGTTCCATCTTTGAGATATTCGAACATTCTTTCAAACTATGCTCTTTTCATATGGTGAATACAACATATGCTCTAGTCCTAACGATATGTGTGCCTCAGGATACCCAAGTACCTCCATCTGAATATACAATCTGTTTACCATATATCTTCACTAATGACCTCCATTATTTAGCAACTATCAATAATCCTTATGTTTTAAGATGTACATAAACTCCAAGAATTTGTTTGTATATTGGTTCTATGACAACCCATAACCATTCTTGGTCAGAACCAATCTGCAACATGGTTTTATCAATCATAAAGTAGATACTCTTTTACAACAGTATAGACGTCTAGGGTCGAATCTCTGAATCCTATTTCTATATAGCAACATTACTCCTTCCTCCTTTGAATGGTTGGATTGCTTTAGATGTATTTCTGAAACTCAGACCTAGAATAAAAGTACAATGCATACAGCATCACGTTGCAGATATTCTCTTACGTTCAAATAAGTTTATAGAATATAAGAGAATGTTCGCAGCTATAGATTTATCGCTGTTAACCGAACACAAATTATACAAGTTATTAACTTTAAAATACGTTGTAGAAGAGCCTTATAGAAGATAATTATCTATTATTAATCCTAGAGCAAATAAATCTAAGAAAAACATAGAATCTTTTCCTTTTTATAATACTTCTTTTATATATAATTTTGAGGTAGTTGCCCAGGCTTTATCAGGCTCACTTCAATTCAATGCAAACTTATTCAATTTTTTTGTTGAAATATATTCGGTATACCTGGATACAATCTCGAGATTAGATGGCTCTTGGAACGACCTAAGTGAGCTCGACAAGACCTTGAGAAAAAGGTTTGGTAAAGTTTTTGATGAAAAATTTAGAGAAGAAAAATTCTTGAGTCTTTCAGATATTGTTTCCGACAATTCGGAGTTAGTCAAGATAATAGGTTTGGGGAAAATATATCAGTATTTATCAAACGAGCTTTCAGTGTGGAATAATAATTATGTAGAACCAATAAGAGACATATTGTACCGAACGCCTTCACAAAAGATTTGTGAGTTAGAGAAATGTTCGTTATTTCATTATGATAAACCAGCTCTCCCTATTTCTGGAATGAAAAATGCTCAATGCAGAATCATGATTATAGGGAGAAAAACAAGCCTCCTCCAGTGCTTGTAATCTATGCGTTCATAAAAAGACATTCTATCCTAAATCTCCTACCAGAAATAAGTGTAGTACGGAACTTGTTATACCAAGGACTGGACATCTTTGCCACAGATTGGGGAACACCATCAGAATATGACAAAACTTTAACTATAGGTCATTGTTAATAGATACACAGACAGTTCTGTAGAGATTATAAGAAGAATTACAAAATCTGATAAGGTATCTTTGCTTGGCTACTGTTGGGGAGGTGATCTCGCACTCATATCTGCTTTATATCCTGAAAAAGTAAAAATGTAATAACTATTGCTACGCCAGAAGACTTTAATCTCGATAATTCTTTACTCTCTCTATGGACAAAGTCTATAAATGAAGATCATATTTTAGACACATTTGGAAACGTACCTGGCATGCTACTAAATTCAGGATTTAATCTTAGAAGACCTATCGAATATAGCCATAATTATTTCCACTTCTTTGAACAACCTCGTAGTATAGAGTCAATAATAGAATTCTTTGCAACAGAGATGTGGTTATATGATAGTCCATCCATAATTGGTGAAATTTATAGAGAATTCGCTGAGTGGTGCGGTGCTATAAACAAAATTTACTCATTAAAAATAAAATGAGTATAGAAGATCATGGGAATACTACTACTAAAAGGTGATCGTTAATCTAAAGAATATCAATATGCCATTTCTCAATATTATAGCTAAATATGATGATTTGGTGGAACCTAATTCTAGTAAGGCTCTCAACGACGTATTAACAGAGAGTCATGATAAAAATATATTAGAATTGATTCATGGCATGTAGGCCTGATGATAGGAAAAAAGGATCATCAAGAACTATGGCCAAAGGTGGGAGAATGGATAATGAATTATTCATAATCTTTAATATGTAACGTACCAAAATTCTATTCATCGGCTCTTAAACGTGATGTTGCAACTTATTATTTTTTGATATGGCATACACTGTTCAAGATTAATTTTAACAATTGGATTAAAAATGTACTAAATTCCGATTAATATCTAATCACTAAGACACAGCGTTTACGTCAAATGTGTTATGTTATATAGACTATCAAATGATTCGGCTCTGGTTTTTGTTTGGAGGATAGATATCTATCTCTCTTTAAAGCTATGCAAATAAACTGTATTATTTTCAACTATTCTTAGTCCATCCTTGAAAGTATGGCAGTATTTTTTTTCCAAATTCTCGAATGAATTTCATTTCATCTGGACTAGTACTATGTACATATACTCTTGTGAATCCAACAGTGAAATATTCCTCTATTGATTTAAAACAATCTTCAATAGATGTAGTTATTTCTATAGATTCTTTTAACATCTTGTTAGATACTTGGGCCTTTGCCTGGTGTTCCAGCTGTCGAGGATCGCTTATATTTGCATTAAATGCATTATTCAGTAAGGTAGCACTCCAAAATTTCGAAGAATCAAGAGCCTTCTCATAATCATCTGAATAAGATACTTTATATTCAACAATTTTCTCCTTGGAATTCATATTTTTCGCCTCTGGGTTGTCTTTTATCGACTTATCAAAGACTTCAATTATTTTTTGAGATTCCTTTGCTTTCAAAAATGTAATTAAACCATCAGAATATTTGGCAGCTGCCTTAGCGGACTGAGGCCCAGATGCAGCAATAAAGATCGGTATACGGCTGGCCGGCTGGGAGTACAGTTTCGCGTTACGAAGTTCATTTTCAGATTGTATTCTTTTGTTTCTATCGCTTAAGCGTCATTAATGTTATGTTATATTCAATACAATATTTCTATTTAGAAGACTTTTAGTCAGATTTATCTATGTTATCTTTAAAGATTGTATAAATATTAACAATACTTGTCTTAGAGTTGGAAGACTCAAACCATCAAAACTTTGAGATAAAGGAGATATTGCTATATTCCTTGATTTAGATTCCTTATTTCTATACGTCAACTACACATTTAGTAATAGAGTCAAATCATAAATTTGCCGGCATTGAGCTCTGCATAATACTTAATAATTATCATAGTAATTTTGTGCTATCCCATAACGCGGCCACTTTATTAGTCTAATTCACGACGAGGCGAATTTAATACGTTGACAGTTTAAATTATTGTTACTTCCCCAAAAAGGTTATTAAATATACATATAATATCTTCATAAAAGAAGAGTGAGGTATCAAATTAATAATCCATTACAGGTGATATAAAATTACTACCACGCAACCACAAAAACTAAGAATCATCATTACTGAAGAGAATGCCGACATCCAAACTCTACTGGCGGGTACGTTTGCGCTAAATGGTCATCAAGTATTCAAAGCATTCAACGCAGATCAATGTCTAGAAATAATTACGGAATTGAATAATCAAGTAGATGTCATAGTCATGGACGGAAAGACAGCAGCAGATAGTGGAGTGATGTTAATCATCAAAATCAAGCATCTGAATTCAGGTATCAAAATATTCGTGATAGCCGATGATGAAAATGACAAGACTAGAGTTCTGGAATACTGGGCAGAGGAATTCGCTATTAAACCAATCAGTACTGGAACTATAGTGGACAAACTAGCTAATATTTTTCTAAAGAACGACAAATAACAAAGTAAAGATTTATTTTCAAAAAATGCTCTTTAATTTCATTAAATCCAAATCCTTTCTACGTTGTCACTTAACTAGAAAGTTTTGCCGTATACCAATTAACGGCTGGACAAAATAGTATGAAAATGTCAACTCCATTAAAAATAATCAAGGTAGCTGATTCAACAATTGACATAGATCGCATTTGTTATAGTAAGTGAATATATGTGTTGTACTAGTCTTTGAATGTAAAACAAATGGAAAACCCAATGGCAACACCATTTTCGCTACTGGCCTGTTAATAGAACGTAACTGGTAGACTGTCAGGCTTAGTGAAAAGTCTGCTTTAGACTTATGGACTTCAAACCCTACGACTGATGTGCAAATTACACGAGCTGCGCATAGGAACAATCCAACACGATATTATGAATTGTCAAGAGGATTTTGACATGGTTCGATTTAGAAGCAAAAAATTGACACGACATAATAAGTGAAGTACTAGACAAGAATAACTAGAATCCAGATTCTAATTTGGACAAGTATGAAATTAACCTCTAGAATGAATGATTCAGAATACTAGTATAGTATGTAATTAAGTGAGATCGGACTTTAGGATCGTGCTTTTTCTAAATCATTTCCCAAGTATTTGATATATCCGGCATTCAACGCTGAAAAGGGATGATAATTTAAAGACAATACAGACATTATGTTAGCAAGTAATATTTATCAATTGTAAAAGATTTGGAATGACTGCCTACCGGATCCAACACCTAATATTGTACATGTTTTGGAACTTGAGAATTGCTTTGTTTGATTTTATATATCTTTCTTCTTTTACTTGAGTCAAAGATCATATATTGGATCTATTTGGTTCCTATTTCCAATATCATTAATTTCTTTACTATCCTTACAGTCCTTCTCATTTAAAATAAGTTGTAATATTGTCAGTAGAGCGATATGTAATGTAAGTATCCTCAATGAATAATGGTATCGACATATGCTACATTCGTATTCTATTTAATACTAAAAATTCAAAGGTATTAGAAAGTAAGCAAATTTTAGCAATGTAAAAATTGAATTTAAAGATAACCTAGTAGTGATAATCCGAAAAATAATAGACAAATAATCACAATAGCTACTTAAACTTGTTATAAAAAAATATCTTGACTAGTAGATTAATACCACCAACTTTTTGTCTCTACAGGTCGCTGTTGAAAATATTTCTCCAACTCACCTAATCTTTCTAAAGAACCATGATTATCTCTAAGACTGGAAAAGGAAGAATCATTTCGGATTCTTTGTAAAAGCAAAGTAACCTGTTCATATGTAGCACCTTGTTTTATATCATAGTTTATTTGTCTACAAACATTACTTATTCTACCATAGCGTTTGTTATTTCTTTTTTCCCAAGAGGTTGCATTTTCTGCTAGTCCCATTACAAATTTCAAAACTACTTTCTCCAAATGTTTAACATGCCATTCTATCATTGGATAACTGTTCTGTATCAAAAATTGTTACCACACACATTTCTATAGTACATTTATAGGCATATAAACCATCATGGAGATCATATTTTTTGAGAGGTGGTATCCTTAATATCTCATATAGTACCATATATAAAGACCGAAAGGATAGCACAAATTTGATAGAGCAAAGCCTATCACTCACTTGTCGATCGAGAACTTATCACATAATCATAGACATATTCATACTATGTGTATTTTGTTGCTCCATGGACTGGGATGTGGTTGGCGTGAGTCTTTTTCATCTTCTTCAATCCAATACCGTTTATTAGTATCCCAAACTATTCTTGGAATATAAATAAAGAATGATATATTGAAGATGTCATACACCCTATTCTTGCTACGAATATTTCTTATCAGTATATACTAAATAATTCACTCAAATTAACTAGTTGGAGAGAGAACTTTATAAAACTTAGAAAAGGATATAGACAAGCTTAATGTTCACTGCTTATAATGAATAGTCAATTAGAATACGAAATTTTTCCGGTTGTTATCATTTGATGTATACTAAATTAAGTATTAACTCCAGTGTATAATAGTCAAATATCCGATCTAGTATAGTATATAGTTATACCAGAAAGTACTCTCATATTGATAACAATTACTAAATAATGAACAAATACCATAATGTTCGTCTAGATATTGACTTATCATTCTAAGAAGATAGGGATAATTACAATCCATGATGTTAGCGCATTTCAAGACCACTTATCTAATACTATTGAAACTATGAAGCGAATAGAAGAAGCTAGCGTGAAATATAATATAGCTATTATTCCCAACTACCTCAAGAAATATCCGGTTACCAAAGATACCTTTTCAATTTTTATCGATAAGTATATCATGAAAGATAAACCAAATATAGCACTCCATGGTTTATATCATGAATATAGACAGTCTGTGGAGGACTATTATACACTTACGACTAAAGAAACTAAAGAAGAAATTGCTAAAGGTCTTGCAATATTAAAGGAAGCAGATATACAGCAACCCAAAGTGTTTATTTCTCCTGCATGGCACATTAGTCCATCTACAGCTGAAGCATTACATGATATGGGTTTTGACGTATCAGAATCTTTGGATAAAATTGATCTTATCCAAAGAGACATTGCGATAGTAACACAACAGGTAATGAACTGGGATATATCTGGTGACTCAGAACAAAATAAACCTACAATTAAACAGAATCAAGAGATTTATGATAAAATAATGCAAGGGTTCAAGCCGACAATATTACGTATTGCTTTACATCCGCCTCATGATCCTCCTGAGGCTTTAGATCAACAACTTGAGATAATACAAGGTCTAGAAAGTGAGGCTGGATATATATTCAAAACATATGATGACTTCGTTAAAGAGGATATATATGGTTACTAGTTGGCCAGTTGGCTAAATGTGTATGTCGATAACAATCTAAACTATTACCACTTCCTAGTGAGTAGGAATAGAGCAGGCAGCGCTAGTATGCACCTCAAGTAAACGTAAGTATAGTAGTGCTGTGATTATCAAGCTAGCTAGAGTATTAATTTAATAAATCTGATTAGTTAATTATTTATCTATGGTTGTTATGATAGATGATACTTTCAGTCACCAGTATAATAATAAATAAATAAAAAGTATTACATTGCCTGTCTAGCCAATCAGGCACATAATTGAATTGACTATTTTGAAAATTGTTTGTTCTTGATCTTTTTGTTGCCAATGCACTTAAAACCTCGTAGTGGACATGATGTATTATATAAAATATTATCAACCAAGTGATATCAAGATAATTAGGAGCTTAGATATGTTTCCTAAAAGCGTCCTTATTCTAGTCCTCGGTCCATTTCTTCTATTGCTGTATATTCTCTAGTATAAGAAGTCGAAGGTTCTGTCTTACATTGCTAGCAGCATCTCTTGATGTTTGTTCTAACGATCTTGCAGCATTCACGTTTGATCTAGATAATTCCTTTGTATTATCTCTTGCTTGCAGCATTAATGTTTAGATGTTTCCATATTGAAAACATCATGCTATTTGCTAATCTGGTTCCTACTATTATATTATCAGCAAAATTGCTAACCATATTTGCATATATTTGTGAATAATGCCCAAGAGACATCCAATTCGATACAAAAATATTTGCTGCATCTATATGAAGTAGCCATGCTGATTGAAATGAACCGAGAATCTGCTTTTGTGATTCTAGCAGGGTATCTGCTATTTCTCTAGCCGTCTCAATAGTTTGTTCTTGGTATTCAGTAGCAGCTTGAGTAAAACGTGGAATTTCGTTTCTGATATTATCTCTAGTCTCTTCTAATGCCATATTTATTTCGGATTGCTCGCTCCTCTCTTTGTTGTTGATAATTCTGCTCATACTGATGATGATCAAATGACGACGATTGTGTACTCACAGTCGGTTCTATTGACAGATTATCGTATGATGGTGATGGAGACGAAATCATTGTTTCTTCTTGGTTATTCATAATATCTTCTCCTCTTATTACCCTATCATCTTTTTTCGAGTATACTTCCGGTGATTCCATAGTATGGGTTATTCCTACCTCTCCTCCTGGGGTTGCGATAGTATTGTATTTCACATTAAATTCCGGTCCGCAAAAAGACATTTCACTCTATTAGTCTCGTTAATAGGCAGGTCTATCCGCAAGTAATGAAAAGTTTTAATAATCTCATTAATTCATTCATGGAAAGATGCCTAGTTGTTAGATCAATCTTTCAAATCCTAACGATTATGCTCTGTATTGTCTTACATCCTAATACTATCTATTAGGAGTATCATCATCTATCAAGGAAGGGATCAGAAGTTAAAGTCGATGGTGGACTTAAATAAGGTTCTTTTAGACCTCATAACTTTGTCAGTAAAATATGTCGTAGCCAGTATTTAAGAATACAATAAATAAGTAGCATTTTATAGAAAAGTTAGTACATGCTACTTCACTTGTTTTGCGCACATATCACAATATTTCTCTATTACACTAACGCCTCCGCCGACATCAAATAATGCTTCAGTAGTAGCTATATTGCCACAAGTTATACAGAATCTGTTTTTGCGCTTACGAGAATCCTTGGTCTGAGCATATGTTCTTAGAGAAGTAAAAACTTTTTCCAAGGGTCACAAATCTCCTACTATAAAGTTTCTTGATTTTAGAAACTTTGAGTTTAAAACACTGGATGATATTATCTTAGGAATCTCGACTTTCGACTTGTTGTCCATCTCTTTGTAGAGGCATCGTCTCTTATGAACTTATCATTCTGTTCTAGCTGATGATGATACATCGTTTAGGTATGGTATACTAATAAACGAACCGAACAGTAAAGGTTCTTTTCTCACTCTGGTCGACTTTTTATAGCTCTTATGATTCTGCACATAATGATCCATGATTTGTGTCGAAATTTATTCGATTTCCATCCAAATGTACTATTATAACTACTGTGCTATATAATTCAGGTCAAAATTAGTTCTATTGGCCAGTCAAGTTAAAAGAAGAGTAAAAGCTATAGTAATTGTATTCGTAAATTAAATTGTGGTCACCGCTATAAGACTGTATTAGTATAACAAGTGGTGAAATTGTACACTACATTGATTGAATGACGTAAAGAAGCAATATAGTAGTAACCAAGAGTATGACGAATTCACTCATCCTACCTCTCTCAAGTTGTCATATACCAGTGCCACTGGATTGTCTGTTAAAAAAATACGGATGTAATGATCAATTTTCTTACTAAACCCATCCGATTGGTCAAAATAACATCTCAACCATAATTGAGTCAAAGGAAAATTAGGATATATACCCTACCGCAGAATAATAACGAATAGCGACTAATGTTTTACCTTTTACATTCCTTATTCGTAAAACCTCTGCATTTATTATCATGTATCCAACGACCATTGATAAAAACCTCAAGGTGTCTGATATTATCCCTATTTTCTACAACTCTTTGATGTCCATTCTTAGGATTCCTATGCTCTATCCCTCCCAAGCGTCCAGTATAACGATTTATCATATTAATACTGGACAGACATTGCTTAAGAAACTACTGTTTCACTTCGAAGTTAGTTAAAATGGGTATTCATTTCTTAGAAAGATTCAATTATTATATATAAAGAAATATAGAATCATTCTAAATCTAAAAAAGAAGAATCTCCAAATAAATAATTATTCAATAATCGAGATTTATTAATTGAGAGATTTGCGGACTGTTGATCAGTTAAGTTTAAGTGATTAGTGGAAAAATCATAAATTAAGCAAGTTATTAACCGGCACATAAATAAAATCTGTCTTCTGTGAATTTTATAAAATGATTTGAATGTGTTCATGGTGCAATTTGGTCATACAGATCTTCGTGTAATTATTCTGCCACCACCGCATATCACCAAAATAAAGCGACCTTAGTAATCACGTAGCTGCGCCTTCTGACGATGGGACTAAAAATGCAACTCATAATCCCTTTGACAATATAATCAAGATCAAGCCTTTATATTTAATTGAAGCTGACTTTTCATATTCTAGAATTCTATAATTTATAATCATTACCGTATTAGAGTCAGTTATTGGAGTGAAAAATCTATATCCACCTCAATAGATATTGTAATTTTACTATTACTAATTTTATTTCACGATTAAGTAATATCCTCATAAGAGATTAAAAATTCAACATATCAATATGTGATTCTTCGTCTTCTCAATTCGTATTGAAACAGGAGATTAGCGAATCTATTGCGGCTGAAGAACCATTATATACATATCTTTCTGTATCGATAGAGTTATTCTGAAAGCCTTCGTTTGCTAGTCTTTCTCATTATTAATAGATGATCATAATATGGCGAAATTAAAATGTTCTCGTTATCCTAAAGTAGGACTTGACATAAACCGAATATTTTTCCTAGCACTAGTAAATCAGAATAAACTATGATGTTATGATATCCAGATTATATATCGCGTAATGCCCTTAACCTTGGTTATGCTATTCTAATTTGATTTGTCGGGATTGTGATTATTCGAATCACCGCCTTAATCTATCTAGATTAGATACAACAAAAATTAAATTATTGATATAGTCTACCTAACTATCAGTCATATTGTCCAATCATTCTACTTATATTTGAGTTAGTATGATTTTTCCATGGGAAATATCCTAAGAAATGTCCATGAGCATGAATGTAAACTCGAACCTTTGTCAATTTAAGCAATATCAAAAATGTAATTAAACGATTAGATTGTCTAATTTATGGCGTCGTCACTTGAGTGTTATGGACATCAACTGTGGTCCACCCGGAATAGGTAAAACTACGATATCAATGAATTTTGCTCGCCTAATTAATGCTGTCATTTTATCTACCAATAAAATCAGAAAAGAGATATTGCCAAGGCCAACCTATACAAAACAAGAGCTAAGATTAATTTATGATATTTTAACACTGCTAGCAAAATATCTCTACGACGCAAATGTAAATTGCATACTTGACGCTACTTTTAATACTGAATATTCTCGTAAAAAGATAAAGGATAAGTTATTCGTATCGCAAAGCAAATGCATATAGTTGAATGCTTGTGTCTAGAGAATATTACAATTTTACGTTTAAAAACAGAAAAAATGATTATTCTGATGCAAATATTTCTA
>CAVXZB010000035.1:0-3891 GCA_963765895.1 uncultured Nitrososphaeraceae archaeon | reverse complement strand
ATAACTACATAATCTCTCGTCAGTATGCAAATTTTGAGATGACAAAAAGGTTCATAACTATCTTTTATTTTAATAAATCGCAAGTCGAAAATGGAAGCCAAGTTGAAAATTCTAGGTTTTGCAGGTAGTCTGAGAGTTGGATCATATAATAAAGCTCTTTTACGTCCGCTACTAATTTGCTTCCAGAGGATGTAACCATGGAAATCTTTGACCTTGATGGCATTCCTCCATTTAATCAGGATCTCGAGATGGATATGCCTGAAAAGGTAACTGAGTTTAAATCAAAAGTAAGAGAAGCAGATGCCATATTAATTGCTACTCCAGAGTATAATTATTCTGTCCCCGGTGTCTTAAAGAATGCAATTGATTTTGCATCAAGACCATATGGAGATAATCCATTTGATGACAAACCAGTAGCAATTATGAGTGCATCTATTGGAATGCTTGGTGGTGCAAGAGCACAATACCATTTACGTCAGATGTTTGTATTCTTGAACATGCATCCAGTTAATGGACCAGAGGTAATAGTTACATTAGCACAGAACAAGTTTGATGCAAACGGCAAGTTAATTGATGAGGATGCCAACAAATTCTTAAAACAACTACTTGAAAATCTTGTTACGTGGACAAGAAGATTAAAAGGAAAATCTTCTACATAGACAATTTCACAGATTGTAAATCTGAAGATATTACCCCTTCCGCAACTTGTTTGATAACGCCTGAAAAATCCATTCCCAACGTTGATGGGAATTGAAGTTGTATCATTTGTTGCATGTATCATTCACGAATTTTCCAATCAATCGGGTTTATGCCAGTTCGCTTTTATTTCGACTAGAACGTTTCCGGCAGCTAACGTTGGCG
Organism: uncultured Nitrososphaeraceae archaeon; assembly: GCA_963765895.1. Taxonomy (GTDB): domain Archaea; phylum Thermoproteota; class Nitrososphaeria; order Nitrososphaerales; family Nitrososphaeraceae; genus JARBAU01. The sequence continues at coordinate 3,030 of CAVXZB010000035.1, read as the reverse complement.
TAGGTGTCGTTTGATTGATATCCATTACATCGCTACCGCCATATCTTTTGAATTGAATAGACGTTTCATCATGAATATAATGAAATTAAAATATTAAAGAATAACAGCACTGAGAAGATTAGATTATTGTTATCACAACTAGGAATCAAAATGAGACTGCATTAATAGCAACCACTCTTTTGCCTTCCAAAGTCATCCATCGTTAATTCATGGCCGTTCTCTTGCCAATTGAGTGAAACCTTGGCTCCTACGTTTATAAATGAGCCAAAAAGCTTCTCTGTCTCTTGACTTGAAACTATTGGATCAGAACGGTAGGGAATTACTAAAACAATAACAAAATAAGACTGGAGACTCAGATTCTATAGTGAATATTGCTGAGAATCGGAGCTCCAAGGTAACTGAGGCTCGGTATATCGCTCAAGCCCAATGTTCACAATATACATAGACAATGGAATAAAGGAATAATCAACTTCTCTATCAGCGCTTCGAACTATATGTCTTAGTAGGTTACAGTCTTCTTTATCATAAGCAGTGTGAATATGCTATAATATACCCAGATATTTTGTTTTCTGAATTGTAAAGTGTTGCCTTTTTGTAGCTGTCCTAACAGTTGTTTGTTTTCTATTACTTCGCTACATTAACAAATGATAGAGCTAGTTAAACGTCCGACAGAATTTTAAAGTGGTTGAGCTTGTTTCTTGTCAGTTACTTCGTAACATTCTGATATATTTTCAAATCCCTTTATTGGCCTCTCTATAGGTATCGTCTTAAGGTTAAATTGATCTTCAATCCTCATTTTTGTAAATGGTGATACAATTATTTGGTCTTTATTAGCTACAGATTCTAGTCTGCTAGCTAAATTTACATTACTGCCTACTGTTGTAAATTGATCTCTTACTTCTGTCAATATGAGTCCCACCAATACATTCCCAGTGTTCATTCCACATCTCAAATCAGTAGATATTTCTTGCTGTCCCGTCTTTGTTATCAAAGATTAATCCATCCTAATTTCATATCATTAAAAAAATCCCGAAGCTCGATAGCCGCTTTAACTGCATTAATTGCACCGTTCTTTCCATTATTATAATATCAGTGTCTTTATAACCAAAAAAAGCCATTATTCCATCTCGCATGAACTTGTCAAGTACACCTTCATATTTTCTGATTATCAGTGCTGCTTCAGAAAAATATTCTCTTAGAAATTCTACGATTAACTCTTTATGATCCTTGAGTTTTTCACATAAGACAGAAAATCCACTTATATCCCAAAATACAATAGTAGGATCTTATTTTGAATGGTCACTAATTCTGGATCTAGTATTTGCTCCAGTATACAGGATCGACATATTTTTCTAGGCTAGTATGCATTCTCTTAAATTCTGGAGAAATCTCAGAAACCAGCGTAGATTCAAGGAGTTGTAAACGTTGTTCATCACCGAGTAAATTTTCTCCCCTTGACAAAACTATTACGATCCTCTCTCATTAGGATGCAGGGAACAAAAATAGAAGATATTTACTGTTTTTTCAAAATTATTAAATTGTATTGAGCAATCTTTCCAGCTAAGATTTCTCCAGTATCAAATACTCCATCAGAGACAAGAGTGTCAGGATTACCTGAAACTAATCTGTGATTTCTCTGATTATTATTTATCCATTTTATTTTCTGTCCTTGTAAGACTATGACAAATCTAGGATGAAAATATTTCTTTCTTCTCGGATCTCATTTGTCATCCTTTTGGATTATTATTTCATTATCCAAATTATAACACCAATTCAGTATCTAGATAGTGTATATGTACCTACCTTCGTATTAAACAGGTTGTTGTCATATACCGAAACTAAGATAAAGTGTCATTCCTCAATCTACATAAAATGTTGTGCCCGTACATATCTGGCCTTTTTTAAGGCTAGGAATTCCACAACATTTTGCCACTTCTTTTGAATTATCAATCTTTCAGACAGGAATTTATTTGATGGCCTAACCATGAGATGATGTGCTTGTATTTTGATACTTAATATACCTTCTATAACAAGAATATCATCCTTGCTGACTTGGCTCACCGTTAGCATTTCCTTTTAGCTCTTAAATCAAGTCATTGTTTTTCATTCCTTGTGTCAGTACAAAAAATTCGTCATCATAACTTAACCCCATCTTTCTAAATAAATTATCATTAACCAACTAACTAATATTTGATTTGCTTATTAGGTACTCCGTTATTATGATAAATCTGCTTTTAATGCCAATAGAAGAACAATTTGTTCTTCGGAAATGACCTTTCAGGTTGGTTACGCATTACGTGAGTTCTTTCTTAGATTGTTCCCTTGAGAGACAAATCCAACAATTTATTTTCAAAGACATTTACTGTTAGCAGGCGATAACGCATAAGGAGAAATTATTAAGACAAATTACGATGTTATGAAAAGTCATAGTTGTCGTTGATTTTGTTTTTGCTCATCCACGTACCTTGGAAGAATAATATCGTATTCTATTGCTTCTCTGTGCCTTTTATAAATTCTAGAATATGGCCCTACGTCAGTTAATCTTACTTTACTATTTAGAAAATTGTGAAAATAAAAATCTCCACTAATAAGTATATTTAAGTCCTGAATATGCTGTATATCTTCATATGCTGTGGATGATGCTGCAGATTTATCAACAGCTATAACTCCATTCAATAACGCATAGTTGATGTCCTTACGAGTTAAATTATACTCTAATAATTCTAGTATTGATAAAGTCGCAATATCTAATTCGCTAACTATTCTTATAATTATAGGATTCCTGATGAGCTTTGTAAGCTGATCCGAATCAATAGTTATTGTCATCAACAAATTCATTTCTCTTGGAAGTTATTATTATTATTATTATTGCTTTGTTGCATGATTTGTTATGTTATAGGTATTGCTTATTTGACTAATCTGCATTTAGCTTATCAGTAGTAATTATTTAATAATATAATTGATGGATTGGCCTTCCTATAATCAATCACTTGTGCACTTTGACGAATCAACCTTTCTATCAAGATCAAT
>CAVXZB010000034.1:0-16569 GCA_963765895.1 uncultured Nitrososphaeraceae archaeon | reverse complement strand
AATATATGATTATAACTCTCTATAAGTATAACGTAATGAACAAAAGTGGACTTGTGACAATACTTGCAATAGGAACAATTACTGGAATTCTGATAGCGAGCCTATCATATACTAATACAACTTACGCGAGCACTTTCTAACAGCGACAGGTGTGTGCCAATAAATACCTTCCTCAGAATATTACGAAATATGATATCTGTATTGGAGGAAACGGAACTCCGAATATTAATAGATCAAAATGACAGGCAACCAGAACTTGATCATATTAACCAGAATAAATTACGAATCATAAGGTGAAGTTGCAGAAAAGATGGTGTTAAAATGATTCTTACTGGAAGTAACGGTCTTTCAGAACAGTTCGAGGGATTTATTAAAAAGAACATTCCTTTTGTCAAAGTGACAATAAAGAAGATTAAAAATTACTCCAGACTCTATGTCTATAGATATACTGCTAGATAACTCGCAAGGTTATTGTACTATGACTGCAGTGTAGTACGAGAACGCAAGCTGGCTAAAGATAGATGTTGAACTTGAACTTAGCGACATCGGTGACATTATAGCTTACCGACATGGGTTACACCTCTGTCATGAGGTGTATCCATATAGAAATTAAAACAAAGTTTAATTTAATACATGAAAAAGAATGGATTGGTGATACCATAAGCAATATTTGTAGGAGATAGGGTATATCCAGAAAGACTTACTACAAGCGTAATAACAGATACAAACAGAAAGGAATTGAAGGTTTATCAGATGCCTCAAGAAGACCCTGTAATATCATCTACAAGAAGATAACACCAGAACTAAAAGAGATATCCTTGATCTACGATTAACCAAAAGATTTGGATGTAATAGGATCAGGTTTAGATTAAGAAAGATTGTTGGAATCTCGCTAAATACCAGAACCAGACTGAGAATACCCACCATTAAGGATCTTCATTGATGGTGCCTTCTCAGAAATTATTTTTATGATCTGGGAATTTTCTTCAGCTATCAGGCAAATAAATTTTATTGATGCATTCTTGTTGGAAGCTCTAATTAAATAATCCACAGTTCCCAGTTTACCAGATCTTACCAAAGCCATACGCTTAGGAAAGAGCAATAGGCCTTCGTTTTCTATCGATCGTGCAAGGTCAACATAAACATCCCTTGCTTTTTTAGCATCTTGAATAACTTCAAGAAACTCCGATTCAATACCTTTCTGGATTTCTGTTCATGCTCTGCAAACAAGTGGCCTTCACCACCTATGTATCAGCTTCCGGTATCTGTTAAGTTCGTACTAATACCATTTTTACTTGCTTGTACATACATGACTTTATGGATTTGTCGTGTATCTTGCAGGCCGTAAAGTGCCACGCTGCTTCAAGTGCAAGGAAAACGGTTACAAAGCCGAGACCGAAGTATGCTATATTTTCTAACATCTCTAGTTTAAGAGGCTTAAAGAATATAAGGCTATTGGACATAATATTTAACAATTGATAACTATTATATTTGCATTAGTCCAATATTCTAAATTATTAATACACAAACGTTCTGTACACCATACATATGTAAGCACTATTACATGATTCTACTAACGGAGAGCTGAGTAATTCTATCATGGGTGAACTTTTCTGTAATTACTGAGAAGTTGGTTTCACATTACTCGAAATTAGTTCCTTATTTAGGATCGACTATGATTCTATAAGTTTCAGGTGGCGATATAACACGTAATATAGCTTAACTTTTGGATCAGGGTCTTTAATTATCCATTAAACCATCTTGATATCGGCTTGATTCAATTAACTTTAACAGACGCGACTTTATTAGGTATGATTATTTAAAATAATTAACATTTGTTAGTCCCAGGTTCTTAATTATTGTTTAAACGTAACATATTTTTAACATGGACTTTATATTTATCTTTTTATATGAGATTATTAATGTGCCAAAATTTAAGGCTGCGTGTTTATACTCCAGAATCATATCGATTCATTACCAGTAATTTTGTACTCGGGCCAGTTTGGCGCTATATGATAAGAACTATTTATAATGATATCTCGATAGCATATCATATAAGCATACTAAAAAGAAAATTGCTGGGTGAGAACAGTAACTGTAGTAACCTAGAACAGAATAAAGAGGTAGCGGTTGTTAGGTGAACTATATGCAGTCAATTCACGCCAAGAACAAGAGCAGAAACGAATTGCTAGTAACGTTAAAAGGGCTAAAATATGGTGCGTTCGCTGGTCTAATTGCAACTTTGCTCATATCATTGGCCGTCGCGGTAGCTGAAATAGCATCTGGTTTGCGTATGGGTACATTTTATTCAATTATTGGCATTACCTTGGGTTTGAACAATGTTGTAAATGCTGGATATTTAGGATTTGGTCTTCATTTAGTAATTGGCACACTGATAGGAACTGTACTTGGGGGTATCGGAATCAGATGGAGGAAAATACGCCTTCTTATTCCAGTAAAAAGTTCATTGCTCGGAATAGGAGCAGGCATTGTTGTATGGTTAATATTATTTCTCCCAATAACATCCCTTTTAATACAGCCTTCCATTCAGCGCATAGTTGTAATTTTAGCAATTGCATGGCAAAAGACCGTATTGGCGGACCAACTGAGCCATTCAATAATAAACATTGCACTTATGGCAATAGTATTCCACCTTGTATGGGGAGCAATATATGGTTATGCAATGAGCTCGTTACTAAGAATTAGAGTGTATAAAATAAGACAACATTACAAAGATATTATGAATATCGACCCGAGGATACGGTTAGTAACGATATGCGATGCAAATGGCAATATAATTTTTTATCGTCATCGTGAAGGTGTACAGAATTTACTGAGCAAAGATGAAAGCAAAAAATCTCTCGAAATGGCTATGGCTCGCTTGGAAAGTACGGGATGGATTTTCAGACAAGATCGGTAGGGGAATGTATGTATTGGCCGAATATGAAAAAGTTAAACGTATTACTATGCCTTTTGGTGAGGATCTTCTACTCTATTTAACTGCTGAGGTCGGTGCTGACCACTCAATTATCTATAATAGAATCCGTAGTTTAGAGGCTGGTTTAAAATATTGGAATTGAATATGCTGACAATAATACTTTACTGTTTCTCTTTATGATACTGACTTTTATAATTAATAGCTTTCATGAATTAGATCTGGGAGATGACATCCGGGCTCTATGTAAGAAAAATCTAGGATTTTGAGTCTAAATGGATCAGCTCACAGCTCCGATCAGGGTTTGAATTTGAATTGTACTATGGTGGTAGGGATTGAAAGGCGAATGAGTTTTCCTCCATTAGTCGTCGAATGTTTGTTTGAATTGGTCTGTTGTTGCCAGTATTAGTATTAATATCTCTCATATCTGTATTAGCAGGTCTGGGTAGAGACTATCACAGGCTTTATACAATCTGGCACTCACAGAAATATCTGCACTTGGTTTTAGCACTAACTTAGGTTCTATTACTGGTTTAATTATTCTTCGCATCAATGGAATGATAGCGCCAATACCGTCAGTTCATTCTCCACCTTTAGATCCATAGAAACCTGGATGACATAATCTAAATCTGTAGCAAATAGCAAATGAGTTATTCATTTCTCACACTTGTCATTTGATTTGTGACAGTGACCATTACTGACATCCACAACTTCATCGTAAGCTTGGTTATTGTTTTTGATAATCGCTATGTCGTATACTGATTTCCCATCTTTAATATTGCGTGTTGCAGAGGTAATAGTCATCGAACAGTCATCATGATAAGCGGAATGCAACCAGAGTCGACGTCAGTACACCAACTAATAAAGCCGTATATAATTCAATAATTTAGTTTTTGAGACTTTGCCTTTCTAGGTTGCAATCAGAATTAATTATTTAATGACATAGTCACATTTGTCTGTGATTAGCCTTGTTGGCTGTATACTATCAAACAGATCACATTTAGAGAAGTGTACCATAAATCAGAAAAAGATTTAGAATTACAGACCTGTTGTCTTTTAATTGAAATATATATGGAAGAAGCCGACAAAATGAAAGGGATGAGGTAGCGCCATTTGACATATGATTGTGAGGATTTGTGTAATGCCGAAAGACATTGCTGGTGAGGAAATGGATCTGATTATATCGGATAACAGAGGTCGAATATATGATTATATTAAGGATCATCCTGGTACTCACCTCAGGAAGCTAAGTAAAAATCTGGCTTTAGCCATTGGCGACATCCAACATCACCTAGGCGTACTTGACAAGTTAGGATTGATAAAATCAAGACGTAAGGGTATGTACAAAGTGTATTACACGGTCGCCATCTTAGGAAAAAGAGATGAAGATATATTGGCTGTACTACAGCAAGAAACTCCAAGAGAGATTATACTATTTCTTGTTGAAAATCCTGGTTCGATTCAATGAGAAATATCATGTTATACGAAATTAACTGCACCCACAATCAATTGGAATATGTCAAATCTAATTAATTATGGACTAGTAACAAGTCATAAAGAGGGTCGATTTGTAAAGTACTTTATAGAAGGCGATGTCAAAGATATAATTTATCTTCTAAAGTCTTATTATCCTACGATTTGGAGCAAACTATCAGGCAGACTTGCTGAACTCTTCCTAGATTTGGCATCGGCGTCTGGATGGGAGGGTAAAAAGTATATCGACAAAGCGATATTTACAAAGGAGGAAAAATTATATGAGAATAGGCAAGATGATTCATAAACAAGACAAAATATATTACGGGCATATCTCGATAATTACCGTTTTTCTTCTTTCTCTTGCTTCAGTGGTTCTATCAAATATACGTGATGTTTCAGCTATAGTACTTCATAGTACTAGTCATGAGGAGTCTGTTACTGACTTACTTGATAAGGGAAACCTTGCTGAGTTTTTTGATCTTGGGACTGGAATATTTGCTGCTATTCTCTTTTCATTATCTCTACTCGCATATATGAGGTTAAAATCCAAACGCATTCTTTACGTCGCCATTGCATTTGCAATATTTGCTATCCATGTAATAGTATCAAAACTTGATCTGTTTATACCTGAGATTGAATCATCTAGTCTAGAGCTGTTATTGGCAATCATGGGTTTTGCCGCTCTTGGATTATTCTTTTTCGCGATCGTGAGACGAGAAAAGATTAGAACAAGAACGCTGCATTATTAAGTAAGAACTAGAAGCAGTCAATCAAGATTGTCATAAAATATATCCTATATAATAAACTCCTAGACTGATAGATATTGGACTATGGGATATCGTTTTCTTCTGATGATACGTGAATCATTTATTGAAATGAAGATAGATAGATTAATCGGGATTCAGGAGACCATGTTGCTAAACAAGAAAATTAAGTGCAATATAGTCAGCGACTCCATTTAACCTCTGAATTAAGTTGAATATTTCAGATCATCGTAGGGGATCCAAATAAGAATCCTTCATAAAGTATTGAAACTATTTAACAATAAACCTTTTAATGTATCACAAAAGACATAGTTTCATCCTAGGATAGTGTATTAAAACTAGATATCATGCAGAGGGCTAAAGTAGGCTGTTCTAGACAGTCTAACAAATAGTTTATGACAATTCTATAAAAATGCTAATCATATCTTGTCTTGATTGAAGATATTAAATAATAAGTCTAATCTAAATTTGTCTAAAGGAAATAGTTAGACAGCTGTACCTAAAAACTAATATGAATACTCAGTCGAATTAATAAAGCCTACCCTATGACGAAAGGGTCTGTTAACGTTGTAGCGTGTTTGGCTGCTCCTTAGCGGCGCATGCTACTTCATTTAACAATTAATTATCCAATAAGCCTATTGAATTATACATTCAGATTTCAGAATTTCTGGGACTTTGTGATAAAGAAAATGAGATCTGCTTTGAATATTTGAATATTCATCATCCATAGATAATATATAATTTAATATTATCTTATTCTATCCTATTCCTTTATTGGTTGGTTCATCTCTCTCCCTTAATTGTTCTTCCGAAGTTATCATACTAAGAGCCTATCCCAAAATTATTCTCGTGTAAATAATAATGCAACAGCCTAAACATACTACTAACGCATAATAGCTTTCTAACTTCTCATACATAACCAAAGGTTTTCTGAACCTGTTGTACCATGAATTTGTTCTTTCTACAACCCATCTTCCTTTAGCATGGTGATGATCGCCATCTTTGATCTTTAATACTGATTGTTCTCCCCTATGTCGAATATAGGATGGTTCAGATCTCTAAAGCATTTCTTTCCTTTTTTAATAGCCTACATCAACTAATCCTGACACCAATTAAATCCTGCAGGCCCAGCAAGGTCTTCTCTAACTCTTCAAGGATATCATCTTCACCAATGGCTCTAGATAATTAATATGTCTCCATGCAGGTCGATTATCTTGTAACTGTCACATTGTAATCTGGGATATCTCATCTTATGCCTTCGGATAACCGTCAAAATTTGGGCCCTACCTTCCAAAAATATTATCATGCCTCATTTCAGAAATCACAACGAGAATCTGGCAGATAGCCTGTTTAATTTGTAGATTAAGCGCTGTAGTTTAACCGCTGGCATAGGGATCCCGGTTGCGCTTATGCTAATCTTGGGTCTGTTTCTTGTTATCTGATCGATAAGCCAGCATATGCTCTGATAATTATGCTATCCAGTATGTTTACTGAGATGTCTGTAATTGATTTGTTTCCATAATTTTAGCCGGTATATCCTTATCCCTCCTTTCTTAAGTCTTATAGTTTTGTACCTCTTGCCGAATTCTAAATATGCAATAAATAAATAGATTACAAGTTAGATACTGGTGAGGGTTGGCTGGAATTATCAGTCCTTCTGATACAATTGTCTAGTACCATTTTTCCAGAAGTGATGACCTTAAAGGAGAATAGGCCTACAGGCCAACCTTCATCGTATCATGTCAGTGAAAATATCGAACTGACAGTTTAAAACGAAGGGATTACAATTATACACTCACCCTTTAACTATACTCTATACATTGATAGATTAAACTAAATCATCTAAGATAAATTCTCAGTCATTTATTCATCATCCAATACCATAAATATGAATATTAATGGATAAGTTCATACCTCGATAAAGACCATTCACTTGAACTCAATTATCAACTTAATATACACACTGATTTAACAAGCCTTGAATGCCCTATTATGGATTCTATAACGAAGGCTATCTCTGTCACTGGTCCTTTTTACAGTTACATATTTCCTGAGTCGTCAAAATATGCATTATACTCTGTAACTTAGCGTTCAGCTGTATTCTCAATTGATAACTATATTAAACTTCACTGTATCAGGTCGACCTGTGAAACAATATAGTAGATTGTATTCGCTGCAGTAGATATACAGGATGAGCAATCTCAGGGCTACGTAAGATGAGTTGATGGTGTAGCCCCAAAGCGATTTACAAGAACGAAGCAGGTTTGTAAATAGCTTCTGGGGTTCCAACCAACATTCATCATTGCCGGCTGTTATTTAAAAAACCAGGAACACTTGTTGAGGAGGGAGAGGGCTGGATACGTAAGCAAGAAATGTTTTGTTCTATTAGCAGAAGTGAACAGATAACATATTGAGATAAGAAATATACATGCAGCGTATGTACGTGAATAGAAAATTAGCCAATTTAGCCCTATAGATCAAGGTATATTGGAAGGAACAAATATTGAAAACTCGTGGTTAAGCTCTGCTCGCGTAATTCAAGAGATTTAGCGGAAACATGCAGCTTACTAGATGGGGAGGTATATGCAGAATAGTGAGAATTGCATTAAACTACTTCAAAAATGAAACAGTAGTGTGCTGTGCAAGACTGGGAAGGGAAACACTCTATCATGGTTGTCAAGATCTCAATCCTTTGAGCCATCTGGTGATCTGTTTCTTGGGAGATAAGCTACCTAACTATTACTGTTAACTTTGGATGCCGCGTGACCTACTTCGAAAAGTTTTTCATAATCATTTTTCGAAACTCTTTATCAGGCATGTTTTCCCTTGCATGTATTAAATTAGCTGCATCATCTCCTACGGGATATCTTAGCTGCGGATTTTCGGATGTTACAGCTTGTAGTATAACTTTAGCCACCTCTTCCGGAGAAGATGTTGATTCACTTTCCATCATTGACTTAAAGTTGTCACTTAGCTTTTGACTGAGCGAAAAATATGGGGATTTTGGGTCTAAAGCTTTTTTTGCAGAACTGCTGGAATTCAATATGTTAGTTCTGATGACACCGGGTTCAATTATAACTACTCTAATTCCGATTGGCTCAAGTTCAAATGCGATAGATTCGCTTAAGCCTTCCAATGCAAACTTCGGTACTGTGGTATGCGGATAAAGCTGGAAGACCTATCCGTCCTCCAACTGAGCTCACATTTACTATTGTGCCTGAATTCTGCCTCCTCATGAGAGGTAGAACTTGTTGTGTTACACGTACTACACCAAAAAAGTTCGTTTCAAATTGTGCTTTTATTTCCTCTATTGATGTATCCTCAACCGATCCAAAAAGTCCATATCCTGCATTGTTTATTAGCACGTCGATTCTCTGATCTGCTTTTATTATCTTGACTATTGCATCTTTGACAGATCCGTCATTGTTGACATCAAGCTGAACAACTTGTAATGGTAATTTTTCTTTTTTGGCAATTTCTGTTATATTTTTTGATTTCTCCAAGTTACGCATAGAAGCGTACGTATTAAATCCGGCCCTCGCTAGCATGAGTGAGGTTTCAAATCCTATACCGCTCGAACTACCCGTTACAAGAGCCACTTTTTCACCTTGCATATCCAGACCAACATAGGGCATGGGTATATACTTTGATAATCATGATCTGACGCTAGGCAAATAGGAAAGTTTTGGGCAGCTTATTGTTAGTTGCTTAACATTTTCGTGATGATCGGTATCTATCGTCAACCAATTATGTTTTTGGTTCTTTCAGTTATAAGGGAAGTTGCCGTTAATAGCCTACTAAATTATATGTATCCACGTCTAGTATTTACTTTAATTCTATTAACTTGTTTCCACCTGGAATGAAATTGACTGAATCTCTAGCAAAATGGTGAAATTGTGGATGCCGTCACCTCTAAAATTATTACAAATTGGCCTGCGCGTATCCAGTGTAATGGCAAAGCAGTTTCATTTAATATTATCCTTCAAATTACAGGCTGACCGTTAATTTTTGTTATGTCTGCCATAATGCTTTTAGCTTTCCAGCGCCTATTGTCTGCGGAAATAACACAACGGTGACCGAAAATTATTATCTATTTTTTAAATCTGTACTTGTTGTAGATCATACAATCGATGTGGAATTGATATGAAAGTCCCTTCAGACAAATTAACCCTTCGAATAGATAATTAGAAGTACAGTTAGAGGTATATCCATTAGGACTATACTAACCTGTCTGTGTAGAATATAATGGCACTTCTGAGATGATTGTTATTTATTATTATCTCTCATAATATCAACGCTGTCTAACCAGATCTGTAAACTGACTGCGTCGCTATATAGCGGACCGCGTTCTTATCATCATATCTAACAGATGTATTCCAAAATTAAAGTCTTAGCTGCTAATCAATATATTTACTTAATTGGGTAATTTTGTGAGTTATGGTGCCAAGATGTGGTTATACAACCTCTCGCATCGGAGCATTTAGATTCAGACCACTTACTAAATGGATAAGAAGCTAACACTGTATTATTATACAGGTGCTGCGATATACTATTATGACGTATAAAGGTATTGTCTAATTCAACTTGGCAAGTCAGCACAAGCGGACAGGATTACATTAGAATGGCCGGTATAACGCCTTGGAGCCGCAACAAAAATTCTTCTAAAATTTCAAAAAGTGTTGACTCCATTTTTGACAAGCAAAAACAAAATGAATTTAAGCGCATAAATTTGGGAAAACATGAATACAAAACAATTCTAATTATTGATGACGAACCGGATATTCTCTATACTCTAAAATTAGCCTTAGAAAATAGCAACGAGAAATACCGAATCCATACATATAATAATCCCCTTTTGCTGTTATCTGAATTTAAATCAAATTATTATGATCTGCTTCTCGTTGATATTAATATGCCATTTATGAACGGATTTGAATTATCCAAAAAGATCTTGGAACTAGACCTCAATATCAGGATTTGTTTCATGTCTACTGGTGAGATAAATCTATCTGCTCTTCGAGACGTTTATCCGGGAAGAAGCATGGGATGCTTCATAAAAAAACCCATCAAGATAAAGAATCTGATAAGGCTTGTGGAAACAGAATTATGTTGAGAAGCAAAGCGAAGGTTTAGTATTACCAAGCGTAAGTTACTGTCATTTATGTTTACAAAGAGTATTCAAATATTTTTATACAATGAATGGAGTAGGAATTCCTATACATAAAATGGCCCCACTGACCACCGCTGCAGGAGAACGGGATACTGAGAACAAAAAGGTCGATATGGATGTTACGCGAGTTTTTTATGGCGAAGAGGCCACCAGCAAGTCTTTGGAAGTTTTTTATAACGTCAAGGAAAAATTTGATGCATGTGGAGATTCTATCTCACCGTCCGTTTGCATGGGCTTTGAACCGCTAAAGAAGGCATATGTTGACTTTAAACCAAGAGGAGTCAGGGTACGTTTTGTTGTCGACATTAATACGATCAACGTACATTACTGTAAAGAGCTCTTGAATATTGTAACTGAGCTACGACATTTAGACGGAATCATGGGCAACTTTGGAATTTGTGATGGTAGGGAGTATCTTGCTGCTGCAGCTATAAAAGAGAAACAAGCGGTTCCTCAACTCATTTACAGTAATGTGAAGGAAGTAATAGAGCAACAGCAAAATATATTTGAAAGTTTCTGGCATAGGGCCACTCCAGCTGAGGAAAAAATTGCCGAAATAGAAGAAGGTATAGTTGTGGGTACAACAGAAGTACTTCAAGATCCACAAATTACAAAAGAAACATTCGTAGATATGATAAAATCCGCCGAAAAGGAAGTCTTATTGTTCTGTCCCACAGCCAATGCATTTCTTCGTGAACAACGCATTGGGATAATCGACCAAATGATCGAAGCGGCTACAACGAGAGGAAATTCCGTAAAGGCAAGGGTCATAGTACCTACCAGCGATATTCTTGATACTATAATTGACCAGTTAAGAAAAAGGAAATACAGTAATTTTGATATTCAATGTATAGATTATAGTGAATTTACTGCAAGCGCAGTTACCACTATAACTATTCTAGTAATCGATAGAAAATCAAGCTTGGTAATTGAAAAGCGAGATGATTCTAAAGAAAATTTTGTTGAAGCTATTGGCTTAGCTATTTTTTCCACGAGCAATCCAACTGTCCTGTCGTATGTTTCAATATTTGAAAGTTTATGGAATCAAGTAAAAGTCTATGAACAATTAAAGTTGAATGATAAAATGCGGAAGGATTTCATTAATGTAGCAGCCCATGAGCTGCGAACTCCGATCGTGCCAATACTTGGTCTGTCTGAGATCCTATACTCCAAAATAATAAAGGATAGTAATATATCTACAAATGATGATGCTGCGAAATCAAATACGAAACGATATTTAGAAATGTTAGACACGGTAATCAGGAATGCCAATCGTCTAAGTAGACTTACAGAAGACATACTAGATGTAACAAAGATAGAAAGCCAGGCTCTTAGGCTGAAAAAAGAAAGATTTGATTTAGACGATGTCATTGTAAATATAGTTCAAGATTTTAAAGATCAGATAAAGAATATGAATACGAGCAGCATCAGGAGAGAGATACTGTACGAATCGCTAAAAAGCAATAACAAGGATAGATGCGCTTTTATTGATGCCGATAAATCTAGGATATCTCAGGTGCTGTCCAATCTTATAAGCAATGCGATCAAGTTTACAGATGATAAAGGAAGAATTAATATCAAATTGGACATTGTAAATGATCAGGCGAAATTCAGAAACGGAACAACTAAAGAAACAAGTAAAGAAATTGAAAAAGATGGTAACAGAACTCTTATCGTGACAGTAGAGGATAACGGACAAGGTATCGATCCCGAGGTATTTTCTAAATTATTTGTAAGGTTTGTCTCAAAATCATATCAAGGAACAGGACTAGGTTTGTTTATTTCGAAGAGTATCGTTGAGGCACATGGCGGGAAAATATGGGCAAAAAATAATATTATTGGTTCTGGAGGTGCAGCGTTCTCATTTACGATCCCAGCTTCTAGTATCGGAAAAAATTCTTTTCAGGAGGATCAGCTGCAAAAATTTTTACTTGAGCAGCAACAAGAACGAAAATAACATTAGGTAAATTCATTATGACTTTCAAAGATAAGGATACTAAGAGAAGGAGAAGAAGAAGTAACATGATCCTTGTAGTTGATGATGAACCTGACGCCAATATGACTCTGAGGACCCTTTTAGAAGAGAACGGTTTCGAAACCAATGCTTATACCGATCCTGTGTTAGCATTACAGGATTTTAGACCTGGCAAATTTGATCTTTTACTCTTGGATATTAAGATGCCTAAAATAGGCGGATTTGAATTATACCAGAAAATGAAAGAGATCGATAAAGAAGTCAAAGTCTGCTTTGTGACGGCTAGTGAATTATTTTATGAGGAATTTAGAGATAATCGAGAAATAGACGAAAAATATTTCATTCTCAAACCTATGAAAAATGAAGAAATGATGAAACGATTCAACAATATATTAGATGAATACGAGTAGATCAATTAGAATAGTATTGTATCATACATCATTAAAAGGTATTTTTACAATAGCTTGCTCAGATTAACTAGAAGATTGACCACGGAACTAACCGATATAAGCATAATAAAACATTTAGCCATATTAGTAACAAAAACGCTCGCTGGCTTTATAGAAAATATCCTCAATATTATAAGATTAGTCAATCTATGTACTCTGTTGCATGATTCTTACGTTATAAGTGATACTTATTTGACCAATTCTCATTTAGCTTTCTAGTGATGAGTATTTATGGTTGATTGGCCTTCCTATAATCAATCACTAGTACGACGTGGCCAAGTACTCTTAGATTTTGACGTACTTGATGGATGGGATAATGAATTATCTCAAACGAACCACGGTAAGGTTGGTGAACCTTACAATTACCCAGATTCATTTATGCGGCTACTAGGTTACATGAGAGCATATTTCCATCCATCTACCATATAGACAAACAGAAGGTGTAGTCATAGCTCATGCGAGTAAAAAAGTTCCAGGCATACCAGAGTATAGTACTATTAGTAGACGCATAAACAAACTGGAAATTAAAATCAATGAAAAATTAGGAAATGATATTATGATTGCTTTAGACAGTACTGGAATTAAGGTAGCTAATCGTGGAGAATGGATACGACACAAATGGCATGTTAGAAAAGGATATCTAAAGATACATCTGGCAGTTGATATCAAGAGGAAAAGAATCTTTGGAGGTAACAAGTGAAGAAGTACATGATGGCAGGATACTAAAGAAGTTAGTAGATAATGCTTCTTCTAGAGGTAATATTGTAGAGGGTATATTAGCAGACGGTATGTACGATAGCAATAACAATTTTAGATACCTATCAAAGAACCACATTAAACCTGGTATAAAGACAAGAAGTAATTCCAAGGTTAGATCGACTAATTGTCATGCCAGGAATATGTCAATACTAAAACAACAAGCAAACCTCAAAAGATGGAAATGTAGCGTGAGCTACGGGTACAGGTTGATAGTAGAAACAGCATTCTTGTCTATCAAAAGGATGTTTGGTGAACATGTAACCGCTAGAAAGTCTTCTAACATGGTAAAGGAGATCTTCCTAAAGACAACCCTGTATAACGTGTTCAATAAAATGACATAACCATCGATTCGATAAGTGAAAATCCCCTTAAATCATGCAACAGACCAAATCTATGCATATTGTATGTATGCGTCTGAAATGATAATTCCCTGTGTTGTGTGCGTCAGTCTAGAAGTCAAATGTTCTCCAAATAATATTTTCAGGGCAGATATTATTTTTCATCTTTGATTCGTCGATTGTTTGATATTTTGGAATAGCCGCATTTCATCTGCTTCTTTTATTTACCATGTATTCAAACTGTACATGTTCATACTGAGCTGAGATTCTAGTGAATACATGTAAACTTTCGGTTTCAAATACAAAAGTATAGCAAAAAATTTGCTCAAAACTAGATCATGTGTTATGACGAAATGCCTACAGAATAACATGACGACTGTCTAATATCAATGCGAAGGAAGTGGATATGTCTAGAATGTAGGGATAGTTTGTATATAAATTAAATTCATGAAGAGATTTATTATAATATGCTCAGCAGTTTTTCTGCCTCCTGTCATTGAGATAAACGTGAAATCTGCGAGACCAATTTGTCTAGATCCTGAGTCCCAATCATGTCATATACGAGTGTTTGGCTTCGGAATAATTGAATTTCCGTGGGAGAACAGGACAGGAGTGAATAATGGGCAGTTGCCCCCAAAATTCTACCCTGTCCGTTTACCCCATTTTTATGCAGAGATAGTAATGCCTGGCCAGCTCTATGCCCCTTTACATCAGTACCACACACTATAATATGATGTAAACTTGGATTTTTTATACTGAACTTTATTATCTTATCTATTCCCCTATTTTCGGATAGCAATCTGCCAACAATTAATATTTTGTTCATCAAGTTAGAAGTCTTCGCAATTTCTACTAATAAATTCATACTCGAAAAAGTACAAATGGCAATAGAGGATCCGTTTCCAAAGTAACATTCCTGTTTTATCGGTAGGATAATTTCGCATGCTTTCCCGGCGGCACTATCAATTTTCCTTTTTACTATAGTGAATACGTCTTCACGAGTCTGTTGCTTAGAATACACACTATTTCCACAGACCTTTGAGGCTACTGCCGGCTTCTATTATATATTCGATGTTTATACTACAATATCCGAAATTAATGCAAATGTCTAATCTATTTCTGGCTGGCAATTGGTGTGATGTAATGAAATCGAGTAATTAAATATTCAGCTTCAGCTTAATACACTGTGGGATTCACGCAAATCTTGCATCAAATCAATGTGGGCTTGGCTAAAAACTAAATAATTCGCCCCAAAAATTGGTTCGGGATAAATAGCAGAATACACTCATAAAATGACCTGAATAGTAAATGTATTATGATAGATATGTGGTTCTGATGCAGGAAAGTATTGCCCCAAACCAAAATAAGGCTGATTAAAAGAGGTGCGGAGGCTGACATTTTTCTGGTCAGATGGTTTGGAGAGATGGCTATTTCAAAGATAAGAAAGCGCAAGCCCTATCGAAATGTATCATTGGATAGCGAGATTCGCAAGAAAAGGACAGTTCATGAGGCCAATATGCTTTCCGCTCCGAAAATTAGCGAATGTAACAACTCCGTTCATTTATTTTGTTGATCCCAAACACGCAGAGATCGTGATGGAACGGGTGGAAGGGGAGAACGCGAAGGATATAGTTGACTCCGAATTAGTGCAGAAATTGGAAGGTATGCGGCCCGCCTGCATTCTCGAAATATTATTCACGGAGACCTTACAACTTCAAACTTTATTTTTAATAAGAAGGATTGCAAACTCACCGTAATCGACTTCGGACTATCTTATTATTCTCAGCGTTTTGAAGACAAAGCTATCGATGTGCGTTTAATCAAGGAAATTTTCATTAGTGCCTACGCAAATGACTATGAACGCCTTTATTCTAGCTTTTTGGTAGGTTACAAAGATATTACTGGAGATGGTCTTACGACAGCCAGGATTTTAAGTACGGTTCAAGCGATTGAGAAAAGAGGCAGATATGCAAGAATGACTTGAATTATAGAGCTCGAGTAATAATAGATTGAAGTAATTTCTCAAAAGTCCTTTAATATCATTTTCATCAATACGAACGTGGCATGCATACACCATTTATCAGCACCTTGTTTCAATTCTTTTTTAAGCCTATGTCAAGAACAATCTAAAGTGACGAAACTGACGTCGAATATGCCGACGAAAGTGACGGTATATTTATATTCGCTATAACGACGAGGACCGCTCTTGAGAATTCCAATAGCTGAGGAAACAAGACAGGAGGTTGTGATGAAATGGCTTAGGGATGGGCCAGGGATAAAATCGCCTGAGAGATTGGTGTAGGCGCAGGTACTGTAACTAATATTATTGCAAAGTGGACTGAGGAGGTAGGAGACCCAACAGCTGCTGCACTTAGGGAGTTGAGCGTAGAAATTCGAAGGGCCGACGAGGTCCGTGGATATATTTCAGGATTTGGATTAGGGAAGCAATTTTTCGAACAAATCGAGGAATTCCTGGACTTCGAGTCTAGAATAGAGTCGCTTAAGAAAAAAAAGGTATTGAAGAGGCACGTAAAATGCTAATTAACGATATACGGGATTTTGTTGAACAGACAAAAAAGGATATAAAAGAGGTATCCGAGCTGGCAATTATAGCCATTAAGTTGGCTCAAGAGGACAGGAGTGAAGTGGGCCCAATAACAGCAGAAATATCGCTGACAAGTGAAGTATTTTTTAAGGATTAAG
>CAVXZB010000033.1:0-17093 GCA_963765895.1 uncultured Nitrososphaeraceae archaeon | reverse complement strand
TTAAAGGTCTGGCAATAACCTCTATGGTTCATCATGGTTTCATCCTTATATCATTTATCATTTATTGTAGAGTTGAACTGCATTAGCCACATATGTCGTGATTTCTCTATCCGTGTTATGTTATTATCTTAATTCCATAATACAGGATTGATTTTTTTTTGTTAAAAATACTAAAATTAATTCCATAGCTGTATAACCAGAAAGTGTAATACATAGTAAATATGAACTGGAAATGCGGTTATAGATATAGCCATAATTTTGTTTATCGCACTACTGTGAGGTTTGTTTTCTATCGGGATGGTTAGTTATTATGTTCTTAGATATCTAAGAATTGTGCCATGACAGTTTATCTAGATAGATGTGTGTTACTGTAGTCGTATACTCACAGCTTTAAGGGTTCATTCCACGTCGTCACTCAATATCATTGTTTGTTACTAGCTGGTTCTGGGCGAGGTTTAGGTAGTAGTGGAGCGATTGCCTTGGAAACCATGAAACCTATTACTGCTCCAATGACAATGACTGGTATAAAGTCCGTTTGTCCTCCGAATAGCCCCAGTAGCAGGGCCATCGAGACTGGAATTGGAAAAAATGCACATGTAGCACCTGCCATACCTGCAAAGACACCCACACCTTGTGGAATGAATGTTAGAATTTCTGATATGGCCCGTCCAAAGTGTACCACCTATAAATAGTATCGGAAAGATAGGACCGCCTTCAAAGCCTGTAGCAAACGATTTACCTGTAAGCAACATCTTGACTAGCATCATCAAAAGTAGTATCCCTATACCGTATAAGCAGGGTTATGAACAATTTGTAGTAACTGGTTCTGGCCAGAGAAAAGTGTCAATGGAAGAAATGAACCAATCAAGCCGATAATCAAGCCACCTATGATAGAACGAGCAACCGGTTTCCTACTATTAAGTCGGCCAAAAACACGATGGACAAGTCCGAATACTACTTTGAACAAGGTCCCAATTAGCGCCGCGATGATCCCCACTAGCAATGCCCAAACAAGGTCAACTACACGAAGAGCGGCAAAGTTAGGGAAGCTGTATACACCTAGATATGATGTATGCAGGATCGCAAAGTAGACACCATAACCCACTGCTCCTGCAATGAGTCCAGGGATCAGGTGACGATACAAATTCAGCTCCTTGATGAACATGTACTCGACTGCACCCACTGCCCCAACTATGGGAGACCCAAAGAAACCGCCAAATGCTCCTGCGATGGCACTGTAAACTAGTACTTGGACATCGTCTTTCTGAGCTTCAGCCGTTCAGACACAAAGGTTCCTAATCCACCAGTAAGAAAAACAAGTGTCCCCTCAGGACCAATTGCAGCACCACTCCATAATGCTATAAATCCTTGAAGAAGGATACTTGGTAGGTTACGGTAGTTGAGGCCACCGGTCTGTGCGTATTCGGTTTGAGCAACGCCCAGACCTCCACGCTGTCCAAAGAACTTGATCACAAGGCCAATGAAAACACCGGCTATGCCCAACAGGATAAGAGGCCAAAAGTTAATGTTATACAGGTATACGCTATGCTGCCCAAAGAACTTGATACCCTGATTGTAGAGTGTGATGTATCCAGTAGTTATAAGAGAGGAAAGGCCACCGAATAACCCGGCGTAGAGCATTAGCCTATAATATCCGCCTTTCAATCTCGATTCTTCTGCGTCACTACTCATCGACATTTCCATCCGCTGTGTCTCTAACATCAAAGTCTATACTTCTACGAACAGAATTAGCCTGATCTGTAGTTTCATTTGAGTAAGGGGCTTGTGACTGCATTATACGAATCACTCCTTGCTAATCGGCGTTGATAAACATGCCGCTATTATTTTCTATGCCCTCTGGCTAACGAGAAGTGCATCTAAGAGCAGAACCACTCAGACACATTTAAGAAAGCCTCTATGACCAGCTCTGAATAAATCCATCGCTCAGCAATCAGACAATTAGACAGGAACACGTTACTTTACAAGACGTAGATATTTCACAATTATACGATGAAATAAGAAATATCTCAAAAATTCTCAAATTGGATATAATTCATGAAGAGAAAGAAGAAAACTATTGGGATTTAAAGGCAAATAAAGGTATTTTGACCAGCGTTATAATTGGGAATGTGCTGGACGTTGAAATAATGATAAGCGGTAAAGAAGGTAATTATGATTTAATCTTTGCGTACTGGCGCATGGGACAAGGATATAGTGGTTCAACAGTTATACCAGGTGCTCTGACTGCTGGAGTGGCTCGGAATCCTGCTGCCGCAGTATCAAATTATAGAGCACATTCATTTAAGAAAAATTTCTGGGATTTTATAAAAAAAGACAATGTCCGACATCGGAAGTGATAAAACAACAATGTCAACCGGTAATAGTGACACATTAAATAAGAACTGGCACACCAGCGTTTGTAATCTCTAAGTGTAAAGAAGACAAATATTCTTGGGGGTTTCTCGATTAGACAAGGAATAGCAGTATTACTAGCTGTGGTGTTCTTTTGGTTGTTGGTTTGGCCGGGACAATCTCTTCGATCGCCTCGCTTTTCAGCGTGGCAGATTTACTGCCCTAGATTTACAGGTTCTCCAGACACTACTAAATTACAATTGTACTAAATCAGATGAGTAAATGCTGGAAGTACCAATTACCGATATAGAGGACACCATTTCCGCAGGTATCCTTAGATCTTTGATAAGACGATCTATATCTAGTATGTCTGATGACAATAATAAATATACGAGATGATGTGAATACGATCTTATGAATTCCAGTATCAATAGAGCTTTGATATTTCTAGGAGGAGGTTCGCTTGGTGTATATGAAGCCGGCACTTACAAAGCTATCAATGAGGATCTTTCAGCATACTTTAGAACGGTAGGCAGGGAAAGCGAGCCAATATTTCATATCGTATCCGGAACATCAATAAGTCTAATCATGAATTGACAGACTCTGTATTTGCTTTCTTGAGATAATCAGCAAGTCCATGGTTCATAGTATTCAATTGTTTGGGCGATACTGTATGTAATGAAATCAATGCTATTATTATGGCAGCAAATGGGTTTATGCTTGATTCCCATCATGTAGGCTTTTTACTCTCTCAAGATAGAATCTGTGGATGTTACTAGCTATCTCGTCAAGGCAATCTTCCGTAGCAAAGTGTCCTGAATCAAGCCTATGTATCTCAGCGTTAGATAGATCCTTTAGGTAAGCCTCGCCGCCTTCTCTAGTAAAGAATATATCATTTTGTCCCCAGAAAATCAATGACTTCGGTTGATTCTCCTGTAAGAATTTTTGCCATTTTGGGTATAGTGCTACGTTAATGCGATAGTCATAGAACAAATCCATCTGTACGCGTCCGCATTTGGCGGCTCCATAAACCTAAAGTCTATGTTCCAATTATCTGGACTGATGATTTCTGTTTGCTTTGCCGTGTAGGTAGACTTGCTTTATCGTCTCGAGTTGTAGAAACCCATATAGAGGAGCTTCCGCTTCAGGAGGCCGTTTCCTCCAAAGCGCGTTACGCAAGCCATCCCATGCACTGGTAAAGCCAATTTCATATGTATTTGAGTTCTGTATTATTAGCCACTCAAGCCATTCAGGATGCCGAGTCATGATTCGGAAGCCTACAGGCCCACCATAGTCTTGCATGTAAAGTCCAAAATGTGTAAAACCTATGGTCTTCAAAAAATCTTCCATTATCTCAGAGAGTCGATCGAAGGTGTAATTGAATTCATCCGGACTAGGCATATCAGAGTTCCCAAACCCAGGGTAGTCGGGTGAGACGACATGAAAATGGTCCGCCAGAGCTGGAATAAGATTACGGTATTGATGAGAAGAAGCAGGCCAGCCATGAAGCAAGAGTAGCTTCGGATTAGTTGGTTCCCCTGATTCTCTGTAAAAAATAGACAGCCCATCAATTGTTACTGTTCTGTGAAGTGTACGTGTGCTAAGCAATTTTTGATTTGAAACTTGTTTGTTCATGTTAAACGAAACTCTCTATCTATATACTTAACAATTGGGGTTTACCAGTACCTTACTGTAAGCCAGTCGACGCAATAGTTGCAGTACGTTTGATTATAAGATCATGATACTCTGAAAAACGATCTTCAAGATTTTCTGGAACAGCTTTGTAAAGACATAGTACAGTTATAGGCGTTTCAGACCCTTTGATTGCTTCATTAGACATATTTTCAAGTTGGAGAGCGTCCTCATATCTTCCCTGTTCGATTAATTTAGTTGGCGAAGTGGCCAAGATATTTAGTCCATTTTTTGATCTCTGCTTTGCCAGTTCCCCGATATCGCGTATACTATTAAGACTTGGCATAACAGAAAAGCTGCCGTCATCATAAAAACCTTCATCGGCTGGAATTATTATTATATCTTGTGAGTTGAATAGAAAATTTACATTTTCGACTTTGTCAATTGATTCTATGAATTTCTGTTGTTCTTTTGTGTAGATAAGCAAGACATTAATCTGATTGCGATCAATGCCTCGCCTTACATAGGCATTAACAATCTCCTTAAATTGTGATTCATTATTATATGTAAAGACGACATGGTCACGATCCTTCATTTCTAAGATAATATCACTTACATAATCCATCTTGTTGTATAAGGCTTCTTGCTCATCGAGAAATTGATTTATCATATGTCTTAGCAGCTCTGGTTTACTAGACATACCCATACTTTTGGCCCTAGGTGTTTCTAGGAATTGATCCAGTCTTTTGATCAGAAGTTTTGGAAGGTGGACATAATACCAATCCTTACGTCCCATAACATGAGTAGTTAATATGTGCTATTATAGTATTGCATCTTATTAAATCAGTATCAATACAGCATATTCAAGCAATCACTTATCTAATCAGTATTCTGATTATATGCGTTTGGCAGCAGTAGAGTAGAAGCCCTTGGATATCATAAATCCTGTTACTGTCTCGATAACTGTCATCAGCTAAAGATTAGTTTGTCAGTACAAGAACACTAGTAAGAGAGATATCAGACCGACCGACTACTACGGCGCGCTTATGATAACACAATCGAATGAGGATTCCTTAGCCAGCCAAAATCATGGTCATCTTGACAATATGACTTTGATCCTGATGATGTCGGCATTAACTTCATGTCTCATTTTCCTTTCCATTAGTTTTTCTATCTTTATGCTGCTCGCCGGATTTTTTCTCTCCATGTCCTTATGTAGGTGGCAACGTATCTACTCTATATGTTCGCACATTTTTTTTCATGTTCCTCTTGCCTAGCATATACTTTACAGCCATGTGCTACCTTGTAATTTGCCGGTCTGCCGGCGATCTCATATGACACCATAAACCCGGAAGAAAAAGAACTGTTCTGCAATATTCTCTTGGCGCTATATATAGCTTAGATGTGATATATCTTACTACAGTAACTTGTCAATTACTGACTCCTGGGAACGAACTGTGCATTGTCTTTTCTGTAATTCTATGGCTACATTGAAACCTACCAAGACTAGACGTATTATGCTAAGATGTAACACATGCGGCGTTTTAGTATTTGCTAACGGAATGTTATCCAAGCAGAAAATCTAGACATTGCGTGAGGTTGTATTTACACCTATGCGTTGACCTACCTATGATATAATACAGATAGCACGGTTAATCTTTTACATAAGTGATGTTTTATCGTAGTTTCCGGGCTTCAATTTTGCTTCGTCTGTTCGCCGGCCGGGATAAGTCTTGCTACTGTTTTAAGCAAGCCGGCGTTCCCAAATCTATTCCTAATCCACAGGCATAAGAACCCGATCAAGTAGAGAATATCATTCATAGAGTGACTGCTGATTATAGAAGTGTCCCTACTGTCCCTAGCCAGTAGTCAGTATCTATTCCTGAAATAACTAACATGTGATTATTATAATATTGTAACGGTAATAGGATAGTATAGTAGTAAAGATAATATAGATAGTAGAAGTTAACGAGGGACAATAGGGACAGAAAATATATCTACTACATGATGCTTTATGTAATTATGTAAAGCAATTCTTGCTAATCACATTAAATACGGCAATCAATGTTGTTCTCGGGATTCTATCTACAAGTTATAATATTGAGGCTATGTAGAAAACATCATCAATATTACAAGATTAGTCAGTCTATGCATATTGTAGGTGATACATCTAAATGATAACTCTCTGTTCTGCATTCTAGTCAATCTAGACATAAGATTCTCTCCAAATAGTCGTTTTATGACTGATATTATGGTTTCATCTTTGTTTCGTTGATTGTACAGCAATTTGGAGTAACCACGCTTCATCTGCTTTCTGTACCTACCATGTGTTCTCCACATCGGTACATGTTCATATCGAGCAGGAATAATACTGAATGCATGTAAGTCCTCTCTTACGAGAAGGTGATTATCTTCACTATCGTAACCCTTATCAGCTGTAACTACAGATAATGGAAGAATATTTGATGTCCTTGTTATAATTGGCCTGAAATCTACATTATCATGCCTTGTTGGAGCTCGTCTTATCTTAATTGTACATATGATTTGTTGTAATACATCTACTCCAATAGATAATTTCGCATATTTTCTTCTCAATTCTGTTCGATCAGTATAATATTGTGATGCATGAGTTATCTTAAATCCTGTTGAATCTATTCCTGCAAAGATATGCTTGGTACCACTAATTACAATGAATGACGAAATTATCTTTTCAAGCAATGAATTATTGATTCTATCTGTAAACTTTTGCAATGTTGTAAAATGAGGAATACGTGACAACCGTAGAAATGACCTTAGGTAATAGGCTTCAATTAACCACTCGACAAACATTCTATAACTCTTACCTTCATACTGTCGTATAGCAACTAGAACTATGTGCTCCATATTGTAAATATGTGATTACTTTTCCTGTTAGAAAATAGAGGAATCCTTGCATGCTTCAAAACACGGAACATAGGACCCGCAAGTCTGACGTACATTGATTCTTTCAATAGACTATTGGTATTATACTCTTACAAAGCTTTGACTGTATGAGATGGTTTCTACACAGCCGATTCTGGCATGGTGTTTAAATAACATCATAGAAATCAGTTCAGGCTATAGATCAATTCTACATATAGTTACTTTGTTGTAATGGATTACACAAAGGCAATATATTCTCTACTTTACAAATACTAGGAGAAATTCAAAAACATGATCAACGCTGCTTGTCAAAACGGTTTGCAATTCAAAAGATTGAAAAATCATGGCCATGTGATGATTTCTGTAAAGATTGATTATTAGTAAAAATGGACCTAGACAACTTACGTATAGTAAATTACATTTTTTATAGCTGATAACCGGCCAAAATGTTAATGGAAATTACGCTTGTGAATATTTATTTGTGACAAGTCTGGCACTCGTCGAGGGCCGGAGGAAAATCTCATACCTTTTAGGACTTGTAGAATACTCGTAGAAGGTAATTAATATTCTTGATTTAAAGAACTACAAAAGCAAAGGCAGGACCTGGGTTGCGCGTCCTAGTTTATTAATTCAACAAAAGTACAAATAGTTATGCGAGCTTGACAATTCTTTTGGCGCCGAAAAATTATTACACTAGGTAGTCACCCAATCCAGACCTCACGTCTCTTATAGGAAGATTCTCTAGATATTGTGAGAATGGCCATATGCTATGAGCCTATTCTGATACTAGACAAATGGTCATTGGTATAGATTGCCTGCCTTTCTTACTAGTGAACATCTATGTTTTTAGGGTGTAGAGAGGTTTATGACTCGGTACAATAATCTACTATCAGATTTTCTTTAACTCTCAAACTTATGTTTCTAATTTAGCTTTAACCAATCATATTGGTCCTTATTTCCTAAATCTCATCTCGGTTCTATTTTATGCATACTTCATAAATTACCTGGTTGTTTTGATTGTTTAGATATGAAGATATATTATACATGTTCAACTAAAATTTGAGGGATTTAAATCTGACAGAATAATAAAGAGAAGAAACCGAAGAACAGCAGAATAGTCATTACCGTATGTTATTCCTGTTAGTATATTCGAAGTCAGTAATTGTCTGTACCTCTTGATGCATTTTTCCCTCTATAAGAAGAGCGTAGATGTGATCTTACCTAATTGGATTCAGTCATCAGTAACCGTAATTACATGACGTCGGTCTACCTACATCGCCTAGAAGAGATAGACTTGTTCTAATTATGGACCATAGGTTATTTAGCAGTACAAAACCTAACCTTAAGCATTTTACGTCATTTAATCTAACTGCCCGTGATTTGAAACCTCATACTTAATACTGGTAAGACGCTAAAAAAGAGTGAAGAAAAACCCGTCTATTTTACCTGCTGAATTTTTTTTCAAGGTTGTTAGTATGTTTCAAAAATGCGAAATGGTATTATATAGTCTTAATTAATGTGGATAAGTAGAACTATCTAAATTAGGCTATATTGGCCACATATTTAAATATATGAAGTATTAAAGTAGCACCTTAAGATGTACTTATGACAAAAACTATCGTAGATCATTGGACTTTCGGCAAGTAATATGACCAAAGTTTTCATATCTCACTCTTCTGCAGACAAAGAATTTGCAATGAAACTTTATTCTTGGTTGAGAGATTTTCAATACATAGATGTTATCTGGATTGATACCAAAGAGCTAAAACCTGGTGTGAAATTTAAAGCTTTTCTTAATGATTTATCCAAATCTGATATAGTAATAGTTAGTGAGCAAAGAATCAGTAAAGTCCAAATATGTACAAGAGGAGATTGAATATTCATTGCAGTGTCAAGAGAGAAAAGAAAAGATTGTTATTCCAATACTGTATAAAATAACACCCAAACAAATTCCTCTAAATGAAAAAATGAAAAAGTTATTAGAAAATATCTACGTTTCACTAGATGATACTCTTTTCAATATTCACAAGATAATTCCTTCACTAACACCTGATTACAATTATGTCGAGATTCCATTCGATAAGCAGTTTCATGTTGACCACTCTATATTAATTGATAATTTAAAACATGTTTCTGAAGAAAAACGAAAAATATGTATATTAATTAATCATGAGAGATTCGATAAACAAATCTGGACGATCTTTAAGGAGCTGGCTGATAAGGATAAGTTCTCAGAAGCCTTACACGAGTTGGACATCTTCGGCAAAAACTTTTTGCCACTTTTTTGGATAAATACTTCATATTTTTTATCTAGATATATTCAATATACTTTGTCTAAAGAAGTTGCATATACTATGATTGCGAAGTCAATATTTAATTTGTTCGAAGAGCTTCTGCATAGACTATTTTTACATATCTTTGATAAATTCATGTCTATTTCCATAGTAACTAGTAATAGGAGTAAGGAGATGAAAAATAGAATGAGGTCATCTGTAGAATTTGTTACGCCGAGAGGAAACTATGACGGTTATTTTTGGTTTATGTGCAAAATATACTACGACGATAGCATTACACCATACGAATTGCAAGAATTCCATCTTAGTGGGAATACAGTAAAAAGAATAAAAGCATATGTCAACAGGCATAATTATCAAAGCACAATTCAGTATTTACAGTCGTATCCAGCAAACGAGATACTGGAATCAGATTGGCAAACAAAAATACTCCCACAATTCATGTCTTACGAGATCTTTAGTCCGACCATCGACTTTCATAGTGTAAATGACAATGATCTAAAGAACACTGGATTTGACATATTTGACTACGATAAATTATATTAGATGATTTTTTAGAGACACTTGAACTGTAATAATATGTTTCAAGTTGGTCCTTTCTCTCAGATTCGGATTGTTTTTCTTTCCTTTTTGAATCAACGGCAGATATAGTGCCATTAGTCACGACCTCTCCTTTGATTAATAAATTACCCTCTCAATTCTATCCAACAGTTTACTCAAAGTCATAAATGTTGTGATTGCTTCTGGTCCTAGGCATAGGGTATAAACTTGCGAGCATCTGACAAATATTCGAGGTCATGTAATGTAAAATTGTCCAAGAACGAAACTATATTTTATATAGTCCTTGTTATCTCCAGAAGAGATATTTGAGATTTAAACATTCCTCAATTGGAAATTGGTAATACCTAGAAAATATGTTGGGATAAGATTCAGGCTCCATCCTACTGGACTCATAATACGTCCCATCTTAACCTTTCAAATATTCAATTTTAGTGTTGTATAGTCTCGTATAATGAGCGTAAATAATTCATCTAATTTCTAAATTAGGCTATTTAATAAGCTATTCATAAATTATAGAAAATATGAGTCTGTACCTGACTCCAATACGGTAGATAGAGCCATATGGATTTTTTATCCGTGTTTGTTCCAAGTGGGGGGCCAGATAATTAACAGTCAATACTTGACTAGTTGTCTTAGTACTCTTATCAGTATCTTATTCTTGTTGAGTCTGTTGCGAGTGACTTCCATTATGGTCTACTTTTTGCCGTTAGAACATGGATTCTAATCTGGTATTACTAGCTCACTAGAAATCCCTATATCATATTGTGTTTCCTCAAAATGTGATTTTACTATTGTATACTATTGTATAATGAGCGTGACTAGCTATGCCTGCTTTCTAAATTATTCTATTTGCGGTATATTCACGAGCGACGAGAAGTAATAAGAAAGGGTGATTCCTGACTCTAATATTGGATACTGGATGTTCAACCCTATGTGATGAATGTGATATATGTGATTCTGATTTACAGTTAAGTATTGCGTCGGTCTATGGTTATGCTTGGTTGGTTTCTTGTATCTGCGTTACTGCTTTCTATCTTACCTGTTTGTATATGCATGCTTGTCAATTTTTCAATCCTTTGCAAGTATGCTCTAACATGAACCATTTATCGCCCTTGATACTACAGTCTTCACATACCCATATGTCTGAATGTGGAGAAACGCGACTAATGTGTCCCGCATTACATGGACTTTCTTGTTGTAGTATATCTGATTCTTTTATACGATTGCTACTACTATGTGCGGTATGTGATGCATGTGATATAGGTTCGTTCTTGAAAATATCGTATTGAATATCGTTACTATTATTTTCTTTGCTTAGATTAGTATTGTTTACTTCATCACATATATCACATGCAGCACATGTACCACCGTTATTGCCAGCTAACTCATGTTCTTTATCCCATTTCAAGACAATAGGCTTCTCACTTACTATAATTACCCGACTGTGATTTCGTAATCTTTCAATAATTGGTCTTATCTTACTATTTTCTCGCAGCTTGTGCTTGTCTCCTATATAGGATTTGACTCTTATATTCTTATCACATGCTATTTTTACAAGCTCTTCAAACTGCATTGCATAATACGAATCCTTTAGGATTTCAATACAGGTGTTGTAAGCTTCATCGTTAGGATTTGTTTTGATGTTAACTACTTGTTGAAGCTGCTGTAATATTACGTTGTAAAGCTGCTGAGACTCATACGCATCTTCGGCGTCTACTATTGTCTTTAATTTTAGTCTAGCAATCATTTTAGCTATAATTATAAGTGATTCTAGTATCCTAGGTGAGCCATAACTTGATGCTATGTTGACATAAAACCCCATTAGCATATGCTCTGCTTCTTTAGACAAGACAGGATTGAATCGCTTCGAATATTCTATATATTTTCTGAGATATTGTGTGTAGTCAGGAATTATTTTTCTGCCACATAAATCAAGCTTTTTGCTGGCGTAGCTTCTAAGTTCCAATTTGTCCCTCATATTTCTAACAACAAATATCAGATCGAATCTATCTATCAATGGCTTTATGGCAGGAATCTCATCAAGGTTAACTTTTTCCGGATCATCCCATTCTCCGTTTAATGGATTAGCTGATGCAATTATCGCAGTCGGAGAAGATATTCTAGCATTAATTCCATGTTTATTTATTGTAAATGACTGTTCTTGCATTATACTCAGTAAGTGCTTTTGATCTTCAAAGTACATTTCTTCCCAATTCATTTAAAGCACACGTAGCACCCTTAGCTGCCGGGATAGGTCCAGTTATTAAGATATGAGTTTCATCCTCCTTCTCAACAATTGCTGTAAGACTCTTGCCAGAGGAGTTCTCTGCACTTTCATACCTGCTGTTTGGAACTAATTCGATAGACCTTCTGAGCATAGCTGATTTGGCAAGACCTGGATCGCCAATAATTAGAACATGAATTTTCTTCTGAGTTTCATCTTTGTTAGTAGAAGCTTGCGCATAACAACATCCCTTGCTTTATCGTGTTATTACCAATGATGTCAGATGCAAACATGAAACCCAGTATATCAAGCACACTCATTTTTCGTCTTTTAGCAACTGTGACAAGTTTTTCAATTGCAGCTTTATCATGTGTAGTAATGATAATTTCGTGGCTGGATTCATATTCGATAGTTTCTACATACAGAAATGCGACTGTGTCTTTTCTCGGAAGTGAGATTACGTGAATCTTCCCATTTATTGTAGCTATTTCGCCCAAGTGTGCATGTACTTCTATAGTATCATTATCAAATACTACAGCTTTCAGAGGATCGATGTCGCTGAATGTCTCTATGTCTTTAAGCTCTAATACTATTGCATTAACATATTCCAGCCTAGGAATTGCATGCCATGGTTGTCGTGCAGCTGTGTAATCACTTTCTGCGTTAGAATTGCAATATTTGTTAGAACATTTGCTTGGTCCTTTCGTAATTGGTTGATATAGATTTGGTCTTTCGTCTGCAAAATTATGTTTCTGGCCTTCAAATATAATATTAGGAGTAACTTTCATTACATTGCCACAGATTGCACACTCATATTCCTGACTTTTGATTATCTTCTTTAGCTTGGAGATTCCAGATATAATCCCCCTGACTCTAACACTTCCTGAGTGCAGCCTTGCAGCTTGTGATACTGACATCTCATAATTGTCTGACGTAATGGTAGGGCCGCTGATTACACCCTCTAATGTCATAGCTCTAACCTCCATGTAACTTTGTATGACAGGCCGGCTATGTGATAATACCTTTTGTTAATTCCTTCTAAGAGGACCTGTACCGTTTCGGTTACTACCTTATCAAATTGATGTGGTAAAGATACTTTTAGCTGCTCCAATTCTGTATACAATGATGGCGTAAAATCTGAAGTATTGATTATGAATACAGGCGGTGTAGTTGGATTCTATAAGTTGATACGATAAAGAACAAATTCGGCTCGCTTGAAGTACTTTTGCGTGATTTCAAGAGTCTTCCAATTGATTATGCACTTTGCTGAGAGTTGATATATTAGCTCATCCTTTATTGCTCCCGCGCTTAAACTATTTTTCCTAGTTTTGCTTATTGCTTTAGCCTTTATGTCTACTACAGATGGTAACTCAGGATATAGTAATGCTCCTACTCCAGTTGTACTTGTACCTCTATCCATGAAAATAATCAAGAAGGATATCATCTTCGACTTGGTTACATTAACAACAATTACTATCAAGGTTGTCATTTCTGTTCCTCTTTGAATTCCGATGCACAATGCTCACACAGGTATAGAGTTATTACGCCCTGATCACCGACTTTTACGTTAACAGCAGTGGCCACTACTGATTTGCAATCGTAAGCTTCGCAATATCCACCAAAATGTTTAACATGTATGCCATCAGTATAATAATTACCAGACATCATAGTGTATCAGGTATCACTCCTGGTATGCTGTATGCGACCGCTGCCTTCAGCATGTGTAAGGCGACCAACCTGTTCATGCTGAAGTAGTATTTTCTTATCCATATTCGCGTTTCTGAGGATCCTGTTATTTCTTCTACAGCGTGGACAGCATGCAAAAAATATAGCATGTCCCTTATATCGCCATGTATACAGA
The DNA here is from genome assembly GCA_963765895.1 of uncultured Nitrososphaeraceae archaeon. Lineage (GTDB taxonomy): Archaea > Thermoproteota > Nitrososphaeria > Nitrososphaerales > Nitrososphaeraceae > JARBAU01. The sequence goes on along the minus strand of CAVXZB010000033.1, from coordinate 3,268 downwards.
CAGTCTTTCCTTGAACAACTAATGATAACCCCGTTGCTATCATAGTTGGTGTCGCTGCTATTTCTATTCAGTAACATCTCTGTTAGTAGTATTTCATCTCTTACTTACTTAAATGAACATCGGAAAGTGATGAAATACAAACGATAGACAAACTTATCGGAAGTATCCCACTTTTTTGGTATTTGCTTATTGGTTTTGATATAGACAGCGTTATATCCAGAGAGATTAGAGCGTACAAAAAGAAATGACAGACCTATATTTTGCCACATTGCTAACTGTTATCTTTGTATTCGGTATTACGGTTATAGTTGCACTGAGGCTAACTGGAACTAGTATATAAACTAGAGGCGCTACGCGTAGCGCCTATGGCTAGGGTTGTTACCTTAGTCCATGTCGCATTACTGCTTACGTAGTGTAGATGCCATACCGTTCTTGTTTGTCCATAGCCTGCTGTCTTTACTGCGTTTAGGAAGTCTGTTCTAAATGCTATGTTGCTGACTGTTTATATCTTAATTAACGGTTAACCTATCAATGTAGCATAGAGGTAGTCAGGACGGCCGTCCTCGAGGTCATATGCTAGAAAAACCTCTGCTATAACCCACATTAGATTAAAGTCGCAGGACTAAGCATTTACTAATATTATACGAAACCAAAAGGCAAAACTGTTGAGAGCTTTGTTTGTCGGCTGATAACTGCAAACGGCGACGCAAAAGAAACGACATTTATTTAAAGCAGTCAGTTAATTCAAATTATATGGTGAATTACCAACATGAGTAACGTAAATACAGGCAGCAACATAAATACAGGTAAAGGTGACCGAACAGACATGACCTTAAGCGCACAAGTTAAAAACAGACTGGACGGAACAGGTCGCATAAATCAGTTATATAGCGAACTGATTGAGCAGTTAGTAGATTGCTACGTCCAGCAGGGCAGGAGAGGCGGTTAGTAAGAAATGCCTACCAAATGTAACAACCCGCACGATCTGCTAGTATGTCTTGATTGTATATGCGACAAAATGAAAGTTTCTATCCATATTGGTGCAATGGAATTCATATGTTCTCAGTGTAATAACGAAGTGCTTCATATGGGTTTACCCGAAGATATTACGGGAGAACTTTTAGATCCTCGTAACAGAATTGATATGGTTACTAGAGATAAGAAATGACCGAATCAGAGTCAGAGCCAGACATAGTTAATTACAAAGTCCACTCAGAGGAGTATACCCAGTTACTCTAGCAGTTAAAGGACTCTATAAGGAGCGCCTACGAGAGGTCAAAAGATTATACGAAAAAGGTAAAAGAGACGGCTTAGCTAACGGCATAATCCGGAATGATATAAAGATAGCACTTCATGATACTATAATGTCAAGACACCTTAGAAGACTTTAAAGAATCTTACCGTTCGAATTAAGACGCAAATACAATACCACCACAACTCAGGCAGATATTCAGTTGGCGCACGCCAACAGTAATTTGGACGTCATAATTGGGACTGCCAAAGTGAAACTTTCATACAGACTCAAGTCAGGACGATTTCACAAAACTAAATTTGCTCTTTGCTACTGATTTCTATTAGTAAATGAAAACAAAATTGTCTAGTTTAGTATGATATAGTCCAATATATTTTGGCCTAAAAGAAATTAGAAAACTATTTTGCGTTAGTATGTTTGGGATGTTGTATTCAGACGGATAATTTTGGGATAGCTCTCAGTAGATCACACATTCCGGTTAAGAGGAGGATGGATCTTTTTATTCAACAATGCATCTTGCTTAATTTTCGCTAATTTAGGATTCTGTCGTATCATTGCAAATATCTGGTTCATTTGGTTTTGAACACTTTCTAGTTCCTTTCTATGTTGCTTTTCCATCTCCATAATCTGATCGTTTTTCAACTGCAATTCATTAACTTTCTTGGCTAGTCGATATTCCTCGTTTATAGTTAGGTCATTAATTGCCGCCACATAACCAAGAACTTTGTCATTCCCCTCCAGTAGTTCTTGGTCGGTCGGTTTGAAGTATGGCTTGGTTAGACCGGAGCGATGTCCCATAACATATTCGCTATACAGTGGATGCATTCCAGCGTTTATACAGGTAGTTTTGAAGAACTTACGGAAGCCATGCGATAACATTAATTCGGTACGCTGGTATATCTCCTGAGCCGGTCTTACTCCTGTTCTTTGTAGTAGTGCCCTGACTCTTGAGTTTACAACATATATCGATACCGGCTTGGGAACGTTTGGTTGGGTGACTGTATCAAAACTAATACGTAGTAATGGAGAATTGGGTTTGAGCTGTTCGCCTAGCCGCTCCGCCAGTCTAGGTATCGGTCTATATATCGAGCACATTCTGGGGTACAGAAAGTTACGTAATATTCTTGCTCGTTTTTATAGACTGAAATTTTGTATAACTGGTATTTGTCTATCTTTTGCAAGTCTTTTTGGCAGGCCAGGAAGAGCGCCGGACGTAATCCAGCTGAACACATTAGGAATACAAAGCACTTGTCTCGTAGGGTAGCGCCGTCCAACAATGTCTTTATCTGTTGTCTGGTGTATGGCTTGTCTTCCACTACCGAGCCCTGCCTACCCTGAACTTGGTTATCTTTTTCCAGTGTAGGTCGTTATCGTTCATATCGTAGAAATGACGAATAGCAGAGATGTCAGCTCAACAGTACCCTAAACCTGTTCTTGTCTTGTTTTAGATGAATTATATAATCTCTTATTACGCCTTCTAGTCTCTTGGGTTCCATTCCAACCATATCATCATAACTTGTTTTTTACAAAACGCCATAAAATAGGAAAACATGTACCGGTAGTTACGCCTAGTTGCTTCACTATCTTTAGAGTTGATAAAGTTACTGTAGGTCTGACTCTTCTATACCGTTGCCGCCGCTGTCGTTGTAGCCACAATTACAAACATAAGGCCGAAATAAAAAAATAGCATATTATGTCTTTCACGGCAATAGTAGTGATAAAATTGGTAGTACTGGCGATTCAACAGCAGAAGCGGAGGAGGAGGAGGAGGAGGAGTTAGTTGCATCAATTTCCATAAGGGATATGCTACCTATAATAACGAAAATGAATATTGATAGACCAATGAAAGATCTATTCCCAATTAATATCAGTAGATAAAAAAAGTAGTATTAGAAATGCAATGATCTTATGATCAAATAGGGTATACGAAATATTGGTATCAGAGGGGGTAATCAGGACGGCAGTAAAACCAACAATCATAATAACGACAATAGAAAAACTAAACTACTTCGCATT
>CAVXZB010000032.1:0-77014 GCA_963765895.1 uncultured Nitrososphaeraceae archaeon | reverse complement strand
TTATTCATTGTTTGTATTCCACCCAAGTTATCCACCATTACCAAGTTGTATTCCTCATCATAACAAGAGAATGCCCTCCCACTTTACATAATAGCTGACTGTGAGAATATGTTTTGATTCGTCTACGTCGATAGTTCTGAATTCTTCTAACGTTGACTGTTGATAGCGTTCCGTCAAAATGTTGCTACTCAAGTAGAAAATAACTGATGATATTCGCATATTTAACGTGAACAATAAAATAGACAATCTGCTCTTTCATATTCTGGTAACTTGGCGATGATTTTTTTGTTTTCCTAATAGTTGATGTGTTATTAGCCTTTTCGTTCAATTGATAGCCAATAATAACGATCTTGTATTCGATGGATTACTCGTAGTCGATGTAGAAGATGACAACGAGGATGCGTGAATATGATATGGGTACCATTATAACCAACATTATCTGTAGGCTTTATTGAAGACGAATTGGTCTTGTCGGCATAATCATCTCGAGTTACAGCTTCCCTAATCCTGATAATATTTCAGAAGGTATAGGTTATGATTTTCTGAAAATACTCCTTAAACCTAACAAAGCCTCAACCCCACTATGATGAACTCTTCGGTTAAAAATGTAGACTTTCTCTAGTTTTTCCTGACAATTCCAAGAAGATGTTATCAATTTGGCAATTGAAGAGCCTAGTTTAAAAGCTTCTTTGTTCTTACTTGAGGATTCGTTGTCTATTTGAGTTTTCATGGCCTTGTTCTAGGAACGGTTTTAAAAAAACATACTATAATATCATCATATTTATTTGATAAGATTAGATAATAATGATTTATTGTTAGCTTGGATCCGTTAATTCGGGCTAATATTTTGTTAGTGAGTGCCTTGCATTCATCCATAAACTGATATATTAATAATAGTTTCAGTTATAACGTAAAGCTTGTCTACCATATTTTTCATAGGCTTCAAATTTTTTATTAAGTATAAAGACCTTTATGTACATTATGAGCAATGAGAAAAACAAGGAGGAGATTGAGAATTATTAAATTCTCAAGAATCTACTACTACATATCCATCTGAAGCACTGATAGAGAAAGACAATGAGTTGACTGCAAAAAAACCAGCTGAAGAAAGAAAAGGTAGTAGCTATAAACCCATCAGAGGTTGAATATAAAGAAAATAATCAAATAGAGAATTCCTCAGCCGGAGAACAAGATAAGAAAAAGCAGAAGGAGAACAATCAGTTGTTCTTGCTGCCAAAGCTAAAGAAGCAGGGCAATCATTCATAGAGATGATAAAGTCTTTAAGGGCAAAAAAGCAGTGACGGAGACAGAAAAGATAGATGAATGAACTTAAGGATAAATCTATTGAAGAAATTGAGATGGGTACACAGACGAACGCAGGAGACATTCAGGCTCTTGGAATACATGCAGATAATGTAGTTTTAGTATATGAAAAAATAATGTTTGAAATAGCAAGAGAAGATTATAAAACTCAGGAGAAGTTGCTCGCGGGTTACAAGAAACTGTTAGAAGAACAGGTAAATGTAATTGATTCTAAAAACTAAGAATTGCAAAAAGACTTAAGAATATTTCAAAATAACACATATGTACAAGGATATCTACGGGCACGCGATCTCGCAGACTAAAGCCAAGTATACTACATTCTAAATATATTGCTCAGTTACTCTTATTCCTGCTACCCCTTTTTTCATTAGCTAATTTTCTCTTTCTATAGCCATTCCTTCTTTTCCTTCTCTTTTTTAGAAATGAATTCGCTAGATGGAATCTCTGTAGAAGGTGATTCAGCAGCTGCATTTGACTACAATGATGGTGACTACGGCATTGCTGGCAATTCCTCATCATGTATTACTTCAATATCAGAATCTTTCTTGGTGACCATTTTTATCCAAGGTTTTGATTTTATTTTTTCTTCTTCTTCTTTTCAGCAGTACGAATTGTTTTCAGGGAGTTGTGGTTGTGGCATGGGCAGTTCAGATGCCTTGTTAAGTTGATTTTGAGTGTCTTGTGTTAACTCTGGCTGTTTTAACATTGTCATTATTCTTGATGATGAGGATTGGTTTATCTACCGAATCTTTTAACTTGGTAGCTAACTCTTTTCTTGCAACAAGAAGTTTACGTTGCATTTGTATTAACCTTATGAATCCTTTGTAAATCTGTTCTGTTCTGCATACGTTCTGGTTAATGAAATCTCTGAGTAACATCTTATCAAATAAGTTGAAAACTGTAATGCTAAATCTCCCATTTTAGATATCTTTTTTGCATCATTTTCAGCTTTTCTTTCCTCTGCCGCTTCTCGTTGTTCTTTTATCTTTTCTTGTGTAATATCTTTTCCTTCATTTATCTTTTCTTTTGCTACCTTAGCTCCAGAAATTTATAAGTCTTTAAGTTCAGTTGTCACATATTTTAGCTTTTTAATGATTTCTTCCTCTTCACTTTTTGGCTGTTGTCGTTGTTTTTTTACTTCCCCAGCTTCTTGTTGTTCTCTGGGTTCCATTATTTCTTCTAGATGCCAGAATCCTATTTTCTGTAATTGTCTCTATCTGCTTGATCTCATCTGCTGATGGGGGCGATTCTCGTGTGTATATATCCTTTGCTTCCTGTTCTGTTATACCGAGGTACAATACATTGGCTGAATATTTTTCAATAACAGATTTTGGAATATAGAGTTTTTCTTTATTTATTTCTACCCTTCTCAATAACTATAAGTGGTTCATATAGTCCCTTGACCTTGCCTAGGTATACATCATCTATACTTCTAGTATCTTGATTTATTATATCATACCAATTTATAGTGGCGATAGTGTTACTATTAGTATTATTATCCTTTTCGGCTTCATGTTATAACAATAAACGATAAACTACATGGGATTTAATACTATAAAATAATAGGCTTAGCATAATCTATTTCGACAAGAAGAGATCTCTACTAATCCCTAATTCCAACATTTTTGCTATGAGCAGTCGAAAACCATCTATTCAGTCTCATCTTATCGAGTCTGATTGTTGAGTCTGAGAATATGACTGCGTATCAAATACAACCGTTGTATAGTGTATTATTTAAATAAATAAAGTGTTAATTGTAAAACTTTCATGTCCGATAATAGTATGACGACCTTCCATAGGAATGTATGAAATACGAATTACTCTGGTAGTTTCACATTACGACTTGAGTATTTTGATGTTAGAGAATACGGTATCATGAAGATTTGTTATATGACACAAAATTAAAAGATGTTGTCTGACGTTCGAAATCGCCTATTTATCATTATAACAAGTTTTATAATCTTGAATCCATGTTTGTTTTATATTTTCGATCAGGTTCTCGAGCTCATAATCGTCATTTAGCTCGTTCATTTTCTTTACGCTAATACCAAGTGATTCAAGCTCATTTACTGTGCCTACAATAATGATCCACCCCACTGTATCCATACCAATGCGTTTATTTCAATGAACAAAGCAGATATTGAATGTGCATCTTGATACAGATTAGAGAAATACTCTAGATTGCCTGATTTGTTTATGAGCATAAGTATTACAGTACATTACTCAAAACTATATAATGACTTTATATCCACTTCATATCCTCAGTTTTCAATTGAGCTAATGTCTGTCTCAAGTTAATTGACTGTTAAAACCTGCAACAAACAGAGATTTGTGCATCATATTTTTAATTAATACTAGATAGAGTGAACCAAACGATCGCAAACCGAATCCAGCGTCCTAGAGGATAGTGATTGCCAATCTATGACATACTAACTAGATTCAGTCGATCGCATGAAGCTTCGAACAGCAATTATCTATATACATTCTGCCTAATTAAGGCTCCAGGCAGGACAATATATCACCATTACGACTGAACCCTTCTGCTCGCAAGAAGACATATCAGCCGACATAGTTCAGTTCATTGAATAGTCTGTGACTACCAATTTTCATAAATGATGTTGCGTAATCGACATACTCATAAATGATCCCGACCATTACCAATATAGTTCTGGCCAACTGACAATTCCGACTGTAATCCGACTTCATTATTTTATTGGTTGTGTAATGGTTACATCCATCGGCCGACATTATCTATTCTAACAGACTTTAAACTAATAATTTATCTTTACTTATGAAAACAATCTATTGTCCGCAGATACCCAGCCAGCAGTTTATAACAATATTGCAAAAACTAAGACAACATGATACTTACTGACTGAGTCTAACTGAAGATATTGCATCAGCAGTCGATGCTAATACTAACCAGACATAGACAGATCAAGATCAGTATCGGCTAAGGCATTACTACGTTTCTTTTTACAGTTGATAAGGACACATGTACCTACAATTGATGCTGCGACTGCCAATGCTATTACTAATCCTAATTTTCTCACAAAGAATATAGAGATACCGACTATTTAGCAGTAGTGACCCCTAAAATTGGAGTATCCACCAAGGAACTAGCTATGCGATATGGTTAATACCTAGCTTGGTAGTTCCATATTATTATTCGTCAGTAATACATATTGCCTTACAAATTTATTTCTGGGGCTATTTGCTAGGTTTCGTTGTGTTATATGATTTCTAGCCATAGATTAGTCTAATTTAGCATTTATACATTAATAATTGTAGTTGAGTTCAGCTCTGCTATTGACGGCATCGTTATAGAAGTATTGTTTGTTACTGGTGTATAGTTATGTTTTACGCATAGATAACAGGTACTGCGGGATACTAATATAGTAGTGATCATATCCATTGCTACGACAACAACTGCTACATGCCCAATCCATATGATATTTCATACAACCCTTAGTCCTTTCCTTATATTGATTTAAGTGGGATTCAGGTAGTCGATACTTACATAGCCAACTTTACAATCCATTGAAAATAGATTCAGCTACCACCACCAATATTTGGAATCATATGCCTAATAACAATAGGCTATAACAACGTCAAGTCTTAGCATTGAACCAGCCCAAGGACATGGATCATACAAAGTAACTTTGCATTGCTTACTTGATAATTGCTTAAAAAAGGCAATGATGGTTTAGACTATCGGAAGAGAATTTATAATGACAACTATAGAAATAGGAGTTTCTCCATACTCTCTTTCTAGTCATGTCAGAAGAAGATAACTCTAAACCAATGGACGAACCAGTTGAAATAAAGGTTCCAGTCTATATTATAAACAAGGTAGAAATATTCCTACTCAGCTCGACGGCCAAGGAATTAGGTCTCAATAGTGTGGATAGAGCTATTCCTCATATATTATTAGATTGGCTAAATAAAATTCCAGGCTTATCAAAAGTTGATAATCATTCATGAGTAGGGATCAGTCAGAACCCCTGTATATCAAACAAAATTAATAACTAGCTCCTAATTAAAATATAATGTTGAATTACAATCATAGTTGTCTAGTAACACGTTAATATCAAGATAAAATTGAGGCATTAGACTTATCTTTACCAACAACTTTAGGGAGCACTTTTATTTGTCGATGATGTGATTTTATTAAATTATCCTTTTCATACTGCTCAAATCTCTCAAAATCTCTTTCCAGCATGGTAGATACAAATTCTTTTCACATTCATATCAAACTTTGGTAATGATGATTCAAAATCTATTAAAACATCTGTATTATATTGAAAATGAAAGAAAACACATATCTGCAATCACAGATAACCCTTTTTTACCTCGTTTCTCTTGTTGTTTATCAAGAGTTTTTAGTAAAGACAAGAAATCCTCTGTATAACCAGAGTGTGTCTAGATGCTATCCTGTATTATTATCAGGTCATTTTTCTTTTCATACTTTTCCACGTCAATATCGAGCTCTTTCAAAGTTAGCCTGATAGACTCTGCTGTCTGATAGTAGGCGAGTATCAATACTAATTCATTATTTTTTAATGCTATATTACAACAATGTGAATAGATTTCTCTTAGTGTGTAGAGATTAGGATAGATAAGGACGACGTGTTCTCCATGTTCTATTTTATCAATTCCTTGATAATACTGAAATAGTACCGGTCATTTCATTATCTTTATTTATCGACATTTTAGATAACTAATAAAGCTTACCATTGTAGTTAACAATTGCATATTCCTCAATACTTGTTCATTATTTGAACTACAAAATGAAAATTCACCTAATTCCAAATGAAGCTTAAGTAAATATATCGCCGACTTCTGTTACACCAGTTTACATATCTTCCTATATTCATATAGATATGAGAAATAGGATAAGAGCGAAACCTTCCACCGTTATTTTCTGTGTTCTATTTGATTATGTTGTTTGAGATCTTCTTCGGTCTTGAATTTTTCTCCACATGAGATACATTTAAAATTCTTACGAAAGAAGTTAAATTTCATTTCTTACAATTAAGTACACTTAAAACTACTTAAGTATATCAACATATCAAAAATGGCTAATAAACTCTAATCTGATCTATTTTTTTGGATTGCAGTATAATGTCGGATTGCACAACTACATAACTGGTTCAATGTAAGCCACACAATGTGGTATATATCATTAGCTCAAGTTAAATTACTGATCAATTCAATTAAATTCATTAAGACTAGACCATTTTTCAGAAACGTTGCCATTTCTAGAATCAAGTATCATATTGAACTTACAGGCAGATAAGTGTTGTATTGTACTGTGTGGTTAAGATGTCATCTCGGTCCCTGTTATTTCTATCATCCTATCATCTTTACCAAAGTTAATTTGTAATATTCTAGCATTGAGGTTATTACCAACTTCTTTATAATCTACATCCTTGTTATCAATCTTGATATTGTATTTGGCGTCCGTATTTCCTTGACTTTTTGCATCTAATACATTTCTTGGGAGTTCAACTGTTAATTTACCGTTGTCCAAGATGGAACCAAGTAAAAGAACCAGAGTCGTCTTATCTTTATCACCAATAATTCCTAAAAGTTTTCCATTTGTTATATTATATTATATTTAATTGGGAATGTCTTATCTTTGATCACCAGGTTAGAAATATTAGCAAAGCCAGTTCGATTGCTACCGGCCTGTACGTTATTACTCTTGCCTGTAGGAGCAGAATTTGCTGTTGTTATTGGTGCTTTATTACCTTGTGGAATTATTATTGTCTTAGCTGATGAGTTTGGAGTAGCAGTATTCCTACTATTATTGGTATAATTATTCATAGAGGATAGATTTTGAGCTAACGCTCGCTGGATAACCTACTGCAAACAGCAACATTACTGTAATCAATACTGGCAGACCTATAATTTGTATTATCCTGAATTCATTGTGGTTGCTCTTAACAATTATTATATCCTATACTCAAAATAGACTACAATATAAAATATATTAGTAAGGTTTATCTAGCAGATGACAAAATAATGCTTCCACATTTCTACCATCCCATGTGACTTAATTTATTATAGATGGAACATTCATTAACCAGGTTCTGACTATATGCATTACATGTCCTCTAATGAACCTGATAACAATAGGATAGGTCCTACAGTTTTATGGAGCATGCTTAAAGGTAAAAAAGTGATAACAAATGATGGAAAAGATATTGGAGAAATAAAAGATATATCTGATAACTATATTCGTTTAGAGAAGGGTTCAATAAAGAAAGACAAATTCTGGATTCCAAAGTATACTGCTGATGCATATGATGGAAAGCATCTGTGGCTTTTGATAAATGAGGAAGAAGTTCATTCAAAGCACGTATATGGAGATGAATCACCTAGAGGAGATGAATATACAAAGGGATTAGAGTCCTTTAAAGAGCTCGCCTTCAGGCCAGAAAGGTGAATATAGCCCCGGCTTTGAGGAAAGAGTAAGGATTTTAGAAAATTACAAGAATATCAGAGATCTAAAATAAATAAAGCAATAGAACACAAAGTAAAAATTATCTCATTTTTCGAGCTGACATTATTGGCTAGTCATAATTACTCTTATTTGTTCCTGCTGCTCCTTGCTCATACCTGTCACCAGTTTCACTAGAACCAGCTGTTCCTTCTGTCATTCCACTTCTTCTTAATCTTTCTTTAGGATCTTGCCCTGACGACGAACTAGTACTAGAACTTGAGGTATTGTCTTGTCTTCTTACCGCAGTGGGTTCGTGTTCTTTTATCTTTGCTGGCGACATTGGTTCATTTGCTTATATTCTCTAGTATAAGAAGTCGAAGTATTATTCTGTCTTACATTGCTAGCAGCATCTCTTGATGTTTGTTCTAACGATTCTTGCAGCATTCACGTTTGATCTAGATAATTCCTTTGTATTATCTCTTGCTTGGAGCATTAATGTTTTAGATGTTTCCATATTTGCAAATATCATGCTATTTGCTAATCGGTACCTACTATTATATTGTCAGCAAAATTGCTAACCATATTTGCATATATTTGTGAATAATGCCCAGGAGACATCCAATTCGATACAAAAATATTTGCTGCATCTATATGAGGTAGCCATGCTGATTGAAATGAACCGAGAATCTGCTTTTGTGATTCTAGCAAGGTATCTGCTATTTCTCTAGCCGTCTCAATGGTTTGTTCTTGATATTCACTAGCTGCTTGAGTAAAACGTGGAATGTCTTTTCTTGCTTCATCTGTAGATTTTCTAATATTATCTCTAGTCTCTTCTAATGCCCTATTTATTTCGAATTGCTGCTCCTCTCTTTTGTTGTTGTTGTTGTTGATAATTCTGCTCATACCGATGATGATCAAATGATGGCGAGGTTGTAGCCACAGTCGGTTCTGTTGGTGGAGTATCGTATGATGGTGACGAAGACGAAATCATCTCTTCTTCTATCTTATGTGACTCTTCTATCTTTGTGACATCTTCTTCTATCTTATTTGTGACATCTTCTTCTATCTTATTTGTGACATCTTCTACTGCTCTTATCCGTTGTTTCCGAATGTACCTCCGATGATCTCACTGTATTGGTAATACCTACCTCTTCTCCAGCTTTTCCAATTGTATAATCCGTACTAGCTTTTATGCCAGAAGCTCCCTTAGTATCTTTATCTCTATCTTTATCCTTTTTCCTAGAACTTATACTCATACTCATATTATACTATATTCTATAAGATATTTAATGACTAACATACCAGCAAACTGTTTTAAATAGGCTCATATTAACAAACAATTTAGTATTACATAACAGCTACATACATGTACACTATCCAAATCTCTTGCTGCCTATATCTACCGTCAAACTAGGAAACATCTAGGTAGGATTAGAAAAATAGTTGATTGTATAACAAAGCAAATGAATAACTCTTGCATAACGATGAAGTGTACTACTTGTAGATGTCAAGGAATAGATTAGGCAGCAGTTATTACCTCTATTTCAGGAATAGTCTTTTTAATTTCTGGCTATAAGGCCGATATAACATTTTATTATCTTATTGAAAAAGAGATATTGATTAATACCCCAAGCGATTTTGGGTCACCAATTATATTTTCAATAGGAATTCTTGTAATCATTAGTCAGTTAGGAGGAATTACAGTGCTCGTAGGAGCAGGCTTGTTTGCTGCAAACAGAGTTAACCTGGGAAAGATCTTTGTAGGGATTGGTACAGGTCAGGGTTTGTTTACCATAGCATTGCGAATTATATATGATATATGGTCCGAAAGAATAGATCTTGCAAATAACTATGTTCTGTGGTTGACATCATCTGCGACTGGATTAGCGATTTCGCTTTCAGTTATTGCAATGAGCATATCCAAGGGTGATAATGAAAATATATTTATCAGAATGATTAAATTTATTATCAGAAAAATTTGAGGACAAAATTAGAGAACTGAAATTCAGAATTTAGGTTAGGATAGCGTTTCTATTGATATTACTTGTCTAATAGAATAATAAAATTATAGACAGTCAACCAGAACATATCTATATTTCGAAATCTCATGTTATTAATACCACAAGTGGTATTATTCCATCAGTTTCTATATAATGCTAAAATAGTATTGGAATCACCTGTTATTGTAAGTATATCTGTGAGATATGAAATTGTCAGCAGAAGACCAAATTAATTGTATAAAACATAGAGTCTATTGCTTAAACGAACCAACGATTCGAATTAAAGCACTAGATATGCTTGCAGATTATGGAACACAGGCGATAGACGCCATAACAGAAGTCATTAGCTCATCTGGCATAGACGAAAGGGTTAGGACCTATAGCATGAAAGTTATTGATGGTATTAAGAAAAACTCGACTTTGAATTAAATGTCTTGGACGAATGCAAATATGGCTCCATTTCCTTCTTTATTATTTTCTCCAATATTCTGCCTCCATGGAATTCAATAATATTCTTTGATAGATACAAATCCTATGCCTAATCCCGACTCATTTAGTTGCAAGTTTGGTAGCTATGTTTGACTATATAATTTTCCATGCAGGACTGTGCTATTGAACTCATGTTTTTATTCGCCAGTCTTAATTCCCCTTGAAATCTCTTGTAAGTAGAGATATCTACTGATAATGTAACTGTTGTTTTGGTACTAGATACTCTCATGACCTTACTTCTTGATTCTTTTAATCTTCTCCGACCTAGCGATACCTATCTATAATATTCTAAATCTGAGTCTAAATCTATTTCCTTGATAAATTCTTTTAGCATGAAATGTTCTCGTAACAATTCCTCTGCACAGTCGTCAATACTTATTCTTTTTTCCATTGCAATTTCTCTTAGTTTGTTATATATCTCTGGTTTTATGTAAAAGATCTTTCTTAGTGGTCCTAGTGTGTGAGCTTGCATGCCTTTAGTTGCCTGTCTATTTGTCTACCTGATCGTCTATAAGTCCAATGGTAGCTATCATTGACTGTTTTGTTTTATTTATTTGCGATGCTGAGCCAGGAAATCTGAATTTACATCATCTTTAGATAGTGCGCATAGCGTGCGAATTGACTTATGGAACAAAACCCCAAGTTTGTACTGGTGATATATCTACTGTATAATACTGACTGAACGAAAATGACTAACTGTCTACCTAAATTTTGTTTAAATGAACTTAAGATCATACGTAGCGCGCCCGTTTGTATTAGAACCTTGAACGCCCACGATCATGGGCAGGAATCCAGAACCCTTGAGGAAGTTTCTACCAATCTATGATTACTGGACTCAAGTATGACCGTATGACCCCGTAAGGATTCGGGCGGTAATATCTCATAGGCTTCCATTAGCATTTAATGTTACAAAGGCTGCCGCAATACACATCTTTCTATATACAATGTTGGCTACTATATTCTAGGCTGTTGGGCTAGCAATATCTATCAGCATTTGCGTTTGCGATCTGATTTCCACTCGCAAAATAACCCAGCAGTCCTACTGTATACGTATTCCGAATAACAGACAAATAAAGTATTTTTCTGACCTTTTGTATAATTGTAACGGCATCTAACCTAGCCTACAAGTTTAATCCTACATAACGACCGTAGCAGTCTAGGATCGCAAAGGATGCCCAACAGCCAATCTACGAATCCTGGGCTCCGGTGGCCGTAGAATAATAATCGGTTTTGTCTTGTCGATACTATATGTGCACTATCTATTAAAAAGATTGCAAATTGGCCGCAAGGGATTGCTATCTCTTAAATCCTAAATATAATATTGAACATAATAATATAGGGTGTTAGACTGGAAAAAGCGCCAATATCTATCAAATATTTGCGAGCGATATCTTCTGTTCAGATCTTTGCCCGCTCGCAAATGCTGCCTAGCCAGTCTAGCACCCAACTATAAATCGGTTCGAATAACTAGCAAATAAAGTTAATTTACTTTGGTTCTATCTCGGAGATCAGATATCTTAAGATATATTTCCTGTCTCATACTAATTGGTTAACAGTAGCTCCACTCCATTACAATTAAGGCATGAATAGCGGAGGTTTTTTATAGTAAGGTGGAGATATCAAAAAGTGAATCAGTTTTATAACCTGATTATTCGAATGAATTTGCCCCCCAAATTTGCTTGAGAATGAGTGGATGCATAGAGCGTATTATAATATATAATAGAACTATAAGGAAGAATAATTAGGAATCATTCGTTATATACCTTAGAAACCAAATATACTATGGTGGTAGGTGAAAAGGTAAGTAGGCAGATAGTGAGGTTGGTACGGCATGGCTAGACTCATGCCATAACATCTGGCCAATGCAAAGCATGACTTGGGTATAATGTAAGTGGTCTTTAACATTTCCCTACTTACAATGGCAGGTTCCTATTCCATTGATGATCCCAATTATTGATGTCATGTCCACCAACTTTCCTATCACATCTTTTATTACTTCTTTTTCTTATTTCTGCTAGTTACTATACGGAATATAACCCCGCTTTAATCTTAGAAAATGATCTCTATATTCAACTACTTACTTAATAGATCAATTATTTCTTCATCGTTATGAAATACTGATAAGGCTTGCAGCGAATAATATTGGTATGACATACGAAGATACCCGCAATCAGGGAAAGACTAAAGCAGAAAAACGCAAAGAGGAAGTAATTAAATCCCAATCGCCCGGTCCCAAGACAGCAGAAGCATTCAGGCAAGATGCAAATGATACAAAGACCAAAGAAATAGACACATAAATCAAATAGAGCTCAGATGACTAGCTAACCCAAATCAGAAGTTTTCCAATGTATAATGCGTTATCTTAACTTTGACAGCCAGCGCTCAGATCTTAATAGGCACGTGTGCTAACATATTATATATTGTGTGTAATTCTTGCTGTTGTTCTATTGCGAGAGGACCGATTGCTATTATTGCAAAGACTACCTTCAGTAAGACTATGATGATAATTATGACTACTATTATCGCTACAATTGTCCATAGCATACCTAATACCATATCCATATTCTGAGCATGATATTATATAGTGGTTGGCCATCAATTTTAGAATGAAAATAAATATAAGATTATTTTTATAATATTTTCTATTTTAACATACTAATCTAATTCTGTAAGATATTCGGTTACTTGTTAAGCAACAGATCATGTTAATAAAATATTGAAATAATAGTGGTGCTAGAGAAGGATTCTCTATGTGGAATATAATATCCTTATCGTAATGAAGGCCTTATGAATGAATAAGATTTTCGGTAGCGAATGGATATTCCTTTATTCATTACAGTGAAATGTATATGACATAATTTCGTCCACAGTAATATCTGTCATAACTAGTACTATTAATCCTATTAATCATAGACGGTAAATTTTTTATTAAGCATAAAGACCTTTAACTGTATATGTTATGAGCAATGAGAAGAACAAGGAGGAGGAAGATCCAGAATTATCAAATTCTCAAGAATCTACTACCACATATCCATCTGAAGCACTGATAGAGAAAGACAGTGAGTTGACTGCAAAAAAACCAGCTGAAGAAAGAAAAGTAGTAGTTGTAAAACCATCAGAGGTTGAATATAAAGCCACGTATACTACATTCTTAGTGTACTGCTCACTTACTCTTATTCCTGCTACTCCTTTTTTCATTAGCTAATTTTCTCTTTTCTATAGCCATTCCTTCTTTTCCTTCTCCTTTGGCAGAATAGATTTCAGTAGATGGAATCTCTGTAGAAGGTGATTCAGCAGCTGCATTTGACGACAATGATGATGATGACGACATTGCTGGCAATTCCTCATCACGTGTTACTTCTATATCAGAATCTTTCTTGGTGACCATTTTTATCCGAGGTTTTGATTTTATTTCTTCTTCTTCTTCTTCTTCTTCTTCAGCAGTACTAATTGTTTTAGGTAGTTGTGGTTGTGGCATGGGTAGTTCAGATGCCTTGTTAAGTTGATTTTGAGTGTCTTGTGTTAACTCTGGCTGTTTTATATCGTTGTTGTTGTTGATGAGGATTGGTTTATCTACCGAATCTTTTAACTTGGTAGCTAACTCTTTTCTTGCGACAAGAAGTTTACGTTGCATTTGTATTAGCCTTAGGAATCCTTTATAGATCTGTTCTTGTTCTGCATATGTTCTGGTTAATGAAATCTCTGATAAAATATCATCAAAAGAAGTTGAAAACTGTAATGCTAAATCTCCCATTTTAGATATCTTTTTTGCATCATTTTCAGCTTTTCTTTCCTCTGCCGCTTCTCGTTGTTCTTTTATCTTTTCTTGTGTAATATCTTTTCCTTCCTTGATCTTTTCTTTTGCTACATTAGCTCCTGAAATTAGTAAGTCTTTAAGTTCAGTTGCTGCATATTTTAGCTTTTTAATGATTTCTTCCTCTTCACTTTTTGGCTGTTGTCGTTGTTTTTTTACATCTCCATCTTCTCGTTGTTCTGTAGTTTCTATATTATTTCTCCTAGATGCCAGAATCCTATTTTCTGTAATTGTCTCTATCTGTTTGATCTCATCTGCTGATGGGGGCGATTCTCGTGTGTAGATATCCTTTGCTTCCTGTTCTGTTATACCGAGGTACAAAATATTGGCTGAATATTTTTCAATAACAGATTTTGGAATATAGAGTTTTTCTTTATTTATTGTACCCTTCTCAATAACTATAAGTGGTTCATATAGTCCCTTGACCTTGCCTAGGTATACATCATCTATACTTCTAGTATCTTGATTTATTATATCATACCAGTTTATAGTAGCGACAGTATTACTATTATTATTAGTATTATTATTAGTATTATTATTATTCTCTTCGGCTGCCATATTATAACAATAATTACGTAAACTACATCGGATTTAATACTATAAAATAATAGGCTTAGAATCTATCTTCGATAGATGTAATAACTGAGATTGATACTAATTCAAATATCTTTACAAAAATTGACTGAAATCTATGGTATTACATCTCGTAGGAGCATGCCTGATTGTAGAGTCCGAAAATATTACGTATAGCAAACCAAACGATCGCAAACCGAATCCAGCGTCCTAGAGGATCATGATTGCCGATCTATGACATATCAGCTGAATTCGAGGCAATCGCATGAGCCTTCGAACAGCAATTAGCCCTACATACTATGCCTAATTAAGGCTTCTCGGCTAGGCTAGCAGATCTATTTGTATTAAGCAATATATTATGACCATTATTAGGCTAGGTAATCTAATCCTACTGACAAGTGGAATGGCACGGCCTGATTTAGCCTAACAACCGTATTAACTAAGTAAGATAAGTAATACATCAAGTAGCATAATAATATGAATAGGATAAACGTAGGGGACAAATCATACAAATTTTGGTAAGATAACTATCAGTCCAGCTCTGGGTATTACTCGGCAAGAGCATTGCAAGACCAACGGAGTCGGAACGGAGAATGTAATTCTTTCACGAAGAATATAGAGATAGCGACTATTTAGTAGTTAGTGACTCCTAAAAATCTGAACTATTCGTTAAGAAGCTGTAAGACTATTATCGGAAACAGATAGATGCCACTATCAGTCTGCTCCAAATATTTCCTCGTCAGAATATTTTTGTATCATTTGCTGGGTTCGTTGTGTTATACGATTTCTCGTCATAGATTAGTTTGATTTTAGTATTTATAGCATTAATAATTGTAGTTGCATTCAGTCCTGCTATTGACGGCATTGTTATAGAAGTATAGTTTGTTACTGGTTTGGTAATTATGTTTTGCGCATAGGTAATAGGTACCGTGGATACTAGTATAGTAGTAATCATAGCAATTGCTACGATAACTGCTGCCATCCCGCTCACATGATTTAATAAGTACAAAACTATTTAGCAATATCAGGGGACATATAGACAAATTTCGTAAGTGAGTTTTCGCGGCCTTAATGGTTAAATTAATAGTTAAATTATATAATAGTCCGGCGGTTGATGGTGTTTTAGTAGTAGACGTTGGAGGCGTGCTCATTATTCTGTCCATGGACAACCATTGCATATACCGCTTATATCGTAACATGTCCGAATGTGACGATCTCGAAAACTGGGATTTTAAACAAAGCTTAAGACCGAAGGTATACTAGTACCACCTGTTAGCCATAAATTAGGGACAATTAGAACAAGATAAGCAAGGGGTTAAAAACCTAGATTACCTAAGTATTTTTTCTGTGTTCTATTTGACTATGCTGCTTGAGGCTATCTTCAGTTCTAAATTTTTCTCCACATGAGATACATTTGAAATTTTTACGAAAGAAGTTAAATTTCATTTTGTATTTCTATATCTAAATATGCTCTTAATACTACTTAAACGTAGGATATATTATCTTTAATTATTAGTCTCATATTCAAATCTTATGCCGATAAGCATGTTTCGTCCAATATGATATGATCAGCTTCAGGTTCGTATTGTTGTGGTCGGTGATTTGTAAATATCATCTTAAATTTACTCCTGGTACACATTATTGTTCCTATAGTATAATAACAAAGATTTACCCAACGCATTATACGCATGATTATTTTAAGATTAGAGACAGAACATTGGGTGACATATGCCATATATGTATGATCAAATAATATTTATTCTTGATTTTCTCTGTTAAGCCAAACATGTAATAATGAATCCAGTTAAAGCTTAATCTGCGTATAGTATCTAAATATAATCATATCTCGTCTTGAAGTTTGCGCATATGATCAATGATTTGCCCTTCGTAAGCAATTGATCCTACATCCACAGCATAAATCTATCTTTGATTTCGTGATCGCGTTTAATGATCCATAGTAAGAAATCTTTCGGTCTGGCATTTTTTCTTGCTTATATGAATAATCAATATGCATCATCGAGTCGTACACACTAGATGACATTATGCGTTCATCTTGGGATTCAGGCAAGATTCAACCTTTCTTGCCTGAATAATATATATATAAAAAAGATATCTCATTACCAAACGAATTCTCTATTATAGTAATTATATCTGTCTGATCTGTTTGATATATACTATAATTTTCATTTTGTTTCGCTGCATATTCCATAAATCTTTTTAGATTCGCACTTTCAAGCTGTAGCTCAATGTGAGATAAAGTCTTCTTGACAAATGATGTGCGAGTTATCGTATCCTTCCTGGTCATATTCAACGCGCAACCGTTTTCATATATTTGAGTTAGCTTTGAATATCTATGAAACGACAAACTATGCATATTTTCATATAATTTCAACACCACCCACAATGATAGGTAAAAAATTAGATATTTTCTCCAGCCTTGATCGAAAACCCGGTTCAAAGTATTGCGCTAATGGTCAACATTGATAAAGACCTTTACCAATAGTCTGCCACTTCTTAAAAATTAGTGCTAACTTATCTTTGTTATTTATTAATACTGTGTCCTAACAAAAGTTCGTCAAAGTATATGTATGACTTAACGGTATGTTTGTAGTAAACGACTGCAGGAATTAATATGACTCCGAATAGGGTCAGTTTAATAGAGATACACTTGCCAGATACGGATAGCGTATTTTCTATTAGATCATAGATGACTATTCGTATTCGGGCGTATTCTTCCTAAGATCAAATAAAAAGAAATCCTCAGAGAAATTTCAGAGATTCTTCCAATACTCTCAAGTCATAAAATTTATTTTAGTTCGACCAGGTAAAATATTTGAAGACCCATAAAACTAAAGCAGTTATTTTTAATGCGACCTATACTAATTTCTTATGTATTAGAAATACGAATGTCAGCCGCCAGACTGACACTCTAATTCAGTAAAGGAGTGAATCTATCAAAGTAGAGCTTAGATCTACTTCATAAATAAGGAAATCAGTGTGAAACAAACACTATTACTTGAAAAATGATATTATAGCGATGATTACTTATCTATTCTTAGACCCAAGGTAAGTTATTATTTAGAATGTGTATTATTTTCGTTAGAAGGTTCAATGTCACGTCCGTTAGATAAGTGGGATATCATAATTATTGGAGGAGCATCTGCAGGTCTATCGTCAGCAGTATATGCTAGTCGCCAGGGTCTAAATACATTATTAATTACAAAAGACATTGGAGGACAGGCACTTTTAACAAGTGAAATAGAAAATTATCCTGCGTTTGATCACATCGGTGGTTATGAACTTATGACTAAATTTGAATCACAAGCTAGAAATTTTGGAACAAAATTTGCATACGAAGAAGTTACTTCTATCATAGAACATAAACAAGAAGAGCGAGAACAAGAAGAAAAAAACAACAACAAATCTGCAAAGAATTATTTTAAAATAATAACAGGTAACAATAATGAATATTTAGCATCTGCAGTAATACTTGCTTTTGGTAAAACCCCGAGAGATCTTAATGTACCTGGAGAACAACAATTGAAAGGAAAAGGAGTTTCTTATTGTGCTGTTTGTGATGGTCCTTTATTTAAGCAAAAGATAGTGGCAGTAGTTGGCGTCGGTGATCCATCTTTGGATGCTGCGTTATTACTTAAAGGGATAGCTTCAAAAATATACATAATTTATCAAACCAATACTCCTATAGGTACAGAAGAAACCATTAGATTGTTACAACAGGATGAAAATAACGTATCATTTATCTCTAATTCAATTGTAAAGGCAATTAATGGTACATTAAAGGTTGAATCGTTAACTCTTACTAATGCCAAGACCAAATCATCCTCATCCTCATCATCACAATCCAAACTTGATGTAGATGGTGTATTTGTGGAGATGGGATACATTGCAAAGACAGATTTTGTAAAAGGTTTGGTTCAATTAAATAATAGCAATGAAATCATTGTAGACAAATATTGTGCCACATCTAGGCAGGGAATATTTGCAGCCGGTGATGTTACGGATGTACCATACAAACAAGCTGTGATATCCGCAGGTCAAGGAAGTATTGCAGCGTTGTCAGCCTATAACTTTATACAAAAACTGAAAGGAGGAAAATCGCCACCAATTAAAGCTGATTGGAAATCTTCTACATCTAGTAAGTAGATAGATAGAATAAATTAAAAATGAATAGTTAGATCTCTGCAAAACCGTAACTATCCAGTGTTCTGACTAGATAATTGCTGCAATCCTTTCTCTGTTACATTCCACAACCTAAATTCTGCACGACTAGCTTTGGGTAATGCTTCTTTTGCTAAATGCAGCCATTCCAATTCATCCAGGTGATTCCTCACTTCGGACTCTGAAAGCTCACTTAGTGCAATTATCTCTGTTTCAAGAACTTCTTTGTGGACATCATTCCGTGCCAGTTTAGCAATGATACCTAGAATTTTCAGGTCTGGCCCTTTCGCCATACCATCAGATGGAGCTATTAACGATTTAAAGGTATTTCTAGGCTTCATTCTTACGATATGCTCATTTGCGCTAATTGAGTCCTGGAAAATTAATTACAGAGGACAAGCATTCACCAAATTCAAACTGAAAGATAATTGATAGTTGACATGTAACTGATGATCTGTCAGCAATCTATCGGTCCAGTTTTTACAGGAATGATTATAACCAAGAAATTATAAAATTACGATTCGTTGCTGCGATATCTATAATAGTCGAATCTTTATTGACATATTGCACAAATATGGCTTTGCTACAATTTTTTGCACTATTCTGAGTAATATTTCTTAAGCAAACCATCCATCGATAGCTTTGTACTGTCGTCTGCATTGAAAATTCTTGTTCTTCCACCATGGCTAATACATTCTTCATTAAAATCATGCACTTGTTCCGACAACCTATTCATTATTGTCGAGATTATAGTGGATACCCTAGCTGGAGTACAAAGTGTTCTAGTGGCTGCTTGGGCCAGAAACGCCGCCGACTTTATGTCTTCTACATCGGTCGCTTTTGAGGGATAACGAATTCTAGTTCGGGATAAACCGGTTCGAATAGGACCCGTTTCAAGTCTTCCAGAGTAGGGATAAGTGATATTGGATGATTGAGACTATCTATATCATCTATTTGAGTAAACATTCGTAGAGCCTAGCTTTTTAATACCAACACTTTTTCACCAGCATTATGTAACACTAGTCAGATTAAACAGAACCTAACATAGATATTTAGGCAAGATTTACCAAAAACCTTATTTAAAGTCATGTATTTACTTCACGGTGTTTGAAGATAGAGATATAGCTCAGATCGATGCAACGGTAATCGTTGGTGTCTTAATTCTGGCAAGTATGACAACAATTAATCCAAATATACCCGAATTATAGCCGAAGCATTTGCAATAACCTGGGAAATGATATTACCATTTGCAATTTCTGGTGTACTAGCATTAGCTGGCCGCACAAAGATTGCGAAAATCCTTACTGCTGCTGGATTTGTACTTTTAATCATAATATTATTTGCGGTATGGCAAGAAACTTACCCAACATGAACCAGCTATTTATGGTTCTCCTCATACCAGAAGATCTAGTTGCTCATTTATGGACACCTATTTGTTCTATTATTTCCTATCGGACCAAGTGACATGTGTACTTGTTTTGCGATTTCACGAATTGTCTTTCCTTCTTCATATAGTTTCTCGACTACTTCTTCCTTCTCTACTCTTGTAAGTACCACCTTCGATTTACAATGATGAATACTAAGCCATTGTCTTTATAAGATTTGAGCTGCATCATTGTTACCAATGCTATTTTTGTTGTATGCTCCTTACTTAATTGTTACATAGATCATTTGGGTCGATTCTGCTGAAGCTTTGTATTCTGCAAAGGATGTTAGAAAATTTAGTATCGATAGCTTTCTAAAGATTCGTTACATTTCAATCATTATCTAAGCACAATATAAAGTTGTCAATTTCGTGGTTCAGATTTACTTTTACTGTAAATATATAACACACATTGCTTCCTTGATAGATCCAGTTGCTGACCTATAGAAAATCAACCCTGACGGATTAGAATTATACTCTATATTTCTAGAATTTCACGCTATAGTCTCTAGTGATATCCTTAGCAGCTAGACATATATCTTATACAAATCATCTAGAATCTCAACTCATCATAGTCCCGGCACACCAATGTCATAGTAACTACCTTCGCAACCTCCGAACCTCCAGAAAACTTGTTTCTTAATAATCAATACTAGTAGAGTAGCTGAGGTACCAGGGGTAAGTTACAATATGTAAGGACGTGTTATTTTCCTCAATACTATTTCAGTATTTGATGAGGTATCGAAACCAAAAATATCGCAACTCCTATAAAATAAAATATCAGATATTGGTATATCAGTCAAGCATAAATTGTGTCTAAACAATATCTAAACTAATACATTTGCAATAGTGACTATAGTTAAACTTAACGTAGGCGCTGAAGCACGTTGCAGATAATAATCTCTTAAGTCTCATCAAATCTGTGATAGACCAGAGTAGATTGCACAGGTCTACCTAGACGTTATAATCGTCCCGAGTGGTCGATCTCTAATCACGCTCCACACTATTACTGAGGTATCTGAGTGAGTCTACCAACAAAACGAATGGGATGATAATGACCGCATAGTTCGCCTGCAAAATAAAGTAATCTCTACTAAAGTTTCCGTAGACCTTCATAACAGATTCAATTTGCTGGCGGAATATCTCTTTGAAAGTGGACTATTTGAAAGTTTCACTTCCTCTACCCTCTTGCACTATGTGATAGAACACATGCTAGACGAATATCATGAGGGATTGGAGGCTCATGAAAACAACAGTCAATTAATAAACAATAGTCCAAAAACTAGAATAACCTAGGTTACTTAATCAATTGATTAGTAAAGCTATTAGGAAAGAAATATGGGATAAGGCCACTGAGGTTTGAAAGGACACTGAGATGTAAATTCTTAATGGGTATTATCAAATGCATGAACTATTCCTGGATGGAATTAAGGAATAAATATCCTACTAAACGGATGTCATAGTAGACCATGGCTCCCAAGCAAGTTATTGTAAAAGTCCTAACCGTTAACAAACCTGCAAATCAAGTATTTGAATTCTTTTCTAATGTCAAGAATATGGAGATAGGAGGTGCAATAAAATCAGTTACGAGAGGTGATGATGATTGGTGGCAGTTTGATCATATTGTTTCAGGTAAATCAAAGGTAAAAGTCAAACCATTTCAAAATCTGGGGATACTTGACCATACATTTGTAGGTGGAGGATTAGAATGGAATGTATACATGAGAGTAGTCCCTAATGAGGAAGGTTCTACGACCACATGGATGTTTATGAGACCAGATGGACTTTTAGATGATCAGTTTCAGGAACAACTTAAAGGATTTGATATAGAAGTTAACAATTTGAAGAAGTTTTTAGAAGAACATTGAGTTAAATTATATTATAACCTAATGATCTGTCCTTTCAATAAGTCACTCCATCCAGAAGTGAACCTATACTTTCAATGAATTAAGTCATACTGGCTTCTTTGCTTACTTTAATAACTGTCTTATCCTTACCCACTCCTTCTTTCTCAAGATCTTCAGTCGTTTAAATTTCTATGTGATAGATCTCACCAAAACAATTTATTAATAACATGGCCATACTCAACAGCTAAGGACATTCTGGGGTACAAAAGAAAAACTTTAAAATTATTGATGAATTATCCCGAATCAAATTTTGCATTGAAACTATTTATGCAATAACCATACCCGCCATTCCATTATCGATGATAGATACATTAGCTAATTTTCTGAAAAAAACATCTTATGCTATTAAATTTTAATGGTTGTACCGCATCAGCAAACCAACGATGTTCATTGTTACCAGATGTCAATTTACAAGATGTACATCTTGATATATTCTTCATAGCTATGAATTATTATTGGTGTTCCTAATATAATTAAGATATTGTATTGAATTTCCTAAATGGATGTCTTACGCTTAACATAAGCTCTGCTAATTCTAGTCGTTCTCTTTATCTTTTCTTTTATTATATCTTTTCCTTCCCAGATCTTCTCCTTTGCTATCTTCGTTCCTAAAGTTAGTATATCTTTGAGTCCATTTGCCACCTTTTTTAACCTATTATTTATTCCTACCTTATCAATTTTGAGCATTGAAAGACTTTTTGATGACGTTAATGTAAGATCTTCTTTAACTTCCTTTATTTTACTAACTACTATTGTTTTCTTTTCATCCTTTTTTGGATGCTGTCGTTGTTCTTTTTCTTCTTGACGTGATTCATGCATTGTAATTTCGATTTTACTTCTAGATGCCAGAATTCTATTTTCTGTAATTTTCTCTATTTGTCTGATCTCATCCTCTGTTGGAGGTGCTTCTCGCTTATAGGTGTCCTTTGCTTCTTGTTCTGTTATACTCAAGTACAATATATCTGCATCATATTTTTCAATAACAGATTTTGGAATATAGAGTTTTTCTTTATTTATTGTACCCTTCTCAATAACTATAAGTGGTTCATATAGTCCCTTGACCTTGCCTAGGTATACATCATCTATACTTCTAGTATCTTGCTTTAACACCTCATTCCAATTTATATTGGCGATATTAGTATTATTATTATCTCTGCCGTTTACCATGTTATGATATGACTTAAACTACATAAGATTTAACACTATGAAATGAACAAGACTTGATATTGGCTAATCTAAAGTATTCCAGAATATATATCAGAATTGTTGTTCTTTGTTTTATATTTCACTAGTCATAATTAACAAGTTCTCCATATATTCAAATATATCACATAGGCAAGATTCATTTCTGCCTTCTTTGGACGGCCGACAGATTGGGTAGCCAATTCATTTGAGTTTCTTGTAATTACGCAAGTCTTCCATGCTAATAGATATTTCATCTCTTGCTAATGTAACACTAACGATATAAGGCAGGACCTCTTAACTACTATCGGATTGTCTTCGCTGTCACAATCTGGCCATCCGTTACTAACATATACCTATATTATTTAGATCCCTTGTTTTCACTTATATAGTACTCCGCAGAATTTTAACTTTTAGAAATTGCTTTGTTTTAGCCTAATGTCACAGGCTAATTATCCAGGAATAAATTATTTAGAGTGTAAGGATTAGGTAATGATAGTCGCCTTATTAGGTCGCCTTATTGTTATTCTGATCCCATAATAGAAACTGAGTGGAATATATTGGCTCTATCTTTTGGAAGTGTCAACTATAGATCCAAATTACCATATTGCAAACATTGACAAGAGGAAAATCCCTTCTATCTCCAATCAGTTTCAGCCGTGACATTTATTAGTTAAATGTCTATTCTAATTTTTTGATTATTCTCAAACTCTCCTTCTTTTATTCTAATTCTATGATTTTTTGAACACTTGCATTTCTTCGAACGGCGGTAGGTTTATGCTGTTTTATTTTAGCTGGTGAGATTGGTTCCTTGGCTTCATATTCTTTAGTGGGATCCCGTACTCTTAGGAGTTTCTGTATCTGGTGACCCTTTTTCATATTTCCTACCACGGTTATTGGTAGAATTGTTTGCAGTAGACTTGGCTTTTCGCGTGGTCGCAGCAGCAGTCTTATCCGCATTATCAACAACTTTATCTTTGACACCTTTTACTTTTTTCTTAAACCTACCAACAACACTATCTTTTTGTTTTGATTTATTTCTCATTGTATTATTCTTTCCTGCTCCTTTGATCATGTAATTCGCACTTGTCTCCCCTCCTTTAGACGATCGGATAGAAGATCTTTTTTTACTAGTCGAAACCATATTTAATTATGATCTATAAGATATTTAATAATCTCACGAGGTAATATTATTATTTGAAAGTAATATCACCTCATTGGTAATTTTTTGTCTTGTAGGATACTTAGTGATCATTTTTCATCCTGCTCTAGTTATGGCAACGGCTTGGCATTAGCTAGCACGAGATTTGTAAATGACATTCGTAATGGTTGTAGTTATAATTGTGCCGGAAGCTGATTTGAGTACCTTTCCCATATAATAGCAGCACCCGATCCTTGAAAACATACTATATCCATTTTTATTACTTAGTATACAGTTGTTGTTGGAGATGATCTTGGCTTATGATGATTAATAGTATCTATAGTATATGCAATAATGAAAGAATATCTAGGCCAAGGATCTAATCCCAGGGTCAAAATTATGTTTTCACGATTTCTCCAAATAACTAATTTTGTTTAAAT
Source organism: uncultured Nitrososphaeraceae archaeon (assembly GCA_963765895.1). GTDB lineage: Archaea > Thermoproteota > Nitrososphaeria > Nitrososphaerales > Nitrososphaeraceae > JARBAU01. The sequence continues at coordinate 52,095 of CAVXZB010000032.1, read as the reverse complement.
TACCTGATTCTTATTTGCATGTAATAAAATCGGGAATACCTTCTTATCAAAGCAGAGTTCATGACGACTATTAAAACCCTTGATATTATCTTATTGGCTATAATTGCATCATTTCTTTGTTTTTTCTAAACAACTACACCTGCCACATTTGGAATCTATAAAAGTAATAAAATCGGTATATCCGTGCATGAGTTATCCAGAAGGTGGCGATATCGAACCATTTGACTGGCTCAATCGATTCTTACACTACAGACGAAATCTACATGCGGACTTCATTTCCGAATACTTAAAATATTGATGAGCTCATCAGAGATATGCAACAAAATCACATATAGTCAAAACCATGCAAACTAGAGATTTAGAGGATTTGATAAGAGAAGATGTAACTACTGAAGGAGCCAATGTAAAAGAATATGGTCCATTTGATTATGGATATTCAATGACGGTTGATCCTGATGGTAAACCAAAGGTTAGAGAGTTTGGCAATGTAAAATCTCCGTTACGAGGCAGGGCTTTTTTAGAACAACACCAGAGATATCCTCAGAACGAGAACCTTTAGCTGATGTAACAACAACAGATAAAGATGTAAAAGTTATTGTCGAAATGCCCGGAGTTACCAAGTCCAACATTAAAATTAGTGCCTATGATAGCTCAGTTGAAGTACAAACTACTGAAGGCGCAGAAAAAAAGTATCACGAAATTATTAATTTACCAGAAGAAGTTGATGTTGAAACAGCTAGATTTACCTACAATAATGGTATACTTGAAATAACATTTAAGAAGAAAGATCAGACTAAATTTAAAGAGAAGGAGGTAAAGATAGACTAGATAATATGAAGTCTTTTTTATTCATTCTAAATCTAATCTATGTGGATACTTGATTATAATATAGTAATCACTAATACCTTGTAGTTAAATCTAATACCATGATACAAAATAGAATGTATCTATATAGCATCCATTGATTTCTTTGACTTATCAAAAATTAGTTACAAAGGATTTTTCTTTATATCTTTGATGTTGCAAATATTACAATGTCAGTTATACTAAATTCAACTAATAACTGCGAAAAATGTAAAAACAAGGATGCAGAGATATTTAATGTTCTAGGCTCATTGTGTCTAGACTGTTGCAAGATATTACCTATCCATTTTCAGATGATTAACCAGAATTATGATCTGTTAGTTAGTTGTTTTGATAGTTGATACATTTTCACAGATTGAACTTAATATATTTTTATAGAATCTGTCCTAATTATATTAATGTGCAGCTGATTTAACATGGTTGCTTAATTCATCTTCTGACTTAAAGACCTTATCACATAAACCACATTTATACAAACGTGGTACATTAGAAGAAGAGTAAACTCTTCTGAGATAACCTTTTCTAATGATATGTATAGTAGTCTTCTTTATCTGGCTGAAATAAAACTGTTGAAGTATGATTTGCATTATCTTTATCATTAGATTAACATTTGGTTTTATCTCTCTCATATTGCTAATTCGCATTTAAAATTTGGATCCATAACACATTATATATCATTCAACCATGCTGATATGAAGCTCGATAAAATGGATAAACTCTATTCCTCTTTTTACTACGACAAAATCTCTACTTACAGTACAAAATCTCTACTTACAGCATGTATATCTCCAATATCTATATCGTCACTTGTCTGGACTGACTCGTTGATTAAATCTATCCATGTCTTTTCGTTGCTTCTTCTTCTTTTGAGGTCATATATCTACTTGTAAATTATCTTGTTGAACAAATTATATAGTAATTATATATTAGATTTAAAAAAAGTGTTTTTCCCTCTCATGTTTCTCCGTAATCATTATGCGTATTCTATCACGCAATTCATGAATATTGCAATCTTATGGATGGTAACCTATATAGGAGAAATGATATCGTAATGTCATTACTTGTTATTATGAAAAGTCTAATCTAAAAGCCAGTAAACTTGCTAGGCACTCTAGTAATATAGGAAATATTTTATATATGCAAGACAGACAGAGCAGCAAAGAAATATTATAATAATATGATAGTAAAAAACAAGCCATTTTTACTGATTCATAACCCTGAAGGAAAAGTCTCCGGAAGCTTGCTTTACTCTTCCTTAATCTCTGGCATATGCAACGGACTTAAAGCATGTGTTTCATCGATATATAGAAAAGCATCATATCTTTTGGCAAGAGTAGTGGGTACATAATTTCCGTATTTTTCGTATTCCGGGTGATATACAACTCCGATTGCTCTCTGGCCTTTTTTTCTTTTTATATTATCATCCTTGATTCTTTCTTTGCTGTGAAGAGCAAAGGCTTCTTCAGCCTTATTTCTTTGATCACTTTCACCTCTGAATAGGAGAATACTGTTGGTGCCATTTGTTCTCTTGTGTATAAGATTATCCCAGCTATCTTCTACTGCAGGAGGCACATTCATTTTTTCCATCTTTTCACCCCACTCTTTTGCAGCAATAACGGTTCCTTTGTATGTTCCAAAACCAACTATCATGACATTTTGCTCAGAAGCATGTTCACGCACAAGCTGTCCTATATTTATCATTTTGGCAGTTGCCATATCTGTTTGCCTGGCATCACCCACGTGTGTGTTATGTGCCCAGACAATTGATTTTGAGCGTAAATTATTATTATTATTATTAATGTCTTTACTACCACGATCATCATACTTGCCATCATAAAAATTCATTAGACGTTTAAGAGTGTCCATCATATGAGTATCACGTATATTCCACGTAGCAGTACCACCCTGTATCATCTTGCGATAATATAATTCGGCATTTTTTGTAACAATTGCATTTTGTTCTGCATTAAAATATTCCTCTCTTTTTCCCAATCTATCGGTTTTATACTGACTAGCTTTACTACGCAATTCCAATAGCATATCAATAACTTCATCTTCACAGGATTCAGGTACAAATGCAGTAGCTCTTGCATAATCTTCTATACTTTCTCTATGCGGCTCAAAGCATAGATACGCTTCAATGGCTAACCCACTATAGATAATCTTAACTTTATTGCTATTTAAACTTGCATGAAAAAATTAATAAATGGCTTGTTGACCGTAAGTTTCAATTAATAATAACCACTACTAATACCACCAGCTGTAGTGTTGGTATATTAAATTAGAAGAGTTAAATTCGTTATAGTTTAATACTAATATACATTCAAAATGAGTTTAAATGATACTCCTAGAATAATGCAATTTGGCGACAGTATATGCACTTGTAAAATATGTGATCACAAGATCGCATTAGATTGCATGAAATCCAATTGTGACTGCTGTACCCCTAGTAATCATTCAATGGTTTTAGACGGAATAGAGGGATTTGCAGATGCTCCAGGACTGTAATAAAATATTATGTATATAGAATCCTCTACCATGAGTAATGGTACTATTAAAAAAGAAGAACAAGGAGACTATTAATTAATCCGTCTACCGACAACAGATGGTGGCCAAGAAATAGTCCTAGAAGCTGATCTGAACATTCCTAGAAATTGACATGGAATAGTCATATTTGCTCATGGGAGTGGAAGTAGCAGACATAGTCCTAGAAATAGATATGTTGCCCAAGTTCTTCAGAATGAAGGTATTGCTACTCTGCTCATAGATCTCTTAACTGAACAGGAAGAAGAGATCGATACACAAACACGACATCTAAGATTTGACATAGGCATACTTTCTCAAAGATTAAGTGCAGTTACTTATTGGCTTAACCAAAAATTAGAAAACATGAATTTTAAGATCGGATATTTTGGTGCAAGTACTGGTGCAGCTGCAGCAATTGTAGCAGCAGCTGAGCGTCCTAATACCATTAATGCAATCGTTTCTAGAGGCGGAAGACCAAATCTAGCTGGAATTGGTAATTTACCAAAAAGTCTAGGCATCCACACTTCTTATTGTTGGAGGAAATGATGTTCCTGTTATCGATCTGAATAAATAGGCATTAGAGAAAAAGCGTTCGCTAAAGGAATTCAAAAGTAATGATATTGAGAATATGAAAAAGAAGCTTGTAATCTGTACCAGGAGCCACACATCTATTTGAAGAACCAGGAAAACTAGAAGAAGTTGCTCGCATTGCAACTAAGTGGTTTGCCAAGTATTTGAAGTAGAAAAGAAAGAAAAACATAACTCACTTTCGTTTTTCTCAAAACTAGCTAGTTAGGATATTCTCAAGATATGGTGTTAGCAAACTATTTGTGCTATTTAATAGCAGCTTGATCTTCGTGTAGCAGGAAGTAACATACTTTTCAGGTTATTCAAAAAAATTATTGTTAACTTAGTAATAGTTATGTGCTTAGCCTAGTTATTATTATTTTCATTTCATATCATGTCTTAACCATGAGTTATTTACTGATGATCCTCAAGCCATTTCTTGGCTCTAATGGATAATAGTTCAAAGTTTTCTCTAAATTTTGGATCATTCCATTCTTTTCTTATCCCCATAATAATATCTTTGGATCTTTCCCATTCAGTATGTAAGCTTCCAAATCTATCAAAATAAAGACCTTCATTAAGAAATCCATATTTTATCAATAGTCCTGCAAGTTCAAACTTGGAAGTAAATCTTTCAAATAGCTGAAATTCTCTGCTACCCTGAGGGTATTTATTCTCAAACTCTTGGATTGATGATGGAATTTCGTCCTTATGCATTTTACTCCAGAACCATTCCGCAGCCTCAAAGTCTATAGTTGTATTATATAGCTCAGATAATCTGAGAAGTATATTAATATCTTCTAATTTTGGTGCTTTTGTTTTGGTTACTTTTCCCACCCGTCCAATATTTTTTCTTTTTTGTTTTGAAGTACTTTTTGTTAACGATATATTAGGAACAGTCTTTTGTAATTTAGCCATAATAACTACTTGCAATTATAGCAATTAAATATATCTCAATAACATGCTAAAACGATAGAAATAATATAAAAAATTATATTCGAACATTTTAACAAATTAAAAATTATTATTCCCAATTGGGCTATATCATTCCTGGTATACTTTACTAGACTTTAGTATATCATCAGAAAATATGGTAAGTACTGATGTGAATCTATATTGGTTTGTACGATTAATCTTTTCTTACGAGTGGCTTATTTCCTAAATGAAATATACGAATTAAGAGTGCGTATGCAATCTTTTAAATTAATTTGTTATTTATACTAGATTTGACAATATTCGATCTGAACTTTTATTTAAGATAAAATCTAACTAACTAGAATGTCAATTGCCAAAATCGAAGAAATTGTAGGAACTTCTGACAGGGGATGGGAAGATGCTGCCCAGATCGCAGTGAATGAGGCTGTAAAGACCATACGTGGCATACACGGAATAGAAATAGTAGATCAGACTGCACAAGTAGATCCTAATACAGGCAAAATAACTCAATACAGAACAGGTATTAAATTTTCATTCAGTGTAGAGAGATAGGACTTGAAATAGAAAATAATTATTTATTTACTCTTATAGTACATGGAGAATTTATGAGATAAATCCCCCTATTGGTTTTTGCCGCCACTTATCTTCTCATCAGTTTTATCATTCATATGGTATTACTATATCAAGCTGCCAACTGATTTTTCAACATCTGCCATATTACGATATTCTTTATCTGGCAGACGATTTAGTATGTTTAGAATCTCATTTTCATTTGGATTGGTAGAATTAATTTTAGATATATTCTTCTTTGCATAATTTTTTAAACTACTTTTGCTCTTCGGAAAATCTATTCCTGCTAGAAGCTTTGCAATTGCAACTGCTGATACAGAAGATGTAGCTGCAGTTCTTCCCCCTTGCGTACTAGGTTGCTCTATTGCTTCAGTTTGCTTTGCCTCTCTTACCTTCTTCCCGCTCTTTAATTCGCCTAGCGCTACAGCAACTTCGGCAGAATCTCTATATGTACAAGATGGAAGAGATTCTATTAATTCAAAAAGATCTTTACCTATAGTTGATGCTTTTTGAGATGAATATTGTACCAAATCATCTTTTATTTTTGGATAGTCAATACCAGCTAATACTTTTTCAATGTCTGCGGCAGAAGGAGCCTGTGGTGGATGTGCAGTATCCATATGTCTTTGTAAACGAGATTTCTGTTCAAATCCATCTCCACAAACACTGCATGTAAATTGAGCCATTGGACTTGTTCACCTTTTGTCTTATCTTACCTTATCCTATCTTATGTTTCCTAATGCCTTTTCCACTTCTGCCATATTATGATAAGTTTTATCAGGTATCTCCTTTAAAGTATCAATCACCTGTTCTGGCTGGTCCAATTCTGCCTTATTCTTTTCTGCATGCTCTATAACCTTATCTTTATATTTTGGAAAAACTATTCCAGATAGTAATTTTGCTATTGCAACAGCCGATGGTGCCTTACTTGCGGCAACCTTGCCGCCAATCTTTCCCCCTCTTCCTGGAGCTTCATCTTTTGATAACTGCTTTATCTCTTGCGCCATAGGTATCTCTTCTTTTTCTGGAAATTTACCCTTCAATAGAGGTTTTAATGGAACCTCATTTTTTCTTACCTTTAATTCTTTAAATATATCTGCGCTCCTCTGGGTTTCTTTTTGTTCATCTATGTCAATTCCAAGTTCTTCTTCCACATCTTTTTTGCGAGCTCCAATTAACAAAAGTTGCGTATTTTCGTAATCAAGTAATTCTGAGTTTTCTACATCTATCCATCTTTTATCTCCAAACATTTCCATTAATCTCTTGGGATATTCTGGTTTCTTACCAGAAGAAAATGCGGCAAAACCAGGTACGCTATCTCTGGATTCTTTACTGATATTATATAACTAGCTTCCTTCTTTATTTCAAATTCCTTCTGCGTGGGACCAGGTACCTCAGGAAGCTCCAACAAATATGCTAATTCAGTATGACCATCATGCTTAACAATTGAGTATTTGCCTTCTCCAGCTGGTGCAGCGGCTGCGAGTCTACGTTTACCTCTTGTCTCAGTTGTGTATTCAGCCGGCAAAAGCTCTTTATGAATATCTTCTGCGTTTGAGGTTGTCAATATATTTAATGCCCAATTTCTTTCCTTTGAGGTTGATTTTCCTTCAACGATTTGTGGTAATTGCTTTTGTCCAATTAAAAATAATCGATATATATTTTGCTTCTGTCATGTTCATTTTTATGCATAGACGAAGTAACCATGTAAAATCTTTGTACATCTTCTATACCTTCAACTTCTTCAATGCCTATTTTTGGCCGATAAAGAAGAATATATCACCTTGTTCTATTGTATTTAAGTCATTATCTTTTCTGGCCTTAATCACCGTATGTATAGTATGAAAGATAAATGCTGCAAATTTTAGTTATATTAGCGGTATGCTATTTATCTGGGATTTTTATTACAATTAAGGTACTCAATATTGAAAGCCTTATCTAACCATGGCTCTGTAGAAACCATGTTCTGAATACCGTTAGAGCTTTCTAGACGTATGATCCAATATGGATGTTGAAAGAATCAAAGATATGTTAGGCTGGCTAATACTATGTACCGTGTCTTGAGAAATTCAAGGATACCATTGTTTCTTCACAGAAAGAGCAATCATGTATTTATGATATGGCAGCATTTAGTATTACTTACAATAAGACAGTACGAAGGTAAGAGTTATAGGATGTTTGTCGAGTGGTTAGTCGAGGCATATTACCTTAGATCGTACCTACGATTGTCACGTATTCCTCATTTTACAACATTGCAAAAGTTTACAGACAGACAGAATTAGCAATTCACTGCTTGAGAAGATAATTTCGTCATTCATTGTAATTAGCTGTACGAAGCATATCTTTGTAGGAATAGATTCAACAGGATTTAAAATAACTCATGCTTCACAGTATTATGATGAACGAATAGAAGCAACAAGAAAATATGCGAAATTATCTATTGGAGCCGATGTATTACAACAGATTATCTGCAACATAAGGATAAGACGAGCTCCTACAAGACATGATAATGTAGATTTCAAGCCAATCATAACAAGAATAGCTGAAATTCTACCACTATCCGTAGTTACAGCTGATAAGGGATATGATAATGAAGATAATCATCAGTTGGTAAGAGAAACCTTGCATGCATTCAGTGTTATTCCAGCTCGATATGAACATGTACCGATATGGAGAACACATGGCAGATATAGAAAGCAGATGAAACGTGGATATAACGAACTATTGTACAATCAACGAAACAAGGATGAGACCATAATGTCTGTCATAAAACGACTATTTGGAGAATATATTTCTTCAAGGCTAGTAAAAACACAGAACAGGGAACTATCATTCAGATGCATAGCCTATAACATGCACAGGCTAACGAATATTGTCATTTTTGTGATGATTTCTACATGGCCCTAACCATACACATTAAATAAAATGGATTGTGTGGATTTGTATCTTTTATAGTATATACGATAAATAATGATCACTACTGCAGACGAACAAGAAAGAGAATATGTTTAACTGTTATTTATCATCTTACTGCTTCTTCACTTTTGCCTATAATAAAGATCTTTTCAAAATACTAGTGATTTGATAATAATTATTAGACTGATATCCTGATATCCGTTGGTTATCTTGTCTATCATATATCAACAAATGTAGATGCTTACTTCATATTAATAGTTATGAATATGTAGGTCAATATCGATACGTCTAAATGCTATGTTAATAAAAATATCGAATCTAAATACTAATCAATTCTGGTTATTCTTAACTAATCCGACAACAAATAACAAATTTTAATCCATAAAAGTTTAAGTGCTAGTGTTCTAAACCAAATGATATTTTACAATAGCTCGATACTGAGTATTCTTCCCACTATGCAGTCATCTTTGTAATTTCAACACCATTTATTCCATTTATAGACTTCTTAGCTTCATCTACTGCTGCTTGTGCTGCCTCTTTCCATCAATATCGAGCTGCCTACGAGTTCTATAATTTTTGCAACATGAGTCATTTGAACCGATATGGTACTTACTTCTAATAAAGATAACATGTAAAATAAGCTCTGTTTCACTTAACAATCTTTTCCACAATCTCAATTATGCATCTATAAATAAACTCAAACAATTTATGACATGCTTAGCTTACAATCATTGTCTTTCCAATGAGAAGTAGCCATCAGAACGTTCAGTTCTATCTTTTTATATAATGTATAGTTATTTTCTATAAAGCTTTTTTTAATAGATGAACGATTATGATGTCAGATATCTAGAAAACTACATACTTGTGGATATTATGTGCCACCATACGTTGAAATATTGTGTGTTACACTTCTAATCACCAATCTTTAACTATTTAGTCACATGCATTGATGACCAATTAGATTCAATAATCTGATAAGATAGATAAAGGCTCATCTTAATTATTTTTACCAACTAAAATCATCTCGATGATGTATAAAATAAACAGTCTTTATTATTAGCTAATTAGCTAATTACATATCATTTTTTGTTGTTATTTAGTTAATTTAATCAGAGAATATATTAAATAGTTCGGTATTTTAGTGATACTCCATAAGATTGATACTCATAGTCGATGACGATTGTGATATTATATCGATAATCAAGATTAGTCTAGAGAAGGCAGGTCTTTCAGTATCATCTTTTACTGATCCGTTAATGGCCTTGGAAACATTTAGGCAGACACCATCCAATTACGATCTTGTAATCTCAGATATTAAGATGCCACATCTTAATGGCTATGAATTTGTACAGCAAATAAAAAAAATAAAATCCAACATGAAGATTTTGCTTATGAGTGCATTTGAGTATGAATATTCTGCTTTTCAAAAGGGATTTCTACCATCAGATGTAAAGGGATATATAGAAAAACCTGTATCATTATATAAACTAAATCAGATGGTACTTGCACTATTATAGTAATAAATAACACTCCCATAATTTAAGTAAGTATAAGATATGCATGTTAAGATATGTATATCATAAATAAACAATCAAGTTAGCGATTTACCTATTCATATTTAGGCTATAAATTATAATACTTATACAAATTTTGTCATTGTTTCTGTTGGAACTACCAAGACCAATTTGTCAATTGGGTTTAGCATTTGACCTCAATTGCTTCATTTAATAAAGTTTCAGAGAATTCGGTAAGGCACATAAATCCTAATCTCATATCTGGAAGAGTTTCATTATTGTTACAAGGTTTAACTACCCATGTAATATGAATTGGTCCAGGGCCCAAATCCTAATTCTCTATTACTTCATATCCTGCAGTCTTTCCTATTTGTATAATAGGAGCTTTCATAGTATCTATGAGCTGAAGTCTTTCGTTTCTTTCATTATTTACTAGATTGGCATCTGGCTGACTCATTATTAGTGATGTACAACATTATTTTTTTAACATTATAATATGGCTTATTCGATTAATATAATATATCTAGTCTTGTTCAAAGAAATGTAGTGTGATCCATTTAATAAAATATAATCAAGAGGAAATTCATAACCAATTACATTATTTATCGTTGACGCGCAGCTTATACCAGTAATTAAGTTCTAGTTTCTTTTCGGAATATTGTTTATAACTGAAACGTATTTAGAACTTTGGCATAATTATATCAATGAGCCATAAACAAGGAATTGAAGAGACAAATCTTGGTACTGATGCAGCTAAAAACTAGAATTAGATGAACAGCCGAACCTACTCGAAAAGTTAGTCATCATCCTGCTATCCCAGTATCGAACAAGGAAGAACCAAGTGCCCATGACAAGCGATTGTAGCAGCAAACAATCATTATGCTGGATTCGGTCTAGGAACTGCCAACAAATTCAGAAAAATGTTGGATTTGTCAGAAGTAACATGGAATGATGTTGTGGTGCCCCAAACCAAAGAAGGAATAACCGGCAACACAAAACAAACTAATCTATCAGACTTTTTGAAATAAGATGAAATATGTAGTTGATTAATTAATGGTTATACAGTGGGTATATACGTATCTCCAAAAACAACGCTATACCAGTAGAATAATGGGGACTGCAATTAACCCTACAAGGTATCATGAAGTAGGATTTATAGATACTGCTTTATCTAGATGTTGTACTTACATAGATAGGTTACATTTCTGATTACCTACATGGGTTACACTTTGCTGCTTAGTTCTTGTATGTATGGTGGCTGTAATTAATCTTTGTAGAAACATTTCTGATGGAGTAAGACCGTTTATTCCTCCATGTTCTCTAGTTTCATTGTACGCCTTTACAAACATATCATACCTAGCTTTCCATCGTCTATGTTTGGTATATCTTCCACTGCTAGAAACTCATTCTTTACTATCTTGTTATATGCTTCTATTTTCCCTTGTAACTGCGGATAGCAATTTGGAATGCGTTATCCTTGATATGATTATGGACTAGAAAGCGTCTGAATATGGTAGATGTAAACTGCTTGCCATTATCATGCATTACCCTATCAGGTTTGCCATTAATCATTATCCAATCCTCTAATACATTGAGAACATCTATTGACCTCTTCTTTCAGACCATCTGCTTTCTACTATTCTTGAACAATCATCTAGACAGCTGATGATGTAATTCCCTTGACTAGAATTATTCAGATAGAAAGGGCCAATGATATCCATCTGTACCATATCATTTGGATGCTTCATTACGAAGCGTTTGTAGCTTCTTATTTTAGCCTACACTTGAGTATGTTAAGACCATGTCTTTTTAGTATCTTGTCTATAATTCTAGTGCTTAATGACATTCCAACAATCCTTCTCAATCTAAACTTGATTCTGTTACATCCAAATCGCTTGGTTAATCGTATATCAAGTATGGTTTCCTCTACTTCTGATGTTATTTTCTTGTAGTTGATATTACAGGGTCTTCTTGAGGTATCTGATAAACCTTCAATTCCTTTCTGTTTGTATCTATTATTCCACTTATAGTACGTCTTTCTGGATGTACCGTATCTCTTAATATTGGATATCGTGTCTCCAGACCATTCTTTTTCATGTATTAGATTAAACTTTGTTTTGATTTCTATATGGATACACTTCCTGACAGCAGAAGTGTAACCCATGTCTGTAAGCTATATTGTCACCTATGTCTGTAAGTACAACAACTAGATAATACTGGTAAGTAAATAGATTTTTCTATTGTAGGTTCATGTTTAGTTACTTAGACTCAGTATTTTGTATCTTCTAGATTCCGGTCGTTTAGAACTAAGTTGATGCAATTGAATAACATACCTAATTCCTCTGTATCGTATATGGATACGACATCAGTAATTTTGTCTCCAAATTTATCTGAGATATTGCTATCTTCAATACCTGTAATAAATGCTATATCAGATTCTTCTTTCAAGAATTCTCTAATCTCTAGTAATCTTTTATTCTTATCTTCAGTAAAACCGAACAGGAACAGTCTGTCGAGTTTCATTCTTGATATGTGTTCTTCAATGATTATAGATACCAATTCCTCTAGATCTTTCTTCATATTAGATAAGGGAAGTGACATTGCCATGAAATAGATGTTCCAATTCAAATCTTAAATATTCGAGTCACAATCGATTCATTTGTTATAGAAAAAACATTGACCATTAATAAAGGTCTAAATCTACGCAAGAAATACCTCAAATCGATTATTGAGCAAATCCCGATCTGACTATAAATATGAAAGGAGAAACTGACATAATCGTCCAATGATATGCCCAACCTAACGAGAGTCTTATCTAATTTCTCCGGGTATTATATTTCTGGTATTCTCCACGCTATCACTCACTCAAGAAACTTCAGAATCGATTTTATCAAGAACTAACAGTAGTTTATTGTGATAGAATTACGATAGGAATCATAGATATTTTCTATACTTTAGATCAAACTTTTACATCTGTAAACCTATCATGAAAAGTCTGTTTATCCATATTTGACTGTGATTCGATCTCTTCGAATTTTTTAGCTCGATATGATTCAGCAATAACCTATTCTATGTCTTGAGATGTAAACAAACTCCAAGAATTTGCTTAAGTACTGGTTTTACAATAGCAACCTATAACCGTGCACAATCTGAACCAATATGTAAAATAGTTTCGTCGATTATCACGGTATGTTCTCTCGAATCCTTGCTGCAAAAATTGCTGAACATATAAAATGTGTAATAGGTAGCTAAAAGTCTACGAAACTGAAGCTTTAACTTTTTCGCCTTGTTTTTGCAGTCATACGGATCAAGAATTTGTGATTGTCAGAATGATGCTCGAGTCCATCCAAGTATGTAATCTGCGGGTGCTTAATTTTAGTATTATTCTTATACTGTCTGAATATGGGAAGAATCTGTTTTTTATATGGTCAGAAATCTCTGAGGGTTTGGTAAGGTCAGGATGATAGTAATCTAATTCATTTTTAGAATCCACAGTATTAAAAGAGGAGGAATTAACTTGTCTAGTTGTTTAGACCTAAGAGGTAAGTATTTTTTTGTTATCAAATGTGGTAATATCCATTAATTTCGGATAGGTTGAGACATTATTGTCTAACTATGATATAGGCCTTATCTAGATCAATCTAGAGATGTAAATATGTAGTCTTTCAACATCTGGATTCTCGGCTGTGACAGCATATCTTTAGAGGGCATAACTTCTAATTGTTGATTTATCAAGTTATATCTTCTGGCTTATTTTTACATTTTCATATATTCCTTCGTTCATTTAATTTGTCTTTGCTTTTCAATTTCAAATCTTAATTATATTTAAAAACACCTATAAGTCATACAGAGATATTAATTCTAAGGAAGCGTTCCATTATGGTTCAGCAACAGGAAGTGAATAAAACTATTGCTACTACCAATAAGCAACCAAAGTACAAGGAAATAGATAGTAAGAATCACAATATTAGTAATTCAGTTGATAAAGACAATTTAATTAATAAAGGATATCCCAATGTGATTAACATAGATAAAGCAATAATAGTATCTGATCTGCACCTTGGTTATGAAAAGTGTAATTCAAAAGCATTTTCAGATTTTCTTTCAGAATTTATTTCTAGAGGGACTTCAAAAGAATATTCGTTATTTATTCTTGGCGATTTTTGGGATCTTTGGAGAAAGCATGATATCATTTACTCAACTGAATCTGATGAAATATTGTCATTGGTAAACCAGTTCAAAGACGTATATTATCTTCCTGGTAACCATGACTATATTACACTAGATGCGGCGCATAATTATCCTGATTTTAACTGTTACAACATTAGCAAATACTTTAGGATTAAGAGTGGCGAGAAGAACTTCTATCTTGTTCATGGGCATGAGCTTGAGGTGATCTCGAAATTGATATCTATGAAACTATCTGAATACGAAAAAATTTCAGATCAACTATGTAGGATGAATGATACTGAAGGAAACATTGCTAGTTATCTACATGAAACGTTTCACAGGGTTTTTACACGAGGGCAGCCTCAAATAACTGATTTCCTACAGACTGCAGAACAGCGAAAGGAGATGGATGCAATAGATAAATTTGCCAAGTCTAAGGCTAGATATCCGCTACTTGGGATGCAATTAGACGAAATTCTGATTTTCGGACATACGCATAGACCTTATATCGATTTTGAAAATAAGGTAATCAATACTGGGGGATGGCTAGCAGATATGGTAACTCCAAGATGGTTTGAGGATCAATATGGCCAAGATAAAGCATGCTCTGGCTGGTATGTGGAGATCAATAACAATGGGGAATATAAGCTAGTACCATATGGAATACATCAAAAAACCAAGGAAGAAATGAGGAATTCTGAACTAAATAAACAGCAACAAGAACAAGAACAGAAAAAAGATAATAAAAACTATGATGAGGGTAAAGATAAACAAAACGAGAATATCGTTAGCAAAGTTGTATCCCAAGTTGGCGGTATGGTAAAACAAGTGAAGGAAGCAGGAAGCGGTACCACCAAAAAGGACAAGTGAGTCAACTTAATGGATATAGATGATACCAGCATAATAAAAACTTGAATTGATTTATTTGCATATATTATTAAAGGTGATGCCACGTTTGGACCTAAAGAAAAACAAAAGATTGCAAAGGCAGGACAGGCGGATATATTTGATAAAGATGGAGAAGTAGTTGAAATCATGGTGACAGATACTATCGGTAGTAAATCCGCTCCGGACATCCTTCTAGTAATGAGTCCCCATTAAATGAGCCTATTAAATAATTACAAGTAACTGCTACAGCTGCTCCAATTTCTACATTCTCAATTTTCACTTCAATGCTGGATTTTGTGCCACTTGTTTTATGGGCTAATCTAGCAAATAATAAAGACCGAAACGGCACATTTGCTAACCAGTAAGTTTGTATTGCATAAAAACCTGTAACTATTACTAGGATCGCAGTTGCTACGAACAAGGCCCAACTTGCATCTAGGAATCTAGCAAAATCGTTTCGAGGTCAGTAGGGTTTATGATCATGTAAATCAATTAGTATACTTGTGCCGCATTAATTACTATCCCTATATTTGGATTAACAGACACAGTCCGCAGATATTATTATTCATTATAAATTGTGCTATTTATAGTGAATAATAGGCTATAAATACAAATGCTATATAAAGGACTAATGACTAATGGTAAGTGTTTGAAAACTATAACGGTTCAAGCTAGCAACTCAACGGCAAGTCAGATAATATCAGATTACATCACAAACATCAGTATGATGAATGAATTAACCGCAAAGGAGTACTATGCACGGCTCAGGACTTTTGAAGTATTTATTGAGAAGAAATATTCGCAACGAGTAGATGATATTATTTCTAACATTAAAAACGGTAAACAAGACCCTTATTCCCTTCTAACCGAGTATGCTAAATATTTGAGTCAACAAAAGATTTCAACACTTACAGTGAAGCTGCGAGTGGTGACTGTGAAAAACTTTCTTGAATATCAAGATATAGATATTAGCCCGCGAAGATTCAAACTAAAGGTAAAGCTACCTAGAGCAATCAGAAAAAACAAGGAGGCATTATCTAAAGAGGATATTGTGGAAATACTAAATGCTGCATCAGACATCAGAATAAAGACTTATGTTTTACTCTTGGCAGCAACTGGAATGCGTGCTGGTGAGGCTTTATCAATCCGTATTAAAGATTTAGATTTGGACTCCAGTCCTGCAACATTGTTCTTAAGAGGTCAGTATACAAAGACAAGAACTGATAGAACTATTTTCCTAACCAACGAAGCAGCCCATCAATTAAAATCATGGTTGGATTATAAGTATCGAACTAGGAGAGTTTGTTACAGACAGACAAGATGGAGAAAGAACCATATCAGAATATCGAAGTCCTACTAAAAATGATACTGATCTAGTATTTGCGGTTTACCAAGATATAGAGAGACCAAACTATCTCTGGCTCTATCACGATTTGGTTAAGTCATTTCAGATGACATTAGATCGCAATGGTAAAGGCGCAAGAGAGGATGGTAACGAACGACGTAGGCAGATAACCCTTCATTCTTTTAGACGATACGTAAAGACAACAATATCCGATCTTGGTTACGCCGATTACTCTGAATATTTTATAGGACATTCCGGGTCTACATATTGGCGCAAAAAGGATTCAGAAAAAGCTGAGATATTTCGCAAAATCGAACCCTATTTAACCTTCCTAAATATCCATCAGCTGGAAAGACAGGGTGCTGATATACAAACCAAGGTGGAAGAATTAGAGGAATTAAATCAATCAATGAGAGATCGTGATAAAGTAAAAGACGATGCTATAGCCCAACTATCAGATCAACTTGTATCTTTATCAGCTAGATTACAGGAGATCGAGAGAAGACAAATAACAAAATAGGTATCTCACCGATTGAAATAACAGGAGGCGACAAAAGATAATGAAAGAAATATGCTATGGCAATTAGGAGTATCCACCGGGATCAACATCTTCCATTGATACTCGAACTGCAAATATTGCTACTCGGACTAATATTGGGGTTGGCCATCTTAAATTGAGCAATTCGTTTATTATTATTTGCATTTTCATAATTTGGATCTATAGCTAATGCTTTGTCAAAATATGTCATAGAATCTGCATAATTATTTTGGTCAAAGAGGGCCATACCTTTATCATTTAATGCTTCTTTAAAATTTGGATCTATAGCTAATGCTTTGTCAAAGTATTATATAGCATCTGCATAATTACCTTGATTAAGAAGAGCGTTACCTAGGTTATACAATGAAACTGCATCCGATGATTGTAATGGTGGAGCATGTGATGTCACGTTATTTCCTCCCCCACCTGAAACTGATCCACCAGTTGCCGGACCACTAGTAGCAGATCCACCCGTGGGCGATTGAGTAATGCAGGCGTAAGCTACAGTACAATTAAAACTTCCAGTCATACCTGATCCGCCCGTTGCTGGTCCACTAGAAGCTGATCCGCCTTGTTGTGCATATACATTATGATTGGATCCATGAAACGAAATTAAAGATACCTAGAATGTGATCACCACAATCATTGTAATCGTCTTTAGTGATAAAAGATCTGTTGATGCCATAAGCTTAGGACACGTCATCTCCTAAACGTGATCTCCTATAGAATCTGATAAGCACTGAAATCTTCCGTAACATAGAAAATAACCTCGAAAATAAATGGAAAAGTCTTTAATGGCGTTATTTGTATTCAAATTTACTACTATCTCAGCAATATATCCATCATCTGCTGCTCGCACTAACGCCGCCACCATGTGCACTTTGAGGTAGATTATTTATAATATTTTCTCGTATATGGAGCAGGTATTAATGAATTGTTAGAAAAACTAATAAACATTTATTATAAAGGTGCATCCCATAATGAATTTACTATTTCTGTTTTCCCTTTGTATTTTCGGTATTAGTTTAAAAGGAAGCGACTTGAGACACATTTATGATTTATCGACTCCTATTTCACAGTTTGAAAGCAGACAAGCATCACATGCTAAGTGGTGTTGTAGCGGCATATCATCAAAATATAAAATAGTGAAATTAGCAATGGGCGACGAAAACAAAAAATCGTTCTGGACATCTTTGCCCGGTATACTTACTGGAGTCCAGCAGTCATAGTAGCCATAACCGGTATAGTCGTGGCATATAATCATGGCACTCTTCCTACACCCACTGCTCCCTCATCACCCCTATCCACCCCACCAAATACGTCATCTCAACCATCGGCGTCATCCACCTCCTCGACGCAACAGCAAAATGCATGCGGTTCACAACTTCCAGGAGTCACACTATTTGGTAATTGGAGATGGTCTGGAACTGTGCATGATGCCTCAGAATCTGGAGTCTTTACATTCAAAAATGATTGTACATACAGTGACGTTCCGAAATCAGGATTTACTACTAATGATGAGGGACATTTTGTTGTCGACAGCTCTCCTGCATCAATCACATTGACAAATAAGGCTTCAGGAGAAAAACATGTTTATTTGATAACTAATATCTCTGACAATGCTTTTCATGCGTCCAATCCGGACTTGACTGTTAATCTTGATTTTTTTAGGGCATCGTAGTATATTAGGGTGTCACAGATCCCCACTTTGTAATCCAGCAATATTCGAGTGATACTATTCGATGTGCCAAGACCAATTACTAGCTGAACTGTCATATATGAGGGAAAAGTTTTGAATTACACGTTACTTTATAAGCATACTTACGCATAAGTCTTATGATCAATGTAGACTAAAACCTATTTTCTCCCCAGTTTGGAGATAGTTTTTCTTAAAAGGATCTTCATGTGGAACTGTGTTTTACTGTCTCTTGCTTTTTGTCATAAGTCAGCACTTACACAATATTTCTTCTGTAGACGATCCCATTCTGCTTCAATTAAATAGATACATGATTCAGCTCCAGATATTGACTTCAAACAGGGACCTAAACAGAGCGTTGATCCTATGGGAGTAAATCCAGAATTGATGACAGTACTCTTTCAAGCCTGATTACAAAATACAAGAATAGTGATTTGATTGATATCATCGATAACATGCGACTACTAATCGGGAGCTATCGGCAGCTAGTAAAACAATGAGATAAATCTATGGTATAACCTGCTTTGTTGCATGATTTATTATGTTGTAGGTATTGCTTATTTGACCAATCTGCATTTAGCTTACCAGTAGTAATTATGTAATAATTTGATTGACTGGCCTTCGTACAATGAATCACTAGTAAGACGTGGTCAGAGTACTCTTGGATTATGATGTACTTGATGGTTGGGATCATGAATTATCTCAAATGAACCATGGTAAGGTTGGTGAACCATACGCCTACCCAGATTCATTTATTCAGCTCCTAGGCTACATGAGAGCATATTTCCATCTACCATATAGACAAACACAGGGTGTAGTCATAGCTCACGCAAGTACTAAATTACCATGCATACCAGATTATAGTACCATCAATAGACGTATAAACAAACTGGAAATTAAAATCAATGAAAGATTGGGAAATGATATTGTCAATGCTTTAGACAGCACTGGCATTAAAGTAGCTAATCGTGGAGAATGGATGCGGCATAAATGGCATGTTAGAAAAGGATATCTAAAGATACATGTGGCAGTTGACATCAAGAGGAAAAGAATCCTGTCCTTGGAAGTAACAAGTGAAGAAGTACATGATGGTAAGATGTTAAGTAAGTTGGTAGACAATGCTTCTTCTTCTTCTTCTTTGCTGCTGGAGGTAATCATGTAAAAGGCATATTAGCAGATGGTATGTACGACAGCAATAACAATTTTAGATACCTATCAAAGAACCACATTAAGCCTGGTATAAAGACAAGAAGTAATTCCAAGGTTAGACCGACTAACTGTCATGCTAGGAATATGTCTGTAATGAGACAACATGCAAACCTCAAAAGATGGAAGCGCAGAGTGAATTATGGGTACAGATGGATGGCAGAAACTGCCTTTTCATCTATTAAAAGAATGTTTGGTGAACATGTAACAGCTAGAAAATTTCCTAACATGGTAAAGGAGATCTTTCTAAAGGCAACTCTGTATAACATGTTCAATCAAATGGCATAATCATAATCATCTGCATAAATGAATTAAATCCTAATTGATCATGCAACAGAGCAGTATAACCTGATTTTGAAGTGCAGTCCATTATATAAAAGACTGCACCATCCTATGACGTCAGTCTACACGTAGGACATAGTATTTTTGATAATATTTATAATCTGGCACCACTCATATCTGTATTATACCGTTATTTTCGGGATAAATACGCCGGACGTGTTAAAAATCCGACGTTGTCCGATGTGTTAGACGCATTACATGTTAACGGAATTAGATATGTTGATCCTCATCGACCAACTGCTAATATCTATAGATATCCATTTGCAAAATCAACACGAAATTCCTAGCCCAGAACTTAACTCATTAATCAAGTCGCTAGATATTTTTTATCATGTCAACTTACTGGTAACTGTTAAAACTTCGCTCACTCACTGTTAAATACAATTTTGATGTTTTTATAATGGTATCTAACCAGAAATAAGCACTACCTGACCTATTAGCTGGGGCAAACCAGAAGAATTTTGGACAGCGCCTAACCGACAAGCTTTCGACGGTATGTTGCAAGATGCTGCTGCTTTAGGAATAACTGTATGTTGTGCTGTATGTTGTGCTTCCGGTGATAATGGCTCTTCCGATGAGAGGCCTTCAAATGATGGTCAAGGTATTCCCGATGGCAATGCACATGTAGATTTTCCTGCCTCTTCTGCTTTCGCATTAGCCTGTGGTGGTACTCATTTGACAGCTTTCAATGGTTCAATTAATAATGAAATAGTTTGGAACGACTCTGATGGCGGAGCAGGTGGTGGGGGAATCAGCGCTTTTACTCAACGGCCAGACTATCAACGGAATTTAGTATTGCCTCCTTCAGTTAATGGAGTGAACTTTGATGGACGAGGTGTTCCAGATGTGTCAGGCGATGCGTCACCACTTACAGGCTACCAAGTTCGAGTAGACGGACGAGACTTTCCAATCGGGGGAACCAGTGCAGTAGCTCCATTGTGGGCTGGTTTGATAGCGTTAATCAATCAAGCAATAGGAACAAGAGTAGGCTTTCTAAATACGCTACTTTACACACGCATTGGTCCAAATGGAGTACTTCGTGACATAACTAATGGAAATAATGGTCTAAACAATGTCAAAGTGATAGGCAGTAATCAATTGGTAGATATAGCAGGATATTCAGGCAGCTAATGGATGGGATGCATCTACAGGATGGGGTTCTCCCGATGGTAAAAAAATCATGACCAGTCTGATATGAATCTGTTGGGCCCAAACACTACACCATATATTGGTCTTGACTAGTTCAAGATCATATTTTATTTTTATACGCTATGTACTCACAATCATCAAATCCATATCACTTTATTAAATAATCATTAGTACCTCAGTGCTTCCATTCTTCTCACATAATAGGGCGTGAAGTACTAGAACTAAATTTCAAACTACTAAGGGAGAAAATTTCTTTCTCCACCTATATGGAGGGGTGAAAGAAAATTACCCCATTGTTCATTAGAATTATTTGGTTGGTACTTGTCGTCATCTGCCAAAGTTCTGCATTTATGCATCGCACCTGACAATATCATACACCCCATAAATCTGATAAACTTCCTTTACACCTCCACTTTGACATTGGATTTGCTAATTTCTTCGAACACTATGGAAAATGTCTGAATGGTTCCAAACTAGCAATAGGCCATCATAAGTACCATGATCTGATATACGAAACCAGCTTTTTTACTGCATTGAATCTATCATCCTGTTACTTATAATATTGCCTACCGTTGTAATCTATAGCCTTGTCAAAGTCATTACAGTTGCAATAATTACTCATAATGAGCCATATGATATATTATTCAAAATAATAAAAGAAAATTAGAACAATTTGATACGGATAGTACAGGTGAGGTGCTGTCCCGTACTAATGGTACCAGTTGCACAGGTAGGGCTTGTTTGCATGCAGTCTCCTGAGAAGATACCTTGATCAGTGGATTGTAAATCGAAACTACCGGGACCTAATGTAACAGACTGGCTACCACCATCGGTTAGAGAGAAAGCTGGCGGCTGATGGTTACAGAAAAATCTTTAATAATTCCATGAATATACCTTCATCCTTTATTGATATTTCATCTCTTTCAGGTAAAGAATCGTGCGCTGCTTCAAATGCGATTTTTATTAATGAAGCAAAAGCCTGCTCTTCTTTAGACTGCAGGTCGTATTTAATTTGTTGATAGATTCCAATACCAATACTAATTAAAGCGCCAATGCTTCCGGCCCTTGCCAAGACATTATCTTCAAAGCTTTTATTTCCTATTATTTTGCCAATTGCGTTGGCAATTTCGGATGTTTTTTGAAAGAAACCTGCTGTCTTTTCCAATGTTAAAAGTAAAAAAATCAAGAGGGAACTATTTGACACTTTTATTGATACTGAAGGATGGAACTCATATTTGCCAGACCACCCCGTCATCACAAGGTTTAGATCCCTTTTATGCAATATTTTAAGTTACGAGCAACATAAGGATTTGATACACAATTTTATATTTAATTTCAATATATCTCTAGAAGAAAAGGCGGATAATGATCCAGCGATTAAACCATTCAAAGACATGTTCGCGCACAAAGAGCGAACTAAAAACCTATTAAAGCATCTTGAATATTCAAGATCACTTATTTACAAATCAAATCGCATAGATGGGAAGTATTTGGACGAGTATTATATTGAAAACAACGCTGTCAATAGAAGTGTTCAGACGTGGGAGGAGGGAGATATCTATTTCTCAGCATATTTTGATAGTGAAACGACGCCAAAAGCAAAATCCCTTGTATTAGACCACCTTGCTAAAGGCAAACGTCGTATCGTGCTCGGTGCTCCTTTTGGAATCGGAAAAACCTCTTTGTCTATCCATTTGACTTCTACCATGGCTTCTACATTTCTTGAAAATCCCAACAACGAAAATAGCTACATTCCTATATTCATTCCCTTAAAAGGCAAACTTAAAATTGTAGATGAAGAGGAACATAGTCTTGATGAAATCCTAAAGTTAATAGCTCCCGGAGGAGCGGGCAAGAAGAGAAAGATACTTCTTATATGTGACGGCTTGGACGAATACGGCGATGATGAAGAGAAGCTAAAGGAGTTTCTTGATGAGTTACAAAGCGATGAGGCGTTTCCAAATATGAAATATATAATCACAACAAGATTGGAAGCGGGCATACCTGAAAAACTCAACATATCCCATTATATTAGACTGCTTCCATTGAGTAGAGTGCAAGTAAATGAATTTTTCTACAAATATGGATTAGAATTTAATTTTTATAAGCTTCAAAATTATAAATTAACGGAAGAAGAAATTCGTAAGCCTTTATTTTGTCGGATGTTCTGCATAATGATGCAGTCAAAATTAGAAGATGAAATAATGCTAAAGGATTCTGTGAATACGCAGATGACAAGGGCATTAATCTATGAAGGATTCATTCATTCGATTATAAGAGGCAAGCACAAACAGGTAGCTGATGAATATCATTATACGCGCAGTTTTATTCTGAAGAAAAGAAA
The DNA here is from genome assembly GCA_963765895.1 of uncultured Nitrososphaeraceae archaeon. Taxonomy (GTDB): domain Archaea; phylum Thermoproteota; class Nitrososphaeria; order Nitrososphaerales; family Nitrososphaeraceae; genus JARBAU01. Next base: position 28,524 of record CAVXZB010000032.1, on the reverse strand, counting down.
ATCTTACGCAAGATAGCCGCATTAAGACAGATGTACTATCCGGATATCTTAAAACAAAGCGTTCTCATAGATAAACTTAGGATCTATGGCTTCGATAAGACGCTACAGAAAGAATTATTTGAACCCATTCTTACATCTTACTTTTATTTACAAGGTCAGACTACTACAGATAAGACCGTAGATTTTATTCACAAAAGCTTTCAAGAATATCTTCTTGCAGAATACTATATTGAGAGCATACTGGAAGACAAGAAAAATTATCTTAATGTGGGTATTCCCACTGCAGAGACAATGCTATTTCTTGATGGATTATTGGAATTATTTAATACTAATAATAATAGTCTAAACGAATATACCACCACTCTGATAAAATCATTAGTTCCTCAGAACCAACAACAGAATGTATCTCCATCACAAATTAAACGAAATCTTATCCGAAATGCACAAAGATATTATGAAGATGAGGAAATAATATTTCAAACAGAAAACTCTGAAGTAAAAAAGATAGGACTATGGAACATGTGTGAATTACCTCTCTCTAGATATCGTGAACTTTGGATTCATCGTTGGTTATCTTTATACGTGTTAAATAAGCTAGAGGAATACCGAATGAACATTGATAAAAAAATATTATCTGATCTTATAGTTAAGACAAGTCGCACTGTATCTTTGCTACCCAAAAGATTAAGGGCTGTTGATTTATCTTTTGAATTCCTCCAAGGAGCTGATCTATCAAATGCTGATCTTTCTGGAGCTAACCTTTCTGGAGCTAACCTTTCTGGAGCTAACCTTTCTGGAGCTGATATCCGTGCAAATCTTTCTGGAGCTAACCTTTCTGGAGCTGATCTATCAAATGCTGATCTTTCTGGAGCTAACCTTTCTGGAGCTAACCTTTCAGGAGCAAATATGTTAAATACGAAATTTACCTATTCTATGCTTATGGGTGTTAATGCATCACGTACTATTCTTTCTGGAGCTAACCTTTCAGGAGCTGATCTATCAAATGCTGATCTTTCTGGAGCTAATCTTTCAGGAGCTGATCTATCAAATACCATTCTCTTTGGAGCAAATCTTTCAGGAGCTGATCTATCAAATACTAAAATTGCCGATACAAATTTCCATTGTAGTTTCATTATTGAGTTCGAAAACCCATCAAGAACAGAGATTATGTTACGAAAGAATACAGAGATTCAAATGAAAAATAAGTATCTCATGTCTGGATATATGGTACCAAAAGAATTGGATTATGAAGATTCAATCCTACAAGACCTCAAGGAGCGCAATACAAGCTATACTGAGCAACCTGCTAAATCGTTTGGAAGAAGAATAACAAAATATACTTCAGATGGAAAGCCGATTAAAAATAATAATGCATGATGATTTAGATTTGTTAAAGTTCTGTCTATGTATCATTTGAGATAAGATAACCATTACCAGTACATAGTAATGTAGGGTCTCCGCTTGTAATTGTATTAATTTTCTTTATGACCCTTTATAGCTCTACCGATTTAATCTTTTGACGCAAAGTCCTTTAGATCAATGTCAATCATTAGAAAACTTGGTGTAGTTCTATTTATTCCATCATATTTGGTAAACGAATGATAAGCATTAATTCTACAGTCCTCATAGTTTGATGCCTTAAAATATCCTAGGACTTTTGTAGGTTGAACACTTCTTTCTGATAGCCAAGGGTTTTGGTCATGATATTCCTTGGGAAAAGGGGTTCTTGGAAATGTGATATTATGAAGTGTAGATTCTGTTCTATCTCATTAAATATCTGACTACAAAGGGGTAAATTTCTTCAGACCGAATTAATGGAACACCATTGCTGAAATAAAATTTATCCTTTAGTAATAATAATATTTTACCGCCAGTTAAATAAATGCTAAGAGACCGAGATGTGAGTATTCGATGAAATCTTGCATATCATACCTATAGTAAAACCCAAATTGGCGCATGACTTCAACCATCGGACATTACCCAATTTCACAACATTCATTCTTGGCGTAAGATATCCATCTCTCAAATAATATTTTTTACGAGAGCTACAGAAGTTTCAGCAATTGTACTATCACGGTTTCTTTCTGAGTCAACATGATTCAAACTCTTTTACGCCTATAATACCCTTAGTCAGTATTAAGTACATACCTTGGCGGTGTGTGGAAGTAGTGCCATCATATTTCTACGCATAGCCTAGGAATAGGAATTAATTCTTATATATTGTAACGACTCAATAGAATTCTGGGCTCAGATTTGGAAATTAATGAAAAAAATAGTGTTAATGAACAATCGCCATCTGGAGATGTTATTTCAGTGGGCACCGTAAGTGGAGAAGGCATTGTTATAGGTAAGGATATTGACATCGGGACAATAAATATTAATAATCTAACTAAGGAACTTGAAAAGGTACCGAGTGAATATTCCGAGAGCTTAAGAAAGTTTTCTGAAAACCTCAATAAAGAATTTCAAAAATATAAAGTTCCAGAAGAAAAGACAAACCAGATACAAGAAGCCATTGTTAGACTTGGAAAAGAAGTTGAAGATGTTACCCCAGGCAAAGAGAAGATAAATTTTGTAAAACAGACAAATATTCAAGCACAGACGGTTGACCTTGTTGATAAAGTATTGAATGCTCTTCCCTCAGCAGCCGAAATTATTACCACATTTACACCTCTATCTCCTTTTAGCAAACTTATAGGCAAGGGAGTAGAGGCAATTGTCGATGCTGTAAAACAAGGTAGGTGACAGATTCTCTCAATATCCGTACTGATTATATTTAGATAGTAATATGTCTACTGGTGATCGTATTCAGACAGGCGACGTTAGTGGTAAGGGAATATTTATTGGAAAAAACATTCACATCGGCGGAGATGTTGTAATTGGTCTAGCCAATGAAGCGAGAAGCTTTGGATTGAACTTACTCAAACCGACTTACTTTGACGATTATAAGGCTACAGATCAAGACTTTGATGATTGGAAAGAGGGGTTTTCATTCAAGTTATCATCGATTAAGGAACATTATGAATTTCGAAGAAGCATTGTGGATCAAATAAAGACGAAAATCGAAAATCATCATCAGGTATTGTTAGTAGGTGAAATGGGCACTTCTAAAAGTACTATTCTAATGGAAATTATATGCGAGTACTTTGAAAAAGGATTTAAAATACTATATAATTTTGGTGATTCAGATCTTACAAATGGCACAGAGATTATACATTTCATCGAAAACTTTTTGAATAATAATAATAACGTCTTGGTTGCCGTAGATGACGTTCATAGTGAAAGAACTGCCGCAATTTTTTACGTTATGGATGAGCTGTCAAATTATGAATCACATGCCAGTGTAAGATTCGTCTTAACCGCCGGGCTGCCAGAATTTGATTGGTATGTTAATGATAGACTGGGAAAGGTAAAAGAAGGAATTTACAGAGAATCAATAAGAAAATTTAGAGCAAGACCAACTTTCAGATTCAAATTGCCAACCTATACCAAGGAAGAAACTAAAGCCTTCATCAAACGGTATGGTAACATAGAGCATTTAATCCGGCAAATAAGAACTCCTTTGAATGCTTGGTCAGAAGAGTATGCATATCAATTAATTTCTGAAAAAATCTACAATGATGCAGCAAAAGGACATCCTTTAATGGTCAAGTTCTCTGTTTTTGGAAAGGGATTAAGAAGCGATGTCGAAAGAAGATATGAGAATTATCTTAGTGATGCAGAGCAATCTGAAGAGGCTTATGAAATGAAGATAACAACTATGCTTGTCTGTTCATTATTAGATATTGCAGGCTTGCCAATATCTGAAGAACTGTTAGAAGATATGGACCTTTTAAGTTATGCTCTTGATCTTGAAGGTGCAACCCTATATTCTCAACCCGTCATAGGATGGAAGACGATTCACCCTAAATGGGATATTGAGCTGCTTTCATATTTATATGATCCAAACGACAAAAGAAAGCTTCTTAAAAATAAAGGATACATTAAGAAAGCAGTGGATTTGATATTAAACCTTAACAATGAAGAATTAGCAGCTTCAGTTATAGAGACTTTGTACACAATCCCACTCATTAGCTCTGTGCCTCTCAATATAGTCGAAGATACGATCAAAGAGATTCCAGTTTATCTGTCTGATGACAAAAAGGCTAAGCTATTCGGTATGATTATTGCAATTACATATTATAAGCTGAAGAAATATGACAAAGCTCTAGAAAACTGCGACAAAGCTCTTGATCTAAATCCAAATTTCCTAGAAGCATTATATAACAAAGGTAAAATCCTTGATGAATTAGGCAATTACAAGGAAGCTGTTCAATACTATGATGAATCTATTGGAGTAGATCCTAAATATATTGTTGCATGGAATAACAGAGGTTTAGCTTATGCTAAACTTGGAGATTACAACAGTGCTATACAAAGTTACGATACCTCCATAAAGATAAGGGCTGACTATCCTTTTGCATGGTATAACAGAGGTCTGGCGTTTTATGAATTAGGTAGATACAGTGAAGCAATAAAATCTTATGATGAGACTATCAAGATTAGGCCTCAGTATTATGATGCATGGTATAACAGAGGTTTAGCTTATACTAAACTTGGAGATTACAACAGTGCTATACAAAGTTACGATAATGCTATAGAGGTGCAAAATTACCTTGAATCTCCAATTGATGCTGTTCCATTTTACAACAGAGCATGTTCGAAAGTTAAAATAGGGCGTTTCAAGGAAGGTATGTCGGATTTAATTCAGGCAATTAGAATAGGCGGGCCGAAATATCGAGAATTAGCGAAGCTGGAAAAAGACTTTGACAACATAAGAAATGAGAAAATATTTAAGGATATAATTATTCAATAAAGCTATCGTCATACTCATTGCTTATTTTATTGTTTTTAAACTTTATTTAATACATTAAACCAAAGGATATTATAATATTATGTCAATTATTGATGGGATTGTAATTCACAAAAATGAGATCATTTGCTATGGATTGCTTTTTGCGATTCTTTTTTCATTTTCATCTTACCCTCCCGCAAGAGGAGATAATATAGATCAGATCTTTGACGAAATGAAGTCTCAGTGTACGCCTAAAACAACTAATCTTAAGACATATGAAAATGGTGCGCTTGGAATAAGCATACTGTATCCGGCTAGCTGGAACGTAACAGGTCCGAATAGCAACCCTTCGTATACTGTAGTTAGCTTTAAGGCGCCATGTAGCGTCGTCAATATAGTAGTGGAAACTTTAGGACGGGCTAATGTAACCTTAAATGAATATGCTAGAGCTGCCACAGACCAACTAAAATCTTACGGATCATTACATAATATTACAAAATCTAACGCGGTCTTGGCAGGTAACCCCGCACAAAAATTAGAATATATCATGAAACAAAGTAGTTCAGAGTTTATTCTTCCAAAAAATATATTACAACTTTTTACAATAAAAGATGGTAAAGCATACATCATTACATATAATAGTGCATGGCCCTTTGATGACGCAACCGTATCTTCCATGATTAAGTCCTTCAGATTAAGTGCCCCCGCAAGTGTTAGGTAAGGGTTGTGTGTTTAATTAATTGGCATGTAACGGCAATAATCTTCGTTATAATAATAGAAGAATGGAATAAGATCTTTACTGATTGTAGTTACTAGTCACAACAGATAACATTCACCGGATCTCATGGGGAGTATTACATAAGTTAAAGAGGAGCGCGAGGGAGGTGAGACTCCTCCTCTGCACCTAAGTTTGGTTCACCAAATGGATGTTCCTCTGCACCTAAGTTTGGTTTACCGGATGAAGGCTCTTCAAGTAATGATCGGATTTCAGGATCCATTGTAGTTATTGGATTTATTTCGTTATTTGAAGCTAATTTGTTCTCAGAAAGTTTATCGATTAAAGTCTGTATTTCAAGAGAAGGTGAGGCTTCGGGATTCGAATTGTAATTACTGATTATATTGGATGCTACTGCCCCAACAACTATACCTTCGGAATAAGGCGGTCTCGGTACTTCTATCGAGATCGGTATTATTTTTGCACTTGGGAAAGCCAATACGTTAACAGGTTGTAAAGTTTGGATGATGATTAACACAATTGGAAATATAATTAACAGACTCTTATGCGAGCACTAAATTTGCAATTAATTGGGGATTCATGCTGAATTATTTGTGAGTCAAATATTTATGGTTTCTTACTTCATTCTGGTTCTATCTAATTATAATTTAAATGGAGATTAAAAAATTCTTACTATTTGCATCGACCTATGAATGCAGTATTTAATTTTAGTTTTAGTTTTCTACAAAATACATTCAATACTGTTACTACTAAGGGGGTAAATTTCTTTCTGTGAGGGGGTGAAAGAAAAGTTACCCCTTGTATATCATTATTTTATTAGCGGTATTATGAATCAGTGTTAATATTATCTCATGACTGATATTAATTTGATTAATCTTCATATTATTCTTCTATCCTATACCTGAACTAAAACTTTCACTGCTAAGGGGGAAATTCTCTTGAGTGATGCTCTGGCTAAATACACTACATATTCATATTCTAACTTTATTAGTTGCTACCATCATACATTGGTAGAGGTTACTAATAATTGATTGATACAAGAGAGGAACTGACATATGCCCTCTACGAGGCCGCGGAGCTCGAACATGGTTTGCTTATTCAATATCTGTTCGCAGCGTTTTCTCTGAAAAAACGCCTTGAGGAAGGTATTACTGGTGAACAGCAGGAGTTAATTAGAAAATGGGAAGGGCAAATACTGACAGTCGCACGCGAAGAAATGGTTCATCTTGGTACGGTATGCAATCTTCTTTGTTCTATTGGTGCAGGGCCGCACTTCACACGCCCTAATTTTCCTCAAGAAGCTGACAAGTATTATCCATTTAGCTTTACACTGAGTCGATTTTCAGATGAAACGTTATATCGTTTCATTCGTTTTGAATTACCAAAAGATGAACAGCCTCCTAAGCCACCACAAATAAGAGATCCACTGCTTAAGAAAATTGATAGCAAGATGTTAGCGGCATTATTTAATGTGTCTCCAGATCCGCTAGAATATGAATATGTAGGAGAGCTTTATCGTAAAGTCCGAGAGGGGTTTAATACTATTCCTGAAGATACACTATTCATAGGACCAAAAGCTGGTCAGGAAGATGACAGCGACGAATGGTCTGAGAGAATTAGCGTATTGCGAGTAGTAGATAGGCAGACTGCCAATCAAGCAATTGATTCAATCGTATGTTCTGGAGAAGGCTCTCCTGGACACCGAGAGGGATCCCATTACGATACCTTTTTGAAAATGCGTACTGAATTAGATGAGCAAATTCACCGCCGACCAGACTTTGACCCCTCGCGTCCAGTCGTTCCTAATCCACGTACTCGTAAATTTCATCGAGACGCGCCAACTACACAAGGAACTACTCTTATAGATAACGATTCTGCTAAAAGGGTTGCCGAGTTATTTAATGAATGTTATGAGATAGTCCTGCTGCTGTTATCACAATTATATTCTTTTGGAGGAGAGATAGCGCAACAACGTGATACATTAAGGCATTCATCGCGGCAGTTTATGACTTCGGTATTGCGACCAATGGCTGAAATTTTAACGGAAATGCCGGCGACAACTTCTAATAATAGTCACGACGGAAATGCTGGACCAACATTTGAACTTTATGGAAGTCTGCAGATATCGACTCAACAGTCAAGCAGATGGATTATTGTTAAGGAGGGGCTTGATGCAGTTGCAAATGAAGCTAAGGCACTATCATCGGTTAATCAAAGATTAAACTTTGTTTCTGAAAATCTATTACTATTAAAACAAAACATAGAAAAAACTTTGGCCTTGGAGGAGAAGTTATAAGTACAATGACAACGGTAAACGCAGCAACTTCCTTAGTATTAAAATTCGCAGGATGGTTTCAATGTCGTCTTGCAACAGATCCAGACCCCACAGACGAACCTAGAGGCGTAGATGGATATGTACATGCTGTGGCAGGAGAACCAGATTTGGATAGAATTATTAGACTCCAACCATCTTCTGGCGTTATTCAACGTTCATATTGTCCCTTGATTGGTGTAAAGGTGGTTTCAGTTTACGTTGATCAACACAGGATAGATGATCATCCTCTCATCGGAGCCTTGGTAGACTTTTTAGATGAGCCAAAATTCGAGGGTAGAAATACTATATTGACTGAACCCGGCGCAGAAGCAATATTTCCAGTACATATACAAGTAAAGAAGGACCTCGATAGTCGCAGTTTCAATATCCAGCGTAAATTTGATGATGACATGAGATTTCCACCATTGACTGATCAAGATCAAGATAAATTCAAACGACTTCAAGCAATTTTCCAAAGTGTCAGCCCGGGGGAAATTGAAGAAGCAACTGGAATCTTAGACCTTTCAGGTGTATGGAGGGAACGTGTTGCGAAGCTTCAGGCTGACCTTACAAAGACTACAAATGAAATCGAAATTGCGGCAATAAAGTCACGTATAGAGACGATGTCGAACATTAGTCCTCGAAGATTTTCTATTCGGATGCTGTATTCTATGTATTTGACTGGAAATGCAATATTTGAAGATCCTAATGACTATTTGCCTGGTAAACTTGTTGGATTATCATCAACAGATCCATGGACTTTGGAGCTTTGGTGTGGAGCATGGGATGCAGATGCTCAGTCTGGTTACATGGTGGGTTACCTAGGAATTCCTTTGTCATCGTCCTTGGAGATAATAAATCGTGAGGATGGCAAAGTCAATAATGCCAGTACTTATTTCAAGAATCTCTCAGACATGATGGACAAGCCTTCAAAGATAAGACAATAGTAGAACGGTAACCATTTACATGCTGGAATAAATTAACGAAAAAGTTATGTTCTTCTTTCTGTGATTTGTTATAAAAATCGGTGTTATAGGTTTGAGTCAGATCGTACCCAGAGGATCAAATCTTTGGTTGTGGCCTGTCATAATTAATTCCTCTTCTAATTGTAATCACATTTAATTTCTTACTACTAAGGGGGTAAATTTCTTTCAATGCTTTTACTAATAAGTAATTTAGCTGAAAGAAAAATTACCCCTTTGTATACAATTAAATTGAGTACAAGGATTAGGCAATTATTTGTGATCATGAAAACAAAGACGTTAAGAATAAGTCTAGTTGCACTAGCATCAATTTGCTCCCTTACAGTCGCCGGCGGCTCATTTCTTTCAGTAAATGCTCAACAGCCTAATTCCAATCGACTGCCCATTCTATTGATACACGGTTACGGCGAGGATTCCGGAGTTTGGAATACATGGACAGACTGGTTGGGGGCTGATAACTTTTCGAGGGTATATCCAATAACATTCAGTGCAATAACATACAGAAATGACGAATGTGGATCCGTTGCAGAACATGCAACTGAATTAAGCATTATGGTAAATAAAATTCTGCATGATACTGGTAGTGAGAAGGTCAATATTGTTGCACATAGCAAAGGTGGTCTAGATGCAAGATGGTATATTGCACATGGTGGCGCTAATAAAGTAGCAAATCTAATTATGATTGGAACTCCAAATTCTGGTTCGCCTGCGGCGTGGATAGACATCACAGGGTGCCCTTTCAATTCTGACAGAGATTTAATTCCGGGGTCAGCTGCTACTACGGTAGTAGATCGACCTCAAAGTACCCACTATTATGCTATTGCTGGAAATTGGATACCGGATATGTGTTTGTCTGGCACTGTATGGGTATCGGTACCAGACGGAGGTAATTGTTTTATCCCAGGCAAAGATGATTATTTGGTACCAGTTTATAGTGCCGAGTCAAGTCCTCGTTATCATTACACCCAATTAGGCCAACCGGTACCCTATATACACTTTGATCTGCTAGAACATAGAGACGTATATGAAAGAGTAGTCCAGATATTGAATGGATTATAGATATTGAAACACTCAGAGCAAAGAACGGTGTAACAGGAAAGCCCAAAGATATAACTGGATAAGTAGCGGCTTAAAGTCAGGTCGAATTAATTAGCACTACTAAGGGGTAATTTTTCTTTCAGCGCACTCAAGAAGCAGATGAAAGAAATTTACCCCCTTGTCCTTGATTATTTTTATGCGAGATTATCATGCGTTCAAACCAAGTTTTCTAAATGTGCTCATCCAATTAACGGTCTCATTATTTAGCATAGCCTGACAGATTCCTAATGATATCCACTTTGATCGATTTAGTGTTCTCTGTATAGATATCATTAAGGCAGCATTCAGGACTATAGGGATGCGCGCCTCATCTGCCTACACATCCAGAATTTGCTTTATTCATGGCTACTAAGGGGGATTTTTTCTTTCAGCATTGTCCTCTTTCTTTTTACCAGATCCTCTGACATAGGTGTCATAAGATACCATCTTCAATTCGCCTGATGGACCATTTCCTCAATCATCATCTGTGCATCCGAAGTGGTGAAAAATCCGCTAGAAACAAGTCTCTGCTTTAATTCTTGACCCCCTACAGTGGTTTTATCTACTTCCATGCAATTTGTTAACTTGTTCTGCTCATCTTCTACTTCATCATATATTTTCATAAACGCGGCCACCTTGTCTGCTGAAGGCCATGGATTGTCAGATGCTAAAAAATTCTGACTACTAAGAGAAATTTTTTCTTTTAGCCCTTCATCTATCTTCGAAGAGTCGCTCTGACTTCCTTTTATTATCATCCCTTAGTCTCCTAAACTCTTCTGTTATAAGCCAGTTAGACTCTGGTTTCAGGGATATCTGTTGTACCGAGTTATTATTTCAGAAACCACAGAAGTGACGGCAATGACGGCTGTGACGGCTCCTGGAGTAATGCCCTGAACTTTATCTATGATATTAGGACCAGTATCCTGTTGATTTGATGCGGCCACTACCTTGGCATTATTATCATTAATATCACGGGCACTGTCTCTAGAGCCGTCAGAGCCATCACTACCGTCACCATCTTTCGAATTTGTGCAGTAACATGACCTACATTTCTGATTTTTACTTAATTAGAAAATGTAGATTCTGGATATCTGGATATCTTGAGGGAATTGTTAAATATAGTCAGGAAATTAGATAGAAACCCAAATAGAGATCAAAAGGGAGAAATTGTGAATAAGTAATATAGTCCTCAGCGAGGCAAAAATAGTCTCATTCTAATATACAAAACATGCACAACTTTGATAAAGTACCCTATGAGAAGAGGGCAAGATGAGCGACGGTGTTGCAAAGTATTTTCTTAACGATCACACTTGGACTGTAAAGGTGTTAGCAATAGTCATAACTGTTGCAATAGCCTATGGCGCTTGGTTCGATTATGCCGATAGTTTAGATGGACTAGGTGATCTTTTTGGAGGTGATCGAACATATCAGCCTTGGAACATATTGGGACATTTCATACCTGCCTTGTTTATGCTGTTATTCTTTCCTACGAAGATAGAAATGTTTCTGGCTGCCTTCCTAATCTCTACAGTTGTAATGGATACGCCTGTATGGGGAATCGAAAAATTGTACCTACATCACCAATCACTATGGAATCAAAAAGGCAAAACTAACAGCCTTTATGACTGGATTGCCTTCTACTACAAACCGTTTGGCTTTTATGGTGTTTGGAAAGGCGATTTTCCGACTGCTGCCTGTCATATTCTGGAGCATAGTCGGTAGACTAGGAGCAGCAGTAGGTTTAATCTGGTATCAACACAGAATCGAACTATCTCATAAGACACGAGTTTCATTGAACAAGATGATTAAGCGGGATTATTGAATCGGATGTTCAAATGTGTGGAATAGTCAAATAATTGCGAAGATTGGGAAAAATCATCTTGAGGTATCATATCTTACCGAGTCAATGAGAACGAAATTGGATAAATTACACGAAAACATAGTGGTAAAACTACTGACATTGATTATGGAGACGAGTTAAGAGAGTTTGCGCCAAGGGCTTGCAAGGCAACTATAAACTTGAATATAAAATTCTTTTATATTGGAAGTGGAAGATAACCTGCATGTCGTTTCAATTGAAGGGAAAACTAACTGATGCTGCTAGCAGTGGGCTTTCTTACTATACAATAAAGATCTTTGATAAAGATCCTGTTACTGATCTCTTAGGAGATGATCCACTAGGTAGTTCGATAACACTTGATGATGGAACGTTTAGTATAGCTTTTACGAAAGATGACTTCAAGAGACCTGGAGAATTTTGGGAATCACCAAATAGTGAGCCAGATTTATATCTTAACATCTTTGACCGGAATGGTCATCAACTTCACGAGACAGGGATCATTACCATACCATTTACGCCATTAGACCACCCTGGTGAACTAGATAAATGTGAGGCAGTAGTAATAGGTTCAGGATTTGGGGGCACAATTGTATCGTTGTCATTAGTTAATCAACTTCATGAAGAGGATAAGCTCGTGCCAGATTCTAACAAGAGAAAAGTAATTCTTCTTGAGCGTGGGCAATGGTGGACTAGTCACGAAGTGCCAATCACTAAAGGTTTCAATGAACAGAAGAATACGGATTCCACAAAATATAGGCTTGGAATGAGGGAATACTTAGAAGCAAATGATATTCCTTACAGGACTTGGGCATACCCGGATAACGTCGATGGACTCACGAAGTTTTTGAATACATTGCGTGTCATTGATAGAAGAGGCCTGTACGATTATAGGATTTCTAAAAATGTTCACACGCTCTCCGCTAGCGGAGTAGGTGGTGGTTCTTTAGTTTACGCAAATGTTACCGAAAAGCCAAATGATAACGTGATCGACAGATGGGATGGTGAACTCCATCTTGGAATCGATCACAATAATCTATCGCTCTATTTTGAAATGGCAAAAGGATTCATTGGTGTAAATAAAATCACAACTACCTCGGGGCTGAGTAGTTACAAGTTACCAAAGACAAAGGCTTTTCAAGACGCTGCAGAGAAAATAAGAAAAGAAAATCCAGGAATAGTTACCAATGAGACTACATTCGATCATTTAGATCCTGACCAAAATACCGTTGAAGATATTTTTGCTGTAGATCTATCTATAACTGATATTCCATATAGAGAAGACGAGGTAACATTATTTAATAAAGCATCATATTTCTTAGATTCAACAGGTAACTATTCCTACTCAAGTGTATTAGATAATATCAAGACCAATTCAAATACTCAAGAAAAATTGGCTGCTTTTGTGAGAAAGTTTTCTTCGGAGTCAAATGTGTGTGAGAGACAAGGTCGATGTGTAATTGGATGTATTCCATTGGCGCGTCACCTTAATAGCAGAAAATTATTTGATTACTTGAATCATCCGACCAAAAAGAAACACCTTGAGATTCGCGCGTTAAGTGAAGTCTATGACATAGAACCATTAACTACTGGTACCTATCGCTACAGAGTATACTATACAGATTTTGGAGCAAGAGAATGGAAACGAACTAATTTCAGTTGGGATATTGGCTCTGATTCTTACAAGTTAGATGTAAAATTATTTAGGTTAGTCGATGGAGGTAAAAAAAGAACGTTGGATTGCAAGAGATTGGTTCTTGCAGCAGGGGCAATAGGAAGCACGGAAATCTTGCTCAAATCTATAAACACTACGCGCACGGCAGGTCAGAAACTCAGTCTAAGCGGCAGACTAGGTATGGGATATTCTACAAACGGAGACTTGCTTGGAGTCGTAAACCCAACAAAGACTAATGTTTATGCGACCAGAGGTCCTATAGTAACATCCGCTATCAAATTTAATGAAGGACCTGGCTTTGTATATACAATCGAAGATAGCAGCATTCCCAAGATGTTCTCAGGTATATCCAAGCTAATATCACAGGGAAGCTCGTTTAGAAGCTTGCTTGGATTTGTGGGATTGGGATCCATTCAGTCAATAATAAATATGATCACCCAGAACCCTTCAGGAATTCCATTAGGAAATACAAGCCTTCCATTCCAATTCTCAGAGGAAGATTTAACCAAAACTTTACTACTATCTGGGATGGGCACTGACAGTTCGGATGGAATAGTTAGGCTCCAAGATTCATGGAAGAATAATCCTAACAGAGATATGAATGCATTAAATGTATTAAACATAGATTTTGATCCCAATAAACTGGTTCCACTATTTACGAAGATAAGAAAGAATATGGAGGAAATAGCAAAGCATATAGGAGAAGGCGGATCATCAAGTTTTTCTACTCCACTTTGGGATTCGGCAAATGCTAGCGGAAGTTTGACCGTAGTGCTTCACAATCTTGGTGGATGCTCAATGGGGAAGGATAGAAACAGTGGTGTAGTCAACAATTTGGGTCAAGTATACAAAGGAGACGCCGAGCACTTACTGAAACGTATCTAGATTTTTACATAGCTGATGGTGGAATAGTGCCAACGTCAATAGGAGTTAATTCTTCGCTCACTATTTCAGCATTAGCCTTTAGAATTGCAGAAAGTATTGTTACTACAGATCATCTTCCAGTAGAAGTTGCTACGATTGGAGCAAAAACCATTTATTTTCCAAAGTAAATGTTGGACATATCGTAATTTCACCTAGTCTAAAACTGAATTCTTGCTGATTACCCTGCTAGTAACCAGAAATTGATGTCTTTCCTCCTTTTTCAAAAAAACATATAGTGATTTTTGGTACGGCTTTAATGGATCTATTAAGGCAGGTGGATCTGAATTAACTATTGCTGCATTATCATCCAGTGGAATAACAGAGCAGTTTCAAGCTGGAGCAGAAATTTCTATGAAAGGACCTGTATTCCTGAATCTACTTACTCGAGATATTTCTTACTTTACTAAGGGGGAATTTTTCTTTCCGTATTGTCTACTTCGCTTTTATTAGATCGTCTGACATAGGTATCAACTGTTACCTCCTTCAATTCCCCCTTACTGACCATTTCCTCTAACATCATTGCCGCATCTGAGGTGTGGAATTTTCCGCTAGAAACAAGCCTCTGTTTTAGTTCCCAGCCGCCGACAGTGGTCTTATCTACTTCCATGTGATCCTCCAATCCTTTCTGTTCATCTTCTAATTTATCGTATATATTCCAAAATGTAGCCTCTTTGTCTGGTAATGGTGAACTTTCAGCTGGTAAAAAATCCTCACTATTAAGGAGTATTTTTTCTTTCACCCCTTCACCTATCTTCGGTGAAACAGATTGGTTGTTTACCTCGCCACTATACCTTAACTTCCTAAATTCTTCAGTTATAAACCACTCAAATTCAGGTCTTAGAGATATCTGCTCTGCTGAGGTATTGTCTTCAGGTTTATCTTTGTCTACTAATCTGAGAACCCAAAGCTCTAGCATAATTCTCCGCGCAGTGGGAGACGCCATATTTAGCGACATGGAAATTTCTGAAGCAGTAAGCCTACCATTATGTGCAAGTAATAGATCAAATATGGTTACACGTTCCTTTGATGCAGTGGAGAGTACGACGTTAATAATCATTGGGATATCGTCTAGTGCAATGTAGTTGCGGCCTTGCGATAAGGCATGTCCTCTGGCTAGATTTGTTAGTCCGCTGTATCGCTCTATCAGGTTCTTCTATAGTCGGTAGTGTGTATGCATAGTCAGACCCTTGTGTGCCGTAAGTATTCCATGTTGGTGCTACACCTCGCAGTTGAGTAAGTAGGAATGCGAGTCTAATAACGTACGTTAATGAGATTTCATCATCTCGTTCAAAATTCCTGGACATTTTTACTAAGCCATATTTTTCATCACTTGTCATATCTGGACATATTTCAAACCACTTTAGGTAATCAAGCAGGGCTTCTTTTATCTCAGCTATTTTTCTTTTAAAGTCGCCATTTTTTATTTGCTCCATATAATCTGATTCTGACTTCTTATGGATTATTGGTGGCCTCATAAAGTCAAATTTAGGACCCACAGTTCCAAGATACTTGTGGACTTTGTGTGGAATGTCAACTGCTGCACCTACCCAGGTGAACATAATCTCGCCGTTGTATCCTCTATGTCCTTGCGCGCCGCTGTCACTTTCATATCCGTTGCCGTCCAATATGCGAGTCATGATACCAAGAATTTGTACTAAATCATCATCCCTAGCTGCGAAAGTAGGTGCTAATTCTGGAGTCAGGAAGCATCTATTCTTTATTTTAGGTAGTAAATCAATTTCTGCCAATTGATCTCTGGACACCGCTGTAGTATGAGATACACAGGATTTGGCACTAAAGTTATCTGTGTAAAATGTGTGTGGCCAATTTCGTAGAAGCTCTATGACTTGTGTCTTGAGCGAACTCGGCGGGCCCAGAATAATTCCTGCAAATGGTAAAGTACAATCTTTTAGATTAAGAATTCTAAGTATGGACAATTCAAATTCAAGACCTGGCCAGAGATTTGGCATATTTCTTTCAATCACTGTTTTCAGATCTTGATATTTTTTTAGCATCGTACTTGTCCATTCGTCAATTGTAATATCCTTATGATCTGATCTTAACTTGTCGATGGCAAGTAGAATCTCCTCTTTTGCCTTATCAGTTAGATGAATTTTTTGGCCGGAATTATCAATCAGATGATATGCAATTCTTTCGTGGTTAGCATCAAATACATCTTGGATGTCAACTATATCCCCCTCTGACAGATTCTTCCTTTTAGCTTGTGTTTCAAAACTGCTTATCGTTCTATTCCAAGTAGGATATATAGGCGATATAATAGGAGCATTTGAGCCATGATTCAGTATTACTTTGATGGTGTTTGCTTTTCTATGGATTGTTATGCTCTGGACTAGACCTTTCTGTTTTAACTTATCTGATAGTGGTAAAGATTCAAGTTCCAGAGGAAAAGATTTATCTTTATCTTCTGGAAAGTTAATATTAGTGCTCATTTTCTTCACTCTTGACTGAAGATGGCGCGCGCAAAGTGGTGTTAGACTGGTCGCTCAAACTCTTCTAACACCTTCTCCTTGCTTTGACTTCCTGAACTGCGCTCAGCTTTTAACCGCTTTATCTCTGCTTTAGCTTCCTCAAGTAGCTCGTCTGTATACGAACAGTCCTCATCTGGTTTCGAGATTTCATCTTTGAGTTGCGTGGATTGGCGTACACTTTGACAGTCTGCCTCTATGAATGCTTCATTTAATTCATCTATCTCTTTTAGATAACTGGTGCATTTTGGACATATGCCTTTAGATGGCGCCTTATTGATTTTCAGCATGTGTCTCCACCTTCTCTACGACTAACCTTCGACCATCTACACTGCATTTCAAAAAATCGCCTTTTCCAATTCCTAATTTGACCGCGAATTCTTTAGGCAAGACTAGGGTGAAACTTCTTTCTCCCTGTAAGCCTTGTACTCGCCGAATTTCTAAATTGTCTGTATTAGACATAAATTATATAATAGAAATTCACTATAATCAAGCGGTCGCTTACTCAGTCACCATGCATGGCATTTCAAATGGCAAAATTCCCTAGGTTAAGTTCAATCTTTGAAAAAGAAGATGAACTGAATTATACTGATTATGCTCTTCAGCTGCAGTATATTCTGAGGTATTCAATTACACTTAATAGCGAATGTCCAGAAAATGGTACAGATTTTAAGCATTGTTCAGTATGGCAGATCGCAGGATGGCTAGTCGACAAGTATCCAAGATTTCAAGATGAATTTAATAGTCCTTCAGGCTGGAGGCTTACTAAACCCAATAAAATACAATCAATATTCGATGGTGTCGAGGGTAAAGTGAAGAAGCTTACATATTTAGAATTAATGGAACAAGGGCTGTGTAGAAACCATCTCATACAGTCAAAGCTTTGTAAGAGTATAATACCAATAGTCTATTGAAAGAATCAATGTACGTCAGACTTGCAGGTACTATGTTCCGTGTTTTGAAGCATGCAAGGATTCCTCTATTTTCTAACAGGAAAAGTAATCACATATTTACAATATGGCAGCACATAGTTCTAGTTGCTATACGACAGTATGAAGGTAAGAGTTATAGAATGTTTGTCGAGTGGTTAATTGAAGCCTATTACCTAAGGTCATTTCTACGGTTGTCACGTATTCCTCATTTTACAACATTGCAAAAGTTTACAGATAGAATCAATAATTCATTGCTTGAAAAGATAATTTCGTCATTCATTGTAATTAGTGGTACGAAGCATATCTTTGCAGGAATAGATTCAACAGGATTTAAGATAACTCATGCATCACAATATTATACTGATCGAACAGAATTGAGAAGAAAATATGCGAAATTATCTATTGGAGTAGATGTATTACAACAAATCATATGTACAATTAAGATAAGACGAGCTCCAACAAGGCATGATAATGTAGATTTCAGGCCAATTATAACAAGGACATCAAATATTCTTCCATTATCTGTAGTTACAGCTGATAAGGGTTACGATAGTGAAGATAATCACCTTCTCGTAAGAGAGGACTTACATGCATTCAGTATTATTCCTGCTCGATATGAACATGTACCGATGTGGAGAACACATGGTAAGTACAGAAAGCAGATGAAGCGTGGTTACTCCAAATTGCTGTACAATCAACGAAACAAAGATGAAACCATAATATCAGTCATAAAACGACTATTTGGAGAGAATCTTATGTCTAGATTGACTAGAATGCAGAACAGAGAGTTATCATTTAGATGTATCACCTACAATATGCATAGACTGACTAATCTTGTAATATTGATGATGTTTTCTACATAGCCTACTAAACTAATAGCCTGAGTATAATTACTGATAATCATGCAGACGCCTATCTCGTTGTGATTCGATTTTATTCAAAATTTCGTTTTTATGACTACTCAAAATATGTTTGTCTGAACAGTTAGTATGAATTATTCCTATTTCACAAAATTCGCAAGATGTAACAAAATCAAGTTCATCAAACCTCCGGTTACAAAAGTTACAGAAATCAGATCCAATATCCGAATTGTAGAGTGGTTTTAACCATGCTTCACGCCAAAGAACTATCAAATTTCCCTATAACATTATACAATATACAATAAGACAAGAAGTGCCAAGGTATTATTTCGTTAATATAAATTTAAGGCTGGAATATCTTTATTATATTAATTTCGGTTAGAATTATAAAATTGATAGATTATGTTTAGGCTATGGATGAGAAATTGATATTATCCGCAAATATCTGTAAGCAGATTTCCTTTTATAGTATAATTTATTCTACATAATTTGGTGTACTCGAAATTTCAGGTATCGTGATGTCTAAACAAATTTGCTTGATTTTGATTACGACATCGTTAGTGACATTGCTATTAGTGATAACTACATCTGCAGTAGCAACGAGTGAAGTCATGGCACAAGATCAGAGACAACCAATTAAATTCTCAATAAAAAACATTGTTATAAAACCAACAAGCAATACATCAGCTGATGTTCAAGTAGATTTTTCTGCATATAACCCAAGAAAAGGAACAGTGATTGTAGAGGAAATTCAGTACCGATGTGTCACTAGATGGAACAAGAATTGTATCAGGAAGCATCGGAGAAATGTTAGAGGGCTTTTTGGCATCATCAGCAACAATTTATCCCATTGTAAGCGGTACTGAAGTAATATTAAAGGATAAACAAGTAGCACACAAAAGTAACGTAAATCAAGTTGTTTGGAATAAAATTATGGAAGGGATAAATAAGAATACCAAATCTAAATCCAAATATCTAATTACAGGAACAATAGCCTATAAGCAAGGATCAGTTTTAGAAAGAAATGGAGGAGAAAATAGTTTTAGATTGACCTTTCCTTAAATCTAATTACATTTGTAGTACGAAATTAAAATGCTTAAGCGTGTCTCATAATCTTTTTTTTGCTTTCCTGCTGCTTTAAGTTACAACGTATGCCTATCATAATTTCTTATCAGACTCATCTGATACATAAAAATAAGTATTCAAGACTATAGCGATAATCGAATACAAATGCTGGTGCTGCTACCTATTGTATACTAGAATTAGGATAAAACATACTGACACCATGACATATCAGACACTGGTGGTAATATAGAATTTCGATTATTAGCAACAACCTACGGAAAGATAAGGGAACGTCATATTCATCGCATCTTCGTCTACTTGTCCATAAATATGTAGTCTCAGTTATAAGCTAGCAATTCTAAAGCAATTGACAGCCTGAATACTCTTTATAGTAACACAGTAACATAGAATATTGCTATATAAATATTAGTGGTCATCCATCTGTATTTCATGACGAATTCTCTTATGTCCATATATTTTATAGGTGTAGACAGATAGTTGGGAAAATAGTAGGGAAAAAGTTAATATGTATCCGAATAATTTTCCTTGATAAAATTGAAATTCAGTAAGTAAATGAAAATGGAACGTTTTTCTATCCCTCATTCCTAAAAAAATAACCCTGCTTTCAGTTTCAAATACATGTAGACAATAGGTCTGGTAAAATTTATAACATATTAGAGGAATTCAAAATGCTTAAGGCTTAGAACATTTCTTTAGAATACATTATGCTTGACATAGATACACTTAACCAATTATGCAATCATATTTTTACACTTGATTCTACCATACGCTTCGCTGGGATCATAAATAGGATGGGTAAACTCATTGCAGGAGGAATGAAACGGGGCTTAGAATCCATGGAAAATAATGAAAAGTCATTGGAATTATATATGGAGTTTGTTCTCAAGAATGAGATGAATAAAGATTTTGACCCCGAATTTGGTAGAACCATATACAGTTTTTCAGAAAGAGAAAAAGTTAAACTTGCATCATTTCCATTGTATGATAACTATTTATTACGAGTGTCTATCGACAAAGATGGAGCACACAACAAAATAATCGAAAGGATATTGGAACTACTAAAGAAAAGTGGATTGAAATGACTTTAAGGTTAGATAAGTTATTTTACAATGAACATTTGGATTATTTCGTTTTTTTGAAGTAGTGGTGACATATAAAATAGTCTTGTCTGAATATTAATATCAGTAACAACTACTTACCCACTCATCCATGCATAAATGATACAATAATACTGATACATGCCAGAAACAGAAAGACATATGAATATGATGGATTTAATGCAATTATACCAGAATTGAATATGCAATCGTAACCATTACTGCAATTTCTACTGGTAATGGTGTAGGTAATTTGTCTTCATTAGTCCAGGTTATTTTAGATCCCGATTGAACAACAGTATTTGGGGGCATATATCTTTTGAAAGTAACTTCTCTCTAAACTGTGCCCTGAGGAATAGCAATAGTGGTAGTAGTATAATTGTGAGAAATTTTTTCTGTTGTAATTCTTTAGCATTACTTATAGTATGAGTTAATACACATAAAGAATGGATCCGAAAAGAATGCCACTGAAAAAGAGGATTATGATGCTTAAGTTCATTCTATGAAGGTCATGGTGTAATTCCTAGAATTTAAGTTTGAATAACCAATTTGTTACTATAAATTTTTCGTTCGGATGTCCCGTAAAGGAGCCTTATACGTACAGTATAAGTCGGAAAGAAACTAGAATAGATAGATCCGCATTTGCGGTTTATCAAACAATATTTTTCCAGACCTCTTTCATTATATCAAAAATTTAGGCAGATCTTTTGCAAAAACCTTGGATAGGATGGGTAAAGATTCTAGAGAAGATGGTAATAAGCGGAGACAAATTACTCTCCATTATTTTAGAAGGTTTGTAAAGACAACCATATCTGATCTACGTTATGCCGATTACTCGGAATATTTTATAGGGCACGCAGGTTCTGCATACTGGCGCAAAAAGGATTTAGAAAAAGCTGAAATATTTCGTAAGATAGAGCCTTATCTGACATTTCTTAACGTCCATCAACTACAAAGACAGGGCCCCGACATACAAACTAAGGTAGAAAATTGGAAGAGTTAAATCAATCACTAAGACAGCGTGATAAAGTAAAGGATGATGCTATAGCGCAATTATTAGATCAACTTGTGTCTTTATCAGCTAGGTTGCAGGAAATCGAGAGAAGACAGGTTGCAGGCGCGCGCCCATGACTTAGACATTCGAGAAGTGTCATCTAATCAGTATCTATGTGCATTCAACCAAGCTGGTCTATCCATATGATACCACTTTTTAGAAAATGTTTATAATCTGGCGTGCCACACATCTGTATTAGAAGGGAGTTTTCCGATATAATTATACTGGATTCATTAACTGACCCGATCCAGTCTGATTGGATATGAATATAACTTCATTCGTTTACCTGTCTACGATTTAATCAGTATATCGTATAAGTATGAGTTTTCTGTCTTTTTCCCCAGACTTATCGGCAGATATTCATTCCTCTTTGCAGAGTCAATATCATATTTGATCACGTGATAAGCAAAGTCTAATTGCCTTAATTGGTTACTATCAAAAATAACCCTAAAGACAAAGTAATACTTCTTGTTCTGACCACTTATGATGCATTATAACGTTCAGCTTGCATTTAGGTTTAGTAGGCTGTCCTTCATAGATAGCTTCTAGTATAGAGAATCAATATTGTATGGATAAGAGAATCTTAGTAATTACAATTAGATAATATTATGAAGGAATAGAAGGTAAATTATCTAAAAAAATAGATAGTGCTCTATGGCAAGCACAATCGTCATTATGCTGATGTGTGATTACCTATGATTTCTATAAATCTGCTTTCGGGACCAACTAAAACAGTCAATACTCTGTCAGTATTTGTATTGTAAGTTTCTTTAAAGCTATTAAGGATGTTAGGACAAGTTCCAACACATATACCGCCTGGTTCTCCACTTATTCGGTTACCGTCAACCTTGACAATGAATGGTGCATCCTTGCCTGCAGCATTTTTGGAATCTATGACATGTCTAGGCACGTTAACCTCTAATGCTGCCTCCATTTGCTTGGGGATTGACGGCGAGATCGAGGCTCTTTCTAGAAGGATCTGACAATACTCCAACAAGTGAGCCGTCTAGTACACTGTACTGGATAGGAACGGTCTTTCCTTTCATCGTGAGGTTATATTGATTACTAAATCCCGGTTTTAAGAGATACCAATTATGCGGCTATTGACCTGGTCGGTATCAGGCCCTCCGACTTTTACCACGAACTGTGCGTTTGCTGTTTGAGCAGTCAGTATTGCGTTTGTGCCGACCAATGCCATACCTAGGATCGAAGACAGGACCAAAAATGACATCATATTTTTTGTTTTGTTATTCAGATGAAAATGAATATCCATCGAGTAACTACCAAGGTATTGCGTATATATGGATATCTATAGTCTTGTTTGAAGTCGGCTCTGTAGAAACCATGTTCTGAATACCGTTAGAGCTTTCTAAGACGTATGATCCAATATGGATGTTGAAAGAATCAAGATATGTTAGGCTGGCTAGATACTATGTTACCGTGTCTTGAGAACATTCAAGGATACCATTGTTTCTTCACAGAAAGAGCAATCATGCATTTATGATATGGCAACATTTAGTATCTACTTACAATAAGACAGTACGAAGGTAAGAGTTATAGGATGTTTGTCGAGTGGTTAGTCGAAGCATATTACCTTAAGATCGTATCTACGATTGTCACGTATTCCTCATTTTACAACATTGCAAAAGTTTACAGACAGACAGAATTAGCAATTCACTGCTTGAGAAGATAATTTCGTCATTCATTGTAATTAGCTGTACGAAGCATATCTTTGTAGGAATAGATTCAACAGGATTTAAAATAACTCATGCTTCACAGTATTATGACTGAACGAATAGAAGCAAGAAGAAAATATGCGAAATTATCTATTGGAGCCGATGTATTACAACAGATTATCTGAAACATAAGGATAAGACGAGCTCCTACAAGACATGATAATGTAGATTTCAAGCCAATCATAACAAGAATAGCTGAAATTCTACCATTATCCGTAGTTACAGCTGATAAGGGATATGATAATGAAGATAATCATCAGTTGGTAAGAGAAACCTTGCATGCATTCAGTGTTATTCCAGCTCGATATGAACATGTACCGATATGGAGAACACATGGCAGATATAGAAAGCAGATGAAACGTGGATATAACGAACTATTGTACAATCAACGAAACAAGGATGAGACCATAATGTCTGTCATAAAACGACTATTTGGAGAATATATTTCTTCAAGGCTAGTAAAAACACAGAACAGGGAACTATCATTCAGATGCATAGCCTATAACATGCACAGGCTAATGAATATTGTCATTTTTGTGATGATTTCTACATGGCCTTGAAGTCATAAGGAAATAGATAAAGGAACAAAATAATTGTGGATGAGTGTACTATTTACCATCTAATTTTCGTTATTCCTACCATAGAACATCCATGATGAAGGCCGCAGCATGGATTGCCGGACTCCCCCATCATCATAAGGGTTCTCACTACATCCTGAGTTTTATGTTGCAGGGGCTCATCGGAATTAGTGTTGTAGTGACCACGTGTGTTTCGGCTAAATCGATAATTCATTTTAAAGCGATAATGGTAGCTGAGTCAAGTTCTATTTACCTATCTATCTCCAAAATGTTTATTAGGTTTTGTTCGGATGGGCTATTCACTATGACTTCTTTAGGAAATCATAACGCTTTTTGCATTAGCTCTGGCTACTGCTAGCTTTACCTCACACATTATAGTGAGACCACAGCATGCTATAGCTAAATCCACAACTGGTATGATGAAATCGATGATTAGCAATATGACTAGAATGGGTGTTATTGTTACGCAATAACGCGCGTTACCCTCGGCGATGTAATGAAATCATTATCCGTTATGCTTAGAAATGCTACTGCTGCTGGAGGTGGTAATGAAACTAATTCCACACAGGGAATGATGATGAACCTGATGGAGCAAGGAATGAAGTCTGGAATGCAGAATGTAAGTCAAAGTGAGTTGCAACATTTGAAGGATTTTGTATTTGTAGCCCAGCAAATGAAAAAACGATGAGAAGTATGATGAAATAAATACCTAATGAGTCCATCCATAGGCTGATAGATATAGTAACCATTATCAAGTCCATAATACGGTAGGATAGCCTCTCGCGACAGCGCTAATTTTTCTAATTATTTCATTTAGACCTATCGAGCTTAATCCTTGAATTATCAAATTCCAAGATCTAGATCTATAATCACAAAATGACGTACTACTAGGTTAATACCTTGATACTAATAAATGAAGGATATGCGTTGATGCGACAGCCTTCATAGTCTGAAGACTCAAAGTAATTCAATCTTCTACTTGCTAAGTCCTTCTTATGCTTTACAATGGCGAATATAATCTTGAAGGTTTGCTTGCTACCTTATGGTACCTCGATCTTTCTGGGGCAAAGTTCTCGTGCTTTCTAGAGGTACCTTTATCACTCAATAACTATAAAGTCAAAGACCTCGAACCCTATCGATGTTATCTAAATCTAGCAATTGAATATTCTAGAGTATAAATACACACCTGCTACTGGTCTTACAGCATTTACATATAACTACGATAACTAATTGTTGGCACGATACCTACCCAAGCGTTCTTGTTTCCCAAATAATATTGTCATCTAATATATTATTATGAAGCTTAGCTTTACACATTTTGTCGATAATTCTCTAATTGTCTAGTCATTGCCACTGTCCTTAATCTGTTTTAAACCAGTAAATTGCTTTTCGTGTCAATATTCAATCCAATATGAAGCCTTATGTATCTGTAGGCCATTATTATGAGTGTGGGTGAACAAGAAAGCGCAGCTTTAAACGTGCTCAAATTAAGGACAGAAGAATTGACTTTAAAAACAGAGGAATTAAAACAGACAAGTATTTCTCTATTAATTTCAAATAATGCACTGAAATCAGAGGAGGAACAACTAGCCAGATTACATGCAGAGTTATTTGAATCAAACCATGAGCTCGCTTCCGTAAACAAACAGGTTTCAGAAACCAACAAAAAGTTTGCACGAACTAATGTAAGGTTTGCTCAAGTTAACGAAGAACTGTCAGAAGCAAATAAAGAGCTAGCAAGGGTTAACAAGGAGCTTGCTCTAGCCAATGAACAAATAAATGCACACGAGCAGGAGACGAAAGATTTTATCAGCATAGCCGCGCATGAATTCAGAACACCTACGCAATCTATCCTAGGCTACTCTGAGTTATTACAAAATATGTTTAAAGAAGAGGTGCAAAAAGAAGCAATAGGAGGCGAGGACAGCAACAACAGCAACAGCAATAGTGATTGTAAACAGCATGTCACTCAAAATCAAAAGGATATGGCTCTAGATGCGATAGTTAGAAACGCGCACAGACTTGAAAGACTAGCAAAGGATATACTTGATGTTACGAAAATTGAAGGTAAGAGATTAACACTTCACAAGGAATGTTTCGGCCTTAATGAAAAGATAAGGAATGCAATAGCAGATGCCGGGAGCATTCAAATGACAGAATATACCGGTAATGATAACAAGAATATAAAAATAAAGTTTGAATCAGAAGAAGGAAGGGGAAATGATATTTTCATAGAAGCAGATAGAACAATGATACAGCAGGTTATTCTAAACCTGCTTAGAAATGCAATTAAAAATGTAAAGGAAGATGGGATTATAACTGTTATGACACAGGTCAGTACACAAAAGAAAGTGGAAGCAGACGCAAGAAAAAAAGAAGGAGAAGGAGATCTAGCTGCTGTAGTCAAAGTAAAGGACAATGGTAGCGGAATAGATACTCGTATTTTACCAAGACTGTTCACAAAATTTGCTACTACTTCGTTAGAAGGTGTCGGATTAGGTCTGTATATATCTAAACGAATTGTAGAAGCTCATGATGGTAGGATATGGGCGGAGAATAATTCTAACGGTAAAGGAGCTACATTTGCATTTGTTCTCCCATGTTTGGTTAATTGATTAACCTAGCCTATTATTACATTAGATAAGTAATTAATACAATATTTATAATAGTATTGTCTGATAATGATATTTGGATGAGCGGCCAAATGCTACAAATTCATTTAACTCAGAAAACTTCATGTACTTTGCACAATTATGATTTTGAATGATAAAGTACGGCAAGCATTGACTGCAGGCAATCTCACTCATCTTGTGACCCTGAACAAGGATGGAAGTCTTCAGGTCTCTATTGTCTGGGTTGGACTTGATGGTGATGTACATCCAAGATCGGAGATGGTAGTTTTTACGAATCTCCTAAAGGAATGAAGAGTAATTTGTCTTCGTTGTTCGTTACCATCTTCATTATCACCTTTACTCATCCTATCTAATGTCATTGCAAAGGATTTTGCTATATCATCATATAGACCATCTGGATTGGGTTTTCTTTTGGTCTGGTAAACTACATCATGGATTATATTATAACTCAATTTCGTCAGAAGCCTATTTCGAGAAAATAGCTGACAATTACGAGCAGAAGCTGCCTTTAGTTTTTGGGAAGCGTCGTTTACTTAAGAAGTTTTTGGGAGCCTCCATGATAGACAATTTTGACGTAATATTAGATAGGATGATACGGGCTAAACAATTGGAAACGTCGATCTGTCAGGGAGGCAACAAGGAATTTTATGAAAGTATTGATAGTATTATAAAAAGTACAAGGAACGAGATGGCCAAAATTCAAGCTGTGGGATTGGAGCAACTGTTCAATTATCTAGCTGGAAATATGTACTCAAATCCTGACAGTACTAAAATACAACCGTTACTGTACAAATTTCTTGAAACTTCTGCATTATTATCACCCTTCGATTACGATCCTGCCTCCTATGTCGAAGACATGATTATGATCATTAGGAGTGGCACACCTTTTATCAACTCAGGCAGCATTACAAGCAGTTGCCAAAGAATATGAAATAGAGACTATCGAAACTGCCTTCGCTGATACGATTTCTTTATATTATTTTCTGAATTTATTGTCAGTTTGCGATGTCTTAGATCAACCTCGAAAATATGATCATACAAGAAAAGTATCCGACGACATCAGTCCACAGACTGATAATTATTATCCCTTTTCTCCCAAACAGATTGCTGATTTTATATTCAGCCAAGATGAGGACATTAGGAAATGGCTTTCTAATTGGGTGAACGATCTATTAAGTCACGAACATAATAAAACTATTGCAATGGAAAAGATCCGAGATGAGATAGGTCTTAAACAAAATCGATGAACCTGAATGTTGCTACTGTAGCATCCAGAAGCTTTTAAATAGCCTTCGAGGCTATACTTATCTATAAGACCAAATAGGATTCAATAGGTATTGTTATGATCGAACATGAATCCTGTTCTTCGATATCATATGACTTGCCCAGCACGCAGGTACTACTCGAAACCATGGACAGGTTCACAATTATGTCAATTAGTGTCTGGGGGTTCAGTTGTTTTCGGAAACTACGGCATGTCTAGAAATTATCAAATATGATTCTAGGCGTATTTGTGCTCTTCTGATTAAAAGAGGACACAGTTCATTTCATTTGTAGACTAACATGACAAAATATATGTAGGTCGGGTGATAATTAATGTACTTCAACTGAATCGTTGGGATCTTCACATTAACTAGTTCATTATCTTCGCCAATATAACCGAATGTTACTCTACGTTTTTT
>CAVXZB010000031.1:0-16647 GCA_963765895.1 uncultured Nitrososphaeraceae archaeon | reverse complement strand
TTATGATATAAATAGCGTAGAACATTTTAGTGGACAAAGTAATGGAATATTGCCTACAATAGAGTTCCGGTGGACAAGATGACTAGTGATATATTCAAAGGAAGGAAGAAAAATAGTAATGACGTTAAAAGTTAAATCACTGAAAGAAAAGACTGTAGAAGAATCTGACGGTCTTAGAATATTAATAGCACGCTACAGGCCAAGATATCTCTCCAAATCTAATGAAACCTGGAATGAATGGTGGAAAGAACTGGCGCCAAGTAAAAATCTTCATAAGGATTACATGAAGGATAAGAAAATTGACTGGACTGAATACAAAAAGCGATTTCTAATGGAAATGAAATCTACTGATGCCCAAGAACGAATTAGGGAACTAAAACAATTAGTAAATGATGGTAAAGATATCACGCTACTATGCTATTGTGATTCCACCATAGTTGGTGACCATTGTCATAGATACATTATCAAAAACCTTGTAGAAAATATGTAGCAGTAATAACTTAGAGAATCTATAACACAACATTCAATGCGTTTGAGATGATAGAAAACTTACGTTTATTGACTTTGTCTCTCCAAAAACAGTATTCTATTGAAGTATATCCGTCTCTACTTCTAGATACTATACTCAATATATTTAGTTAATGGTAAGTAGTAACGGTACCAATTTTATTTGATATTGACTATACTTTTCTTGCTTTCTTGACATGTCAATATCTTTAAACACCTTTGCGTAATTATTAATTCATATCTCATTATAACTGAGGACATAGACCTAATTAGTTATAACTCTAAATAAAATGAAAAGGTAATTTTCTATCTTAATTTGGAGAACTGGACTTCAAGTCCACGAGCGAGCATTCATTGATATAATATAGCTTTCATTACTGTTTAATGGAATAAGTGAGGGTGTGGTTTTACAGTAAGGGCAAATCAAAACCTTATCGAAAACATCTTCCGAACTTGATTTGGGCAAAAAATAACTTGCGCACCAAAAGCATGTTTCACAAAGCGCAAAATGGCAATTGCACTCATGCAGAAACGGTTTTATAAAGTTAATGGAATTCATCGAATCTTATACCTTTAATTAATATAATTTTTTATGATATTTATAAATGTTATTAAAAAATCTGTATAGTGTGATCAGAGAATTATATAGCATATAGAATTTATATAGTTCAACTAACCTGTTAGCAGTCGAAGATAAAAATGTCTGTCAACTAATGACTTGATTTACCATTGCAATTGCAATGAGCTAGGCCTAACCCACATTCGAGTTACTAAAAAAAACTAGAGTGATAATTCTAGAGCCAGAAGACCATTAAATAGATTTTATCTATTTCGGTCTGTGCAAGTGTTATATTATCATCATATAACATTATGAACAAGTGTATTAATTACCAAAGATTGCTATTGTCTCCATGGAACATAATGTCACTAGTGTTTTAGTCTGCATCTACCACCATCAAGGAGAGGATCTAGCGACATTTCTAAAAAAATAGAGATAAATTGTTATTTTAAAACTAGGCAGGGATATAATATGTAGGTCAATAAATCATTAAAAAAAGTCGGTGGATCCTTGCAATCAAGTTATAACTTGATTGAGGTTGATGTACCAGCGATCAGAATCGCAACTACAGATATAATTAAACTGCTATTTTGTCCAGAGTTAACTATGTTATACAACATATAATACAAAGGATCCAGACGGTACTTCCTGTCCAATCGATCCAGCAGTTAGAGCGAATCTCTGATGTCACAGGAGTTATTCCAAGACCGACTGGATTCTATAACGGCCGTTAATTTGTTTGAATTCATGCGGCCTTACTACTACTACCGAAGTCGGGTTTAACTGTAAAATCCATTAGTATTAATGGTAGCGTGATATGATAAAGGACGAGAAAAATAGGAATGAACAGCAATAATCACAATGTTAAATCAAAAAGGATATTACTTGTAGATAACGAAACTTACCTTACTTCATTATTTCGATCAGTTTTGGAAGATCACGGGTTTGTGGTAGATGTGTATAATGATTCTCTATTAGCATTATTAAACTTTAAACCATGATTTTGAGCTCATTATTCTTGATATACGTATGCCTACGATGGATGGATTACAATTATGTAGGAAGATAACAAAGATAGACAATAAGGCTAAGGTATGTTTTCTGACAGCATCTGAGAAGTACAATGAAATTTGGCAGACCTCATTCCAAGAATTAGATCAGGATGGAAGATGTTTTATTTCAAAACCGATTGCAATTGATGACTTTGTTAACAGAGTGAAGGAGGAATTAAATCAGCTTCAAATTTTGGTTAATGACGTAGATATATTTAGAGTACTGGACTAACGATAAATATCAATTAAATAAGACCAGCGATCAATCAATATCATACATAGAATGTCATTTGTGAAATAACTGACTTTGAATCACTATTGAGCGCCACATTATGAGATATTATCAACCATGTTCTACATTATAGTTATAATGCTTGATCCAAATCATAGATTGAAATGATTGTTTTCACATTAGACCAATAGAATGTTTGAACCTGGTAATTAAGTCTAGACCGGCATCGAATTACTTTAAAGAATCAGCATAATTAAACTAAATCTAATGATTAAGAATGGAAAATTTCGAATCTTTAAAGTTGGTTTACGCTAATTTCACGTGTCTATAATTTTTCAAAGATGAAGTGAGAATCCCGTAGCAAATTCTGCCATAATAAAGATTATAATAAACTGTAATGCGGCTTGTACTGCAACTACTGTCACGTACCTTTTCATAAGTTTCTGAATTCTTGACATGTCAGATTCGTTCTTTCTAAGCTCAAAATACACTCTGAGATTAATTGGCAATAATATACCAAGTCCGAGTACTATCATTATAATAACAATAACCAATACAGCGGAAATCCAATAAACTACCGGTGGATTTCCAGTAATCAAACCCATTTTTGAGGCAAGAAAATAGCCAGCTGTAGTTGTAACAGCAGCCATAGTTGGCATAAAAAACACCATTTTTGGCATAAGCCAAAAAATTACTTCTTTACGTGCAGAAAGGCTGATCCTTCTAAGTACAGGACCCAACAGAAAGGCCATAAATATGTCCGTCCCAGTCCATAATATGGAGCTAAAAATGTGCACATAATTAAGAAAAAGGAAATTAGTAGTTACGACCGCTGCTATTAGTGCGGATATCGGTATAACGATCCAAATATTTGCAGTAAGTGAGATTCTCGGAATGCTAGTTTGATCCAAATAATGCTCTAAATAATGTGTGTTAAATTATTTAAGATTCTGTTAGATTATCAAGTCAGCTTCACATGAAGTGCAGATCTGAACCTTCTTAATCTGTATACATGGTCTATACAGAGGGAGATAGCTTGGCGAATTGTAACTCAGACAGTTTATCTATCAAGGGTAAATGTGGATTCTCAATGTAGCTAGGTAATACCATATATAGGTCCAAAAGTAATGTACAGTATTTTATAATACTGGTTACGAGTATCAATTTAAGTGAGTCAAAGGCGATATTTATTCTGGAAATACCTTATTTTATGAGATTGATTTCAAAAACAAACGATAGTGTGTTAGAATTATTTTATCTATATATCACGAGTACGATATTATAGGCGACGCGCTATAAGAAAGTGGATGATGTATCCATTTGATAGGAGTAATATGATTGCCTTAGCTGGACTTAACCTTGCGTTGTCATATGAAAATGCTGCTGTATATAGGCTGGAGAAGAGATTATCTGAAACTATTGATGCGGAAATCAAAGAAAGACTTGGTCGCCATCTAGTCCAGACAAGAGAACAACAGGGACGTTTAAAGGATAGAATAATAGCGATGGGTGGAGAACCAATCACCGAGAGTGGTAGATTGCCTATACCTGAGCCGCCGCAATCTCTGAAAAGCATGATAGAAGCTGGAAGTTCTACTAATGAAAGAGAAGTTTGGGAATCACTAAATGATCTGATAATAGAAAAAGCGGAGGCAATTATGTACCAAGGTGGTATTCAAGCACTTGAATTATTAAATACAGAAAAGAAAACTATCAAAGCTTTACAAAAAAATCTGAAAGAGGAGGAAGCATTTGCAAAATGGCTAGAGAAGAATAATCCAAGAATAGCTAGACGATTAATGACGAAGCAGTTAGAAGCTAAAAAGAAAAAGCGAAAGACAGAGGAAGCTGCTGCCTACTGCGACGACAAGCTAAGGCTTTATGTTACTGAATTGAGTATAAACAACAATAGTGCCAGCAGGTAATGAGCCATACTAATGATATCACCCAAATTGACATATAAATTGCAGTTCGTTAACCTACTTCAGTAAACAAGTGAACATGCTACAAGAATAAGCATTGAATGTGATCTCGCGTCTTATCTAAGTACGTGAAGCTGTATGTCTAAATTAAAATCTAGTTGTAAGAAGATATATGGCTATAGATAATGCGCACAGATTTAGAATGCCCTTTTAGATAGGATATAATTAGAGGTTTGTTACTCCGTTTTGGTGCCTCCAGATGAAAACGATACATCTACTACAGCTTGATTATCTTTTACACAAATTATGGCCATATCGCAAGTATCTCCTATCTCTTTGGGTAAACTAGCCGCTTTTAAATTAGTTGTACTGGATGCAAGGATCTTCTGTACTCTTGACTTGTCCCTGCTAAAAACTGTAACGATATAACGCTCTAAAGTCTAGCCTGATTGCTATTTGTGATCCCATCAGCTCGAGACCGATTACGCCGACATTTATTTATGATAACATCGGGCATGACTTGCAATAAATGTCTAATAGCGATCTTATCAAACGCCTCACATAATAATCACTCGAATATGGAATGACTTCACAAATATTTCAAATAGGGCTGGCTGATATTAATTTTGTCTTATCAATAACCTGCTTTATTTATTCAGAGGTGACACTTTACTACCTTTAAAGGCTAGTTGATGATCGGAAAAAAGAGAGTGGTAGGATAATTCGGGAAATGCCACATGTTTTTATTGTTGTTTAAGATATCCCATTTTATTGATCGAAAATGATATTTTATGGTTCGTATCAATAACAGCACTCTATATTGGTGTTACTGTATTGCTTTTACGCTTGTTCAGCTCGAGCATATTGAAATAACAATAATAGCTACGATTAGATTAGATTAGATTAGATAATTTGACACGCGAACTAATTGGTACTTTAAAAATCCATTTAAGTGGCGCATTGCGCTGATTAAAGGAAAGACAATGATATAAATATAAAGTAAAATAAGAAGTACAGGTAGAACGTGTCAAAAAATATTAGACAACAACAGCCTTCATTTCAACATTACCGATACTACTTTATTGCTGCTGCAGTAGCTACTGCAACTGCTGGAATAGTACATCTGTACATACCATTTGCATTTCCCATGGTATTTGAAAATCTGGCAGTTGCAATATTCTTTTTAGGATCCGGAATTGCACAAGTATTTTGGATATTGCCTATGCTAAAAAGATGGGGAAGACTTTGGTATTATATAGGAATCGTAGGAAATGCAGGTTTTATAATACTTTATGTCATTACACTGTTTCCCGATAATCCTATTACAAGAAAAGGAGGAAGTGTAGATATTACTGCCTTGATATGTGAATTAGGGCAAGTCGCTTACATACTAATAACTGTGGCAATATTATCTAAAGAATCTAAAATAAAAGTAAAATCAAAAATAGCTGATTAGGAAGGCCCTTATATCCATCGTCATAAT
Organism: uncultured Nitrososphaeraceae archaeon; assembly: GCA_963765895.1. Lineage (GTDB taxonomy): Archaea > Thermoproteota > Nitrososphaeria > Nitrososphaerales > Nitrososphaeraceae > JARBAU01. The sequence goes on along the minus strand of CAVXZB010000031.1, from coordinate 10,892 downwards.
TACAACAATAAGATATGTTCACTGGTCACAATCTTCATATTATTGTTATTATTATTTTTTTTATATGTAGCATAATCAGTATATCTTAAAAATAGACCAAGTATTGCAGCCAAACATATAATACTTGTTCTGAATTTATTTGATCAGAACAACAACGTAATATCACGTATCGATTATAACCGATTGACCGCTGATGTATTTATGCCGATTATTAAATATCATTTCGACAATTCTTTGCGCGATTTGTTCCGGCTTTAACATTTTATTCTTATTTTCTCTGTGATAGTCTTTATCTAAATCTTCCTGCATCCGGGTATTTACTTCGCCTGGACATATTGCCATGACAATTATATTTGTGTCACTCACTTCCCACGCTAGACTTTCAGTCAATCCTATCATACCAAATTTGCTCGCACAATACGCAGAAATATTAGGGAAACCCATTTTTCCTGCTCCTGAACTCACATTAATTATTACACCAGATCCATTTCTCAACATTAAAGGCAGAACAGCTTTGGTACATAAGAAGGTCCCTTTCAAATTTATATCGATAGTTTTGTTCCATTGTTCTTCTGAGGTATCAATTAATTTACTGATAAATGCTATGCCTGCATTGTTCACTAAAACATCTACACCTTCAAAACAATCAATGGCCTTCTGAACCAGTTGGCTTACTTCTAGTGGTTTACTAACATCACATTTCACACCAATAGCATTATTGTTATTGTTATTGTTATTATTATTCTTCAATTTCTTAATCTCCTTTATTACTGAGTCAATTTCACCCTGAGTTCTAGAACACACGACAATATTTAGACCATTTTTAGCCAATAAAAGGGCAGTTTCTTTTCCAATGCCCCTGCCAGCTCCAGTGATGATTGCTGTCTTGTACATATTAATAGAGTATCTTAAAGCCTGCCCATTCATATATAATCTAGTTTACAGTCGGAAAAGCGAAAGAATATTTTATATGATAAATCTTTGATAAGATGCTCATATCGTGAGCTAACATCAAAAATGAGTAGTCAATAAGGTAACATAACCTAACGCTATTCATTATCCCAAATACTTGATATTTATTAGATGATCAACATTTGAGACAAAAATTATTCCATCTCCTTGTTCACCATTCTTCCCGGATCTTGCAGATTCTATTATAGCCTTTATGACTTCTTTGACTTGGGAATCAGGAAGGACTAGTTCAAATTTGGCCCTCTGGATTAAGTCATAAGATACAAGTTGACCTCTCCACTGGAGGTGAAGCTCTCTAGTCTTGCTCCAACCCATCACAGTTGATATGGTCATTCCTGCGACACCCATATCCCTTAGACGCTCCTTTATGTGAGGCATTCTCTCTGCTCTTACGATTGCGTCTACCTTTTTCAATATGACTTATTCCGAGGAATTAGTTTATATTCATTTATTAAATGCGCCACACAAATGGTAGTTGAATGACCGGCACCGAACTAGAGGATCTCTGCAACCAGATTGTCCAATCCGATGACTCCATAAGATTTGTAGGTATCGCAGACAAATATGGTAAGCAAGTAGTTGTTAAGTATCGAGACGGTCTTGTTCCTTACTTGAATCAGACAGAGTCAGAGATATACTCCATTGATACTGTAATGAGAATGAATAGTAGGAAGGAAATGGAGTCGAAGCTCGGTAAGGTGATTTATTCATTCACACTATATGAAAACCTTAAACGTGCCACTATATACATTGGAAATAATGATTATCCAGTCCTAATGGCATCCTTTGACATTCGTTCGGATCATGATAACATCATACTAAATAAAATATTGCCTATTGTGAAGGCGAAGCTTGGATCATCTATTTGAGTTGGCAAGAATGGCTTTTGCAGTAGAAATTGCCTTAGCTGTAGCTAGAAACGATACTGGCAGGGGTTTACCTCTATTATTTTTGGTTTCATAATTCTCTGTGATTTTCTGTATACGTCCAATTCATTACATTACATTACAAAAATATATCTGAAGATCAACTTGCAATAACTTAGGGAAGTTAAATCCTTTCTTCAGTGAAGTATTAGTTCTGCATCTTCGTAAGACCAATATGGTATTCCAAGTGTAGGATGCCGCATATGAATGCATTACAGATTTGGTTATAGGCATTAAGGTTGGATCAACAGAAGAGTTAGCAAAAACTACAAACTTAAAGACCCAAGCATTAAAGTAATAAATGATGAAAAAGCTTGAAGGTAAAGTCGCACTAATTACTGGTGGAAACAGTGGCATAGGTCTTGCAATGGCACAACAGTTCGTATCAGAGGGTGCGTATGTTTTCATCACAGGTCGACGCCAAAGTGAACTTGAAACAGCCATTAAGCAAATCGGCAAAAATGTCAGTGGTATACAGGGTGACGTCTCCAAAATGGCAGATCTTGATCGGTTGTATGTCACTGTGAAGGAGAAGAAAGGTAGTATCGATATTCTGTTTGCTAATGCCGGTATTGGTTATTATCTCTACTAGGAACAATTACTGCGGCGCAGTTTGATAAAATATTTGGTATTAATATTAAAGGACTTCTGTTTACAGTTCAAAATGCCAGTCCTCTGTTTCAGGACGGTGGTTCGATCATTCTAAATGCTTCGATTGGAGGATCTAAAGGAATCGAGGCAACATCAGTTTACAGTGCAACCAAAGTCCGCCATACGATCATTTGCTCGCACTTGGGTAGCGGAGCTGAAAACATCGTAAGATCAGATTCAATGGTATAGTCTTGGTCCGATCGACACGCCGGCCTTTGATGGCTTGGCGCAGACTAAGGAGGAGGTCGAACAGATAAAGATTAACCTCGTGGCCAAGGTGCCGCTTGGCAGGATTGGAAGACCTGATGAAAGTAGCAAAAGCTGTGCTGTTCCTAGCATCAGATGACAGCAGTTTTATTACTGGTATCGAATTATTCGCAGATGGAGGTATGGCACAAGTCTAGTTCCAGGACCAAATCCAGCATAGTGATTATTTGCTGCTACTATTGCTAGATTAATCTTCTTGTGCTCTTCTTCTCTGGCCTTTTCAAAATCTGGACATGTAATGTCATCCATTTCTATTAACTTATTGTGTAATCAGAGCAAAATGCTTACATTCAAGATTTAGTCTATTATTCTATGCCAATAATAACAATTTCCACTTATAGTGGTAGAACACAACGAGAGAAAGATAGGCTGGCAGAAGCAATTACGGGCGACATTATAAAGATATTCAATGTAGACAAAAAGGATGTAATAATAGTGTTTCACGAAGAGCCTCACGGGAATTGGTATGCAGATGGTATTAGACTCTGACTAAAACGTATATGACGTCAGGACTTTTTCTAACGTAATACGTTCTATAACGTGATACCATGATGCAAATTTGTGTATGGTCGATATATTGAACAAACAAGGCGGCATAATTTATGGTAAATTAATTTCTAAATATATCTAATCCCTAAGATCTGGTTCGTATTCCCTTTCATAATTAACTGCTTCGATATTCTGTTCTTGGGAGACTGATCTCCATTTCCAATAACACTTAAAATATTCTGAAGTGTAACATTCATTTCATCATATTTCTGCTTCACAGACTGAATCCCTCTATCTTTTTCTGATAGTTCTATCTCTATTGATTTCATATTATATGTCAGTTTGCAATTTCTTTACCTCTACTTTCATGAGTTCTTCATCTGATATAGTCAAGTCTGACACTACCTTTAGATAGTCTTCAAGCAACATCTTCGACCTATAAGCCCTATTGTAATTTTCTTCCAGTGTATGTATATTCATTAAAGCATGACCCATCATCATTTCCTTTCTGATAAAGTCGATAGCAAGTCTTCCCTCCTTGGTTCTAATATTGCTTAATGCAGTATTGAAAAATTTTCTGAATCTATGAGCAATTTTGATATTGTATCTGTCTTTTATACTTTTCCGAGACTCCCCTAATACCAGCTTTGTGAGTTACAGTTCTTATTACGCCAGCCACCGTCGATAGTGCTATTGGCTTTGTATATCTAATGTTGCCGTCTTACCATCAGGACTTATATCAAATCTTCTCAAAAAGTATTGGACTCTTATTTAGTACATCACCAAACTTTATGCGAAGGTTTCGATATTCTTGGTATATGGAGAAAGCCTCAGGTGAGATGAAAGTATCATATTCATCGTCTGTTCCTCTTGTAAACAACTACATGAGTCGCAACTAGTTTCTTTCCTGTCGTTTCATCATAGATAGGTCGTATATCTCCATCCCTAAGGCCAACAAAACTGTGCAATCTCATTCCACTTGATGCCATAAAGTATAGGAATCCTGGCTCTCAAGTCTGAATGCTCTAGCATCTTCTTTATCTGTTCTCTTGTATATGCTTCATCTGTTGCGTTACCATTATCATGTGGCAAGAGTTTGTTTATTTTTCTCCAATTAAGTATAATGTCGTTCATTTCGCAAAACAATCTTACAGGAGGAATCATACTATGAGCCGATGCGGTAGTGATCTGTTCACTAGTTATCTTGGCTTGTATAAATAAAGCATAATCTTGCAGAATGTGTTGTAATTGTATCACTCTATTGATGTTACCTTCAACATACCTCGAAGTAATATTCTTAGTTATCATTTTGATGAAATTACAAAAATGCCATAATTGTTGCTTGTATAATTGAAGTGTTTTGTCTGAATGAAGAGCACCTCTAAATAGTTGGTAAGATTTATCTATCAGATATTTATCATAATTTAAGAGAACTCTTTTTTCATTCCTTGCGAATTTCTTGGATATATTCTTACCATATGAGGATAGCATGAACCATATATTGTGATCATTCGTTATCCTCAATTGTTGCTTTTTCAGTCGTACTTGTATTTACTCCCGTTAATATAAAGGATTTATTCCAGGTTAATCTATTATATAAACTAGTATATAGTTTATAGTCTTACAAGCCAAGCTAATTGTCGGCGGGATTACACTATTTGTATCCGATAACTGTCGACTATATCTTAAATTCAATTGTAATTTTTCTTGGTATGTCATTATAAAATTAGAAAAGAATCTAGTCTTTCCAACTTAACAGCGTACGTTAAATAGTGATTTATAAATTCCTGTGAATTTTTAAGAATGTGTATTTGAGACCGCGTAGCAGATTTGGCGAAACTACATTTGATAATTGTATAACATTTATGGTTGATGGAGAGGAAAATTTTAGATTAATATATCAAAAGATAAATGAAGCAAAAAACAGAAAAAAGGGTTAGGACATATTCCTTGATATCCCAGCATAATATATTCAAAGAGAGAAGAAGACAGATCTATATTCATTCAAAGCTCATGATAGTTGACGACAAATGGATTACAGTTGGATCTGCAAATACAGACAGAGATGGATTCGAAGCCTCGACAGAATTTGATTTGGGTATTGTTTCTGCAACTCTTTCGCCGCGCCTTAGAGTAAAGCTGTGGCGTGAGCACTTGAAGACTGATAGTACGAATTCTTTTTCCTCTTATCTGCCTTCTTCGACATACAATAACAATAATACTCCTATTAACTTGTACAACTTTGAAGAAGGTTTCAATGCTTGGGAGGAATTAGCCAAAGAAAATGGAAAGAGAGTCCGAACACGTGAATCTATACATGGCCATGGTTATTATTATAATTTTGAAGAAATGAATTGTCCTCCGCCATATCCACAAGCAAAAGGTGGTAATAAATTTAGGTTTTTCTAGGATATAGGAAAAAATATCTAAACCATAACTTACCATAAGGATCGGGGCAGAAGATAGGACACTTACTTGAAGAACTGTCGAATCCGTTCAAAATATTGAATTTTAGGTTTTGTATATGAAATCAATATAAGTTATTGTAGCCTATATGAGTTGACAGATATGAATAAGGAAATAATTGCAATGGTTACTATACCTATAATGATCATATTAATTGCTATTGGATCGTTTGTATTTATAGCAAATGGTCAATCTCAAATAACTAATGCTGCTGTGAATGGTTCTGCTACAAAGAAACTGCTTCCAGTGCTTTTGATACATGGCTATGCTTCAGATAAATCAACATGGTCAAAATGGGAAGATTTACTAAAAAAAGATGGTATTACATTTTATCCAATTACATTTTATAAATCAGATGATAAATGTGGCTCAGCTGCAGATCATGCGAAGGAGCTAAATTTACAGGTCCAACAAATTCTCAAGAATATGACGACCACTGAATCTTCTCCTAAACAAGTAAATATTGTTGGTCATAGCAAGGGAGGGCTAGATGCAAGAGTATTTTTGGCAAATAACAGTTATTCTGCTAATAAAGCTGTTGCAAATCTAATAATGATTGGAACTCCTAACAGAGGTTCACCTATTGCACAATCAAGCAATATTTGTAAACCAGCTGTCGAAGACTTGAAACCTGGAGCAGCAGATACCAAAGTCAGGATGAATCCAAATACAAAATACTATACTATTGCTGGTGACTGGAATCCTTCCCTGTTGCTGAATTGCCCACAGCTTTTGGGAGGAATTGGATATTCTCAGCTTCCAAAACCTAATGATGGATTGGTACCTTTGTCAAGTGTAGAATCACAAGGATATTTCCATAATCTTGGACATACATCTAATTGCCATTCGAACCTCTTAAGCGATAAAGAATATCAGCTGGCAAAGCCAATACTAGTTGGAAAGCAGTAGAGGAAATAAAATCTAGAATGATAAAGCAGATAAAATATTTATTTTTCTGATGATATGAGCAATGCAATAAGATGTTGTATTTTGTGATACCAAAACAGATTGCCGATCTTCAAACATTTTGATAACCTCTTTAAAGTAGCCTTGTCTCTATTATTTTTCCGTCGGTGAAAGGAGGAATCCTTTCATATTTTCTTATGATTATTGCATAGATTGATGTCATTACTGTTTTACGTCAGTCACTTTCTGGTTTCCTATTATAGTAATAGCCATCCTGCAATTATTATATCCACTATTATAACTAAAAAATAAAGGAGTGCCGTAGATTCTGACATATACCCATACTCCGTTACTTCCTGATCTCCCTGAATATATATGCAGTATTATCTACACCTGAACCGGTTCGATTGTATTCAAGCTCCGTGTTTTGTGATTTCTCCAATGCTGTGTATAACACCTTTGCGTATTGTCTAGCAAATCCTATCTTTTTGATATGTCGGTTATAGGGTAATATCGGATGACTGAATCTGATTTTATTTGAGACGAACACTTGACAATAATACCTTAGCCATATGGAATTATCTAGATTGAGGGATAAAATGGTCCTTGCCAGGTTGAGTAACCACACACAGAGGAGCCAATGTTGTAGTGCAAGTATTTATTGAAAGACTATAACTGCATGGTTTTAAACATATTCTGATACTTAATTGGTAACGCCTGTATATCTTGCCATCTTGGCCAAGTCAATACTCTGCCATGTAAGTTGGTATTCTCAAACAACTAACTAATGAATAATCCTTTTTCCTTCAATTACTATCATTGTTTGTGTAGATTTCACTTTCGTAATCCTTCTTATATTTCTGATTATAGTTTCAAGCAGATACTGAGAATTATCTGTTACTTTGACAATAATATTGTACGAGCAACCATATACTCCGCAAACATCTTCCACACCACGTATTGTTCTGATCTCGTCCATAATAGCTAACTCGCACCCTAATTCACAACCAATTAAGACATATGAAGTTGACATGATAAATGCTCATAATATTATACTGAATAATATACATAGATGTTATGGTCAACCTACTCACTCAATCACAGTCCGTATTATTATATTAGTTATCTTTATTATAATTCTTATTCACATATTTGATAAAGAATATCGTTAGCTAGATTTGATTGCATGCTGGCCCAGTCTATAAATCTAGCGAGCCCCAAATTCACCTTTTCTCTTACCTCATCCTAAAATCCATGTCCCGCATTATTAACCCGTACAAGTTGAGATCCCTTGATACCTTCGTGCATGGCCTTTGCCAAATCGAATAAACAAACACGATCATTAACAGCACTTCATTGAGTAATTACAGCTTTATCAAATTCAGAATTCAATGTTATAAATATTCCAATATCCCACCGTGTAATAGCTGAAAAATCTTATGTGCATATAAACCATCTCATTTAGATTTCCTCAAAATAGATCAAGGATTATATTTTTAATTTTCCCATGGAAATACAACCCATTTATCGTGATTCAAAACTTTCGCGACCGTCTTAGCATTGCTATTTTTGTATCTACTTATAAGAAAGACAAAGTCGCAACTAAACTCGATCAATGCATCAGATACTTTGAAAAATGTATTACCAGTATCGTATATCTCATCAACCACAAGATATTTTTTATCTTTACTTAATGGATATACTTCTTTCATAAATAATTGTTTGTTTCTAATTAATATAAACCTTATATCATTAATATTCAGCTCTCGTGCAATCAATCTAGCTGGAATAATCCCGCCATTCGTAATCGCTAGGATAACATCATATTTTTTAGATGATCTTTTTATTTTACTAGCTAGGTTCTCTACGAGTGTCTCTACTTCCTGCCAATTACAATATACTTTTGGTGACCTTTCGTTTATTACCTCGGTTTTGTATTCAACACTGCGCCCCAATGTGACTTTAGGAAAGGAATGACACTTATTAATGATCCTATACTTGCAGGCATTGAAGGACGCTGCAGTAAAATTGCATGATGTTAGATTATTTTCACTTTCTTAATTTGACAATCTAGGTAATCAAGCATTCCAACGCTTATAGTGTTCATTCGTCCATATTCGTCTTCTAAAATCATTCCATGGGGTGCAGCTAGCACCTTATCATTGGTTGGTTGCTAGTCATTTAAAATATACTCAAACCTCTATCGTTATTAGGTGAAACAGCCAATCTCTATATGTATGGAGGAGGTCATCACTGTAGCTGTTTAAACTACAAAACTGGAATATATCAATTAATTCATTTCAACCTAAATGATGCGTCTTAATCTTTTGAATAGCTTTGTATCCAAGTATCTTAACCTTCTCGTGTTCGCCTGAGTCTATCACTTCTGTTATATTGACATTGCTTTATTTCCATATTGTGCAAGCGCATTAATTGCTTCAACCTGTTCGATCGAACTGACTGAATGGATTGCAGTTTCCTTTATTCTGTTAGTCTGATCTCCTTCAGACAATTTTCTGACCTCTTCTGTAACCTTCTATAATTATGATGACTATCCCACTATTTAGTATTTTATATTTCTGGCTGACATCGTGAAATTTTACCTAACGGATCATAACTAGAGGGATACCGGAGTGATGTTAAACAAGGCATAAATCTTGGCTCATCAGGGCTATAGCACAAAGTCAGAACGGTAAATTTGTAAAGCACATTCTGATCACCAAATTGACTCCTAAAAGGCACGATATATGGTAATGACAACCATTATCATTTTCATTACCATACCGTTCATTGTATTATTCTTACTATTGGCATTATAACTCTTATCAATACCTTGCTCACTATTTGTACCATTTTTAGTTATCAAATTGTGAGATGTCGATATATCGTGTGTTTGTGATGAGGGCATATCCATTGACATTCTATTGCCACTAACATTATTCGTAGCATTAAATGGTAACGATATTATCCCAGCCCAGGATAATATGCCGATTGTTATGAAACATACACCAGTAATTCTGGCAATCCAAAGCCCACCTTTGGACCATATCTTCTCAGCAAATATGATCGCAGCAAATAGTCCCATCCAGAGCAAATTCATCCATCCTAATGCTACCATAAGTAGGAAATATGGCCAACAACAGCCAAGACAATAAAGACCATGATATGCACCCATTTTCACAGCCCCTACCATACCCTTTCTCCATCTTCTCATAAAGAAACTAAGCGGAGATTCACAGTAGCCCAGGCATCTGGTTTTCAATGGACTAAACTGATATACTCCTGATATAACAAGTACAATCGCGTATATAGTATTGATTGATAGTTGTTGTTGTTGTTGTTGTTGTCTCATCTGAAGACTATCATTTATCCCTAATTGCAAAAGCAGCGTATCAAATAAGAAAGACCATCCAACCAGTAGAATAATTCCAGTTAATGCCCAAATCGCAAGATATGATGATACAAAGGCCATAATATTATATGACCTTGTCTGAATTGTGTGTCTTAAACTGCGAATAGTGCTCTTATCTCTTGCTTCTTTCATTGGATTCAGAATTTCATTATTGGCATTCTCATTATCATCATCATTGCTCTTGTGATATATCATTTGGCTATTATGGTTACTATTACCAGAATTATGACTAGTATTATTAGAACCAGTTAGCCGATTGTAAATAAGAATCATTGGTATTATGGCTGGGAACATCATTGCAGTCATACCAGCAGTCCATATTACTACAAATAATGATAATGCTGCCAAATCGGTATGGAACATCATCATCGATGACATCATTGCATTGTATTGCCACATCGATACAAGCCATGTGGCCGCAGATATTGATATTGTAGTTCAATGATGATGGTCGCAGTTTTCATATTAGTTAATCTTGGTCTGATGTTATGTAATCCGGCCTAGATATTGAACAGCCTTTATGGACCATTCCAATCAAATGGAATATCCTTGCTCGACTTTCCTTTTCTTTCATTTGAAGCCCATTTGCATCCGGCCTCGTCAGCAAGTGATTTCTCCAAGTCGCGACTCCCCCTTGCCCTACTTCACTCCCAGGTGGGTTAATTGTTTGCTCTCTTCTACCAGGAGGTGTCTTGTACGTCCAGTTAACGCCTCGGCTTTTGCTAAAATCTTACCGGGCTCTTACAAACCAACGAGACACATCATTTGTCATCTCAAACTTGATAGGTGCATATTCTATTCCA
>CAVXZB010000030.1:0-19862 GCA_963765895.1 uncultured Nitrososphaeraceae archaeon | reverse complement strand
TTTTGAGATAGTCAATTTTCTTTTTACTGTTTCAATGGATCTATATGGGTTGCACGCATCAACATACTTCGTCACAATCCTCAGAGTTTGTTGGTGCCAGATCTAATCTTTTTTACAACCTATCTTTTATTAAGTCTAAGAATTCACATCATCATTGTATATTCTTTTTCAGAAAAAGAAAGATAGAAAGATTCAAGCGATGATTTATGAGGAGCAGGTACACTATAAATCACAACTATGTCTAATACGCGTAGGGGACTTCCTATAACCAGCTCTCGTATTGAGCAAATATTTCCGAAATTAACGCCAGCACAGATTCAGTCGTATTGCAGCACGCGGGCACATGCGCTCGATGACGGCTGGCGAAGTACTTTATGAGCAGGGACACAGCGCGGCACCATTCTTTGTGATTATCTCTGGGGAGCTGAGGTTGTGCGACCTTCAGTTCCTGTTGAGACCCTTGTCATAGCCTATGAACCCGGCCAGTTCACTGGCGAGGTTGGCACACTCGCCGGACGGAGGAGTCTCTTCCGCGTTCGTGCCACTAAGCCAGGTAAGGTAATAGAACTGGATCGGCAACAAATGCTAGCTTTGATACAGACTGATGCTGAACTTGGTGAGATAATGATGAGGGCTTTCATCCTGCGTAAGGTAGAATTAATAGCTGCTGGTGTTGGAGATGTTGTTCTGAGTAGGGTCAACATATTCTGCCAGTACACATCGAATCAAAGAGTTTCTGATGCGCAATGGACAACCATACTCCTATATGGATCTGGAACGCGACCCTGATGTACAGAATCTAGTGGATAGCTTTCAAATTTCTGCCAGCGAAATACCAGTATTGATCTGTCGAGGCCAATTGGTACTGCGCAATCCTAGTAATCAAGAAATTGCAGACTGCCTTGGTTTTAATGAGTCTATTGAGCAAACCCATGTGCGAGATCTCATAATCATCGGCGCTGGTCCCTCAGGGCTGGCGGCTGAGTGTATGGCGCATCAGAAGGACTAGATGTTATGGTACTGGAAACGGGTTCTCCTGGTGGTCAGGCTGGTTCAAGCTCTAAAATCGAAAATTACTTGGGATTTCCCACTGGTATCTCCGGCCAGGATCTGGCATCTAGAGCTTATCTTCAAGCTCAAAAATTTGGCGCTGATATACTCATTGCAAAGGCCACACAACTTATCTGCGACCGTAAACCGTAAGTTGTCGAAATAGAGAATAGATCTCGAATTCCTGCACGCAGTATCATGATTGCAACGGGGGCAGCCTATCGAAGGCCGCCATGCAAAAACTTGTTGCGCTTCGAAGGTGCGGGCGTATATTACGGCGCGACTTTTGTGGAAGCACAGTTATGTGGTGGAGAAGAGGTGATTGTGGTTGGTGGAGGAAACTCAGCCGGTCAGGAGCCGTGTTTCTGGCTGAAACTGCGAAGCGCGTGCACATGCTCGTCAGGTCAGCCGGTTTAGCCAAGAGCATGTCGCGCTACCTGATTCGTCGGATAGAAGAAACTTCTACGATAGTATTACTGCCGTACACTCAGATCGTAGCAGTCGAAGGGGGCGATCATCTAGAATTCGTTCGCTGGCAGAACAATCAAACGGGACAGACTGAGGAGCACGATATTAAACACCTATTTGTCATGATGGGTGCCGATCCAAACACCAGTTGGCTTGATGGCTGCGTCGCACTCGACAATAAAGGTTTCATAAAGACAGGACTTGATCTATCCCCAGAAAGTCTTAGCGCTGCAGGCTGGTATCCTACACGTCAACCATATTTGCTTGAAACTAGTTTGCCAGGTGTTTTTGCGGTGGGTGATGTACGAGGCGGCAGTATCAAACGTGTTGCGTCCGCAGTGGGCGAAGGATCAATCGCAATCTCTTTTGTTCATAAAGCACTACAAGAATAGCAAACATTCATCTGAATGGCGGCTAATTCTTACTTTATTCACAAATCATCATGAGTACTAATCTAACAAGCATTTGCTGCAAGATACTTCCAGCTTATCCAATTGTTTTAAAACAATGTAATGGGAATCATCAGAAGTTTGGATTATTTCTTTATGAACAGGTTCCATAATGCCATATTACTATATATTAAATTCAATTGAATCTGTTTTGAAGTGCCTCAAATCTTCGTCAAATGCCAGTCAAATAGTCGTCAAATAGTCGTCAGATCTATGTCATATAGCCTTCATGTTCATTTTAAGCCGATTTTCACAACTAAATTTATTAATTATTCTGTCTGTTTTATTGTTGCTTTTGTAATATTTATTGAGATATAGAATTGGGTTCGAAGATTCCAAAGCCAATAAAAATTGAGGTTATTAGAAAATGGCTCCAAGGGAAAAGCAGAGATCAAATTGCAAATGAAGTACAAATCGGAGCTGGTCCTGTAAGTGGCACAGTTAAGGAATATAGAAGGGATGATCCCGAATTTGACCTGCTAAGGGAAGTTGGCCTAAACCTCGTAAACAGAGGTATGAAGGTAGAATCATTTGCAGCCTTGATTAGGTTGAGAGAAGTTCTTGAAGAAAAGGAATGGTTATTAGATGTTAGACCAGGAGAGGAGGAGAAGGATGGAGAAGATGGAGAAGAAGATTATATCTACAATCTCGACCAAGTAACTGAAAAGAAAATGGAGTCCTTGATAGTAAGCCTGGAAGTATTTTGCTTTAAACAGAACCTATCCACAAAGCAGTTTTTTGATAGTATTTATAAAATGTATTGGGCAGTAGATAAGCTCAATATCCCTCTTGAGAATTTTCCAGAGTATATTGAACAATTGAAAGTTAAAAAAGATAATCTAATAAATCAAATACAACAACTAGAGTCAGAAAAACAAATCTCATTGGAAAGTTATCATACAACTAAAAAAGGACTTGAAGAGTCCTGGAATGATAGGCCATTATTTGAAAAAAACCAACAATTAAAGCAGGAACTACAAGAAGCAAAACAAGAAGGAGACAGATATAAAACAGAGCTAGAACATATGAGAATTTGGAAACGTAAAGAAGAACAAATGAGGTGGCAGATCCCAGAAGGAGAGTTATACAAAGCTGGTAAGGATCTGAATTATTCAAAGCAAATGTTAAGTCCAGAAAATCTAAAAAAAATAGTAATGGACGTTTACTCCCATCCAAGTAAATACACTGAAGTAATTAGATTAATGATAGAACGCTATCATTTGGAACATAAAGAGAAAAGCTGATGAGCGACCAGCAAGCCAGTAAAATTCAGTGCCATGCACAGAATAACAATTTGAAAGCTTAGAACATAGTTCGCTATCGATAATCCCTCTCCCTATAGGTGATCCATTACTTAAAAGATCCCGAGTATTCCTCACATTGAATAAATGAGCTTCTTTCCAAATGAAGGCATTCTCACTAAAGACTAGCAATCAATTGATATTGATCACACAAAATTCAACCGTATGATAAAGAAATACATTAAATTACTAATGATAGGTATCGCGTTGTGAGATACTGAATGCTGTTCCACATTGTAGTTGCATGTATTTTTCAGATGTAATAAAATGTTATACTCTTTATCTTTCACTCGGAACTCTGGGAAATAATAAGTATCTTGCAGCGTAATTTTACAAGGTCTACAAATTTATTTTCCAGTAGTTGTGTTATGACTAAAACTGTAAAAGTATGATAGTAACAACTTGGTTAGACTAATCATATCTTATGTTGACGACATTTCCTATACTACAATGTATGCATTTCACGGATTACAATAACTACTATAGTTTAGTGGAGTTGAAGTATTAATTATGAAAGCTGCAATATTCAAGAATAAAGGCGTCATTGAGCTTGGTGAACGACCGGATCCCATAATCAAAGAGCCAGCCAATGTTGTAGTTCGCGTCGCGCTGACATGTGTCTGTGGCTCTGACCTATGATTCTATCGTGGGCAGTCCGACTATACATCGGGTAGCCCGATTGGCCATGAATTTCTTGGTGTTGTGGAACAAGCTGGAGATAGCGTGAAAAACATCGCTAAGGTGATCTTGTCATTGCACCGTTCTTATATTGCGACGGCACATGCCCAAACTGTAGAGTAGGAATCACATCTGCATGTGTTGTAGGCGGCATATGGGGAGCCAATGGGATCGAAGGAGGACAGGGCGAGGCCATACGGGTGCCATTAGCAGATGGCACTCTAGTTAAGGTTCCCGGTTCAGGTTATACAGACAAAACATTAGCCTCGTTGCTCACGCTCTCTGATGTCATGTGCACAGGACACCACCCAGCCATATGTGCAGGTGTCAAGAAAGGTGATACAGTTGCCATCGTCGGTGATGGAGCTGTAGGCCTTTGTGCTATCATTGCTGCTAAACGTTTAGGCGCACAACGAATCATTTCCTTGAGCCGAAACCCGGCTCGCCAAAAGCTTGCTCAAGAATTCGGTGCTACGGATATCATAGCAGAGCGTGGTGGAGAAGCAAACGAGACTGTATTGGGGTTGACAGATGGAGTAGGTGTCGACGCTTCACTTGAATGCGTTGGTACAAACGAGTCTATGTAGATGGCACTAGCTATAGCACGACCCGGCTCGATAGTTGGTTATGTTGGTATGCCTCACGGCGTCGAGAGACCTGTTCAGAATATGTTCTATCATAATGTAGGTATGCATGGTGGTCCGGCGCCGGCTCGAGCCTACATGTCGGAGCTTCTTGTTGATGTTTTAGAAGGAATTATCAATCCTGGATGCGTCTTTGACTTCACGACTGATCTCAACGGCATCGAAGCCTACGCTGCCACGGACGAACGCCGGGCGGTTAAGTCACTTGTAAAATTGTAGGAGCATTTTTGGGGCAACAAATAACTCTACCATATGTGTCAAAAATAGTAAGATTCATGTTAATATTTAGCACCCAACTAATATTTGACCTGAAGTAGTAAACCAAATCGGCAAAAAATGTGACCAGTGTTCAAGATGTGACATAGCGTGACACCCAAATATCCAAGCCGGAAGATCGGCCTTTTTCAATGGACGCATTGATGGATGCCGGACTTCACAAAAATCGATATCGTCAGATTTATTAATTTATTATATACTAGCAGGATTAAATGTGCTGGCCCACGTTAGATTGTTACAATCTATAAATATCAATTTAGGATTACCATTTAATGCGCTAATTATGGTACGCATATTCAACAAGAGTACATCAACCGTTAGAATGTCTTATTTTATCGTTCAAAGACAGATTCTAATATATCAGGGCAATGTTGACATCCTTCCTTATCGGCATGTTTCTGGACCAAATCTAGAAATTTAAGCAAGTCACTCATCACCTCCTGTTTCTTTGGATTGTTGTTGTCAGTTATACGAATTAGAAACTGAAGTGAATTCGAATGGGTAATAAACATTCCTGAGACAGCCACAATGAATTAGTGATATTTTTATTTATATTAATTGATGTTCATAATGTTGAGAAATAAATTGTCCTTAGAGTTTGAAAGATCGGCTTTACAGAAATCCATAAATTGTTCAAACTTTTTTTGCCTATCTTCGTATAAATACTTGACAGTGTTATCAAGAGAGGCTCGCTCCTTTGGATGATTTTCAAGATATTTTCTTATATATGCAATAGTGGTATCATAATCATGAATTGTTCCAAGTATATCCTGGACCTTTTCTAATTCCTCGATCAGCCGAATAACGTTATCTTTGCCTTTATTCCTGCCATTTGTACCAACCGGCAAAAGTTCCAATAGATAACGAAGCTTTTTACAATCCTTTCGCATTTCATGCAGCACGGTCAACCTCTTGGGAGAACTTAGCACCACAGGATAATTCTTCTCAATTGAATTGGCATATTCGCCGACAATGCTATTAAATCTCTTCATTAGTTTTTTTTCAGATTTATTAATCTTATTAGCGTCTAGTTTAGGAATAGCTAATTTTCTCAGCTCCACTGCTATTGTTTTGGCCTCAGTTAATCTCCTCTTTCTGAGGATTTCCAACGACTTTGATACGTTCGCTAATGCTTGCGAGGTATGTGACGTCTGCTGCTGTTCACTTTTTGACGAAGACACATTTTCAGTATATTTAGACAGCATCTCGAGAATTATGTCGTAATCTCTAATCTTACTATTTAATGAGAAAAGCTCTTTGCTTTTGGTTGCGAATTCCTTGAATTCCTTTTTCTTACGAATTGTTTTTTGAAGTGATTGGTTGGTAGCTCGCAAACGTCTGATCGCTGTTCTAATATCATGAATTTGTTCTTCATTTGGATCTTTAAGATAATCGTCTAATTTGTTATTAACCCGCTGGATATTTCTTTCTGACTTGTTTAGAAAAGTCTCGGCATCAATTGGATATAAAATACTATTGATGGAGGAAGATTTCGACATTGTGATATTTTATGCGCATTCATAATATAATACTGCTGCACTTATAACTGTCGTCCAGAGTCTATCTTTGTGACCTTGTGTAGATTAAGTAAAATTCTGTGTTTGTAAATCTTTCCCGAACGTCTCCATCGTTCCTTCCTTTGGTCCCAGGCTAATGCTGATCCTCAAACTATAAACCTTTTTGTCATGTGCTATTAGATATTCGACATCGAAAAATTATGATATCGTACGGAATTTATTGTAAAAGTTTTCTCTATCTTCATTTTTCTGCGGATTTAAAAATAATGAGATAATGATTCTAAATTAATTACTTTTATTAATAATAATCATTTATATTATATTTGAAATTTGGCAGATCCAGATACATTTGAAGAGAAATTAGAGGAGGTCAATGTATTGATCGAAATCCCAAAAGATAGTACTGTTAAATACGAAATGGATCCAAAAACTGGAGTAATTGTCGTAGATAGAGTGCTAGCGGTGAGCATGGTATATCCATGCAATTATGGATATATCATAGATATTAGAGAACGAGATGGTGATCATATGGACGCATTTGTGCTAGGAAACTATCCATTAACTCCAGGTTCAGTTATAAAGTCTCGTCCTATAGGAGTAGTGTTAACCCAAGATCAGAATGGTACAGATTCAAAAGTTATTGCAGTGCCAGCGAGCAAAGGTGGATTTTAGCTTCTCAAGTATAGATGACATAGATGATATTCCAAACTATATGCGCAATAAACTTCAACACTTCATTGAACATCATAAGGACTTGGAAAAAGATAAATACGTGAAGATTGTGGGATGGAAATGTAAGGAATCAGCAAAGAAGCTTATAATAGATGCAGCTAAAAGTTATAATTCTAAACAGTAAATCCGGGCTCAATTGAATTAGATGCTTCTAAATGTTTTTACCTTTAGTTGGCTCAACTCCGACGCAGCCGCTAAAATAATTTCCAGTACCCTAAATATGAATAAAATATCCTCATAAATAGTAGCTAAAACCTTACAATTGTCCTAACACTTTGAATCAGAATAATCTGTACTCATAGCTGGACATGAACCATACCTTATGCACATAATAGATGATGTCCTTTCTCGACAAAGGAAAAAAGATCGCACACGGAGGTGAGTAAACAAATAGAACAAGAATGAAAGGAACTTAATCGAAAGAAAGATGGTCGTGAAGAAAGGTAGATTGGTAAAATAAGGATAATACCAACCATGTCCAGAAATAATGGGAAAGTTAAAATGGTTACTTACACCAAGGATCACAAATTCTTATTTGAACACTCGAGCATCGAGATAGCCAGACAGAGAAAAGGAAAGAAGGTATGAACCAGAGATGAAGAAAGATCTATCTAAAGTGATCACATCATCTCGATAGCCTTAAACTGCAGACATTAGCAGAAGGTATTGGTAAAGTATATCTTGCATCTGACTGAATCGCTGGTAAGACTATTTGTCGCTTTGAAGTGTAGTGGCAATTGTAATAAATTAATAATCTGCAAATATTTTGCTTTAAAAACTACTTTGTGAATGGTGGGCAGTTACTGTCGAATTATTAGGTGTGATAGGAGTAGATTCCGCTTTTTGAAACTCTTTGCAGTTACAATAATCCGAATTCAAATTAGTCGGTACATTATTGTATTTTTCTAGTCTGATTTCTGCTACTGATTCTGTTTTGTTTACCCGGGTTAATTATAAGTATCTTAACAGACAGGACAAAAAAGACGACTATACCTACAGATGTTACAAGAACATCAAGACCAAATCCCATTTCTTATTTTATTAAAATTTAGCTCTTAGTATTACAAATCTTGCCTTATAGATCATATAGGTCACATAACTATTGCAACCTTATATGCTATTGCTTTACCCCCAATTTTTTACTTTACTTCTGTTGCTGCGATACCTTATGAATTGTACTTACATTAGTTTATTATAAAAACAGAATACGATAATGAATGGATAATGAATTATGATACAACTGAAAAACGGTATTAGCATCAGTAGGTGTTTTGGAAATAAGCGTGACGAATAATATGGATATAAAGAATACAGCAGAACAAATTGCGCTATTAAATTTGAGATAACGAATATTCTAAACAGGGAGAATTTTTTGAGCCAAATCTAACTCAATCAGTCAATTGGTTTGTTAGTTCCTTGTTACAGCAAGGACAATACTTAAATTCGAAACTAGAAATCGAATTGTAAGCCCATAATCTGATATACCAACCTTGCTTTTTGCTGCGCCAAATCGGTCGTCTTTAGATCTATAATATCAGATATCCTGATCGCCTACCGCTTTTAAGTCGCTGTAGCAATATTCATTATCTGTAAGTTTAACGTCCATGATTTCTTCCAATAAATTATTGATATTATACTCGTACATTGCTTTGATAGTATGATATGGTCTCTACAAAAGCCGTCATAGTCAAATTGAATCCAGTCGGTTATGCCATAGGTAGATATTATACCATAAGCCAAGGTTGGATTCTATAACTGCTAGCAGTCTTCTTAAGGATATATAAAATGAGTTACATTACTTGTTGTGCTCAAAGACATGGATATCCTTCAAGTTGATGCTATGATTATTATTGGCGTACTTGTCCTTCTTTTTCAAATATTGCTGGTAATCAGCTGATATTCAATTCCTAGTCGTACTTGTGGCATACGCATTAATAATTCCATTTGGTATATCTGCAATAGTGGTCATTTATCTTAACCTGGTAGAGCATGGACCAAGAGATAAGGTCGTACGTTTCAGTTTATTTTGTATGGTGGACGGATTCCTTAATCTTATTCTTATCTTCAGTGTATTTTTTCTTCCCCACTTGTTTCGTATTAGTTTATGAAATGCCTATATGAGGTCAAGATAATTATCTGACTAAAGGGCTAACTAGTGAGTAATGGGACCAATTGACCAATTGTTATGGGCTACTAATTTTAGTAGCTTAATATATTTGACATCTAAAATACTATCATATTATTTTTGAATGACTAGTTATATCTCTTTGAGTGGCCTTGTGATCTGTAGATATTGTAGGTAGGATTCTTTTCTGCTGCAAAGAACTAATCTAACACAATATTTGACAATAATGTTATTTCAACCATTGTCTCTTTCTTTCCTTAAATGCAAGATAGGCAATTCCAAAAGGAACAAATGCAAGAATTATGGATAAATAATCTATGCCACTTGAAGAAGGGACACCGAGTTTTACTCCTAGCCTTAGACCTAATAGTAGTCCTAAATACAAAGTTACTGCCCCAGGGACTAATCCATATATTACAAAGTTATGACTTCTTTTCTTGAACTTTTCGAGATCTGAATACGGATATTCGATGTTATGATATACTACAGGCATTACAAATATGCAGATCGAACAAGTCGATGTAAATAATGCTAACATCAAAATGATACTATCTATAGGTGTAAAATTCTTAGGTGTATTTATTGTTGCGTTGAAAATAAAACCAAAGATGAAACCTGAGACTGTTGTAAGTAAAGTACTCTCCCTGAGTATTGCATTGTAATCCTTTATCAGATCATCCTTGTTTTTCTTGTCATCTTCCTTCTCATCCACAACATTTACACTGCACTCTTTAGATTAAATATGCTTTAAGTATCTTGTTAATTTATGTTCTGCCAGATTCCTCCTATTACATCTTGTATAATTAGTGCTGTAACTGATTTTACATAATTATACATTTTAAAATAGGATCTTATTAATTGACAAAGAATAGTTAATAGAAAATGGTTGCTCTAAATAAGTCATGAAATGTTTAATCAGCCCTTCTTTAGACCATTGTAGTTTCAATTCTGAATAACAGATTGGATTGGATCGGCTTATCACAGTAAATGGCTTTTTTTGCTGTGGTTGGTC
Source organism: uncultured Nitrososphaeraceae archaeon (assembly GCA_963765895.1). Taxonomy (GTDB): domain Archaea; phylum Thermoproteota; class Nitrososphaeria; order Nitrososphaerales; family Nitrososphaeraceae; genus JARBAU01. Next base: position 9,610 of record CAVXZB010000030.1, on the reverse strand, counting down.
CTAAGCATCAATGCAAGAGATTGCTAGAGTATTAGACGTAAAGCATAGGTATATGACTTTCAAGAGATTAAGGATAGTGTTATCAAGAAAGGATACCTGCCGCATATTATAGACAGATATTAGTAATAGTAAAAATTGATAGTCGAGTTCCTTGGTCTATTTGTTCTGCTAAATATTACTCTTGATCTAAAGGTAATATCTTATAACAGTTCTATAGTTGTTTTTACATAACACACGATCTAGGGCTACCAGAACTAATTTCTTTTGTATTTGTGTATTTGTGTTTGGGCATAAATTCCAGTTATACTCCTCATTTGCTAGTTTCAGCAGGATCACTACTAAGAAATTGTTGTATAATTCTGCTATAAAAACAGGTGGCACCGTCACAATCTTTCTACTTTACTATTAGTGCGGAGATCTTCCTATATAATGTGATATTATTGGCTGGGGACAATCCTTGATAAGTGCGCGGATTCTATCTTCCATAACTTGTACATTCTTGGTAACATATTCATGCTGACGTATATGATCAGTCCAGGTATCAGCAATCCTGATTTCGATGTAATGACCGATATCTGCTGGATCTCGGAATAATTCCCAATATGCCATTCCCTCACTTCTAAGCATTCGTCCTAGTTCACGTACGCTTTGCTCAAACTTATCAGATAATTTGGGATCAATCTTGTTGTATTCGATTGTTATCAGAGCTTGATTTTCATTTTGTGAATGGTCAACCGAGTACAGAAGAGTAGGAAGTGACCAATGATCACTTGCTGGTGTAAAATCAAGGTCATCTAACAAGGTACTGCTATAGCGTTTCTTAGCAATAATGGTTGCGCCTAAGGCTAATGAAGCTACTAACAGTGTGATCGAGATACCAAATAGATTAGCTACTGTACCCCACAATACACTTCCAACTACAAAACCACCATTTAATATAAGTAGATAGATTGCCAATACCCTGGCTCCAATCCATTTTGGTGCGGATTTTATTCCAATTGTGTAGAATTTTGATATTATTGTGATGTATGCAGCTCCTCCTAGCGCCATTACCATACAAAGGATTCCAAAATTTCGAACATATCCCATTGTAAATATTACAATTGCAAGTAACGCTATAGAAATTGTAATAAGAGATTCTACCGAAGTCTTAGGCCGTAACCTTGGCAAAATTACAATTCCACAGGCTATTGCACCCATACCAAATGATCCTAAAAGCAGTCCAAATCCAGTGGAATCAAGTCCTAATTCGCGTTTAGCTAAGAGTGGTAAGAGAGATAATAATGCACTACTACATAATGTAAACAAACCTGCGCGTATAATTAATACATGTGCAGCTTGAGAATAGCGTACATATCGCAATTGAACTCGAATAGCTCTGAATATATTCTCCGGAGGTAGAGAGCTCTGTTCTTGGACATTGGACTTTCTTGGCAGTCTACTTAGAACTATGATCATGGCAATAAATGAAGCTGAATTAAGAAAAAATACAGCCCAAGGTGCAATTGCAGCTACAAGAATACCACCAATCGTTGGACCAACGACACGGCCTATGTTACTAGCAAGTGCGCTAAGAGTTAGAGCGGAAGATATTTCTGATCTTGGTACCAATCCACTCAAAGTGGGGATAATAGGAGTTCTAATCATAGTCGTACCTGCTCCTAGCGCAAAAGTAAATATCAATAGTATTGTTGGGGTAGTCAGACCAACAAGAGTAAGGATTCCTAGCAGAGCAGATGTTGTAAACATATGCGCACATGCGATAAGGAGTATACGCCTCCGATCAAAAATATCTGATAATATCCCTGACGGTAACGCAAATAGAAAAATTGGTAAGGTGGTAGCAGTTGTGACGAGAGATACAAACAAGGGATCGGGGGCAAGTGAAGTCATTAGCCATGATGCCCCTACATCGTACATAGCGAGCACCAACATAAGAAAAAAGGGCCGCAGTCCATAACGTCCTATACAGAGTAGATTTGAAAGGACTCAATCCTGACGCTGAAATATTTTCCTGATTGCCTTCCCGCCTTCCTCTTTCAACCATTAAAAAATAAGACCTAGTCATACATATTTCTGTATGGTGCTCAGTTATTGATGTTGATAAGATATGCCCACTTGGGATATGCCCACTTGGGATATGCCCACTTGGGATATGCCCACTTGGGATATGCCCACTTGGGATATGCCCACTTGGGATATGCCCACTTGGGATATGCCCACTTGGGATATGCCCACTTGGGATATGCCCACTTGGGATATGCACTAGAATTAATAATGACTCCTCAATTTCAAATGAAACGTTCCGAGCTTTAGTTTAGTCAATTTGTAACTTTTAAATCCAAAATATGATAACAATGTATAAATATTAAGCGGCAAGCTAAAAAGGTTGGACTTCCATTAATAAGGTCTTTATTGATATCATCATATTATATCCCCGTCTACCCGAAAGTGAAGGTATAGAATTGAAATCCTTTTCCTTTAACATCAATTACAATACTATGAGCAGTGTAGTTGTTATGTATAGCTAAATTATATAGCCTTTGTCCATCAATTCTGAAACTACCATCAGATGATAAATCCTGCCCAAGTGAATTGTTGGATTTAGATGCTGCAGCTGCTCCTCCTTCTATTCCTTCATCATTAAAAACAACTCCGCCACCTCTTCCTCCTGCTATTATATTCACAGACTTTGCATAATATATCAAAACAATGCGCCCAGTATCATTTTGTAATTCCATATTATCGGGATTATTTTTCCACTTGCCTTGAAGGTATACGATGTGAGGTTTAAAATTTGTAGTTGATGGGATTGAGTATGAAACTGTCTGATCTTGTTTGAAGCCTTCAGGATTTCCAAGTGAAGCTCTGGTAGTATTATAACCTATGTATATTTCCGGTGTTGTGTTCTGCCTTAAATCTACATAATACAAACTTCTTGGTTTGATTGGTGCCGTGGGGTTTACATCAAAGCTTATTTCTTTTGCACCCATCAGAGCGAGCACGTTCAGCCACTAGCGATCGAATTGATTTTTCTATTTGATTATAATCACCTTCACCTATGTGATTGTACCTTATGTATCCTTGAGCATCAATCAAATAATATCTGGGCCAATAGTTATTTCCATACGCATTCCAAGTTCCATGATCGCTATCTAGTATTACAGGATATTTTATTCCAAACCTTTGGACCGCATCCTTCACATTGGCATAGTTTTTCTCGAATTGAAATTCTGGTGAATGAACACCAACTATGACTAAACCCTTATTAGAATATTTTTGATTCCAATCGTCAATGTACGGCATAGGACGAATAGAGTTGATGCATGTGTATGTCCAAATGTATAGTAACACTATTTTTCCTCTAAGAGATGAAAGTGTAATTGGATGATTATTATTATTATTCGGTGTATTTATGTAGCCACTGATTTGAGCAAATTCAGGTGCCTTCATAAATTGTGATTTGTCTAGTTGCTGGAATTTTGTAGCATTGAGCTTTATTGTAGTTATAGTATGATTTTCTACCATTCCAGCTGCTATTGCCGGATGAGTTATTCCGGTTCGGACCGCTTTCTTTACATTAGCCTGGTTTTTCTCGAATTTAAATTCAGGCGAATGAACACCACCTAAGACTAAGCCTTTGTCTTTTTGTTGTTGTTGTTGTACTGACCAAGCCTGATTAAGGCCAGGATTATTGAAATATATTGTAAAACCAACGATAACAGAAACTATTACTACTACCATCATTGCCATTACTAATACACTAATATTATCTCGATTCATTGTAAGTTAGGCTCCTTTGGTAAACATACTCTTCCTGTCCTTGTTTTATTATTGATTTATGAAATACAGTTGGACACCAAAAACATGATTCGCAAATAGCAAATTGATAGTTATATTGAAAAAGAGATCTAGTTATAATATTAGCTAAATACACACATACGTACCTTTATGCTATGATAAATAGTTTTTATTATATGTCTATAAGTGCAACTATTACATTTCACAGGAGACATCTATAATAATAATACCAACTGACAATTGATAAGCAAATTGAGTTATGAAATGATATCTCAAAAAGAAAAGCTAAATAAGAAATACTATCTAACCCCTTTACATATAGGGACCTTATAGTATATTTCCAACCACAAAGATCAAGATAGTAATCTTGTCTTCTGTCACTATAATCCTATCTTTTACTGTGACATTTGCTATAGCATCAATAACCAACAGTCACGGTTTAGTATTAGCACGTACACAGGGGTATTCTATATCATAAGCGTGGAAATCAATGACTACAATAAACCTCCAACCCAATTCTACAGCATAAATTACTTTTGTATCAATGCAATATATTCTTGGCCATCTATTACTGAGTTGCTTTTCATCTATACTCAAACCTCGGAGCTTGTTCAGGAATACCTTTAAAGGACATATCATGATGCACATGCAAGCAGTTCATGACTAGACATAAGCCTTTACACAATTAATCAACATCTAAACGTCTTAATATGTTATCTCGTAAATCTTAATTCTGCAAAAAATTCTATACTAAAAAGACCCACCGATTTATATATTTCTACTATTATAATCAGACTACAAATGAAAAATATTCACTATATACAAAAAATAATGAGGCGTATAACTTCTGGAGCATTTCTAATCATTTTGTTTGTAATAGCTTGTAATGTTGCTATTAATGGCTCAATACTGCCAGTTCAGACCTCAAAAACATTAGCTGCTGTACAAGACAATAATGATAATGTAGAGACAGTATATCTTAAATTTGTATCCCAAGCATTAAAGGAATCTAATGCCAATACTAGTGGTGGTAGTGGTACTAGTAATAACAGAAGCTTTGTTAGCAGTGCAGCCCAAGTCCCTGAAGCAGCAAAAGGACCCACAATATCTGCAAAAGGATATTTGGTGCAACAAATCCGAGATCATTTGTACTGGGTTACAGATGGCTCATATAATACTATGTTTCTAGTAACAGATAAGGGTGTTGTAGCAGTTGATGCTCCTCCAACTATTGGTAAAAACTATCTAAAGGCCATAGCAGAAGTAACTAACAAACCTGTTACGTATGTAATTTACAGTCATGCTCATTTAGATCACATTGGAGCTGCTGGAATGTTCCCAAGGAATGCTACTTTTATAGCTCAACAAGAAACCGCAGCAGAGTTACAAAGAGCAAGAAGTGTAGCCAAAAATGTTTCTGCTGTGCCACCAATTCCCACAGTTACCTTTACCAAGAATTACATTTTGCAGATTGGAAATCAAACTCTAAAGCTAGACTACTATGGAGTTAACCATCTACCTGGAAATATATTCATTTATGCTCCAAATCAAAAGGTACTCATGCTAGTGGATATCGTATTTCCAGGATGGGTTCCATTTCCATATTTGGCAGTAGCTAAAGATACTGCAGGATTTATCAAAGCTCATAATATAACGTTGAACAACTATGACTTTGATACACTTGTCGGTGGCCATCTTACTAGACTTGGAACAAGAAATGATGTAATGGTACAGAAGGAATTTGTTTCTGATTTGGAAAAGGCAGCTGCTCAGGCCAACCAAGTCTCATTTGGTGAGATTGCAAAGCAGGTAGGAGGAGGAGGACAACCTAACCCATGGCTGATTTTCTCTAAATATATTGATGTAGTCAACGAAAATTGTGTAAATAGTATGTTACCCAAATGGGAAAATAGACTTGGAGGAGCACAGCAGTTCATGTCAACCCATTGCTTTACTATGACTGAATCTGGAAGAGTTGATCCGACAGTGCATGAATTGCTTCAAAATGGTACGTTCGTAAACAAATGACTGTTTGACATACGTACTCTTTTATTTCTTTTTCTGTGTTTGAAAATTAATCAAGATTCGACATTATCTATTCAAAATGAAAATGTTGTTTCCAACTCGAAGCTACTTACACTTATATCTCTCCTAAAAATTCAATCTCAGTATTGTATAGCATAATGAGCGTGAATGGTGCTACTTTTTTGAACAGTGTAATCTACAGTTAGGATTAATTAAATCAACATGAAAACTATAGAATTGCTGTCATATATAGAGATAATATATTTCTACAAGGTAGACTTTTGTTATTCCTAGGTTAAATTCAGTTATGAGAAGAGTCAAACAAATGTATACGAGTAAAGTAGAAGAAGAAGAAGAAGAGCAGGAAGAGAGAATACACAAAAAAATACTGGTAACTGTACCATGAAGAAAGACGATAGATTACAAAAAAGAAGAATTGTACCAGATCTCAACAATCACCATTTTATAGGTTACGAGCCCAAATTCTAGACTTCATTGACTTAGATTACATCTGCAACCCGAGACTGGAAATATGTACTAACATTTCTGGAGGGGTAATTAATTGTCCATTTGTTAATATGCATATTTAGAAGCAAACGCCAACGGTGCTAATGGTATAGGATCTAATCGTAGTAGTGGAGGAGTTGGCTGAGCTATCTGTATTGCTTGGAATAGATATGATAGCAAAGGTAGATTCGTAGAGCTGCACTGGCTTTGGTAACGAAAAATTATCATACATCCTTAACTTAATTATACATACAGGTAGGCTTTCGCCTATAGAGATGGAAAATGGCAGAAATTGAGCGAACCAGTGTTCAGAATCAGAATAGAAGGAGAATCAAAGGAAGATGAAGTAAGTATGAAGTTATCGCATGCGTCATATCAGGATCATGTTCAAACTCATATTTGGCATTATGCACCTGATTTTCGACTGACTAAATAATCATCATCTTTCAGATCTCGGTGATTACCATATGGAGAAAAAATACTTTCATTATATCTAGTCAAAGGTACCAAATGAAGAAGAATCATTCCGTGATAAGGGATTAACTGAATAAAGAAAAGTGATAAACATCAACACTTCTCTAGTAACTTAAATATATCTAGGCAATAAATACTTGTTTTATGGCAAAAGTACAAGCATTATAGAGAATTAAATACAAATCTTGATAATTTATATAATAATATAAAGCAGTTGTTAGGAGATCAAAAAAGATCTACAGATTGTTTCAGAATATAAAGGGACTCTAAATGCTGTGCCATTAAGGAGCATCGTAGCAGTCAACAAATCGCCAAAAGTATCGGTGGGTTCTCTACGCGAAATTCATGCGTCCATAACAGGAAATCCAAATGATTATGCAGTAGAAGTTGCTTCTGGGGCATGGTTTGGTAGTCTTTTATGGCCAGGAGCTGTAGGCCTTGTAGTTGGAGGACCTGTTGGGCTTGCTACCTGGTCTCACTGTTGGTGGTATAATGGCTTATGAGTTTGAGAAACATGTCTGGCAAAAAGTATTGGAGGTAATAAAGAAAGAGAGTGTAACTCAGCCAACTATAGATTCGGTTGAGAATCATCACAATCACTAATCAACTACTACTGGGACTAACACTGTTGTATAATTCACGTATTTTTCATTTTATTACCTTACCTGACAGAATATCGTTCTCTAGATAAAATTCGTGTGATATTGTTTACTTGGAATAGAATGAAGATGTGCGACATGAGCTTAAAAATATTCTAAATAAGAATTGTATTACTAGCGCCATTAATCATATTTACAAGATATAACCAAAGTCCATATATCTGCTATTCTTTTCATAAATATCGAGATACTAGGATTAATAATAGCTGTTTCTATTTAGCCCATATGCTAATTATATCACCCAGGCTGATAAATTAGTTCAAATCTATCTCAGAATTTCTTGGCTTGCCATCTTTGAAGATCGTTCTGGGCATATACTTCATTGAAAATGAAGCTGCGCTGAGTAATACCGGTTCAAATCCTTTACCTATCTCTGTTAAATTGTATTCTACCCTAACTGGATACTCTGAAACAATTCTTCCTAATAATTCCTAGTCGTTCGAGTTCACGTAGACATTCCGTAAGAACTTTGGGTGATATGCCTCCTATATTTTCCATAAAGCGATTAAACTGTGTGTTACCTTTGAGAATTTCCCTTATGATTCAGAACAGTCCACCTTTTTCCAATAATTTTAAAGGTTGTTTCAATCGGGCATGATTTAAGCTCAGACATATCATAAACCGTTTCTATAATAGAACAGTTGTTTCCATTTCTGTCTTTCAATTTAGATGTCTTGAAATATTCGTTCTAAAAGGTGATGCTAATCAGATAAGAGAATAAAGCTGTTTCAGTCTAATAATAAAATAGATAGACAGAGATAGATGTCTTGAAATATTCGTTCTGAAAGGTAATGCTAATCAGATAAGAGACATGACTAAGCTGTTTCAATCTAACAAGAAAATGGATAATGTTAAATTAATTGCAATGTAATTCTGAAAACTCGATTCTGTCATATGCTTTTATTTACATGATTTGTGACATCCTAGGACAATACTTTTTGCTTTACATCGTTATTAGTCTCAAATACAAAAGAATTTTCCTAGAATCTTATTAATGTGTTTAAATAGTTACTCATTATTGTTATTAACAAAAATATATATTATTATTAATAATTATTTCACATCATGCAAAGGTTTAGTAGCATACTAATCGGGCTAACGTTAGTTATTATACTAGTATCAAATACCGGAGCTATTTTTCCAGCTAGTAGTATCAGCAGGATTAATGCAATCGCAGAAACAAATACTTCTAAAATAAAAATTGTCGCATCTTTCTTTCCAATCTATGAATTTGTAAAGAAAGTTGGAGGTGACAAAATAGATGCATCTGTGCTTATTCCTGTAGGTGCAGAACCTCATGACTTTGATCCCACAATTCAACAAATTCAGAATGCTCAGACTGCCGCGCAGTAGTATACAACGGAGCTGGAATGGAAACAACATGGATAAACAAAGTTAGTCCAAAGTTTGTAATTGATTCCAGTAAAGGCTTAAATTTACTTTCTACCAATGGCCCCGAAATTCATGCACCAACAGATCCCCACATTTGGCTAGATCCAATCCTTGCAATTCATCAAGTTGAGAATATACGCGATGGATTAATAGAGGTTGATCCAAAAAATGCAATGTACTACAAAAACAATGCTCAGAGCTTTATTGGACAACTCAAATCCTTAGATGTAGCAATAAGAGGAAATCTTTCTAGCTCTAATTGTGCAAAAAGAGATTTTATAGCTTTTCATAACGCTTTTGGCTACTTCGCAAAAGAGTATGGACTAAGGCAACATAGTATTCATGAAGGTTTAACGCCAGAAGGAGAAATACTCCCCCAACGGTTGGTAGAGGTAGTGCAACTTGCAGATAAGATTGGTATAAATGTAATTTATTCTGAAGATTTGATTGATCCTCGCTCAGCCCAAGCAATAGCAGACGAAATTCCTAATGGAAAGGTGATAGTGCTTAGTCCTATCGAGGGAATAAAACCGCAAGAGCAGCAACAGGGAATAGGATATCTTGCAAAAATGTATCAGGACTTGTCAGATTTAGAGGAAGGATTGCAATGCAAGAAGCCGTAGTGTCATTCAAGAATCCAGAAATGAACAAAAATGACTTATAGTGTAGTAATGACATCTGAACGATCCAATGATAGACGGTACCATTTTACACATAGCGGTAGATACTATAATAGATTGAGTTGTAGAATT
>CAVXZB010000029.1:0-26272 GCA_963765895.1 uncultured Nitrososphaeraceae archaeon | reverse complement strand
GCTGATTACTCGGAATATTTCATAGGACATGCCGGTTCTACATACTGGCGCAAAAAGGATTCAGAAAAAGCTGAAATATTTCGTAAAATCGAGCCTTATCTAACATTCCTTAATGTCCATCAACTACAAAGACAGGGCGCCGATATACAAACCAAGGTAGAGGAATTGGAAGAATTAAACCAATCTCTAAGACAGCGCGATAAAGTAAAAGATGATGCCATAGCTCAATTATCAGATCAACTTGTGTCTTTATCAGCTAGGTTGCAGGAACTTGAGAGAAGACAAATAACAGCATAGGCATTTTGCTTATTCAACAGCGTAAAGTAACAAAAGTTGATTATATGCGATATATTGGACAGTCCAATGACCACGTAGCCTATGATTACACATCCAGCAGATGATTACCTCGCAGACTCAAAGCGAGATGCATATGCCGAATATAACTTTGAATATGATCCAGAAACGCTGGCTATAATTTCATAATTTCATTTTCTTTATTTCTTCTATTTCTATTCTAATGCCGCTGATCGCCGGATTTTGGCCACGTTGTCCATGTCTTTTGCACGGAATTTACTCTTTGAACAATACATTCACGTTTTTCCTTTAGCTTACTCTTGCTTTAAAGGACTCGCCGGCGGCGGTCATCTATTTCTTATTTATCGTTCACCGGCAAACCAGGAAGATCCCATATGAGCATAAAGACTGGCGAACAAGCCAAACTGTCTGACGAAATTCTCTTGGCGCTATATATAGCTTAGATACGATATACTGTACATTAGTACATCGTCTGTTATAGACTCATGGGAACAAACAGTCCGTTGCCTCTTCTGCAATAGTTTAGCTACGCTGAAACCGACCAAGACTAGACGTATTATGGTACGATGTAACACATGTAGTGCTTTAGTATTCGCAAATGGACTTCTATCACAGCAGAAAATCCAGATCCTGCGGGATTTCAGATTTACACCTCTACATAGACCTAGTATGATGTAAAGCCATACAGCGAAGTTAGACACGATAAATATCTCCGACATTTTGCCCGTCTAATTCATTTATATAGGCTCATTAGAGTTAGTCAGGCCTGTATAAACAATATTTCTTGATGTGTTCGCCGGCTTACGATCTTACTAAAATTCGATTTCGATAGCTCAGTTGCTGTCCGATCAGGAATTTGTTAAATTCGGCTGAGTAAGTGAGCGATTAGTTACCAGTCTTAATATTAGTTACTGTACATGTTTTGGTTTCACCATCACTTATTGTGTCTATACAGTTAGATGAGAAGACGACATTACACTGATGTCCAGTATTTGTCGTAATTGGTTTAGTTTCAGTAATGCCGATAGGTCTATGGTTGATCCATGGCCTGACGGGCGCGAGATTCTGGATCATTGGGATGTGAACTCAGCGGCGTAACGTTGACCTTCATCCAGATATGAAGGGGTAACGAGTCAAGGACTTGGCGAAGCTCTGCCTCGTCTGCGGCGCAGAACAGCCCGATGCTGCGCCATTCGTCTGGACCAAGTGGGGGGCGCCAGAGCCGGACCAAATGGCCTGCTTTTGCTAGCTCAGCGGCTTGCACTGCCTCAGCAGCACGCAATTCATTGACTTTCACTTGGCTAGTTCCTTCTGGAACCGTAGTGACCATATCAGTCAGGTATTCCATAGGTTCATCCTTTCCTTCGGTATGATTTAGTCATTTTCATTCCAAAGTTGCTCATTGCCGGATTTTTGACCCTTCATCATATCTTTGGTTTGAAAGTACTAGCAAGTATCATAAATTTCGACTACTAGTGCTGGATGAAAATGGAATAAATTCCGGGATGTTAGACTAGTACTTTCAATTAGACCTGCGCTACGCCGCCGTCGACGCACAGCTCAATACCGGTAACAAAGCTGGAATCATCAGATGCCAAAAGAGCGCAGCAGTTGCAATCTCTGGCGGTTGACCCATCCGACCCATCGGGACAATGGAGGCTAAACCATCCTTGATTTCTTGATAAGCGCCGTCAAATATCGCCGTATCTATTGGACCTGGACTGATGACATTGACTCTAATCTTTCCTTTGAGCTCGGCAGTCCAAGTTCGAGCGAAAGAACGTATGGCTGCTTTGCTGGCGCTGTAGACGGTAGTGCCCGGATATCCCTTCACTCCGGCAACAGAACTATTCAGAATGATTGACCCGCCATCCTTCATGAGCGGTATAGCCTTTTGTACGGTAAATAGAGTGCCACGAACGTTGACGTTAAACGTATCATCGAAACCTTTCTCGGTGATGGAGCCAAGCGGACTACTGAGCTCGGCAACGCCAGCACTCGCAAAGAGGATGTCGATATGACCATTCTCATTTTTGACTGTTTCAAACAACCGATCAAGATCAGCTAGATTGCCGGCATCACCCTGCACGCCAGTGACACTCTTGCCGATTTCATTGACTGCTTTGTCAAGTCTATCTTGGCTGCGGCCTGTGATGAAGACATATGCACCTTCCTCGACGAATAATTTAGGGGTAGCAAGCGCCATACCGCTGGTCGCTCCGGTAATGACGGCTACTCTGTCCTCTAATTTTTTTGACATGGAGAGCTAAGTAAATTATGATTAAAAAAGTTGATGAAATAAGATGATGATTGTTGAGACAAGGCTGCCACTTGAGGATGTGACGCCGGTCCCACCGATCTATCAGATTCTTCTTCAATAACGCAGTTTGAGTTACATGTCTCAGGAGAATCAATCGTAATTCTGATTCCTTGTATAGGATCGCTATCGGCTACCCAAGCTTGGGTAGAAGGCAATGGTCACTACCAAAGTACCTGCTGCTAGTGCGGTAATCATAACAATGAACGCTGAGGATCGAATTGGGACACTATGCATTTTCCATGAAAGAATATGAAGTTCAATATTTGTGCGATGCTTTACACTGAACAATAAGAAACTTGATATTGCATATACAGCTTTATACGGATTTAATGTCGCTAATATGGTAATATCATGATTTCTACATTTCTAGATGGTATATATGTATATAATAAGATAAATCATAGATTTTGTAATTATCTGATGGAATAAGTATATTTTTCAATATATTCAACTGGCAAAGAATATTTTCCAGCATAGGGGAAGCAACGGTTGATTTCACATAGAATGGAATGCCGGCGAATAAGTGATTTGTTGAATTACTGACGATGGTATCACATTGTGCTACACATTAGCACTGCGTTCCACATAACCTAGGTACAAAACTCTGTACCAATCTATTGACATAATAACGCTGTTGTTCCTATTTTATCTATGTTAGAATCTTCTTTTATAAAAATGAATCAGAATGTTCAATAATATGAATCTACTACAATTGTGATAAGTTGGATAGGACCAGTAAATGAATAAAAAAACAACAACAATAATAATAACATCTGCAATCGTATTGGTAGCAATAGGATGTATGATGATAGGACCTGCGGCAACGGTAATGGCAAAGAAACATCATAGTAAGGGAAATTCACTAGAAAGAGGGGCAATTGATGCATTTAGAGACTCGAACGGTCTAAATGGTCATGGATATGACTCATCATGTCCTTCAGGGCATTCAAGTGCATTCTGTTCCAACTATAAACATGCATATCAAAACCAATTTGATAACGGCGAAGACTAACTTCTTTTTTATGGAGCTATTATAGGAATTTCTAATCCTTCAGTTGCAATCTCTGGCTTGGTTAACATCTCAGGAGAACCCGCTCGTTGTTCTTGGAAGCCCTGCGGTCTAAGTCCAAGCATATTCTTCAAACTACATAATGGATTCTGAAGTTTGAATAATAAGAGATCATACGAATCACAATTCCCTGCTTTTGGTGCTGACTTACCACTACTACTTGACTTTGGTGGATTTAGTTTCTTTGGAGCTTTGTTATCGCTTTTCTTCTTTCTATCAGATTTACTTGGTGTTTTTGACTTTGGTACTGGAATTTGTTTCAGCAAATCTTGAATAGGAGTTCCTTTATCGCCGGTCGTAGGACTACCAGTCTTTAGACCTGATATATCGAGAAACTGGTCAGAAGACTTTCCACTAGATCCAGTTGTAGGTTTTCCCGTTGGTAAGATAGGATTTTGTATTATCTGATCGTCAATTGACTGGGGTTTAAATCTTGAACTAATAGTGCCATGTGCTATATCGTCAGCAGTTGCAGGTTTTATCTTTGACAAGTCTGGCGAACTTTAATAGAGTTTTCGGTTTTAATAATGCCAAGCATGGTAGGGTTTTATACCCTATACCCCGTATTTACTATTCAGATAAACAAGAGTTGGGGGGAAGACGTTTTTGTAACCAACGTAAAGCGCTAATTGATATGCATGGTTCTCGCTGTGCTAATTGTCTTGTAGGAATGCCGCGGATAAACTTTCAGTAGATCATATAGTTCCTAGAGCTTTAGCTGGCCGGAAGTCATTCTTTCGCCGGCACTATCCGAATCACAGTAATACTAGACGTAACGTCTTTGCCTCTCGCTCTTTGTCTTGACAGCCTACAGAAATTATCCATAAGAGAGGTGTGCGACGATCAGCCTCATTATGTACGATGATTACCATTCTGGAGTTGTAATCTAGTGAGTTTACGTTAAGAAAGAAGTTACTGATCAGCCATACTGTTCTACTGTGTAGGTAGGACTCCCTGTGTAAATAGATACCCTGGACTTTATAGTAATCCTGTAACTAACACAAAGTGATCGTCAGAATTAACGGGAGACTGCATAAAGGCAATGATTCAATGCAGAATAGATATGAAGCAGAAGGAGGTCAAGTCTCACAAACGGAGTCTAAGGGAAGTTGAAAACCACCTAACCGTTCTAGAAGCATTGCAAAGTGCTCTGAGTTTGATTACAGACGAGGAAGAGTGAGAGAAATGATTGGTGGTACTCGCCGGGTCCATAAGCAAATTGAGGATTGATTGAGCTAGCTCGGCTGCAAGAAGACAGTACAACGAAAAACTGGTTCTAATTTAATCTACTTTTTACTGACACATGCCGGCAATGCAATTGTCTAATCGTAACTAATTTCAGAAGATAATTTATAGTCATCACCCTACATATATCTCCATGGGTAACGATTTGCCCTAATCCTGACTTGTCGTTCTACATCCTCCTCTTGGTTGAATCAAGGTGTTAATGCACTCAACTTCACATATCTGTTCCTTCTTGTGGCGTGTTTCAAGATATAATTGGTATGCTTCTTTCAGAACCGCATAGGACTACAAAGCTGAAGAGGTATTAGCGAGCCGGCGAGCACTATAACCCGATACATGTGCGAAAACGAAGAAGGCTTTTCTATACTGTCAAGAAAGTGTTTCTAACAGATACAGTAGCAAAGACAGCAAGAAAACTCCGGTATATATTGGAAGACGCGTTAACGACTACAGATAATGTAATTGTTACTGATTAAATCAGCACAAATATAATTAGTCTGATTATAATTCTTCTATTCCTTTATTGTTGTGTCAAATCCTTTGCTACATTATAACAAATAAGCATTTAGCAAAGCCACCGCTAGACCACAGTCACATCTGAACCTGTGACCTCCATTACTGATTAGGACAATGCTTCATTAAGGATTAGGCACAGACTAATAACTCGATAAAGCCAGATAATAGAAATAGACCATAAGAGGGGCTCTGGCCTGCTCTGTAGCTCTATCTTTTTCCTTGTCCTAATTGGAGAGAGATAGTTCCCTGCAGTTCATTTGTTCTTAATCACAAAGCGGCACTTTCTTTCTTCTGGAAAATGCAAGCTCGCTTATTCCCTTGTCTGTCGGTTGGCCATAAAGATTTGGATGCATGTAATAGTCCTCCTCCTTAGCCGGTTTATCTTATTTAACCTCAATTCGGTGAGCCTTAGTCCAAGGATCCTTACGAATGTCTGTGACCTGCCAGGAAACTTTCATGCCTGAAGTACCACCTGTAATCCTGAAACTACTATGATTATGCCTGTCATTGTTATCATTATTGCCAACGGTATCAATGTTATCTGTACTCGATTCATTTATTTCCTTTGGAATGTAGAGATTGATTTCGATTAAATCAATGCAAACGCAATTAGTTCGCTGCCTATAATTATTATTGTGCAATTTGTAGTTAATCTACATTTATACCGTACTATGGCCAAATTGATGGTAGAAATGATTTTCTGGAATAAATTAACTGCTCAAACAAATAACACGGTAGGCGATATGACAAACCCAACCTCTTCTATTCTTAATTTCCATTCTTCTCATTCTCCTGCTGTAATCTGTTGCGTCTGACAATTTCCTTGTCGATTTCTTGTTGTTTTATTTGTTCTCCTCTACGTCCTGGTGTTTTTCCTTGCTGCTGGCTCACATTTCTTCTTTCTTCAGACATCTCATCACCTTGAGAATGGCCACCTGTGCCTGGCTGCTTTTTTTCTTTTGCACTCCTGTGCATATCTTTCCCGGAAAGATCGCTCTTCCTCAGTATCATTATTAGACATATGCTCTATTTGCTTTCTATATTATGGCTATATTATTTTTTACTTTCTAAATTCAAAAAAATTACAACTTGAGTCAAAATTTGTCTTGGATTCCATCGAACCGATGACAACGCTTCTCTCTCCATATATTATTGTTATATCGTTGCTTAATGAATTTTCTAAAGTAGATGAACCCCTCTACCAGCAGGATGTAATATCCAATTGTTCGATCTCTTGGCGCTAAATATAGCTGAGTAATAATATATTATTATACTATCGCAAATTGCCAAATATTGACTCCTGGGAACGATATGTGTATTGCTTGTTCTGTAATTCTATGGCTGTGCTCAAGCCGACCAAGACTAGACGTATTATGTTACGATGCAATACATGCAGTGCTTTAGTATTTGCCAATGGAATACTATCACAACAAAGAATCCAAAGATTGCGGGAGTTTATATTTACACCTGGACGTCGACCTAGTATTATGCAGGGCCTATAGCATAGTTAGATAATAAATATCGCTGGCATTTGTGCATCTCACTCAATTACAAATGCCCCGATCACAGTTAATGGCCTGTAAGCAGTATTTCTGTCTGTTTGCCGGCTATTGTGGTCTTGTTAGATCCGTTTTCAGCAAGCCGACTGCTGTAACATCATAAGTCTAGGCCAAAAGCCGGCGAAGATCGAATACAATCTTCAAGTGACCAGCGCCATCTTTGTTATCGGTGTTACGGCAAATTGTATAGGAATTTCTGCTACCAGTGTTACGACTTAATTCTTGATTTGAACTATGAGGAACAGACTATCATCGATATCTTCCAATACGATATATAGAATGGATGTCCAGAACCACTTGCATCTTTTGTAAGAAGCCAGTTTATCAAATTCTTGTGACGGTCTTCCTTGATTATCTACTACTCTTCATCAGGATGGCTCTTGCATTGTAAGCTTTGCCATTTTGCGAACCTTTTCATCCAAGTCATTGAGAACCCTCTAATCATGAATTGACAGACTCTGTATTTGCTTTCTTGAGACAATCGGCAAGTCCATAGTTCATACTATTCAATTGTTTGGGCGATACTATATGTAACTAAATCAATGCCATTATTATGGCAACCAATGGGTTTATGCTTGATTTCCATCATGTAGGCTTTTTTCCCTCTCGAGATAGAATCTGTGGATGTTACTGGCTATCTCATCAAGGCAATCTTCCGTAGCGAAGTGTCCAGAATCAAGCCTGTGTATCTCAGCGTTGGGTAGATCCTTCAGGTAAGCCTCGCCGCCTTCTCTGGTAAAGAATATATCATTTTGTCCCCAGAAAATCAATGACTTCGGTTGACACTCCTGTAAGAATTTTTGCCATTTTGGGTATAGTGCTACGTTAGTGCGATAGTCATAGAACAAATCCATCTGTATGCGTCTCGCATTCGGCCGTTCCATGAACCCAAAGTCCATGTTCCAATTATCCAGACTGATGATTTCAGGTTGCTTGTGGCCGTGTAGGTAGACTTGCTTTATCGTCTCGAGTTGTAGAAACCCATATAACGGTTCCTCCGCTTCAGGGGTACGATTCCTCCAAAGCGCACGCAGACCATCCCATACACTAGTAAAGCCAATTTCATATGTATTTGTGTTCTGTATTATTAGCCACTCAAGCCATTCAGGATGCCGAGTCATGATTCGGAAGCCTACAGGCCCACCATAGTCTTGCATGTAAAGTCCAAAGTGTGTAAAGCCTATGGTCTTCAAGAAATCTTCCATTATCTCAGAAAGTCGATCGAAGGTGTAATTGAACTCTTTCGGACTAGGCATATCGGAGTTCCCAAATCCAGGGTAGTCTGGTGAGACGACATGAAAATGGTCTGCCAGGGCGGGAATAAGGTTACGGTATTGATGAGAAGAAGAAGGCCAGCCATGAAGCAAGAGTAGCTTCGGATTAGTTGGTTCCCCTGATTCCCTGTAAAAAATAGACAGCCCATCAATCGTTACTGTTCTGTGAAGTGTACGTGTGCTAAGCAATTTTTGATTTGAAACTTGTTTGTTCATGTTAAACGAAACTCTCTATCGGTATACTTAACGATTGGGGTTTACCAGTACCTTACTGTAAGCCAGTCTACATAATAGCTGCAGAACGTTTGATTATAAGGTCATGATACTCTGAAAAACGATCTTCAAGATTTTCCGGTACTACTTTGTAAAGACATAGCACCGTTATAGGCATTTCAGACCCTTTGATTGCTTCATTAGACATATTTTCAAGTTGGAGAGCGTCCTCATATCTTCCCTGTTCGATTAATTTAGTTGGCGAAGTGGCCAAGATATTTAGTCCATTTTTTGATTTCTGCTTTGCCAGTTCCCCGATATCGCGTATACTATTAAGACTTGGCAGAACAGAAAAGCTGCCGTCATCATAAAAACCCTCATCGGCTGGAATTATTATTATATCTCGTGAGTTGAATAGAAAATTTACGTTTTGGACTTTGTCAATTGATTCTATGAATTTCTGTCGCTCTTTTGTGTAGATAAGCAAAACATTAATCTGATTGCGATTAATGCCTCGTCTTACATATGCATTAACAATCTCCTCAAATTGTGATTCATTATTATATGTAAAGACGACATGGTCACGATCCTTCATTTCTAAGATAATGTCACTTACATAATCCATCTTGTTGTATATGGCTTCCTGCTCATCGAGAAATTGATTTATCATGTGTCTTAGGAGCTCAGGTTTACTAGACATACCCATACTTTTGGCCCTAGGTGTTTCTAGGAATTGATCCAGTCTTTTGATCAGAAGTTTTGGAAGGTGGACATAATACCAATCCTTACGCCCCATAACATGAGTAGTTACAATGTGCTATTATAGTATTGCATCTGATTAAATCAGTATCAATACAGCCTATTCAAGCAGTCATTTATCTAATCAGTGTTCTGATTATATGAGTTTTGGTAGCAGTAGAGTAAGAGCCTTGGATATTATAAATCCTGTTACTGTTCCGATAACTATCACCGGCTAGATTAGTCTGTCCGCACAAGAACACTAGCAGGAGAGATATTAGACCGACAACCCCGCCTATGTTAACACGATAAGGATAATTACTTAGCCGGCCCAAAGCTAGATACATAATGCCGAATATGACTTAATATAAATCCGATGACGCCGGCGTTAACTTCATGCCTCATCTTCTTTTCCTTGTCATTTTCTAGTTCAAGCGTTGCTGCTTGCCGGGTTTTTCTCTTTTCATGTCTTTAGACAGAAGCTTACTGATTCTATCAATATATTCGCACATTTTTCGCGTCCATCTTGTTTAGCATATGTTCGCCGGCCATTTGTGCTATCTAGTAGTTAGCCGGCAGACCGGCGAAAATCTCATACATCTTCATAAATCTGCTTAGCTGAACTGTCCCGCGATATTCCCTTACCACTATATATAGCTTAGATATGATGTATTATACTATAGTAACGTGTCAGGATTTGATACATGGGAACGATATGTATATTGTCTTTTTTGCAATGCTATGGCTGTGCTCAAGCCAACAAAGACTGGCCGAATAATGCTACGATGCAACACATGTAGTGCTCTAATATTCGCAAATGGAATGTTATCACAGCAAAGAATTCAGAAATTGCGGGATTTCAGATTTACACCTCTACATAGACCTAGTATGATATAAAACTGAAAGTGTACGTAGTCTTGTATTTTTACAAGTAATGTCGATGAGATATTATACTAATGTTGTCTCACATATACCGATCTTGTCTTACATGGTTGCCGGATCTGGTTCGATCTCTTATTGAGAACCTTCATAGGGATGAACTGCCTAAAGTATGTGGTCTATCAGACCATCTATAATTGACAGGCGGACTGATGAATCAGGTTAGTTATATCAGGTCTATTCCAACATCATAGACAGGGTTATTATTTGCCTTTCCGGATACGTGAGTAACGATATTTTAAGTTGCATGCTATCTCCCTGAACTAAGATAGTCTATGTATACGTAAGTACATGTTCACTATTTGTATATAAATAGGACATATTTGCCCGCCGGCAGAACCCGCCGACCTTTTAATCAGTAGGTTAGTGAATCGGGTGATCGATACCAATATACCAGATAATAATATTTCTGGGTTTTATTTGTCGGCCTAGATGGTCTTGTGCTAGGATTCGATTGAGGTCCGCGGCCATGGTATCATGAATTAGCCAAAATCTGGCGGAGTAACTCGGGAAGATCGGTTTCATCGGAGAAATCATCATCCTGAACTACTACCCGCCACTAACTGGAACGGCCGAGGAAAGCAAATAAAAAAGACTTAACGAATCTGATGATCAACTGGCTATCAAAGAATCTCTATTCTTTTGCCCATTTTTTCATCCAGTTTAATAGGTAAATGACGGATTCAACCAATTCTTGTCCTTTGTTTGTTAATTTATATTCCACCCTTGGCGGGATCTCGTTATATGCTTGTCTTTCTAGAATTCCACTCTTATCAAGCTCCTTCAACCTCTTCGCTAATGTTTTGCTACTGAAACCTTTCATCGTATTCTTGAATTTTAAATATCTCACAGGGGTGGTGGTGCAGCATAATGGGATTAGGATTTCAATGGTTCCTCTCTTTGTAATAATCTTGCGTAGTTTAACCGTTTCCTTCATGAGTGTATCGGCATCATACCGTGAAAATTACAGTTTTCAATATCCTCTATAACTGGTAGTTGCAATCTTGATTTTATGGGTTTTATTTTTGCTCTCTCATTTTTGTTTCCTTTTGTTTCCATAACTACACTTACTTTACCTAGCTTCTCTTGACAATTTAAATAGTTTCTCTAGTAAACACAAGTGTGAAAGAGGGATTAATCAAACTGAAAGTCATGGAAAGATATGGAAAGATTGCATCGGCAGGAAATTCAGATGGCTGTTGTAATGTATCTGCTGAATGTTGTGGTGATGGTGGCAATAATAATGATAGTTCAATGATGTTGTCACCTCTGCAAATTGCAGAAAATATTGGTTATGATTTTAACGATTTAAATTCTATTCCTGAAACTTCTATTCTCGGTGTAGGCTGCGGTGCGCCGGTAAAATTTGCAAATATCCAGGAAGGAGAAGTAGTTGTTGATATAGGTTCTGGTGGAGGGATTGATGTATTTTTGTCGGCAAACAAGGTCAAACGATCTGGGAAAGCGATTGGTATTGATATGACAAACCAAATGTTAGAAAAGGCTGCAGATCACGCAAAACAGAATGGATATACAAATGTAGAATTCAAGAAAGGAGATATAGAAAAAGGGATTCCAATTAACGATAACGGTGCAGATGTAGTCATCAGCAATTGTGTTATTAATCTAACTATAGATAAGGTAGCTGCATTCAAGGAAATTTACATGATCCTTAGAGGTAATGGTGGAAGAATGGTGATATCGGATCTGGTTACAAGTAAGGAAGTCAGCCCAGAATCTACAGATTCGGATAAATGGTGTAGTTGTACAGATGGTGCATTAACAAAAGAACACTATCTTGATAGTATTAGAGAGGCCAGATTTTCTAATGTAGAAGTATTGGAAGAGAAATTGTATATGGTTGGCGATAATATGGAAGACAGAAGAATAACTAGTCTGGTGATAAAGGCGATAAAGGAGTAGCATTTACAAGGGAGAATTCGAAAGTATGAAACTTTTATTTGGCGTTAATAAATCAAAGACAAAGAGTACAATTCTATTGTATGTATACAAAATGCCGGCCGTAGTCAGATGGCTGAAGGATTCTTTAGACGCTATGCTCCTAAGGACTATGAACCCATAAGCGCAGGAACCAGACCAACTTCAGAAATTAACCCACTTGCAATCGAAGTAATGAAGCAAGTCGGAATTGACATTAGCAAACAGAGACCTAAGGACATAACCTAAGATATGATGAGAAACTCTACGAAGGTCGTGAACATGGGATGCATGGGCAAAGATTGGTGTCCAGCACTTTTCTTCACAATCTCATAGACTGGGGAATAGAAGACCCCAAGGATAAGCCAATAGAAAAAGTAAGAGAGGTCAGGAATGAGATTGAACAGAAAGTAAAAGAATTAACTGCAAGTCTAGGTAGAGACACAAATCAATAGATCCTCACTTCAATATCAATGGGTTAGACCGGACTGACTTATGGGATGATTAACTGTCTGAATTTCAGATTGGAACAGAAAACTTTACTTACAAAGATAACTAGCAAACTAACTCCCAATCAAAAAAGTTTTTTTGCAGAAATCATTGGGACATTTATAGTAATAGTTCTTGCAACAGGTTCAGTAGTAATTGATGCCAAATTAAATGGAAGATTGGGTATTCCATTTATTGCGTTCGCTCCATTTGTCGGCGTTGCAGTGGGAGTCTATCTGTTTGGAAAAATATCTATGGCTCAATTTAATCCCGCAGTTACTATAAGATTTCTTATTACTAGACATATAACAAAGGTTCAGCTATTTTACTACTTTTCTGCTGAGATACTAGGCGCTTTATTAGGAAGTCTTTTTGTAAAATTTGTGATAGGTAGCCAAGCGGACTTGGGAGCAAACGCTCCGAATTATGCATTTCCAATACCAACGATAATCGGTGTTGAAATTGCTGCTTCTGCAATGCTGATGTTTGTTATCTACATAGTTGTCTATACTAAAGGACTTAGACGATTTAGTGGTATTGCTATAGGGGCTATGGTTGGATTAGATATATTCTTTTTAGCAATTATATCCGGTGCTTCCATGAATCCAGCTCGCTCATTAGCTCCAGCACTTGTTTCCGGGGTCTTGGACAATTTATGGCTTTATTGGTCGGCTACATTTATAGGCACATCAATTGTAGCTTGATGTTTAGAAGAATATTCATATCAAAAAAATAATATTTATACAATATTCTAATATTGATGATCTACCGAATACATATAATTACAGTTGCAGCGTCTGAAGCCTATCGAAAGATAGTAAGTCTAGAGTTAATTGAGTGTAAGAAACTAACAGGTATGGATTGTCGCTGGTACATTTGAACCCAACGACATTTTCATAGATTCCTCTACATAATATATTGTATATGTGTTTTAGACCTTAGCAGTCGCGATTGCAGCAATGTTGCATTAGTAGTAGGCTCGCCGGCGAGTAAGATAAGCGTACAATCAGAGTATAGAGTATTTTGACACTGGCGCAAGTGACGGCAAACATCACCTATTTGATGCGTTCAAGGGTAATCCAGAGGATAGATGATTGATTCGTTTACAGTTCTTACGCAGATATTAATGAGGGTAGTATAAATATCATGTATATCGTAGAAATGTGATACTTTACAGTGATCGAAATGTACTAACTATTTTCATAATTTGCTGTCTTTGTATCAACACCTGGCTAAAAGTTGGTAATCGTATCAGTACCTGCACCGCAATTAAAGTGATCTTTTCCTGCATCTCCTGTAAGGATATCATTGCCATTGCCTCCGATAACAAATGCAGCCGGGTTATGAATAATTTGTAGCAACAGATTCTAGCCAATAATCAGCTACCATCAGTTCAACATAGATATGAACAACTACAAAAACACAATAATTAATTAGAATCAATTCTAAGGACTAAATCTAAAGAGCTTCAGGATCTAAATAGTTAGATAGCAGATATAAACAAAAAAATCTAGAACCTATTAATTAATTAATTATAAAAATAATAATAGAGAGCACTAGATATCGAATTGGATAAACTGATTCTAGCCAAATGACAATATAAAGATCACGAAGCAAAAGGTATATCTTGCTATCTTAGATATGACCTAGTGAACTCAAGAATCCAAAACGTAATACCAAGATACACCAAATTCGAAAACCTATTGCCAGACGAAGTTAGCTATACCCGAATCACCGAAGAATTTGAAGAGGCAAAAAATGAGCTAAATAATATAATTGAAGAAGATTTAAGAAATGTAAAGAGCCTTTCAAGTAGTCAAAATAAATCAATTCCATTCAATCAATTTTTAAAACCACCTTCCATAACCAAAGCAGCATTTTACTTACAAAATGATCACTCACAGGAGCCCATATTGTTTTATTATGCTCACTGGACCATGAGCCTGTCTGCTCTACGGTCGCTTGCTCAGGGTATAATAGAAATGTCAAGGGAATTGAAGACCCACTATGCCAATTATATGAATGCTACTGCTACACATGAAAAGAGGATAGAATTTAATCATTTTGTTAGTGCTTATCAAGGTTTTAATGGATATCTGGCAAGTATCCATAATATAATCAAGCAATACTATGATCTATTTGTACAAGTATGTAATGAAATCAATTCCAATAATGAGGAAGAAACACTCAGTCAATACCAATCGGACACAGATTATCGTCAACTGTTAGATGCGATAAAGGTATTGCTTTTACATGGAAATATGGGAAGACTTGTTGGTTTTCCGCTTCTCATATCAGCATTGGAAGTTTTCATAACTAGCGAGATATTCAATATAAAGAAAAGTATCAAATACAGCGATAACAAAATTATTTTTTTAAAAAAGGATATTCCTAGTCCTAAGATTATAATAAGCATAATAGAAAGACTCAACTTGGAACGATTCTTTAAGACTGATTCTCTAAGAAGATTATATGACTGGCAAAATATCGTTATTCATAAAGGTATTCGGACAGACGACTACCTATTATGGTTTGTATGTGAACGTACCGCATTGGAAATATTAGCTGCATTTAATGCCAATTTAAAACACTATAGAGATCAAGTTCTTGAAGAGCTTCAAAATGAAGAGGAAATTCAAATAAACAATAGTCATTAATGGCTCAGGTTTGGATATAAATAAACTGAGATAAGTCTCAATGTCATCAGCCTACACTGTAACAAATAATGAAGATTATTTTCGTTACTGTCTTGATAATCAATTCGTGTTTGTTCTTACTTAAACTGATTATTTTAGGTGGCTAAAGGTGAGATGCATAATACTGAACTTGATTTCGAACATTATCGCTAGCCTACAGAATCAACAACAGCCGATAATAGGACCCTAGCCACTCAACGCAGAGCAAATCGGAACAACAAATACCTAGTAATATAGATAATAGTGCAATAGTTTCCTCAGATTTATTATGTCATTTACATCGTGGGAAATTACAGATTGGTTAACCACTAACAATAGCAATAATGCATTCAAACTTACTAAAGTCAGAATAGAAAATCCGCTTAAGACAGTAAAAGTCAAACTGAATAATCTTGTTCAACTTAAGTTACTCGACATTGCCGGAACTAGACCAATGGCTAAAGGAATTGGGATTACTCCTACTTATCGATTCAACGAATACGGATATTTACTAGCCTGGATTATCGCTAGCTTTGATTCAAAGACTTCAATAAAGACTATCTGTAATGAGATATACAATTTACTTTGCAATATTTTTACAGATAATGATGATCTCTATTCTACATCCACTACTATATTCATTTCAAAGTTTCTTAAGAAATGGAAGGAGAGAGAGGTTTTTGATGATATTTTAATACTCTTTAGAGAAACATTGTCTAGGATTGACTACTCTATTGTTGAGATGTCAGATCTTCTAAGGCATCTTTTCTTACTAGATTTTAAAGATATCGAACGAAGAATTATCTTTGGCAACTTGTTTGATGAAACTATTAATGGATTGGATATTAAAACTAAGAAACTAGTTTTATATAATCTAAAGTTAGATATTGAAAGGAAAATGAAAGAAATAGTTAAAAACATCAAGGAATTTGAAAAAATGCGCTATCATGTTAAAGGCTTTGCTGATATAGTCGCGCTCGAGGGTTATTGTTTAATATGTGATCATTATATTTGTGTTGGGGTAGGATTACTCGATTATCGAAAATGGAATGTAGATCCATTCTGGGGGATATCACTGGAAAATGTCCTATTTGTGGTATAGATAGTTCATTGCGAATTGTAGATGTACTTTAGCATGTACTCCTTTGGAGCTGCCTGTTGATCAATCTCTTGCAGGAGATCTAAAGATGTATTGTTAGTGTTTAATGCATTTTCAATCTAGTGATTTACTGTATCTGGTTTACAGCTTGTAAAGTTGCATTCAGATTCATGTAGTTTCCATCTCTATAAACAATAAAAGAAATTATTTCGCCCGCTCTTTTATGTTCTTGAATGTATGAAAGAAAACTTTCAATATCAGGAATTTTATGTCCATCTAAAGAAGTTATTATATCACCTAGCTGTCTTTGACCATATTTGTCCGTAGTTGCAGCATTTATACCCGCTTTATCCGCCGTTCCTCCTCGCAATATTGAATTTACTACCACCCCTTTCAAGTTATCTGGAATATTTTGAAAATGTTTTGCTAAATCCACAGTAAGAGTAGATCCTATAATTCCGACGTCTGGGTGAATGTATGTTCCATTGTGAATAAGTGATGGCACAATTTTCTTTATTGCATTAGATGGTATAGCTACACTCAGCCCAGAAAACTGCCCTAAAGGAGCCGTGGTGGGGTTTAGTCTACCATAAATTAATCCCACTACTTCACCATTTATATCAATCAAAGGACTTCCGGAATTACCAGGATTAACTGCAACATCAGTTTCAATCGTATCTGGAACTAAGTATCCTAGCGAAGAAAAAGATAAAAGGAAATCGGTTTGACTCACTATTCCTGATGTCATAGCTACTTTCGATGCAAAGGGATAACCAATGGTTGTAACGTAGTCTCCTATCTTTACTCTGGATGAATTTGCCAAGATTACTGGCACAAGTAACTCATTAGCTCTTTCAGTACCATAACTCCCAAATAGATCAGCAACACGGAGGTACAGCAATGTCTGTATAAGTATCCCTTCCTATAACAGTGGCATTATGCGTATCGCCATTCTCAAAAATAACAGTTACCTCGTTTGCTCCACCTAAAACATGATTGGCGGTAACTATATGACCCAAAGTATCATAGGCAAATCCTGCGGCTACTTCAGTTGTTGTATTTTGAGATGGAAGATTAGTAGTGGATGGGTTTATACTTACAACCTGAACAACAGATCTGCTCAGTTGGCTAAACAGAGGATACAGAGAAATATCATTTCTATTCGCAATGATATTAAATATTGAACTCCCGGAACCATCAGCAAATATTGGTAAATATGCAGAGCAAAATGTTGGCATAATAACGCTAATTTCAATCATAAAAATCATAATTATTACAAATTTCATATTTTATATTATATATTATTTATTACACATATTAATAAAAATTATATCGATGGAACCTTGTCAACACAAGCCAATAGGAGTCCGATCAGTTCTAGATCAAGTTTATGTCGAACTGCCTAGTTGATTCATTGATTCATTGATTCATTCCTACTACAACTACTACTGCATCAAGTCGTCATGCTATACATGCTATTAATTGTGCTAGAGTAAAAAACAAATAATTCACTATGTAGATTAAAAATTAAATCGAATCAAACTTTTTCTTATTAGCTTAACTGCTTAGCTTTCCATATTGCCGGTTGGTTTAAAATATTTTTCTTTAAAGCAACAGAATGGACAGGAGATTGATTGTGACCAGTCCTATATTTACCAAAAAATTACTGTGGATAAGGTGTAGGTTTTATCTCTTTAATAACAGGATATTAATAAGGATTCGAAAAAGATGAAAAAAGATTAAAAATGCCTGATATGCTAATACATAATAAATAACTTCGTCATCCTTTATGCTTGAAAATATTCAAAATAACAACAACTAATAATAAAAACAGATTTTGGGTTTGATATATAATCAGGAATGTCTCTCCAGATTTTGACTTTATTTTTCTTGACAAAGAATTAGAGATACATGGTAAAATTACTACAAAATCTTTTACAAATGTATGCATATAATAACTATTCTAAAACATATTGTAGTATATCTAGGTCTAACCTGTAGGTCCAGATTAGTAATAGATGTATTATATCAATATGATTCAGGGGTCAACAACTACAAACACAATTTAATTTAAATATCATAAAAATAAAACAAGTTGTTATGAAATTGATAGCAACTACGATAGCTGTAACTACATTTTCGTTAGCTATTTTGTTAGTTATAGTAGGAATAGACGGAAAGTCAGGATCGCATACTTTCCAATCAGCTAATGCACAGGTTTCAGTATTCCCTGGGACGCAGCCAGAAAAACCATCTACCGGAACGACTGGTGGAACGACTGGTGGAACTGGATCTCCTGGATTTAATGCCAAGACCATTTCTGACTCAAATAACATACAGACTGATGCCGACGTTAAGAATTTAGTTATTTTGGTTCCGAACAAGAAACTTGTAGATCAGACTTTTCTTCCTCTGGGTGCAAGTATAGTTCAAGGTACAAATGTTATCTGGGTTAATGGCGATCCAGCAGGAAATCATGGTGTGACAGTTAAGAATAGTAATGGCCAATCTGCGTTTTCTAATCAGACAATTCCGTACAAAAAATGGGACACAGTTTACATTTGATACGATAGGAAAATATACATTTTCAGATCCAATGTCTCCATCTTCGACTCCAGGAACGATTGATGTCGTAAGCCCACAAAATGCTCCCGATAATGGATCTACCAATTCAACAATGCCAACCGCAGGATTGTTCGTAGTTCCAGCAGGAGACAAGGCATATTTTGATAAACATTTCAGCACACTTGGATATCATGCTCCTGATAGCAACATAATAAAACAAACTGGTACAAGTAGTGGAAATGATATTGATCTATACGTCTATGTACAAAAAATCAGGTAAATTTGATACAATATTACATAGAACTGCCGTAAAATTAGGTTTCTTACAATCAAAGACAAGTTAAGTTTGTAGGGCCTTTTATCTTTTTATTATTTTTTATTCATTTATCTATATTCTTATTATAATTTGACAAATTCAAGACGATTTAAGCTATAAGGAGGTTTTACAGAGTTCTAAATATTTACTACAAATATAATCTACCATGACATGTCTTTCCAATATCGAGGTAAGTAATTAGTCACGATAGGCTCACTTTTCATTAATCAAATTTATAATCAGGGGTAAAAGTGAGCAATATTACATCCTCATATTTTCGATTTGGACTTGATTATGTAACCAAGAGGAAATGGACCGACGTATTAATGTAACAACTTGTAGAAATCTTTTATATACTAAATCTTGATAAATCCACATAAATGTCTTCTGCATCTACCAGTAGTGGCGATAGAACTTCCGAACTCCAAGAAATGAGATTGGTTTTTAGGGGACTTCAAACCCTTTATGAAACTTACCTCCCTAAAGTCGATCCGATACTGATTCATGATTTGCTTGTGCGAGAACACGAGAAATCCGAACGTGCACCGTTTTATATGGTTGAGATATTTACAAGACCTGAAACAGATTCTGAGGTCATGAAGGACAGGATATTTGAAAGAACAGGAATGGTTCCCGCTATCTATGATAAAGGCACTCATTATGTAACAAATCAGAGACTAACTTTGGAGGCCCTTAAGGAAATATGTAATTCTGACGATGTAATGGAAGTCACTGGAGATTACACAGGTACTCTCACAGGTAGAGGAGCTTCACACGAACACAAACACAAAGAGGAGGAATAAATTTCCCATATTTCATCTAAAAGTAGAATTTAACTTCGTTTATTTACTCTCAAATTAATCTCTAGAAAACGTTTATGAGGCCTTAATAAATATGGTTTTTATGTCTTAATAAAAAAGGACACAGCATTTAGAAAAGAAATACAGAAAAGCATTTTCATACATTAAGACATAAAAATACGTCTACGCAAAATGAATATAACATGAAAGAAATACAATTAGTACTGATAGGATTAATAGCAATGACCTTATCGATGATATTTTTCTATCTCACAGACCTGGTACCTCTGCAAATAGAGACCAGAGAGATGAATATTATTATCTCATTAGGAATTGGTTTATTGATACTAGTGGTAGACAAAAGGCAAGAATCGCAATCTTCACGAAATAATTCATACACAACACAAAATGATTAATGAAATGCACAAAATGATAAA
The DNA here is from genome assembly GCA_963765895.1 of uncultured Nitrososphaeraceae archaeon. Classification (GTDB taxonomy): domain Archaea; phylum Thermoproteota; class Nitrososphaeria; order Nitrososphaerales; family Nitrososphaeraceae; genus JARBAU01. The sequence goes on along the minus strand of CAVXZB010000029.1, from coordinate 5,765 downwards.
GGAAGAGATGAGCTTTATGAGGGAGATGCAGAAAAAGAAGGATCTGTAAGTATTACTATCCTTTAAGAGCACTACATTTGGGAAAGAAGATTCTTAAGATATCATGCATACAATCAAACATTGAAAAATAAGGTAGCAGTAGTGACCGGTGCGAGCAGCGGTATAGGATATGCAACATCTTTAGCGCTATCAGAAGCCGGTTTAAGAGTGGCACTTGGAGCTAGACGTACAGATCGGCTAAAAGAATTAGAACGTCTGATCATAAACAGAAACAGCCACAGAGAAGTTTTTATTCAAAAGCTAGACGTTTCAAATAATTCAGATTGTAATTCATTTGTTAATGCCGTCGCCGAAAAATGGGGGAAGATTGATATTCTAATTAATAACGCTGGGTTAATGCCTTTAAGTTATTTCAAAAATGGTAAAGTGATTGAATGGGATCGTATGATAGATGTGAATATTAAAGGAGTCCTTTACTGTACCTCTGCGGTAATCCCTTATATGTTAGATGAAAAATCAGGACACATAATCAACATATCTTCGGTAGCAGGTAGAGTAGTATTTGCTGGAGGAAGTGTCTACTGCGCAACTAAACATGCAATAACTGCATTTAGCGAAGGATTGAGAAAAGAATTAAGTCCGAAGTACAACATACGAGTTACATGTATTGAACCAGGAGCTGTCTCAACCGAATTATTAGAATCAATAACGGATAAATCAATGACAGGATTCATACAAGCTACAAAGAAGATGGAAACATTACAGTCAGAAGACATCGTAAATGCGATATTATATGCCATACAAACACCAAGTCATGTTAATGTAAATGAGATACTGATAAGACCAACTGCTCAAGAAAGGTAATGAGCTATAACTATTTGTATTTAACTAGGCCTACAATTATAACCTTGAACTGTTTAACTTTTTTCAAATAAGATATCATCGGCGATTGAAATAAGCAATAAACAATACTAAATGAGTTCCGCGAGAATCAGCCTTCAACCGTTATTTGTTTATATGTTACACACACGTCATTCAGTAGTCTTTGATCCGAAACTTATGAATTATATTTAATAACAATAGTAATGTTAACATTGTAGCCAGCATGACTGATGATAGCATTTATAGAGCATAAAAACACACTAGATAATAAGCATGGAAAAGAAAGGAGTATCATATCTAACAACTCTCATAATAACCGTTCTCATTACAAGTATTGCCGTTACTCTTGGATTTATTTTTGGTTATTCCGCTACGATTCAGTATGTGTCAGCACAACCAACGATTGTAAACAATCCTACCCTAAAAGTAGAATCAGTAGTCAGTGGTTTGTCTTCTCCTACTAGTATGGCATTTTTAAATGACAATAATATTCTGGTCTTGGAGAAAGATGGAAATGTCAGGCTAGTATCTGATGGTCAACTACAACAGCAACCTATCTTACACGCGCCAGTTGATGTAAGGAGCGAACGTGGTTTACTTGGAATTGCGATTATGAATACAACTGGTAGCACTAATAATAAAGAGGTATTCCTGTACTATACGGAGTCACAAGGGGAAGACATTAGAAATAGGATTTATCGTTATGACTGGAATGGTCAAACACTTGTTAATCCAAAATTATTCCTAGATCTTCCCGGATTGCCGGGACCCAATCACGATGGCGGAAAACTAATCATAGGTAATGATGGTTATCTATATGCCATAATTGGTGAATTAAGACACAATGGCAAGCTTCAAAATATCAGAGATGGGTCCGATCCTGATGATACAGGTGTCATTTTTAGAGTGAGTCCTATGGATGGTTCTGCAGCAAAAGGTAATCCTTTTGCAAATAATGAGATTGCTGCAATGCATAAATATTACGCATACGGCATTCGAAACAGCTTTGGGATCGCTATTGATCCTGTGACAGGTAATCTTTGGGAAACGGAGAATGGAGAAAACACTTATGACGAAATTAATTTAGTCAAACCAGGATTTAATGGCGGCTGGAAAGTAATTATGGGTCCTCTTTCTAGAAGTGACGGTATAACTGAAAACGATTTAGTTAATTTTCCTGGATCTCATTATGCTGATCCCGTTTTTAGTTGGCTTAATCCTGTCGCAGTCACCGCAATAGAATTTTTGAAATCTTCAAAACTAGGTCCTAATTATGATAGTAACATTTTTGTGGGTGACTACAATAATGGCAATCTATATTTCTTTAAAGTTAATAAAGATAGAACTGGAATAGAATTTAATATAAATCAAAAATCTGCAGGGTTATCGGACTTAGTAGCAGATAACAAGAGTGAATTAGACGCAGTAAGGTTTGGAATGGGATTTAATAGTATAACCGATATTAAGACAGGGCCAGATGGAATGCTGTATGTTTTATCATTCGACGATGGAACTATCTATAGAATAAGTCGGGCTTCACAATAGCAACGAATTTTTCGAGCAGCGTCAGATAGGTTTTAAGCATAAAATAAAATAAGTAAGGAATTACGAAATAGAAAGAATTAATGAGAAAACTGCATTATTAACTTTGCAAAAACGATCTGCTCAATGTGTTATGTGTATATTTACCAACTAGCTTAATTCTAGATATCTTGCCATCGAAATATGTTAGAACATACAAGTTGTTGTCATTTGAGTCAGTTGTGATATCGGTCATCCTGCTCTCGAAATTGGTTGTAGATATCATCTCTTGAGTTTAGTACTTGTTATTAAATATTCGATCCATTGATCCGGACGGCGATCATTATTTCAAGTTTAAATCAATTCCGTCATTACTTGATTACATTCATTATCAAAGTATATATCGACAATAAGGGTGTTATTTTATGCTTTATTCTAAAGGCCACGCTGATGCTAATTTATTTGGTATATATTATTATAACTATTTTTACAATTCAATTCATTATTGCATTCTTATATATCAATAAAAAAGATATTGTAACTATTTGGAAAGTGCTAACTAAAGACAAATATATGCTTGAATACATAGACCAGATTCTTTCTAACAAAGGAGTATGGGAGTAATATCTCTTTCATTATACATATCTCTAGTGATAGCTATATATTCTTTAATGTATAACTTATAACATGCGAAAATTAATGTCACTTAACAAATACGATAATAGCGAATATCATCATACAACATTTAAATTGAGAGCGGCAAGTGCATTAACAATATCTTTAATTGGCAATCTTTTAGACTATATTGCAGACTCCAATTTTTGATGTACCTCTTGTCGGAGATATCTTTGACGTTATACTGACCAGTCTTCTCTTTAGGATCACGAGAAGTAAAGTGTCCACCGCCATAAATACACTTGAATTTATTCCGTTCGTAGGAGATTTGATCCCAACATATACTTTATCTACTGTGGTCTGGATAATGAGAGAGTGGAGAGAAGTGGAGAGAAGAAGACAAGATACAGTAATTTTCAAATGAGATGCTATACCAGTACTTAAACTTTTTAAATTATATACAAGAGTTAGTATTTCTAGAAGGTAAAAGTGATTTTGGAAATACCCATCAGAATAATTTTGATATACTAAGAGGGCAAGGCACCTTTAGGCAAAAATGACTGATTGGACCTAATCCTACAGACAGAGGTAAGTTTAGTTAGGAACAAAACGTCATCATGTATTGACTGAGGGCAAGGTATTCCATTATCTGTTGTTGTTATCACTGCGGCCAATACGCATAATGATATTAAAGGCAGCTATAAACACGCTGGATAATAATACCATAGTTAAAAGATCGTCTAGGACATAAAAAGAAAAACAGAATCTTTATCTATCTTGGTAAAGGATATGACTTTCAAGCGATCGAGGTCCAAGAACTAATAAAGGATATCTACCACATATTTAACATAGAGGAGAACAATCAGTTATAAAGATTAATGGTGGTAATAATCATTGTCATCATGCTAGAAGATTAGTTGTAGAAAAACCAACTCCTGGCATAGCAGGTTCAGAAAACTTTTAGTTAGGTATGAGAAGAAGTTAGGAAGCTATTTTGCGTTAGTAGTATGTTTAGGCTGTTGTATAGTTATCTATAGGAGGATAACTTTGGGATTTGCTCTAAGTCAAAACTGTTGCTATGTTAATAAATTAAAAATAATGAGTATATATTTATCAAGGCTTACAATAACAATATCAAACTACGTTCGAACGCTTGTCACTTTTAGCAAGCGAGTCCATTGCTGTCATCTTCATAGATGGTACATCTCCATTAAGTTGCCCAAATTCCAAATTATATAAAAGCTGTCTAGACTCTGTTATCTGGAACATTTTTTATTCTAAAGTAATTATCACCGTCATGAAAGATTGCGAAAAGACCAGAAATAGCAGCTCCTACAAATATTGGTTTTATTTTGCTGTTGTTACTACCATTGCCATTGTCTGCAGATAGACTTTTCAGTCCTTCTAGACCTTCCTTTTGCTTCTTTCTGTTAAGTCGTATTCTTCCTATATCAAGGAAACCATCATCTCCTCCTCCTCCTAATTGTTCTTCCTCTTCTTTTATTTTATTGATATTCAATTCGTTGGCCAATGATTTTCCTGGCAGCTTTTATTACGTGTACAATCACAAAACTCACACTCCATTGTGCATTGTTCTCTTAAACGTGCATCTTTAACTTCAATAACATCATCAAAATACTTATTCAATACTGGAATCTCCATAGCCATTGGATATAATCCACCCTCTAGGCAATAGCATATCTCAACGAAATGTACTATGTCATTTTCATCTATTGTTCCTTCTCTTAATGCAGTCTGCATACCTTCATAGAATACATTACCATGTGCTAAAGAACCAGACTTTATAGAATCAGCTAATCTATCCTTTGCCTCGGGATTTAGCTTACATTTAATGTAATATCGCATATTAGTTCGATAATAGATTTAATTATACACATTAGACATTTAAGCATTGAGAGACATGATGGATATTTAGATGACTTTAATATAATGATATGAATGTTGGCTAATAATTAATTTAATTCCTCACCAAACATACAGATTAGCCTGCGGGAGTTCTATCTTGGCAGACTGAAATATGTACCAATTTAGTATATATGGTGCGAAATTAGCACCATACATAGTTACATGGCCATAAACCAAGATTACATCGAATCTAGTGAATCAAGTACAGAAAATGTAAATGGAGATTCGATGATAGAGAAAAAGACATCATCTAGAGACAAAACGTGAAGAGAGGAATGTCATAAAATCTAAGATAAATATATTTCACAAGAACCGGATCTAAATGATAATGCCATAAAATCTAAGAAAGTATATTTCACAAGAACCGAATCTAAATGATAAGAATAGTCTTGATAAACCACCATCAGTATCCGTATTAGCATCATCATCTTCCCGACCACAAGATTTCTCTGCAAAAGATGATAGTCACACTAGCAACGTACAAAATGAAATAGTGTCAGACGCATCAGTTACAGAATCAGTCGCAGAAGCTGTGGAGAAAATCGTGGAAGAAGTAGTAGAGAATGTAACTGATTTAAGTGAGTCAAAATATATGATAATTATGAAAAATACATACCTAATCCTTTTCTATCGGCCGTGGCTCTTTGGCAGACGAGTGTTCTGAATTATTGGAAATATATAGAGAATTGTTCATAAACACCATAAAGCTTGCGGAGAATTGGTTTAGTTGTTTTTTCAGAAGTTGAATCATTGGTCGAGTTTAAAACGATAGTTCGTTATGTTTCTAGATAACGCTAAAAGCTGGATGTAGAACATATCTA
>CAVXZB010000028.1:0-7069 GCA_963765895.1 uncultured Nitrososphaeraceae archaeon | reverse complement strand
ATGTTTATGTATATTACTGGAGCCGATTACGTATTGCTATGTTAATGATAGGCGCGCAGAGTGTATACGCGGAGGAATTCGGTTATCAATATTACTGGGGATGGCGTGACGGCTATTATATGTGGGCGTTTTCTGCACAAACACATGATAACTATAGCTGGCCTAACGATGATGAGACACATCCGTACATTACTGGCAGGGCGCAGATGCAGGTAGGAAATACGCTCAAGAACATGTTATGGTGAAGGTGATAAAGGGCCATGTCTTGACAGAATTAAATGCAACGGCACCTATCACTGACTGGTTTGATGGCCAGAGTGCACATTTATCATTTCGGAATGAGACTGTAAATAAATTATGGCATACATATGAATTTATGGCTGGCTACAATGCCACATATGGAAAATTACCACCAGAAATAGACCCGCATAATCTTGCTCAGAAATTGAGTGGGCCCTAGCCACTAGGGCAGTGAGCCAGAACTAACAGAGATAGCGTTTGATAGATTACAATCTGGCCAGCCGTCTACACGTAATTGATCTACAGCAGGACCAGCCCTACTTTTGTACTTACGTCCTAGTATCCTCTGTGCATGTAAAACTGAACAATGAGGCTTATCATTCACCCAAGTATTCACCTGAACACTGCTACCCATATTCTTTTTAAGCGCTCTAAGCCTATACGTCTGACCTGGTTGTAGATTACCTACGCTGTTATTGCAACTTGCGTGTAAGTCAAGTATAAACTTTATCACCTGTCTCGGTTCCGATTCCATTACCACCGCCATTTACACCAACATAAGCTTTGTAACCATCTGTATTACAACTGCCATGATGTGCAACGCCGACAACCTGTAATGTTGCGGTATCAGTTCCGGTCCAAGTTTCTGGTATCTTGACGGTCACGTTAAAGTCTACCTCAGGTGAGTCGTTATACACTCCGAATTGAAGACGTGGACTCCTTTTACTATCACAACCTCCCTTACCACACTGCTTATTGCATCCCGTCTGACACCTAATTTCTTTAAAGGTTTTGCCATTATTTCTTGTTCTACCATTCTACATCCTTTCCCCTCTTTCAGAGCCCCCTCCACCACTTGACTGAGGCGGCAGGTGGGTCTGTGGTCGGTGGTGAAGGATGGGGGCGAGCTGTTACTGGGATCATTGGGATCATTTAGTGCATTCTGAAGTCGCTGAAATGCTCCAGACCGTTCTGGGTGTATCAAGGATTCGCGTCAACTCCTTCTTTACTTGGCCTTGATGTAACTGGCCTGTCGTCTTGGCTTCTTTGGGCGCCTTGGCCTTTACAACCGGTAATGGATTTGCTTTTTGAAAGTCTGTGAATCGTGAGGTCTAATGGTGCGGGTTTAGGCGCCGCTGGTTTGGGCTTTGGCTGCGGGCGCCGTCCTTTGCGTGTTGCTTACAGCATGTGGCATAAGTTGCGGGAGAGCTCTTGAACGGCGCACATGCAACAGCACATTGAACAGTGACGTCACGGCATAAGCGTGCGCCAATGACTGACATACACATGAAGTCTTATCTATTCAACGTACATGTATATCGAACTGTCAGTCTATACATCTGATGTCCCATTTGAGATAATGTTTATAATCTGATATGTCTGACTATCTTATTAGAAGACTTCAGATACAATTATTTTCAATATGAACTTTAGTCTGATTTGGATAACTATTATTGGAATTGGTTACCAGCTTGAGATGGCGTCTCTCATATCGTATTGTAACGTTATTTCCAGGACAATTATGCCAGATGGATTAAAAATCCGAATGTTGTCCGATGAGTTAAACTTGTTGCGTATTAACGGAATTAGTTATGTTTAGGTTCACGGCGATTAGCCTGATACTATCTATAGATACCATCAATTAGAAAGGTGACCGATTACAAGTTCATCACGAGTCCTGATAGTTTTACCTATCAATAGGATCGGCTCAGTTGGTCAAAGGGTACACACTTATGTGATCTGACTGCTCCAAATATGGACTTCCATATAGAATTTGTCCCCACGATAGTTTCCATTGCCTACAATACCAATAAGCACCAGACCTATAGATATCTCCAGCATTTTGAATTGTTTCTGACCTAATTGATTGTGTTTGCTGGAAAGCCCAGAGGTAATTACATTTAGAGCATGTGTTGAAGACTATCATTTCAAACAGGGCACGCCACAATTCGATGACTATGAGGAATCAGTTAAGCATAGTCAGCCGCTAATTCAGCCGACGGCTACGCATCCCGTCATATAACCAGATGTTTCTCATTCATTATATGAAAGTCAAGTACACTTTCTTATTTGCGATAGCCTAACAAGTCTGAGATTATTTATCTAACTAATTCTTTTCCCTTCAGAAAGAATTTGTTTGAAAGATAATGCTTTGCTTCTTCTAGGGTCTTCTTTTCTTTCTCCGATAGTGACATACCGATCATTTCTTTGAACTCTAAAGCATTAACAACTGCCTTTCCTCCATAATGATTGTTAAAGTATATTCTCAGAATTTTAGTCTGCTGTTTTATCTGTGATACTTTTTCAACCCATGGTTTTAGTTCTTCTTTGCTGTACAGGTAGTTATACCAGTAATGATCTTTTGTATTTCTTCCATGAAACCTAATAAAGGAATGGTCAGCTGTAGTTATAGTAATATCGGATAGGAATTGCAAATTTTCTCTTGCAGGGGAATCTGTCATCACAGCTGCAATATTATAATGCCTTAACATATCCCATGGGCCTTCTGTCCTCCATGAAGGATGTCTGAATTCAATAGCATAATCATAATGACCTGATGAGGATGAGACGAGGAAGATGATGGCAGTCTATCAAGAAAACTTTCTATATTTTTAAAGTCACTAACAGTAAAACTTGGAGGAAGTTGAACAAGTATTGTTCCTAATTTATTTGCAGTTTTTAGGGGAGATATTTTATCGAGAAATTCTTCAAAGTCTACCATGGCACCCTTATTAATGTCCAATCTCTTCTTATGAGTAATAGTCTCAGGTACTTTTACTGAAAATTGGAATTTCTCTGGTGTAGCTCTTACCATTCCAATAAATGTACCTTTAGTCATTTGGGAATAGAATCTTTCATAAAAAATAGAGTCCATCTCCGCTGTGTTAAAGAATTGGGAATAGTACCTTAATCTTTTAGTATCTTTATTTGGATAAAATACACCAGTCCATCCCCCTTTATCTGGAGTATCACCATAATTCCATCCTGAACATCCTACATGTCCTAGTTCGCTCATCTTTTTCTAATCCTGTACTGAAGAAACTCCTTTTCTTAGTATTAAAGCGTCTCAGTATGTATGTCTCTTACTCTCTGTTCCCGTATTTCTTCATACCATCTCCATTTTCTTCTTCCTCCTCCTCTCCCATCCTTATTCCTCTTGAGGCCTCCATAAACGGTCCTATCAAACCCAAAAAACCCTAGAACTGTTTCTGCAGCATCAAGAACCATTTCTTTATATTTTTCCTTATCGTATGGAGGTAGGGACTCTGATAGTATGTTCTCTATGGGTGCTACTCTACATAGAGGATTGTTATTCTGTGAGTCTGTATAAATATATTGAATTGTATCACCTTTGAGAGGATGCCTAATTAATTGAATAGCCGCAGATACATGGGGAAATAAGCTCTTGTATTTTTCTATATCCTGCCTAAGCAACTTTGAGATCACGAGGTCTTTATCATCAAAATCTTCCCCGGTCATAATTGTGTCTATGGCTTGGGTGACAAGTAAGAGGGCATTTTCATATCCTTTTGATAATATCTCAGATGAATCTTTGCAATCAAATAATGAGTATAGAAGCTGAGTTTGAAATTGCTTTATAAAATTAGGTATATCATGTCTTCTTATCTCTATGCCTCTTACCACTAACTCATTATCAAAAGTAATACCAAAGTAATGTTTGAGTACTTCTATCTTCTCATCAAGCTCTAATGGTAGTAAAACCAAGAACTTGTAATGGTATTCAACTGATATTGAAAGACCGGTTTCTTTTAAAAGTGTATCAATAACTTCATTATAATCTCTTGCTGTTTTGCTCTTGATAAAAACAGAATCTGTATCTGCATAAACTAGCTCATAACCTAGTCTTTGTACAATATCTTTAGTTTTTATCAGTACTTCTCTGGATAGTCTGTTGATTTCCTCAAAAGCAAGTACGTTCCCGAATCTATTCCATAGAGAACCAGTTGAACCATAAAGACAAACAAGTATATTTTTAAGTGAATTGACCCTTTGGTCGCACCATACAAATTCTGTACTATCTTTTGGAAGTTCTCTTAACAATTTTTTAAAATAAACTCGTCTTTTGAGAAATCGCTCTACTATGCTAGGAAGTAAGCCCTTATTTGGCTGGGTTACATCTTCCCCGTCACCAACAGTTTCATAGCTCAAATTGTGGTTTACTATTAGATTTGCATATTCACTATCATAATCCAAAGCCAACACATTTTCATGAAGACCTATCTGTGGAGATATTATCATACCTCCCTTATCCCCTGAAACTATTTGTTCTACAGTCCTAACATGCTCATGATTGTTGCTGCCTATTACTTCTAGAAGGAATGACAAAGTCTCTTTGGATTAATTCAAAACAATTTCTGCTATCTATCAGACGGTTTATGCTATATTTGGCAGCCATTTCTAGAGGAAGAAATCCAAATCTTGCTCGCTCTATTAATCCCACAAAACCAAACTCATCAAAATATGTTGTCTTTCTGTAGTTACTGCTGATACAAATCCTTCCTATCATCCTAGGATTTTCCAAAGTATTAGAATAGTGATTAATATCATCATTATCATCATCCCTCCCAAGTCGTAAATCAAATCCAACCTTCTTTGCTCTGGAAAATAGATATCGAAGTACTTTACCATTATCATAGTCACACATGCAAACTATAACGTCAGGGTTTTTCTCGTGAACGTAGTCAGAAAATTGCTGTAAAATCACAATTTCTTCACCGTTATCAAATTCAACGTCGTCTTCACCATATCCTATCTTGATTACTCTGATAGCATCATCTGAAGCAAGTATTCCCGAATATGTACGAAGATCAAAATACAGCAACGAAAACGGGGGAGAGTTTACATCATCTTCGTCATCAATCTTGGATATTTCGAGCCAGCTTTTGATCCATTATATTCTACCTTCACTCTGCTTGTAGGTTCAATCTTTAATTTAGTGAATAGATATTGTTGAATATGTAAAAGATCTGTATTATACAATTGTTTTACCTGACAGTCACGTTCTAGCTTCTTTAGTAGAGATTGGTAATATCTTAACGATCGTAGTTTTACATGGATAAGTCTTGCTAGCTTATTACTATCAAAAAGATTTGTACGCCTATATTTCCCATCTAACTGCTATATCTTCTTCTCGGGATAGAATTTGAATAAGACGTAATGCATCGGATTCATTTCTAGGCAATATATAAAATTCTGGATGATATGAATCTCTAAGCTTAACAGTTTGTCCTTCTTCTGTTTTTATCCATAATATGACGTGATCATTGTCAATAGAAACATCAAGGAGCCATCCAATGCAGCTTGTCATTATTATCGCGGCCCCTGTCTTTCCATTTCCTTTTTATGCTCGGTATTGATAGCCAAATCATTCAGCTTATTTTCAAGTGTGGTAATATTCTGCCTCAGTTCTTGTATCTGGGAATCCTTTTCTTTTAACTCTCTTGATAATGCTGCAATTAGCTTTCTATTGTGAATTGATGCCATAACATTTAGTTTGTCGCTGATTGTTGGTAAGGTTGAGTTACCCATAGCCGCCTGTTCTGGATTCCAGGCTTCTTTTAGTAGAAGATCAAATGCGCTTTTATGGCCCAGATCTACAAGTGCTGCCTGTAGCTCTGTTCTTAGCTCTGATATTATTTCCTCATATAACTGTCGAAATGATGGTGTTATTCTACCCAACTGTGAAAACACCTTGTTTACTAATAACAGAAGAACTCAATCTAAAAGCATCATTCCCCCCGCTTTTCTCACATAAAGAGCTGCAGACTTTGGAGTCTTTGTATATTGATGTTTTATTAGCGTGGCCTTAAATGAGGGAATGGCAGAGGTTTTGGAGAATTCTTTGAAATGTACAATTACATTTGCTGCATGTTTTAGATATATTCCCCCTATTGGACGTGGTATTATTCCTCTAGCTGTTGTATTTGCATTTCCTGTGCATACTAGCGCCACTTTATTCCTGGTACAAACCTTGCCAAGTATCCCAATTACGTGCTTTAGGATATTAGCAGCTTCCATCTTATTTTTTGATTCCTTGAAGAATTTGGTTACGTTATTCACTACCAGCAGTTTTATGTCCTTGTTAGATTCTATTAGGTCAGCAACTTGCTCTGCAACTGTTAGTTGATGCTGTTGATTATACGCTGGATGCACGTAGAGGTTCTTAAAAACAATCTTTGGATCTATACCTGCACATTTCGCTGCAACTCCTATTTTCTCTGGGCTTAGTGCAGCAGTCTTTCTTTGGTCATAGTAATCGGCATTATTAAGGCAAACTCCCATTGACTCAAAGCCATGTCTTTGTTTTATTGGAAGCACACAGTTGACAAGAAATGTATAAACTATTGCATCTAGGACCACATGGTTATTACCATAAAACAGATAGAATAGTCCTTCTTGTATACCATCTATAAGTGAGTCAAGGTCTGCAGAACCGGTAGTCATCTTCAATGTGTTTCTGTGTTCATTGAATTGCTCTAATGCAGAATGCATTTCAAATGAAATTTGAGTTGTCCATCTAGTCTTCTATGAGAAGTTGTATCTGATTAGGAAAGAACCATAGCTCATCATGTACAAATATAATTGAGCCTTTTGCTACGGCATTCCTTCCAAACAATTTTTGTCTTATTTCCTGTAAAAGCTGGCCTTGTACATCAGAATGTTGGCAAGCAGCCAATTTCTCTACTTCTAGTTTTGTTGAGCCAATGGCTAAATCTTGCTTCAGTATTTCTTGAATAACGTCATCCATTTTTGCTTTCAGAGTATATTTTTTATTTTCAATGAACCTTTGTACATTTGCGTAAATGAG
>CAVXZB010000027.1:0-57002 GCA_963765895.1 uncultured Nitrososphaeraceae archaeon | reverse complement strand
CATATCCAGAGAAAATACAGTCATTAAATCAGGCCAGCAGCACGCCAGAATATGCACTTTTAAATATTACAAAAATTGACAAGAATTTAGGTGAGCAGATTGTTGCGTTAGATTCGGTCAATTTTAAGAATGGCTTTATCCTTCATTCCTATGATATTGATGAAGAAAAAATAAGGTTACTAATACAAAATACAAGTATAAAAGATTTTAAATTTATGAATAATTACGAGGAACTAAAACAAGAATTATCTTTAATAGAACCAAAAAAATCATTTAACAGCGATGAGAAAGCTGGCCCTGAGTTGGAGCCACCTGAGTCTACCGAAACACGAACCATATTTATATCAATTGATCATGCATTTGACGTCAAGGGTGTTGGAACGGTTGTATTGGGTGTTATAAGACAAGGAATTGTCAGAGTTCATGATCAACTGAGAATTATGCCTATGGATATTAATATCACAGTCAAATCAATTCAAATGCATGATACGCCAGTTGAGGAGTCCATAACTCCGGCAAGGGTTGGACTAGCAATTAAAGGAATTACAGCGATGGGATATCTAGAGGTGACGTACTATGTTCCACGTTTACAGATACAGGTGACAGTATGATAAAAGTTGCCACAAATGAAAATATACTTACTACAAAATTTAAAAGAAATTCATTCTTTAAAGGACAAGTTTTAGAAGACCAGAACTATATGTTGGCAATTGGACTCCAGATCAAACCAGTAAAAATAAAAAGAATAACTAATGATGGTCACGATCATAATATCAAGGTCATTGAAATTGTTCCCGAAAAGTCTGTTGTTTATGTTCAGAATCAAATATTTCTATTACTAAAGCTAGATACTTCTGGAATAAGAATAGTTGGACAAGGCATTACTACATAACATATACTAAAATTGAACTTCATATAACGTTATTAACTTCTGTCTTGCTTTCTTACAACCTCCATAACGATTCAACAGATGATCAGTAGAAGTAATACACAAGTGGTTTCTCAGTATGTAGGCGTGCTCTACGAAATCAAAATATATATGAATAAATAGACTACTGTACTTTGAATATTAATTTGATTATAGATGTCTTAGTTGTATCAAGTCAGGTACAATTCACCTCGATTATCTCTTCAATTTTTTGTACTAAACTCTGATTTTCTATCGGTTTCCGAATAAAATAGCTAGCATCTATCGTAGAAAAGATATCGGAATATGTGCCATAACACAGTTGACCACTGAAAGAAAACACACCTTTACTTTTTTATCAATCCTTTTAATTTCTCTAAATAGTTGAAAGCCATTCATCTCTGGCAAGATTATGTCAAGGATCACTAGATCATAAAAGTTAGACCTATATGCGCTCAGTGCTAAATATGCATTATTAAAAGAATGTACTTTAAATCCATATCTCTCTAAGACTGTCTTGATAGTGAAGGTACAATCACTATCATCATCTACTATCATTATTCTTTTTCCTTTTTCCAACAAACCACTAATCATCTTTGTTTCAACCCCCTGAATTATCCCTTCAAAATCATATTCAACTTGACATGTTAATAATATGACATGTCCTTATAAGAGAGGGAGGGAGGCAAAAGTGCGGTATATTACCGTACTACTGGCTTTGCCAATCTGTTCAAATTAATAGGAATTTAAATATAATTCAAGTTCTTATAGATCACCTATTTACGCATAGGCCGAACAGCACGATATGCAAAGCACAGTAAAGCACTTGATGATATAGCCCTCAATATGAATAGAAAAATAAGATTCAATAAAAACGATCTTCATATAAAATGTAACCCTAATACAAATATGGAAGAACAACAAGATGAAAAAGATATCACGAAAGAGACTCTTAAACCAATTACCAAAGTAAAGTCAAAAGTCGACAAGGAGTGCAAGAGCAAGAAGTCGAATCAACAGGTGGAGGAATGGGGGCTGGCGGCGGATAAGTAAAGGACGAATGTAAGATATCATAATATCGATATTTTGACTTTAACGTTTCTTTCTTTTTTCAAAAGATCTAACTAATTTATTCGTCATCGTCATCGGGGTACATGCGATTCATTATCCAAGCTATTGATCTGATGCAGTGATTATATTATAAATTCGGGGTAACTGCATTCCAATTTGGAATTAGATATACAAGACATTCCGTGATTTTGATTATGATATCACTTGGTTATATTAAGTCGTCCTATTAAGATCTTTCCGTTTTTTAAAATAAAAAACTATTACCAATATAACTGTGCCAAGAATAATATAGAGTAAAGATCTATCAAACTCAATCATATTAATTAAAAAGTAAAACGCTTATTTATTACTGTCAATAATTATATCGTTATTTAAATTGTTTCTGACATAACTTTAATTGTTATAACTGATCTCTAACTGGGTATAATATATTTTTAAATTATGGGAATAAAAAATTGACAGAATGAGGCATTGATAACAGTATTAAAGTATGTATACCATAAATAACTAGTATGACAGATATTGCAAAGAAAGTAAAAAATACCGAGCAAGATGCAGAAGCAAAAATTCAGACTGAGGGAGATCATATTGAAGGAAAACCTAGTTCAGAGACTCTTAACAAAGCCAAGGTAAAGGTAAAAGATGCTTTAACCTAAACTTTAATCTCAAACCATATTTTTCTTCCTTTTATTAATATAAATCTTGAGCATTATATGAGCAGTATATCAAATCTTTTATAATAATAAGTCATATAAATGATAGAGATTATCTCAATTTAGAGGTGGAAAACATGAATAATGAACAAGATCTAGATAATACTAACAATCAACAAATTAAAACTGATAATGATGTCGTTAAAGAATTAGAAAGAGAAGGAAAGTTAAAAAAATCAGTAATGAAGGGCGGCGTAGCTGATGAATATGAAAATGAGAAGCCGAGGCAGGGATAATATATTAGCGAAGGCTTTCGTTTTAATTTAGTAAACAAGGGTTATATCTTTATAAGGGCATAATTTTCTAGCATCATGTCCAATAACCTGATAGTGTTATAACATAACTATATAGATTATATGAAGACTTTATAATATCTTTAAGTATTTTAAAGCTAAATATAGAATTATGAACGACAACGCAAGTATTCAATGTTTAAGTATTGCACCTGGTCTTAAGAATTTGTTAGAACGCTGTGGATTATTTACAGTTAAATCCGTTGCAAATCACAGCCAAGAGGAGATCGCTGTCTTCTTAGGAATCGACACTTATGTTGCAGGAATAATTGCTCAAGCTGCAAAAAAATCTCTAAAAGATTCTGAACGCAATATTGCAACTACAGTCTGCACCTATGGTTAGTACTATTCATTAATATATTATAATACTTTAATTGCAGCTCCGGTACTGATACTACTGTAGACGATAGTCCTATAGATCACATTATTATTCTTAATATAGAGAATGGTTCATTTTATATTACGAAACTTGTAACAATATCAGGGGTTATATTCGACATGAAATGTGCTTGCTGCGGAGGAGACATGCTAAGAAATAAGGAATTGGAAAATACAATAATTTACAAATGTAAAGAATGTGGTCTTAGCAATACAGAACTAAAAGCAAATGATAGTCATAATACTTTCACATAAGTATTGAGCGTACATTCTATAATAGTACATATTCACCATGCTCTACATAGAGATAAAACAAAGAAATAAAAAATTATCTAGCAATTGATTCCTCTTGGCAAATAATTATGCATGAGAAAATCCATAGCTGACTAGAATATTACGTACTTTTAAAGATTGAATAACAGGAATAATGGATATTATTCTGAATTAACAAAGTTAATCGAGAGTTAATTATGATGATTTATAAAATACTATCTATGACATCGACTCTTCTTTCATTTTTCAGCCCTACTACAAGATTATATCTCAAGCGTGCGTACATAGTTACAAGAGAAGGAAAGATCTACGATTAGGTCATCTACTATCGATTCTAGAATATCATTGTCGATGACATTAGAAGCCTCGTTACATTCGGCAATAAGAATTCAAGAAATGGATGGTATGTCTCAGAAGGGTATGCATCTTACATTTAGTATCACGCGGTTAACTAAAGAAGATTATTAAGTTATGAGAAATCCCTTCAAGAAATCAAATAATAAGACACCCGAAGGAGAACCTCTTGAACCTGTAGGAAGAGATTTAGTAACAAGTTCAAAGAAATTAGTAATTATTGCAGCTCTTGTGACATTTATTGTAATTATTTTAGTAATATCTGAATCAGTAGTCATAGTGCAGGCAGGACATAGAGGAGTTGTTCTATATCTAGGCGCAGTTGAGAATAGAGTACTTGGAGAAGGAGTGCATTTCGTAATACCGTTCGCGGAACAGGTCATACCATTAGAAGTACGTACACTCAAATATCAAGCCGAAGCATCAGCAGCTTCAAATGATTTACAACAAGTACAAACCGTGATAGCGTTAAATTACCATCTGAACCCTGCTGATGTAAATAAGGTTTACCAACAATTGGGCCCAGACTATGCAGATAGAGTAATCGCACCTACAATACAAGAATCAGTTAAAGCAAGCGTAGCGAAATACAACGCTGAGGAGTTAATTACAAAAAGAGCCATTGTTAAGGATGTTATAGCAAATACGATAAGAAATTCTTTATCAGCTAAGGACATAGTAGTAGAGACAATATTTATTACCGATTTTAAATTCTCTGATGCATTTTCTAATCAGGTTGAAGATAAAGTAGTAGCTTTTCAAAAGTCCTTGACAGAATTGAATAATTTGAGAGGAATTCAAGTAGTAGCTAACCAGACAGTTGTACAAGCTCAAGCACAGGCCAAAGCTAACATAGCAAAGGCTAGTGGAGAATCACAAGCAATTAAAATTATTACATCGCAGTTAAGACAGAATCCTCAATATCTTCAGTGGCAAGCAATCAATAGGTGGAATGGACAGCTGCCATTTTCTTTAGGTGGACAAGGAGCAGTCCCATTTTTCCAATTGCCACAATCCCAGTCTAAATCTTCGGCATCTCGCTTACAACAACAACAACAAAATCAGTCTAAATGAAGTAAAAAATGAATGGATGGACACTAATACTGAATTTATTGCTACTAATTATGCTGAGAATTCTAATTTCTAAAATATATGCCTAATCTACATTTGGATTAAGACCAATTCATTTTCAAAAGATTTGTCTTTCTGAAAACTATTCCTATGTAGTTTCTTAATCTTTTTAGGTAAAGTTTGCCACTGCAGCACTTCAGTTTAAATCTGTATTTAAAAAATATTATAAATGCTAATGTTAGCATTTATAATATTTCTTTTTGTTGAAAAAGATATTCGTAGGGTCACAAAACAAAAGTGCAAGGAATATGAAAAATGTAAAACTAGTCTAGTTCATACATAAAAAGCACTTTCAACATTAGTCCGTGTATACAGTTATCTATTAACACTACTGACTTTAGAATATTTCCGTGTTAAAGAAAAAAATTTCTCAATGATTGTGGTTAGAACATCTTTATCAGCTTTGACACACTTCAATAACTTCACATGCCTATAGGGCCCTAATTCTTCTATGGTATCCAATTTTCAAACAGATAGCCCAGAATTATTCTTTTAGTCGATCTTTTTCATTCGTCTTTAGTTTTTATATCTTTTTTTATATCTCCTTTATCTATATCTAAAAATTATAATTATCTTTGATGCTATATCTAAATTCTTCCTTCATTAGGTTAGGAGAAACTCATTACATGATACACTATTCTTCTAGAAGAAAGAAATAATTGTTATTACTCATAAGACCTTAATCTCATCTAGAATATAGAGTTGTCTGGAATAATAAAAGTTGGAACTTCTGGTTACTCATATTCATGGAACGAGGGAAAACCTTCACCATTTCAATGGTCTATAAATCTAGGATTTAATTCGGTAGAGATTAATGCTAGCTATTATCGCTTTCCTATGGAATCCTGGATAGATACATGGTTATCCGCTTCCCCCGACTATTTCTCTTTTTCTATTAAGGTCAATCGCTACATTACAGATTATACCCAATTGAAAGGAGAAAAAGCCTTACAATTATGGAGCAAATTTAGTAAAACACTTTATAGAATTTATGATAGGATCGATTTCTGGCTTTTCAAAATGCCCCCGTCATTCAAATACTCGCTAGAAAATCTTGAAACAGTAATAAATTTTTTTAATAAAACCAAATTGGACAACAATGAATCTGTAATAGAATTTAGAGATCAATCATGGCGGAAAGTAATAGATAAAATCGAAAATATAGGAATAGTCTTTTGTTCTGTTGATGCCCCACAACTTCCTCGCACGAGGGTCGTTACTAATGATAGATGTATCTCAGGATACATGGCTATAAGAAATGGTATAATTATATCTACTCACAAGCCGAACTGGATACCTTATTATCGTCAATTAAGAAGTTAAATGCAAAGAAGAAGACAGTTTATCTAAATAACGATCATGGCATGCTCCAGAATGGACTTTATTTATTGAAAAATAACCGCTAATTCATTTGTCGTTAATACAAAGTGAATGCTACGAGGCCAGTTAATCTACCATTTTTTTATTATACAGAATTGAATATGTACGTAATATTTTATGACTTCCCCGACCGGATCATATTGCCGCGATATGGCGTTTAAGTACTTCGACTAATAGCGAAGGAACGTTGAGAGAATACACCTCTACATATTGGAACCACGTAGAGATATATGCAAGAGGTAAACTAATGACAGATAGCAATAAGGTTGACGATATAGTGAGGAAATAGGTCTAAACACGGATAATGGGAAGTGAAAAGGTATTATACTGAATTTGATGTAGCAGTCAGTCCCGCTCTGACGGATCTTCTAAGGAATTAACGTAGGCGAGAAATTAATTAATTAGTTCAATCACGCAAAGTACTGGGAAAGTTGAACGAGACTAATTTTAACGTTCAGTAGTGCCTTTAAAACTATAGAACTTCGATACTACTCTAAAAGCATCAAATATCTCGTTATATCCTGCAAACTCCTTATCTAGTGTTCTGTCGACAGCTGCTGCCAGTTCTTAATGTGGTATCAAACTGATTGATGCTAACCAGAGCGACTTATTATCAATAACAACAATCTCGGAAGGAGCAAGACCTCCCGTCAACGATGCAAGAGAAAACAGCAGAAGTCCTGTGATAAACAACTTCTTGTGACCGTAAATGTCTCCCACACGCCCACTAAGCATAAGAAAGCCGGCCAAAGTCAAGCCATAGGCAGTAACTATCCATTGTAGTCCATTAATAGATACACCAAATTCTCTTCCAATTGATGGCAACGCGACCTGCACGATCGTAGATGAGAGCTAATACTACTGATAGTTGACATATAATACTAACTTATATTGGAGATATAATGATATATTTACTTAATAATTGAGGAACAATATTGCATTAACAGCAGAAAGGCAAAACAAGATCAATACTGAACGTCATCATGGTATTACTTTAGAAAGAAAAATTCAAGACATCTCCTCAGGCTTAAGTCTTGAATTTTCCAAGTTACTTTATGCAATATCAAAAGATAATGCATTCACAATAGGAAGTTACATTGAAGCATTAAGAATGGAGGTCAATCCCTCTGATCACTACAGAGGCGATGTAATTAAACTACTATGTACGTTCTCTAAATTTAATAGCAATCATCCTTTTAGCGCTATAAGTAGGGACGATATAATTTCATATCTAGAAAGTTACCGCAAACCAGAGACATTAGATCCCATGCATAGATGGATCGGAACTTACAATATATACCGAATGCATTTGATTAGATTTTTCAGATGGTTATATTATCCTGGCATTGAACCAAGGAAACGACCAAAACCAGAAGTGATTCAGAATGTATTACAGCTTAAGCGAAAAGAACAATCAATTTACAAGCCTACAGATCTTTGGACAGTTGAGGATGATCTGCTATTCCTAAAGTATTGCCCTTCTAAAAGAATAAAGTGTTATCATGCTATGTCTCGCGATACTGGTTGTAGGCCACATGAATTATTAAAGTTGAGGATAAAAGATATTGTATTCAAAACCACTGGGAATAGACAATATGCAGAGGTGTTAATTAACGGAAAGACTGGAAGTAGGTCCATCCCACTAATAGACTCAATCCCATACATCAAAGATTATTTAAATCACGAACACCCGCAGTCGGCAAACCCTAATACGATTTTATTATGTGGAAATCGTAAGAGTATAGGTAGAATTCTGGCTATATCATCGTTATCACAGATTTATGGTAGTTATAAGAATGCACTATTCCCGAAATTATTAAGCGATCCAAATGTTCCATCAGAAGATAAGGCGAAAATAGAAGAATTACTGAAGAAGCCATGGAATCCCTATGTAAGAAGGCATAGCGCATTGACGGATAAATCCAAGATACTAAAGGAGCATACGCTGCGTCAGTACGCGGGTTGGACGACTAACTCCAATATGCCTCAGAAATATCTTCACTATTTTGGAAATGAAGCAAGTGAGAGTCTGTTAGAAGCATATGGTATAGTTACAAAGGATCAAAAACTATCTGTTGCGCTAAGACCAAAGCAGTGTCCTAATTGCAATGAACCCAATAAACCAGACAGCAAGTTCTGCGCGCATTGTCGGATGGTATTAACTTATGATGCGTACAATGAGACATTAGACGAACAAAAAAAGAAGGATGATAAACTGACAGTTATAGAAGGGAAATTTAATACGATGCAGTCTCAGATGCGCGCGCTAATTACAGCTCTTGGAAATATGGATG
The DNA here is from genome assembly GCA_963765895.1 of uncultured Nitrososphaeraceae archaeon. Classification (GTDB taxonomy): domain Archaea; phylum Thermoproteota; class Nitrososphaeria; order Nitrososphaerales; family Nitrososphaeraceae; genus JARBAU01. The sequence continues at coordinate 48,208 of CAVXZB010000027.1, read as the reverse complement.
GTAAGAATAAAGTCGAATTTGCAAAGCAGTTGTATCAAAGCGGAATCTATAAGACAGCATTTTCTTCTGAATAATTTGTATTATCTCGCTAACTTTCTTCTGTAAATGTAAAAGTTGCCATAATCTTGTTTGACAATTATATCCGTAGGATCTATTTGACCTTTTTTACCAAGTACTTCATATGTTAGCTTAATTGCCTTTGCACTAAATCTTAGTATAAGAGAATAGGTGGCCATTATCTCATTATTCATGTCAATTACATTCAGTACTATTTTTGATGCTCTTAATCTAGATATCATATCTTCTTCCTTTTTGCCAGTTGCCCTAAAAAGATCTGATAATTCTTCCAAACTTGCGCCATGGGTAGCAGGGCTCTCTTTCTTAATTTCGTATGTTAAAAGATTATCATCTTTGAAGTTTTCATAGATAGATCCAAATATGCTTTCGATGAATTTTACAAATTTATCTTCATCGGGTCCTGGAACCCTATTCCAATTAAATTGATATTGTAGATTATCCCTCACTTTCGTCCTACCTGGAAGATCCATCACATAGGCGATTTCATTGCATATTTTTATAGTCTTATTAAGCTGATCTACTGTCGCATCTGTTAATACGGGCGTCTCTCGATTTTGCGTAATATATGCCCGTGTACAGAGCTTTATTCCTTCCTCTGCTAATAGCGCCCCCAAATATGTTCGTCTAGGATCTGAACCGGCATTGGTAAAGTCTGAATGCTCATCACTATTTACATTAAGAATCGCCTCAATGAGCCTCTTTAATACTTCATAATCGAATATCTCAGTTTGCGTTTGTTCAGGCAACTTTCTTGCTATAAGTGACAGATCATTGATTGCTCTAATGGATTGATCCTTAAGTCTTCTTAATTTTAGTCTGGGATTGCTATCATTTTTCTCAACCTGTAACCAATTCTGTTCAGTCAACTCCCTTCTGATTGATTTGTGTAGCATATTTAGTTCATGATACCTATACATCTATCATAAAATGCTCATATATTAATTTTATTTAATATAGTTATAATGACCAATATCATAACTTTCAGCATTTCAAAATATTTGCTGGAGCAAATGGATAGAAGGCGAGGGGATATCCCGCGTTCAAGGTACATCAATCGTCTGCTCGAAAACGCTATGGTGCAAGAGGGAACAAAAAATTATGAGCGATAATACTGAAAAAATCGTGATAGAAGTAGAAAAATGTTTGACTGATCACTGTAATTTATGTACTGGCTACTACGAGAATACTGTTTTTTCGTCAAAAATTATCTGCAAATGTAGATGCCATAATTTAGCCGCAAGTAACAAACAAGAGGAGAGATAGTGTATGAGTGACAATAATAACGTTATCAGCAATGACAATTCAGACCTGGATGCAATCATCGATGAAGTCAAAAAAGAATTCAATATGATGTTAGGCAAGCGCAAAGGACTAATTATCAAATTAGGATTAGCATTCGAGGCTAAGGTTTCAAATAGTGAAAGCGTCTGTGAAGAAATTAAAAATGTATTGCACGAAGAAATAGCGCAAAAACTCATCTCCACCAGAGATATTGAACGATATTGTCTCGATAAATGGAAGCGTAAGACTGGACCCAAAAAGAAGATCGACAAAATGTCGATTTCTGGAGATAAAAGACAGGACACATCCGAATTGTTGGTTCATGCAGACGGGAGCACAGTAACTGAATCAGCAGATGTTACAAATTCTAGTTCGAATAATGGTGACGACGTAAATAATGAAAGATCTGATTTTGGAGCTAGATGTATTCATGAAGATCCATCTGACATTCAACTGAATGAAGCAAATGGGGCGTCTTCCCCACTTACTAGTTCAGACCCACAGTTGCTAGAACAAGATGGGAGCAAGGAGTTTGAAACGAAAATTGCAAGACTTCAGCAGGATTTAGCGTCTAAATCAAAAGAGAATCTGATATTACAATCACAAGTAGTCGATCTAAAATCTAAATTGGGATCGAATGCCTCTGGTGGTGATAGATTCTTTGATGTCAGGTTTCAGGTTTCGTTTGAAGATCTACGTCGCCAAATGAGTGCTTGTTATAGTAGGAACAAAGGAGTCTCTAAAGTCATATTCACTGCGAAGGTTGATCTTGCCAAGAGGGATCTAACTGAAATTGAAGTAGTAGGTGCTGACAGCCTAGAATCTACAAATGAACAATGACAATGACAGGTAATGGTATTCCCAGTCTGGTGAATCATGTAATGGGCAAGACAAAGTTAGATTATCCAATGAAGGTTCATATGCAAAGGATAGTGACGAGTCGAGAATAGACCGTTTTGCTATCTTGATTTTCTAGACTTTGAAGTAGATGGCAAGAAATATGGTATGGCATATGGAACATATAGAAATAAGATTTCGCAATATGTAAGAAGTGGTTACGCGCAACTAGAATACATTTCTGGTCCTGCATTTTACAGTCTAAAAGGCTATCCCTTTACTAAACCCAGAAAGGGAATGACAGGCCACCATACGGTGGTCTCTTCCCTGTCATCTGTGTCATCAGTGTCATTCATCGATACTTTACCCGCAGACAAACATGCCTTACATGATATACGGTTTAGGTTCAAGGTTGATAATATCTGGAGTGTCATAACCACTAATCATCCAGAATTAAAACCAAATGAGGTAAGTAAAGATGTATCACTAGATCCTATAGAAACTCACGACCTTACCATTAAGACTACTATACATCATACAGATACTGTTAGTGTCATTGTTGCATGCTCTCTAAATCCTATTGCAGTGGATATCAGGGGCCTTGTACGACTTTCTAATGCTTTAACTCGTGCAGAAGAAAGATTGTTACGATATATAGAATGCGCGCCTCCATCACTGTCACTGTCATCATCCGCGTCAAGTCCAATTCCGGATCATGGTTCTTGGATTGTAACGATGTGGCACTTTGGCACAGATTCTTTAAGTGAATATACGGGTGACAAATTCGAGATGACATGGGAGGACGGAGAACATGCATTACTTCGCATCTATTCAAAGGACATGAAAGATGGTAATGGAATTAAGATCAGAAAAGAGCGTCAAGAATATCCCGGTGTAAGGTTAGATGTTGCTATACATGAGAAGTTGCACACATGATCAGATTTTTGCGCGCCCCCTCGACTCACCCTGCATGTTAGCAACTAGTGTCCTCTGATCACGTCTGTGGGAAAAATATTGAAGTATTGTTCGTTCTTTGGCTGTATTAAATTAAGACAAAATGCAAAAGCATACACAAATCCCACAGGCAAAAGGAGGAGAAGAACGACAAATTGTCGTTCTCTAAAACAAGAGAAGGAGGCTCTCCCACTTATGATAAATGCTCACGGAAATTCAGTAGCCGAAAAGTAGCAATACCAGGTTCTGACTCGAACACTATAAAAAATGAAGGATCTGCTAATGAAGGATCTAATTTCCTGCAGACAATGCGTTAGAGCTAGAGTCTAAGTCAAGCGAGAGTAACCAATAACATGCAAAAGTGGAGGAACTAAAAATGCAAATTAAATGCGCGCCCCAATATTGACCAAGAAGATAAATCCGAGTTGTTATTTCTACTTCAATATGATACTCTATGCGACCATCTGAAGGCGTTTTGGAGTAAGCATGTCAAAAGCATTTCCTTCATCGCGAAATCTGACTTTGTTAATAAGAGTATAACTAATATCCAAATAAAGAACAGACTGAGAATTCGAACCGATAAATTAACGATGACAATGACACCTACGGGGTGCTGAGAATTTTGGGAAAAAATTAATGGATAGGATAAAGCTAGATTATGCAATGAAGAGGCATATGCAAAGACTAGTGCTAATCGAGGAGACCATTTTGTTTTCGTGATTTTTTAGACTTTGAAGTAGATGGTAAAAGATATAAGATAACCCTATGGGACATTCAGAAACAAGATTTCAATTCTGATGAAAAATTGTGACGTACAGTGGTTGTTCTCTTCTGGCCCCGCCTTCTATAGCTTAAGAGGAGTTATTTTCAAAGCCTAAACGTGAGATGACAGATAACCATACGGTGGTATCCCAACTGTCATCATTGTCATCGGTGTCATTTTAGTGCTATTGAAACATGCGCCACCAATGGAGTCGGAGATCGCCCAACTGCAAGCTGCTGATGCACGCAAACCAGGGATTCCAGTATGAAGCAGATACAGAACAGGACATACACATGTAAGGGCTCCATCGGCCATTTGTCCGGCCGACTTTGGCGTTGAAATAAGTATCGGAATCTGTGACGTGCAAGATAATGTGGCTATAACGTTATAGAAATGTCCGTGATGATTGACCTTCCCTTCCCAGAGTGCCGCACGCAGGACTTTCAGATATTCGGAATAAAGAAAGACCTAATCGATATCTGGTCTAAAACGACTATTCAAAACAATATTCCAAATGAATTTAAGGATGAGGCTAAACAAGTTGCAAAGGAAAAAGCAGATCAAAAACGGAAGAACGTTATAGAAGAATGTGTGACTGTGTCGTCACAGATGGTTTCAGAACGATCTTCTATATGAGACAACATTTGTGTAGAGGAGAGATAAAATAGTCATCACTGGCAGTATCTCTGAAGTTAGATTAGAAAAGACTTTGCATATACAAAGGGTTAAGAAGATGGCGGCTGTGGCACTAGTTTATAGAATCCGCCCTTTATAGATATTAGCAGGACTTAATGAAGAGCACCTTTAGCATATGATATAAAATCCCTTACAACAGATTTTGTGTGAAAGAAGTTGCTGTTAGATAGAAATCTAACATTCATAGAATATTATTACTATTATATATTCTCATTTTAGTTATATGTTAGCTATGACATAGATCATACTTATTCAAACACTCTTCGCAATAGTATTTTTCACGCGAAGTACGGATAATTCTGACCTGCTTATTTGTTCGCCAGCAACTGTTACATCTTAATATGAAAACATTGGTGGTCTAGTCCCACTCCTCCATATAGTAATACTTGAGAGGCTAATAATATGAACTCTCTGTTTGTAGTTCTTGTATAGTATTACATTTTCTAGTTAACTATTATTGAGATATAAGTTTTGTAATCCACAATAGAAATAATATGGATGCAAAGTTATAATTATACTATATGTAATTTGATAATTCGACCCTCAAAGTTTGAAAGGGCTTGTAACAATTGATAATCTCAATGCTAGTTTGCTTCTTGTAAGACTAATAAAGGGATTTCTACTTCTTCTGACAACGACGATCGAAGGCAGTGTTATCTCTACTTTTTTCCCTTTTAGCTATCTATCATAATTTTATGATTCTAACGATATGAGTACTACCGGATCTGATGTCAGATAGGTCAGATAGTCCTGACAGAAGGGGGAACTGTATAACTAGAGACTGTCTGCCATACTGATGTCAGATAGGTCAGATACGTCAGATAGGTACAATTCCAACAGTTCTATATGATGAGAGATTATTCGCTGCTAGGGGGTCAGAAACGTCATATATGTCAGATAGGTCAGATAGTGGAGCGTGCGCCCTCCTACTCATTTTTCATCAATACTGAGCTTACAGTTGTCATTCGATCTAATGATGAAATATAAGCAGCAGATTTTAATAACACATAGAATCACGGTACTATAAAATAAGAAGAGCAATTTTATTAAAGGAATATTAAATGACAGAGGAAAATTCTTCAAAACGCTCTAAGGACCAAAATATTCCTGATAGACAGAGGGCATTGGTACTCCAAGGAGGGGGAGCATTAGGTGCTTATGAAGTAGGTGTATTGAAAGTGTTGTGTAAAAAGCTTCTTGAAAGTGGTGGAAACGACACGGAAAATGGGCCGCTATTTGATATTGTTGCAGGCAGTTCCATGGGTGCAATGAACGCCGCAGTGCTTGTAAGCAATGTAGTCAACAGACATAAGAGCTGGAAAGAAGCAGTACAAATACTTGAAGATTTTTGGGGGAACCAGCAATATGGTCTTTCGTCCACTCCTGATATCAGCAAATGGTTGAATGATAAAGAAAAACAAAAAATGTTTAGGGCATCTAAAGAGGCTCTGAGAAGATATTATTCAGTAAAAGCGTACAAAGAGCAAGGAACTCCAAACGTATGTTCGGCTCCAGAGGCAGAAGTTGATTACAAGTATGCTGATTCAGATCCATTATATAAATGGTATCTACATGATATCGATCCCTTACAAAATACCATCGAAGGATATTCAAAAGATAAAGATAATGAAAAGTTAAGAATAGCCACTAGTTGGAGTAGAAGAGAACCACGTCTACTTGTCATTAGTGTAGACGTATCTGAAGGAAAGACAGTGACATTTGATAGTTATCATACAAAAGATGATTCTGAAAATTCAGTGTATGAAAGTGATGGGATTACAATTGATCACGTTATGGCAAGCGGTACGATACCTATTTTCTATAAGTTCAGGGCAATAGGTGGAAGAAGTTTCTATGATGGAGGTTTTTTAAATAATACACCATTTAGAGAACTCTTGCAGGCACATAGGGAGTATTGGACTAAAGTAGTAGATAATGTTAAAGCTAAAATTCCAGATCTCGATGTATATATAGTAAACGTACATCCTTCCAAAAAAGATGTTATTCCAACTGACTATGACGGGGTTAATGATAGATTTAATGATATAACATATTCAGACAGGAATTCTGGCTATGATGAAATGGTAACAGATATTGTAACAGACTACAATGATTTGGAAGAAACATTGCTTGGCGCCATACAATTAATACATAAATTTACTAATAGAAATGAGGGTATGGTATTTCAAAATGGGTTTGAGCAGTTTCTAACGATTGCTGAAGAAAAAAGTAAAACACGAGAAGTTAGGCGGGAAAAATACAAAGATCTAATAAAAGGCAAATTCACATTAAAACAGGTAATAAGAATAGAACGTGCATCTGACGTAGATGCTAGTACCCGGTAAGGAAGCGGATTATGCCAGCAAAGCTACAGACTTTACTCATGATTCCATAAAGATGCTAATTGAACAAGGAGAAAAAGATGCATTGAAGATACTCGAAGGATGTTAATATTATAATCAAGACAAAGGTATCTTTTCTAATACGTTAAACCAGCTTCAACACATCCTGTATAACATGAGTCCGAAAATAAGAGTCAGAGTCAAATATTCAAGCTCTGGCTCGATTCATATCTCAAAAGACTGTTTCATATCGGAACCTGACTGTAGCTTCTCTCATAGCCAATCAAAGTGAATCCTATTCCGGGTATGATGTCATATATGTCATATATGTCAGATAGGTCGTTGGGCTGCAATACAGTTATAGTTCAATGCGATGCGAGATTACAAGTTGGGGAGTGTCAGATAGGTCAGATAGTTGAAATGCAATCAAGGCTGTACGTGGTTCAAGATTCGCATCTACTAAAGTGTCAGATACGTCAGATGGGTCAGATTGACCTTAATTGTATTATAATGACACGAACATTGTCATCATCGCTCAGGTAATAGACACGCCAGCTCGTGTGATCCTCTAATTCATATGTCATGGTAGCTGATCCTATTGATAGGTAAAACTATCAGGACTCATGATGAACTTAACATCGGTCGACTTTGCCAATTAATGATATCTATAGATAGTAGCAATTAGTTGATGCAAATCAACATAATAATTCCGTTAAAATGCAATACGTTTAACACACCTGAAAATTAGGTCACGATCCATAATATAAATACAAGTATGAGGAAATGGTCAGCAAGGGCGAATTGAAGGTGATATCTTATGATACCTATGTCAAAGTATTTGAAAAAGATGACCGTACCTGAAAGAAAAAATACCCCTTAGTAGTCTATGAATAAAGCAAATTCTGGATGTGTAGGCAGATGGGGGCCTCATAATCTTGAATGCTATCTTAGTGATATCTATACAAAGAGAACACTAAATCAATCACCCATTATGACTGCATTTGTAGTACGGCAGTAAAATTTAAGAACTTCTAGCTAATAAGTCGCAAATAGTTGTAATGCAATTAGATATCTGCTTCTTTATCTCATAGTCAGTGAAACGAAGTAAATTCCAACCATGTGATTCACAATACATTTTTTTCAGTTTGTCGAAATGCTTGTTTCTACTTAAAGAGTGCCAATATGTTCCATCAGCTTCTACTATCACTTTCTTATCAGGAAAAGCAAAATCGCATTGGAATTTATTTCCTAGGTTGTAAGGATGTTTGTATTTCAACCCCAACTTATCCATTGCCGAGCAAGTATTTTTTCTATATCTGTATTTGATTTAAGAAATGTTTGCGAGAGTCTATGTTTTCGACATTTTTCTCTCACTTCCTCGGACCAGTTACGCGGACCGGTGTTTTTCGGATTTGGTCTACCACGAAGTTCATCCCTTGACCTTCTCACACTTTCTAGCCACTTGGCGGTAAGCGGACGCTTCTTTCCCGCATGGTATGGAATAATACATTTCTGTGAGCAATACTGTCCCTTGTTCCATTTTTTGCCAGACTGTGTAATACGAGCCTTGAACTCCTCTCCACATCTTTTACAATTTCTTATCTCGAATTCAGCCGCCTCACCTTTAAGCTTACATGACCTATCACAATATTTCCCGCGTCCAGCTCTTATTCTAGCTGGGACTTCGTAGAATCGTCGATCACATATCACGCAGGTACAGTTTGTTGGTTCTTCGAATCGTCTACACCTCGTACATATCAGTTTATCTAGTCTAGTATGTTCTCCTCCACACTTCTCACACTTCCTTGTTTTTCCTTGGTTCAAAGCCATTCCTCGAGCGTGTTGTCTGAATAGATTGCATCGGAAGAAATTTTCATTTTACTTCACTATTCCATACCCCTCCTTGATCAAGGGGGTAGACTTGCATTACTAGTATTCATGGTAGCATCTTCAGTAGTTTCTTCTTCTGCAAGTCCGAACAGTTCCTGCAGTTTGATAAGAATTTTTTCTATTATGATATCTGTCTGTCTGGTAAAATCCTCATACCCTTCTAGTGAGCCGTTACTGTTTTTATCAGACCATCTTGGTGGTTTCTTGAATTCACAGTTTGCCTTACAACCTTTGCACCAATCCCCAGGAATTTTTATCCTTTTTCCAGACAATATCCGGTGAGACTTTCTGCTAAGAACGTTCAAATTTTTTTCCAAAATATCTTCCAATGGAGATCTACGTATTGCTACAACATCCTCCGTTGGCACTCTCGCGACTATTAATACATCTAACTCTAACAGGTATCGTTCAATTTGATTGAATAGGCTGCTGTCCACCCATCTTCCTGTTTTAATTTCTATTGCTATAAGCCTTCTACCGTATTTAAGTCGGATTTTGTCTGGGAAAACTGCTACATCTAATTTTCCGTTTATAATGCCGTGCTCGGATCTTACAAGAATAAGATCTTCAAATTTGTCTAATATCCCCTCTATTAACCTCTTTCTTACCCAGTCGTGGCGCCCAGAGTATAATGAATCTATGTCATTGTGGTAATGGTAGTCTTGTATCTCGTGTCACACTTCAGCAAGCATGGGTTGTCCTTCAGTATTGCGACTATTGAAATTGGCGAAGCGGGTGATCCAAGGCATTCCTTAAGTGCACTTGCTCTTTGTCGTACTCTCTCGATTAATTCTAGTGATTCGTTAGTTTTCGAGTCAAGTTCTTGAACTGATTTCTCTCCAGTCTTTTTAAGGAAAGCATTTAAGTCCAGAGTCATTACAAAACGGCCTGCCTATTCGAGCTGGTAAGATTTAACTTAATATCTGTCCATATCTTGTCTTTTGTTTGAAATCTGTTGGATCTCATAACACTGAGATGATTTCGACTATTTTAGGCAAATCTGAACTTTTTTGGGACTACTGAAAATTTTTCAGGACTAGTAAATTATGTACGATTTGTATATATATCCAGACTATCTTCAACGGGAGTCTGTATAAATTATATCAAATTATTGTTACTATATCTAAGCGGGCGAGGTATAGCTAGTTATTTTGGATGAGTCGCTATATCAATACAGTTTATAACTTGTGCATCCTCATTTGTTATGTCAAGACCAAGTAAAAGAAGATTATCAAATGAATTTAGAGCCTCTTCACCCTTTTTCGTCAGAACAAATTTTCGTTGTCCGTAAAGTTGGTGGAATGGCATTATTTTGATCCATCCACAGTTCAGCAGTTTAGTTAGATACAAGCCCTTAAATCTCGTCCAGTTTTGGACTGTTGGTATACATCCCTGGAGCTGGTTGCAGTTTAGCCCTTCTGGGCAATTTCGTAACCCTTTCAATATTTGGTATAGGACTCCCATCCTGCTGTAATGCTTTTTTTTCGTTCAACTCACTCCATGGCCAATAATATCCAGCTCCAGCTTACAGTTATCATTGAACGAAATATCCTTCTGACTATTAGTTCCTTTAACTATTAGCCTAAAGTATCCTCCTGAAGTCACATAGCTGTAAGAATACGTTCCATCCTTACTACAAAATTGGTATAGTATAACGTAGGGCCCGATCTCAAGTACGCAAAATAATATTTGATTGAATAGGGTAAAGCTATTCAATTCTGCATACCTGGACAGAAAGATTAGCGATCGTACGAACCTATAAAAATAAGTACGATTATTTTTCTTTCAAATGAGTCCTACCCCAAGGTAGATATCTCTTACTAATCAAACTACTTATCCTGCGCGCCAGGAATAATCTTTTATTGATATGTCAGACATTTTAACGTTATGGAGGTTTCTGAGGAAATATGATAAAGACGGTTTTCAATATATCATTAGGTTTGACTTGCCTAGAACCTCCTTATAGGTTACTACTCTAGATGGAAGACCACTTCATTTGAAGAATGATGAGGCACATAAAGTCAATCTGGTCTTTTCGATCTAACTCTACCCAAGGATAACATCTGGGGAGAACCTGAAGGGCCAGATAAAGCGATTACGCATGGTTGGTGGATAATGCTTAAGCCTCTTCTTCCAGGAGAACATACTTTGCGTTATACTAGGGCTAGAGCAAGAAGAAGTCTTTGCAAAATATATAGCAGCCTACAATCTTAATGATATCTATACAGAGAACACTAAATCAATCAAAGTAGATATCAGCTACGCTAAATAACAAGACCAATTTAATTGGATTAGCATGTCATAAACCCAGAAGGTTTTAGACCGCATGATGATCAAGGATAAAATAATTAAGGACAAGGGGGGAAAATTTCTTTCACTGGCTGTGGGAGCGCACTGAAAGAAAAACATCCCCTTAATAGCGCTAATTATTGCGACCTGACTTTAAGCCGCTACTTCTCCAGTTATATCTTAGGGCTTTTCTGTTACACTGTCATTTGCTGAGTGTTTCAAGATCTATAATCCATTCAATATCGGGACTACTCTTTCATATACGTCTCTATGTTCTAGCAGATCAAAGTGTATATAGGGTACAGGTTGGCCCAGTTGGGTGTAATGATAACGAGGACTTGACTCAGCACTATAAACTGGTACCAAATAATCATCTTTGCCTGGGATAAAACAATTACCTCCGTCTGGTACCGGTATCCATACAGTGCCAGACAAACACATATCCGGTATCTAATTCCCAGCAATAGCATAATAGTGGGTACTTTGAGGTCGATCTACTACCAGAGTAGCGGCAGACCCTGGAATCAGATCACTATCAGAGCCAGGAAGACATCCTGTGAAGTCTATCCACCCTACAGGCGAACCAGAGTTTGGAGTTCCAATCATGATTAGATTTGCTACTTTATCAGCGCCACCATGTGCTATGTACCATCTTGCATCTAGACCACCTTTACTATGCGCAACTATATTGACCTTCTGACTACCAGTATCATGCAGAATTCCATTTACTATATTGTTTAATTCCGTTGCATGTTCTTCAACGGATCCACACTTGTCATCACTGAATGCTATTGGATATACCCCCGAAAAGTTATCAGCCCCCAACCAATATCTCCATGAATTCCAAACTCTAGAATCCTCGCCGTAACCGTGTATCAATAGAATGGGAAGCCAATTGGAATTAGGCTGTTGAGCATTTACTGAAAGAAATGAGCCACTGGCGACTGTAAGGCAGCAAATTGATACTAGTGCAACTAGACTTATTCTTAGCGTCTTTGTTTTCATGATCACATGACTCAAAGCTGTTCTAATTAATTATTATGATTCCATTTATGATTTGTCACGAATTCCATTGATATTGGAATATAATATGCATGAATATGAAAGGATAAGCAGATAATGGAAGATTATTGATTACCATGTAGCGCTATCATATCCACATCAAAATATTTGATGCGGCTCTTGAGATAGAAATAAATTCGCTAATAATTGCAAAATCCTACTACTCAATCTAATTGCAAAGGGGGTAATTTTTCTTGCAGTCCAGATTGAGGCACCATAGCTGAAAGAAATTTTCTCCCTTAGTAGTTTGAAATTTAGTTCTAGTTCTTCACGCCCTATTATGTGAGGAGAATGGAAGCACTGAGGTGCTAATGATTATTTAATAAAGTGATATGGATTTGATGATTGTGAGTACATAGCGTATAAAAATAAAATATGATCTTGAACTAGTCAAGACCAATCTATGGTGTAGTGTTTGTGCCCAACAGATTCATATTAAACTGGTCATGATCTTTTTACCATCTGGAGAACCCCATCCAGTAGATGCATCCCAACCAGTCTCTGCTGAATATCCTGCTATGTCTACTAATTGATCACTACCTATCACTTTGACATTGTTTATACCATTATTTCCATTAGTTATGTCACGAAGTACTCCATTTGGACCAATGCGTGTGTAAAGTAGCGTATTTAGAAAGCCCACTCTTGTTCCTATTGCTTGATTGATTAACGCTATCAAACCAGCCCACAATGGAGCTACTGCACTGGTTCCCCCGATTGGAAAGTCTCGTCCGTCTACTCGAACTTGGTAGCCTGTAAGTGGTGACGCATCGCCTGACACATCTGGAAGGCCTCGTCCATCAAAGTTCACTCCATTAACTGAAAGAGGCAATACTAAATTTCGTTGATAGTCTGGCCGTTGAGTAAAAGCGCTGATTCCCCCACCACCTGCTCCGCCATCAGGGTCGTTCCAAACTATTTCATTATTAATTGAACCATTGAAAGCTGTCAAATGAGTACCACCACAGGCTAATGCGAAAGCAGAAGAGGCAGGAAAATCTACATGTGCATTGCCATCGGGAATACCTTGACCATCATTTGAAGGCCTCTCATCGGAAGAGCCATTATCACCGGAAGCACAACATACAGTTATTCCTAAAGCAGCGAGCATCTTGCAACATACCGTCGAAAGCTTGTCGGTTAGGCGCTGTCCAAAATTCTTCCGGTTTGCCCCAGCTAATAGAGATCACAGATGGTTTATTTGAGGTATCGTGGATTGCCCTGTTAAGAGCTGCAAGGAAACCTCGATCATCTGGTTTGTCAAAATAAACTACTATTTTTGCCTTTGGCGCCACGGCTGCAGCTACCTCAATATCGAGCATAACTTCGCCATCTGGACCCTTTGGATTTCCTGTAGGATTATTATCAGCTCCACGGGTACCAGGTACACTTGATATATCAGGTTTGGCAATTCCCAGCTTTGAAAAATAAGTATCTAGATCAGAATCTCGATAACCTCCACCCAATTCTAATATCGCGATACACTGGCCAGTACCATCTAATTTAGTGCCGTTTCTATCTGTAGGAAAGTTATAAAGTTTAGCCAGCTCAACTGGAGTAAACGTTCCATTAGAAATTGCTAATATTTCAGATGATTGCACTCTTTTGGAAGATTTGTGATGTCTGAAATGGGGCTCAGCTTGTGGTCTATCGTCAAGTCCAAACACCCCTTCTATTATAGAAGCAATTTCGGTTGGCACGTGTATGTGTCCAGTACGTCCTCGGTATGAGCCTTCAGAATATTGATACTGCTTTAATTCGACTCCGAAAGTTGAATTCATAGCACTTGCAGATCCCTTTAACACCACAGCACGTTTGGTATTATCAGTTCTCACTACTTGCAGACCATTATTCAAAGCGAATCGTTCTACTTTTGCTACATCATCTGGGTCAGCTCCATGATGTGCTTCTAGCTCTTCAGCTGTGAGGTAGTGACGGTCAGAAGGTAACTGATTTGCCATTTTTTGTATTCTTGATTCTACATCATCTGATCCTGCACGACGAAGTCTCACAGTGACTTCGATCTGTTGATTAGGATCTATTGGTCCAACAGCATGCGAGCCAACAAGTGGCTGACGTTCACTTCCCTGGATAGGGATTTTTGATCCATTTTTCTTTGATGACATGAGTACCTGTTACAGGTCTGATAACATAAAATTAGCTAAAAACATATTATTACTAATAATAACTAGCTCTGATTGTAGAGATCGAATTACTTTTCATGTTTAGAATTCTTGCTCTATTGAACTTTATTATACGAAATAGTCATATATCGATTGATTGATTAATTGAATTAATATTATTAATACGGACTATGATAATACACTGACCATGGTAATGATATGTAAGATACAAGGGGGTGACTTTTCTTTCTCCGATAATCCATGCGCAATGAAAAAATACTCCCTGATATGGGTTTGCAATGCGACCTGACCTTGAAGGACTGCTATTTCTCTTAAGCTAGTCTATGTCTTGCCATTGTTTCATTCTATGTTATGCATGTTCCAGGGTCTATTGTTTGTTTCCTGAATGGAGAGACTAGAATTCGCAGGGAACGTCAAGAATATCCTAATAAAAGATTTGATGAGGCAATAGATGAGAAGACTGAACACGTTAGTAGAAATGCGCGCGCCAATTGCTAAAGATGTCTAGACAACTCATTAACCATGAAGAGCTAGGCAAACTGAAAGCCCAAATAAATGGCGCAGTTACAATGATCTATGAATCCAGTTATAGGGTAAGATCAAATTTGATGACAAAACTTAACCGTCCTTGCAACTGAATCTTCTATATGACCACAATTTATATAAATGAACGGAACGAAAATATTAATGAAAGCTACGTTATTTATTACAGTTGTGATCATCGCAGTTATCACAGCATTAGGTGCTTGACAACAATTACTGCACCAACTGTTTTTGCACAGAATGGCAGCTTGCAGATGAAACAACTCATTAACGCTTGTATGTATAATAATGCTTCTGCATGTAGGGCTCTGGAAGGAAATACCTCTACAACACGCTAGCAACTAGGTTGAATACGAACTCCTAATGCAGGCTACCTCAGACCACCATATTCTTAAACTGTCGTGATATCTCTGACTGATTATAACCCTGGTTGGCACTTAAACTATGTGGCATCAGTTTCCCAAACAAGCCTTCAAAAAACCCATCAACATCCTCATGGTTCACAGTAAACTTTTCGAAAGTCAATTGGGCCAATATTCTCTTCTAGTTGAGGTTTGACACGATTTTTATCTGAAAAAGAAAATCATTGATTACATCTTAATAAAAGCTACACTACCAGCTTCTCACAGATGATTGTGTAGGAGTTTTGGTTGGAATTTCGATACGAGTATCTGCATAGTATATGACTTAAGTATTGAATAATACAGCAAAT
Organism: uncultured Nitrososphaeraceae archaeon; assembly: GCA_963765895.1. Lineage (GTDB taxonomy): Archaea > Thermoproteota > Nitrososphaeria > Nitrososphaerales > Nitrososphaeraceae > JARBAU01. Next base: position 32,617 of record CAVXZB010000027.1, on the reverse strand, counting down.
CCGCAATCACAATTAATGAAATAGTAGAGACAGGCGTTGGTTAGGTTAAGAAAATATGGGCAACTTAGGAATAAGATACGGCGTTTCACTAACTAATAGGTTGAGGTAAATCGAGATCAACATCAGTATTTTTCAAAGCATTTTTCTTCTTTCTACAATTCATATATACACAGGTCCCTATCATAAATGCCGCAACTCCTATCGCCAATCCAATTAGTAATTTACTCACAACTATAATTCGAAGGATAAGTATATAGAAATATGCATGTCCTGACCTTGTATCACATCTATACGACTAGCTTATGAAAACATGTGACGAGACGAAAGAACAAATATTTCTAAAATTAAATGTGCAGGTCCACAGAATACCATATTTATAAGAATATACATTGCATTTCTAAAAGAAAGAACATGTACAGGAACAGTCCTACCTTTCTTATACCATTACTTTTTACTCTCTTAGCTATTTCATTATTATCGGCACCATATCTCATTAAAATTGCTAGTGCCTCACTTCATAAAGCCATGTACTCGAGGGTAAAAATAATCGAACTAAGTACAAAAAAAGCCAGCACTGAACAACAAGTTAGTGGAATACAAGCATCAGATCACTTTGCAAATAATCAAATACAAAATGGTTCGGTCACTTGGATACAGGGTGGTTTATGGGATCTTGTAGTAAGCAATAATACTAATATGAATAACAGAATCTCTAATAATACAGCCGCTGTCCTCCCGTTCCCTCTCCTAAAGCCGCTTTTTCAGCTAATTTTACTATGGTAAAACCCGACGGTAGTGAATCTCATATCCATTCAATTAATAATTTTGTATCAAATAATGTAATAATTGGTGGTGGCGATATGATAATTACTGGAATCGGAAATATTTACTCCGATGGCGCCTTAAAGTTCAAACAAGTTCCCATTACTGTGCATCTTATGGGAAGACAGCATGTCCTTGGGCTTATAATAGACACAGTCAAAACTGAAAATCATTTTGCAAGTACTCATGAAATGTTTGGGACGTTAATAAACGGCATCGGACTAGAAAAGATCGAAAAGACACTGGTAATGCCAACAAGATCACAGTCACATGAACCACAAAACAGAGAAAGTGTGAATATGTCTATGAATATGGGATAAATTCTGAATATACGTTAGATAAAATCCTTTTTTCCGGCTCTGTAAAGTTAAGCTATTTTCTCCTTGTTATGGTGATACGCAAATAAATTTAACCATTTTTGTACAGGTTTCAATTTGCAGTTTTTCTTTCTACATGGAAAATAATCGTCGAAACATTCAGTCTTATCCTTTATGTACTGTATAGTCCTTTCCATGATGCTTTTCTTATATGAAGAATGAATGTGATGACGATTTAGTTTCAAGAACTGACAGGCTTGTGGATAACAGATACCACAATCTTTGGAAACTGGATGGTTTCCATATTCTTTTACAACATTTGATAAAAATCTCTCTACCACAAACATATTTCTTTCTTTTGATATATTCAATCTTAGAACCTTAGAAATACACTGAATCTACGATCACTGGCAGAATGTATGTCTTGCAGATGAGCTACATGCTTTTATTGCTGTTCAAGATATGTCATACTATTTGATCGAGAAGGATATTTTATGATTCGTATCAATAATGGCACTCACGATTGGTATGACTACATTCCTATTATATTTATTCAAAGCAAGACTCCTGAAATAACAATAATAATATGATTCTAAGTATCCCAGTTCATATCAACGTGGTAACAAATATCGATAACGACTCTTCATATGAAAATTATAAATATGTAATGATCGTTTATTCTGAACTCGTAAATCCAAGTAGAAGATAATAATTTAAATAATAAATATGCACGGCTAAAGGTAGAACATTACAATATATGTCACAGTTACATCAGCAAACACCATTAACAGTAGTTACAATACATGATGCATGTCCTGCTTTTTCAGCAAAGATATTCAAGTTTGCTGATGAGCTTGAAAGGTTAGGGATAAATTATAATATTGCGTTGGTGCCATTCTTTAACGAAAAGCAAGATCTTCCAAGATTTCCTGAATTTGTAGATAAAATCAAATCTTACAATAGATGTGAAATAGCTTTACATGGTCTTTATCATGAGAAGAAAAATGGGAGATTTGATGATTTTCATACGATAACAAGAGCCACTGCAGAAGAGGAAATACGTGTAGGGCTCGAGATATTTCAAGAAATAGGGATAAAGCCTAATGTGTTTATACCACCAGCTTGGAAGCTAAACAATAGCTCAATTGAGGTATTAGAGAAGTTAGGATTTAGTTTAGCAGAAACACAAGAAAAATTCGTATTGCTTTCCCACAATGCATTTAGGAAAATAAAAGTTTCAAAGGTCTTAAATTGGGATTCTACTGGATATCCAGAAAAGAATATTGTAAATATTAGTAGAGACGAAAGGTGTTTCAATCTTTTAATTAAACAAAAGCCCAAAGTTATCAGAATTGCTTTGCATCCACGAGATCCACATGCAGCATTAGAAGAACAAAAAGAGATGATACGCAAGTTAAAAGATCAGGGATACGGAATGCTAACATATGCGCAGATTATACCGGCGTTGCAAGAAATCCCTTCTTCCTTATCATGTATGAAGGATCGTAATAAATAAAAAATCCCATTTCCATGCTGTCCTTCAATAGCAGATCTGAATAGAGTTTTTTTGCAATGATTTATGTGTTAAATTCCATATTATAATAGAGCATGTCTTGATTCTTTAGTTGTCTAGATTCTTTACTCCAAAGCCTTGCCAAAGGTCGCAGTAGTATCTGTCGCAGGTAATGCAACGGATAAGAGAACTATTTGTTTCTTTCCCTATTTTAATAAAGTCATGTTCATGAAATAATTTTTTCTCATACTGTACTGCAGTATCATGCATGTCTGCACCTTCGTTCTTGGCTATTCCATATTTAGGTGATCTAATTACCTTTATGGATTGATTACTACGCATAGTGGTAATAAAGAAAACAAGTTATAATAAAGCCATGCTAAACCATGTAAGTTAACATAGTTAAGGCCAAAGTCAATCAATCACTTAATATCATTTGATACTAAACCTTTATTGGATGATGTCAAAATAAAAGATATAGTTTTGTCAACCTAGTTCTCGGCAAAAAGTTCTGGATTAATGGGTAATGTAGCATATAACAAGAACGAAACTTTAGAGACGCCATTTTCGGCTTTTCTCAATCTCCCATAACCTATCTGATAAATAGACAAGATCATTCGATAATTGTGCTATGGCATCACCTATTACTTTATTACGCTGTCTCAATGACTAATTCAATCTTCTAATTCTTCTATCTTGGTTTGTACCTCTGCGCGCCCTGTCTTTTAGTTGATGAATAATAATGAAGGTTAAATCAGGCTCGTTTTTACTAATACTTCAGTTTTTTCCTGAATCTCTTCTGCATCATAAATCCTCATCTGATTTAGCATTGATATTATCTCAAGCTCGATAATATCATGTACAGGTCATTTCTCTTTACTAGAATCTGTTTATTTTTGAAGTTTGCCTTTTTAATAAATTTGGACTCTTTTAGTTATTCTTCTTACATAGATTTGAATATCTTTGCATTTAAATCATCTATATCCAAGTTCGATTGTAGATATTAGGTTATCCTGCAAAAAGTACACCGTTGCACTGATTTTCACGTCGTCTTGATCTCCCTTGATAACGACCAACTAAGTATTATCCTTATAGCTACTATAACAGCAAGCGAAATAAGTTCCCTATCCGATGGAGTCAGTATCGTTTTTATGATGTCGCTACCTACTTGGAGGTCTAGGGCAAGAATCAGACTATTTCCTACAAAACGCTTTATGCCTTCCTCTTCTTTTGTTTGCTCAAGCGGAGATCTTCGTATTAGCTTTATGTACATAATAATCCGCGTATAATGGATATTGCTATAACGACGCCAACAGCGATGTCTATCCCAAGAGTGAGCGACTGTAAAAAATGACTGATAACGTCTTCAGGAGTTATGGCAGGAAGTTGTGAGTGTTGTTCAAGTACCATTGTTATATTTTCGGCTAAGTGACTTAAACTATAATAACCATATGGCATGTGCTTTTCTTACCAACGTATTACCTATTATTCAATAGATATGCCAATTTTCAGTTGGATAAACTCTCTGCAAAATAACAAATAGAAAATCGTCACATGACCATTTAATAATTCAGCAATTGGACTGTAGATGCCCAGATGACTGTGGCAGTCATTTGTGCATTCTATCGGACTGTACATGACAAATAGGATGTACTTGAGACGCTCCATTTCTCTAAACTTTCCCATTCGAATGTTTTAGGATATTGTCTTGATACAATCTTAGCTCGAACTTTTAACACAGTAGTTTGTTTTAACTACTGGAGATAAGTATACTATACGCCAAAATTCCATAGTCTAGATTGTAATTGCCCGGGTGCGTCTAGTAAGCAATTGGTACCTATGACTGTATCAAAAACTAGGATTATTTATCATTGCTTTCATTGTGGTGGCATTGTAGCATGGTCAGATTGCGAACCACAAATTGAAATAAAAGAAAAGGAAAAAATTAGATCACCTGTATCTAATTACAGGGAAGAATTACTTCAAAATCTAGTTTAGATTAGCCTATTGGTTCAAACTCATTATACACATCTAGGACAAATTGTGCTGATTCTTCTGGAGTATCAGCAACTACAACCAACTTATTGCTCTTCTTTTTAGACTTATTTGTTATATACTTTGTAGTTGAGATGATGTTTTTACAGGTTCCTGATCATGTTGGGATGATAACGAAGGAGACATCTTCTGACTGATAGATCCAATTCTATAGATAACTGACAATTATATCTTATCCGATACCTTTCCTGACCTTCACTAATAGCGATCTAAACAGAGAAAGATGACACAGGTAAGGGTGCTCGTGTTCCTAGCTATGAACTAAATTGATACACCAATCTCGGCTCGGCATCCGACTTCTTTTATGATGATCCGACTATGCCTCATGTACCACTTCCAGAACATGATTTAGATAAGAGCCCATGTCATTCCATCGTATCTATAAAGCAAGGATTCTTTTACTGCGTATTGCATCCTGATATAAGAAATGTACATCTGGAGTCGATAGTGCATCACATAAAATACAAAGATCCGGCGGCGAATAAATCGAAGCTATTAGGACTGTCCAATCTTATTCATAACTAGCCGATCCTATTGATAGGTAACCTATCATGACTTATGAACTTAATATCTGGCGTCTCCCAATTGATGATAACTAGATAGTAGCAATTAGTCGATGTGAATCACGTATTTAATTCCGTTAACATGCAATACATTTAACACACCGGACAATATCGGACTTTTTAACACGTCCAGCATAATTATATCGGAAAAAGCGTTATAATAAGATAGGAGCGATGCCAGATTATAAATATTATCAAGAATGCTGCATCCTATGTGTAGGCTGAATAATCTAAAAATAGAAAACCAATACTTGTACAATGTGGTAGCTCGATAACGGACTGAAATCAAATCGGATTATTATAACGGACGTTCTATTAGATCTAGGATAAGTATATCGGAAAAAAATGTCTTCCACTTATGTTATGAAATAAATCAGATTAAAAACGATTTCTGGATTGAGAGATCAAATGTATAGGATGGAGTCTTAGACGATCAATATACATCTCTATTCGCCTTTTCAAAGTCGTTACAGTTGCAATAATCAGGATTCATAGTAATTCCTGTGCTGAATAAAACATAAAAGACTGCCGTCAATGTCCGGTCTGGCAGACAGTCTTATAATATGAAGGTCTTTGAGTTCTGTCAGGTCCAATACCGCTACTCCGTCATGCTATTTGACGACTCCATTAGTTGCATTTAGAATTAATTGGGCGACTTCATTTGGGTGAGATAGAAGCGACAAATGACTAGAGGGAATTGAGATAGTAGTAGCATTCATCTGTTTTGCAAATAAACGTTCGACAGCAGGAGGGATATTGCGATCGTTTTCAGATACTTGATACCATGTCGGAAGTTGCTTCCAAGCTGGTGGGCCAGATTTTTCAGTAAAAATTGACATGTTAATTGGCTTTTGTGTAACGGCTAAGATCTTAGCTTGAGTCGGATCAATATCTGAAAATGAATTATGGAATAAATTTGGGTTAAAGTATGCAAAGCCCCCTCTATCAATTATTAAAGAGCCTTTTGGAAACTTGGTAGGATCGGTGAAGCTACTGATAGATTGACCTTCTTTAGGAGCTAATGCAGCAATGTAAACAAGACCTTTGACATTGGGATTATTATAAGCAGCGTTTGAGATTACCTCTCCACCATATGAATGTCCTACAAGAATAGTTGGTCCACCCAATAGATCAATTGCACGCTTTACTGTAGATACATCATCTGCCAGAGAATGGAGAGGAAGCTGTACTGCGATAACTTTGTGTCCTGCGTCTAGTAGAATAGGGATTACTTTACTCCATGAAGATGCGTCAGCTCCTGCACCATGAACTAAAACGATATTTATTTTGGTAGCATTTGTTATCTGGCCCTTTATCCCATTAGGTTCTGTGGATATTGTTTTGTTCTGCGCATTTGCGATACCAGCTTGTGTAGTTAATGAAAGAGTTACGATAAGGATTACGGCTAGACATAGCGTGCCCAACAAGTTTATCTGACTGTATTTTTCATATTGCATAACCCCTTTATTCATTATTTATTATATTTAAATTGGACAGTTACCAAAAGGTAAGCAAATTTTCTTACTTACTGATGACTAACTGATACTATCGATAGGTAAAAGTATCAGGGCTTGCTATGAACTTAATATCTATCGACTCTAAATTGATGATATTTATAGATAGTGGCAATTAGTGGATGCAAACTAAGTATTTAGTTTCATCTTGCAAGTTTTAACACATTTGAAGATATTGGATTTTTCATCCATCCGGGGATAATTATATCGGAAAAAGCGTTATAAATAAGCCAATGTTGGCCAGTTAAAGGTAAAAACATTGGTCTTGCCCATGTAATACGCCAAATTCCAGCGGGCGCGCATAGCGAAGTACAGGTTGATTTAGGCACAGGTTTTAAACAGATAGGTAAGGCGTATGAAGGCCAATGTGGCAAAAAGAGCTGGTCAAGCGGACCAAGCCCAGACCAGCAGGCACAGTTCAGATGCGACTGCAAAGATGTTCAAATAGGCAGCGCGGTTGTATACGAAATTTAATGCCCTAGACACTCGGTATGATCAGGACCGAAAATACACGGTCTTCCCTGTGCATCGTATGGTATACCATCCTCCTGTTCTGAATCTTTGTTCGCGTATTTCTTTATTGGGTCGTATGGACTATCCTGTATACCATCACGATAACCAAAATCATATCCCAGTTTGTACTTTGCTGTATGGTTTGAACTAAAATCATATGGCTTTCCTGATTTTGCTGCAAAATATCCAGCATCATACCCATGTTTGGAGGTTCCTTCGAATGCCTGTATAGTTGGTGCGCCTATCATTAGCACCGCTATGACTGCGACTATTCCTAATATTGTTTTCATTGTAACATCCTCTCCAATCTAGGTATCATGAAGGACAACTCCATGTTGCCTCATCTGCATCGCTACCGTTACCCGCCGCACACATAGCAGCAATATATCCCTGAACGAACTCCTGTGTATGAAATCCAAAGCCTTTTCCAGGTTCTAATATATACCAGTGACATCTATCCGTACAAACCAGCCTTTGCGTCAGCTACGCCGTGTGCATATCCGGCCTGATAAGCGGCTTGTGGATCTTTAGCATGTGGAAGCGGACTGAAATCATTGCTTGCGTATACACTGGGCGCGCCTATCATTAGTATGACAACTGCAACTGCGCTAAATAGTATTTTCGTTTTCATTTCCCCTAATTCCGTGATGGGTATTTGGATGTATATGTACCTGTGATCGTCTTCCCTATCATCCAACCTGCAGAAGGTGGCCCTTTATTACAGTCAAAGTCTGCCTCTGGCTCATCCATTCCTGAGTCTGGCCCGACAACTTTACAGAATCCGGTTACATATCCATCAATAAAGTCATTGGTCTGATTGATAAAGCCGTTAGGCGAATGCCATATGTATACATTGGTCGAGTTACAGTGGGGACTGCATTTAAATTGTGCATCCCGGACACCCCATTTGAAGCCCAATTGATAATCAACTTTTGGATGGTCAGAATGTATGACCTCTGCATACACCGACTGTGCGCCTAGCGACGCAACTAGGACCATAACTGCAACTGTTGTTATGATTATTGTTTTCATAGGTCAATCATTACTTCAGTCCATAGAAAGCTCACAGCCGCTATCAGGGCCAGTATCTAATCCCATTTCTTTACATGTTGATCTCCATCCATCCACATATCCCTGGCCAAATGTATGATGCACACCATCATAGTCTATTAATTTAGCCTGATGGAATATCATATTATGCCCATCTCTCACACCCTCTGAATATCCTTTCTTATACGAATCGCTAGGTGCATACATTAATGGCGCGCCTATCATTAGTGTTAGGACCACAATTGCGCCCAATATTACTTTCATGGATTTGGTGACCCGTCGTCGTTAAGAATATCACATCCTAATTCGTTATTAGGTCCAACTGCTTCACATTCTCCATAATGCTGATTTGACGGAAGTGTAGGTAAGTTATTTGTTCTTTCAAGGAATTGATCACGACATTCATCGTGAGAAGGACCGAATGTACAAGGTATACCTTGTTTGTCAGCTCCTATACCAGCTTCCTGTTCTGCATCCGTCAAATGACGTGCATATACACTCTGCGCACCTATCATTAGCACCACGATTGTCATTGCGCTCACTAGGACTTTCATTGTCCACTCACCGCTAGGGGTCGTGGTAACTGCTCGTCTAGCAAAACTTTGCCTGATCCGCATTGCTATGGCCGCACGTTCACTGACTCGTCCCCTTCGCCGTGGACATATCGCACACAATGAGGCAAGAAAAATCCGACAATATTGCTGCTCACGCATACCCTGTAGTAATAACCTGTAGGATACTGATCACCTGGCATATTGAATGTAGTACCTCGGACTCTCAGAGTTTGGTATGCTATCATAAAGATGACTACCAAACGGACCCCGGACTTCTAGATTAAGAGTAGACTCCCCGAATGGTACTCTCACAACATTGACAGTTAGGGTCCAGTCTGGTGTTGATTGGTACTGCTGAGTTGGTGGTGGGTTGATATGTTGTTGTCCATTACTATTAGCATTCGTTGAAGCATCCCATCCTGCAGCATACCCGTCTCTATAATTATTGCAGTATTCGCTACTGTGATCACCTGGACAACTTGGTTTGTATCCATGTCCATTACATGATACCGCGTCGCATAATGCGTCTTTGTATCCTTTGGTATATGCGCTGCCTTGTGCATACACACTCGTCGGCAAGATTGACATACCTAACACTAACATACTAATGGCTGATATTGCAATGATTGTCTTCATTGAACTACATCCTTTACCATTGTGTATGCTCGCCAAGCCTAACCTGCGTCCTCCGCACTATTACATATATCTCGTGTGTTACCATCTACTGATAGGCATCTTTCACAAATCCGTGTTCATAAGATGACCCACATGTATCGAATTCCGACTGACTGAATCCACTATTCCTTCCGTCGTCTTTTCCAGCCTGAAAGCACCGATCAGGATTATTTATCCAATCATCACTGCTCTTCTTTGCACTCACGTTTCCTACCGACGATCCTAGAACTAATATTAACACAACTGTCATCATGACTCGTGTCATTAGGACTGAGGTTATCTCAGTTATAATAAATGCTCATTGTATTTCAATAGTTGAACAAGGCAGCAATACCAACTTCTGATTCGAATATAACGATATTGTAAATAATGAAGGATTGCAGCTCAATCTGGATGAGTTTGTTCATGCCCAGATTATGCGCGCCACAATACCAAGTGCAAGCATGTATACTCAATTGAATATTTTCGTCGAAGCGGGAACATCTTAGTTCGTTCAATTATGCCTGTAGTTATTATATTACTAATTTTATGCTACAATATAAAAGAATTCAGTTAAGTTATTTATTAATCTCGGAAATAGTGCCTTCTATTTATGTTATGAAATATGTCGCACTAAAAACATTTTCTGGATGGAGAGACGACCGGTCTTTTCCTGATTTTCATAATTTCATACTATCTGTTTTACTCTGAGACTAAACACACCTTCATCATGATATAGTTCGCCTACAACTCTGAATTCCGATCCTTTTCTAAGTAATTCTCGTGGACCTTCATAATCGTAGTGATTTAATCTAGCATGCCATTTTTCGTTTACTAGAACTAATGCTCCACCTTGTACGATTTTTTCAACATACACATCAATTGTGCTCGCCAGCAACCTTTGCCAAATTTTCAGAGAGGATTACTCGTGTATCATCAAGCCATTGTATCGTATTAAGTTTTTCAAGCTTATTCAATGCCTCTAGTAAAACAGAATCTTCAAATGCAAAGGTCTCTTGAATTATATCTACATCTAATGCTTGTCTTCCACTTTTTGCTATTAATGTATGAATTCTTTTCGCTGCATGAATCCACCGCTTTTCTAAATCCATTAGTAGCGGTACCAGACTCATGCGAGAGCAATCCGCCAATTTTCTTATTTTTGTCATTATCCTCACTATCTATTGCCCTTGTTCTGACTAAACGATTAGTTGATGCTATTGATGGTAGTAAATCATCAGCATCTCTTGTGATGCCAATAGTGGATGATAGCTTCTTATCAACCCCTTTGCCTAATATCGTAGGCTTGAATTCAAAAGATGATATCTCATCAGCTGTCATGGGATCTGCTAGGATATCTGCTCTCTGAACAGGCTTTAACGTCATGTTGACGGTAGAAAGTATCTGTTTCATCTTCTCCATACGTCTCTTGCTTGCATAAAGATATCGTTCGTCAATGGTATCCTTTGCTGCAAGTATTATAACACTACCAGATGACTTTCGTCCAGTTCTTCCCCTTCTCTGTATATATCTTATCTCACTAGGTATTGGTTCATAAAACACAACTAGATCTACTTGTGGAATATCAAGTCCTTCCTCAGCAATAGAGGTCGCTACTAAGACATCAAATTCTCCATCTCTGAAGGATTGCAGAATAGCTGATTGTTCATTCTGGTCCATTCCCATATCTATCTCTCTTTTTGCTTGGCCTACAAATCTTGATGCTTTTATGCCATTTTCAGTCAAAATTTCGACAACCTTTCTTGCAGTGTCTCTATAATGGGTGAAAACAAGAGCTTTTGGTCTTGTGCTAGTCAACTTAGTTTTACTGCTATCGTTATTATTCCTATTGTTCTGAAATGTGTCATAATATTGATTTAAATGTTCTACAAGATATTTTGCTTTAGGATGCTCTATCTTTAGACTGTTTAAAAGTGCTTGAATCTCCTTTATCCTATTATCATTTAGCAGGGATCGATTAGCCTTGCCACCATCCCTTTCAATCCTTTCTAGAAAGGCTTTTAATGATTGAGATCCTTGGCTTTCTATAAGTTCTGCACAGTACATAAGGGTAAGGGCTGACGACTGTTGCACCAAGGCTGAATAAAGTGATCCTCTTAGTTCTTCCCGGCTTGCATTTATCTTATACTGGATCTCTTCTCCTAGTTTAAGGAGATCGCTCTTAAATATCCACTTCGGATGTTTTTTTATCAGTAGTCCTCTTTTTATAAGAAACTGAAGTTTGTCTTCAAGCATGGCACGAAGACTTGTACTAATGTATTTGTACTCCTGAGGAATAGTAAACCATTTCCAAGTCGTATCGATAGTATTGATATACTCCTTTACATCTACATCATCTTCATTCCTGTATTCTATTTTTTCAATGGATAGGTTATTACAAACTTCATCAATCCTGCCTTGCTCTGATCCAGGGCTTGCTGTCATGGCTAGAATTACAGGATGTGATGATTGTCGAACGTAGGACTTGGCTATTAAGGTATAGGCATAATCTTTTACTGCCCTATGAGCTTCATCAAAGACTAACAAGCCAAATTCATCAAGCGATAACCTCCTCTCTATAAGGTCATTTTTGACTACCTCTGGTGTAGCAAAAATAATTCTTAATTCTTTTTGATTCCAGATAGCCTTTCTAGATTGAGGAGAGTTCTTTCCTGTTACTACTGCTATACTATCTTCAGGCATCTTCATTACCTGATAAAAATGATGTCGTATGTTGAGATACGAGAGGTTTGGTTGGAGCCATTATCAAGACTCTCTTTGACTTGTAATTATACAGAATTTCCGCACAAACAAGTATTGCTACAACTGTCTTACCCAAAGCAGTTGGAAGAATTACTAGGGCGTTCTTATTTTTGACAGACTCAAATATGTTATTTTGGTATAATCTGAATTCAATGCTATCATTTTTTATTAAAGGATGGCTGAAGTATTGTTGAGGTTGGGGTCCATTCTGTTCAGTAATTGAGTTTACCACTTTCCACTCTCTAATGATGAGATTACAAATATGGCTAATATTTCTTATCTATATAGGTTTTAAGTTAGTCAATATCTACGAGAGAAAAATTTGGATATGCTAGTGAATGATAAGCAACGACAAGAGATTAATTGTTAAACCACATTAGGATAAGGCAACCAGAGCCTTACTTAACTAACCTTCCTGTGTAACCACATTCTCCTGAACGTGGAGAGTTAACTATGGGTAAAAACACATCTTCTCCACATTTGTGATGTCTTTTGCAGTTTTCACATAAAGAAGCTCCTCTTCTGCTTTTTTCATAGAGACAAATTTAGCAGATATTTGTTGCTATTGCTTGCTTACATGCATCACAAGTAAATACAATAGAATCATTTCTGGCGATAAGTTTGACTGGAGGAAGCATCTTATCTTTGCATTTCTTTTCTCGGGCATGTCGAGGTATCTTTGAAGCTTTTGTATCTGGAGAATCCTATGTTATTATCATTAAGTGAATCGTTAGCGGAAACAACCTTGATTATAAGTTCAGTTGAGCTTCCAAAGTCATATGTATATTCAAAAATCATACCCTCCTTTAAAATCTTATTTACGGATATTTGCATACTCTTAGTAGAGTACATGGGATAGGGAAAAGATTCGTATATTTGATCATTTATTTTAAAGGAACTCAAGTGGCCACAACATTCAAGCCATAAATTTCTAAGGAATGAGTCAATGTCCTTTAGTCTACAGATATTTCCGTTGACCTCGATAAAAGCCCAATAGTCTTGAAACTGTTTACCGCTGATTCCCAGGAGAGATGAACATTGGCCTTTCTTTAAAAATGGTGACAATTCCTTCCTTAGTTTACATGATTGCAAATGTTTGGCAATCATGTTCTGAGAAAAAATCTGAGAGCAGTAACTGCATTTTCCACTTGTTGCAACCTTTTTCACATGAATGAATCAGGACTGAATTAGATAAATGTAATTAGTAGATAAATTGAATATCTGATCATTCTATACATTCGCATATGTGCGCGAACTTGCTGTGTATCAACTAGAACCAAGTTGAATTAAGGTCAATCACAATTTCATAGGGATACTTGAACAGTCCATTCTTTTCTTAAATCAAGTAGAAAAAAGACTAGACTTAAGAAGAACGACAAATTGTCGTTCTCTATGCAAGAGCAATTTCAAGTTTCATTTTAAGACCTACATTGCCATATGAGATCACCATAAGAAAAACATCGGGATCGCTGAGGTTGTATTTACTGCAAATGTTAATCTTTCTGAGAGAAATCTGATTGAAATTTAAATAGTAATGCTGAGAGTGCAGAATCGATAAATTAACAATGACAATGACACGTACATGCTCACCCACTTGGTGGGTAAGACAAAGTAGATCATCCAATGAAAATGGAAGTGCAAAGACTAGTACGAATCGAGAAATGAACATTTTGTTTTTGCGATTTTAGAGTAATATTCAGGTCCCGCATTTTTATAGCCTAAATGGAGTAAACTTTACAAAATCTAAACCAGGAATGACAGATAACCATACGGTGGTCCCCCAACTGTCATCAGTGTCATTTATCGATAACTTACCGTCTGAAACACACTCGGTACATGATATCCGCCTTAGATTTAAAACTAAAGGGATCTGGTCAACAATTCGTGGTATCCATACCGAGCTGATACCTAATGAAGTTAGTAAAGACATCTCTCTATTGCCCATCCGTATGCATAACATGGAGGCAAAGACAGTCGTACACCACTCTGACACTGTCAGTGTCATCGTATCCTGTTCCATGAAACCAGTAGTTGTTGATCATGAAGGTCTTATTTGCTTGTCAAATCTACTGACATCAGTAGAGGAGAGACTATTAGCATCAGTAACAGGCTCCCCGCATACAATATCCTCATTTGCAGCAAATTCACATTCCAAACCATAACTCATGGATCGTAACAATGTGGCACTTTGGTACAGATTCTTTAAGCGAGTGTGCAGGTGAGAAATTTGAGATGACATGGGAGGATGGAGAACACGCACTTCTGCGTATCTATACAAAGGATATGAAGGAAAGTAATGGAATTAGAATTAGAAGAGAGCGCCAAGAGTATCCTGGTGTTAGACTAGATATTGCTATACAGGAAAAGTTGCGCACATAATCAGGTTCTTGCGCACCCCTTGTATTTTAACTCTTTCAACCAATAGTAGAACATATTCAGAATCTAGCTGAAGAATCCATAAGATTCTAAAGCCATGAATAATGATTATCGAACTGCCTGTTAGTGTGATTATCTGGATTATTTAGCATCATCTTAGAGTCATTATTTTCCTTCCTGACATGTAGCATCATTCGTCGGCCTGATAAACGCCGCCGACCTGAGGTACTAGAACGATATAAGATAGATGTTTCAAACATGGCTAGAACTGTGAAGTTGCTTCACACACTGGAAAAATACGATATCAAAGTCTCCTTAAGTAATTTTAGCTAATAATATCATTATTGTATCAACCATTCGTTTAATCTGCTTCTTTCAAAATCAAGTTTCTTTTGATAGAACTCGTCTGACGGTGGGTCAAGCCTAGTGGTAGGACCAGCTTTATTATAGAGATCGACATAGACATATCCAGCTTTTTTATTTCCGACTTCCATAAAGCAAAATCCTCTTCCATCGAATATAGTGTGTTCTTTATCACCATTGTCATTTTTGATTTCATTAATGATTTGCTGGCTTACTGCCTTTGCTTCACCCTCTGCAAATATTCCAGCTTTGGGGACAGTCACGGCTTTGTCAACTCTAATCTCAGTCACATCACCTATTGCAAAGATATTTTTGTATTTTGTTCTAAAAGTAAACCTATCAACATTAATCCAACGCTGATCTGCGCCTTCCAGTAGGCCAGAATTCTTGATGACTTGAGGAACTTGATGAGGAGGAACTAGTATCAGCAGTTCATAACTTGCCTTATTGCCATTTTCAAACTCTATTGTTTTCTTATCCGATATTCTTTTTAGCTTATGCAATGGATGGAATTCGATATGGTTGTCATTAAGCAACTCGACAACGTCTTGACTAACTTTTGCTCCAGCTACAGGTAGTGCAATTGGTGTTGGTACATATATATTCAAATCAATGGATTCTCTTGTTCCATTTCTGGTTAAGATATCGTTGATCAATAATGACACTTCATAAGGTGCTGGGGGACATTTGTATGGAATATCAGCTATACAGATTACTATTTGTCCCCTTTTTAGAGCGAGTATTCTTTCTCGTAAGCTTGGGATTTGCTGAGGATCATATACGTTAAAACAACTTACATCGTTATCTCCAAAGCCATTGATCTGTCTTGGCGCAAGTTCTGCACCTAATGCTACTAACAAATAATCGTATTCCAGTTTATTCTGGTTGGTTTTAGTAGTGACACTATTTTTGGATGGATCTATGTTTGTTATTTCGTCATTCAAAAATTTGATTCCTTTAGCTTCCATCTTATTCAAAGCGACTTGAGAACTCTCCAACTCTCTGCTTCCACTCAGTATCCATAAATTTACAAGTCCCATCATAAAATGCTGGTTTTTGTCAATAACAGTAATTTGACATTCTTCCTGTGATAGATTCTTTCGTAGTAAGTTGGCCGCCGCTAATCCCCCGAAACCTGCTCCCAAGATTAAGGCTTGCTTTGCAGTCATCATAAGTATAGAAATAATGCTAGTTTTTAAGGACTGTCTAACCATATGTCTAACGCATAAGGGCCGCACCGTCTATATCTAAGTCACCCAACATTCCCACATCGCTTGGTTGCTCAAACCCATAAGGATATGTTTCATCATTAACTTGCTCACTTGCTCTCACAGTGGGATGCAAGGCCCTCTTCGCCAGGTTAACCTCTACCCTTCTAGTAGAACACGTTGATCTAAATCCCAATAATAGTCTATCATATTGTGGTAGGATATCCACATATCTATATACAGCAATTCCGGATTAATCATCCCATCCTGGTTTTTATTCTACCAGAGATTATGTAAGAAGTATGTGGAGTCTGGCAACTATCTGTATTAACAAGTGGTTTAATACATTTTTCCCAACTCGAACTCCATCAGAGTTATTAAAATTATCCAAACTTACTCATGGCTAGCTGATCCTATTGATAGGTAAAACTATCAGACTTGGTGAACTTAATATCTTCGACCTTCCAAATCGATGGATTAAGGCCTGAGCCCTTACAGAAAACCAACGAGTTCAGCTTGTGATACTATGATGACAGAGCTGGCAATCTTATAGCCGACCGATCAAATGCATGATTCGTGTCTGCTCATCATCACCTGCACCTATTGTCGGCACTAGGGATACCATTAGCTCGTCAAGTCCCGCCGCCAGAAGTTCGGTAAGTCGAGCAGCTACTATTGATTCATTTCCAAAAATAACCAAGCTATCTACAAGAGCATCAGGTATCGCCTGATCTGATGTCAATGAAAAACCTGCATTAGAGAACATGTTAGCATAGAAAGGGATCTTAGCATAAAAATCAAGCATTTGATGTCCTGCGGCGAGCACAGCATGCCGATCCTCGGTAACTGCTACCAGTACATGTGCCACCAATGGAGGCGGTGATCGCCCAACAGCAGCTGCTGATGTACGTAAAGCTGGAATTCCAGTATGAAGAAGATACGGAACAGGACATACCCATGTAAGGGCTCCATCGGATATTTGTCCAGCCAATTGAAATGCTGACTTTCCTAGCGTTGAAATAAGTATCGGAATCTGCGACGTGCGGGGTAATGTGGCTATAATGTTATAGAATTGTCCATGACGATCGACCTTCCCATGCCAGAGTGCAGCACGCAGTACTTCCAGATATTCGTGCAGATGGGCTAACGGCGTTTTCTGTTGCAGACCATAAATATCTTCTATAATAAAGCGGTGACTGGGGCCTATTCCAAGACGCAATCGACCAGGTGCAAGATCGTATAAAGCTAGAAGCTCCTGAGCTAGGACCAAGGGATGACGTGGATAGGTTGGTGTGATCGAGGTTCCTAGGCGTACTGTAGATGTTCTTGTTGCTCCAGCTGCTAACATCGTTAATACATCTGGCCAAACAGGTGGTTGGGCCATCCATATCTGTCGCACTCCGGCAGCTTCTGCTGCAACAATAGTTTTGACCGCAACCGCCGCGTTAGAACCATGCACAATGAGTCCAACGCGTTCTCGTCTTGGCGGAAGACTTGAAACTTGAAGACTCTGATCCTCCATTAAAGATTCACCTCGAAGTGTAACCGTTTATTCTGTCAAGGTAGGATATCATGCTGAAGTTTCATTCAATATCTACTATTTCAACTTTTAAACAGTACAGTCTGGTTTAACATCTCGGATGGTCAAGTAAAAAGATAATAATAGCATGAAACAAGCCATTTTCTTGTGAATATGATCACCCTATAGATTGATGGTATCTATTGATAGTAGCAATCAGAATTGGAACTATGTATTTTAGTTCTCTTTTATACGGTAGGTTAACGCAATATGCAATATCGGATTCTTGTAAAGTCAAGTATAATTATATCGGAAGAAGTCATTGTATCAACGATATGAAACACTCATATCAAAAGCGTTTATCTAAAATGAGATACCTATCATTAGGCGCGCCAAACTCTTTATCCATCACCTCACTGTCGTCATCCATTCCAGATCATAATTCTTGGATTGTACCGAGGTAGCATTTCGGATCCCGATTTTTCTAGTGGATATGGGCAAGAAGTTTGAGGTTGTGTAGGAAGAGGGGCAAAGACGCCTTGCTTCGAATATATACTAAAGATCTAAATGGAGTAACTAAAATCAGAAGAGAGCGCCAAGAATATCCTAATAAGAGATTCGATGAGGCAGTAGATGAAAAACTACCTACTGTCATCAAGATGCGCGCGGTGCCTAATGATGTCTAAACGATTAGTTAACCATGAAGAACTAGACAGATTGATAGCCCAAACAAGGCGCTATTTCGATGATCAATGAATCAAGTTATAGTGTAAGATCAGAATCCGGCTATAACACTTATACTGTCATTGCAACTCAATATGGATGGGTTTGTTCATGTCCAGATTATGCTCGCCACAATACCAATTGCAAGCATGTATATGCAGTTGAATTTTATCGTCGTCAAAGCGCGACATGTTGATTTACTAAATCAAGCAGTTTGATGAACTACCATTTCCCCTACTACCAATAAACAGTCTATAATACCTCTAAATCCCGAGTCCAGCCATCTAGAAATAGTGTCTTCTATTTACGTTATGAAACATATCGCATTAAAAGGTTTTCTGGGTTAAGAGATCAAATGTATAGAACTGAGTCTGGTTAAGACAACAAGAATTCATTTACATATCTATCAGGAGACGGAATGTCCTTGAAGTGCTGTACGGTTTCTAGTAAATATGCCATAAATACGCAAACGTTGATAAATTATTTCCTTGTCTAATGATAGAGATGTGCATAATGAATTTATAGCTTATTAAGTGACATATTGAACTATGAGTGCGACTGTGTAGTAGACGATATCAAATAATAAATGAGCTAATCTCAGTATTTAAAAATAAATACTGCTCATTATCTTTAAAGTCTGACTGTTATCAAAACTAATTAAGATAGACATCTAGACAATATCCATGGAAGAGACCGAATTTAGTAAAGAAGAATTTACAGAATATCAGAAACTAAAATATGAACTAATTCAAATGCAAGCACGACTTGATGATTTTGCAGCAAAACACAATATTGAACTGGAAGATCCAGTTATTATAAATGAAGATCGGCCAGTCAGTCTTAGAGAGGAATCAATTAGTACCGGTGATAAGGATGAATTTGGAATCTTGAAAATAAAACCTGATGCTTCGAGTGGAAAATTTCTAAAGGATTTTACATTGTATAAAAAAATTCGAACTTACAGATCAGGCAAACCAGATGAACCTTCTGTAGAATATACTAATGCTGCAGGCAGTGCAGACCAAGGAAGTGATGGTATAGTAAATCAAGAAGTCACATACTATGTAAAAATAAATGGTTTTAAACCAGACGATGACACAATATCTACAAAAATTTTAGGAGGATCACATAGCTCCCATCATCCAAAAACTGGTACATGTTACGATTGTGAAGTAAATGTTAATGGTGGAAATGGAAATACTCTTGAAGTTGAACGCCCTCATCCCGATATGTGGGGAAATGATCAAGATACACAATTTAAGATAGGCGAAAGGCTCGTTGGCAAATATATCGGAATAAAGATGATTTCATTTCTTATTAACAGTAATAAAGATAGGCATCTGGAAATGTGGATTGATTATCCAGTACCAGATATTGGTAAGCCTCCAAATTTATGGAGGAAATATTGGGAAGTTGATGATACTAATCAACTACAAAAAGGCCACATTATAAAACCAATTGGATCACTAACCACAGTCAGAATTGACGGAGTATGGAAGGGGCCTGTCCATTCAAATCCCAAAATAAGTGATGTATCGGCCCCAGATTTTAGTTATGCTAGCGTAAGAGAGATAAGTGTCACATAAGCACTCAGAGTGGAGATAAGCTTGTTCAAGATATCGTCGCAACTATTAAATCAAAAAATAGAATAAATATACCAGATTTATAGAATGTGGAGATACGTCGACAATGGCAATAATAAACTGCTGCTACGCTTCGGATTCATTAGATGCATCCCTATCAGTAGTATCTACTTCCTTATCCCCTTTCCAGTTTCCTAACCATCACCTTGACTCCCCAATTGGTCAGTCTATAGGCTCTCCTTGAGACAATATTAAAGAACAATTAGACTAAGACAGTGCTGTTATTTATACTAGGACTGACGGCAAATAATATTAAGAATGGTTCTGTTAACTTCATAGGCCCTAGAATAGGGTGTTAACTATCGGGTCATTAGCGGCCAGTATTAGAGCTATCTTTTATCTCTGACAGAGTGCTTTCAATTGACTGTAGTTTCTCATTGGCTAATCTGAAGCCCTTAGTCATTTGACGCGCCATAAATCGGATTTCATATCGATTCCAGTCGATTTCTGGCCCGTTGTATTCAGTTAGTCCACTCACATTGTACTGCGCATCAGACTTCTTGATTCGAATATCATTATTCCTTAACATACTGTACGAATTCATTGATACTTTCCGTATCACCATCCACAATAACATGTACTCTCTCGGCTTCTACGTTGGTAGCATGAACACTCACGTCATTGTCTAAGCCAATGTCGAGTAATGCAGGTCGCATTCCAACATTAGTGACGTATTGACCAGAAATATTGAATGTTTTAGTTACCATGTTTAGATTTCACACTCGCAGATTTGAATACATGTGAACTGCCAGAGACCAATTGAATTGAATTATCTTCGTCTTTCATAACAAACTTTATATTTTCCGGTCTTCCAAGTTTATCCATAACTGGTTTAGGAATAGAACTGGAGTAACCTCTGTCATCTACATAATTGACGCCAACGACAAATTGGAGTGAAAAAGGCAAGTTAGACGGAAAGATTAGAACGGATTGGAAAGTATGGAGTTGGGAAATACCGGAATTTGCGCCACTAGGTGTATACAAAGTAAGAATGATGGTATGGAATACATTCGAAGATGGAAAGAAAGAACCTTTCAAAACGATAGAGGATACATTCGAAGTAATTGATCCCGATAGTTCACATTATCAAAGATTCACGAATGTTGGTATATGACCCTACAGTTAACAACACTTCATAGGGCCTGTAAAGTTAACAGGACCAATTTTTATTATACAAGCTAAAGGTATCAGTTTGTAATAAAGCATCACGTATTATTAACATTGCATGAGCCCGTATTGTGTAGTCTTGAAAATCTACTATAAATAAATCTCATAATCTGCTTACATCCAGGAAAATAATTAATTATTAGAGATATTACCCTCCCTAGAGGTAGTATTGCTATCAAATCAAGAAGGGCTTCAGATCCACTTTTTGCTTGTCCGTCTGGGAAGAGAAGATGAAATGACTTGTAACGTAGAGGAGCAGAAATTTTATCAAGCAGACCTTGTTGATCAGCTCTAGTTAATGAGATAAAATCTATTTTTTCATATTTGTCAAGAAAATCAACTACGTGCATAAATCTAGTACATGAACCGCAATCTGCATCGTATGCCAAAATATATCTTAAAGAGGATTTAGCTTGCATTTGACTGTCCTAACATCAGATAAAGAATATCATCGGGAATTGTATATAAAAAGCAATTGCTAGTGCCATTTCAATGAAACATCAAATAATCGATGCTTAATTTCGCTAACTTAATCATCCATTCAATCGTTTATTGCCCTATTGGTAGACCCTCGCTCGCATAGATAGTAGGAATGCCTTGCCTGCCGGTATTTGCTTATTGACAGTAGGATGCTCAGGGTGATGCATGACAAGTTCTGAACCAAGGATCACAGATGTGTTAAACAAGTCGACGGATTACCATATATCCATTTCAGATGGCAATGTCTCGTTTAGTATTCCTGTTATGATGCCGTCAGTTTTCAGTTCATGCCTATTACCGATGGTTGCATCTTGTCGCTCGGAATGAGTCTTGATGTAATTAATCAAACTTTTCAAATCATGCTGCCAATCACATGCCATAAATTTTTCCCCCGGATGTGTATGCAAACTCAGCGCAGTACGCATTTTAGTATTTTTACCTATCGTAAATTCATAAATCACTTCGTCTATGTAATCTTTGTGAGCTAATATTTCCGATATTCTTAGTTCAACCTCTGCAAAAATAATATCCCCTTGAATGCGTCCTTCAAATCCCATGTCTTCTTTGTTGCACCACTTGACTATAGACATAACGTCGCTGTGATTCCTAGCTTGATTTATCAATTCTTCAGGCACACGAAACAGTGGATGCAGAAAGTACATTTCATCATCGCTGTTTATTCCACACAGAATATAACTGGGGGAATAAAGAATCTCGTCCTAGTTTGGATGAAGTGAGGAAATATATGCCCTAAGACACACATCACAGATACGTGTCTGATATATATTATGTTGTATAACCGCATAATTGTTAGCCCTGTCAACAGCTATTACTTCACGAGTTACACATTTCTTAGACATCCACTTATAATCCCAGTTCTTGATGTGATTTGCAGCGTTAGTACATGGGGTATTCTCGCTGGAGACAATCGTATATCCAAGCATATTAGAATCTATTAATTCATGTCTATGAGGAAATCCATTAAACAAATTTAAAAATAAATTTTCGTGTATCCGTTTATGCAAATCATCTTTATTTACTCCACGCGTTAGAATCTCTTTAAGCAGATCATCATTTTTCATTCCATATGTTAATTGAAAATCAACCATCATCGATCAGATCCTGTCTGCTAATACGTTTTTTCTAGCGAGTCTGCTATTTCAGAAAAATGTTTTCCATCAAAATCGTTTAGGGCGATTATTATTTTTAAAGTATCTTCATGAAATACTGATACATGTTCCCTGCTTGAGGTACACATTTCCCTTTCACCATTCCAACTATATCTCATGCATTACTGCTCCGACAGCGCAAAATTTACCATCATCATAATACTTGCCTTTACATTGCCTCACCTTTGTTGTCCTCAACTTTTGAATAATTTCTGAAATAATCAAAAATGCTTGCATATATAAGCAAGGTAATAGAAATGTCAAAAAGGATTCTAGTTATCGATGATGAACCTGACGTTAATATAATGTTACGTAAAGTGCTAGAGAAAAACGGTTTTATCGTTGACTCATATGAGAATCCGCTTCTTGCTTTAGAAAACTTCAAACCTCATTACTACGATCTGTTAATTCTTGACATTAAGATGCCCAAAATGAGTGGTTTTTCATTATATAGAGAGATTAAGAGACTTGATAAGAAGTTGAAAATATGCTTTCTTACAGCTGGAGAGATGTATTCTGGGGCATATTCTGACATATTTTCTTCACTTCCTGCCAACTGTTTTATTCGCAAGCCTATAACAAATGAAGAGCTCTTAGAACATATAGACCGAATAATGTATGGTGGGCGCGAATAATTATTGTTAATATGGATACTGGACGGATGAATAAAAGAAGGAGATTTCTTAATTTGAAAAGATGGCATACTGATAAAACTAATCATTCCGGGGCGACGGCATTAAATCGCCTTATCTTTACCTCTCGCTGCGAAGTATCTAGTCTGTCTATAATAATTACAAAAAGCTTCGTAAATCAAGACCATTAACGTATTTAACTCAAATGACATAGAGGTAACAAGAATAATCTACAAATAAATTATTTGGCAAAAAAAAGCATGACACTACTATTAAATGAGGCCATTAGGATGAAATCTTTTCTATAACGTTATATTCTACTCACTTTATTGAAGATAAGTCAGATTTAATTAACTGCATTAATGTTCCTAAATGAAATATACATACGAAATCTAACAAATTTCTAGAATTATGAACAACAAAAACACAGTGATAGGCAGTCTAGTATTAACGGCCTTGTTTATTGGAATAATAGCAATTATGACAATCCACGATGCATATGCATCAAGCAAAAGCTCCAGAACAAGCACGCAACAAAACAGTTGTGGAAATGATGATCTAACAACGAATATCATCTGTCAAAATAATGATTCAAAAGATCATGGAAGAGATAATACCGTATTTATGAATTCAACCCACCCAGGATAATAATCAATTTTCTCATATAGCTTCACTTTTATTTTAGCAAGTCAGATTTAATTAACTGCATAATGTTCCACATCGAAATAAATCATCAAATCCAGCTAACCTCAGAATAATAAATTACAAACTCGATGTAGGCATTTTTGTTACTTCCAGCAAATAAACAACAATTATTATTTATCAAAATTATTGTCTACTAGAGTAGAATAAGCACCATATGTAATCCACACTTGTGTTTGAACATTTGATATATCCAGCAATAGGATTTGTAGTAACTCTACTTGGACTTGAATTAGCTTGGCACTTCTCAACTTGCAAAATACCCAACAAGGCGATAAAAGCTTACATTTATGAGTAACTAAGTAGCTTTAGCGGCATATAGCAGATAAAAAAGCCATCATGTAATTCAATTATCTCGGAATGACTAAGCGGATATAGAAGAGAAAGGAAAATAACCCTGTAAACAAAATGTCAAAAAAGAATACTAGTAATAGACGATGAAATTGATATTACAACTGTTTATACCCTGGGTCTTCAGGATAATGGTTTTAAAGTTGATGCATTTAATGATCCCTTACTAGCATTATCTGATTTTAAGAGCGGCACCTATGACTTTGTGCTCATAGACTATAAAATGCCAAAGATGGATGGATCTAAACTATATCATGAGATAAGAAAGATAGATGACAGAGTTAAGATATGCTTTATCACAGCATTTGATGTATATCACGAAGAGCTCAAACAGAACTCTCACAGTAGTTCAAGTGCAAAGTATCAAAATAAAGAAGGAAAAGAAGACTCTGACGTAGAATGCTTTATTCAAAAACCCATCGATATAGACGAGTTGGTAAAACGAATAAAGGAAGAATTGAATTCATAATTGATACCTATAACAAATGTATTGTTTAGTAGCAATAATAACGATATTATTACTATTGGAGTAAATGATAGTAGTGAGCCATAACAATAGTGCTACTACTACGACGACGAGACTATTACTTGTCGACAACGAGTCTAATAACACTTCAGTTTTAAGTATGGGTCTGGAAGATGAGGGTTTTAAGGTTGATGCATTTAATGATCCTATTAGCACTCTCTAATTTTAAGTCTAACTACTATTCTTTGGTAATACTTGATATTAATATGCCTAAAATGAATGGATATGACTTGTATAAAGAGATACGGAAATTAGATAATAAAGTAAAGATATGTTTTCTTACTGCTTCTGAATTGTATAATGAGAGCTTAAGAAGCCAAACAAAAGAGATTCTAGATGAAGTAAAACGTTTTATTTCAAAGCCATTAACCATAGAAGACTTGGTTATAAAAGTAAAGAAAGAGCTAGCCGAAGATTCACAATAAGGGCGTATCCGTCTTTACAATGCTAGAGAAACTGGATCAGATGGTCAGTTAATCAAAATATAGCATTATAAGGCTATTAATCACCTGCTTTCCTTTCTTTATACCATTAACAAGTGAAGTCTTTATGTGGAGCGAAATTCATAATGTCATAATCTCAGGTAAATCTAAAATGTGCGGGAGTCTTTTTACACCAGTTCTTTACCATACATGCATTAGGAATTCTATAGAAATAAGAATCTATCTCGAAAAAATCAAACATCTGAGAACAGTAGCTTAACCATCTTGATTTTTCTGTTTCACATTCTCATGCCCTCTCAACTTTTGCTGGTCCTGCTAGAGCACTTTTTTTCTATATTGATAAATATTTCCTTCAAATTTAAGGACTGGCTCAGTCATGGATCATTTAATCTGCATCTATCTAAAAACTAAACGTCTCTTTTCTATTTCTCTTGTGCAGTTGTTGTCGGAGATGATGTTGGCTCATGGTGATTGGTAGTAGTTATAGTATCAGTCGTAATCGTAGAGGAATATGTAGGTCTAGGTTCTGATCCTTGAGTCAGAATAATATTTTCAACGATTTCTACAAATAACTTATTAATTTTGTTTGCATCATCTGGTTCATTAGTTGCAGATAAAGAATATGGACCACCTTTGAACTTGAACAGATTATATTCCCGTTCTAGTTTTTCAGATATCGTGCTATACAAAAGCCAGTTTTCTTGAGATTTAGTCAATTGCAAAAATGCAGTAAATCCAAGGATAAGTGCAGCAGCAATAGAAGATACAATTCCCATGGCAATGATTGAAGAGGATCTGTTACTTGAGCTATTATTACCTGATATAACTATTACATTAAATATTATCATAAACATTGTCAGAACGATGATTGAAACTCTCCACATACGTAATCTGCGAGTGTTTAGTCTAGCGTTATTCTTATACTGTCTGAATATGGGAAGAAATCTGTTTTTAATGTAGTCAGAGATCTCTGGAGGTTTGGTAAGATCAAAATGATAATAATCCAATTCATTTTTAGAATCCGTAGTAGTAAAAGAGGAAGAATCAATTTGTCTTGTCTGTTTAGACCTTTGCCGTAAGTATCTTTCAATTACCCGATACCTGGTAATGTCTCTTAATTTCACATAGGTTCACAGTTATACATTATACTTTATACATATTCAAGGTTCCATGACTAACATTATTGACTAGATAAGACAGGTCACAATGAGAATCTACTTTTATTATTCTAAAGATAATAGTAGAAGATCATCCGTATTAGATCGAATCCATAGTGTAATGATGGCATATTAAAACAAACAGGCAAGACGGGAAGCCACTGAAGCAACGGAAATGATAGCATCAAAATTAAATTAAGGGCCAGTAGCGCGCTATCTAATATTTATGGTAGAGTAACAATCACTCAGAAGAAACATTGCGAATTTACGCGGCCGTGTCACAGAATCCAACCTATACTCCTGTGATGAATTTAGCAGATTGAATTCAGGTAACAAGCGACCGAATTTGAATGCCAATATTATTGTGAACCTTATCCTTATTATAAGTTAAAAACAATACATATCGCGGTTCTTAGAACCAATTATAGACTTATTATTGATTGAGAGTATCACAATTTGGTCAATAGCCGGATAAAGACTTCCATTTATATAAAAATAAAATAATACTCTATCAAGCTTTAATGGATGAACAATTTCAAAATAGACTAACAGGCACTCATATTGTTCAACAAATAGACAGTCGGTGATATAATCAGTTTTACGAGCAATTACAAGCATTAGACGTAGATAAAACCCCGGCTATGTTATTTCAATTAAGACTAAGGCAAAATTAGAAGGAAAATGATAATAATTGCAATATCTATTATCATGACTAGAAGAGGACTTTGAGCTTCAGTATAACATCACCTTCTCCTCCTATGAGAACACTGAACGAAAACACACAATTTCTATACCTTCATAGATTCTTTTTTGGAGGGGTCACTACATTCGCAGCCCATCTTTTTTATAAATTAGGATTAGTAGCTCATAAAAAGAATAAATTATTGCTACATCCAAGTTGCAAATCAGAATCCATACTACGGGATTTTGGGTATGGATTACGTTATCGTAATATATCAAAGGATTCGATTGCTTCTATAAAATATCCATTTTTGACTGTAGTCAAGGATGATTATTATGATGTGTTGTTAAAACTAAATGATACTAGAAGCAGGCTAGACAATATTGTGCTAGTAATTCAATGACCCTAGAGACATTTCAGACCGGATGATCCCAGTTATAAGAAATTACAAGATAGTAACAATCAGGAAGACGGTTCAAGACTTTTTAATACAAAAGTATAATTTAAATTCGGTCTTTCTTTATCATCCATTTTATCCATATCCTATAATTTCAAAAAATCCTAAGGTTGGTGCGGTTTCTATTTCTAGAATAGGATTCAGAAAAAATACAGATATAATACTTAAGGCAAATAGGCTCTGAGGTCCTCAGCAAAGTATCAAATTGTATGGCTGTCCAACACCGATTTATGTTTATCGTTATCTAGGAGGTAAAAAAGGTGATTTTAATAAATTTTATTATGGTAAATTTGAAAGGTCATTTAGATCTCTTTCTCAAATTATTGCCGGGGCAAAATTTGTAGTTGATTTATCAGTAGTCAAACATGATGGTGGTGGCACTCAATATACATTCCTTGAAGCCATACATAATAACTGCGCTCTAATTCTTTACCGAAGTTGGCTTGAAGGCATTGCAAATAAGTATAGTGATTTTAAGGAAAATTATAACTGCCTTGCAGTTGAAAATGAAAATGAACTAGCTGAGTTAATAAGAAAAGATCCAGACACGGCCAATATTATAAATAATGCAAAGAAATTAATGCATAGACATACTAACATAAATTGGGCTCAACTAATAGATAATAACTAGATTAAACCAATTTCTAAATATCCTTCTTTTCTTACTTATCGTAGTATTTTTAGCTAGTAACTGCTCTCGCATAATCGTATCTTGATTTTATCTTATTCACTAGTTTATATTATGTCTGGACTGTCTTGTTAGTCCCTGAACCTATCTTTTTTGTGAACTATACAGTAGCTAAAAACCTTAAGCATTTATGGGTTAAGAAGACAGCTGGTTTAGTAGTCGCAGAATCCTTTTTTTAGGCTGATGGTTTGGCTCTACGATATTACAACATGTGAATGTGTATAGCAATAGGTTCCAATCAAGATAAGATATTGCTATCAAATTTAAGAGAATGAAAGCATTATTTGAGCTTCATAACATAACACTGGGGGGTCAATTTAAAACTCTATGTAAGGGAACTTTAGATATTACGAATTTTAACAAGTAAAAGCATACTTATCTTGCTAAGTATAGTCTCAACGCTGACTGGTTTAATTAAGAAATCGTCTGCGCCATATTCTAGGATAATATTTCTTGCGCTATCATCATTTGCAACCACTAATATCTTGATGTTAAGGTCAATCTGTTTAACTTTAGATATTAACATCACACCTTTATCAGCTGCTATTGTGCCATTGATATAAACTACGTCTACTTGATTATGCATTTCCCCTAATTGCTGCAAGCATTCTGCTGCACTAAAAGCCATGTAGGTGTCATATCCATTTAATCTACAAACCGCAGTAATAAGCGAACTAACCTCTCTATCATCCTCAATAATTATTATTTTAGGTGTTTGGACTGTCATATTGGATATAGTCATATAGTTATCATATTCTCTCTTATTATATGATTAGCAAGCAAGCATTCTCAGTAATCGACATTATATCGAATTTGTTTTCGGTCTATGTGGAAGTGCCTTTGAACAAAATATATTGTTTTTACATTCACATCTACATTTACACTTACGCTTACTATCTTCTATATCACAATAAGAGCTTGTTGGGCCCTTCATTATTAAGAAAGCACATTTATTTTTATATGGTGTGCCTTTAATAAATTGTCCTTCTCATGTTCTTCAAATCTGTCAAAATCTTTTTTATGATAGTTGCAGAATCTTTTCAGTTTAGTATCAAATTTTGATCCCAGTGATCTCTCAAATTCTACTACTAAATCCTTTTTATCATTTTGCGGATGATGGAAAGATACACCCATATCTGCAAATACTGAAATACCATTTCTACCTCGTTTTTCTTGGTGCTTATCAAATATCTTAATAAAGAATAGAAAATCATCTGCAGAACCAAAGTATGTTCTTGTTATGTCTTGAACTATCATTAATGACCTTTCTTTTTCATATTTTTCCGTATCGATACCAAACTCTTTTAAGGTTTGTCTAACGCAATCAATAGTCTCATAATATGTAAGTAACAAAATTACTTCATTATTTTCAAGTGCAGTTTTGCAATACCGAGAATAGATCTCTCTAAGTGAATATAGGTTAGGGTATATCAGCACAATATGATTTCCATGTGCTATTGTGGGTAGTTGCTCTGCAATTTCTGAAGAAGTGCCAGTTACCTCAGTATCCATAGATGATATGATTCAAATATAAACTGCACGATATCGTAATTAATGATTGGTAGATGATACTGACTGATGGACTCGCTCCCTTCCTAATTGCTTTACAAACGTCATTGCTCAACTACAACTTTTTGTTTCGTCCCAAATATTACTTGCCCCGTCAGCATCAACTGCTCCGATCTTCCCTAATCTCGATAACATAAGGCGTAGAATTAAAGATTGATAAATAGAAATCTATTCGTCAATTACAGTCTTTATTTTCTCGTAAATATCTATAAATTGAATTCCTTTTTCAGTAGTTCTATAAGTATCAGCGTGTCGTCTAATTCTATTAAACCAGACTCTAGTAATAATGATAAATACTCTTTAAATATTACTTGAAATATTTGCTTTAATTAGGATTTCTATTTGTTTCACTTCGTTACCATAGGCAGTATTTAGGACTGAGTTAATTATATCAATTCTATTTTATAGAAATTTTGCATAATTGGCTTTGATTTTATTATGGTCAACACATTATACAATTTGCAAAATTAGGTTCATGCACTACTACATTAGTATATACATAAAGATCCATATTATGAGGCAGCTTTATAGGAACAAAATTATCAACTAACTAATTAGATCATCATTGGCATAGAATTAAAGCTAATACCATTATGCTTTATTTGTTCCTCGGTATTGCTGGTAGGAAGATATATCTTGCCGGTGCAACCGCTAATAAATTTTTTCTGCTGCTATTTCGCACTTATTCTAAGGACATCTACTTGACCGCTGTGCAGCCAATCTCTTAGCTCTTCATGAGTTGGCTTTGCATCATGCTTTCCAGCCATATGGAGATTTAAAAGGACATAGTTAACCTGGTTTAGCAATGGTTTGTTTGCTTCATCTCCCTTACGTGACTTATATCGAAGATCTTCTGGAATAGTCCCCCACCAATCGTTAAAGCTCTTCATGTTATCATAAATATTGCATACTATTCGATATATATCTTCCATTTGTGTTGGTTTAAGTTAATGATAATAACATTCTATTAAATCACAAATTATTGACATAACCTGCCATAAAATCTATATAACTCTAATATAGTTAGCCTATGTCGAGTATATGTGAGGTAAGAAGCGTTTTGTCAATCCCAAGCAAGAATGAAGAAGCAATCACTAGAGTAAAACACAGTATATAGCTCTAGTGATGCGGCTGTTCAGACTGGGGCAATCGATACACTAACAACTTTCGGAGAGCTGGCGATTGAGGCCATAAACGAGGTTATTGGCCTATTTAGCATAAGCGATGGCGTAAAGGAACATGGACTGAAAACTATCGAGTATATCAAGGAAAATTCAAGTTAGTTTCTACTATTACCCTTTTTCAAATTCTATTTGCGCTAAAATATATTAAATGAATGATTACATTCAATGCTCATGTCGGATGCGAATACGAACACTCTCTACAGTTGGGCTTTTGATTATCCCGAACCTGAATCGATACCAGCAAGCCTAGAAGTGGATAGAGAGAAGCTAATCGACATAATAGATATGATTGAATCATGTATTGGAAAAGAATTCGAAAAGGATGTTGACGCATTTAAAGTTCTGCATGGGCGCGAACCTACAGATTCTGAAAGACAATCAATTCATCCACCAATCGAAAATTATGACCCTCTGAGAAAACAAATATTGCTAGAGTGTTTCATACAATGTCTACAAATCGAAATTGATGAGAAATATAAATTAAACTTCTCACTTAGACTTTGGACGGGTTGTTTAGAAACTGCAAAGATACTAGCATTAAAGTCCCAATCTAGGCCAATCACAAGAGAGATGAGAAATTCGATATTTACTGAGAGGATAGA
Source organism: uncultured Nitrososphaeraceae archaeon (assembly GCA_963765895.1). Classification (GTDB taxonomy): domain Archaea; phylum Thermoproteota; class Nitrososphaeria; order Nitrososphaerales; family Nitrososphaeraceae; genus JARBAU01. The sequence continues at coordinate 658 of CAVXZB010000027.1, read as the reverse complement.
TATTCTTGCATCTAAGGATCCTATTTATAGGAAGGGTGTAGAGGTTGCGTGTGTATGGCGACCAGATCCAGTTATCTCATTCGATGGTGTTCCTAAAACCTCATCTGCAAGAAAATATGAAGAAGATTGGATTAGAAGAGAAGGAATAAGAAAGGAAAAAATTTGCGAGCAATGAAAGATCATTTACGTGATCTAATTATACTTAGTTTTTAGGTGCTCTTGTATTAGCAATTTGCCTAGGGCCAATTTTATAATAACTGCATATCTCCAAAATGTAAGTGGTTTGTCTGCCTGCCTAGTAAGGCGTGGTAACGAAGAGCCATAATATGATCTAGATTTAGAGGATAAACGGTCCTTGCCAGGCTGGATAACTCCGGGGAGCTAATGTGGTAGTGCAAGTATGATGACTATATAAAACAGTAAAGGTTGAATAAAGATTATGAAGCTTTTATAATAATTAATCGACAACTCCTCTATCTTTTACTAGTCATTGCAAGTCAAGACTTTCATAAGTTCGTATTCTCAAAGAACTAATAAATAGATTATATCGATTTAGTCTCTGGTTTTGGCTCTACCTCTTTGTTTATGAAATTCTCAAAATCAGGATTGAACCATCTCTCTGATTGGATTAGTTTCCATTGTTCACTCAAAGTTCCAT
>CAVXZB010000026.1:0-22068 GCA_963765895.1 uncultured Nitrososphaeraceae archaeon | reverse complement strand
GAATAAGGCATCATCTAAAGGTAGCTGTTCAAACTGCACCCGCTATCAAAGACAAATCGCCGGACTAAAAAGGGCCCTCATAAAAGCTGACGACAAGAACGTGCGCCACACTATGCAATATGAGGCCACGATAAACCGGTCAAAGGCTGAACACCATTCACAAAAGTCAAAAAGGGCTGGTGTTGGAACAGGTTGGGCAACCCGAGGCCAACACCGCCCGAAGCATATCAACTTCCATGAACTGGTGAAGAACAAGGATGATGATCGCTAGAGGTACATTATCAGAAGATGAAAATAAACGTTTTCAAGACAAGGAAACTAATTCTAGCCTTAGTAACAAATCAATTACAAATCAGTTGCTTGGACTATCTGAAGAAGAATTCTGCAGACTGGTTTCAATCCGTCTGAATGTGCCACAATCCAAAGCAAAATCCGAAGGAATTAGGAAATGAATATCGCGAATATTGGTCCTTGGAATTATCTAGTGGAGGAGATGTTTCTGCAAATTGCTTCACTTAAAGGCTTTTAGTTGCTCATAATGGTAAGCAAGTTAGCATTTACAAGTATCCCATATAACCAGGCTCTGCGCCTTAAAAAATGGATTCCTATAGCAAAGCCACCAGTCGAATTTGTTATCAACATATCCAATCTAACTACAAGAATATTAGCCGAACTTAAGGCATTAGGTCCAGAAGAGTCGCAACAAGCGCTAAAATTAGCAGTCGTGCAGAAAATTTTTGAAAATATTGCCGGACCAAAATACACTCACCGCAGTATCACTCGAAATCTCAGAGTGAGGTTGGATGTATAAGATGGTCTTAACAGTCGGTCCCATTGTCCCTTATTGTTTTCTGAAGCAAAGAAGATTAAGTCTGGGCAGATAACGGTTACTGGAATCATAGAGACTCACTTTCAACTCAATACTGGGTAATATCTAATTCAAAGTGGGAATGCCCTAATTGTAACCAAGTCGGTAGCCAGAATTATATACCACCTCGTATGCTCCCACCAAGACACCTGGACAATTTTCAAGTCCCGAAATGGGAGTACTTCGAATGTCACAGCACCGCATTTACTGTTAGCCACGAGTACCATTTACAGCCAAGACTATTCAAGTCATTGATGCTGATAATAACCATAATGAAAATTATGATTCACTTGAGGTAGTGTTATACGATGAATCATGGAGTCATGCATTCGCCGGCAAAGATGTAGACATAACAGGTGACCTACATGTCCAGCCAAAGACACAAAGCGTAATCAATAGCAATGGCAAGAAACTTGTCAGTGTTTTACATCATAGTAGACTTGATTCGAAACACAGAGAAAAGATAGTAATCACTTCTAAAGATATTGAAATTTTTAAGAGACACAAGGCAATATGTGAAAAGGCTTACCAAAGTGAACTTGAAACCATAGAGCGTTATCCAGGGAGCTACAAAAAGAATCAAACCAATGCGATATATAGATAGGGTTGTTGCAATGGTTGCACCCAATGTAATAGGTCATAACGACAAAAAATTGGGACTACTAGAATCTATAGTTGGAGCAAGGTCTGGATCATGGGAATGATAATGGAAGAAGGGGAAGAATAAATACACTACTCGTAGGCGAACCAGGGACAGCAAAAAGTACGTCCGCGAAAAGAGGCTACTCGTCTATTACCTAATTCCAGATATGTAACAGACTCAACATGCTAGTGGCAAAAGCCTCATTGCTATTGTCGATAAAGAAAATGATAGTCTAGGTATGTAGGTATGGAGTAGTTGTACCTGCCAGGGCGCCGTTTGTGCAATAAATGAGATAGGCGCTATGAATCCTACCGATCAACAATTTTTGCTAGATATTGCTGAGGAAGGAAGATACACGTAGATAAATATGGCACCCATTTCGAGATCGACGCACCCACAACCATCATAGCAACAGCAAATCCACTTAATCAAACTTGGAGCAAAGGGCTATAATATATCTAAAGACGAGATACCAATACTCAAACCTCTTCTTGATAGATGTGATCAAGTTTATAAATTCATGGATTTTCAATCTGAAAATGAAATCAATAAATTCACAAGTACAAAAAAACTAGGGTTAGAAACCGTCCATCACATAACTATAATTTCCTGGGGAAATTACTTGTTTATACAAAAACCCTCGAGCCTGTAGTGACAGACGATGTAGGAGCTAGACTAAACAATTTTTGGGAGAAGGGCAAAATTCAGGGAGCAGTAACCACTAGGGCATACGATTCAATATTTAGGATCGCAGAAGCGCAAGCAAGAGCTTAACCTCAGTAACATAGTCACAGACGAGATCGCAACTCAGACAATGAATTGGATCGGCCTAATGATATCACAATACGGTAAAGTTGTAGCAACAATCGCCAAAGCCCGCGCAATGCCGGCCTTTATAATGCATTCGTGGACATCTTAAAACATACTAGCATTGGCATAACTATCACACAGGACTTTGTGCTAGGGTATGCAAGGAAAATCGACGTATCACCTGAATACTTGGGCGAGAAGTGGAATATTGAACATAATCACAAGCTAAGAGCTGTAACTGACATCGTGCTAAACCACGGAAAAATAAATTAGTAAATGCCAAGCCAATGGTAATACAATACATCAATAAGGAAGTGTCATCTGACAAATCTGACATATCTGACACAACTATCAGGGCCAGTCAAAATAATGTGACACAGTCCACAACTGACGCATCTGACGTATCTGACACGATATCGGTTAACATGAAAAAGTTGCCCGCATTCATGACTGAACAAAATAATCCCCAGCTATCTGACATATCTGACATATCTGACACATTCGGAGACCAGCAGATTATCAAGGAACAAGAATCGTGTAATATCTATAGACTTGGACACTCAGATACTTGGGCTTGCGAAAATTGCAGACAAAAAGGAGATGTACATCACATGAGAGGACATCTGTGTAGTGGAGATGCAAAATAACCAGTCATGATTCTATCTCCATTTATGAAAAGATTGTTAAAGTGGTCCTGTTACCTTACAGTCTATTTAAGTAATTTAAAAAAAGTATTAATCGTCATCGTACAAAGTATGAAATACGGCTTGCTAGCTTCATGATTATGTACAGTTTTGTATCATTGTTTTCTATTTGTATTCGCTCACTAGATTCAATATTCTACAATTGGTTTAAATACTTCAATCGATTACATGATGGTTCTGATTCCGCAGGAATATCTAGATCACGCTTGGATTATAATATCGAATCCGATAATTTCATTCGGCATAATTGGAGTCGCTATAGATCATTTTTTATTGAAACCATTTTAGAGAAAAATAGAAATCGAAAAAAGCATTATTACAACACTATGAGACATTAAGAGAAGATGTTCTTGATCACTGGCTTCAATATGAAGCGGAACTGTATTCACAACTAAACACGTTTCCTAAAACAACCAAACCTCTATATACACAAATTTCGGAGAAACTAAGGTCGAAATACTTCAATCGGCTCCGATCACATCTGAAGATATCTTCTAAAGAAATCGATGATATAATAACTGATATCGAAGAAAGTGAATCAAAGCACAATCAGGAAGTTGCCGATTTTATTAACGGGTTGAAACAAAGAATTAGAAATACAGTTTACATAGAAAATGACTGTAGGTTAGAAGGCATATCTGAGCATCAATTCGCAACCGATGTTACACCACGCTTCGTTTTAGACCATATCATTCATTACTATATCGAGAAATTCAGCAGACCTGATGACCAATTAGCGGTACGAAAATTGAACTCACATTATCAACTGTACAGGGCTTCTGACATGAAAGAAATTGGTAGAGGAGATCAACAAAGCATGGAATGCCTAAAGAAAAAACTGGACGTCCAAGAACGTGATATAATAAAAGTACTAAACGAACTTAGTGATGAAGGAAACAGACTTAATTAAACGCTTTCTAGAGCTCAAATCAAAGGCGACTGACTTAGTCGTACAGATAGATGACGGTTATCTTTATGGTAAATGTGACTTCGAATCAAGACTACGATTCTTCTGATCCATTTTTTTAGTGTTTTGAATCACAGTTACCCATATTTTTTTCATCAACCTTGATTCCACACTTCTCAGTAGGGGTTTTCCTATTTAACCCCATATACATGGCGGTTATTATAATTTGTGAGATTGTGTATCTTGATGTCATATCAGTCAGATCGGTCAGATAGCAAGGACGTTATTTTATGTTCAATGTACATTTAGAAGATCTATTACGGAACTGTCAGATACGTCAGATAGAGGTGAGAGCTGCATAAGATTAAGGAATGTCGGCCATACTGATGTCAGATACGTCAGATACGTCAGATAGTTACATTCCAATAGTTCTATGTGATGAGAGATTATCAGATGCTGGGGGGCCAGAAACGTCATATATGTCGGATGCATCCGATAGTGGAGCCTCAGCCCTCCTACTCATTTTTCATCAATACTGAGCTTACAGTTGTCATTCGATCTAATAATGAAATATAAGCAGCGATTTTAATAACACATAGAATCACGGTACTATAAAATAAGAAGAGCAATTTTATTAAAGGAATATTAAATGACAGAGGAAAATTCTATAAAGAAATCTAAGGACCATATCATTCCTGATAGACAGAGGGCATTGGTACTCCAAGGAGGGGGAGCATTGGGTGCGTATGAAGTAGGTGTGACTGGAAAGTGCTGTGTAAAAAGCTTCTTGAAAGTGGTGGAAACGACACGGAAAATGGGCCGTTATTTGATATTATTGCAGGCAGTTCCATGGGTGCAATGAACGCCGCAGTGCTTGTAAGCAATGTAGTCAACAGACGTAAACGCTGGAAAGAAGCAGTAGGAGTGCTTGAAGATTTTTGGATGGATGAGAAAAATGGTCTCTCGTCCACTCCAGATATTAACAAATGGTTGGATGACGCAAAAAAACAAAAAAACTTTAATGCTTCATCAAGGCTGCAAGAAGATATTACTCAGTAAAATATTACTTCGCTAAGGGAACACCAAATGTGTGTTTTTAAAATCCAGAACCAGAACGTGATGTGAAATTTGGCGATAGGGATAATAATAACGATCCGGTACAATGGACTTGGTATATTAGCGATCCATTACAACATACTATAGAGCGATATTCAAAAGATGAAAATACTGAAAAATTGGAATAACCCGCCTGGGAACGTAGAGCGGCCTAGGTTTCTTGTCATTAGTGTAGATGTATCTGACGGGAAGACAGTGGCATTTGATAGTTATCATACGGAAGAACTATCTTGAAAAAGGAGTGTATGAAGGTGATGGTATTACTATAGATCATATTATGGCTAGGGTACGATACCGCTCTTCTATAAGTTCCGAATAATAGGTGGAAGAAGTTTCTATGATGGAGGTTTTTTAAATAATACGCCATTTAGAGAACTTTTGCAGGCTCATAGGGATTATTGGACCAGAGTAGCAGGTAATGTCAAAGCTAAAATTCCCGATTTAGATGTGTATGTAGTAAACGTGAATCCTTCTAAAAGAAATATTATTCCTAACGACCATGACGGGGTTAATGATAGATATAATGATATAACATTCAGACAGGAATTCTAGCTATGATGAAATGGTAACAGATATTGTAACAGACTACAATGATTTGGAATAAACATTGCTTGGCGCCATACAATTAATACATAAATTTACTAATACAAATGAGGGTATGGTATTTCAAAATGGGTTTGAGCAGTTTCTAACGATTGCTGAAGAAAAAAGTAAAACACGAGAAGTTAGGCGGGAAAAATACAAAGATTTAATAAAAGGCAAATTCACATTAAAAAAGGTAATAAGAATAGAACGTGCATCTGACGTAGATGCTATTACCGGTAAGGAAGCAGATTATTCCAGCAAATCTATAGACTTTACTCATGATTCCATAAAGATGCTAATTGAACAAGGAGAAAAAGATGCATTGAAGATACTCGAAGGATGTTAATATTATAATCAAGACAAAGGTATCTTTTCTAATACGTTAAACCAGCTTCAACACATTCTGTATAACATGAGTCCGAAAATAAGAGTCAGAGTCAAATATTCAACTCTCTGGCTCGATTCATATCTCAAAAGACTGTTTCATATCGGAACTGACTGTAATTTCTCTCATAGTCAATCAAAATGAATCCTATTCAGGGTATGATGTCAGATATGTCATATATGTCAGATAGGTCGTTGGGTGCAATACAGTTATAGTTCAATGCGATGCGAGATTACAAGTTGGGGAGTGTCACATAGGTCAAATAGGTCAGATAGTTGAAATGCAATCAAGGCTGTACGTGGTTCAAGATTCCAGCCTCTAAAGTGTCAGATAGGTCAGATAGGTCAGATTGACCTTAATTGAATTATAATGACACGAACATTGTAATCATCGCTCAGGTAATAGACACGCCAGTCCGTGTGATCCTCTAATTCATATGTCATCGTAGCTGATCCTATTGATAGGTAGAACTACAAGACTGGTGATGAACTTAATATCAGTCAACTATTAATTGGTGATATCTATAGATAGTAGCAATTAGTTGATATAAATCAACAGACTAATTCCGTTACTATGCAATAAGTTTAACACATCGGACAACATCAGATTTTTAACCCATCTAGCCTAATCATCCAGGAAAAGCGTTATAATAAGATAGGAGTGGTGCCAGGTTATAAAGATCATCAAAAAATACTGTGTCCTATGTGTAGACTGACGTCCCAGGATGGTGATAAAATTTGTGTTTGCTGATATGATGAGGCGCGCCAAATATCACGTAAAACTGGGTATCATGGGTATTCGCAATTTGCTCCCTTTGTATCAACACCTGGCTGAAAGCCTGTTATTGTGTCTGTCCCAGGTCCACAATTAAAACTTAGTCGCGTCCTGCGCCTCCAGTCAGAATATCGTTACCATCGCCAGCAGGATCTAATAGATAGTTTTTGAAAATTGATCCGCAGTATAGACGCGGTCATGATGACTAACAGGTATATCAGGAGAAGCAATAGCTACTAGAGCCTGGCCTCCCCCTCGTAGATGGGGAGATAAAAAGGATCGTAGAACTAAGCAACACCATAACCGCGGTGATAACCAGTATGGCGAAGAGAAAGAATCTGCGATTCATATACGCACTAAAATCTAGAGTATGTATAATTAGTTTTTTATACGCAAATTTAGCCTCCTGCCCACCTAAGATAGCCGAGTGTCGGTTTAGAAATGGTCCCCTTTCGTAGTAGGCCTAATACTGTTTTTGGTGAAAAATAGGTAAAATATAATGAATAAATATTCAGATTTTTCTTACATAATACCTATTTTAAGGCAATTAGTAGTGTATACAAATAATGGACAAAATTAATTTACTTGTCAAAACTCTCTTGATAGCCGCTACTCTCAGTTCCAATTGTAGCAGTAACAGTAATCAGCAACTCAAATAGTATAGCAAATGCGTCTACTAATACTACAGAAACACTATCTTCGCTACCATTATCAAATTCATCTCTTCCATCTGCTTCTTTAGTAAATGAAACGGTTACTTCCTCTAATAATAATTCGTTTGTATATGCAAGTCCAACTGTACAATTTAAGAGTCTTTTGGATGGAGTGGATAGATCGTGTTATAAAGTTCCACTATATAATTTGGTACACCGTCCTGCTCCCTTATGCTATGGCCTTCAGTCTAAATGAACTCCTAAAGCATCCTATGAACGAAACTCAAAGAGATCAGTTGTCAAAACATCCCTTTACAAAAAACTTGGTATACGCAGCAAACTTTACTAAATATTTTGATCAAAAGTTCACGCCACAGCTGAGACTAAAATCACAGGCCCAACAGGTCCAGGAGTTATTTGCAAATTCCCCTACAGCTCAGAAAACAAACACTACTGCAAATAATTGTAATCCTTCACTATGGAACTTTATGCCACTGCCCGGGCCACCAAGGTTCATAATGCTCAACCCATGTGTCACAGTATCAGGAAATGTATCTGTGGTACCATTTTCCCAGCCGATGGAGATGCAGTTATGGCTTTAACATTGGATAAACCATATAGCAATATGGTTACGGTAGGAAATTTCAATGACAAAATGAAAGGAGGGATATGGGTAGAATTGATCTGTCAAAAGCCAATGAATTTAACCACAGTTGAACCCTTCAAAATAGGATCTTGTAAAGGCTATAATGGACCGGTATTTAATCTTCCTAAAGTGGGAGACCACTTGACGGTAACAGGTGCATACATAATTGATGTGCGCGAAGGCGGTCATGCTGAGATCCACCCTACCTCAAGGGTGGTTCGGAGCTAAATGCCCCCATTATCGTGGTGACATATAGATCTTGTAATAGAATTTACTTAAAGTCTTAAACCTAACGTTAAGTCAATACAGTCCAGAGATTTGAACCAACAAAAATTATTTTTTCTCCTTTTGCCACCTTTTACATTCGGACACTTTAACAATCAATTCATTTATCATCTTTTGCTGCTGCAATACTAAGAGCATGAATAATGATTCTGCTGAATGGGGTTCACCTTTGGAGCTAACCGTTCTAATATAGTCTTTATTTTGTCCACATTCAGAAAGCATCTTATTAAATAGAAGTGCATTTTCTTTCCTTAGAGCATCTGTAAAGCCATTCCATGTTTCGATCTCTTTAGCTAAGATATGGACATTGCCATTTTCATTTTGTTCATCTTTGGGACACTTCCATTATCATCTCGAATAGTTTACATTCTCTTTAATAATAGATCGCAAGGGGAGAGGCGAATGAGTTTGTATATTCATTGAAATATACTTATGTGCTGCTTCATGAACGTGATCTCAATTTGGTCAGGCTTAGCACTTAGGTCTAACCGAAGAGAAGACGGCGAGGACGCCTTGCTATAGGTAGGCGCAAGTATTAACGTCTAATCATATGTCTTGAATAGTAGCGATCACTGAAGTTGGTTATCAAGTAATCTTGTTCAGCGATTATTTTCTATACTCAATCAGCTTTAATATACCAAATCTGATTAACAAATAGCAGAATCAAATGACATACTCTTTACATAAGAATACTGAACCTATAATTGAGTTATCTGATGATTTTGTCAGCCGTTTGATTAAAGATTTAGATGAACTAGCAAATAATAAGGAACTTCCAGATGCACATGAAAGAGCAGATAAAATATTGTTAGAATTCGTGCCTGATGAAATTAAATATGCTTGGCAAAAGGTAAAAAAGTGAAGATAGGATAGAGTAAATATATGACAATCATGAGAGCGTATATAATAATCTCTTTTTTGATGACGTCTTTAGTCATTGTTCTTATTACTATTCCTTATGTTTTTTATCTTCAAGTAGCTGAGGCAAGATGTCCAAATGGTTATCACAAAAGTCCGAGTGGCGATTGTGAATGGGTAGTATCTCATGAAGGAAAGCTATCTAGATGTCCAAATGGTTTTCATCGTAGTCCAGATGGAGATTGTGAGAGAGTCGCCGATAACAATAGTAATGATGGCAACAATAATGATAATGAGGACCAACTAAGCGGTATTCCTTCCAACAATGGCAAAGATATAACTAGCAATATATTCTCGTCATCAGATGCCACAGCCTCTATACCATCGTCACCATCAGTTGTAACAGCGTCCGAATCAACACCAGGAAAATGTGATGACTTACTTTGGAATCATGTATATAATCCAAGCAGATTGGAAATAGTTGATAAATGCATAACCGTCACTGGCAGTATCGATAGCATCAGGTCTGAACGAGATGGTGATTTGCATATACGATTAAAACTTGATCCTCCATATTCTCATCTAGTAAACCAGGCTAATCAAGAAAACCAATTTGGAGATCTAGTCCTAGAGCCTATTTGTATAGGAAAAGTAACTCAAGCGACTGCAATTTCTGCTTGTCAGAATTTCCATCAGGACATTGATATTCCACCAGTAGGTAGCCATATTCAAGTTACTGGATCCTATGTATTAGATAAGGAACATGGTGAATGGGCAGAAATACACCCTATTACAACTATAGCAAAGGAGTAACAAGTACACTCGCCGTCATTGCCAACAATATCGACGAGCAGTAGTATCCAAATTATTCCTTTACGTTAGAAGAGAACCAGATAGATGAGTGTTTAGACAATATTAGACTATCCATGTTTTACCATAGTAACTAAAGTTGCTTATTTCGCATTAGTCTTGGATTAGGTCCCTCCTTTCAACTTCGATAAGGATATGTCCCACAGTGTCCTCAACTGCAATCAGTTTAACTTTGCCTAATGTTAGGATCGTATCCAATTCATCCATCTCTATACGGCGCGATGGACTGCCTTCCCTTCGGGATACCTTTAGTAGGTAACCGCGAGGATAATTCATAGTCGGTATTCCTCTATCCTTCAGAAATGCCTTGGCTTCCTCAGCATTCATTTTTCAGAGGTATCTGGCCGATATCGCTTAAAAATACTATGGACTTAAAACTGCCCATTATGTGCATATCCAAAGCGTATGAATTCTAAGCAATCTCTATATTGTATTCTTTTCTACAATCATCCAGCCACCATGGAACTAGAAATGCCAAGGACGGGATCCTGGTCGATCACTGGGATGTGATTCAAGACGAGGCGAACCAGGAGCCAGTCAAAGAGCGGTCTTCCCATGTTCGTGTCATGGACTAGATTTTTTTATCTATATTCAAGATTACCGTAACCATGGATAGAACACATATCGCCGTCATTATGGAATAGCCATTGTTGATGTATAGAAAACCAACCCTGACGGATTAGATTTGCTAGTTATTCTCATGGAATTTTCACGCTCAGACCACTAGTAATATTCTATCCGTCAGGGTATCCATAGTAACCATAGTACATATTCAATTCTATGTAACAAAATTAATTAATTTCTATAAGGAATAGCACGTATTCATAATATGGAAAACCAATATAGTACTATGGATACCCTGACATCTCTGACGGCCTAATTTTTGCGAGTACACCAAAAAGCTAAAAGAGCCAGCTACTTATCGAAGAATTGGGGGCCACACATAGGAACACCTGCCCACAATAAGCCCTCTACTGAAACTTTATGGTCTGATTATAAGTTTTGGGTATTTTCCTTACTAATTTATATAATATTTCTTAAGCAGACTGTCTAGTAATACCTCAGTATCATCAACATCAAATATCTTCGTGGTTCCTCCCTGACTCATGCATTCCTCAGTGAATTCATAGATATGCCTTGTCAGCGCTTTGATTGCCCTGATACTATAAGCGGCATCATGCTGTAGTGACCAACTGCCCCAGGAGGATGCCCGTTCAGGATTGCTGCCGTTTCTATATCACTCTTCGTTGTTACTTTGAATGGATATCCCATTTCTACTGAAATATCGTCTGATTCCGATGCTTCCCCCTTTCAAACTTTCATCATCGTTGAGTGTTAGACTCGGCGGGACCATTCACGAGTTCTTCTTAGACATTACTAAGATGAATTGTACTAAATAGTTGAGTAAATGCTCGGAAGTATCAAATATTGAAATATAGAGATACTATTTCCGCAGGTATTCCTAAATCCTTGATAAGACAATTGATATCCGTTATATTCAAGCTATTAACAATGCAGTGCCGCTTCCTTACAATAATAAATATACCAGATGATGTGAATAAGATTTTATGAATTCCAGTATCAACAGAGCATTAATATTTCAAGGAGGCGGTTCGCTTGGTGCATATGAAGCGGGTGCCTATAAAGCCATTAATGAAGAACTTTCAGCATACTTTAGAACAGTAGACAGAGGAAACGAGCCAATATTTCATATCGTATCCGGAACGTCAATAGGCGCAATAAATGCTCCTTTACTAGTAAGCTATGTAAAGGAAAATAAAACATGGGAAGGATCAGGCGAAAGGCTTGTCGAGTTTTGGGAATATCTGTCTACTCAGTCGTCTGTTGAAAACATACCATACTTTACAAATTATTGGGATTCTTGGCGTAGATTAGATAGACGAATTGCTTCAGGAGAATCTGCTAGAAGATATTTTAGCACTAAGGAATTTATTTTTAAAGGAGTTCCCCATGTGTTTATACCAAAGACACCTTTGCCAGACAATAGATTTTTTGATCCTTCAAATACGTGGTATGTCTATGACAACAGACCATTAAAAGAAAGCTTGGAAAAGTTTGCCAAGTTTCCTATTTCCACAAGCTTCGAGAATAATGAACCCAGACTCTTGCTAGTTGCCGTGGATGTGCAAGAGGCTACTCCTGTGGTTTTCGATAGCTATGAAAAAGAGGATGGAACAAGAAAGTCAGAATACGGTAGATATGGTAGAGTTAAATTTATAGATTCAGCGAAGAATCAGAATGAGAATCAGGAGAAAGAGGCATTTGAGCACGTTATAAGATACGATGATGGCATAAAGTCCGATTTCGTTTTGGCCAGCTGCTCAGTTCCAGTTAATTACGATTATACTAGGATAAATGTGGAAACCCGAAACCTGGCCATGGGTGAAGGACGAGAAGAGAAAAAAGGAGCCATGGAGATTAATCGGCCTTCATCAAATGATGAAAGTAATAGCGACTTACGCATCTTCTGGGACGGTGGACTATTAGCTAATACACCTCTAAGACAGACCTACCTTGCTCACAAGCATTATTGGAAGCGAGTTAGAAAATTAGAAGATAATATACCAAGTCTCAAATTTGGTATAATAAATCTCCATCCGATTAAACAAGAATATCCTTCTTATGATTATGATGGCGTTATTGACAGGAAGAACGATATCATATACCATGATAGAACAGAATTTGATGAATATGTTGCAGTTCTTATATCTGATTATGCAACACTCGCAGACCAGCTAATTAAATTAGCCGAAGAGAATGGTATGAGTAAAGAAGCACTCCAAACAATTTTGAATAGAAAAGCTAAGGCTACTTTTTTAGCCACGGGCAAGCATGGGAGATATATTGATTTAGTAAAGGGTAGAGTAGATGTTGATTTTGTTGCTCGCTTGGAGCGAAAGAACGACAGTCATACTATTTCAAATAAGACATTTGACTTTTCAAAAACTACGGTCAGACAGCTAATTCAAGACGGATATGACGAGAGTAAGGAACAGATGAAAGCAATAGTTGCTAGTTTAAGAAGGGAATTGTCTGGCACATAGTCACTTTTCAAAATCTAAAATTCCTGTTTTGTTGATATCCTCTTCTATAACGACCTTATGAGAGGCCTGAATCGAGCAAGCCATACCAAGAGCATTATATTGATAAAGCAAGATGTTCGCACCGGGGGAATCGAAAACTATGCCATTAGAAATTTTCCCGGCAAGTTCCCCGTCTGAAAATGGTCCAATTCACGCTCAATTTGAGCACAAACTGGGAACCGGGAAACTCGGGGACTTGCCTTATCTGTGGCAGGTGAAAATGAAAATGAAGTGGCATCATCTAATGGGCTAGAAGTACCGGCAGGTTCCCCGACTTTCCAGAGTTCCCGTTCTGGCGAAAATCACGCTCAATTCGCTAGCGATACAAACTGGAAACCTGGCGGGGAAGTCGAGGGGTACGCGAGTTCATGTTCCCCGTTACACCACGCTTCGTTATCAAGTACAAACAGCGAGGCAACCAAAGTCATCTCTGTAACCAACTTCTTTTATGATGATCCAACTATGCCTTACGTAGCGCTACCAGACCATGAATTGGACCAGAGCCCATGTTGTCATATTATATCTATAAAGGATGGATACTATTACTGTAGGTTGCATCCTGAAATAAAGAACACAAATCTGGAATCCATAGAGCACCACATCAAGTACAAAGATCCAGCGACGCATAAATCAGAGTTATTAATATTGTCCAAACTTACTCATAACTAGTGGATCCTATTCATAGGTAAAATTATCAGGATTTGATGAACTTAATATCTTCGACTTTCCAAATCGATGGATTAGGGCTAGCCCTTACAGAAAACCACAATGAGTTGATCTTGTTATACTGTGATGAAAGAGCTCACAATCTTATAACCGACCGATCAAATGTATGAGTCGTGTCTGCTCATCATCATCATCACCATCACCCCCATCATCACCTGCACCTGTTGTGTGCACTAGCGATACCATTAGCTCGTCTAGACCTGGAGCCAGAAGTTCGGTAAGCCGAGCAGCCACTATTGATTCATTTCCAGAAATAACCAAGCTATCTACAAGAGCATCAGGTACCGTCTGGTCTGATGTCAATGAAAAACCTGCATTAGAGAACATGGCAGCATAGAAAGGGATCTTAGCATAAAAGTCAAGCATTTGGTGTCCTGCGGCTAGAACAGCATGCCGATCTTCGGTAACTGCTACCGGTACATATGCCACCAATGGAGGCGGAGATCGTCCAACTGCAGCTGCTGATGGTACGTAAAGCTGGAATTCCAGTATTAAGCAGATACGGAACAGGACATACCCATGTAAGGGCTCCATCAGCTATTTGTCCAGCGAATTGAAATGCCGATATTCCTAGCGTTGAAATAAGTATCGGAATCTGCGACGTGCGTGGTAATGTGGCTTTAACGTTATAGAAGTGTCCATGATGATCCACCTTTCCCTGCCAGAGTGCAGCACGCAGTACTTTCAGATATTCGCGCAGATGGGCTAATGGCGTTTTCTGTTGCAGACCATAAATATCTTCTATAATAAAGCGGTGACTGGGGCCTATTCCAAGACGCAATCGACCAGGTGCAAGATCGTATAAAGCTAGAACCTGCTGAGCCAGGACCAAGGGATGACGTGGATAGGTTGGTGTAATCGAGGTTCCCAGGCGTACCGTAGACGTTTTTGTTGCTGCAGTGAAACATCGTTAATACATCTGGCAAAACAGGTGGTTGGGCCATCCATATCTGTCGCACTCCGGCAGCTTCTGCTGTAACAATAGCTTTGACCGCAATCGCCGCGTTAGAACCATGTACAATGAGTCCAACGCGTTCTCGTATTGGCGGAAGACTTGAAACTTGAAGACTCTGATCCTCCATTATAGATTCACCTCGAAGTGTAATCGTTTATTCTCTCAGGGTAGGATATCATGCTGAAGTTTCATTCAAAATCTACTATTTCAACTTTTAAACAGTACAGTCTTGTTTAACTGGTTTGATAGGTGGCGTAATTTAATGCAACTAGATTTTGGTTCTAACTACGTCAGGACGAATAGATTCCTCTAGTTAATCTTAGATGATAGATTGGTATCAACTGTAGTAAATGACCATGAGTAATTTGAAGTCATTGAGGAGCCATCTGTAGCTTTAACTATAGCCATATCAACCCATCAAATTGATAATATCTATAGATAGTAGCAGTTAGCAGATTTGAGTCAGCTTATTAGTTCTGTTGATATCCAAATTATAATAAATTGGACAATGTCGGATTCATATGAAGTACAGCAAAATCATACCGGAAAAGCTGGCATTCAATACAGATATGCGGCGTGCCAGATTATAAATACTTCTAAAAAAGACGGATCAGATGTATAGATCTGTGCCTCTGGGTCAAGACAAAAAATTTATGTACATTTGTCTAGAGGCGCGCGCCTACCACACCAAAAAAGAAATAGGAAAGTTAGGATAATAATATAGAGTTTGAGAAGGCGGTAGATTACGACGACTTTTGTTACTTCAAAGCCGGTGAAGACGCATATCATTCTATAACAAAAGACGGTTGGTACATTCGTGATAGTCAATATGATAGACCTATAGCGTCGCTAGAACCATTCAAGTACTATCCCTGGTGCTCGAAGGAGTTAAAGAAGAAATGAGGACGTCGCTCATATTCGGTTTATCGTCTCCTCAAGTGTGCGTCAATTAGGACGGTAAAGACTCTACTGAATCGGCATACATGGGGCTTTTACCAATCAGCAGACACCGATTGAGATGATGTTTGAACGTTTCGATTCGGCAAGATACTACCATTTGTAACTTAGTTGATTGAGATAAAAAATCGCTTGGTCTTGGTATGTGTAAATAATAGTCAATTTTGACAATTAATCGGAATTCTAAATTAGTTTGTCTGTTCCGGAAATGATTTATCTCTTTCTTCGATGTTCTTCGTCCAATATCATTGCATATATTTGTTGCATGGCTTCTACCTCTGCTAGATTTTCCTCAACGATTCGCATGTTGAACTTTTCCTGGTCTACCGACTTTTGCTTCTTCTGAATTGCTTTGTATATCATATCTTTAACCTCCTTTACCGTTAGTTCCTTCTCTTTAGTTTTGGGCAATTGTTACATTCTGTAGGTAGGTAGTGATTTCTATAGGCTGAAGAACTGCAAGTAGAGGGAGTGTCCTTATCATGACAACATTTCCAGTAGAGCAGTCTAAAAAAACTGTATTGGAAGTTTATGAACGGCTAATCTGCATTAATATTACATGTCAGAAACTGCCCTGCTGCCTATGGTACCAGTTGCTTGTAGTGAGCCAGGGTGGCTCTAACATCTTGGCGTGTATTCGCATAGATATATGTAGTTGCAGGACTTATTTTATCCACCTTCCTTTAACTTGTTGCGGCGATTAAGTTCGGCCTTGCTTGGTGTTTCTAGCCCAAGTGACCCCGTCTTGACTCCTCCTGAGCGCTCGTAATTGGCGATTATAACTCCGCTTGGCGAAATCCCGCTTTCAAGAAGTTTGAACCCAGCTGGAATTGTACCTTCTGCAAACAAGCGCTTGCCCGTGCTAAGAGTAACAGGAAATATTTTTAGCCAAAGCTCCTCGACCAAGTCATACTTTAAGAGTGTCTGAACAAGATTGCTGCCGCCATGAACTTGTATTTCTGGCCCATCCTGCTCCTTTATCCTTTTAATTTCCTCTGGAACATCACCATTTATCAGTTCTGAATTATTTCAATCAAGCTTTGTCAAGGTCTTTGAAGCTACGTATTTCTTGGCATTATTGAGTCTGGCCGCGAATGGGTTTTGATTTGCGTTCACGTATGGCCAGTACGCTGCAAATATCTCGTACGTTTTTCTGCCAAGCAATAAATCAAAAGGTTTACTCGTCTGCTTGATCATCACACTAAGAAGAAAGTCGTCAAAGTATCCAGCTACCCAGCCTTCGTGTTCGAACCCTCCAGTAGGATCTTCTTCAGGCCCACCCGGAGCCTGCATCACGTTGTCAAGGGTTATGAAAGACAGGACAATTGTCTTTCTGATTTATTTCCCCTCTCCTAAAATTTCCCTCGCTATATATCTGATAATCTTTTTCACAAGCTCATATGTGATTGGCTTATCCAAAGGAAATCGGACAGAACCTTTTTCTTGTATGTGGTGCCAGTTCTTTTTTGACCGCTTCAATGCCATGGTGGTTTTGAACTTTCCTCCGACGCACATATCATTTTCAGTAGCCGACGCTTCCCAGTAATTCGAAGCAAAAGCCAGCCGATGATAGACATTCCAAATGACATTAATCGGATCATAAGAAAGCAAGACATTATTATTAATATAGCTGCACGCGCTTAAGTTCTGCAAATATAGTAAGATATTCAGACCATTATCTTCAAGAACAGCAGCAACATCTGCATTTACTGATGCGATCGTTTACAAGGGGATAATTTTTTCTTTCACCCCCTTCACAGAAAGAAATTTTCCCCCTAGTAGTCAGAAAGTAAATGAAGTAGAGCAGAACCTAAGCTTTATCCTATCACACCAGAATTCGGCAGTTTCCGATAACTCATTGATCCACATAGAACCGAAGGTCATCTAATCTTCGGACGCCTATAACCTTATCAACAGATATCTATTGATATGGTCTCACATTGTCCTACACTATCAAACACTGTTCCACATTATAGTTACAGGTCTTGACGACGAAATGGCACTTCGTTTCTAATCAACTGCAATTAGAATCTTCTTCTATAAATATTAAGCAGAATGTTCAATAACATCTATCACTACAATTGTGACATGTGGAGTAAGGCCAAATCAATTATCGTAATGCCAACAGTCATGATGGCAATAGTGCTAAATTCTGTGATTGTAGAGTTAAGAAATTCTGGATATAAGGTCGTAACGGGTTTCGTGGAGGAATCAAAGAAGGGTTTACCACCAAGGGCTGAAAGTAAATAATGAATAAATTTATTATTTTATTTTTGATTGTTGGCTTGGCAGCTTCTATGGTTTCGGCCAGTGGTTTTAGTGTGGGTCTGGTCGAGGCTAAGGATTCAGATAGTGCGGCGACGATAGTAGTGATTCAGGAACCAGCGATAATGGTGACAATGGCGGTAGCGACAGCGGTTCAAGCGATAATGGCGGCGGTAGTGATAGCGGTAGTAGTGATTCAGGAACAAGTGATAATGGTGGTCCAGACAGTGGTTCAAGTGACAATGGTGATACAGATTAAGCGATAGTGGTTCAGCCGATACAGGAACTAGTGATAGTGGTTCTACCGATAATACGGCAACACCAGAATCAGCACCAGTACAAGAAGAAACACCAGCAATAGCAGACACTGCAACGGCAAATGCTAACGCCGCGCAAGTGACAAATACTAACCCTCCTGTAGTAAATCCATTAATCCCAGCAAAAACACCTAATACCGATCCAAATCCCATCTAACAATAAGTATACGAAAACACGTTTCGAATTGTAATGGCACATTTAAAGACTGTAGAACCAAGGAAGGCTTTTTCTGTAAGGCAGGTTCTGGAGCTCATGAATGTGAATGTGATAACTTACATAGCAAAGACTGTGGTGGTCCTGGTCGTCATCGTCATGGTGGTCATAACACAGTAGTAGTTGTTCACAAGACAAAGACAGTCCATGAGAAAGATTCACATAGTATAACAACAGTATTCGTTCCAGACGTAGGCTTAGTCCAACCGTTGAACTGTAAGTTAAATCAGAACAATGGAAAGATTGGATGCGAATTTGTAGTAATAAAGGTGATTAACTAACCACATCTTTAGTTTACGAATAGACAACTCTTTTTCTCTAAGGTCAAAATATTACCTCAAACACTTATTCAGCGAGTATATGGTGCGTGTCAAGTCACAGACTTGTTAGGAAAGTTCATCTAGTCCTAATTGCTGTCATATCTATGCTTGTTATCGCAGGTCCTTCAATTAGTAATTATGGTTATTTTGGCATTACTAAAGTAGCGCATGGTCAATCAGATCCAAACCAAACGAATTCTAGTGCTACTTATTTGGTAAAATAAGCATGATATCCCATTAAAAAAAGTCCATGTAGGAGATATTGATGTTGCGTACAAGATGTTTGGCAAAGGTGACCCTATAATACTTTTCAATGGCGCTTCTGATAGTATGGATGCCTGGGATCCGTCCTTTTTAACTGGTATTTCTTCAAATCACACAGTGATTGTGTTTGATCAACGGTGGAATTGGAAATTCAACGGCTGGTTCCAAACCATACACACTTCCGCAACTAGCAAACGATACAGCTGGTTTGCTTGATCCTCTGAAAATACCAAAAGCAGATGTTATGGGATATTCTTTGGGAGGACATATAGCTCAGGCATTTACAATTGGCCATCCAGATAAGGTTGACAGACTAAT
Organism: uncultured Nitrososphaeraceae archaeon; assembly: GCA_963765895.1. Lineage (GTDB taxonomy): Archaea > Thermoproteota > Nitrososphaeria > Nitrososphaerales > Nitrososphaeraceae > JARBAU01. The sequence continues at coordinate 2,524 of CAVXZB010000026.1, read as the reverse complement.
ACTTGTTGGATAAACATGTGGCAGAAAAGATAGCATACCTAAACCACCTGGATTTCTGTAATCGCACACTGATATATAAACAAATCTCTACATAATATTCCCATTCCCCAGGAATTGAAGCGCTTGCTGTTGCCTCATTAGGATCAGGATGGGTTAAACTGCATCATAATCTGTTGTCATTCCAGCAAACACTAATCAGTACAACAATGAAGCCTGGTTTGCCCCCTGAAATAACGAATGAGCAGAATAACCTAGTTAGTTGGGAAAAACTAACTGGAGTGGTGCTTGTGATAAGGAAGCTAATTGGCAAAACCCACGTGAATGATAACTGGAACAAATAAATCACATTTACATCCCATGGAAATACTTTAAATCTAGCAAGCAAAATTCCAGAGCCTGGCTTGTACAGATCAAAAAATGCTCGTCACGCAGTAATGAGTCAATATCCGACTGAGATTGGTAAGATAGTAAATACATTCTATCGACTATGTCTCAAACACGTGAATGATTCATTGAATCTCACACTTGGTAATGACTACTACATCGTATCCCTTGCATCTTGCTTGGGCGTGTTCTACTGATTACTAATAGTGGCAGTTGTTTGAACGGTACAACGCACGATGGGCGCGCTCTTATGAGCACCACGTATTAACTTAGCATAATCTGATGAAAGACAGAGGACATAGCATGCATCCATGGCTCAGTTACTATCGAACTAACCTGACTTGAATCAAATATTATCCTATATGTAAAAACTTGCTATATGAACTGAATGCTTTGCTTTACATTCTCTAAATTGATACTATCTATAGATACTTTCAATTTGCACCGTTAACATTGTTTCTAAATCCATGCCAAAGTGCTGATGCTTAACATCTATTGGGCTCAAATGTTTTGCCTCACATTTGTATAGCTGATTTAGTAGGTTACGGAAAAGATCAGCAGGCGCTAGAGTATCCTGGGGTGTAATAAATATTGACACATTCAACTCACTCTTAACTGGCAGTCAGTCACTGGTACAAATCGTAATTTTGTGCTTCATCATTTCATGTCAGGCAATTAACGGGCCCTTAATTAGGTCGAATTTGATTTACACACCCTTGCCCATACTGCGTGCAAGTCCCTAGCAATATTTCTGCTAAAGAATACTCGCATTTTTAGGTTTGTTATTTTTTGTTCACAGCATAATCTCGCGCGCGCCAGCAACCTGCCTCCTCTCGATCTCCTGCAACCTCACTGATAAAGATACAAGTTGATCTGATAGTTGGCCTATAGCATCATCTTTTACCTTATCATGCTGTCTTAGTGACTGATTTAATTCTTCCAATTCTTCTACCTTCGTCTGTATATCGGCACCCTGTCGTTCTGACTGATGGACATTTAGAAATGTCAGATAAGGCTCAATCTTGCGAAATATTTCGGCTTTTTCCCGAATCCTTCTTGCGCCAGTATGTAGAACCTGAATGTCCTATAAAATATTCAGAGTAATCAGCATAACCTAGGTCGGATATAGTAGTTTTAACAAACCTTCTGAATGAATGCAGTGTTATCTGTCTTCGCCTTTCGTTACCATCCTCTCTAGCACCTTTTCCCATTCTATCCAAGGTTTTTGCAAAAGATTTAACTAAATCCTGATACAGTGAAAGAGTCTTCGTAATGGCCTTGTTTTGGTAGACCGCAAACATTAGGTCAGAACCATCTTTGATGGGTGTTCTATATTCTGTTACTGTTTTATTTTTTGATGTTGTATTATGTCGATCATTATGAGATACCCTTCTTGTTCGATATTTATAGTCTATCCACAACTTTAGTTGCTGTGCCATTTCGTTAGTTAAAAATGCAGTTCTATCTGTCCTTGTTTTAGTATATTCACCTCTTACAGAAAATCTCATAGGTACTGGAACAGTTGCTGAATCAAAATCCTTGATACGGAGAGATAGAGCCTCCTGTGCTCGCATTCCCATCGAAGCTGGCTCTCATTACATATGTTTTTAGTCTAATATCTGAGCAGGCGTTTAATATGTCGGTAACATCTTCCTTAGATAGTGCTTCTTTATTTTTTCTAAGTGATTTCGGTAGTTTTACCTTTAGTTCAAACTTCCTTCGGACTAATATCTACATCGTGATATTCCAGAAAATTTTTGACAGTTATAATGCGCTGTTTCATTGTATCAACTGAAATGCCAGTATTGCTCAAGTATGAACTATATTCATTTAAAACATCAAAAACATCCTGATCACCTTCTTTAATTCTTCTAATGAGTTTATCTACGGTTAATGCACCAAATACGATTGATAGAAAATTCTCGAAGGACGCTAATCTTCTGCTATAGGCATATGCTGTTGCTTTGCTCATTATACTGACATTTTTGATGTATTTGGAAACTGCTTCGCTATTCTCAATCAGCGACTTGATGCTCTGCTGGGTTGGTAACGACGATGAATGGTTGGCCATGATTACTATTACTATCTGAATCTATACTTTTATACCTTTTGTATTCATAGACTTTAATGCCCCATAAAT
>CAVXZB010000025.1:0-67320 GCA_963765895.1 uncultured Nitrososphaeraceae archaeon | reverse complement strand
TATGGTCGCTGGTGGTTATCTAGCCATAATCAAGTCATCTGTTGCAATAAATGTGGTCTGTCTCATACTTGGTTGGGTTAACCAGCGGCCATTTGTTGTCAAGCCATGTTAATTACAGATTGATGAGATCAAATTGGTAGAACAAGAATTCGATTGATGTATTCATGAGACGTATTTATTTCCATTTTATCGCTAACTATCTGCTTAAATGTTTTGCATTTTATATACACTATTAAATTGAATAGAATGGTAATAAATGTCTCAAAAACGAAAAGATTAGTGTCCACATCATTAGTAATGATGATAACACAGTGGTAGATCTTGCCAATTTTGATCTCAGTCAAGCTCAACAAATCACTCCAGAATAAAGAACTTAAATGTGCGATCCTAATAACCCAAAACTTAACTTTGTTAATTCAACTGAATTAGAAATGCGGTATTCCAGAATCAGTGAAAAACCAAATAGCTTTGGATACCTCTACCGCGATAATTCCATAGTCGATAACACCCTCTGCGGTGCCACAATAATAAATGTAAATCGATGATTATAATACCGGAAGTCTAGAAAGATAAGAGTAGTCGGTCAAATCCAAATTATGTGTTCCCTACGCAAGTAATAATTGGAGTTTAAATTGCTGATTCTGCAACGCTAATGACTCCTATTTTTGTAGTTGTCTACACTAAGGGGGCTATACCATCCCCAATAAAACATATTACAATTTTACTTTGATCTCATAGAAGACTACGGAGAATGACGCTATTGACTTAAACCTCCTAAAAAATATTGCTATAGTGCAAACATGAAATCGCTGGCGATATTTAATCAATTGTAACCAAATCAAGTTTAAATACACCTGGGAACACTCTACAATAATGTTCAAGAACCAAGAAAATCGTAAATATTTGACAATGTCTTTGCTTGCAATTATAGCAGTATTGGCAGGAACAGTAGTAATAAGTCAGATTCTAGAGACAGCAATGGCCCAGACTACTGGCAATAATACAGGTAACCAAACAGGTAACCAAACAGGACATCCTCTAGCTAAACTTGGCGCACTCAAAAACGCGATAGGCGGCAAGTAAAACAATTCCCTGACTTTTTTTATTGCTACTGCAAACATGGCAATAACAAAAATTGGTTCAAAATAACGGTATTCGCATTCATATTCTTGGTCAAACATAATTTGGATGTATAGGCCCAAAATAATGATGATGGAATTGGAGCTACAATTGCATTCGGTCTACCAATTACAAATAAAATAGGTTGATGTAGAGTTACGGATTAACTATTCTACTACCATTAGTAGTAGAGACACAGGATATACTGTTCTGATGCAAGTAACTATATCTTTTTCTTTTTAAACTATACGCTGAACAATTTAAAGAGAGATTGAGATTAAAATGAGAAGGCAAGTGTACAACATGAGCAGGTTTGACAGAGCCCCTAAGAACGGCCACAAATTAGGAGACAACAGATGATACATCTGCAGAGCGCCGCTTAATGGGAAGAAGATTTCTTCTTGGCATTTCAAATATCGTATCGTAGCGCTTTTCCGATATACTTATACTGGATCTGATTTGGTTCGAAATAGAATTGTAAATAACGGAGCTCGATATATACACTTAAGATTTTGACAATAATTTATACAAAGACATATTTTCTGTCTCTATCTCTTCCAAACTCATGGGTTAGTATCCACTTCTCCTTGCAGACTTGATATTATAATTGATCGTATAATTGGGGTTAAAATCGAGTGACCTTGGCTTGCTACATTTATCAAGCCAATTATTGATCAGATTGAAAGCTTCATCTAAGAGCATTTTCTAATGTTAATAAGGTATGGAGATAGGATGCGCCTAAACAACAAATTTCCTGTGGTCATTTATTGGAGTCTTTAGTTTTTCGATCCACGAGATTGTCTTTGTATCGACTATGAAACAAACAAGCAAATTAAATTTCAAATGTAAATGTAATAGAACTGATGTAAGCTCAGCGAATACTACAGAGCTCTTGTTATAGGTTCGATTAACCCTTCCAAAATTATTTTTAGTATCATAGAAAAATTCATGTTTATATCATGATTTAGCGAAAAGGTATGCCTGCTATTTTCTTCATCAATTCTGTGCTGGATGATTGGAATCGATGAAACCATGACTTGAGAAATTGAACAAGTGTATGGCTAGTTATCTCTGGAATGAAAGCAGATGTATATTCGCTAACTACAGCATGTCCCAACTCTTTACCGTAATCTTGGATAGACCTCTCCCAATCGATCTTGGAAAATACTCTTCTAAAAAAATCCTTGTTAGTTAAAATAAAGTCATTGTTTTCTGAACGCAATTGTGTAACAAGGTAGTTCCGTCAAAATTCTGTTGACAAGGCTACTGAGTGGAATTTCTTCGGAAGTAGCTTCATTTTCCAAAGCTTTCAGTATGTATTCTGGAATTCTAAATGACCTGTGTAACATCTTTTTGGGTTTTAATTATGATACATGTTAATGATTCAGATATGCTAATCTGAGCATAGAGGGGTTAGAGAATAGTAAGCGTAAATGCCACTTAAATTATTTTAATTTGAGCCCCGATTTAGGCCAAAAAATCTCGAGAGGCTGAACCATCTACTCGCGATAGACGTAGCTGCTTGATTTTTAAGAGTTAATGAGTAGTAACTTGATGAATCATGAACAAACAGAAAAACAATGGTAGCATACTAAGAGAACCAATTGTCAAATTTTTCAGAGGAAAAAATTTTGGCTTTTTAAGTCCTTTAAACAAAGATGGTTCGCCACAAGTTACACCTACGTGGATAGATATAGAGGAAGGTAATAAAGAGGAAGTAATTCTGATAAATACTGCCAAGGATCGTTTAAAGCAAAAGAATGTATCCAGAGATCCAAGGGTATCACTTTCAATAGTAGATGAAGATAACCCATACAGTATGGTAACTATTAAGGGAAGAGTAGTTGAACAGACAACTGAAGGAGCTGATCAACACATTGATAAGCTTGCAAAGAGATATCTCAATACAGCAACGTATCCTGCTCATTCGCCCAGCGTAAAGAGGATTATTCTTAAAATAAAGCCAGAAAAGATATTCTATCTGCCACCAAGATACACAGAATATTTGCAAAAAACCGACTAGAGAAAAAAAGTAGATGTTTTGAACACAAGTCCTGTTACCGTATTATGCCAAACATGCGCCAGGTATAACAAAGTCAGGAAAGCCAGGGATCATGACGATCAAAGGTTCCTAGGCCAATCCTAGTATAGTGGATGAGTACTCCGTGATTGTACGCATAATGATCTTCACATGCTTGTCGATGTAGTTTTGGATGATAGTAGATTTCATATTCCATATCTCTTTTCTTTCATTTCATTCTCTCTATGTATTATGATTCTTGACTGATAATCAGCCATTAATTGAGGCGTCACCCTTACGGCTTAAAATGTAGTCGTGTTACGAGATAGATCTTATCCATAATACCTACCTATTTGGTGCGCGCCTCATAATCAGTATACCTACACGTAGCATGCAGCATTTTTGATAATACTTATAATCTGGCATCTCTCATATCTGTATTATAACGTTATTTTCGGGATAATTATGCCGGATGTGTTAAAAATCCGATGTTGTCCAATGTGTTAAACTTATTGCATATTAACGGAATTAGTATGTTGATTTGTATCGACTAGTTGCTACTATCTATAGATATCAGTCTATGGAATAGGCAATTCTGGAAAATTCACTAAGTCTGATAGTTTTACCTATCAATAGAATCAAATAGTCGTGAATCAGTTTGGGGACTTTAATAATAACTCTAGTCTATGCACAGTCGGATCCTTGTATTGATGGGAAGCTCTTTTGATTCGAGATGTACGCTCCCTAATTCAGGATGTAATTGCTAGGTAGATGTTCCTGCCCTTATGCAGTTATTGTATAACATTGCCTGAGCAAATGCCCATGCCCTTCAGCATTGAAGTCAAGAATACGTAATTGTTGTAGAGGTTTGGTGTGTAATCATAAGATCCGTTGTAGAATTGGATAAAAAAAGTCATCACACCCGGGATACCCGGGTTATTTTCCTACCTAAGGAAGAGTTCAAGATATATTAAAAGTACAGTACAAGAGGGAATATAGAGGACCATCAGAATACAAGATTATCCCGGGTATCCCGGGTGTAATAAATATCTACACATCAAGTCAATCTTAACGTGGCAGTCAAACCGCTGGTATCAATCGTATTTTTGTTCTCATCATTATGCCCGGCAATCAAAAGGGCCTTCCATTAGGTCAAATTTGATTCACACACCGACGGGCCCGCTCCAAACTTGTCCATTTATTTAGGTCATACCAACATAATATAATTAGAAGAGCACTTGACTTTCAGATATATTCCGTAGAGTTGCACCCGAGATACCCGAGATAATTTTGTATTCTAACTACACTTCATTGATATATGTAATATCTAATTCCATTGATAAGTTAAATTCTTCTCAAGAGTTGAAAATAATCCGGGTATCCTGGGTGTTAATATGAGATCAGATTTAAGCTTCAGATAAATCACACAATTGTATATGCCTCTGATTTCCTTCACTGGCGATTCAAACTGGACATATGAGATGGATTGAGGGGCGCGCCTGCTTGTGTTCGACGTTACTAATCAAATCAGCTGTGCAAGACAAGATCAGTCCTGTATAAGCTATTTTTCATTCTGCTGCGATTCTGATTGGCAATGCAATAAAAAAACTAATAAAATCTTTAACTGACTTTTTACAAAAAAAAATGGGATACACTATGTCCTAAGACAACTTTTCAATTATGTTAGCTGTTTCATCCGTTGAAAATGTTTTAAGTGTTTCAGTACGTACATTGCCTAGACTTCCAAGACTGAATAATATTGATGCCATTGCCTCATCAGTCGGAGCTTCAACCATCGCTACCATGTCATATCTTCCGATTGTATAATAAAAACCAAGAGATTTACCACCTGCTTTTTCTACTGCACCTTTAAATGATTTAGCTCGTTTTATAGTATCCTTGACATTTCTTATTCCCTGTTCTGTCCAATTTATAAGTAATGTATACTTTGACATTCTTTTTTCAGAACAAAGAAAGCGCATGTAGGTATATATATACACTGTTTTGATGCATTGATACGACGTTATTCAAGCCTTGATTCTAATTGAAAACAGATAAGCAAATTAAGGCTAATTTAATTAGATTTGGATATCTAGACTGACGAAAGCTTTGAAGGCATGATGATCTCATAAAAATAATTTTAGTGGATAAGGGGAAAAATTTCTTTCTGTGGTAGCAGGGGGAGCGCGCGATGAAAGAAAAACTCCCCCTTAATAGTATCAGCAATGTGACTTGACCTAGTCTATGTCTTGGCATTGCTCATCCTAAGTTCTGGACACATAAATCGCTCTAATCGGACCCAGCCTATACCGAATAATACGAATCTACTTGGGTATAGTACTTCCCTCTTTATTGATGGCATGGAGCTTAATTGGATTTGCGCGATTTACTACTTCCATAGTTTCTTCTTCCTAATCCTTCTTATAATATTCTTCATCGCTTGAGGAATACGTTAATGTTATCTTTTTCTCTCTATTTAATAGAAGATTAATTAGCTCTGCAAATATCATCGGCGTATCGAGTATACGCAAACGAATGTGCCAGTCTCAGATTCTGGAGGTTGAATCAGATGACTTAATGCAGTTCCTTCAAATATGATCAGTATTTTTGAAAGTTTTATGAATTTCTTTTTCTCAAGAGTAATATAGATATGCATATATAGTTTAGAACTCTGTTATTGCATAAATGTCTATACATTTTTGTCCGAAAAATAAAACAAAAAATATGACGTCATTTTTGGTCCTGTCTTCGTTCCTAGGTATAACCTTAGTTAGTACAAACTGCGATATTGACCATTCAAACTGCAAACGCACAGTTTGTGGCGAACATGGAGGGCCCGATAACGACGAGGTTAGTAGTCGTATAATTGGTACTTTTTTAAGACCGGATTTACTAATCAATACAATCTCACAATGAATGGAAAGACTATTCCTATCAAGTATAGTATACTAGACGGTTCACTTGTTGGAATATTGTCAGATCCTTCTAGAAAGAGCTTGGATCTCGCCGTTAATCCCAAATCAAATGGAGGAGCATTAGAAGTTAACTTGCCTAGACATGTCATAGATTCCAAAAATGCTGCAGGTCAGGATGCACCATTCATTGTCAAGATTGACGGTAACCAGGATTAGTGGAGAACCAAGCGGTATATGTGTTGGAACTTGTCCTAACATCCTTAATAGCTTTAAAGAAACTTACAATACGAATACTGACAGAGTATTGACTGTTTTAGTTGGTCCAGAAAGCAGATTTATAGAAATCATTGGTAACCATACATCAACATAGTCGTAATTATGCTCGTAATTGAGCATAACCTATTTCTTTTAAAATGTTTCATGACTAAGGTTACAGGTTTAAGAAACAAGTTCGGAAAATGTCAACTCTCGATATGAAATTACAGATATAAAAGAATATTTTTGCAGTGAACTGGATTAAATCTAATTTGAGTATCTATATTCCTTCCCCTTTCGCAATGTGTTCTGGCACCTTACCTTATTAATATTAGAAAATATTCACCAGAAGAGGCTTCTGATATATTAAAGAGTGGTTTGATAGATGCAATCCGTTAAGGCAATTGGACTTCGATCCTAATTATATGATCAGGTATAACATTAATTCTGCAAAGAAGAAGGGCTATTTACCGATAAGTTTGGAGAACTTAAAGAAAGAAAATACGTACCTGTACAGTGTGTTGGATAAGTCATGTAATTAATTGTCTCTTGTAATCCAAATCAGATTATATCGGAAATTCCATCAGATCCGGGATAAGTATTCCGGAAAAAGTGACTTCTAATATAAATGTGCCACACGGGGGATTATAAATATTATGGAAAATGCTACATCCAATGTATAAATTGACATCTCGCAATAAAAGATTTATCCGCATGTCTACCAACAAATAGCGCTCCAAACACCGTACTGTAGACTCGTCTGTGTATCGCTATCATTTATCGATAGTCTACCAACAGACAAACGCGCATTACACGATATACGCTTTAGATTTAAAGTTGATAATATCTGGACTACCATTACGACTAATCACCCAGAATTAGAACAAAACGACAGGCTACCCGGGATAGTTTTGAATTCTGTTACAATATTTCCTTATCATACATTTTATATACACATCCAAATTCTTCTCTAGGGTTGGAAATAACCCGGGTATCCCGGGTGTTGATAACCTCTGTTTAATTCTACGGAAATTTGACAATTACACATCTAAACCACTATCGATAATTATGCAGAGGCGCGGCTCCTATGATTGACATCTCATACAATCTTCTCTACTGGATGTCTATGTACATAGGCCCGTCAGTCTATACGGATGTTGAATTGAATTCTAATTCTACTCTACACATTCATTATAATCAATAGTAATTGAATCATTTAACATAATTGGAAGGCTTGTTAATTCAATATTATCAGTCTTGCAACATGGGCAGATATTGTCAATTGGTATCCTTGTCTTATCAAAGTAACGTTGCACACCAGTAGCATTTAGTACATAATATGAATAATGGCTGTGATAATGAGCGATTATGCGTATCTATTGATTTTAAGATCATAGTTAATTACAAATTTACCTCCATTTTATATTAGGCGTTAAAAAAATGGTTTATAATGACATATAAAACAATCGATAAGGCTGACGTGATTGAATATACTTGAATACACTACTATATTCACCACTCAAGCAGCAAGTGGTTTCACATAGTATAATATTTTTCTATCCACATTTTTCCATTATCTGAAGCCACCCAAGTGCCGTCGACTGCGTTCTTATACACCCAATTTATTGCAATCATATAATCTATCCAAACACGTACCAATTCCAAATTATCATCAAAATCTCTAGCGATCTCTTCACGACTTTTACCTTTAGTCAGACAAATCAAAATGTGGACTGCCGTCATTAATGCAGATTCACGATAATGTTTTGATGATGATGTTGTTGTTTTGTTACTTAGAATATTTTTTATACGTAAAGGATCATCTAGTGTCAAATAGAATAATATCTTGTTATGAATAATCCACATAATATTTATATATATAATATTTATATCGGCTCTGGAAAGTTATCCATTCTGGAAAAAGCCCTTAGGACATTTACCATTATCTGACTTACATTTACTTAACTCTGGATGGAATAAACAATTCTTATCTGGTTCTCCTTTTACTGCTGTTTTCTCTAGGGCTGGACTCTTAGGACAGTCGCTCATACTGTCAGAACATTCACATTTATCATCTGTCGAACCAGCCTTGCAGACATCACCATTCTTAGTTGCACAAGTCTTGAAACGAACCATTACATTTGGGAAGATTTGCTTTGGTTCTGTCGGTGTTATTGATGATGATGATGATGTATCTGGATTTTGATTTGTATCTTCTGGCGTCTGTGGTTGTTGATCTGGTTGGTCTTGTGTATTTACGTCGTTGTTATTATCGCTTCCAGTATCACTATTAGAATTATCACTGTTACTATTATCAGAACCTGAACCTGAGCCGGAGTCTGACCCCGAATCACTCCCTCCGCCGCCACTATCTCTGCCTCCGCCGCCACTATCTCTGCCTCCGCCGCGACACTATCTCTGCCTCCGCCGCCACTATCCTCTGCCTCCGCCGCCACTATCTCTGCCTCCGCCGCCACTATCTGAATCCTTAGCCTCGACCAGACTCACAGTAAAACCACTGGCCGAAACCATAGAAGCTGCCAAGCCAACAATCAAAAATAAAATAATAAATTTATTCATTATTTACTTTCAGCCCTTGGTGGTAAACCCTTCTTTGGTTCCTCCACGAAACCCGTTACGGCCTTATATCCAGCATTTCTTAACTCTACAATCACAGAATTTAACACTATTGTCATCATGGCTGGTGTCATTACGATAGTTGATCTGACATTGCTCAACTGTCACAATTGTAGTTGACGATATTATTGAACATTGTGCTATTCCTTATAGAAGAAGATTCTAATCTATATTGAACAGTAACAAAATCTGATTCATTTAGGATTTAGATCAACAATTGCACCTGTACTATGAAACATAGTTGAACAATGTCCCACGATGTGATACTATCATTAGTAATTCAACAAATTCTTTTGGAACCTTAATTATATTCTCTGTATGAGATTGACTAATCACTGTTCCTATTTCAGCTGATTCTTAGCCTATGACAAGTACTGGCACGTTCGTTTTAGGACAGGAGTATATCACATCGTTAGCCTAAGGACAGCGCGAGCTTGTGCCGTTATGACCTGTGCTGCTGATGCACTCCATTAAAAACTCCCCAGCGACTTATGCTACATGCTGTAAGCAACATGGCGGTAACGGCGACAGTGGGCGAAGCCAAAACCAAAACCAGTTGTGGCCCCCAAGCCTAAACCCGCAGTATTAACATCACGGTTTACTGATTTCCAGAAGAAAAACCCGCTACCAGTTACAAAGTCCAAGGCTCCTAAACCAGCCTCAACGGGCAAATTACAGAACGATCAAGTAAAGAAGGTTTCTGATCCGGTCCTTGACACATGGAAATCGTCCCTAGATGCGCTAAACAAAGCAGTGAAGGGTACTAACAATACGCAGCCGGCAACTACTACGGACCCAAGTTCGGATACGTCAAGTGGTGGGGGAAATCAGAAAAAATCCAAAGGTGGTGGCGGTTGTGGCGGCTTTATTGATGATGGGAAGCGCTTCAAAGAAATTAGATGTCATACTGGATGTGGTGGCTGTCAGAATAGACTTGGCTGTCGTAGTAAAAATGCTCCACGTCTCCAGTACGGAGTATATAATGGTTCAACCAATGTAGACTTTACTGTTACAGTCAAAATACCTGAAAATTATGTCGCAAAAGAGACGGCAACATTACAGGTAGGTGGCGCCGAACATAAGGGAGGGTGTGATACAACTGGCTATAAGGGCTACGTCGGTATAAATGGTGACAAGAACGGATTCGAAACTGAAACAGGAGCTGAGAAAAACTATGGTGGACTATTGCCTGCAAAGTGTGATTCATCCATTCCTACTCTGAGGGCAGGTGAGCAACACACACTCAGGATGACTAGAACGAATGTAAATGGTGGTGTCCAACTACAGACATATGTAGACGGTAAACCACATTGCTCATATCTTGATTCACCTGGTTTAGTACCACGGAAAGGTGTTAATTCAAAATGTCCAGCAATAGATCAACTGCGTATAGATAATTGGCCGGAGCCGGAGGGTACTGACACTAAGTATGCCATCTCTGTTAGTTCGCCGAACTTAGGCTAGTATTCCAGTCCATTGGTAGAGGGTATGCAGAGATTGGACCATCATCACAGTCGAAACTAACAGGAAAGTATGTATTATCATCATTTCCGTCTATTCCACCGCCATGATGCGCTAAACACCAGCCCTTTATATAGCCGTTAACAAATGCGGTTGTGTGGTGGTCAAAACCATTACCTGGCTGGTGTATATAATCGGTAGGGCGAGAACATGGGAATTTATGAGGCGCACATTCGGGAGCTTTATGATTCGCGTCAGCCACCCCATGTTTAAATCCTGACTGATAGGCCGTTTCTGCATATGCTAATGGCGCGCCTATCATTAGAACCACGATCACCATTAAGCTAATTACTTTTTTCATTTCCTTTACCGAACCTCTGTGCCTAAGTTCGAGGGATGGCGTGCCTGGGGATCACCAATATGTGCTCCAAATCTTGAATCAGAGCAACTGAATGTAAATTCATCTGCATCACTTCCCGTGTGCGGATTTAGGATACAGAATCCGTCCAGCCATCCTAGGTAAAACTGATGTGGATGTTGGGTGATTATATCATACTCTTTTCCTAAGTTTTTACCAGTGAATTTGTCATTGGAAAACCTTTGTCCTTCTTTAAATCCTGCCTGATACTCTGTTTCTGCATACAGTAAGGGCGCGCCTATCATTAGTATCAGAACAGCCAATGCGGTTAACAAAACTTTCATTTGTTGCAATCACTTCTTCCGGAATCTAGGCAGCCTTGATGCCAGCCAGCGAAATATCCTTCGGCCAGAGTTGTGTCAGGATCATATGCATTTTTATCATATCGGCCATTTATTGCGTCGTCATAGCCGGTTTTGAATCCTTGGGCATAGACACAGTCACTATAATTTGAACTGCCGACAATACCTGTACACGGTCTGCCTTGCAAGTCAGTGTCTTTACATTCATCGTGATTCGGACCGAATGTACAAGGCACACCATTAGAGTCACTAGGGATAGCGGCTTCTTGCTTATACAACTGCCTGATTTGCATATACTAAGGGCGCGCCTATCACTAGCACTAGTATTACAACTGCGCTTAACAAAACTTTCATTTACTCTCACGCATCCTCCGCCAAGTTACATACCTCTTTATCATTTCCTACTACCGATAGACACCCAGCCATAAAGCCGCGTTCATAAGCATCGCCACACTTCGCAAACCTGTCCTGACTAAATGGCCCGTTGCGACCGGTTTCATATCCCTAGTAACTGCCGTTGAAACATAAGCAAATCTGTTTATCACATCTACTAACATAGTGTTGACGCTAGTAATTGAATTTACTGCATCTTCCATATGGAAAAAGATTCTAATTGCTGTTCATTAGAAACAAAGTGCCATTTCGTTGTCAAGACGTGTACCTATAATGCGAAACAGTATTCGATAATGTAGGACAATGTGATACCGTTATCAATAGAAATATGTTGGTAAAGAATAGCGAAAATAATTAAAGACTTCCGAAGGTTAGAGAATAATAAGAAATCTACAGTTAGAATCTTCTTCTAAAAAGGCTAAATATAATTTTATTGTAAAATAGGATATCAGATAGTTGGAATCGATGATCAAGATGGACGCGAATATCGTGGCATTATCATTTTCGCTAATGTCATTACTTATTTTGACAGCAACAATAGGTCCATCAGTTACTCCATGATTGAATCCCGATTGATATGCAGATAGTGCAAAGACATTCAAGCTCGTGTGTTGAAATGCAGAGAGCGCTACTAGCAAGGGCACAAGACTGATTGCTGTGGCTATTATGGTTTTCATTTCACTTCACCGTGCAAAACTTTGGTGATGAAATCAAAGTAAAGGACTACAAGTGCTACATATTTTCTTCGTTCCAACCTAATATATCTAAGATAGATAAGCTTTGAACATTCTTACTAAGACGTCCAGAAGAAAATTCTGTCATTTCACAATGTGAAACAGTGTCACACCGTTCAGTTATCATCAAATTATATTATTCAATATCCATGGTAAAATTATGTGAATTTGATGATAAAAAGTGCAAGGATGGGGACGTCATCGTGACATCTGACGATCTCTCAAAGCATATGGTTAACCTTTATAGAGGAGCAGGAATATTTGCAAGCGAAGAACCAGTAAGACAAACAACCAAGAGACTTATTATTCTCTCTCCTAAGATGGTGTTTCCAATGCATAGTTCTTGTATTGATAGTTCTGCCTTTCCAAAATATACTGATGCAATAATGAATGATAATTTTGCATATACTGGAATGCTATTGGGTCAAAAATTAGAAACAGCATCAGAAGTGATTAGCTAGAAGAACTAATAGTATTATATCTGTTTGTGGACATACTACAGGATCAAGTGAAAAAAGAAGATTTCAATACTCCTCCAACTGGTCTCTCGGTATACATAGAGAATGATTATAAAATTTATGTATGCTGTTTATCATGAGGTGCGCACCAAATAATTCGTAATGAGTTTACAACTCCTACATCTGAAATCATTAGCGATGTCATTATTGTTCTGATCCATGGATACTATAAGTAGTCGCACCAAATACTTGAGCAAGAAAATATGATTCTGGTGCTGAACATTGCTCTATTTTAGCAGAATGCTAAACCATATTTAGTCATTGTCTGAATACAATTTCTTTGTCCGGTCATCACTATCTTTTAGTTCACTTTCTGTTAGAAATGTCCTAGACTTATAGAAATTATCGGGAAAAAAATTCTTGTGGAAGGCATTACTCACATGGCGACAACACAGAAGTAACTATTAACAATAGCAGTGTTCCATTAAATGTAATCAATATATGCAGGCAAGGCCAATAATAGCCAGATGGCGAAAAAAGGAACCTCTAAAACGAGAAAAAAAAGTAATGCTCCCACATTCACAAAAAGGAAAGGAAAAAGACTTACGCCCAGTCAGAAACTTATTTTACACTTAAATGAAGCTTTAGCTATAGAAAATGCTGCAGTACAAAGACTCCAGTCACGAATTAAACAGACCAGGATAGAAAATGTAAGACAACGACTTCAAGTGCACTTAGACGAGACAAAAGGGCAGCAGGATAGACTAAAGCAATTGATTTTAGATCTTGGTAATGGTCAAAAAAATGCACCTACAAAGGATAAAGCACGATTGCCAATTTCTACTCCTCCCAAATCATTAACAAACATATTCGGAAGAACGATGACCGATGCAGAGTCGGAGCTAAGCTCAGTTAAGGAGGATGCAATAGTAGAGAATGCTGAGATTATATTCTATGATATGCTTATGCATTTAGCAGAGAGAATGAATGCAACTAATGCAATTGATATTCTATTACAAAGCCTATCAGAAGAAAGATCTATGGCTGATTGGATTAAAACAAATATGCCTGATATGGTTGCACAACTTTGGCCTGAAATTGAAGCTTCTATTGCAACGGTAGAAGGAGAATAATTTAACCAGTATAACAGAAGTTATTCTACTACGAACCTCTCCAAGACTGTAACAGCTGTGTAATAACAGAAATCTATTTACTACATACATAATTGCTGTTTTTTGCTACAGCTGCCACCATATCGAGAGAAAAGAGAGAAAATTGGGAGCAAGACAGATACATTATCCAAGGAAAGTCATGAATGTACTTGAATTAAAGCTATGTGGAATATGGACATTAAGGATTTTTCTTTTGATCCATTTTTGACGATAGTAGAGATAATTGGATATCTGTTTTCATTTGTAGTAGTATTTGTGAATAAGTTCAGTCCATCTTAACTGTACATTTCTATAAGTGGTCCTTTCAATAAACAATAATTTACACTTGCCTCGACTTTTCAAAAAATAAGTGGTTATTCGAGTAACTGAAAAGATTCATTCATAAAGTCACTGGGTTGACCCTAGAATATCTCTTCGGAATCTTCCAAGTGCAGGATAACATTCATAAAGTTTTGTTCTATTAATAGACAAACCCTTACGTCGTTCATTACGTGAAACAAAATTACTCTCCTGATGATATGTTATCGCATCGCATGCGAGAACTAGCTTTCTACCTTTTTCAAACAGACGCTGTCCAAATTCAATGTCTTCGTAACCATAATTACCGTTGAAAGTTTCATCCCACAGTCCAACATCGAGAGCGTCTTCACGCCAATATGCTACATTTCCTCCATGAAAACAATTGCTTGGGAAAGGGTGAATCTTTAGTTGTTCAAGTTCGGGGATTCTCTTGTCTTTACGAGAACCTATTAAATTATTTGAAACACTATGGATCTCTGGGAGTGACGATATCAATGTGAAGTTGCGAACAATCTCCGAGGTTCTATTTCGCTAGCTTCCACAAATTTCTTAGGTCCAATCGTTGCAATTTTAGTTGATTTATGAAACCAGACCATGTGCGACTCTAGGAAATTTGGAGGACATATCATGTCCGCAGTCAAGAGAGACAATAACATCATTCCTAGATACATAAATCCCAGCATTTCTAGAGCTCTGCGGCCCCCCAGCCATTGTTAGAAAGTGTTACCAATTTTATGTCTATTTCTCTTTGTACTGTTTTGTGATCAATTTTGCATCGTCATAATTGGCATCAACTGCTATAATGACCTCAGTTCGATCTTTTGGATAAGTTTGTTGAGTCAGACTTATGACAGTTTTTGCAAGCATATCACTTCCAGCGTGAAAGGGAATAACTACGCTAAGAGATAACTCATGCTTACATGGTTCTGTTTTCACCTTATGTTCTATGTCAGTGTAGTCATTAAATAATCCCAATTATAGTTATCCCCCCAATGCAATTATTTCATTCGTTCATAATATCTATAAACATTACGTGTGACTTCACACTATTGATGAGAATAATGAATTCAATGCATGTGCATCAACGGCATAATCCAATTAATAATTTAGGATTCCATATATTACGACGTCAGAGCCCAGATAAAAGAGTAGAGATATGCAGTTTGGTTCCAGTTTGTAACTTTTCGTAAGCCATTAGTTGCATTTCCTACTAGAAGAAAACGTTTCTTATAGGTAAGGAAAAGTACAATGGGAAATTTGGAATTTGAAATTCATAAGTTACGCTTATGTACCATATCTTTATCATGCTGAATTTTCATAGTATTACTATGATATGAATAACCAATTTTTTCATAGAAAGGGATATTCTCATCTGAACAATCTAGTACCGGTTCTTACGCATCCCATTAGCTCTGCTTGTTCGGTAGCGTACTTTACTAGCTTAAATCCAATGCCTCTCCTCTGATAACCAGTCCTAACAGCCACATCTTCGATGTGACCTACTCGTCCTCCACTGAAGATGAATTTTGGTTCGACAAGTAGCGTTGTTGTTCCTATTACCATGCTTCTATCTATGCCCTCATTAACTACTGCAACATATATTCTGTGAAGTGGATTTGATTTATCTCCTTCAATATCTCGGTCGCGGCTGGTTTAGTTAGACCTCCAACTGGAGCCAAATTCTCTAGTACCTCTAATAATTCACCACTTTCAATATCAGTTTCTTCTATTTCACGTATTGTATACTTTATGGATGGTTCAGACATATCTACAATCAGCTTCAAAGTACCGGTTCATTGCCATATCAGAGATCACAAGACTCCAATATATGAAACAATCATCAGAAGGAGAGCTTGTTTAACAACAATGAGATGGTTAGTTACTAACTTATAGATGTATCACTTATTGGGTTAGTCAAGTTTTCGTAGCAGAAAGAAAGAGAGAGCGATAAAGGAATGCATTTCTATCATGAGGCGAAAATGAGAAAAATATTAGCAATAACTGGAGCACTCATTGCGGGCGGTATTGGTGTTAGTCTGATACCACAAGCGGCACATGCTGGTGCAACGTTGAACTAGGTGGATGACAGAAATGAGAAATATATTAGCAATAACTGGAGCACTCATATTATCTCTTACAACAAGATAGATCTTTCTTACATCAGCAATCATATGCATATTAATGCTCTGAACATTTCTGATAAACGCATGATAATGTGGACAAAATGAGGACTATAGCAGAGCTATTACCTCCAAAGGAGAAAACTATTCATCTGAATCATTATTCATGCTCTTGATATTGCAGCAGTAAAAGATGATAAATGAATAGATTGCCAAAGTATCTGAATCTGAAAAGTTACAAAAGCAAACATAATGATCTATGTTGGTTCAAATCTCTGGCCAGCGCTAATTGAATATCAGGTTTAAGACTTTATAATTAATTCCGTAACATGACATTATGTGCAAGTTTTAACTTACTTAACAGATTTATTGATGAAGGAATTGTGACAACAAAGACTATAAATCGCAGCTAATTAGATGGAACTTCTAAAAGACTCAATTTTCAGTTTTAAACTCGAACGACTAGTTATCACACTCAAAATTCTATCACTATCGCATGAAGTTGCTATTTCAACTATATCAATCACGCAAACATTTTAAATGATTCATAAAATCAAAATAAATGTTTTTAACGAATCATATCACATAACATCATATTTTTTTGTTACTTTATTTAAAGATGATGTTAAATAATGTGAAGTCTATAGGCAAATATGAGTATCGCGATTAAAACTGAGAAGGAAATAGTTCAGCCCTCAAAGCCTTTTAATTCATTACTTAATTCAATGCAGCAGCAACGATCACTGACAAATAATAAAGGTATTTTTGATCGAGCTTGACATAGCAGAGGGCTTGAAGGAACTACTGATAGCCCATGACTTTACATTGAAACTATTGCAAAGTACATCATTAAATGATCTGGCACAAATACTTGGTATTGATAAATACATAGCAAAAATTATTATCCATTCAGCTAATCTATAGCGTACTTGGACCTATTGACAAGAGGGTGTGGCAATCAAATCAAATTAAACGAGGCAGCAATTTGCAAATGCAAACATCCCAAACTCTATCATTTGTCTTCAACAATTACAAGTATAGAAACCAGAAAAATCACTCCAGTTGAATTTTGTTTAGAATGTGATTGCTCTAAATTCATAAGGGAAGAACAGGAGCAACATATTCGATGAAAAACATAATGCTCCAATAAAATCTGGTATTATTTATTAGAAAAGCATGTGTGTCCCTCTTCGAAGTGAACTGTATATTATTATTATTATTATCATCGATGACACATTAAACCCGTTTGGGGTGCGTGCGCGCCTGCAGATAGACAGCATACATAAATTTTTCATCATCCTGGGTTCTTAGTCTACACCTAGGAAGCAGCATTTTTGATAATATTTATAATCTGGTATGCCACCTATCTTACTATAACGTTATTTCCAGATAGTTAGGCCGGATATGTTAAAAAATCCGATGTTATCCGATATGATAAAACTTACTAGTGATTGACTGAATTAAACAATTGGTTTACATTCATTAATTGCTACTACCTATAGATATCAATTTTTGAACACCTTATAGCACATTAAATATTGCATTTATATTGAACTAGCATACCCCCGACCGGCCAAAAGTCTTATTTTATTTTAGTGCTCAAAAACAGATTCTAGTAGGTCAAGGCAGTGGTGACACCCTTCTTTATCAGCATGTTTCTGGACTAGATCTAGGAGTCTAAGCAAGTCATTTACTACCTCACTTTTGGTCATTAACTTTAATGGTGGTGGTATGATTTTCTCATTTTCTATATCAGTCATTGGTTTCATCATTGGAATGGTGATTAATGGTAACCTGCACATACGCCTTGCTTAGCCTCTGCATTTAAGCCAGAGGCCGCAAGGTATTGCGCCTACTCCTAAATGAAACGTAAAGCTCTTTTAACGAATTCTCCACATTGATAAAGTCGTATAAAATGTTCTAATATTCTAATAAATTGTTTTATAACCACAAAACTCATCCTCAGCTGAATTAGTTCTAGCTCATCTAAAGAATTGCTATCTTCGTGAGAATTATTTGGCGCGCCTATCACGTTTTCTGTGTAGTTTTTACTTCCATGATCCAGTCACACGTCACACCTAACTTGCCATGATGCTGTTCAACTGCCTCCTTATTTGGTGCGTCTAATAAACAATAAATTGTTCCAACTTCAAAATTGTATAGAATATTTTACAGTCTTTACTCCTAGATCATCTCTTAGTGCATTCTGCTCTTTTATGAGACCATCCTCAGTCAATGTTCCAATAGAATGGACGTCCAAGAACGTTGGCAATTGTATGTATCTTTAGAAAGGATACGAGTTAATATCCTTAACATAGTTTCATTATTCTTTATCAATGATAGACCATTGTTAGGCCCATTGCATTAGGGGTATAGATATCTTATTGTCTCACATTGTTGAACACTTCCATATCATAGTTACATGTATTATTGTCCAAAGACTTTGGTCTTTTTAACAACATAAGATGTGGTATGTCGAGTATAGTATAACACTATTTCTATCAAAAGCCATTTGTATTCTTAACAATCCCTAAGATAAAGTAAATAAATCATATCACCAAGTAATACAACATGGAACAAAAACTATTCATGGTAATAATTAGTGTACCGAATAAACAAACTCTTACTAACGTATTGCAAGAATATCATGTCGACATAGGCTGTACCGGAGGAATTCGACAGCAAGACGATGGAAGATTTGTTGTTCAAGGATATGTACCGTCAAGTACTATGGAGCAATTGCGAAAATTAAATATTGAAATAGAAGTTTTAGGTGACGCAGTTAGTAGTGGCCAAAAGCGGCAAAAGGAAGTTGGCAAAGGAAATAGATTTGCTGATTTGAAAGAAATTCCTAGCGGTTTTGGTATAAAAGAATAAGTACGGTGTGAGTGAATAATCTTGACATATCTTAACGTAGAAGAAGTTGAATCTGCAATTATTAATTTATCAGCCAAGTATCAGGATCTTTGCCGACTTATCACTCTAGCAAATCCGACGATAGAAGGACGAATTAGCCATGCATTGAATATTGGCAAAGAACTGGGTTCTAAACACACTGTATTTTTTACTGGTGGCGTACATGCAAGAGAATGGGGATCATCAGAAATTTGCGTATATCTTGCCGCTGATTTGCTCGAGGCATACTCACGTAATACTGGACTAAAATACGGAACAAAATATTTTGAGGCAGATGATATCAAATCTATAATGGAAAATCTTAACATATTGATCTTTCCTTGCGTTAATCCAGATGGAAGACATTATAGTCAGACAGCACATCCATTATGGCGTCGTAATAGAAATCCATCTGAAAGCAGTGGTAACCCAAAGTGTGTTGGAGTAGACATCAATAGGAATTATGACTTTCTTTGGGATTTTCATAAACATTTTTCTCCCAAGTCAAAGGTACATACATCTGATAATCCATGCGATCAAAGTCAGACTTATAGAGGATCTGCTCCGTTCTCAGAACCAGAGACACAAAATGTAAAATGGCTATTCCATAACTACCCTATAATAAAATGGTACGTTGATATACACTCTTATGGTGAGGATATTCTCTACAGTTGGGGCGATGACGAGAATCAATCAGACAATCCAAGCATGAACTTTATCGATCCTTTGTATAACTCTAAACGCGGAGTAGAAAATGACAAGTCTTATGAAGAATACATTCCGAATGCTGACCTTACTAATGCAGTAGCCCTTGCCAAGAGTATTAGAGATGGTATAGAGGCAGTCCGTGGTAAGAAATATGCTGTAAAACCAGGATTTCACCTTTATCCTACATCGGGAGCTGGTGATGACTATGCTTATAGTCGACACTTCTCCATGCCTGGCAAAACTAAGGTGCTTGCGTTTACACTAGAATGGGGAGAACATCACAAATCATCAGAAGCAACATCTTTTCATCCTATGTGGAAAGAAATGAAACAAATTGTCATCGATGTCAACGCTGGCCTATTGGAGTCTGTTTAACATTAACAAAGAAAATATAAATTTGGCCACAACATCTAGGCTTAGTCTATACATCTGCATTACACTTAGAGATTGTTTAAAATCTGGCGCGCCTCAGGATAGAAATGGACTAATCACACGAAATTGTCACTCTATACATCAAATCTGCAGTATCACATAATGTTTTAATCTGGCTCCCGCACAACTGGATTAGAAGACATTATCTCAGACAAGATAGTTTTCAAATTGATATGTTTAATCCATTTAGGAAAGTCTTCTCGTTAGTTATCTCTTAATGAGGAACAAGAACGTCTGCGAATATTACTTGTCCAGCTGGAGAGATATTCTTAATTGCGAATCCACTAGGAGTTCCATTAGCCCACTTTAGACTGGAATGCTGGGGATTCGGATCGTCTGAAAGCACATCAAAACCTGTAGTAGGATCGGATTCCATCTCTGAGAGCAATAGTATCATCGATAGGGGTAAGAACCAAAGGGCGTAGCATTCGAATAGCACGACGTGCCCCATCACTCTTACTAACCATTTCCATTGTTCAGGCTATTACTCCTGGCGGAAAAGGAGGGTACGGAACCAAAGACTACTGGGTCCTCCATTATGTGCCATATTGCTAGACAACCAACATCAGGCATCTGTTTATCATAGGAGGAACCTCTCCAACGATTTTCTACTATATAGTATTCGTCTACATATGTGCAGGGTCCATAAGTATCCATACAAACCGTTCTGTTTCTATCGATGGAAGTGAGTAGTGGCCACTACGAACTATAAGTTAGGTCGTAACCAACCGAATTTGAGTTTAGCGAATGGGTCAATATGAGTTCCTCTATATGTTCCGTCCATTAAAAGAATAGTTACCAGCAGCATAAGGATTGGGAAAGTAAAATATATGTCTCCGTGGTGAAGGAACAAATGTGTCAATTCGTGTGCTACAACGCCTAGGTTCGGAGGGTTGCCGATGTATACCTCAGCTATAGTTCCAATAGTAACTCCATCGACGACCAATGGCTAATGGAAGGGAAACCACGACAACTGCCGTTCGGTTACTGCCAAAGGGTGTATTCTGGGGAATGACAATTAATAGGCCAAGCCAATGCTGATAGAATGTTATGATTGCCAGGGTCAAAATCAAAAGCACTAACAGTAACCGAAGTCAAAAAAATGATTTACAAGGAAATTCAAAAGTCTTCGCAAAGCCAAAAGCCTAGTGAGCACTATATTAAATGTCTAATGCTACTCAGAAGATCATGAGCTCATTTACTCTATTATTACAATTCGTTCTGCTAAAAGCGTGTTACCAACCAAGAAAAACCGTCGCACTCGACTTGATGTCCAATATACTGTGTCAATTTAGGATGATACAATAAATACAGGACCGGTTTTACGACGTAGGACATAACGGCGCTCCGCGGTTTCGACAAATATAGACTCATGTTCGCTCTTGCTTCCCTTGGCGTATAGACCAGTTGAAACATGGCCTCGGAGAGAAGTAACCCGCTTTAGTCGTTCTGAGCTCATTAAGAGTAGATTAGCGTTGGTGATATATACGATAACCCATAATGCGCCCAGTGATTCTTTGGCAACTATGGCGATACCACGCTTTACACTTTCACTCACATGTCTTTCTGGTGTTCCGATAGCAATAAAGGTAACGCAGCGGTGCAATTGTTGTCTCTGGGGAGTGACCTTTGGATTCTGGTGGTTCTTCTACATCGAAATGCCACAAATGTTTGCTCCTCGTGAAGTCCAACATTTCTAGCAATGTCGGATAACACATTTTTTGTAGAGTTGGACAGTTCGAGTGCTGCTGCACGTTGGAATCGGCAGGTTTGGTCTCATCAGAAAATCGCCAGCCATCTTCATTTTCTGTCTACGTTCAGCACGAAAGAAGCGATCAGAATCAGTTTTCAGAAACACCAGTAGGCACACTGGTAGGGCTCTGTACTTGAGATACAATGCAAGCAGGGTCACCAAGCAGGCAATATTGGGCCAGGGTCTTGAGATCAAAACGAATCCATTTGTGTATTATCTCGTACGAATAACTGGCGTGCCATCAGAGAGCATGTCCCAGTGAAGCGCCGTCAAGCACTTTTAGCAGAAAATATTGGCATATAAAATCGGCTTCAGCATTTGTATTAAGCTCGCCGTAGGCAATAGTGGTACTCCCAAAATAACCATAGGCTCCTTGTTGTAGATAGCTCTGACAAATAGGTATATCTATGTCAAGTGTGATAGAATCATAAAGTTGTGCACCGTAACAACATTCTACAATTTGCGACTGTGCCATCACAATCATACCTTTTGTTCATTGTAGTTGAAGCTTCTGGAAAACTAAATCATTTCTATCCCGTTGGCCATAAAATGCTGGTTTCTCCTTACCACCGTGACAATTGATGAACTGCATCCGATTATTTAATTCGCTGTTTGGATAGTTAGGACCAGAAGGAGGTATTAGAAGTAATTTGTTTGCATTACCGAAAATGTTATCTAGACTAATCCACGATCAACCTTCCCATATACCTGCAGATAGGCCAAAATAGTCAGTGTATTCATCTAGAGACCGTGTCTTGTACTCTTCGCGCAATTTTTAATAATGAAACGAGATATGATGGTTTGTTGGCTCCAAACAGATCCGGTAGCCTTCCCACAACACGTGTTGGACCGACAAATCGTGCTGGGTCTTGCGAATATGGTGCGTCACATGCATAGGGCAAGTCACCAAACGCGCGATCGTCATCATCACCATCTCCATCTAAAAGATAGGCTGGGTTATGGAGATCTTGGTGCGGAACCACATCTGGGGCACCTAAAATCATGAGATAGTGTGGATTATAAAACTTGAATACGCTATCAATGGCATCCTTGTTTTCGTGAGGGTCAGAGGCATTCGTCACGGTGTTGCCACTTACCTTTTCCATATCTGGCCTATCATCAAGGTACACAATACCACTCTTAATTCCTCTCTTCTTGTCTGCGTCGACCAATTTCTCGATGGCTTTTCCGATCAACTCCAAAGCCGCTATTGCCATACTTATTTAACAGAGCAGCGCGGTTGGTAACATGATCTTGTCATACATTGCCATTGGTTAATCTTATGTAAAACAAAAGTTGTTCTCCACATGAAAACTTATTTCTATCGATTAAATAAATGATTAATCATAAATTATGAGAACACTATAAGTAGTTGCATTGCGTCTAGACCGGCGCGTGTCGAATTGATCAATTCAAGTAAGAATTTGCTTGATTGAGAAAATTGATACACTCTTTCAATAGTTAACCAAAGTGAACTTATGTGGTGCATACTCACCACTTATTCTATTAACATTACAACGGTGTCAGTCAGCATAAGGATTCGATAGATACTACTCATTTAGTGGGTGAGGTTAAAAATACTGGGTCTACAGGAATCAAGTTCGCACAGATAATTGCAACTGTTTATGATGCTAATAATCAAACTGTTGGTACTGGTACGACATTCACCACGCCAACAGACATCCCTGCTGGCCAATCTGCACCGTTTGATCTAATGTTACAACCAAGTGGTCTAACTGAAGCAGGCAGCCATAAAACTACATCTAGATTTTAGAGAAGGATATGGGGCACGATATTACGCAATTCTACTTCTATTTTTAGGAGCCAAAAGTAGATGTCATTCATTCATAGAAGAAAAATATTTAGCGGGATCAACTCGCGTTCTGTAAATACGATTCGCACTTTTTTATTACGATTACGGGTGACAGTTCACAACTTCTGTCTTGGCGTCTAGACATTTTAAAACATTACAGTATCCTGATAATATTAAAAGCCTAATGCTTTTTGGTAAAGCTTGCATCTTTCCCAGATATGCTGTCTTTATAATCCATTCTCTATGCGTATTGCCTTAGTCAATCCAATCTAGAAACCAGGACATCTTTGTACGTCATGGGTGATGATAATAGTAAAAATAATAATTACAAATAACTCATATAATTCAACGAGCTAAAATATTGTATTTTGACTATGGTAAAATTCGACTGCATATACATGCTTGCATTTGGCATTATGACAAACATAATCCGGACACGAACTAATCATTCCAGATTCATTTATAATGACGTTGTACATTGTGGCCAGTCTTGACCTGACACTACAGTTTGATTCATCAATCATCGAAATAGCACCATTTGTTTGAACTATCAATCTGCCTAGCTCTCACGGTTAACAAGTTGTCTAGGCATCTTTATGCGCCGCGCGCATCTTAATTACAGTAGGTAGTTTTTCATCTATTGCCTCATCGAATCTTTTATTAGGATATTCCTGAGCTCTCTTTTGTCCATCTTCCCAAGTGATTTCAAATTTATCGCCAGTAGTTCCCAGGCGCGCATGGCGGTAGCACGGTATGATTTGTAAATCTACAAGGATTATACCCTTTATAGACTAACTATAAGTATTGAATCAGGTTTCTAACAGTGTCGGGGCAGTGGGTAAGGCCAAGGTAGTGAATGGTCAACTAGTAGCGTTTGCTAACGAAGCAGAAAAAGCAGGTGGATTTCAACAGGCATTTGGTCCACTTGGAGATATTTTGGATGTTGGAGACGGACAAATAATCACTCAAGAACAGGAAAATAAAGTATCCCCGGGCACCCGTGTGGTAAGATAGATTTATTTAATGCTACTGATAGATAGGAGTGATTCACAACAGAACTATAGTATGTATCGTCAATATAATTAGAATACTGGTCTGAACTAAAAAGTAGGGAGACTATCTAAGAAAGAGTGATAATAACTAATGAATGATTTACTGCAGAGAATTGCAAATATTGATTGGCAAGCTGTAACAGAAATCCTAGATGAAAAGGGATACACCGCGGTGTCACAATTTTTACCGATTCAAAATTGCAATGAACTTATTGTCGAATATGATAACTCCAATCTGTATCGAAAGACAATAACGATGGAAAAGTATCGTTTTGGATTAGGCGAATACAAATATTTCAAATATCCTTTGCCTGAAATAATTCAGATCCTCAGGCATGAGATTTACCCAAAGCTTTCACCTATTGCAAATACATGGATGAAGATGCTAAACATGAAGACAGAATTTCCAGACAGATTTGATGATCTTAAAACTCTTTGCCATGAAAATAATCAGAAGCAGCCTACAGTGCTTATTCTAAATATGGTAAAGGAGGACATAATACATTGCACCAAGACCTATATGGTGCTATATTTTTTCCTTTTCAAGTGGTGTTCTTCCTAAATGAGCCCGATGTTGATTATACTGGTGGAGAATTTGTATTAACACAGCAAATTCCAAGGGCACAATCAAAAGCAATTGTTTTAAAACCGCGTAAAGGAGATATGTTGATTATCACTACAAATTTTATGCCTATAAAGGGTAGTAAAGGATATTATCGTGCACAAATGAGACATGGCGTGAGTGAGGTACACATAATTGTATATCGCCATCCTGGGACGTCAGTCTCTATACCTAGGCCACAGCAGAGGAATGGACTTGCGCGCCGATGAGTTTATTTTCTTTACCGTGTTTACAGAGGTTGCAAAGACAGTGATCATTCTATGCATAACTTCAGTTTTACTGCAACAATTCAGTCTTTGAATTTATAATGGCTCATCAAAAGGCCGAGATAATGTTACAGTCATGTTTTAGACCATGAAATTAGATGTAACTGACATATGTGACCTATATGACACGTCCATAGCAGATAATCTCGAATCCCATAGAGCTGGCGTATTATGATAGTTAAGCATGGTATATGACTGATAATGATCCATTACAAAGCTTACAGGACATGTTCCAAGATGTAAAATGTGGTTGTCATAAGAAATGCTGAAGCATTATGAGGGACACAAATAAGAACAAAATTAGATTGGTCTGGGCTCTGACCTGGCCTGGATATAGTCGTTGTTGTTTACTTCATTTCTTTTCTTATGATGTCCTGCCGTTCTTCTCCGGGTAGCCAGCCATACGTGGATGTCTTTGTACAGTGTGCCTGTTATACTCAACTTGGCTGGCAGTCTCAAATTCGCAATTTTTGCAATGCCACGGCTCGCGCGGCGTATGCGCCGCTTGTAGGAAAATGCCTGGAGTTTTATCATTCTGTTCTGACGTAATATCTTCAGTATTTTCGGTAGTTTTATGATGAAGACTTTGATTTTCTTGGTCAGAATCATAAATTTTATTGTCTATAGACTCTCCGTTAAGGTGTCTGTCTAGTTCTACACCCAGCCGCATGTGCCGCATCCACACCATCCGACGATGATGTTTACTTCGATGCTCATTCCTCAGTAGGGTATCCCACGCCTGATAAGTGGATACCGCTGGAGTACAAGGAAGGGAGAAAAACAGACTTGATTCATGACTACCCTAAGAAGCAGCAGAACAGGACTTGCCGCTGTTACTACTGGAACTGCGGTATTAATGGACAATCTTGCCATAATAAAGGTAATCGCTGTGGCATGAATAACCCATCTGTAATAACAGAACTAAATACATGTTCATTTCAAATAATGTGCTACTGTCTATAGATAACTTCAATTTGTAATGTCGACAGATTATTAAGTCCATCACAAGCGCTGACAGTTTTTGTATTTATTGAGCAGACTGGTTTTATCTTGTATAGATGATTCGATTGGTAACCGGGAATATAAGCAAGCACACTCTCTTGGGTGCAAAACGGATTCTGAAAAAGCAGAGATATTTCGTAAGATTGAGCCATATCTTACATTTCTAAATTACTTTCGTAATCGTTTCGTGCTCCATTTGCGCAGTTCCAATGGACTCAAATTTTGATTCTCTTTCTGCGACTATTCGAACTAATTGACGCAATTTTGAATCGAGAGATACTGAGATAGCTGAAGAATATATACCCATTAGAGAGCCTTTTCTATAATATTTATCGCGCAACATTTTTCTACTATTTATAAGTGATCAGTTGCTAACTAACTGTTAATAAATACACAGAAGAATGTTCCAGCAAGCAAAGGAATCAAACAAAGGGACAAAATCGCAGCCGTGTACTAGTAGCAACAAGACCTCTAATACCATGGCTGTTAAAAACCCTCTCATGCTTTTGTCCAGTTTGGATCTGTCCTAGACTTATGGCGTGAATGTATCCTTTTGCTTGCTGGTATATATAATAGCGCATTAGTCAGGTAATAACCTTGCTCTGAGCACACACAAAACTAACTATGATCTATCAGTGGTTAAAGAAAGAAGAAAGAGGAGTCATAAATAGTGCGATTCAACACCACCACCATACGACGTCTGGATGCAGTATTCGTGTATACTAGTCAACCCATTGAGT
Organism: uncultured Nitrososphaeraceae archaeon; assembly: GCA_963765895.1. Taxonomy (GTDB): domain Archaea; phylum Thermoproteota; class Nitrososphaeria; order Nitrososphaerales; family Nitrososphaeraceae; genus JARBAU01. Next base: position 39,733 of record CAVXZB010000025.1, on the reverse strand, counting down.
AATCTGTATAAAAATGTGTTAATTACAGATGGAGAAGAACCGAGAGAAATAATTGCTGGAACTCGTCCAGGTCGGTAAGTAAGTAATTGTTATCCGGGGATAAAATTGCAGTTTGTTTAAGTATTAAGAATTCTATGTAATTGCATCTGTATGAGATTTCAAACAGCTACATCAACAGGATGGATGCGTTTTGCACAGATTGGGTTAGGTATATTAGCGATAATATTATCTGGTGTGGCTATTGCATTTCCTGGTATTACTTTCCTATCTGTTGTTCTTCTAATTTCTGTGGTTTTACTTTTTGTAGGTATCGAGAAAATTGTTAGTGGTATATTTATAGCGCATAGATCACGTTTTGCCACCATAGGATTAGGAATACTGACTATCATTCTAGCAGGCCTTGCTCTGGCATTTCCAACGGCAGCGGCCCTAGTTATCATATATTTTCTTGGTTTTGCCCTGATGTTTGATGGATTTGCAAGAATAATAGATGGAGTAACAAACAGATTTGACAGGAAGTGGGTTAGAGGATTTCACATAGGTGTGGGTGTGTTAAATGTTATTATAGCTACACTTGTATTGGTATCACCATTATTTGGAGTGATTCTTGCAGCGATCATGATAGGGCTGACCTTGTTAATAGTGGGAATTCAGATGATTACATCAGGAGTAATGGGAAGACGTCAACAGATTAATTCAAAAACAACTTTTGGGCCATAATGCAATCAAGATTATCATCCCTGAAGACCAATTTAGTGAATAAGAACCGGCCATTTTATAGGATGTTTCCACTGGAGATAACGGCTAGTGAGTAGCTGTTCATGTGAAGGATCCTATGTAAGTTAAGGAAAAAGCAAAATAAGTAGGCCTCCCTCTACCTACAGTTCTACAGAATACAAATCTTATCCACTATTAATTTATAATATTGCCCAACACAAAACAAAAAACGAAACAAAAAAGGAATGACTTAACGGTTAAGGAGGTTAAAGATATGATATACAAAGCAATTCAGAAGAAGCAAAAGTCTGTAGACCCGGAAAAGTTCAACATGCGAATCGTTGAGGACAATCTAGCAGAGGCAGAAGCCATGCAGCAAATATATGCAATGATATTGGACGAAGAAAATCGAAGAAAGAGATGCAGTAATCATAATAACGGTCGAACGACTCTAAAACCCAGCACAGGACAAGAGATTAAAATAAAATAACGAAGAGCTAGAGCTTCATTTTCTTCTTCTGAGTAGATTCCTATTAGTTCTTACGTTCAAGACGTCCTATATAAAGATCTTAATATAAGCTCGGGACCTTAAATTATTCGATTTGTAATGGAAAAAATAATCAAGGTCGTATGATGAGTGTGATGCTAATGCTAGTACTTTAGTGTCTGATTAAAACTACCTGCATGAGATTCGGGCTTTACAGTTGCATTGACCATAAATGGATGCTGTACGTGTTCTACTTGTGCTGGAAAAGCAGGCAGTTTATCTTTTGGATTCCAGGTAATTGTAACTTTACCATACGTATCCATTAACTTACCCATCAAAGGAGCGATTTTAGTCTTAGGAAGTTCTGGAAACATTGGGGCAGCTCTATTAGGTGCAAACTCCATTTTATGCGCATGCCAGTTTGGCTTTTCCCTGTTTGGTAGTGAGTTGTATTGTTCTGTCGTAATTATATATTCTACTCCTATGAGCGTAGCATTCTTTGAGTCACTGTCATATAGCTGGCATACCAAGACTATCTTATCATTTGGCTTACAGTAATGCTGTACTCGTAGAGCCGGATCATCAAATACATGTCTTATGGCTGACAGGTGGCCTTGTGGAGTATTGTAGCCATCCACAGGCTTAGTGATATTACTTTTGGCTATTGTTGCATTGGTTGTCGTCATCATTCCTGGTAAGGGTGGTGCTTGAGCAACTATTTTTGATGGTGTAGCAATTAGTCCAATCATGAGGGCAGTAGTAATTAAAACTATTAATGCGGCATTGCGAAGCCCTGCAGTATTTGCTTTACGTTTCATTGATTAGCACTAGACCAAATAGTATTTAGTGATACAAGCATATCTAGCGCACTCGCCAGCTCATGTATGCATTATGAGAAATAATTACTGATATTAATCCATGTCAAAGGTCACCAAACTGATAGAGTTTAGTTGCGTTCTGTGTCGGCTACTGACGAGGATTTCAATTCTAATTCTATTCTAGATGTCAGTATGCCAAAAGACGGAAGAAAGGGCGTCAGTGGTTCTTGGTAAGGACCAATCGTCATCAGATTTGCAGGCCAACCAATTTTAAAGCGATTTTCAAGCAACCATTTGATTATTTCATGATTCCGGCCAGGTACAAAGAAGCCTGGACCAAGAATTGTAGATGCATTACCAATCAATGCCTTTAGGACCTCATTTGATTTAGCAACCGCGTGGCATAGTATTCCTATACCTGCTGCATAGCCCGTAACTATACCGTCTTGTTCTATCATAACTGCTACTCCCTGGTCTATTGCTTGACGTAATTCCATATCCCGTGAAAATCCATAAGCCGACTTGCAAAAGCTCGTTGCACAATGAAATATCATTATCACCTAGAACTAGGCGTGCGCTATGATTATTGTCACATTTTAGTGGTTGGCCTTGCATTAAAAATAAAGGCTCACGTAGAGTGAACCCGCACTTTGTATACAATACGAAGGAACGAATATGACTTGGCGATTGTACTAATCTAATCTGGTCATGGTTATGTTTATGAGCCTGAATTACAGCAGCGTCCATTAATTTTCTACCTATGCCGCCTTCCGCAGAAGGATGGACTGTAAGTGGGCCTATTACTGCCACAGGCGAAGGTGGAAATTCATGGAGGAATACACTTCCCAATATCTTGCCTTGTCGCTCTGCTAGAACGCCCCATGAATTTGGATTACCAAGAAGCATTCTGATAAGCCCTATACCAAACTCTTCAGAAGGCTGCTCGGAGGGATAACCATGAGCCGAAGAAATGGTCTTGTGTGCTTCGTACCCAATCTTGCCGGAGTCTCTACATCCTTCTGTTCAATGGGCCGAATAATTAAATTCATTTACAAATTACTAGCAATTGAATTCTAATATTAAAAGTAATTTGAAAACGACTAACTTTCAATATGCTTATCTTGCATCGGATAGAATGTCAGACATGATCTGGAACCCTCTGCTTCACCCTTTGCGGATCTATTGCTAAAAAGAATGTAAACTCAAGATCATAATGGAAATGTCCCAAGATGAACTAAATGGAAATGGCAACGTCCATATCTTAGCCAAAGAGATTGAATCACAGGAATACTTCAGGAACTGAACTATCTACGTGTTATAAGTCAAGTCTGGAGCTCGAAATATTCTTCATCACCAATTAGCAAAGTCATATTGCTGCCAAAGCTCCTTAGTTCTGCCATTTGAAATACGGAAGAGATCAAAACCTGTTGCAACATATGTTTTGCCTGTAGCAGGGTTGCCAAATATGGTTAAATATTACACACTTTACAGTAAAGCCGATGATAAGAATTTTCTTAATCTCTGTTATAAGTAGCGTACTTTAAATCGGGCTAGTTGAGACCGTTCCTTTAAATCAATCTCAAAACACATATGCTATAAAAACAGGTAGTGCAATCCCACTACTCTGAAATCTCTCTGGCATCACACTTATGGAGCTGGTTTGCTAGTACATGGGCAAACCAGTAGGCTTAAAGAGCATTCGCCCGAATGTGTTGTTTTTGATGGGGTTGTGAGAGGCACGCCCACGATCGACAGAGATAGTAAAGGAGGTAGTGATGGTGATTTACATATCGATCTAACATCTGACGGCACAAAGCCTAATGACAATTGGGATCTTTTGAACCGGAACAATACCAAAGGGTTGATTACAGAAGTCATCTGCTGGGGAACACCAACCAAAAGTTATACAGATGAATGGGGCCAGTTTTGCAAAGACGTTGATCCAAAACCACATCTGCCCACTCTTACTCAACTTCAGCAGGGTGCCCATGTACGTATTACCGGCAAATGGGTTCAAGATATAGGATATCCAAAGCCAGAGCATGTCCAATGGAATGAAATTCATCCAGTAGAGAGTATAGAGATTCTCAAATAGAAGCCCATACTTCTTTTTCTTTAACTTCTTTGAACACCAAGGGCAGTATTTGAAGGATTCCAGACTAGCAGTTGGTCTATCAAACTGTGTGTCTCTTATGTACCAGCCGTCTTTTGTTATTGCATTATAGGATTCCTCTTTAGCCCTATAATAACAAAAATCGTCATAGTCAACACTTTTTTCTATTCTCCAGCACAATAATCAGTCATTATTGTTATGGGCTGGTTATGACTCGCTTTTATTGTCAACATAATTATTGCTCTTTCTGGTCTCTTTATTTGTATAAATGATTGTTGCGACAACTGCTATAAAGTAAGGTAGCATTATCAATATTGCCATTTCGGGCGAAACTTCGGATGGAACAATTATGATCGTAACTCAGTCACCTAGTTTCCTACTTAATCACCCAGTTTCCTGCCTGTAATTGGTTATCAATAGGTAAAGTCCCTCTCGTCTATCTCAATTTCTCCGTAGACTCCCGAAAAGTTGTACCACTATAATCGTATAAATCGACAACGTTTCCGCGATTATACACCTAATCGTCTGTTAATCTGTGAACCTTTTCTATCAAAACATATTTGTCTAGATAATACGCAATTGAAGACAGTATAAAATAAAGAAAAAAGATATGGGGGTTAGTTGTTACCGTTGCCGAACTCGTCAGTTAATCCGTTAGGACATCCTCCGCCGTTGCTATCTGGATTTGAGTTTGCTCCCCCTTGGCCTGGGAAGTGGTTCCCGTTCGGCAAGCTACAGTGATGATGGTGCTGTGCCTGCGCTGGCTGATTTGTCAAGATTGTAGTCGCTGCGGTAGTTCCTATAATTAGCAGAACCAAACCTACTACATAGAATATTTTATTCATTTATAATTATACCTAAGGAAAATATATAATTAACTGGACACAAATTATGGCTTGTTTCATTATTTGGTAATATTAGTGACGAGAACTTGCCAGATGCGGATTACAATCCAGCAATAACGTAATAACGCCTACTTACTGGAGGTAAAGCCTCTTTAACATAAAAAATATAGAAAAGGAATAATAGTGTCAGTTAGTTCGTTGTAAACACCGCATGTGCCATCTGCGACACTGAACCTAGTTCTACGCTACAGTTCGCTAAGAAACTGCTCTCTTGAAATATCAGCCTGGTCAAGAATAGCCCTTAACGTACCCTGTTTTAGTGTGTCGTGTTTTGGTACCGTTATCCTTCTTCCATCTACATGTTTTAGTAGGATATGGCTACCACGCTGCCTTTCCATATCAAAACCATGACGACTTTGAACTCTAACTACCTCACGCCAGTTATGATTTCGTAGACTCAATTAGTCAGTCAATAATTACTTTGTTAGACAATTACTTCGGTTATCTGCTCATGCCTTAGTTCTGCCTCTTCCTTGATAGACTCTTGGACTAACAAGATTGCTTCTATCATGTTTGCTCTAAGTTCTTCCATGGTTTCTCCCTCAGAAATGGCTCCAGGTAACTCTAAGCACTAGGTCCTCCAGGGCCCGTGACGTCCTGGGACGTCAGTCTACACATAGGACTCAGCATTTTTGATAATATTAATAATCTGGCACTTTTCATATCTTATTATAACGCTTTTTCCGATATAATTATCCCGAATTGATGAAAAATCCGGTATCGTATGATATACTGCTTGATGTATGCGCTCATGTCTATGTTCCATTTATTAGATTGCCTTTTATCTTTACAAACTCTGCCACTGTTATCACTCCTTGATCTCGTAACTTTGCAAGTTTGGATAATTCATCAGCTATGGATATGAGTAATTGATTATTTGGTTGAGATAGTGTACTGGTCTTCCCTTCATTATCTACGTGTTCTGATTGTGCTTGTCCTGGCAGAGTAGGAGTTTAGGTACATAACAGTACAACTATCTGGCAATGATTGAACTGGTTCCACTACGAGGACTCTTTGAGACGCACCTGACTGTAAGTAATCTCCAGCGGTCTATCAGATTCTACCGTGATATAGTAGGCCTTCATCTCGCACTCGAGATATCCGACAGTAGTGCGGCGTTCTTCTGGATCGGGGATCTCAGATTCTCCTTCTTCTCGGCGCTCCATGCTCGGCCTATGGTCAATCGGTACGGCGCCAATAGGTTTTACTCTACATGTAGCCTTTGAGGTGGCAGCAATTAATGACCTCTTGGATGCACCAAAACGACTTAAAGATCAAGGGATCATTCCATTATCATTCTTTGGCATAGAGTGTATGGAGCCTAGTGTGATTGGATGGATGCCAGCAGGCAGCCATTTACTTCAGAGATCCCGATGGCCACTTGATTGAATTTCTTACAATGCTAGATGATAAGGAGCGAAGACCGGACCTAGGAATTGTTAGTTGGTCTGAGTGGATTGAACACATTAAGTAAAGTATGCTGAAATCCTTTATACTAAGTGCAAGGCTTGATTAAAGCTTCAGCTGCTAAAGTAGATGATAGCAATAGATAATTTAATTGTCGTTTCATAAACTGCGAAAACGTTAGTGATGATATTACCACCTACAATGAAAATATATTTTTTATTAGATGCTCTGCCCACTTAACAATCCTTTCCATAATCTTTCTATTTTGTATATCTCCAGACGAACCCAACCAATTTATGACATTGCTCTTGAACATTTCAGTCGACTGTTAGTATAGAAAATTAAATACATTTAATATCAATTAGGTTTTTCAGGAGAAAGGGGGAACCTAATCTCATCCCATAATTCATCTGGGATTCACGTGAGGCTTGGAATATACTTGAATCTTGTGAGCCACACTTTTGAACAGGATATTCTCAAGCTATATGTTTGTCTATTTTTGGGATTGGTTCTTAGGCCTTATGCTTGCTTTCTTAGGCCTTATGCTTGCTTATTTCTGCAATACTCAGTATGTAGTGGATGTTATTCTTGTTTGTCCAGTTTATTGTTCTATCTTTGGGGACATTGCCTGAATAGTGTGTCAACATTGAGCTCTATTGTAGATGTGGCCAGCAAAACGGTTACTTTCGTTATCAAGGAATTTACTGTAAGTAAAATGAAATCTAATGTAACCTACTCAGAAAATGATTCAAACTAAGACTTAAAAGCTTAGAGACTGGTTTAGCTGACGTAAAAATATTCAATTCTCCTGCGACTACAAAAAAGGTAAGGAAACTGGTTTCAGATACTGCTCGTACTAGCTAGATACCGCTATCTTAGTAACTCCTTTTGCTTAATTCATTTTTTCTGTTCCTTTGCACTCTGCCAAATATGTTAAATATATTGTGAAGCCTCATATAGACTACTCAAACTCCCTTAGCTTTATTTCGGATTTTTGCTTCCTTTCTACTATCATTATGACGGTCGCGATTGCAATATATGTAATTTGGAATATCTCTGTTGGTATATCATATATTGGTATATTAATTCCACCCGCGGTGATTGGGTTAGGACCTTTGGTTGCAGAATATAGTGCGACTAATACTATTGTTCCACATATCCCTATATAATACCATTTCCTTCCCCATCTTTTTGTCATTGGTATCGACCAAAAAAGTTGTGCCATCCCAGCTACCAAAAAGAAGAATCCCAATTTAGCTATACTGAAGGTTGCAGTCAATAGACCAGGGCCTACTAATGAACCTATTATTCCCTCCAGTCCTCCTAAAATGTTTACACAACTACTAAATGCAATATTCCGGCTATTGCGATCATAGTTCCAGCCAAATAGTAAAGATAAATCTTTTTATTCCTGATTCTTTTCCTTTCAATCGTCTGTTGCGATCTTTGCTCTTGTATTCTAAGAATCCCAGCAGCAGATGCAAACACTGGAACTATAGTTGTCGCCGCTGCATTATTGTCGAATGTGTCTTTTTTCTTGTTATTCCTACCGTTATTTTTTTGTGATTCAATTTTTTCAATAAAAGTATTTTAAGTTCTTATGCTTATAATCAAGGAGACAAATTCCGACGTTGAATTTCTAATTTGGATTCCAGAACTGAAATTTAGCACCCTACTTATATATGATATTATAACAATTAGAGACGACTTAATTGAAATGACACAGATTCAGACAAGGACTCACAGGCACCAAATATCTGAAATGCTTGCCATGGCCGACCACGACTTTATTACTGATCCATATAGCAGATGGCTCTATGGAACGAGTTATCAAACATGGATTTTTACCAACGAGTATAGATAAGAGACCGTTTGGGATATCTAACTTTGGTATCTCATCAATAATCCTGTTTTTCCTAGCTTTTGGGATTGATATACTAGAAAAGAACCGATCAAGTGTAACAACGGCTCTCCTTATAATGGGTGGTGCACTTATCGGAACAACCGCGTTAGGAGTATCGGTGATTGATATGGCAAAGGGATAGCGACAATATTGACAGCATGTGCAATGGGATATGTAATAATGGGATCAGCGTGTACCACTGAGGGCAATACAACGTAGGAGAGTTATATCCAAAATTGTCTAAATTGCAAAACAAGTATGAAGAATCTCTTCCGAAGTTGATGCAGACCTTATAAGTGATCTACCAATTCGTCATCGAGAAAATCCTCTAGTCATACCAGTCTATACTAGAAGTCTTTACCAAAGAAGGAATTGATTCTCAAAAAGCTAAGGATTTCATATTTAATAAGACGGAATGATACCTGCAATATATGACAATGGCATTCATTATGTAACAAATCAAAAATTAACACTAGAGATGCTCGAAGAAATATCTGATTCTGAAGACGTTTTAGAGGTTACTGGAGAATATACTGGTGGTATTGGAGGATGGGGTGCTTCTCATGAACATTTAAATCATAAACATATACATGATTACTATTTATTGCAGGAACGACAACTTGAGGGTAAGTTAATGATTTTCAAGAGAAGATGGCACTCAATAATAAGATCCATAAAACCATATCAATATTTAGATGAAATGTTAACCGGCCCATTAAAAAGTGGAGGCACTTACACAAATTCGATGATATTTGTATCAATGAGGATCAAAAGCAAACTGAAATAATAGATGAGGTTGACTTTGAAATTCCATATAGTCCTGTAGGAAAGTTACTTGATGGCTATGTATATAAGCAGCTTGAGAAATTCTTCGATTATAGGAAAGGAGCAACAATTAAAAGTTTAGAAGATAATAGCCAACTTAAATTGGTACAATGGGTAGATTAAAGTTATATAAAAGTGAATTTAGAAAACACCTTCTCGCTGGATTAACTTACTAGGGCGCTAGACTACCTGAAAGATGTACATCCAAGTAGCAAAGTAGTCATAACTGTGTGAGCCTTTACTGTTCTATCTCAGCATTGTTTTACAGAGTAAACTATGGAAAAAATAATAATGCTGTGTGTGCTTCAAGAGAATCACCGTAGGAATTAATAGCATGATGATATTACTGAAAGTTATCTAAAAACAGCATCAGACTTCATTATAGCAATGGGGATCAGAAACTTAACTTGTAAACCATAACTGATAATAACTGGATTTTTGCTTGATATCTGCTATCTACTGTAGATCTCATTCAACTAGGTTGAAATCAGTATGATATCCGAATTGACCAAAAATCGATTTGCGGTTTGAGTCCGTCGCCCTTTTCGGTCACTTATATTGTTCGAGCTTTTCATCTTTGCGCCGTCTTGTGAAATCGTGAAATAGATAATTTATGGCAGGTCTTTGGAAACCAATCTTTCTATAGATCATGACCGCCTTCGCAAGTCCAGTAAGTGTCCCAAGCGTCCCAAGTGTCAATGCTATTACCTAAGGTTTCAATACACTTTCATTCCCTCAAGTATTCTCTAAGTCTCCCTAATTTTTGAATTCACACGACCAAAGACCGATTGAGATTAATGGATGATATTCATTTGTATAATAAAATGTTATATGGGATTACTAATGAGGGCATCACATTGTGGGACATCATGAAAAGATGTTCCACATCATAGGTAAGACGCATAAATCGCATTGATCTCGTATACGAAGATAAATCAGAGAATTAGTCGTTACTTCAATCATGTAAGTTCTTATCAATAATTGTGATTAACACATATTTAATCTGGAATTTTATATAATGGTGCTACCTTTATGTTAAATACATTATCGTAAGTTTTCTTTTGACTATGGTGCCTAAAAGCGCCAACTGTTGCTATGATTTTATGTGTATTAGCTACCATTATATCGGCAATTGCACCCTTGGTGTCTTCTATTGTGCATGCAGATTCTGTAGTTGCTACAATAACAGTAGGTACTGGTCCTTATGGCGCGCTTTTTAATCCAATTACTGGTCATGTGTATACTGCAGATATTGCTTCAAGTACAGTGTCTGTAATTGATACATGTATCTAATAGCGTTACTTGCAACTATTCACCTACCAAATAATTATACTCCACGTGAACTTGCTGTTGATACAAAGCGTAATTACATCTATACAGCTAATGTTTTTTCAAATACGTTATCCGTAATAGATGCAGCAACTAACAATGTAATTGGCACTATACAAAGCAATGGCTCGATAGTAGATGGCGTGATTTATGACCCTGTTAATGACTACATATATGCAGACTAATGCAGGCAGTGGAACTGTTTCAGTAATAGATGGAGCAACCAGAGCGTAATTGATACCATAACAGTTGGAGGACAACCACTACAAGGAGTCTTTAACCCAGGCAACGGGCTTACATACATTCCTAATACAGGTTCTGGACCCACCTCGGTAATAGACGGAGCGTCTAGAATCTGTGGTGAGCTACTGTAACAAATGTACCAAACCCTGTATTTCTTACATATGACTCGGCCAGCGGTAACATATATGCGGCAAATCATGATACCCAGTTTGTCTCTGTTATAGACAGTTCTACAAATAGCGTGACTAAAACAATTACCGTAGGTCCGGATCCGACAGGTGTTGGATTTGACGCAGATAATGGTATTATTTATGTGGGTAATCAAGGATCTAATTATGTTTCATTAATTGATGGTTCCAGTAATCAAGTTATAGGTACTGTTACTGTGGGTTCAGGACCAGTCACTCCAGTATATGACCCAGTACACCATAATGTTTATGTGACCAATTTTCATTCAAATGAGGCACCAGGAAATACTGTTTCCGTGATATCTACTACACCTCTGGCTCCTCCAAATACTCTAATAACTTCTGCTATCGATGGAAACAACAACCCAGTTCAAAATAGTGGTTCAACAGTTTCAACGTCTATTACATTCCAGGTTTCAGCTACTCCAGGCGGCAATCCTATAGCAGGCTTTGAATGTAGTTCAGATTCAAGCCAATTCTCTACATGTGATACTAATACTAACCCCACTACAGTTAGCTATAACAACTTGGCAGCGGGACAGCAGCATACATTTAAGGTAAGAGCAGTAGATACTCAAGGAAATAAAGATCCTACACCTGCTACCTTTACCTGGACTATAATTACACCACAGCAAGCAGTACAGAATATTATAAACACAATAGAGCATATGCATCTTCCAAAGGGCACTACAACAAGCTTGGAAGCTCCATTAAATACTGCACTAAGTCAATTGAATCGCAATAATGGTGTAGCTGCCTGTAACACATTGAATGCCTTCTTACATCAGGTTAATGCAGATGAGGCTAATGGACGATTAACATCACACCAAGCTGCAGACTTAAGACAACAAGCAACAGCCATAGAAACCAGTTTAGGATGTTCATCATCAGCAACCACATTAACTACTGCCAATAATAATGATCAAGAAACAGCATCCCCTACTTCCTCGGCAGGAGAACAGGCAGCGAGAACAGGCCTTGATTAATCTAAGAAATCAAGTTGAAAATAACTCGTTATCATCCATCCATGATTAAATGAAATAACTCTCGACGCTCTTTCCTATGGTTGGATTTGCTAGGAATATCCTATTTGATGGTAATACATTCAGATCTGCGCTAGCCTCAAGTCAAATTTACAAGCTTTTCCAACATAATTCTTATCTATAGAGCGAATCATTTAGCGCGCCTCATAATATACAGCACACATAAATTTTATCACTATCCTGGGACGTCGGTCTACACATAGGACGCAGCATTTGATAATATTTATAATCTGGCACCACTCCTATCTTATTATAACGCTATTTCCGGTATAATTATGTTGGACGTATTAAAAAATCCGATATTGTCCGATGTGTGTGATATTATCTATTAACAGAATTTGATTCACATTGACTAGTATGCTACTATCTATGGATGTCAGTCCATAGAATAGGCAATTCCTGCTAGGTCCACAATTCCTGATAATTTTACCTATGAATAGGATCCACTAGTTATGAGTAAGTTTGGACAATCTTAATAACTCTGATTTATGCGTCGCTGGATCTTTATACTTGATATGATGCTCTATGGATTCCAGATGTACGTTCTTTATTTCAGGATGCAACCTACAGTAATAGTATCTATCCTTCATTGTTATAATAGGGCAGCATAGGCTCTGGTCTAATTTATGGTCTGGTAGTGCTGCGTAAGGCATAGTTGGATCATCATAAAAGAAGTCGGCTCTCGAGCTGATTCTAGCGTCCTATACCACTTGGTAAAACGTCGTGTAACGGGGGAACATGAACCAGAGCGGGTCGGATAAATTATTCCTGCTTTGATTGAATGCCCGATATAATCTAATTGAATTTAGACTATGGAAGTCTATGATTTAGTCAACAAACTATACAAGTACATATTTTCTATCTTTAGTTTTTCTAGACTTATTGGTAGATATCCACCCATCTTTGCAGAATTGATATTATATTTGATTATGTAATTCGGAGTAAAGTCAATTGCCTCAGATTTCGACATCTGTCAAGCCAATTTCTAATTATATTGGTAGCCTCATCATCAGAGCATTTTCTAATATTGATAAGGTAAGGCGCTAGAATGCGCGAAAGACTTGTTGAACTTTGGGAATAAGTTTCTACACAACCGTAGATATTACTAATACTAATCTCTTGTTATAAGTATCAAGTGAGTCACATGAGGATATAAGTGAATCAGACAAATAAAGTAAGACATGAAGCAATACATATCTGAGCTTGGAACCCTATCGCAGAAATCGTCACTCGGAGTTAAATTTAATTGAGTACAACGTTACTATCTGGTAACAGGAAGAGAAAAGAACAACAGCTGGTGTTGACACTAATGTTCGTGGGAGTTGCAGCGATCGCAGTTCTCATTCCGCTGATTAGTATTATAGGATTTCCTACTATGAATGCTAAATTCTCATCCCAACCGAGTTTTGGTGATATATGTAAGGATAATGCATTAAAGTATGAACAACTAGGCTACTATAAAGACGGAGCAGCACAATTCAATGCAGTTATGGCTACATGTGCTGTTGGTAGTAGTTAATGATGACCCATAGGAATATGGGTGTTCCATATTTGATTTTACTTTTAACCTTAGTTGTATTTGTGATGATGATATTTGTGTTAATAGCAATAATGACGGGAGCAACACTATATGCCCAAGCAAGATTGGGTACTACTGCTACTACCGCTACTCCTCATGTAACTATAGCTTTTGTAGGTAATACTTCACCCATAGCCGGTATAGATCATGTATCAGTTGCAGGTATTGCTACCTATAATGCAGAGACTAGCAGTAATAATGTTGAACAGAAAATTTTAACCGTATCCTGGGGCGACGGAACTACTAGCCAGTCCGAAATAGCTAGAATCCCTTCATCTAGTGAGGGTAAATGGGGCCCTTTATATCATAAATATGATTCCGCAACTGCCTCCAATCCATATGCAATAGTTGCCACGTTGGATGTCTTACCATCTTCCTCATCCAAAGGAATTGTACAAATAAAGAGTGAACCATACCTTATTAATGTCCAGAAAGGCCCAATAACAGGATACTCATCAGATTCACTAAGAAGTAGCATCGGTCTTGTACCTAAAAATAATGAGCTGTTATTTAACCCTGTTTCATATTTGGGTAATATTATAGTTTTGTCTGTAATTGGATCTGTCACTGTATTTAGTTTATGTATGGTCAGACATAAGAGAAGGAGTAGTCATAAGATGATACCAACAATAGATGCCTACATAGATGAGCAACAAAATCATTATCCTAGTACACGTACTTTCGACAAATCTAGATAGAGTGGTAGATGAACCATCAGATCTAATTAATTTATAATTTGCTGTTTTTTACACGTGGAATAGTGTTATTGCCAATATCGCACCCTTTTTGTCGAAGATACTTTAAAGTTAATTTATAGACTAGTTCATCATAGTCTGTTATTTCTAATACTCTTTTCCATGATACTGCTCCATTCTTCGAAATTTCCTCTGATAGTAACTCTGTAGTTTTTCTCGCTTCCTGTCTACACTGCTCCATTGTTTTGCCATTCTTATACGCATGGATACGAGAATCGCAACTGCTGCCCTGACTTTCCATTATACTAAAAATAGCCAATCTACGATTTAAACAATTTTGATAAGTGGCTCATTACTATCACTAAACTCGACTCGTGATATAGATTTGCTTTAAGGCACCATAGAAGTAATCCTTTACAATTCGCTGCACAAATAACAAGAGGTAAAGTAAACCACATGATGCGCGTTCCGGCAGTCGCTTAGCAGAATATTTGTATCAATATCTTGCTACGCATTATCGTGTCATTATTGCAACATGTATTTCTATTCGGGTTGATTGATGTTGTTAATCCTTTCGATGTAAACTACCTACCAATTTCTTCTCAGCTAGTAACAGGATTATGATTATAACTGCGGGAATTAAGAGTAGGAGAGATACGAAGAAAAATGGCTCGTTCAATTTATAAAGAAGTATGGGGCTCCCCAACAATATTCCAATTTGATAAATCCCAATAAGTGAAACAACAGGGACAATTAATGCCCATATCATGGCTTTAAATACCTGCTTGTTTGTTTGTCTGTTGCCTTCACAGTTAATCTTAATCCATAAATAATCAAGGAAATGCCTAAAAGGAAGATACCTAAAGCTGCAAATTGACTCTGTGTGGTCGTTCTGTTAAATCCTTGGCCTAGCTCCCTAAGGAGCTGAACTTCTTCTGAGGTTAGCTTTCTAATGTCTCTTAGATCAGATGATTGGTTTGAAGTAATGTTCCTTTGCTTTATAATCTGATCTATAGAATTATTTGCTGCATTGGCTTGATGGTCCGAGACCGATATTACCACTAATGTGTCAATATTTGTTGAATAATTGTATAACATAACGATGATAAGAACCAGAAGACCTGATACAAATACAGATTGATTATGTCTTAATGTACTCATTCTTATAGTGGGATATCCAAATTATTTCAATATTCCTCTGCTAGGTTCTGCCAAGTCTTCAGATAAATTGCTGAAAAATGTCTGAACAGCAGATCCACCACCAATTCTCCAACATCATAGAAACATGATCGCAAAAGACGTCGTAAACTGAATGAAATGGGCCGGGCGCTCCACTAAAGAATTGTTATCTTTACAACATTTATTTGGCACGCCTCATGATAGACATGTATCTACTTTTTATCGTTATACCTGGCCCATCATCTATACATTTGATCTCTTAATTTGGAAAAATTACACGTATATACCAACCAGGCTTTTTGACTGCATTAAACTTATCGTCTTCTAGCTTATAGTACCGAATATCATCATAATCTATGGCTTTTTCCAAGTCTGTGCAGTAATATTTGGTCATCATTGTTATCGTTGACTATGTCTTTACTGTTATTGATATCGTGATTGCTTTTGCTTTTCTGGTTTCTTTATTTGTATAAATGATCGTTGCGATGGCTGCTATAAAGTAGGGCAGCGTTATCACTAACAGTGCTTCAATGGGAGCAGTTATGACCGTAACCGTAACTTAGCCACCTCTTTATTATTATTATCCTAACTTTCCTTTTTACTTTTTGGTGTGGTAGGCGCGCGCCTCTAGACAAATGTACATAAATTTTTTGTCTTGACCCAGAGGCACAGATCTATACATCTGATCTGTCTTTTTTAGAAGTATTTATAATCTGGCACGCCGCATATCTGTATTGAATGCCAGCTTTTCCGGTATGATTTTGCTGTACTTCATATGAATCCGACATTGTCCAATTTATTATAAATTTGGATATTAACAGAACTAATAAGCTGACTCAAATCTGCTAACTGCTACTATCTATAGATATTATCAATTTGATGGGTCGATACGGCCATAGTTAAAGCTACAGATGGCTCATCAATGACTTCAAATTACTCATGGTCATTTACTACAGTTGCTACCAATCTATCATCTAAGATTAACTAGAGGAATCTATTCGTCCTGACGTAGTTAGAACCAAAATCTAGTTGCATTAAATTACGCCACCTATCAAACCAGTTAAACCGAACTGTACTGTTTAAAAGTTGAAATAGTAGATTTTGAATGAAACTTCAGCATGATATCCTACCCTGAGAGAATAAACGGTTACACTTCGAGGTGAATCTTTAATGGAGGATCAGAGTCTTCAAGTTTCAAGTCTTCCGCCGACACGAGAACGCGTCGGACTCATTGTACATGGTTCTAACGCGGCGATTGCGGTCAAAACTATTGTTGCAGCAGAAGCTGCCGGAGTGCGACAGATATGGATGGCCCAACCACCTGTTTGGCCAGATGTATTAACGATGTTTGCAGCTGCAGCAACAAGAACATCTACAGTACGCCTAGGAACCTCGATCACACCAACCTATCCACGTCATCCCTTGGTCCTAGCTCAGGAGCTTCTAGCTTTATACGATCTTGCACCTGGTCGATTGCGTCTTGGAATAGGCCCCAGTCACCGCTTTATTATAGAAGATATTTATGGTCTGCAACAGAAAACGCCGTTAGCCCATCTGCGCGAATATCTGGAAGTACCTGCGTGCTGCACTCTGGCATGGGAAGGTCGATCATCATGGACACTTCTTTAACGTTAAAGCCACATTACCCCGCACGTCGCAGATTCCCATACTTATTTCAACGCTAGGAAAATCAGCATTTCAATTAGCTGGACAAATTGCCGATGGAGCCCTTACATGGGTATGTCCTGTTCCGTATCTGCTTAATACTGGAATTCCAGCTTTACGTACATCAGCAGCTGCAGTTGGACGATCACCGCCTCCATTGGTGGCATATGTACCGGTAGCAGTTACCGAAGATCGGCATGCTGTCCTAGCCGCAGGACATCAAATGCTTGACTTTTATGCTAAGATCCCTTTCTATGCTGCCATGTTCTCTAATGCAGGTTTTTCATTGACATCAGACCAGGCGGTACCCGATGCTCTTGTAGATAGCTTGGTTATTTCTGGAAATGAATCAATAGTGGTTGCTCGGCTTACCGAACTTCTGGCGGCGGGACTTGACGAGCTAATGGTATCGCTAGTGCACACAACAGGTGCAGGTGATGATGGTGATGATGATGATGGTGATGATGATGATGGTGATGATGATGATGAGCAGACGCGACTCATGCAATTGATCGGTCGGCTATAAGATTGTGAGCTCTTTCATCACAGTATAACAAGATGAACTCATTGTGGTTTTCTGTAAGGGCTAGCCCTAATCCATCGATTTGGAAAGTCGAAGATATTAAGTTCATCAAATCCTGATATTTTTACCTATCAATAGGATCTCAGCTGTTATGAGTAAGTTTGGACAATTTTAATAACTCTGATTTATGCGTCGCTGGATCTTTGTGCTTGATGTGGTGCTCTATGGATTCCAGATGTACGTTCTTTATTTCAGGATGCAACCTACAGTAATAGTATCCATCCTTTATAGATATAATATGACAACATGGGCTCTGGTCCAATTCATGGTCTGGTAGCGCTACGTAAGGCATAGTTGGATCATCATAAAAGAAGTCGGTTACAGAGATGACTTTGGCTGCCTCGCTGTTTGTACTTGATAACGAAGCGTGGTGTAATGGGGAACATGAACTCGCGTACCCCGTCGACTTCCCCGCCAGGTTCCCGTTTGTATCGCTAGCGAATTGAGCGTGATTTTCGCCAGAACGGGAACTCTGGAAAGTCGGGGAACTTACCGGTACTTCTAGCCCATTAGATGATGCCACTTCATTTTCATTTTCACCTGCCACAGATGAAGGCAAGTCCCCGAGTTTCCCGGTTCCCAGTTTGTGCTCAAATTGAGCGTGAATTGGACCATTTTCAGACGGGGAACTCACCGGGAAACTTTCTAATGGCATAGTTTCCGGTTCCCCGTTGCGAACATCTTGCTTTATCAATATAATGCTCTTGGTATGGCTTGCCCTATTCTCAGGCCTCTCATAAGGTCGTTATAGAAGAGGATATCAACAAAACAGGAATTTTAGATTCTGAAAAGTGACTATGTGCCAGACAATTCCCTCTTTAAACTAGCAACTATTGCTTTCATCTGTTCCTTACTCTCGTCATATCCGTCTTGAATTAGCTGTCGGACCGTAGTTTTTGAAAAGTCAAATGTCTTATTTGAAATAGTATGACTGTCGTTCTTTCGTTCCAAGCGAGCAACAAAATCAATATCTACTCTACCCTTTACTAAATCAATATATCTCCCATGCTTGCCCGTGGCTAAAAAAGTAGCCTTAGCTTTTCTATTCAAAATTGTTTGGAGTGCTTCTTTACTCATACCATTCCCTTCGGCTAATTTAATTAGCTGGTCTGCGAGTGTTGCATAATCAGATATAAGAACTGCAACATATTCATCAAATTCTGTTCTATCATGGTATATGATATCGTTCTTCCTGTCAATAACGCCATCATAATCATAAGAAGGATATTCTTGTTTAATCGGATGGAGATTTATTATACCAAATTTGAGACTTGGTATATTATCTTCTAATTTTCTAACTCGCTGCCAATAATGCTTGTGAGCAAGGTAGGTCTGTCTTAGAGGTGTATTAGCTAATAGTCCACCGTCCCAGAAGATGCGTAAGTCGCTATTACTTTCATCATTTGAAGGCCGATTATTAATCTCCATGGCTACATTTTTCTCGTCTCGTCCTTCTCCCAAGGCCAGGTTTCGGGTTTCCACATTTATCCTAGTATAGTCATAATTAACTGGAACTGAACAGCTGGCCAAAACGAAATCTGACTTTATGCCATCATCGTATCTTATAACGTGCTCAAATGCCTCTTTCTCCTGATTCTCATTCTGATTCTTCGCTGAATCTATAAATTTAACTCTACCATATTTGCCATATTCAGTCTTCCTTGTTCCATCCTCTTTTTCGTAGCTATCGAAAACCACAGGAGTAGCCTCTTGTACATCCACAGCAACTAGCAAGAGTCTTGGTTCATTATTCTCGAAGCTTGTGGAAATAGGAAACTTGGCAAACTTTTCCAAGCTTTCTTTTAATGGTCTATTGTCATAGACATACCACGTATTTGAAGGATCAAAAAATCTATTGTCTGGCAAGGGTGTCTTTGGTATAAACACATGGGGAACTCCTCTAAAAATAAATTCCTTAGTGCTAAAGTATCTTCTGGCAGATTCTCCTGAAGCAATTCGTCTATCTAATCTACGCCAAGAATCCCAATAGTTTGTAAAGTATGGTATGTTTTCAACAGACGACTGAGTAGACAGATATTCCCAAAACTCGACAAGCCTTTCGCCTGATCCTTCCCATGTTTTATTTTCCTTTACATAGCTTACTAGTAAAGGAGCATTTATTGCACCTATTGACGTTCCGGATACGATATGAAATATTGGCTCGTTTCCTCTGCCTACTGATCTAAAGTATGCTGAAAGTTCTTCATTAATAGCTTTATAGGCACCAGCTTCGTATGCACCAAGCGAACCGCCTCCTTGAAATATTAATGCTCTGTTGATACTGGAATTCATAAAATCCTATTCACATCATCTCGTATATTTATTATTGTCAGGAAGCGGCACTGCATTGTTAATAGCTTGAATATTACGGATATCAATCGTCTTATCAAAGATTTAGGAATACCTGCGGAAATAGTATCTCAATATTTGATACTTCCGAGTATTTACTCCACTATTGGTACAATTCAGCTTAGTAATGTCTAAGAAGAACTCGTGGATGGTCCCGCCGAGCCTAACACTCAACGATGATGAAAGTTTGAAAGGGGGAAGCATCGGAATCAGACGATATTTCAGTAGAAATGGGATATCCATTCAAAGTAACAACGAAGAGTGATATAGAAACGGCAGCAATCCTGAACGGGCATCCTCCTGGGGCAGTTGGTCACTACAGCATGATGCCGCTTATAGTATCAGGGGCAATCAAAGCGCTGACAAGGCATATCTATGAATTCACTGAGGAATGCATGAGTCAGGGAGGAACCACGAAGATATTTGATGTTGATGATACTGAGGCTGTGTAGAAACCATCTCATACAGTCAAAGCTTTGTAAGAGTATAATACCAATAGTCTATTGAAAGAATCAATGTACGTCAGACTTGCAGGTACTATGTTCCGTGTTTTGAAGCATGCAAGGATTCCTCTATTTTCTAACAGGAAAAGTAATCACATATTTACAATATGGCAGCACATAGTTCTAGTTGCTATACGACAGTATGAAGGTAAGAGTTATAGAATGTTTGTCGAGTGGTTAATTGAAGCCTATTACCTAAGGTCATTTCTACGGTTGTCACGTATTCCTCATTTTACAACATTGCAAAAGTTTACAGATAGATAGAATTAATAATTCATTGCTTGAAAAGATAATTTCGTCATTCATTGTAATTAGTGGTACCAAGCATATCTTTGCAGGAATAGATTCAACAGGATTTAAGATAACTCATGCATCACAATATTATACTGATCGAACAGAATTGAGAAGAAAATATGCGAAATTATCTATTGGAGTAGATGTATTACAACAAATCATATGTACAATTAAGATAAGACGAGCTCCAACAAGGCATGATAATGTAGATTTCAGGCCAATTATAACAAGGACATCAAATATTCTTCCATTATCTGTAGTTACAGCTGATAAGGGTTACGATAGTGAAGATAATCACCTTCTCGTAAGAGAGGACTTACATGCATTCAGTATTATTCCTGCTCGATATGAACATGTACCGATGTGGAGAACACATGGTAAGTACAGAAAGCAGATGAAGCGTGGTTACTCCAAATTGCTGTACAATCAACGAAACAAAGATGAAACCATAATATCAGTTATAAAACGACTATTTGGAGAGAATCTTATGTCTAGATTGACTAGAATGCAGAACAGAGAGTTATCATTTAGATGTATCACCTACAATATGCATAGACTGACTAATCTTGTAATATTGATGATGTTTTCTACATAGCCGATACTGAGGTATTACTAGACAGTCTGCTTAAGAAATATTATATAAATTAGTAAGGAAAATACCCAAAACTTATAATCAGACCATAAAGTTTCAGTAGAGGGCTTATTGTGGGCAGGTGTTCCTATGTGTGGCCCCCAATTCTTCGATAAGTAGCTGGCTCTTTTAGCTTTTTGGTGTACTCGCAAAAATTAGGCCGTCAGAGATGTCAGTGTATCCATAGTACTATATTGGTTTTCCATATTATGAATACGTGCTATTCCTTATAGAAATTAATTAATTTTGTTACATAGAATTGAATATGTACTATGGTTACTATGGATACCCTGACGGATAGAATATTACTAGTGGTCTGAGCGTGAAAATTCCATGAGAATAACTAGCAAATCTAATCCGTCAGGGTTGGTTTTCTAAACATCAACAATGCAATCTATATCGAAAAACAAAAATGATTGTTGTCTATCTATAGTAAAAGTATCTTTAGTATAAGAAACCAGTAAGTCTGAAACTCTTGATACTTAAGTTAGGCTGCCAACATTTGCTGTTCATCTTCTAGAATGTATACCAGTTAACTTCACTCCTTTCCATATCGTCCTTCTAGCACCTGATGCTTCCCTTCCATCTTCGAATTTAAACTGCTTCTTTAGGATCTTGCCAGAACTTCCCTTCAATTTCTATTAGAAAAAATATAATATCCAGGTTAATGAACAGATTATATAAATCGACCCACAATTCTCAAACGAGAAATATAATAAAAGTTGCCATGCCTGCCGCTTGTATAATTGTAACCAGGTTATCATAACTAAAATGGAGTGCAGTTACAAATTCATTATGGTCGAGGCTTTGCAGTGAGCTAGCATAACGATCTCTTTGTAGCGGATCCTTTTCTATTCTACAGTGCAATAGGATCTCATCTCTAAAAAGGTAAGTAGTAATTTATTACATTAACTCTGGCAGCATAATGTGCAGCAGTTCCTGAAAACAGTGTAATATTAACAAAATGGGCCGGGCGTACCCTCATATCCTTTAACTTCTCCCGTGAAAACCATAATGGAAAATCCATTAGTGCCGAAATTCCATGACATTCTATCCTCCCTGTCATTTTTTATCCATATTATTACATTACCAAAAGGTCGTGCACCTAATACTTCAATTATTGGGTCATTGCTTGTAACTATTACCCTATCTGTACTTAGTGCATTTACTGGACAATAGATAGTTTTGACCTCATGAGGGTTTAAAGTAATCTCCCCAGATGGTCTACATGAATACAATGCAATGTTGAATGATAAATTGTCAGTGAGAGAACTAAAACTGTTTATGAATGAACATTAGAAGGTTAAGAACTTCGGAGCCTGCAGATGTGGCACCATAAACTTCTTTCACAAAGTTATTATGCTCAAAAATAGAAAAGAAAATTAATCCGATAGATAAAAGGAATAAACCAACAAATATTGTACTGTTTATCTCGGGTAGCAATATGTCACTTAACTGTACATTCTTTTTTTGGTTATTTTTTTCGTCGTAGGTAAGTTTTTTCTGTTAGCATATACAATTATTGATTGCATCTCATCTTAATGATCAATCCTGTCCTCAGTTCATAAAAGATCTTTTAAATAAAAGTTTCCTATAAGACATAGTAGATATGAAAAATTTGGCAAGAGTACATATAAATAATCAAAAAACAACTGATAAATCAGATATAATGAGAGATTTTCCAAAAATTCTCATAATAGCGTATCCAGCAGTAATCTTATTCTTGATAATACTAATACTCAGCATCGAGCACCATAGCGCAAACGCGATAATAACTCCATTTGCAATTGATCACCCACAACAGTTGACAATAAAAACTGGTGATGGCAAAGACATGGTAATTCGTTCAGGAGTAGCATTAATACATTTTAACGGTCCGGATGGTAATTTTAGGCAATGGGCGAGAGATCAACTAGTTATCAGAAATATAGGTCCAATTTGGAAGGAAAAACCAGCTGCAATCACATCTATGACCACAAATACTATAACTTCTCAAGATACACCAAACGGAATGGGAGTCGATAGTGTATTGCCAGCAGAGTTTGATAGTAATACAAAGCAACTTACCTTAAAGGCCGATATTGCAGCTTTATGGAAATCGCAATTGACTAGAGTAGGATTCTATGTAATTGCCGTTGGACATTGCGCATTTCATGAGGTACCTTCCGGCAATTGTGAATTCAATTGACTACAACATCGACTACGATAATAGACTTCCGTTCCCGTTCGATATATTTTTAGTGGAATAGGGATGTTTCTGTTAGCATACCCTTAACATCCGTAAGAGGTACTCTTGCAAACCAGTTCTGAAAAGGCAAGTGGTCAATACTTCTACTAAACAATTTCGTGGAAGTTATAAAAAAATACGGAAGGCATGGCAAAACTATATGCATTTCAGGGGAATAACAGATATGCGAAATTTTTTTACAAAAAGATAACTACGAAACTACTGCAACTGAAAATGATGACCAGGACGATAAAGGGCAACTAATAACATAAGATAATTATATCTCATATGATGGAAACAGAGCGATCAATTGGTCACGCTACAATAATACTTTAACAATTTAAATATGAAATCCCTATATGCCATTGAACCTCGGATAAATGAAGAGGATTCTCTATGGTTATATTTGGTCTTTTCTTCAGCCTGATTATAAGATAGGGGATAGTCGGTGGCGCACACCGAATAGACATCTTTTTAAAGAATCAAGTTAGCAATTTTAACTAATAATGGTAAATATAGATTCTTGAAAATCTATTTTTCTATAATGCCGATTTTGGTCGCTTCAGCAGTATAGAAAAATATAACTTTCCAGAAATATCATCTTAGAAGAATGAGTAGTTTGATGTCTCTTGAAATGAAGACATAACTTCGATATCGTTATTTAATCTGTTGTTCTTTAGGGCGATCCTTTAATTGAGACTCCTTTACCTCCTGTTGCCAATTATGAATCAACATAACTTCAACTGTTTTTACTTCTTGGCTGATAGAAGATCTTCGATTGTTTAGAACAAATGCATATGCGTCACTTGTAGTAGGCTTAAAGACATCATTAATTTTTAATCCACTTCTGCTGTAGTAGGAGTTAATTTCATGCCTTTTACTTTCACTATTTTCCTTCCACGCCAGTACATCTTTTCTACTCACGATTAGAACTTCGATTTCTTTATCTGAATTTGTTACCTCTACATCAAAAGCTAGTCTATAATCAAACATGAGTATGAGATTTACACCAGAGTACAATATTTCATATCCTAGAGAATTTCTAGTAGATATGTTGAATTCGTTGATATTTCTCATGACATGTGGAAGCACTTTCATTAGTACAAAGCAGGTATGTCAATTATCTTTTAATCTCATAACAAATCTTAATCTCTCAAAAGGTCTTTTCTTAGTATTGACTGACATTTTAGTATCGATCATTACTTGGATCGTCTATATACAGCACATCATTTAGCACGCCCACTAACTATCTTTTTAGAATGAAACCTGCAGATTTAACTATCTGAGATACCGTACTCTTTCTTGATCTCAATTTAATTCTGACATCTGCATTGTTTGCCGGAACAAATATTTTATCAGAAGGATTCTATCTAGGATTTCAGCAAGCGCTGATGCCAGAAAATTACTGTACAGATATCCATTTTTGTTCTGGTAGTTGTTTTGAATCCTGGTTTGAATTTACGAATTGGTATAGATTTTACAACGTCTCCTATCGTTACTGTTACCTTTCCAGTCTTATCCTCGGGATCATAGCATTCACATATGCATTGTCCATTTGGTGAAGCCTGCACTGGTAAATATATACGCATCTACATCCCTGTCCAGGATCGCATGATATATGACAGCGATTAGCATCACAATCCGTCATGTTTGGATGTCTGATCTCAATATTAATAAGCTTTACTATAGTATGAAACAGGTTTGCTTTACTCGAGGTCGTGCCACATTTAGAATAAAAATATACTCATACTTTATCAGTGGAGAAAACCAGAATTCATAAGTATATAGAATATACTTGTATAACATTGGTTTCAGAAATTTGGAGATGGGTCCAAAAACAAGATATTGGACCATCGCCAAGGTATATGTTTTCAATGGCATTTGATTCGACCTCAAGAAAAACAATAGCTTTTGGAGGAAGATCGATAAATGATGGACCTAGAAACGATACTTGGGAATGGATAGATCAAACATGGACTCAGATCGCGGATACTGGACCATCGCCAAGAACATTGCATAGGATGGTATACGATTCTCATAGAGACAAGCTGATTCTCTTTGGAGGCTTCGATGGAAGTGTAGTCAAAGGTGATACATGGCAATACGATGGGAATGAATGGGTGCAAATAGCGGATACTGGACCATCACCTAGAGGAGCTCATGCCATGGCATATGATTCAGATAGGTCAAAGATAATTCTCTTTGGAGGTAGCAGTCTAACTTCTATATTTAATGATACCTGGGAGTGGGATGGAACTGAGTGGATACAAGTCGCAGATACTGGACCATCTGTACGTGCACATCATTCAATGGTATACGAATCTTCTAAGAAAGCGATCCTTCTTTTTGGGGGTGCCGATCTTACGAACTTTTTTGGGGACACATGGCGAATGAAGAATAGTGTGTGGGTCAAGGTGCAAGATATGGGACCTGGCCCTCTTGCGGCTGGAGATATGGTATATACTGGTAGTCGAGCTGTACTATTTGGTGGTATCAATCTAGTTGTATTGAACCATGACACTTGGGATTGGAAGGGCTCTTTATGGACACAACGACAAAATATGGGTCCTTCTGTCAGAGCTTTCCATTCAATGGCATATGATAGCGAGAGAAATTGTATAGTTCTGTTCGGTGGATCTGATGGTTCTATAAACTTAAATGATACTTGGGAACTCCCAATCATTTAAGGCATGTTTGTCTGCTGGTAGACTATCGATAAATGACACTGATGACAGTGGAGAGACCACTTCGTAAGGCATTTAGTACGCGCCTCATGATCAGCATACATAAATTATATTACTATCCTATGATATCAGTCTACACCTAGGACGCAGCATTTTAGATAGTATTTATAATCTGGCATTGCTCCTATCTTATTATAATCCTATTCCTGGGATGATTATGCCGAATGTGTTAATAATCCGGTGTTATCCGGATGTGTTAAACGTATTGCATATTAACGGAATTAGTATGTTGATTCACATCGACTAATTGCTATTATCCAGCGATATCAATTTGGAAGGTAAATACTAAATTCCTAACCTAGAATTTAACTCCATTAATCAAGTTCCTTGATGCTTCTATGTTGCCGATCTACCTGTAAATGATATAACTTTGTACACACTGTACAATTTAATATTCCTATCTTTATATCTCACCAGAAGTAAGAACTATCTGACCTATATGGCTTATCTGATATTTTCGTTACTGCTAGTTTCACACCTACGATATCTTCTGTTGAATCTCTATCTGACACATCTGACATATATGACACTCCATTTGTGATAAATTTTGAATAGCAGTGAATGCCTGTGTATTTCAATCATCTGACATATATGACCAATATGACGTTAGATCCGGAAAGATTACGTCTCTGGAATCAGAAAAGTCATCTGTAAATTAATGAAATGAGAGAAAGATTTGCTTGCTCGCCTATGATCGATATCAAAGTGAAATATAGTTTATCTGATCTGATTGAAGGCAATCTCGTTCCATGACCTCGCATTTAGCTTGAACATCTTCTCTGTTAGATCATCGTGCTTATCGCTTTTAAATTGAATTTGGATTTCATAATCAATGTTAAATGAAAGAGCTAGATTCTGCATGTCCTCCTGTGTAATACCTCTACCTAACGAAGAAATTAGATGAATTGACTCAGATTGCTCAAATGAAAAAAATAAAAAAAGCTCATCCTGTCTATCTCTTGGTATAGTTGTAACTGAATTATTGTAGAATAATTCACCTAAGTAAGCGAAAGGCAATGCATCTACAAACCCCTCATGATTGAAGCCTCTTGGTGATGCAATATGACATTCTTGTGGAAGTGGATCGAGTCCTAATCTCCAGTGTAGTGGCAATTTACTTCTAAAAGTTGTATTATTCCTTATCAGATTAGCCCTGGCCGCGCAATTTCCGGCAGTCCTAGAAAATGACAATCTTTTCCTTCGATAATCCTTGTTTGTTAGGGGCAGACTCCAAACGATTCCATTAAATTCCTCCGATTCATCACGAAGAGTAGTTACCCTTATGTTATTAATTCTATTGCTTATTAACTGACCACACTTTATGTGTGGTTTAATAAAAAAGGCAAAATCTTTTCGAGGTTTGTGAGGACCAGTCCTGCTTCTGAAGCCATGATCTTGATCATCAGAAACTTGCTGATATTTAAATGAACTATCTGAATTCAAAGTTATCCTATAACTAAGTTTTTTACATTGAATTATACAGAATTTCATTTAACTATTATTTATTCGAAGTAATTCGATGTTATTTTGCCTCTCCCTTACACAAATGTACATTCATGTAGTGTATATCACCTTTCTGTCTACACCGTTCACAAGCCCAAGTATCAGATCTTCCAAGTCTGAAGATATTGCGTGATTCCTGCTCTGAGTTAAACTGCAGGTCTGTAGTTGTGTCAGATATGTCATATGGGTCAGATGGCCAATTATTTTGTTCATTAATCGTAGCTTCGGCCAATTTATTGGTGTCAGTCGCTGCCGGTCATATATGTCAGATAGGTCAGTTGTGGACTGTGCCACATTATTTTGACTGGCCTTGATAGTTGTGTCATATATGTCATATGCGTCAGATGTTACCTCGTCAAAGTATTGTAAAACCAGAGGCTTAGCCTTTATCAGTTTTATTTTTGTGTGGTTTAGAAGCATCTTAATTACAGTTCTTAACTTACGATTATGTTGGACATCCCATTTTTCGCCTACATATTCAGATACTTGTTTGTTTTCCTCGCATGCTATCCTACATAGTTGTGTAATTAATATCCCACTTTTGGTCTGTTTTAAGACATTTACAAACATGTCATATGTAACGTTC
Organism: uncultured Nitrososphaeraceae archaeon; assembly: GCA_963765895.1. Taxonomy (GTDB): domain Archaea; phylum Thermoproteota; class Nitrososphaeria; order Nitrososphaerales; family Nitrososphaeraceae; genus JARBAU01. The sequence continues at coordinate 11,217 of CAVXZB010000025.1, read as the reverse complement.
CGGGGGCTTTGTATTGTCTGCACAACTTTGCCATACTGCGATAACATCAGGCTTATCGAATCCATTGCTTGAGTAGCGATATCATCTGTAACTTCATCACTGAGATTAAGTCGAGCTTGAGCTTGAGCAATCCTAAATATCGAGTCATATGTCCTGTTCGTGGCCACTCCTTGAATCCTGCCATTCTTCCAAAATTGATTTAGTCTGTCGTCCACACCGGCAGCCATAATGGGCTGAATAGTTTTTGCAAAGACATTAAATTTCCTCAGGAAATTACTATTATGTGGCGGCCTGTTTCTTATCTTAGTTTTCTGTATGACATATTCATCAATTTCTTTTTCTGACGTGGCATCCATAAACCCGTATACCTGGTCACATCTATCAAGAAGTGGTTTGAGTATAGGTATTTCATCTTTACTTATGTTAAAGCTTTTGTTCCAAGTTTGGTTATATGGATTTGCCGTTGCTATAATAGTCGTGGGTGCATCTATCTCGAAATGCGTCCCGTACTTGTCTGACAGTACACCTACCTTCCTCAGCAATATCGAGTAAGAATTGTTGATCAGTGGGATTCATAGCGCCAATTTCATTTATCGCACATACTGCTCCTTTGGCTAGTACTACCACTCCGTATCTGCATATCAAACTATCATTTTCCTTGTCAACGATTGCAATGAGACTTTTGCCACTAGCATTTTGAGCCGTTACGTATCTAGAATTAGGTAACAAAAGGCTAGCCTCCCTTGCCAATGTGCTTTTTGCTGTCCCAGGCTCACCAACCAGTAACGTGTTTATTCTTCCACGCCTTCCATTATCAGTTCCATGATCCGATCTAGCGCCAACTATGGATCTTAATAATCCTAATTTCTTGTCATCATAGCCGATTACATTGGGTGCAAACATCGCAACTACTCTATCGATATATCGCATTGGTTTGATCTTTTTTGCTAGTTCTGGATTACATTTTATGGCATCAAGTTCATTTTGATAAGTCCTTTCACATATTGCCTTATGTCTCTTAAATATTTCAATATCCTTAGAAGTGATTGTTATCTCTTCTCTATGTTTTGAATCAAGCGTACTACTATGTAAAACACTGACAAGTTTCTTCCCGTTGCCATTGATTACGCTTTGTGTCTTTGGCTGGACGTAAAGCTCGCCTGTTATGTCTACAATCTCTCCAGCAAATGCATGACTCCATGATTCATCATATAACACTATTTCAAGTGAATCGTAATTTTCATTATGGTTATTATCAGCATCAAGGACTTGAATAGTCTTGGCTGTATGGTATTCGTGGCTGACAGTAAACGCGGTGCTGTGACATTCAAAGCACTTTAATTCGGTACCCGAGGTATTGTCCAGACGTTTTGGTGGGAGCATACGAGGCGGTATATAATTCTGGCTACCAACTTGGTTACAATTAGGATTATTGCATTCCCACTTTGAATCAGATATTACCCAGTATTGAGTCGAAAGAGAGCTTATGATTCCGGTAACTGTTATCTGTCCAGACTTAATCTTCTTTGCCTCAGAAACTAGAGTACCTTGGATACGCTGCAACTGCCATTATCCATCTAACCTCACACTGAGATTTCGAACTATACTACCATGAGTATACCTTGGACCAACAATATTTTCGAAAATTTGTACAGACTGCTAATTTTAGTACCTGTTGCGATTCTTCCTGTCCTAATGCCTTAAGTTCGGCTAATATTCTTGCAGTTAGGTCTGATGCGTTGATGACAAATTCAACTGGCGGCTTTGCTATAGGAATCCATTTTTTAAGACGCAGAGCTTGACTATAGTACTTGTAAATGGTAATTTGCCTATCATTGTGAGCAACTAAAACCTTTAATGAAGCAATATGCAGGAAGATCTCTTCTATCAGATAATTCCAAGACCAATATTCGCGATGTTCATCTTCTAATTCTTTCTGATTTGCTTTGGATTGTGGCACATTCAGACGGATCGAAACGAGCTTCCAGAACTCTCCTTCTGGTAATCCAAGCATTTGATTTATGATTGCTGTGTTAATAAAACTAGAGTCAGTTCCTTTGTCTTGGAAACATTTATCTCTATCGTTTGCTAACATACCCTTAGCATTCATCTTCTTCGTTCCTCACCAGTTCGTGGAAGTTGATTTTCTCTGTAAGGTGTTAGCCTTTCGTGGCCGGAATCTCAAGTATAAGTGATATTTTCAGAAAGGATGATGATGGTGAATACATTAGATCGAATGCAAGATTAGCCCAAAAAATTCTTTCTTACATGCTTGTCGCTCAGAAAGATAATCCTGCTCATAAATATGACGAGATCTTCTATGATCGAGACTTAGCCAAATGGTTACTGGATAACTATATTGAATTTGTTGACCGTTATCAACATAGACCGTCTAATCGAACTAATGAGCCCAATAGGATTGAATATGTTCTTCAACGCATAAAGGATCTATTAAGTGATTTGCACGATCTGGACCTCATTAAATTCGAAACGGCTGAACAAAGACGGGGAACTAGTGACATTATACCAGTGTACAGGCCTACTTTTGTTGGCCATCTTATTGCATTATTAATTGAAATTATGGAATCTGAGAAGCCTCAGCCAGATATCTCAGTTGGGATATACAATCTCTTTAACTCATACTTCCAAGAACACCATTCATCTTATGATGAATTCTATGCACACTATTTAAAAAATATATGGATAGAGGACTATTTGACGAATTTGGAATTGATATTTTGATATCTAGACTTAATTCAAGTATGGAAATAAAGACGATAGATGACCTTGTTCAGCGATTAGAATTATTATCTTTTGATGATACAGGAAAAGCGCTACTATACGCAGACTTATTATTTCAAGCAATAAAGGAAATAGATCCAGAAGTAAAAGTGTTACTTTTTTATGAGATTAAGCTCTTACTGGAACAAGAGATGTCCGGAAGGATACAAGTGATTCATAAAGATTTTGAACAGCGACGATTTGAATTAAGAGGATGTCCAGATAGAGTTGTTTTAGAAGCAAGATGTAAAAGCTTAACCGCTATCTTTGGGTAGACAGCGAGATTCTCTATTATTTAAGAAAAAGTAATCTTGCACCACATACACCGGTACGTAAGTCAGAATGTTCCGAGTGTCATAAAAGATCTATTATCCTTCCGAGATTGTAAATTTTCTAAATATCGATTAAATTGAGATCTAGTTACATAATTGAGAACTGCCGAATCAGTTAGTATAGGATCTGTCTTTTCAAAAAGAGAGGATGGTCAGTATACCAATAGCGCGCGTACTTATCAGAATATCCTTGAATATTGTTTATTTCTCAGACGGAATCAACAATCTGAAAATGGTAATAATCATTCTTTTACATGGTGGGAAGTTACAGATTGGCTAACTAAGAATACTAACAGTTCTTCCCATAAGCCTACTAAAGTTAGAGTAGAAAATCGACAAAGTACAATCAAGAAAAAACTGCAAGATCTAATAGATTTAGATTTGATTCGCATCTCCGGAAATAGACCAGTGAAAAAGGGAACTGGAACTACTCTGGAATATCGATGTACCAAATTTGGTTATTTACTTGCCTGGATTATCGAAAGTTTTGATGAAAATTGCGATGAAGAACTGATTCAAAATGAAATTTATACCTTAGTTAGTGATATCTTTACAATACGAAAACATTCTTCAGCATCCAATATCTTCCTTTCAAAGTTCGTTAAAAAATGTAATGACAGAAAGGAATTTAAAAATATTATTGCCCTTTTTAGACAGGGTATATCTGAAGGCAATCTTCTCAAAATTAAAGATCTATTTAATTATATTTGGAGATTAGATTTTGAAGATGTACACACCAGAATTCGCTTCAATAACATATTTCTTGATACACTAGATGAATCAGATCCTGAAAATCAGAAACTAATATTGCATGCTCTCAAGTTGGATATTGAAAGAAGAATGAAAGTTGTTTCGCATGACTTTGAAAAGTTTGAGCAATCTCGATTTGAATTAGGGAAGACTATAACAAAATTGCCCTTGAATGCTTATGTAGCAATTGCGACAGGTTTATCTATATCGGAATAGATTTGCGCGACTATAGAAAAAGTGTAGTCGATTCATACACCGAGGATGCTAAATTTCTTTTAAGAATATGTCCAGTATGTGATACGGACTCACTAATTTTCCTATAGTCTAATATAACCGCCAGATGAGGGCATTACATAGCCGTAGCCATGTATTTACAATAGATGAATGGGTTTGTGCTATCAGATCAAGAATTTGAATTCGTAGTGTTTAATGCAATATGAATTGTCCGATATAACGAAATCTATATAATGGAATCCACTAGATAACCCACAAAATATGTTTGTAAGATAATATTTAAAGAAGTGTAATATCGCCTATGGTCATTTGACTGTAACCGATCGCCTCCAAAAACTACTTACGAAATTTGTCTGCGTATTACCTGCTATTGCTCAATAGTTTTGTACCTAAGTCATGTGGGCAGGGTAGCAGTAGTTGTTATAGCAATTGCTATAATTACTACTATATTAGTATCCAGAGTATCTAGAGTACTTGTTATCTATGCGTAAAACATAACAATACACCAGTAACAAACTATACTTCTATAACGGTGCCGTCAATAGCAGAGATGAACTCAATTACAATTTTTAATGCTATAAATGCTAAAATTAAACTAATCTGAGACGAAATCGCATTTCGCAACGTGTTTAATGACGCCCATTTGATGCTTAGTAAGATTGACATTCGTAACATAATGTGTCTCTCAATGTGGAGGCGGACATAATCAACTCGATTTTACCTAAAAAAGTTATCTGTTCCAAGCCAATAAATAATACTGAAAAGCCGTAAAGAAATATGCCTGTTATACAAATAACGATGAGCCAAGGCAGATCGGTAGAGCAAAAAAGAGAACTTATTAAAGTATTGACAAAGGAAACGGCAAGGATCATGAAAACTCAAGAGGAAAAGATAAGAATTTTGATTTACGAAGTTTCAAAAGAAAACTGGGGGAACGCAGGAGTTTTAGGTACAGATATGTAGGCACTGCAGAGAAATAAAACAACTGCTTCAGATTGACCTGCTACAAATAATTCAATAATCTAACTGTGTGCTCATATTGCCCATAAATAGTTGCTAGATGGTATTGAGATATTCCCTGTTCACTAAACTCGTGACCATTAATACTATTGTAGGATAATTAACGAACTTCCTTTAAATAGAATAGTTCACCCATGCGTTTATGATAGTAGTAAACTACCAGACAGATCATACTATCTTACGGGAGTCGACATATTTCGAAATTCCTTACTGTGCATAGATCTGCTATTTGTTATCAAGTTGTTAATCAATCCGCTTCAGCGTCTTCACTTTGTCGATTTTAAGATTAGAATTAATCCTTAAAAGAATCGGATCGATCGATCGTAGAAATCCCACAAAATGCGAATAAGGAATTTAATCACTTATCAATATAATAATATATTGGCTCGCCGGATTATGGCTAATCTGCACAATCTATAACAGACAATATTTTGGAATCTTAATGTTACTTTATTATACATTTTCGATTCTTAGAGGCGCACATGACGTTACTAGATGTTATAATCATAAATACCAATTGCTATCTGAGAGATTGGGACAAAATCGATGTAATTGGCTATGCAAAAAATTAATTTTGAATAAATCATTTATCAATTAGTGAATATAGTTATCTTATTAACCGGTCCTATTTATTATGATAGTTATGAAGAAAGAGGGACATAAGAACCCAATTCCTACTGTAGATGTCATCATACAAATGGCTTCTCGTATTTTATTAGTTAAAAGAAAGAATGAACCATTTAGAGAATATTTGGCAATCCCAGGGGGTTTTGTAAATGAAGGAGAAACAGTAGAAGATGCGGCAAAACGCGAAGTAAACGAAGAAACATCGTTGGATATTGAACTAATTGATATTCTCGGCGTGTATTCGGATCCTAAAAGAGATCCTAGGGGACACAATATGTCTACGGTATTTATAGGAAAAATTCCTACTAGTAGAAATGGGAAAGTTAAAGCAACTGCAGCTGCCTGATGATGCCTTGGAACTATATTGGATAAATTTAGAGGATATACCAGATGAAAAATTTGCATTTGATCATAAAAATATTCTAGAAGATTATATGAAATGGAAAAAATTAGGTGGGACGTTCTGGTCATCCAAAACCATGGGGACAAGGATCTCTTGAACGTTCACTCATAGGAGAAGGAGAAGGAGAAAGAAATATGAGTCCAATTTTCGATATCTGTTATAAGGAAAAGATCACCATAAAGTATATCGAGATCACATGGATTGAAAATCGATATATATGAAGTGCATACTACTCATTTTTGATACCCAAAAAGAGGCGAGTTTTTTCTATACATGCTACAGTTATTGGTATAAGCAGATCGTAAATGTTGTATTAAATCATCTTCGGTTAAGTACGTTTACCAAAGATGATCTCTAGATAATAATGCATAGTAAATTCGGCCCCATAATTTACCATATCGACTGAAATTAAAATTAAGTCTACATGGCTAATACCTGAACTTAGCAATGCACTGGGCGTTGTTACGGAAGTTACCACAAAATCAATAATCAAGTAGAGACAGGAATTGACAATATTTTAACCAGTAATACCTACAAACATATTGCTTCAATGGATTGATTCTTGATTTTTAGAGAGAGGTAGATTTAACATAGTCTAAATTACCAGAGATCTTGTAATAGTAGAGGTCTCATTGATGCTGAAAAACGACCCAAACGTACAGATCGAATCCTGGATATTAATGCCTGACCAAGGCATGATTTCTCCGCTCATTTATACCTTCAACTATTCCTGTTAAGAACTACGACCCGATCAATAATTAACAATATACCCCCTGTATGTGGATTGTGTCGATCCATATCCATTGACTTAAATTCGTTAAATCATTCAGCCCACCTATTGTCTGGTTAAATGCTTTCATAGTTACTTGGAATTACTTTAGGCGATAGTCCATTGAAAAAACCATTCGATATGAAAATTTAATAGAGTAATCAACGTAAGTATATTATTGTAACTGAAAATTGGTATTCTGAAATATCTAGAACACAAAATCTAGCCTCACCACCAGCATTACACAACAGTACCTTACTTGAAAGACTGTTGTATCGAGGAGCCAGAAAGTGGGTCTCGGGTATGACTTCTAAGGAGGCATTATCAGCAGCCAGAAATTCCAATAAGAGAGGAATCTCTGCAATTTTGAATTTTCTAGGCGAAGATAATACCAATAACAAGAGTATTGAACAGACAGTAGAAGAATATTGCTTACTATTAGATTTTGTGAGTAAGGATGGAATAGACGGTAGTATTTCTGTGAAACCAACTCAAGTCGGATTAAAGAGAGGGTATGAAGAATGTTTAAATAATCTTAGGCAAATTTCTAAAAAAGCTAAAAGCCTAGGCAAATTTATGTGGATCGACATTGAATCCTTTGAATATGTCCAAAATACAATTTCTATCTACCTTGATCTTTTTAAGGAGAATTCGTTGATAGGGGTGGCTCTACAATCCTATCTTAGGAGGAGCGCAAGTGACTTGCTGCATTTGTTAGAAGAAGGAGCAAATGTTAGAATAGTAAAAGGTGCATACAGACAATGTGAAGAGAACGCCTTTCAATCAATGAGCGAAATCAATTCGAATTTTTCCAAATTGACAAAAATGTTATTTGAGGACAAGAACAGAAATAATATTTTTGCCATCGCAACGCATGATCCCAAACTGATTGTTAACGCGATCTCGTTATCAGAAAAGTTTGGTACCGATAGAAAGAAATTCGAATTTCAGCTACTTATGGGTATTCATAATGAGTTAAAAGAAATACTTGTAAAACGAAAGCTTAAGACGTCTGAATATATACCGTATGGTAATCAATGGCTTCCATACTCCATACGTCGGATTAGAGAGAGAAAGAGAAACATCCTATTACTAGCAAGGTCTATTCTTCAGCCATAATACGGCAGATGCAATTACTGTTATAAGTATTGTCAAAAGTTTCTTTTTTAACAATTACATTATTAAAGCCTTAGAAAAATGGTGCACGCAAAATAATCTTACTAAATTGAGATTAAGATGGTGTTACTCTATGTTACTGTAGTATATATTCAAAAGTAGTATCGCACTAGTCTTTCTAAAAAGAGCCTTGGATTAGGTAACAACAGTCTGGCTCTGCTCTCTTAGAAATTGAGTCAAATAGTACGGTCCTCCTGATCCTTTGCCCGTCGTACCAGAATCTTTCCAACCACCAAATGGTTGAGAACCTACCATGGCTCCGGTTGTAGCACTAGCAGTCCTATTAACGTATACTACTCCAGATTTTGAGTTATCAAGAAACCTGTCGATTTCTTCATTTTTCTTGCTATAAATGCCCGACGTCAGTCCGTATTCTGACTCATTGCATAGTTTTAATGCTTCATCAAAATCTTTGTATCGGCACACACAGAATCGGTACAAATAGCTCTTCCTTAAATAACATATGACTTTTGGGCAGATCCTCAACAATAGTCGGTTCTACGTAATAACCATGCTTCAAACTACCTTGTCGTTTTACAGCTCCACCGAATATTACCCTACCATCTCTGGAGGCGATTTTTGCGAATTTTTGATAATTTGTATATGCATTCAGATTAATTAATGGACCCATAAATATATCTTGGTCTAGAGGATTTCCAATATAGAGATTCCTTGTCTTCTCCACTAGTTTTTGCATCAATAATTCCTTTACGTTTTTCTGAACATAAACTCTGGAACATGCGCTACATTTTTGACCAGAATAACCAAATGCAGCTTTTATAATCCCCTCTCCAGCCTTATTAATATCTGCATTTTCGGTAACTATTACCGGATTCTTGCCCCCAAGTTCTGCGATAACTGGCCTGGGTATAACTTTGCCGGAATCTTCCATAATTCTGTGTCCTACCATTTTGGAACCTGTAAACACAATACCCGCAACATCACGACTTGCAACAATTACCTTTCCAATCTGATCCAGACCCTGTCACAAGGTTTAGTCCTCCATCAGGTAAGCCTGCTTCTTTCAAAATTTCTGCAAATAGACTTCCGATAATAGGAGTATCACTTGCAGGTTTTAGAACTACTGCGTTGCCAGTAACAATTACCGCGATACTCATTCCCGCTAAGATGGCAAAAGGAAAATTGAATGGGCTGATTACAGCCCAAACACCGTATGGCTTCATCAAACTCTTGCTTACTTCATTTGAATTTGCATTCTTAGTTAGGACTACGAAGCCCTTATTTCTTTCCATCTCTTTAGAATAGTATCTGATGAAATCAATTGCTTCATCTACGTCAGCAATGGCCTCGTCCCTCTTTTTACCATTTTCATAAGAAATCCATGCGGCTAATTCAAATTTACGCTCAGATATTATATCTGCTCCAGCATAGCAGATGACAATACGAGATTTATAATTAACTTTCCCCCATTTCTCAAATGCGGTCTTGGCTCGCTTTGACTGCCGTTCTCACATGTTTTTTAGTAGCCAAAGGGAAATAACCTAGTCTTATTCTTTTGTCTATTGGCGAAGTGTCAGTAAATGTCTTTGAAGAATTATAATGCTTGCCATTAATGATCATTGAGTATTTTTTACCGAAACGAGATTTGATATCTTTTACTGCTTTCTCATAGTTCTCATGAAATACCCTCTCATCATTTGATTTCAGGAAGTTTTTGAGAGTATATTCATTTTCAAATCCCATTGAACTAGATCCTCTAGTTTTTCTTATCGGTCGTCCTCGTATATTTCTTATCCCAAGCAATAATTTAGTGAGTGACGCCAGATGATTTTCCTCGCTAAACCTTTTGAAATTAGTGAAGATAGGACGCGGCGGACTGATAATCGCGATGTTGAGTCATATTTTACATTGTCACATTATCTTCCTAACTAACATGACTCTTCTGAAACTTGCAACTTTGCTTATTATTATTTTTTCTGGATCATCATTCGAATTGAAAAAGTTGTGGTAACATCAGATAAAGGTTCAATTACTAAATATCGGGCTTTTCTCGACCATTTTCGCGTTAATAGTTATAGCCTGACTGCCAAGTCCATGATCGTCTATTCGAGCAAGATCGCCCATGGCGTTTCAACTCTTTAAATGAATGAAGAATTAAGAGTTGTATAATTGACGTCGGTATGCAGCCCGACTACACCTGTAACAATAATATCCGTAATATAAATAGGTTCCACTACAGGAGGAAAGGGTCGAAAAGCTGTGTAGACATACTCCCCAAAGGCAACATTCACACTAAAAAATTTTTTTAAATGAGCCTAAACATCCAAAATTTGATAATACCCATTCTCGGCGTCGCACGAGAGAAAGAGGCCCCCAACCTTAATGCAAGCCCACTCTTGGTGGCCTTAATGCATTACGCTTGCTGTTAGATAGATAACAACCGTCGAAGTAGGATAATCTCACGTGGATGTAGATAAAATTTTCTTTCGCATGAGAAAAGCCCCTTGAGTAATTTTAAATCTTAGAGAAGAACCGCCAAAAATATTCTAATCAATATATAATCTGTAAGTATGGTCTCTCCCTCTCTTATTGGTGTCACATGAATTATTAGCAAATCTTGCAGATTAAGGCCAATGTCAACAACAATACCTGCGGAAGCATCAAAACCGCCAAAAAAGATGCAAGAATGTAAGAGACGGATGCAGGGCAGTGGATATCCGAACCAACTAATTGGCTTCGATAAGGTAGGTGACGATCCTGAGGACTGGAAAAACAAGATCCCAGCTAATTGATGAAAATGGCATTGAACATACACACAAATTCGTGCAGACCTCCTTACCGCAACAGGCACAGGTCCAAATCAGTAACAACAACAAACCAATTTTTAGACGAAGGAGAGTGACAGATATTGCTACTATAACAAATGTAGATGAAGCAAGAACCCTCTTTGCGTCAGCTGGGAATTTTACTCTTCGTATCCAGCGACTATTGCAAATATACCACACTATGTACTTGTAAAAAGAGAGTAGTCTTGAAATACAAGATAAGATATAGATCCTCGCCCATCATGCATTTCCACAATTTATGTGAACAAAACCTAACTGTCAAATCGACAACGGATGATCAGATCTCTCTGATCGATCATTCGTTATACGAGTGAAGAT
>CAVXZB010000024.1:0-265942 GCA_963765895.1 uncultured Nitrososphaeraceae archaeon | reverse complement strand
AGCTGCGCTTGCTTCGATCATGGTTATAAACAGAAATGGAAGCTATTCGCTGATATCCCTATGGTCATTGCCGGCAAAGTACTGTTTGGGGTTATGTCCAAACTACTGAACACTACGCTTGTTAGTAACCAACAAGTAATCTGATTAATACATTGATGTGAATGAGCCATATTTTGGATATGCGATTCTACATTAGATTGTCTTACTATATTTCCTGCTTTGCACTTATTTTCTGAACTACTTCCTTATCAATAAAATCTTCAAATGCAGGATCAAACCATTTTTCTAACTCAAGGCCACTTTCCCAGTACTCCTTTATCTTGCCCTGCTCAAAACAAGTTCTCATTCTACGTAGCCATCCAGTCCATTCATTATCACTTACTACTTTTCTTTGATGCAAATGATATGCATGTGCAAATGTATGCAATAGATGATATGTAAATGCTATTTCTTCTGATATGTCAGACTCAACGTTGCTGACTATCTTTATTAGCTGTGGCTTTTCAATTGCAATCCTGGTAAGGTCGTTCATTTTATCGTCCAAATCACTTAGAACCTTCGTTTCTATATCCACTGAGAGCTTTTGCATTTGCTTTCTTGAATAATAAAATGCCGCAACAAACGTGGCTACTATTCCAACTGCTTCTCCCATAACAAAATAGTCAACTAAGGCAAGTTCCACCATTCTTGCAGAAATAACTAGCAAGTCTCTAATAAGCTGCAAGGTGAGTTCATAGGTTTTCCAACAGTAATAGCAGTAGTTAACTAGCACAGAGCAGCATTCATATATACGCGGCAAGATCCGCGAAACCTATAACTGACATGTGCAGCATAGAATATTGTCATGTCCAACGCCGATCTTCACCAGAGACTGAACAAAGTAGATGAAATTACACTCAACGTTAAAGGTAGAAAATCCGGTAGAGATATTCCTCGTCCAGTCTGGTTTGTGTCTGAGGGTAACACTCTGTATTTGCTTCCAGTTCAGGGCTCTGAAACCAACTGGTACAAGAATCTGCTAGTCGAACCAACATTGAAGATTTCTATAAATGGCGTAGAGTCACCTGCAAGAGGTAAACCAATAACAAATACTAGTATTGTTAACGATATTGTGAGGAAACTCAAATCCAAATATGGCGAAGGGGAGGTAAAAAAGTATTATACGAAATTTGATGTAGCAGCTGAAGTCATTCTATGACAGATTTTCCCAGGAACTTACGTAGGCAAGGAATTAGTTAATTTATTCAATCAACATACTAGGTTGGGATATGTGTAAATGGCTATGTAGAAAACATCATCAATATTACAAGATTAGTCAGTCTATGCATATTGTAGGTGATACATCTAAATGATAACTCTCTGTTCTGCATTCTAGTCAATCTAGACATAAGATTCTCTCCAAATAGTCGTTTTATGACTGATATTATGGTTTCATCTTTGTTTCGTTGATTGTACAGCAATTTGGAGTAACCACGCTTCATCTGCTTTCTGTACTTACCATGTGTTCTCCACATCGGTACATGTTCATATCGAGCAGGAATAATACTGAATGCATGTAAGTCCTCTCTTACGAGAAGGTGATTATCTTCACTATCGTAACCCTTATCAGCTGTAACTACAGATAATGGAAGAATATTTGATGTCCTTGTTATAATTGGCCTGAAATCTACATTATCATGCCTTGTTGGAGCTCGTCTTATCTTAATTGTACATATGATTTGTTGTAATACATCTACTCCAATAGATAATTTCGCATATTTTCTTCTCAATTCTGTTCGATCAGTATAATATTGTGATGCATGAGTTATCTTAAATCCTGTTGAATCTATTCCTGCAAAGATATGCTTGGTACCACTAATTACAATGAATGACGAAATTATCTTTTCAAGCAATGAATTATTGATTCTATCTGTAAACTTTTGCAATGTTGTAAAATGAGGAATACGTGACAACCGTAGAAATGACCTTAGGTAATAGGCTTCAATTAACCACTCGACAAACATTCTATAACTCTTACCTTCATACTGTCGTATAGCAACTAGAACTATGTGCTGCCATATTGTAAATATGTGATTACTTTTCCTGTTAGAAAATAGAGGAATCCTTGCATGCTTCAAAACACGGAACATAGTACCTGCAAGTCTGACGTACATTGATTCTTTCAATAGACTATTGGTATTATACTCTTACAAAGCTTTGACTGTATGAGATGGTTTCTACACAGCCGTGTAAATATAAAATCCCGCAGTTTCTGGATTCTCTGCTGTGATAGCAAGCCATTGGCGAACATCAAAGCGCCGCAGGTGTTGCATCGTAGCATAATACGTCTAGTCTTGGTCGGTTTCAGAGTAGCTAAACTATTGCAGAAGAGGCAATGGACAGATCGTTCCCACGGGTCAACAACAGACAATTTACTATAATAGAATATATCACCACTGATCTATATATAGAGCGCCAAGAGAATACTTCAGAACACTTTAGTTGGTTGCCGGCTTATGCTCGGATGAAATCTTCGCCCGGGTTTGCCGGTAAACCATAAAATAAGAAATAGATGACAGCTACCAGCGAGTAAGTACAAAAGCAAGAGTAAGCTAAACGAAACACGTGAATATATTGTTCAAAGAGTAAAATCCCAGTGAAAGACATGGACAACGGGGCCAAAATCCGGCGATCAGCAGCATTGGGAATCTCTAATAACACCATCTGGAACCAACCTGAACATCGTGAGGCACGCCTGTTCATGTTTCACACTACCAATCAAATATACTACATTTTATTGACAGTATTCCTTTCAAAAACCTTGCCGATGATAAGCAAAACATAATACATTTCACTAGAGCGTAATTAGAAGGAAAGCAAATGACATGTGACACAGAAAACCTTAAACTGACACGATATAATAAGAAGTATCGATCATTTTAGGGGCTTCTAAATTGAAACGCTTAATCTGATAAGTAAATATTGATAGGAGACTAAGTTTCAGATTGGTTTTAGTAATATTATGAACCATTAAAAATGTAGAGTTCGCCTTTATAGATATTTATATAGATTATTATCAATTACATTACTATGTTACATTTATCTGTAGTTTCGACAAAAGAGACACATATCACGTTCGCCTTACTCGTTCTTATGACGTCATTATTCTTATACACCTCTGCTTATGCGGAAACAAGGCCAAACACTAGTACCGACTCCCGAATAATAACAACCACACCTATAACTACAAAAAACTATCATCCTATAGTCCCTACTCCTTTATCATCAAACTTGATGCCAAAAACTCAATTGCAGCAGCAAGCATTGCTTATGCCACGAGCTATAACCAAATCACTAAACACTAGTACCGACTCCCGAATAATAACAACCACACCTATAACTACAAAAAACTATCATCCTATAGTCCCTACTCCTTTATCATCAAACTTGATGCCAAAAACTCAATTGCAGCAGCAAGCATTGCTTATGCCACGAGCTATAACCAAATCACTAAACACTAGTACCGACTCCCGAATAATAACAACCACACCTATAACTACAAAAAACTATCATCCTATAGTCCCTACTCCTTTATCATCAAACTTGATGCCAAAAACTCAATTGCAGCAGCAAGCATTGCTTATGCCACGAGCTATAACCAAATCGCCAATACGATCCGCCAGTCAACCTAACCCGGAATTAACAGTGTTAGTAAATGTTGATAAAAATCCTATAACAAAAGGGGAGCCTGAAGTATTCCGTATTGCTATACACGATCCAATTTCAAATAACAATATAGGAAATGCTCAAATAAGTGGTATAGTCTTTGATCCAACAAGAAATTTAATTCAAAATAAGTTTAACGGTACTAGCAATTCAAATGGAATCTATAGCTATTCGTGGACGATACCTAGAACAGTTAAAGCACAAACCTATCAAGTTAAAGTGAATGCCTTTACAGTTGATCCTGTTTTGTATAATCTCCAGCCCGGCATTGCTGCATTTAATGTGAAAGATATTTCATCACCAGGCAGTACCGAGTTCGCATCATCACCACCATCATGTGGTCAGTAAACACGATAGTAGCAGTAGTAGCAGTAGTAGCAGTAGTAGCAGTAGTAGCAGTAGTAGCAGTAGTAGCAGTATAGCTAGTAGAGCAGGACGCATCATCACCCCCATCATGTGGTCAGTAAACATGAGAGTAATGGTAGTAGCAGTAGTAGCAGTAGTAGCAGCAGGACGCATCATCACCCCCATCATGTGGTCAGTAAACATGAGAGTAATGGTAGTAGTAGTAGGACGCATCAAGGACATCGATCTGGAGGTGGATTCTTTCATCATGCGTTCAGATGATGATAATCGCCTGGCTCAGAATCAGTAAAAATTTTTGTAATATCTGATCATTCTCATTTATTTTTCTGTTGTTCTAAGATCACATTGTGGATTTATGTCATTGATTTGGTCCATATGTGTGAAAAATTAAGAATTATGGTCTAGGCAAAATTCTGTACCGTCCCTGTCTCCATTTTAGCATGACTTCTGTATTCTGTAAATGTTTTTCCAATAGATAGAATAGACAGTGATAATGGTAAGTGCAGATTTATTTACTATATTTATTGAATATGTAAGGTTAATGTTGGAAATTCACCAAAACACACACGACTCTCTAAATCGAGATGTACAAGGACCATTTGTAGATATAATGGAAGACACAATAAGGAAATGTAACGAAGCAGGATGCAAAAATAAGATATCGTACAAATTTAGAACAGGTAATCTTGTCTCTGAAATCGTAGATGAAATTAAAGCACAGGGATATGATATGATAGTCTTGACCTCATCTCACATAGATTCATGGATAAGATCATTATTCAGTGATAGTCGGAAGATAATAAGCAATGTCACAATACCTGTTCTTGTAGTGGCCGCATGATTAAAAACTAGATTGTGTGATACTAGAAGCCCAACAGATTAAAGGTGCAAGTCAAGCAGCGCATAGAGAAGAGCTAAAACGAACAACGTAGAGATTAATGGGAAGTTGTTAGTATGAAAATCAGCCATTTGTCCAGATAGCGGCTCATAAAGAAATTGTACTCTAACAAAATCTATTTTACAGCTAAATGAAACACTTCCAATAATACTAAACAAAAACAATGATATGCTATCTGATCTCCTATTTACGAAGATACAACAAGTTCATTTCAAGAGTATTTTGTTAAAGAAAAATAACTCTGTAACCTTGTTATATTGTATATATGTTGTATATGTCGGTCATTGGATTTGAAACTATCGTATCAAGATCCTTGTGTTACCGCTATTATATAGTCTTAATTCGTAATTGTCATATATGAGGTACGTCAATAGAATAAACTGTTTCATATATCTGGCAAAATGCTAGATGTACCTTAACAAGACAACATCTTAGTTAAACAGATGGTAATGTATCACAACTTTACGTTGCGCGATGCTGCCTAAAATTGATAATGCCATATTTAATTAGAAAGTCTGCATAGCCATTTATATCTACAAAACTAACATTATCATCATAAACATATCAAGCCTACCTATAGCTACAACAACTCTCGTAATTCTAAATGTCATAATCCTCGCTTTTGGGCTAATCACAGGTATACAAGAGGAAGTCATACGGCGCTATGGTTTCATTCCTGACCAGCTATTATCAGTCTCATCCATATCACCCCCCTCGCTTTCAGATGCCTTAACACGCTTATTCTCATCAATATTCATTCATGCCAGCATTGCTCATCTAGCATTTAACATACTAGCATTAGTATACCTTGGAGGATATGCAGAAAGAGCAGTTAGAATTTTCAGATATATCTTAATTTACATAATCGCAGGAATTGCCGGAGCTTTATTTTTTGGTGCAATATCGACTTTTATGTTGGGAAATAGCCACACCGTATTAATAGGTGCTTCAGGAGCAATCTCCGGAATACTAGGTATAGCAGCTGCTGCTGGAAACACTAGGGCTTATTATTGGCTAATACTTCAAATTGTATTTGCTGTTATAGGCTCGTTTACTGCAATTCAAGTAGCATTTACAGCACACATCGGTGGTTTCATTGCTGGTGTATTGCTCACTAAAGCATTTATAATGGTAGAACAAAATAAGAGGATTAAATATCTAAAGTAAAAAATAATCCATCGTTTTAGTTGTTTCATAAAGTGTACCAAATAAAGTTGAAAATGAAAATTTGGATTTATCCCACAATGAGCTTCACATGGTCTGATCAAAAGGTATGCTGGATTTTTTTCAGTTAGACATTGAAGATATAATAAAATGTCCTACAGCCTACCTCAAAATTGAAATATTCTGCAAAGAATACCCTTGGCATCATGAACGAAGCCGTGCCAACCACCTTTGTCTTAATGAATGGCACAGGACATAGTGGACGGTCCCGATGTTTCATGGCTCCAATGCTGCTGGCTGCAGGATGTAATGTATATACCCCCACACTAATTGGGTTGGGTGCTAGTTACCATCTTTTACATGATCTTAATAGAATTGTTAGATACTCATGTCAAGGATATAACAAACACGTATCTCTGTATATGGTCTACTAGTGGCTCTACTTTTGCCGCTTTTCTATAATAATATTCAAAGTACTTATCTATTTTTTATTGATCATCCTTATGGTATCGTACTGGTATGGTGTTCTTCTGTTCGGGTATCTGATAAATGAATAATACCGAAAACCTGATCGTGACCGGTATTATTTCTTATTATCGTATTATGAGTTCCTGTATGTGGATATAATCTAGAGTATCCTTTATTATAGATGTGATTATTCTCAATAACCACACCCCCTACTCCACTTTAAAATACAAAATATAGATCATGTACCTTATTATTCCTTAATGCGCTTTTGTCACCGCCTAGGTACGTGAGGCCACTTTTTGCCTTCTCCTAAGCCTGCCTCTTACCTACCATGCAATTTCTGAATTTGTAATATTTGTACCACAAGTGGCTTCTCCATCTATTCTTATATATATGGTCTTGGAAATCCCGGTATTACCTTATTTTTGTCAGCCGCGTCATCAAAATCTCTATTTTATTTGCTGATAGCATAATTACTGGTTTGAGGATTCATAATGTTACCACGATTGAGGTAATTTTTATACTGCCTAATACCGTAATTGGATATGCATTTCTGCTATCTGCAACTATTTTGAGCCACATTGTGTCTAGAGGATCAATGATTAGAGGCCATTTTATCAATAGTAATCCCAGCATTTAATAACCAAACTCCCTTAGGCTGTCTGTCTAAAAGATCGCGAGCTTGGAGTTATTGTGTATGTCTGGAGATGGATATTGCCACATCCTACTGTAATTGTTCGTTCAGATTTATCATAAGTAATATATCTTTCTTCTATTATCAAGGAATTAACTGATAATGCAGCAGCGCTATTGATGACGTTTAACGCCCCATTTGACAGTAATAATACATGGTCATATTCTCTGCAGGGATAGCAGCCTACACTAAATACCTTGCCATTGACCCACTATTCTTTTTTGTTCAACAGTTTGATCAGTCTTCTGTCTGGCCTATCTTTATTGCATGATTACAAGAGGGCTATGGCATTTAAATTGGTTAATACGCTGATTCTTGATGAGAGACATACATGAAAATAGCGATAGCATCACACATAACATTAGACTCAATAGACAATGAAGATAATTATTTTTTAGGAGGTCCAGCATGTTATTGTGGCTTAACTTGCAGACAACTGGGGTTTGAAACTATTCTAGTCACCAAAGTGGGAGAAGATCTTCCAGAGGATAAGCGAGATTTTCTAAATCGAAATCTTGTTAATATCAATCAATTTGAAAAAGAATGGCTAACTACAAAATTTTCTATTAGACAATACGATGATACTAGACAACTGACTTTATTGTCCAAATGTAAGCCACTCACGATTGATGACGTTAGTGATATACATGCGGATGGTTGGATAGTAAGTCCTGTTATTGATGAGGTTCCGTTGGATGTCCTTAGAGCGATAACTAAGAAGGGAAAATTTGTAATGCTGGATCCGCAAGGTTATCTACGGAAAATACAACCCTCAGGAACCATTTCGCTTTATAGAAGCGTAGCTTTAGACTGGTCAGGCGTTTCTGCTGTCAAAGCAGATGAGCAGGAATATAAGATTCTTAGACCTATAAATGCTGACTTTGTGATTTCTGCAACACGAAGAGTAATTCATATGAACGAACATAAACTGAGGCTAGACTATATTCCTACTGTAGACTCCACCGGGATAGGAGATATTCTATCAGCAGTATTTACCTGCATATACATTAAGGGAAAAGATTCAAGGTTGGCGATATGTAGCACTGCAGGTGCTATAGTAGCAGCCCTCAAGGCAAATGGTATAGGTCTTGACAAAATACCTACAAAATCAAAAATAGAAGAATATGCTGGAATTTTTTCTAAAATATCTATTTAATAGTCTGAATAATACTAAATAGATCTGAATTGCAGTTAGCGAAAAACTCTCCCAAAGCAGAGTGGGAGGAGTCTTAATCTCATTACTCTATAAAATCTTCAATGCGTATTAAAATCATACAATGTCAAAATGATAAAAATATGGATAAAATGTGTTGAATATATTTTTCATGAAAATAACGCACATTGGCCCACAACGCCAAAACGGCGTTTTACTCATCCACAAAATGTGGACGAGATATTCGAATCGATGGTCATTGTGAATTTAAGGCAATATTTTTTGGAAAGCTGCTAAACATTAAAATTCCAAGAGTAAACAAACCAAATCTAGCACATTAATTGCACTACAAGGACTCAGTAAATATGCGTGCTTCTAAATTATCTTAATTCGTCATTACTGTACTTATGTTATTCAGCTGCTGGATACCTTTGTAATCCTCCATTTAATTCCATTATTGGTAATACCATTACACAGGCTCATCACCTCAGATGAGATGTTAACCTATTTACTAGATGTAGAGGATTTCCAATCCACTTAATTGGTGGTGATTTTCCACCTTTCAATTTTTGTATATGGTTATAGGCTGAGAGTACTACAATACTTCCTTGACCAGCGCATATCATAGCTTGTTGGTATGGTACATCGGTAACGCCACCAGCTGCAAATGTTCCCTTGTCACGATGTAGCACAATATATGTCGTGCATGTTATATGACGCGACAACAGATATCATTAATAAGAAACTCGCTGAATTCTCAAGAGAATGTCAAAACTGGGAAAAGAAAGCTACCAGCTTACCGGCAGTATCCCTATTAAATTACCTACACTTAGAGTCCATAGTACATATCTACAGAAATAAATCTCATAAATTCCAGTACAGGTTTAGGTACAAAGAAAAAAGGCATAATAATTAGATGTGGTTCAGAGCTACAACAAATTAATCGACTACTTGCTTATCCAAAAGTTATTGAATTGGCAAAGAAAATAGAGGTTGTTAAACCAAAGGCCAAGGAAGATAGTAGTTGAGAGGACAAGGTGGAAATTTCTTTACAAAGGCTAATTATAAGTTAAGGCCAATATTGGAGGCATTGCTAAGCCATAACCATATCCAGCGGGTACGAGAGAAGCAAATAGTTCTATCAATGACGACTTAACCAAATCCTGATCAAATTAATTGGTCAGCATTACTTGGAACGAACATATATCAATACCAACCCCAGGCCGAAGGCTATCACACCTACGATTAAAAATATTATCGCGAAAGCAGAGACCATACCACCAACCACAACAATAAGAACCGGACGATAGCAGTTTAAAAAGGTACCCGCTGACAAAAGCAAAGCAGGTTATTCAATTACATAACGAGGGTAAGAGCAGTCGGGAAATAAGCAGGCTAAGGGGTAAGCAAATCGTTGATCCATTTTCTTGTACAAAGTCAGCTTCCGATAAGGCTTTCCTTTAGCTAATGATAAAGCCTGTATCTTTCCTCTTTTGTCTTCTGTATTTTGTGCTGTATTCTATACTTCGTTTAGTATAGCCGTTATTCCTACCATGTATTTCCTATTCCTGGAGTACTTTATGAACAAACGAGATTACAATTGATCCTTCACCCACTGCGGATGCAACCCGTTTGATACTACCGCCTCGGACATCACCTACTGCAAAAATACCTGGCAAACTAGTTTCAAGCAAATATGGTTGACGTGTAGGATACCAGCCTGCGGCGCTAAGACTTTCAGGCGACAGATCAGGGCCGGTCCCTATAAAACCTTTATCGTCTAGTGCAATGCAGCCATCGAGCCAATGGATGTTTGGGTCGGCGCCAGTCATGACAAATATGTGACTGATTTCGTGTTTCTCGGTATCTTCTGTTTGACTGTTTCGCCAGTACACGAAAACGAGCTGATTATCTCCTTCTACGGCTACAATCTTCGTTTGTGGTCGTAATGTGATCGTAGGGCTATTCTCTATTCTACGAATCAAGTATCGAGACATAGTAGCAGCCAAACCGGAGGACCTGACTAGCATATGTACATGTTTTGTAGTCTGTGCCAGAAACACAGCAGCCTGGCCAGCTGAGTTTCCCCCACCAACTACAATTACTTCTTTGCCTCCACACAACTGCGCTTCCACAAAGGTAGCCCCATGGTATACGCCTGCACCTTCAAATCTGGACAGGTTTTCCAATGGTAGCTTTCGATATTGAGCACCAGTGGCAATCACAATAGTGCGAGTAGAAATTCTAGTCCCATTCTCAAGTTCGATTATGTATGGTCTGCGATCGCAGATGAGTCTTGTGGCCTTTGCAATGAGCATATCTGCACCAAACTTTTGAGCCTGGAGGTAAGCCCTAGCTGCTATGTCTTGGCCGGAGATCCCGGTAGGAAATCCCAAGTAATTTTCAATTCTTGAGCTTGAGCCAGCCTGACCGCCAGGAGAACCAGTTTCTAGTACCATAACATCTAGTCCTTCTGAAGCACCATATACAGCGGCCGCGAGCCCTGAGGGACCAGCTCCGATGATGACAACATCGCGCACCTGGGTTTGGTCAATGGGATTCGGTAAAGCCAAGGCAGTCTGCGATTTGTTGGTTACCCGGATTGCGGAGTACTATTTGGCCTCTACAGATTAAAACGGGAATTTCGCTGGCCGAAATTTGAAAACTATCCAATAGATTCTGTACGTCAGGGTCATGTTCCAGGTCTATGTAAGAGTATGGATGTCCATTGCGCATCAGGAACTCTTTGATCCGCAAATACCCGGCAGAATGTATTGATCCGATAAGAATAATATCTCCAACACCAGCAGCTATCAATTCGACTCTATGTAGGATGAAAGCCCTCATCAGTATATCGCTGAGTTCAGCATCAGTCTGTACCAAAGTCCGCATTTGTTGGTGATCCAGTTCGATTACTTTGCCTGGCTTCGTAGCAAGTGCCCGAAAGAAAGATCTGCCGGCCAGAGAGCATGTTGACTTCTCCTGTGAATTCGCCATAACCATGGACAGTCACAAGGGTTTCATAGGCATCGAAGGGGCGCACAATCTCCACTTCGCTCGTTATAACAACAAAGAACGGTACCGATTTGTCTCCCTGCTCTATTAGCACTTCACCAGGCTGTACTGAACGCATTCTTCCATATGCTTCAATGCGACGAATTTGCTGTGGTGTTAATTTTGGAAATATTTTCTCAATACGGGAGCTGGTTAGGGGAAGTCCCCTACGTGCATTGGACATTGTTATCTCTTCCAGTGCAGTTGTTCATCATACAGTTAAGACCACTTTGCCCCTTGGATGTACGTCTTTTTGGTAGTCAAGTGTCTATTTTTCAGTTATTGAAATAAGTTCTTCGTGATCTTTAGTATTATTAGTTTAATAACTTTTGGTGTAGCAGGTGTAAGAGGCAGCTTATGGATTAGCCATTTCTTGTTAATAGTATTTCAACTAATTTAGCTTTATATTTTTTGGATATTATGATGTAAATTCGTGGATTCGGTGTAATTCTTGCTCCAACATTTGTAAAACTTGTTATCAAGCCGTTCGAAGGCTAATTTTGACAGAAAACTTAATAGTTAGAATAATGTTACTATCATTGAGTTTCTTTTTTGAACTGCAATTAGTGCGAGAACCACCGAACCCAGATCGACAATGGCCTTATATTTGCATGATGATAAACAAATATCAAATGTATTTGTTATAAACTCGAGAACGAATCAACAGTGAGCACAAGAAAGTCCACTGTTTATACCTTTCCAATATGAAATCGTTACCAGAAATAAGATACCAGATGTGACACTTCTTGTCACAATCAGATGCTAAAAGACTGTCCTGACCTCTAGCTTTGGCAAATTAATAGACTAGATACCTAGGGGATTATATTTTAAATATGGATTCATTTAGAAATAAAATCCGATAAATGTATATGTAAAAAAACTACAAATGGATTAAAGAATCTACGTTGCAATTGGAAGAGTAAAGTAAAAACATGCTCCTATACCATCTTCATTATTTCCTGCCCATATTCTGCCACCATGTGCTTCCACAATATTTTTGGAGATATAAAGACCTAGACCAGTTCCCTGTTGTGAATTTGTACTAAATTTGGAAAATAATCTTGGCATTATTTGAGGATCTATTCCTTTTCCTGTATCTTTTATAGCTACGACAATATGACTGTTACTAAGACGATCGTGTATATGAGCCATTTCTGTTATTATTTGAATGTTGCCACCTTCCTGGTCAATAAACTTTATTGCATTGCTCAACAAGTTGGAGACAACTTGTGTAATTCTACGTTTATCTGCCAGCACAAATACATTTTCTTTCATTCTACATGTGAAAGCTACATTTCCATTATTGTCATGTAGTTTAGCGATGTGGTTTTGAAAATCGGTCACTGCTGATTGTAATATATCGCCTAACTCGACTCTTTCTTTAGTTAACTTGAGAGATTGACTCTCAATCCTTGTTACATCTAGCAAATCTTCTGTCAAACCACGTAATCGTTTTGCATTCCGGTTAACAATACCCAATAACTCTACCTGTTCCTTATCGCTTGTTCTCGAGAGTGCAACTTCTGTGAGTCCAAGTATTGGCTGTATAGGTGTTCTTAATTCGTGGGCTGCAATATTAATAAATTCTTGTTGTTGTTTATCGCGAGTTTTTAACTGTTCATTTGCAATTTCAAACAGCATATTTGCCTTTCTTAGCTTTTCTGATAATTCGGTCTGTTCCCAAAGCAATTCAAAAATCGATTTAAATGATTCAACACTCTTCCTACTATTCGAATATATGCTGAAACCTATTGCTTGCGAGAAATCCTGTGCATCAGGATACTTAAGCTCGGCTCTTAGAAATTTGATACTGTCAACAATGAACATGCCTGAAGATGAATTTGCACCATTAAGGATCTTGATGTCTGGAGCACGGTTAGATATATATTGGATGATATCAGAATTCCTAGACGACATAGGACAAATTATTTTTATCGATGCACTAATTTTGGTCGACGCATTTATTAGGCATTCAATCACGCCCATTTTCTCCATCCTCAACATGGCGGTATCGTTAGGTAGAAGCAAGAGTGCCTCTTTCTTCGCAGATTTAGATAGATCGAAAAGAATTTGACTTACTTTTTCTCTATCACTTATAACTTCAAGAAACTCGGATTCTATGCCTTGCTCAATTGCATCTATTCTTTCACTGGCTTCGATTCCTCCTTTCCAAAGTTCTTCAAAAATTGATACAAAGTGCTTCATATATGCTGGCTCGTTACTAACCAGAAGATTTTGGATCTCATATCCGCCCTCAGTTTTTTGTATTGTTGCTATCATCTCCTTATCTGAAAGGGCAAAATCGATTGGTGGCATATTTCTTACATGTCTTATTTGAATACCTTTGTTGACAAATTTCTTAACCAATTCTACACTGTCTGTATCTATAGAGGTAACCAATCTGATACCATTGTGTTGCAGATTTTTATATTTAGTGGTCATTACTTTCTCATACAGATCAAAGTAATTATTGTAGACTAATCGCAGGTTACCGAATTTTGAACAAACCATATAATCGAGGGACTTTTCCAAAATATCCCTTCCTTTTTTTAGAATTTCATCAACATTACTCAGAACTTTTATCTCCTTAAGCACCTTACCAAGATATTGTTTCATTTCAAGCTCTGTTATGGATGGATATATTCCAGTTTGTTTTGTGAGAACTTGCTGCTGCTCTTTCGCTATATTCAGGACTCTAGTTTCAATCTCCTGTTTCAATTGGGGAGATCCAAGAACATCGAGCAGCCTAGAAACATCCGTGGCTGATCTCTTTATAGACTCTCGCAGCGTCTTATCCTGAGACACGGAAATTACCGAAGAATAAAACCCGACAGTGAACAAATACGAAGATAGTAATACTAGCGAATGAGCAGCCATTCCGTACGTTTGCTGTAAGGCAGATGTTGAAAGACATATACCCACCAAAGTAATTCCTATACCGCAAATAATGAGATAATCCTTTACTTTTGATGAAATCATACCTCTAGCGGCTATAAAAAATGGTACTCCAAAAAGAATATTTCCGCCTACTGTACCTGCCCTGAACAATGCTCTAAAAAAATATCTGTATGGTTCATCAACACCTGAGATGCTTTCACCGGAAAAGAACCCAGGCATCTTTCCTATCAAATAGAATATTAGAGGCAGAGAAAGAATTATCCAAAATGATAAAGGCATCTTTCCCATTCTATGATAAAGACTTCGCAACAGTACAACCGAAGCCATCCATCTAAATATGAATCCCACAGGAAGCACTATCGAATTCAAAAGGTTGTAAAACATCAAGTTTGAATTTGGTAGTAAATAGAGTGTGGTGGTGCTCGGGTTCACCACTTTGTATTCTATTTCGCCGTTATATTTACTAGAGTGTTTGTACAGAAAAGAGGATTTTGGGATGACCCCAGGAGGTGATCTTTCATGTACTATATCGATCATTGACAACTTAGTAGCGGCGTCCTCTGCTATCGACATTGCCAACGTTAATGCTCGCTAGGCCATATAACAGGAGTGTCAAATTCTTTTTATTACTACTTAATCTATACCAGGAAAAAAATTTGAGGGTCATTATTCCCATAATTATGGTCGCTAATACGGAACTTACTCCAAAAACTAAAGGAGACAAAAATCCAGTGGTACTACTAAAAAGAATGAATAATAGTATAGCTAAAAACGAATATTGACTTATTATTACGACCCAGTTACTGAACTTGATAAATCGTGACTTGGACCTAAGCTCTTTACTCACTTGTTCGGTATACCCCAAAAGGACCCAAGAACCTACACCATATCCTATAACTATGGTCAAAATAAACATAACAAATTCTGTGAAGTTTGTATATGCAAGTATCTGACGTGTCATGAGCAGATCGACTATTACAATGAAAATCACTGCAAAACCGGTTCCGGTAGCCACCTTCCGATTTCTAATTAGCTGGTTTACAAGGACTAACTTAGACATGACATTTTTGTTACCTACATATATAATTTTTCTATGTTATATACTTTTAATGTTATTTAACAATCATACATACTACCTTTAATTATCTGCGTAGAGCTATTCTAGGTGTGTCAGATCAACAACTTCTGGAGGAGTCCGAGGCATACAAGAATTTTATTAATAGCATTGATAGCGATGCAACAAAAGAATCTTACAGAAAGACATTTCCTTACTTTATGCATTTTTGTAAAAAAACGAGTTATGACGATATGTTGCGTTTTGATAAGACTACGCTAGAGGGACTATTAAGAGATTATATTGTCCATCTAAGACATAATAAGAGATTAGCACCCGCTTCGGTGTCCCTCTACATTGCAGCAATTACCCACTTTTACGAGATGAATGATGTGACTATAAATTGGAAAAAGCTAAAGAAATTAAAAGCCAAAAATAGAAGTGTTGTTGAAGATAGACCTTACTCCAGAGAGCAGATAAAGACACTATTGGACTCCTGCACATTACGTGACAGGGCCATTATACTTACAATGTGTTCAGCAGGACTAAGACGGGGAGCAATACCTAATCTGAGATTACGAGACATTAAAAAAATTGAGAAATATCAGTTATACAGCATCAACGTCTACAAGAAAGAGCAGGAAAATTACGTAACATTCTGTACTCCAGAATGTGCTAATGCAATAGACCAATACCTAGAATATAGACAAAGGCAGGGTGAAAAACTGCAACCAAATTCACCATTATTTAGAACGATCTTCGACCCAATCCTCCAGGCTAATAGACCCAATCCTATTAATTCGCAACTGATAGCCACAATGATACAAAAGCAGACTTGATGCGTCAGGAGTAAGAGCACCCAGTGAAATCAAACAGCGCTCAGAACTAATGCAGACTCATGGCTTTAGAAAATACTTTAAAACGACATGTATCAATGCGGGTGTAAATCCTCTTTATTCAGAATACGTTATGGGACACCATTCTGGCCTCACCAAGAGTTATTTCAAACCCTCAGACATGGAACTGCTAGAAGGCAATGACAAGGCCCTTGGTTATCTGGCAGCAATTAATGATCTAACTATAAACGAAGAATATAGATTAACCACTAAGGTAACTGAATTGCAGTTCAAAAGTGATCAGATAATGGAACTTGAAAAACGGTACAGGAAAGATTTAGAGGCAGTGCAAAACCAAATGGCCCAGATGATGCAAATGATACGACACAATCCTAAACTGGCACAGGTTAAGCCAGAGGCATTAGTGAAGCAAATATGATCTTGTTCCCTAGTGAATATAATCTATATATCTGTGAAATCTGAAACCACAACTTCTTCAACTGTATTATTTCGAGGATTATGGACTTTCATCAATTCATATGGTATTTTCACTATCTTCTTACTTTTAGAAGGAGAATGCTTATTATCTGTGCCTCTAGCAATTTTTTTACGAGTAACAGTCGAAGATTTCCTCTTCTTCTCAATCGGAGATATATTTTGCTCTTCCACTTCAGATTCTGATTCATCGATTGCCTCTAATGCTTTAGGACAAATCTCTTTTAAAACAGGTTGAAAAAAAAGATATTTTCTAAGAGTATCGCTATAGTCATCTTTAAGTCATCTATACCTTCATATTCATAATTAGCAGGTAAGTATTTCAAATGGTTGTACAATTTTTCTTTCCTAAATTTGACGAACTTGTATACATCATCTTTTCGTTCCTTATCTGTTACTAGTTCTCTGTTTCCTCTTTCCTTTTCTTTATAATTCTCCAGTTCTGTATCAATATCTAGAGCCCACAAAAAATCTGTGCACTCCTTTTTAATATATTCATTGTATTCATCTGCAGTTTTAATTTTTTTTAGGTCCATATTATGTTGAGATCTTGCAAGATGTAATTGTCTGAAGAACCTGATAGCTTCATGTTCGCCGAAAAGACTAGCTATTCTATTTTTTTCTTCAGGAGTTGGCGCATCGAAGTATTTCCATTTCTCCACTAGATAGGAAATCTCTGCTCCATGAATAGTCCGCATATCTATCAGTAATTCATGTGATTTCTTATCTGATATTATGAACCTAATCTTACCTTGGAATTCAATAGCTGGCTTAATCAAACCTAGTTCTCGGAGGGCATTAAAGGCAAGAATCACATCGTCATATTTGAATCTCCCACTTTCGAGTCACCTCCTCTTGCGAGAATCCATGTAATTCACATAAGTACTCTTCATTGTATTTTACATTATCCGAATGTTTGTTAATTTGCCAATATTCAATTCTCTTAAGAATAACATCTAAATTGCCTTTGGAAGCTACGGATAACATATGAATTCTATATCTTCCAAGACAATTGTTTGACCTTTTCTCTCTGCCCAATATTTGTTAGTAATCATTCGACGATCTTTCCTACGTGGAGTTTCGTATATTAGGTCTACACTGTCAACATTATCTCCGGTTGCTTTTCGTGCCCATTGCAGATCATTACTGTTAACTCGTAATTCTGATAAAATCATCTGGTTAAACTGTTCTTCTGACTCGACTCTAACTGGTAAGCTTTCAGATATATCATTAAATAGCATCGTTTGATAGATTTTTCTAAAAAGGATAATTTTGTCCCATTGGTACCCCAAGAAGGTTCAGTCGTATTTGTTTTGTTGCATCCTCGGTTAAAGAATATTCTACTTTTTTGCCTATTCCATGGGTCGGATGGCAGGTATGATTATGGCGCTACAAAGGTGCAAAGCAATTCCTCAAAGAAATGTCACAAGCATCATTACCGTCACGCACTAATTGGATCGTGAATAGTCCTGTTGAAGCCGGGAGCTTTCCATAGGATATTACACGTCCGATGATGGTGTTGCAAAGAGAGAGTTTATATCATTGAAAGCAATTTTTTCCCAACTAGACGAATCAGCCCCTGATTATCACACTTATGGGTCAGAATCCTAATTTAGTCCGATATATCTAATTTGTTTATTCATGATAGAAAAGAAATTTCCAGATTGGGACAACCTGTATAAAAACCAAAAAGTTGAGACCATGCCCTGGTATAGTAAAATCTTGGATGAAGATTTAAGGAGAGAATTAGAGAGCAGGCATATAAAAGAAGGGATGTTTCTGGATTTAGGCACTGGACCGGCCACTCAGGCTTTTCAACTTGCCAATATGGGCTTTAGAGTCGTAGGTTCTGACATATCTGAGGCCGCTATTATCGCAGCAAGAAAAATAATGGGTGAAAACAAAAATGATAAGATAAAACACATCGATTTTATAGTAGATGATATCTTAAATTCTAAGATAAATGATAACGAATTTAACTATATCTTTGACCGCGGATGTTTTCATTTCCTTCCGATTAATAAAAGGCTAACCTATATCATCCAAGTAAATAAAAAGTTAAAGTATCATGGCTTACTATTTTTAAAAGTTTTCAGTGACAAAGAATTAAGGAATGATGGGCCATACAAATTCTCAGAAAATGAGATAATGGATATGTTTGAGCGAGAATCATTCCAAATTGAAGGCATAAATGAGACCGTTTTTCAGGGAAATTTAGTGCCTTGGCCTAAAGCATTGTTTGCAACTATGATGAAGGTTTAATAAAAAATATCGTGTATATCACAGAGAATTTGCGATTTCCTCAAATTAGATTAGAAAACTACTTAATCCGGAATTGGTAGAGTCGTTAGTATCGCATTTGCTATGCGAATGAACGCCTGCTTTATTTTCCCGCTACACTGAGTCGACCTCTGAAATCGTCAAAGCATTTATTGCTGTACCTATTGTTGATCCTCTATTGTTGTAGAATCAATGCCTATCCTTCATTTACTAAATATGATGACATTAATAGAGCGCCACCAAGTTTTCTAATAAGCGATATAGATCTAAAGGATTTTGCTTCGAAAAATAAGTTAGATGGAGTGTTGAAAAGAGTCCTAAAGAAAATTGAAACTAGTATACACAGCCATCCTCCTGTATTGTGGACTGGCAACAACTATCATATTTACCAACCGATGGAAGGATTTATCCTAGAAGAGGAAGACGTATTTGCGAAATTTATTGACCAAAATGGAAAAGATCTTGCCAGTAAATTTATGCAGCAGGAAGGCGCGCACAAAGACCGCACATTCAAATACAATCTGGTGGATTGAAAAGCTACTACTAGCTCCACTAAGTGACTACAACAAATTTGCAGTGTGATGCATCCTGGCTCCTTACCTTATCAATATTAGAAAATGTTCTACTGATGAGGCTTCTAAAATAATAAAGGATTGGCTTGATAGATGTAGCCAATTAAGGCGGTTAGACTTTAATCCAAATTACATAATCAGACATAATATTAATACGGTAAAGAGAGATGACTATCTGCCGAGAAGCTTAGAAAAACTAAAGACAGAAAACGTATCTACTCAAAATTGTAACGTCAAGTCAATGATCAAGTAATCAAGTCGCAGTTGTTCTATATCTATAAATTCTCTATTCCCTCATGTCTGAATTTCAGACTTAAGGCGGCCAGTTCCTTACGTCTATCATTAGCAATCCTTTTCTTTCCTTTTTTATCAGGAATGGATACCATGTAGTTGGTTAATATCCAGATGCATTTTTTAGACTAGACATCTTAGAAAAATCTCGTCGGCCAACTTCAAGAACATCAGGATTTGTAGTACTGACCTGATTTATATAAATTTTCTAAGTTATCTAGCAAACTAAATTAGAGGAGTTTTACAGTATTACAGGCATATATTGTATTTTATACATAATAAAGTTAGAGATAACCTATATTCCTATAATTAACTCGGGTTTTCAAAAATCCTTTATAACAAGTGTTTATAAAAAATGTTTCCTATTTAATCTAAAATGATAACAAAAACAAAGGTAATCTTCTTTGCAATGATCGTATCATCATTGACAGTTGGAATATCGGCGACCATGGCTGGAAATACATTGTTGACTCAGTCCGCACACGCGCAAGGCTACGGTGGAACACCCATGAATAGCCCTCCACCAGGTGGTGGTGCTAGCTCAGCAAGCCCAGCACCTCCAGGAAATTCAACTTCAGGTAACTCAACTAAGTAAAACCAGGCAAGGCTAAACTATAATGAATAAGGATCAGACAGATTAAATATCTGCCTCTGATACCATTCTTTTTATTCACAGAATAATTTTCAAATGATATTGCAGAATGCTTTAATCAATGGGTACAATCTGAGGTGATGGACTTGAGGCAATCAATCCCTGATGTGCAATTGATGTTTCAATTTAATTCGTAGTCTCCATAGGAGTAACAAATGCTTGCTGAATGGGATAAACCGAAGATAGAAAACTAAGTCTTTAACTTACCGTTTAGTTAACGCTGAAGAAGATTTGAACTAGCATAAGTCATTGTGATTGCATTTGCAACTTTTCACATTCAGATACTTTGAAGATCAATTCATTTATCATCTTTTGCTGCTGCAATATTAAGACTATAAATAATGATTCAGTTGAATAGTATTCATCTTTGGAGTTAACAACTCTAATATAGTCTTCATTATGTCCGCATTCTGAAAGCATCTCATTAAAGAGAAGTGCACTTTCTTCCCTTAGAGCACATCTAAAGTCTTTCCACGATTTGATTTCATTGGCTAAGATATCAACTTTGCCATTTTCTTCTTCTTGTTCATTTTAGGACGCTTTCATTATCAACTAAAGTCGTTTACATTCTTTTTAACAACATAGCCACAATGGTAGAGCCCGAGGGGATTGTATACTCGCTGGAATATACTAGGTGATGATTCGTGAAAGTGATCACTATTTGTTTATGACTAGCACTTATCTAGTCTAATAGAAGACGGCCAGATCCCTTTTACATGTAGGCGCGCCGCTGCTGGGCCATCTGATTGCACCTAGGATACCCAAAATAAGATGGCTGACCGAAAATGATTATCTTACCCTTTTGGGTAGACGTTAGACATCTTTGTCTTTTCGTTCAATACAAGTCTTACCTAACTACAAGTCATTATTTAATGAGAAAATTCAAACCCATTGAATCATAACTTTTGTGGAGTGGTAATCAGTTTTCCGAACAATTGTGATTCCATCATTTTTATATGACCCATTACCATATCTTCGAAAGGATAAACTGTATCTATTATTGCTTTTATTTTTCCTTTACTTGTCCACTTAATTACCTTTTCTAATCCTGCACGTGTTCCTTGAGTAGCTCCGATAAGATTAAGTCCTCGAAAGAAGAGGTATCTCAAATCTAATTTTGAATCATATCCTGTTGTTGCTCCAGTAGATACTAAAGTACCGCCAATATTCAAAAGACTAACTTCTTCTGCAAAGACAGATTTTCCTATATGTTCAAAAATAATGTCCACACCTTGATTGTTTGTTAAATTTCTAACTTTCTTGTACCAATTTGGCTCTCTATGGTTTACGACATGATCAGCACCTAATTTGAGACATTTATCCATTTTTTCTTGTGTACCAGCAGTTGCGATAACATCACAATTGAATAACTTTGCAATTATTGAATACCTGCTATTCCCATACCACTTCCGCCTCCCATAATCAAGACAGTTTGTCCTGGCTGAATATTAGCTCTAGTAACTAACATGTGCCAAGAAGTCATGCCTACCATAGAAATGGCCGCTGCATCTTGAAAAGAGAGATTATCTGGAATTTTAATGACATTGACCTCTGGTAAATATGTATATTGGGCAAATCCCCCCCATAATGGGCCAGTTTGAAAACCCCATACTTGTCTTTGACGACAGTCATATTCTTTGCCCGAAGTACATGCATTACATATTCTACATGTTAGATTAGGATATCCTACTATTCTATCTCCTTTTTTTATATCTAAAACATTTTCTCCAATGTCTACTACAGTTCCCGATACATCACTTCCAGAAATGTGGGGGAGAGGAATCTTGATTGGTTCTCCCCAAATTCCCCAAAGATCATTGTAATTATATGAGGCTGCTTCGACTTTTATAAGAACTTGATTATACTTGATAGATGGAATTTCTATATCTTCTATATTTACAACTTTTCTTGGATCCTTATTATGTTCACGATATACAGCCGCATTCATACATCTAAAAAAAACAATATGAAATTTAAAGAATTAGGTCTAGAGAAATATTACTATAGTAGGCGCGCGCCTATCACATTAGCTGATTACTACTTATTTAAAGTCCCAATATTTCAAGATATGATCCTATTTCTTTAAATGAAGCCCGATGATAATCATTCATATGTTCAAGTACGCGATAAATATGATACCCATCACCAAGCAGGCTACATTTATTGCATTTAATTCTATAATATGGATCAATTCCTAAAGTTCTGTAAGCCCGCAAAATATCTTCATCATCAGCTACATATTCATATATAGATAAGGGCGTCGAAGATTCATCTTCAATTCCAGACTTTGACATTAGCAAGCCGTTAACGCATACCTTGACAGATTTTGCTCTTAATTTGGTTTGATAATCCTTGGCGTTTAGGCCTGAAATTTCAGAAATTTTCATAAAATGTCCAAAACATTGTTCTTCCGTAGCATTTTTCAGTATTTGTGAAAGTCTTACTTGCTGTTTCTGTTTTTGCTCTTGAATCTGAACTGACATCAACTTTCCTATTTTAAATTAGTTTATAAAAATGTTGATTCTCATATTTTTGAAGCATATAATTATGCTAGAGTCTGAGGAAGTCGATGTCAAAATGCAAGGAGTATCTTAGATTTCTAGATTGTACTGCACTAGAGGCAGGTATTGAGGCTAAGATGTCCGAGAAGGATAGCGAAATGCAAGCAATGAAGCAGAAATATGACAGGATCTACAGGCTAACCGTGAAGAGACTAATCAGCGGTGAAGTATATATCTATATAACTGGTAATATTAAATTAATCATTAGTAAAGTCATACTTCAGCCTCATGCCATGTAACTTAGCTATGTTGTTCAAAGTCCCTTGTCATCGTACCATATCATAGGTAACACAGCATCAGGTAGTACTGATTTAGCTCTGTTTGCAGAGGAAATGAAGTATATGTATGATAATGGGTTTAAAATAATTAGAGTACCGGATCTAGGATATGATGACAAGACCAAGGACTTTATTAAAAGATTGGGGTGGCTGAAATAGGATGATATCGGTGTATTCATATTGACATGATGATCTCGAGTTAGGTATCGCATTAGTCTTAACTAATTGGTTCCAGATTTAGAGAAGATCCACTCTAACAGTACCCTAAATCTTTACTTTGCTTCTGAGGACAAGATTTTTAGCCTAAAACGATCTTACTGAATAGTTGCAAAACGAGTTTATCATATCTGGAATAACGGCTAGAGTTCTGTCATATGACGAAAATCCTAAACAGCAAAACGTATTCGTAGCTCATTCACTCCATGGTCCAATGCCATGAATACTTTCAGCAGTAATATGGGTAATATATCCCTGTGGCGCTCCATCAGGAGCGAACTTTGTACCTGGGCCAATATAAATCTGGGCCAGTTGGTTTACCAATTCGGGGGCACCGCCCTCAGTAATTCTGGCACGACCATTGATCACAAGGTAATTATCCAGCCCATTAGTCTTCCCACCAGTCGCTATAGAGAGTGCGACCTGGGAGTCGCGCTGAATATTCTTCAATTTTTGGTAGAGATTCAGATGAGCACAGGCAATTTCATCGCCATCAATGCCAACCCAGAAAATAGAGACCTGAGGACTTCCATCCTTGTTCAGAGTCACAAGATGAGTGAGATTGCGCGCTTGCTGTTTCATGATTCCCAAAAGAAGAATTAATCCAACAATAAGTATAGTGGCAGAAACAGATATGAAGAATACTGTTCCCCAATTGGAAGCTATCTCTTTATCAACCAAGTCATAAATGCTGGAGGTTACGGCATCAATTATTAATGCAGAAAATTAAAATAAGCATAATGATAAAGATTTTTCTGTTCTTACGATGAAATACGCAATAAAATTATGATTTAATATCTGAAATTATAAGTTTTAATAAGATTCGATGGTCTGTTCTAAGCTGTCATTATTATTGTCATCTTTAAGAAATGATGTAGCTATTATATATAATAAATGAGATCTGCTGCCTGCTATAATTGATGTTACTATATTACCAATGTTATCCATATGAATATCAGGAACAGAGTTAAATTCTATTGGAATATAATGTAAAACGAAAAATTAGTTCTGGTGCGTTTGGAACTATATATGAAATAGAGGGTAGAGACAATGGAAATAAGACCTATGCATTAAAGGAACTTTCGAATATAAATTCAATAAGTAAACAACGTTTTGAGAGAGAAGTACAGATACTTTCTGAATTAAATCATCCGAATATTGTAAAAATCTTTGAATGGAATATGGCAGGTGAGCCTCCTAGTTTTAGTCCTTACTATATAATGGAGTTTCTAAGTGGTGGATCTCTTAGGAAATATATAGATGAAAAATTCTCTACCATCAGAAGTAGTATTAATGTAAGTGGTTATACAGATCTAAATTTATTTGATAAGAGATGGACTTTTAGGACAATAATTTTGCCGATTTGTAATGCTTTATCACAGGCTCATAGCTCCAATGTCTTCCATAGAGATTTAAAACCAGAGAATATATTATTTACAAATGCTACAAGGTCAGAAATAAAAATTGCAGATTGGGGACTTGTTAAAGGACAGGATTATAATACTAATACTAATAATAGCAATCATTGTGGCAACAATGTAGACTACGATAATCTTACCATTATAGATAAAGAATCGCTAGAATTAACTGCTGTAGTAGCTGAAGGAAACATCGGTGGAACTCCAAACTATTGTTCTCCAGAACAGTGGTTTGCAACGGTCCATAAAGATGCATCTATCGATGCAAGAACTGATATTTTCTCTATAGGTGTTATATTTTATGAACTGATGACTGGGAGACGTCCACCTACTTATGATCGTGATAATATTGACATGCAGAGACCACAGATAGACCCACCCTCAAAATATAATCCAACGATTTCTCCACAACTAGATAAATGTATACTTAAGATGATTGAATTGAAGCCAGAGAATAGGCAAAATTCAATCTGGGACTTGATGTCGGAAATAGAAATATTGCCTGATAATTCTTTAGGATGATGAAAGAGATGACTGCAACTGAGTGAGGTACATAGTCATGCGTTCAATTGCCTGGTACCCATGTAGAAGTAGCCTTGTTCCTATTTCGATAAAAATATGTGTGTAGATACATATTTAGTAGATGTAATGAATGGTGTTTTAGATCAATCTTGACATTTATTCGCCTACGAGATAAAAGATTGCTGCTAAGGGCAAAAGGTTAGTTGGCTGCCTGACTAGGCATAGTAATGTTTTTGTTCTAACGTTATCTTAAATCTGCAGCTTGCTGAGATGTTAATCGTCCATTAGCCTCTTTTGTATTCACATGGTACAAGAAAGGCTCGATTTGAACCTTAAATAGCATACCTTTAACGGTTTTTAACAGTAAGCCCGTTCAAATAATTAACTATAGGATTCAGATCTCTTAATGTTATTTAAGAAAATATACTACTAACATGTTATACTCTAATTTTTAAGAAAAAATAGTTATGCTGATGCAAACTATTCTCTGACGTGGAGCAGGTATCGCTAATATCCATTAAATATTACACATCGATAAGTGTGGTTGCCGAAAATACGAAATAGTTTATTATTATCGACGTGTTTGAACACATAATTGGTATCCAATCTGCACAAATTCGTTTTAAAAGATGATTTTGCGTTTATAATTTTAATATTAATTGTGACTTTCTTAGTCATGCGTCCTATTCCAGGAACAAACAGTCAGTTGAAGGACAAAAATAGGGATTCTGTTATTTTGTCTATTGAGTCGAATCAAATTCGGCCAGGACATTCAGGTGAACTGAAATCTATCGACATAGTGGATCGACAAGCAAGTTACAGAGAATGTATTTCCTCACATTAGTATGTATAAACTACATCATAATTCTAGCATGTCACCTGACCAACCCTACTCAGAACTAGGAACAGAACCTAGTAATGCCAATAACTGGATAACTGTTAACCATGATGTCTACGATACCAGAAATAGTCCTCAAACGATAATTAATAGAAGCAATGTAGCAATGTTGCAGCTTAAATGGAGATTAATTAATGATGCTGAGGTACAAGACCCTCCAATAGTTATTGGCAATAAAGGATATGTACAGGATTACGCCGGCGCTGTGATAGCATTTGATACTCATACTGGAGATGTAATCTGGAAACATCATGGAGGTAATGGTCCAACAATGGGTTTGGCTTTTAATGACGGAATAATCTTATGCAGAGTACTGCATATAATGCCAATGTTATAGCAATTAATGCCACAACTGGCAAGGTTGTCTGGAAATCGCAAGTTTTGGGCGATTCTAAGGCAGGATATAATATTCCTACATTTCCAATTGTTTGGAGAAACTATGTGATCGTTGGATCAGCCGGTCATGATGATACATCCAGTGGCGTTGTAACTGTTAGAGGAAATATCACAGCATTAAACCGTACTAATGGTAATGTGATCTGGGTCCTGCAGACTACAGTGGGTGATTGGGTAAATTCACGTTCTGCTCCGGCATATAATGCTGGAGCAAACGATTGGTCCGGAGGATCGGTCGATCCTGAAACGGGAACCATTTACATGCCCATAGGAAGTGCATCGCCAAACTTTAATGCGACTAGTCGGCAATCACCGAACCTTTATTCAAACCACATGATTGCCGTAAATATTACTAATGGCAAAATAATATGGGCTACTCCATTTATTGCACATGGAACAGTTCTGAATGTAACAATCCCAGATACGCATGATTGGGATCACCTCATGGGGAAGCAGTATTAGCAAAGTTACCTTTGATAATGGAACTCAGAAGAAATTAGTTGTAGGACATGATAAGATGGGAAATGTAATGGCAATGGACGCAACCACAGGTAAAGAAATCTGGTGGAGGACTATAGGGCCTCATTACAATACAGAATCGATCCCTTCACGAATGGCAGTGGCATGATTTGGTTTTATGGAATATCAAACTATCATGCTGTAGATGATGCTAGCCATACTCTATATATTTCGGCTACAAATAGAGGAGTGAATTATTTTACAGATGGGATTGCCGGACATAAGAATACTGCACCTCACACTATACAAGACGGACTACGCAATGGTACAATAATTGCAATGAATTTGCTAAATGGTAAAGTCAAATGGCAATATGAGACAAAATTTCCACCAAGGATATCACCACTAGTTACCAACAAAATCGTCATTGCCGGTTACATCCCGTTCACTGAAAGGACTAAGACGACTTCAAACCATGTCAAGGCGAGTAGATCCGGAATAATTTTAGCTTTAGATAAGGAAACTGGGAATAAACTATGGGAATATGACTTACACGCCCCGATTGGCCAGGTCGGGCCCTCTATTGCAGATGGAATGTTATTTGTACCCACTGGAAAAACTGATGATAGTCAACGCAAAGGTTCGACCAATAGAGAAGGAACTTTAGCTGCATTTGGACTACCATAAGAGCTATGCTTTGTCTCATATGCGATACTAGTCATGATCGACTACCTAATTTTTCTAGAGTCCCAAATCAGCCTGAACATTCTTTCTAGATCCTGGTGAACACAGAAATAAAAAAATAAATCATGACGTTTCCTATCATAGTTATTATAACATCCTTTAGCTCAGTATATCGATAATATATTTAATGAAATGCGATTTGAAATCGAGGAGATTCTAGTCGGGAGTCAATTAGATCGGTTGATCAATTCTATCATAATGCAATTCGAAGCAATGATATTTACATTCTAACTAGACTAATAACTTTATGACTAATAAGTGGAAACCCATCACAGACTCTACTGATAAACTGTTTTTGAGCTTTTATTGAGTTCCAGATCCACGTTTTCGTGTTTGTCTAGTAATTCTTCAGGCGATGGAATCCTTCCGAATTGTTTTTCGTATTCAGCAATATTTAGCATAAGCCATTGCGAAATCGCCTTGGCATTTAATGGGTCTATTATTAGTCTGCACTCTAATGTACGGTTGATCGTTGTCTTTTCGGGTGCTGTTCCTATAGTTGATAAGGCTGAGCTAACCTTGCTCTCATCAGAAAATAACACTATATCAAAATACATCCCTCTAGCCCCACCAAAGACACCATTCACATTGATCGTTCTGAAGTTGGGATGCTCCTTCACTTGAATCTCTAGTGACTTAGCATCGCTCGTCGGAAAGCTCACTCCTAAACATTAGCTATATACCACTTTGGCCTGTGTATATTTCTTTATAAGAGGTGTGGATGAAATTTTGACCACACGAGCCTAGTAGCATCTTGATTGTAATCGATCAAGAATGTTTCATATCTGTCAGGTTCGGGAGTGTATTCTGTTAGCGAGTAGGGTGAATAATAGCTTTTCAGGTATGTACGGCAGGAGCCTTATCATCAATATCTCTTTTCTAGAGCCCACGAAATATCTGTGATGTGGTTTCAGTGAACTAACAGCCTTTAGAATAACGTTCGCTACAGAAATTGGATTCAGTCCTGTGTAATAATTATTATTCAGCAGATATCTGTTATATGCCACAACAAATCTTGTTTTATTAACATTCTTAATATTTAGTATGTCCTCAGTCTTATGTTTCAAGGTATCATATATACCAGTACTGATGACACCAGGATTAATGGTTATGACTTTGATATCTGTATTCCAGAGCTCCACTCTGAGGGCATCAAACACCGCTTCAAGTGCATGTTTTGAAGCTGCATAAGCTCCAATCAATGGAAGCGAGATGAGACCTGCAAATGAGCTAACATTTATAATTCTCCCGCCTGATTGGTTTCGTTCCACCATCAATGCAAGTACTTTTTTGTAAAATCTACATGGCCAAAGAAATTTGTTTCAAATTGATCTCTCAAGTTTGTCATAGTCAAATCTTCAATTGCTCCAGGCTCAAGGTAGCCTGCATTATTTACAAGACCATAGATTTCACTACCATTGGTTATAGAGACAATTCTGTCTATAACCTCAGTGAAAACTTTTGGTTTAGCGATATCAAATTCCAATGGTACATAGGTGTGCTTGTAACTCCCGTTAGACTGTATCTTATGTGATGATTGTAACTGCTCAGCAGCTAGTTTATCAAATCGTCTAGCTAGTCCAATAACTTGATATCCAGATTCAAGTAACCTCATAACGGTCTTTTTACCGATACCACTAGATGCCCCCGTAACTATAACTAATTTTGCCAATTTAGTATAAGTACTGTATGCGAATTAGTACAATATATGCTACATTTCTTGGAATTTGTTTCAAGCTTCCCAATTGGAAAAACTAGTAGTGTTACTATTACAATCTGGCTGTATGTCAAGATAGTATCATAGTGATTTCTGCAAATATTCCAATTATATATGTCAAACTAGGAAACAGGCAGTTCAGACTATTCTTGTCAACACAAGTATGTCCAAACAATTTTCGAGGATATGCTATTGCTATTCAACATTGAAATAACTAGGCAAGACTCGAGATCCCTATTTGTCTGCTCCCAAGCAATAACAACTAATCATTAAGGCTAGGTAAATGAATCGGAACTTATCGCTTGTAAAATTTGAATTATGATCTGTGCGGGGCAGGTACTCCGAACGAAATAAAATGAATTGTAATTGAATAATAGAAACGTTCTAGGACTCAATGGAGAAAGCTTAGATGAAAAATCATGGAGTACCACTAATGTAAAACAGAAGAGAAATTAGTGTTCAAAGCAATTAGCTTCTACTTCTTGAGATTTTATCAGTATCGATACTTGCTATTTCGAATTAAATAGTATAACCAAATTTCATGTTAGAAAAATCATGTGTTATGGTAATCTTATATCTAAGAGATACACCGAATGGCAATATCATCTATTCTAGCGTCTCAATCTCAGATAATTTACTTCGGGCACTTCGATACCTCAATGGACTTACCATATAACCGATTAGAGAAATTGGGCCTAACTACCAGGCAACGCTACCTATGTCAAAGGCAGAAATTACAGGAATTAATTAAGCATAAGCTTATCTCTTAATTCCTTTGTTCTATTTCTAACGGTTACTTCAGTAACCCCGGCTGCAGCAGCTATATTTGATTGGGTAACAATTTCTCCATTTTTAATTCCAGATAGATACAGCACAGATGCAGCTAGACCCATAGGATCTTTTCCAGCAGATATTTCTTCCTTTGTGACGTTGCTCATGATCAGCGAGGCTTGCCGTTTCGTTTTCTCGCTTAGTTTGACTTTATTTGCAACTTTTGCTATGCACTTCATGGGATCAGGTTGAGGTATTCTAAGATCAAGTCGGGTACAAAGGATCCTGAAATCTTTTGACAGCTCCTTACGCTTTACACTGCATGCAGCAGCGATATCATTCAGTGTCCTATGGATTCCCATTTCTCTACATGAAATATATATTGCGGCTGCTAGGACCCCTGAGATGGTTCTACCACGAGTAATTTTCTTCGACTGAGCCTTCCTATAGATATATGCCGCTTTCTCGACAATACTGTCCGAGAGTCCGAGTTTATCTTTTAGAACATCTAATTTAAAAAATGCTTGTCTGAGACTTCGATCTTTTGGCGTATGTAATTGGGATCTTAAATCCCAAGTAGCTAACCTATTCATCTTGGTCTGCATAACTGCATCAAGTTTGTTACCGCTGGCATCTCTGCCAGATCTGCCAATAACTGTAGACAATCCCATATCGTGACGGGCGAGCGAACTACGACTCCCAATCCTGGTTCCTATCTTAGACTCATCGACAAAGTATCTATGCCATTCGGAATCAATATCTTGTAATTTATCAGAGATTACACGACCACAATTACTGCAAATGATCTCTCCAGATTCAGAATCGGTGATTATACTCTCGTTCTTACATCCTGGGCATGTTGTTATAACAGAAGCCTTTATTTTTTGGTTGTTCGGAGGAATTTTACCATATGAGTCTGTATCTACGCTAACATCACCATATCTAATGTAATAAAGTAATTACATATAAATGGTATAGTAAGTAACAAACTACCAACTAACTGTTTGGTTAGTTTGCTATGAATACTTGCTTATCAGATTAGATTAGGCAAAAATTCAGCAAAATCGAGCCTTATTCAATCTTCCTAAATATCCATTAGTTAGAAAGACAAGGCGCCGATATACAAACTAAGGCAGAAGAATTAGAAGATCTAAATCAGTCACTAGGACAGCGCGATAAAGTAAAGGATGATGTCATAGCCCAATTATCAGATCAACTTGTGTCACTATCGGCTAGATTGCAGGAGATAGGGAGAAGACAGGTTGCTGGTGCGCCGCCCATGACTTAGATGTTTGGGCAGTGTCATCTAATCAATATCTATGTGTATTCAACCAAGCTGGTCTATTCACATGATACCACTTTTTAGAAAATATTTATAATTTGGTGCGCCACAAAACTGTATTAGAAGGGATTTTTCCGATATGATTATACTGGGCGTTTCAAGAACCCAATACTGTCTGATGTGTTAAAGCTTACTGGTGATTTACTAAATTGAAGACATTGGTTTACATCCATTAATTGCTACTACATATAGATACCAATTTATGGGCACCTTATAGCACCTTGAATATTACGTCCAATATTTAACTAGCGTACCCCGACCGGCCGAGTCTTATTTTAGTGCTCAAAAACAGATTCTAGTAGGTCAATGCAATGTTGACATCCTTCCTTATCTGCATGTTTTTGAACCATATCTAGAAGTTTAAGCAAATCATTTACTACCTCACTTTTGGTCATTAACGTTAATGGTGGTATGACTTTCTCATTTTCTATATCAGTCATTAGTTTCATCATTGGAATGGTGATTAATTGTAACCGCACATACGCCTTGCTTAGCCTCTGCATTTAAGCCAGAGGCCGAAGGTTTTTGCGCCTACTCCTAAATAAAACGTAAAGCTCTTTTAACAATTTTCCACATTGATAAAGTCATATAAAATGTTCTTTTGTTCTACTAAACTATTTTATAAGAACAAAAAATTTTATCCACGGCTGAGCTTAGTCCTGTCAGTGCAAAAGAATACATTATTTGGCGCCTCATGATATATACACATTATGATGATCTATTATCAATCTCAATCAATAAAAATTATACCTCATTTTACGGGTGTTTGGTATGCCGCACATCTTGTAGGCACTATTTCCGATGTTATCATAGTCCTCTGATGAGAAATCCGACGCTGTCTGAAACGCTTAGGATTAGTAGATTTAAGCATAATTCTACGATCAGCTTTCAGTAAGGAGGAGTGTTAGCATTTAATAGTCTGTGGCATAGAGAATTTTTGTCTCCAGATTCTCAACTAGAAAACTGACTAGTTTACATCTTGTACAGAAAATTGTACTGACATAAGTGCAGTAGTAGATGATGATGATGATCTGCTGTTGCTACCATCCTAATGCCTTTGCAGATTTATTAGCT
The DNA here is from genome assembly GCA_963765895.1 of uncultured Nitrososphaeraceae archaeon. GTDB lineage: Archaea > Thermoproteota > Nitrososphaeria > Nitrososphaerales > Nitrososphaeraceae > JARBAU01. The sequence goes on along the minus strand of CAVXZB010000024.1, from coordinate 232,966 downwards.
GCTTCATCTAGAGCTTGCTTTGGTTCTTTCATGCCATAGTAAACTTCGTCGAGTGCATGATGAATATTTTCTGCTATCTTAGGATATTCAGGTATACTGGGTCTACTGTGCCCTGCTTTAAGTAAAGCGATCAATTGGTCGTAATAGGGTGTTGTATTATATATTGCTCCTGAATATGGACCCTCACCTATAGGTATCTGTGTAGGAAGATTAGAGTGTGCTCCTAAATATGGGGCAAGTATTTTGGGTTTTAGCATGATTGCGAGCAGATCCCACGCAAGCTGTTTATGTATCGACGTCAATGGAACAGCCAATTCCCAGCCTCCCATTAAACTAGCGGTCGCATTGGTTGGACTTGGTACAGGAAACATTGGTATGAATCCTACTTTTTGTTGAAATTCTGCTCGCTTTTCAGGCGAAGTAATTGGAAATCTCTCATTTATATGATGTTGTAATGCCTCTATCATTACTGCAAACTTTCTGTCAATAAATTCTAATCCCCAATAATGATTTTTCTGCGGCTTTATCCCGGCATCGACCTGTTGCTTGATAAAATTCATAGCCCTTACACCTTCACTACTATTATACGCAGGAAACCAGTAACTACCTTTTGTTGGATGTCCCGACTTCATCTTCACAATTTCACCGCCAAGCATCCACAGATATGGATACCATAAATCAGGAGAATGACTAGCACCAGTAAGATGTATACCTTCTATTCCTTGAGGTCTGAGAACTGTGTTTAGTTTTTTTGCAGCTGCAATATATCCGTCCCAAGTCTTTAATGAATCTGGATTGACCCCTGCCTCACTTAACAGATCTTTCCAATACCATATTCCTCTGATATCTGTCCATGCCCATATTCCATAGACTTTTCCACCATAAATCCCACCATCCCAATTCATTTCGTACCAGTCTTTTTCTCTTCCCCAAATCTTGGTATAATTGGTAAGATCAGTCAAGAGTCGTTTCTGAGCGAACTCTCCAAGCCATATTTGGTCCAAAGATATTAGATCAATAGGAGTCTTTGTCTCTAATGCAGCTAACATGTGTGGTCTAGCTTGATTATATGGAAGCTTCGTGGCATTTAGTAATATCTCTAAATCAGGATGTTTTGCTCTTAGTTCTTGTAGCGCTGGCTGAAATAAGGAGTTCCATCTTCGTGGATCCCCTTGGTCTTCAAGTATTGCAGTAATCGTGACCCTCTGCTTTTGCGTCTTAGCAGGTATTCCAACCAGGGTAAAAGAATTCAGTACCTGTACAAAGTATCATTAGAATAACGATAACTACTATGGCGCTCGTAAGAAGGCCCTTCATTAGGGGATATCGTATTAGAAATAAAGGGTGTTCCTTTTAAATATATTGTAAACTAGGAAAAAAGAAAATATGGAGTTTACATTATGCCATTTTTACAGGCAGATCCTATAATAACAAATCTAGTTCCAAATATAGCAGGCATCTCAAGGTCATAATCTTACAAAAAGTCCTCCTATTCCTGGGGATTATGCATAACAAAAAAGATTGGCAGAGGCGAGTGTTATACTCAATCCTAACTTTGATTGAAGGCTCAATTAAGGGAGCTGCGATATGAGTATCCAATCAACTGCGAATCATCAGATTTGCAAGACAAGTCCATATCTAAGGGTGCATATGGGCTACAAGAAATACAGTGATTACAGTAAAATATATTGCTTGGACTCTCAGAGATCTTTGTTTGCAGTTCAGGCTCTTGGTAAATACAAGATAAAATTTACCATATCACAGTATGGCTATAGCGAAATAATGCTACTCAGCATTGAAACAGCGTTAGATAATGTGGCAAAGGACGGAGGCAAAGTTCTCTTAGAGGAGATTGAGCTATAGATGAACAATGGCATATTTGCAGCAATGGTTGCCATCATGATGGTTGCTACTTTGACATCCAGTGGTTTTGCACACATATCAGATCAAAAACGCTATAATGATGGATATGATCCCGGTCAGAACTATGCGGCCTGCGACTATAGCAATTGTGATGGCAGCAAGCACGGTCATGATAGGAGCTGTCCAAATGATAAAAAGCACACTTATGAATTCTGTAATGGGTATTCGTTGGAATTCATTGGCAGGTGAGACGACAACACAGCAGCAAACCCAGAGCCAGGCACAAGGCGACTCTAACGTACGCGTTGATGGCAGTCACAATAATGTGGTAATAGCTCCACGACAAACTCAAGAACAAGCGGCATCATCAAGCAGCGATTCTGACAACGGAGAATACGGCAAGTAAAATAGTCTAGGAGGTGGATAGACAACGAAAAAATTGATAGTAACCAGCTTAGCGCTAATCATGTCTCTTGCTTTAGGGGCTCTGCTGCAAGGTGATTCCGTATTAGCTCATTCAAATGCATACAATCAAGGATATTGGGATGCAAGAAATGCATATATGAATGGAGACAATTTTGACGACCATTGCAGTTTCGATCATTCAGACACATACTGCTTCGATTACAAATTAGGTTATCGTGTAGGATGGACTGCGGCGCAACTGCTTCATTAAATGGAGAAATGAATAGGCTCATTTCTTATTCTCTTTTTATAGTATCTGTAGCATCTGGTGCGTGGCCCGTCATTGGAATATACTAATTAAGTGTTACTTTGGCTCGAAGTAATCCTATAATTTATGTTTATCGAGTAGTTTTTACTTCAATTACCCAGTCACCTTTTACGCCAATGTTATTATGATGTTTTTCCACTGCCTCCTTATTTGGAGAATCTAACAAGCAATAAATCACGCCGCCTTCTAAATTGTAGAGAATGTTTACCGTCTTTACTCCTAGTTTATCTCTGGGTGCATTCTGCGCTTTTATGAGACCATACTCAGTCAACGTCCCGATAGAGTGGACGTCCAAGAATGTGGGCAATATTGGTCAGATTTCATGAGAACGCTATTTAATATTCCTTTATAATATAATGAAATTCAATTTGTACAAGATATATTAAATTACTGATGAAGGTATCACAATGTAGGACATTATGGAACGATGTCCAACAATATAGTTACAAGACACGTATTTCATTGATCTCGTACATGAAGATAAATCAGAAAATTAGTCGTTACTCCAATCATGTACATTCTTATCATAAATTCTGATTAACCCATATATAATCTGGAATTTTATATAATGGTGCTACCTTTATGTTAAATATGTTATCGTAAGTTTTCTTTTAACCATGAAGGTTATAAAAGCGCGGACTGTTACTATGATTTTATGTGTAATAGCTACTATTATATCGGCAATTGCGCCTACGCTATCTTCTTCTATTGTGCATGCAGATTCTGTAATTGCCACAATAACTGTTGGAATAGGACCTTATGGCGCAATTTATAATCCAATTACAGGTCATGTGTACACTGCAGATATTGCTTCAAGCACTGTATCAGTAATTGATACAGCTTCTAAAAAAGTGTACTTACAACTATTCACCTACCAAATAATTATACTCCACGTGAACTTGCTGTGGATACAAAGCGCAATTACATCTATACAGCTAATGTATATTCAAACACACTATCCGTAATAGATGCTCCAACTAATAATGTGATTGACACGATACAAAGCAGTGGCTCAATAGTAGACGGCGTGATTTATGATCCTGTTAATGACTACATATATGCAGCTAATGCCGGAAGTGGAACTGTTTCAGTAATAGATGGAGCAACCAGAGCAGTAATTGATACTATAACGGTTGGAGGACAACCACTACAAGGAGTCTTTAACCCCGGCAATGGGCTTACATACATTCCTAATACAGGACCAGGACCCATCTCGGTAATAGATGGAGCATCTAGAACTGTGATAGATATTGTATCTGATGTACCAAACCCTGTATTTCTTACATATGACTCGGTCAATGGTAATATATATGCGGCAAATCATGATACCCAGTTTGTCTCTGTTATAGACAGTTCTACAAATAGTGTAATTATTACAGTAAATGTAGGTCCTGATCCGACAGGTGTTGGATTTAATCAAGATACAGGTGTTATCTATGTGGGCATCCAAGGTGCGAACCATATTTCATTAATTAACGGCACAAACAATCAGGTAATAGGAAATGTTACCGTAGGGCAGGGGCCAGTCACACCAGTATATGATCCAGTACATCATAATGTTAATGTGACCAATTATAATTCAAATGATGCTCCCGGAAATACTGTCTCCGTAATCTCTACTACACCTCAGACTCCTCCAAGCACTTTATCTTCCGCTATCGATGGAAATAATAACCCAGTGTTAAACGGAGGCTCGACCACATCTAACAAAATAACATTTCAAGTAACTACTTCTGGAGGTACACCGCCTATAACACTACAATGCAGCCTAGATAACTTTCCATTTTCAAGCTGTTCCAGTCCTGTTACTGACGGTAATTTAGGTGTTGGACAGCATACATCTCACTTTAGGGCTACTGATAGTACAGCACTTCAAGGACCTTCTGTATCATTTACTTGGCAAGTAACTACCCCTACCCCGCCCCCAGATAGTTCATGTGTTAGTAACAGCAGAACTGGCAGGATTATAACGGGTACAAATGGAGATGACACGCTAATAGGAAGTTCAGGTGTTGATATCATTAATGGCCGAGGTGGAAATGACGGAATAAATGGATGCAATGGAGCGGATATTATTGATGGTGGTAACGGAGACGATCGCATTGCAGGGAGTCAAGGAAATGATATTCTGAATGGGGGTGCAGGAAATGATGTGATACAAGGCGGTTCCGGCAACGACCAAATATCTGGAGGCAATGGTAATGATATTCTTACTGGCGGTCCAGGTAAAGATCACTTTACTTGTTGTGCAGCACTTACACAATTACAGACTTCAGCCTGGTATTGATAGAAAGGAGCAAATTGCAAGTGACTATGATATTTCTCAAATTTCCGTCCCTAATTAATCTCCAGTTTTACATGATGTTTTGAGTGCCTCGTGATAATACAGCATACATAAATTTTATCACCATCCTGGGACGTCAGTCTACACATAGGACGCACATTTTTGATAATATTTATAATCTGGCCTGCCGCATATCCTATTTAACGCTTTTTCCGAATAATTATGCCGGATGTTTAAAAATCCGACGTTGTCCGATGTGTTAAACGTATTGAGTATTAACAGAACTAAGTATTTTGATTCGAATTGACTAATTGCTACTATCTATAGATATAAGTCTATAGAATAGGCAATTCTGCTAAGTACACAAGTCCTGATAGTTTTATCCTATTGATAGGCTAAACTAGTTATGAGTAAGTTTGGACAATTTTAATAGCTCTGATTTATGTGTTGCTGGATCTTTGTACTTTATGTAGTCCTTTATGGATTCCAGATTTGTGTTCTTTATTTCAGGATGCAACCTACAGTAATAGTATCTGCCTTCATTGTTATAATAGAATAACATGGGCTCTGGACTAATTTATGGTCTGGTAGCGCTACGTAAAGCATAGTTGGATCATCACCGTTTGTGCTCAAATTGAGCGTGAATTGGACCATTTTCAGATGGGGAACCCACCACGAAACTTTCTAATGGCATAATTTTCGGTTCCCCGTTGCCAACATTCAAGTTTATCAATATAATGCTCTTGGTATGGCTTGCCCGATTCTCAGGCCTCTCATAAGGTCGTTATAGAAGAGGATATCAACAAACAGGAATTTTAGTGGACTTTTAATGGTCTGGTGGTTCGACTCACCCGAGACATTCGCTAACCACCATAGGTTAGATTTAAGCTTAAAATTTTAATAGATGTTTGCTTCATAGATTATGCCATACATAGACTGGTGACTAAAGACAGGACAGGACGAATAAGTGGCGTTTGGGGGCGCAGGGGTTTGTCCCCGACGCCACTTTAATTAATTAATTAATTATAAGATTTTAATATGTTATCGACCTATAACCAATGTCCTATAAAGAATCCGATGGTAAGACAGACAGAACGATGGTGTTTGAGGATGGTGCACCCTCAAACACCATATTTAGTTATTATTGCGATAATCTATCTCTAAGTTTCTTTATATTCGCTTTTTCTTCTAACGTGAAGTCTGTGTCTGTGTTTGTGGTTCGATATATTTTATCGTATATCATTACTAGTTTATGTATAAATATTTGTTAGTAACTTCATTTCTTCAGTTGTGAATGACATATCTACTTACCTACCTACCCTACCTAGTTCGCTTGTTGCTTTTTCATTAGCGGCTTTGGATATTGTGTGAATTTCTTCTCATTATCAAATACAATAGGATTACCGTCATTACCTCTTACAGTTACTATTGTCTTTATCCTCGACCGCTTTTCTAATTATTTTTTCTTTCTTCTGCTGCTGGTAAGTTGTCATATCTATCTATTGGATGTAAGACTTTGCTTTACTACATGGATGTTAGGAATAAGACTTGACTCGGCTGACGATGACAGTGACAGCGGCTGAGGCGCGCATTCTATATATCGTAGCAATCGCTCCTCTACCCGAGTTAAAGCATTAGATAGTCGTACTAGGCCCCTTAGGTCAACGGCTACTGGATTTAGAGAGCAGGCACGATTACACTAACAGTATCTGTATGATGTGTAATTGTCTTGATGGTAAGATCATGAGTCAGCATAGGATTGAGAGACATGTCTTTGCTGAAGTCTTCTGGTTTTAATTCGACTTCCGTATGATGTTTGGCGCGCCCACAAAAAGGGGGTAAACGCATCAAGTTGATAGTGAAAGTGTCTCAAAATGAATAAAAAGAAGAAAAGGACAACGTCAATATCTTAACCGAAGAGATCAAATCATGGAGACTTCCATCATCACACGTTATACGACATTATTTCCAGTCCCGCATTCAGCCATATTTGGATGGCGGCCATACAATATTAATAGGCTTTACTATTCTAATAACAACTGCCTGTAAATACTTCATATGACTATCAAATACATCTTCTTGGCCCAGGTAGACGATTGAAGTATTTGAATATGCCTTATAGACCACTTATCATCTTACCGCTAGATAGATTTCTCTGAGCAAATCAGAGTAAGTTATCAATATAAAAATATTGCAACCTATTATTAGTAAATGATAAATTGATAACTTGTGGGATTCCATAATTGATCTCTGTGATGAGAAACCATTATCTTTCAAGAGGTAGGCCGTTCTGACTGCTGATCCTAATATGAGGTATTTCTACTTACATACGCCTACTAGTGAAGTAGATGTTGGGAGAAGTCCCACGAATCTATACAAAGCCGTAGCCGTAGCGAATGATTCTGCATTCTTAGCAGGAAATAAACTCAACCCGAAGTTTATTGTCCACTATGCAAAGCATTATTATATATTATATAGATTATTTTTACGAATCAAGATGGGAAAGTCCCTTAGGGACAAATTCCTGAAAAATAATAATATTTCCTATGTAAATTTCCTACCTGAATGGCTATTTGCAGAAAAAATCTGTAAACTAAATAATATAAGGGTAATACCTAGAAAACATACAGATGATTTTTATGTTCTCTTCATAGAAAGAGAAAAGGACCTTAAAAAACATCTCGCTTTGAATGAAAATGATGTATTTGTTGACGTAGGAGCGAATGTAGGCTCGTACTTCCTTCAAATTGCAAAACAATACAAAAGTAAGGGAGTGCTAATTTTTGCAATAGAGGCACATCCTGAAACCTTTACAGCACTTTGCAGGAATGTTGACCTTGACGGGTTTACAAATATAAGAACTGTAAACAAGGCGGTATCAGATCACAGAGGTGTTAGTTATATCTACGAACATTTGTCAGATGGACAACGTGGCCATGTTTATACGGGACAATTCAGCATTACTGCGAGATCAAGTGATGATATTCCCTCAAACCCGGTAGGCTGCGACACTCTCGATAATATTTTGCATGGTTATGATTGTAATGTGATGAAGATGGACATTGAAGGAGCAGAGGTTATAGCATTAAGAGGCGCAGATAATGTTCTAAAACAACTACACAAAATTATAGTGGAGATACACGATGAAAATCTGCTTGAAGTGGAGAGCATACTAAAAAATATCACTTCAGGCTAGAAATTATTGGAACAGGAACAATAAAGCATATAATTGGTTCAAAAATTGATGATTCAAGAATATAAGTCAAGATCTTAAACTAGAATTCATCTGCAACTGTATGAGCAACAAGAACTTCTCTTCTGATTCTATTCCAACCATTCATGTCTTTAACTTCCTGTTTGGTCATTAGTTAGTTTCAGTCTCTTCTTCAAATATTCTTAGCATAGTGTATAACTTTTTGTGTATGCTATGTAATGTTGTCCTATGTGTTAAACGTATTGCATATTAACGGAATTAGTCTGTTGATTCGCATCGATTAGCTGCTACTATCTATAGATATCAATTTGCAAGGTCAACTCTGAATTCCTAGTCTAGAATTTAACTTCATTAATCAAGTCCATTGATGTTTCAATCTTGTCAACCTACAAGTAATGATAAAACTTCGGGCTCACTGTCAAATACAGTTTTGACATATTTAATCTTGATATCGAACAAGAAATAAGACCCATCTGACAATATCTGACCTATCTGACATTCCCCAACATGTGATCTCGAATCGCATTGAACTGATACTGCATTACAGCCCAATGACCCATCTGACAATATCTGACCTTTATGACATCATACCCTCAATAGGATTCACTTTGATTGGCTATGAGAGAAGTTACAGTCAGGTTCCGCTACGAAACAAGTCTTATGAAATATATGCTATTGAATTCGTATGTCATCTTTCAGTATCAACAACAAAATCTAATGTATTGTAGTTTATATCAAAATCTACTTTTTTCAATTCAAATGCTTCAAACAAAAACCGATATTGTTCTGCCATATAAAGAGACCAATTTCTTCCCATATCATGTTGTATAACATATGAGTGTAGATTGTAGCTGACTTCGTGTCTATATGGATGACCTGAAATTTTGATCCAAGTTTCAATCACATCTAAAGCTCGATTCAATATTGTATTCATTTCTTAGAAGGATACAAAGTCTTTGGTTTCATTCTTTGCTATATTTTCTGCAATGGAAGATATCTCTTTCTCTGGAAGTCTATTTATGAGGTTACTTAGCAATCCTCTCCTTACACTTACAAATCCAGCTTTTGCTGCATTAGAATACCAATCAACGTGCATTCTCATTATATGACTTACTAATGTATTGACACTGGTATCCTTTTGTTCTGCTTCACGATGCAGTTTATCTAAAATAATATTGTCTAATTAAAGGTGATACTTTTACTTTGATGCTGATGATGATGGTTTATCTCTTTTTCTTCTATTAAGTTAGTTATAGCACATCAAATTTGGTATAGCATGGTTAAATAAATAACTTCAAACCAATTTATTATGTATTATTTTATATATAATTTAGTTGCGACGCAATTACTTGCTTACCTTGTAACTATTATGTTAAATTACCTAAATATACATAAAAAATCAATATTTAGTTGCAAAAAACTCATACTACTTAAGTATTCTTATGCTGAAATGCATTTATGAGAGCAAGAATTAGGAATGAAAACGAATAAAAACGAATATACAAAACCAAAGTGTGCAATTGCAGTTTTTGCTACGATTTTATCATTGAATGCCATGTTTGTGTTTTTAGTTTTAGTCATTGGAATAAGCCTACTTTCATTATCTGTACCGACAATAATGATAAATGCACATACATCTAATGACGATATGGGTGGTAGGCCGACTGGCGGTACACAAATGGGGATTTGTGTGACAGGTGTAAATAGTGCTTGTAATGTCTAGAGGATACACTAAGAAATTCCAGACTACCTGTCTATAAAAACCTGCTATCGTCTCATATGACCTTGTGAAAATGGGAGGTCAAGTGGCTCGACAATCCACATTGAATTATTCCAATAGACTAAACTAACTATGAAGGTGGATTTGTCTCAATATTGTAGTACGAGCAATACCAGTCTCGTTAAATATCTGCCTTATAGGTTACCTTGCTTATACAAATCAATGACCTTTTGCAACTTATCATCGCTTAGTTTTCTGTTTGTCAATTTGCTACCAGTAGTGAATATCTAGAACCGGTCATAGAAGAGGTCTTGAAACAGAAGCCATAATCTAGAGTAAGAGAACTTACAATAGAGTTTTACAGGCAACGTCCGTGATGAGCTCATAGAACCCTAATGAACGTTACAGCATTCCACTACTTCAATAGGTTATTGATATTTTCATGCTATTGTTATCTTTTATACCTGACTACCAGAGATGCTAAACCAGACTGTACTGTGGTATATTGATTCGCATCTAAGTAGCTGATACTAACTATAGATATCATTATTAGCGCCTTCATTTAGAATGAATGAGTAGAATATTCAATATTATGCATCTATTATGCATATAATAGATTAAGACCAGAACAATTATCGTAATGGCAATAGTCCTGATGGCAACAATATTGGCATTAGTATTAGAGTTAGGATAGCCGGGCAGGCAACGCAAGCGTACATGCATAGAAACATACTGAATATTTCAAAGATGGATTCTATCGTATCGTAGTTGAATCGATGGTTTGAGTGCGTGTCAGGCTTAGGCACGACTACCTATAAAATCTAAGAATTGGGGCGTTTTATCTACTGAGCTTTTTCACTACGTAAAGACAGATTCCAGTATGTCAAGACAATGTTCACACCCTTCTTTATCAGCATGTTTCTGAACCAGATCAAGTAGTTTAAGCAAATCATTCATTACCTCATTCTTTTTCATTATCTTTAATGGAGGCATGATTTTCTCATTTTCTTTATCAGTCACTTATAACTCACCATTGAAATCATCCATCAATAGCAAACTGCACATGAACCTTGCTTAGCCTCTGCATTTCAGCAAAAGGCCCAAGGTTTTGCGCCTACCCATGTTAACAAAAGTCTAACCTCATAAAGAATTCTCCACATTGATAAAGTCATATTAAATGTTCTAATATTCTACAAAATTGTTTTATAATAACAAAAACATATTCGTACATGGGCAAGACTTGCCAAGAATGGCTCCAAAGAATATGTTCGGAGAATATGACAAACGATTTCATGATGGATACGATGCACCAAATCCTACATTACCCGCTATGGCCTCAGAGCACGACTAACCTGAAATCGAAAGGACTTGTTTGGTTTTATAGTGTTGTGGTTCAGGCTCATTACGAATTATTTGGCGCGCCTATTCACAGACAGCATACATAAATTTTATCATCGAGGGACGTCAATCTACACGTAGGACTAGATATTTTTGATATCTATTTGATTCTACCATATCCGACATATAGAAAATTAACCTAGAACTAACAATTAGCAATACTATATACTCGATTGCGTATTTCTAATATGCCACTCCAATCTGACTGTCATGACTAACTGATGACTTAAAGATATAGTGGCGGGGTGTGGTACCCTATCGACTTCGTTCAACTGGCTACTACGGACGATACCATTGGAGTTGAGTCCATGTTCATATGTGTAGTAGCGACGGGGTACCAGCGCTCCCTTGTGTTCCTAAGGATAAAAAAACGTTAAATAAGTTGCCGTTGTCATTCATAAATTAACTTGACCTTGTTCGTGCGCTACAGATAGGGTGGATTATCAGAGGATTAGGTCTGCTCGCGGGGCCCACTGGATGTGATGGTATTATTAAAATGAACGAATCAAGTGGACTTGATGGACTTCGTTCAATTCTGCATCTGCTTCCATAGGCTGTGGTGACGATCTATTAATATTCAGTTATTCAGCTTTGGCACTTCAAGTTTTGGGTATGCGAGGTTTCAACACGTTAATGCTCTCTTATGTTAAATTTAGTCAATGCATCATTCCATTCCTGTATTCAACGCCTGATCTATCCAAACGTTACACTTTGTGATAACTTTGGATCGACAAACAATCAAGGGCCTACTATAGAGCAAATAAGAATACCATTTTTTGGTGTAGACCGATCAGAGGCGGAAGATGACGAAGGTTATACGATTTGCCCACAGTATTTAACTGAGGCACAGTGTTATGGCATGACGCCAGATGATGGATATGATGTAAACTAAACTTCTATTGATCAGGCGAACAAGTCAATGTCCATAGCCGAAGTTTCAATGCAACAACCTGATCCAAACCAGATTCATTCACTAAAGAACCTTCTGGAGTCTATTATGAAGGCATAGATTGGTGGGGTATATGCAATAACTCCCTCGTTCGTTCTTATATATCACAACCTTGCGAGACTTTAGTTACACCAGACCATCGCGCCATCACACCTCAAGGGAAAGCAGTATTAGAAAGAATCCTATGCCCAAAAGATCCATCTGTGCTCTCTACCATCGAGTGTTTATGGAACTATACCTGGTATTGCTCACAATACTCCCCATAACCAAATTGCTTGTTCCGTCGCTAATGTTAAGTTACCACGTCTATTTCCTAGATGCCGGCCCATTACCGCCCTGAAGCGGGTTTCTATTATTGGAGAAATATCCAAACACAACATATCTTTTTATCTATGCAAATATGATTGGTACTAGGTTTTATATACTTCGACTTGTTGCTGGTGTCAAAGACTATTTTATTACTACTAGGTGTGAACAGTAATACCCATCAGTAACGACCATAGCCAGAATGATGAAAGATAGATGGCGCTAACTAATTACAAACTACTTCTTTAATACTCTCATCACGCAATATCATATCTGTTATAAGATGAGAGAATCATTTCTAGACTTGGATTGTATATACCCAAAAACAAAAGTCGAGGTCAAGTCATTCAATCAGATTTTCTGTCTCACGTTAAGTCAATTAAGAAAGTTGTATCTTGATCCATTTGAAGAGTGGAATAGCAAAGAGTTTGCCAGAAAATTCGTTGAAACGGCTCCTTCGGATATTGATGTTGGAAGACAGTATTTAAGGTAAATCTGACCTTAGACAAAAGAGTTGTCAATTCGCAAAGTAAAGATGTGGTTAGTTAATCACCTTTATTACGACGAACTCGCATCCGATTTTTCCATTATCTTGATTTAATTTACAATTCAACGGTTGAACTAGACCGACATTTGGAACGAACACGGTTGGTATACTAGTAAAGTCTTTCTTATGAATTGTCTTGGTTTTGTGTATGACTATGACCTTAGTACCATGGTCAGGGTGTGACGGGTTAAATGGCTTACATACACCTGCATCCTTATGGGAATGGCAAAAGTTTCCTAAACCTTCACAGCCCCGGATACTATCACATATAGGACTGTGCTTTTGACAATTAGGGTCATGTTTACCATCGCATTCGCATTCATGCGCACGTGAGCCTTTTAGACAGACATCGCCGCATTGTCACACAGTCTTTAGACTTGCCATGGCAATCTGGAAGTTTAGCAGCGTCTTCTTGAGGCACTGTTGGCGTTGTTGTCGTTGTCGTTGCCGGTGCTATTGGCGTAACTTGTGCCGTGTCACTGTTTGCCGTTTGGGTGTCGTCTTGTGTTGGGGCTGGTGTATCATCGGTAGGAGCACTATTATCACCAGTGACAGCATTATCGCTATCATCTACACCGCTAGTGCTACTGCCACCTGAATCACTATTATCGTTACTTCCGCTGTCGCTACCGCCATTGTCACCATTATCGCTTGAACCGCTGTCGCTACCGCCATTGTCACCATTATCACTGGTTCCTGAATCACTACTATCGTCGCCGCCACTATCTGAATCCTTAGCCTCGACCAGACTCACACTAAAACCACCCACCGAAACCATACAAGCTGCCAAGCCAACAATCAAAAATAAAATAATAAATTTATTCATTATTTACTTTCAGCCCTTGGTGGTAAACCCTTCTTTGATTCCTCCACGAAACCCGTTACGACCTTATATCCAGAATTTCTTAACTCTACAATCACAGAATTTAGCACTATTGCCATCATGACTGTTGGCATTACGATAATTGATTTGGCCTTACTCCACATGTCACAATTGTAGTGATAGATGTTATTGAACATTCTGCTTAATATTTATAGAAGAAGATTCTAATTGCAGTTGATTAGAAACGAAGTGCCATTTCGTCGTCAAGACCTGTAACTATAATGTGGAACAGTGTTTGATAGTGTGGGACAATGTAATTCCCATACCAATAGATATCTGTTGGTAAGGTTATAGTGTCTGAAGGTTAGAGGACCTTCGGTTCTGTGTGGATCAATGAGTTATCGGAAACTGCCGAATTCTGGTGTGATAGGATAAAGCTTAGGTTATGCTCTACTTCATTTACTTTCTGACTACTAGGGGGAAAATTTCTTTCTGTGAAGGGGGTGAAAGAAAAATTATCTCCTTGTAAACGATCGCATCAATAATGCAGATGTTGCTGCTGTTCTTGAAGATAATGGTCTGAATATCTTACTATATTTGCAGACCTTAAGCGCGTGCAGCTATATTAATAATAATGTCTTGCTTTCTTATGATCCGGTTAATGTCATTTGGAATGTCTATCATCGGCTGGCGTTTGCTTCGAACTGGGAAGCGTTGGCTACCGAAAATGATATGTGCGTCGGAGGAAAATTCAAAACCACCATGGCATTGAACCGGTCAAAAAAGAACTGGCACCATATATAAGAAAAAGGGCCTGTCCGATTTCCTTTGGATAAGCCAATCACATATGAACTTAAAAAGATTATCAGATATATAGCGAGGGAAATTTTAGGAGAGGGGAAATAAATGAGAAAGACAATTGTCCTGTCTTTCATATCCCTTGACAACGTGATGCAGGCTCCAGGTGGGCCTGAAGAATCCTACTGGAGGGTTTGAACACGAAGGCTGGGTAGCTGGATACTCTGACGACTTTCTTCTTAATGTGGTGATCAAGCAGACGAGTAAACCTTTCGATTTGTTGCTTGGCAGAAAAACGTACAGAAATATTCCGGAGCATACTGGCCATACGTGAACGCAAATCAAAACCCATTCGCCGGCCAAACTCAATAATGCCAAGAAATACGTAGCTTCAAAGACCCTGACAAAACTGGATTGGAATAATTCAGAACTGATAAATGGTGATGTTCCAGAGGGAATTAAAAGGATAAAGGAGCAGGATGGGCCAGAAATACAAGTTCATGGCAACCAGCAATCTTGTTCAGACACTCTTAAAGTATGATTTGGTCAGGAGCTTTGGCTAAAAATATTTCCTATTACTCTTGGCACTGGCAAGCGCTTGTTTGCAGAAGGTTTAGATTCAGCTGGGTTCAAACTTTCTTGAAAGCGGGATTTCACCAAGCGGAGTTATAATCGCCAATTACGAGCGCTCAGGAGAAGTCAAGACGGGGTCACTTGGGCTAGAAACACCAAGCAAGGCCAAACTTGATCGCCAACAAGTTAAAGGAAGGTTGGTAAAAATAAGTCCTGCTACTACATATATCTATACGAATTCACGCCAAGATGTTAGAGCCACCCTGGCTCACTACAAGCAACTGGTACCATAGGGAGCAGGGCAGTTTCTGACATGTAATATTAATGCAGGTTAGCCGTTCATAAACTTCCAATACACTTTTTTAGACTGCTCTACTGGAAATGTTGTCATGATAAGGACACTCCCTCTACTTGCAGTTCTTCAGTCTATAGAAATCACTACCTATCTACAGGACGTAACAATTGCCCAAAACTAAAGAGAAGGAACTAACGGTAAAGGAGGTTAAAGATATGATATACAAAGCAATTCAGAAGAAGCAAAAGTCTGTAGACCAGGAAAAGTTCAACATGCGAATTGTAGAAGAGAATTTGGCAGAGGTAGAAGCAATGCAGCAATATATGCAATGATATTGGACGAAGAAAATCGAAGAAGAGATACAGTAGTCATAATAACAATCAAACGACTCTAAAACCCAGTACAGGACAAGAGATTAAAATAAAATTATCTGATAGTAAGATTCCAACATAATCTGATGAAAGGCAGAGAGGACATAGCATGCACCCATGGCTTATCTACTAACGAACCATTCTGATCAATGTCTATGTACACTGAACAGTTCGTCTAAACTTAGCACGCTTCAATTTCGGAAATATTCTTAAGGTGTCAAGCTACGAACCATCTTATAACAGTTATCCTATATAACTAACCTGACTTTAATCAAATATTGTCGGGCATGTTAGAACTTGCCATATGAACTAAATGCTTTATTTTTACATTCACTAATTGCTACTATCTATAGATATCATCAAATTGTAGAGTCGACAATTTTGTTCGTGACTAAATAAGTTTACTTCAAGTTCTGACAATGTTACCTATTTATAGAATAATCCATTTATAAGTAATTTCGGGGCATTTTTAATAAATCTGATTTACGCGCCACAGGACGTTTGTATTGGATATGATGCTCTATCGAATCCAAATCTACATTCTTTATTTCAGGATGTAATTTACAATAATATCCTCCTTGTTTTAGAGATATTATTGGATAACATGGACTACGGTCTAAATCATGTTTGGGAAGTGGGGTTATGATATTGCTGAATCATCATAAAAGTAGTTGATTATACAGTTAACCTTGACCGTCAAGTTTTCTCCTAATATCGCTAAGCGATATAAGTGTTATCATAAGAAAATTATATGTAAATTAATCCGTCAGAGTTGATTTTCTATACATTAGATAGGTTGAACGCGCCGTCGTTGGTTAACACAATAGATCGTGTTCCTCCTAATTCGCCTTGTGAATTCATGCATGGCTTTTGCATTTGTGGAGTATGGCGTTATTGCCCTGGCTCCCCTAGTAAGTTGCAACTTATTCTCTTACTTTCTTCTTAATTGTAATAGTATCTTGTCATAGTACATTCTATTGAATTGACAATAAGTTAACAGCATCTAAGGCAACTAGGGCAATATCCTACAACTGACGAAAAATGGCTCTGCTTGAAATGCGATCAGGAGAGAATATCTAAAGTCCTATTATGAGCCCAAAATATTACACTAGAAGGTAGTAGAGGTAGAGATCAACGTCTCATTTTCACCTCTTAATGCCTGTTTTGTTGTGATTCCTACATAGTAATATTCCCGTTTCTTGTTCTTCATTATACGATCCTTTAGTATGCCTTGTTGTGCCAACTCTTTTCCTAATATGTTTTCTTCTAACACTTTAGTATGCCTTGTCCGACAAAATTCTTGAAATGAATCCCGCAAAGTGGTTGCCATAATGCAGATGTCCGGTTTATTTAGATCAATAACGCATTGCTCCTCAATAAACTGCTTTACTATACTGGCATTATGCTCATACTGTTGCTTTATTTTTTCTACCGGTGTCTCTTTGAAACCACCTTCCTTAATGAGTTTAGTCAAGCCCCTTTGTGCCAGGTTCAGAAGACCTGACAATTCTTCTTCGGTGGTTAGTTTACTTATCAAATCCGTATCTTCTTCTTCACCTTCAAAAATTCTATCGAAAGGCAGTATCACCCATCTACGATAATAGGCATAACTGTTATCCATAGATTCAGGTATCTTATTCGTACTAAAAATCAGTTTGGCATAGTTTCTAAAACTAAAGACTTGCTGGTGTTTCCGTTGTGCCCGGATACTATCACCAGAAACAAGGGCTTTGAACCTACCAGTATTTACTAGTTTATCCGCTTCAAGGTCAGCGAAAACGTTAACAAGTTTACAATTGAGATCTGCACTTGCGAACCTATCTCCTAACAATTCCTGTAGGCTTGCATGACTTACATTATGCTTTCCTACTAAAGCTTCAATTAGTTTGATGAGAACGCTTTTGCCATTTCTGCCTGGACCAACTAACATAATTGCTTTCTCGTAACGCGGGCTCCTGTATAGACAATACCCAAATAATCTTACAAGAGTTGAAATCCCATCTCTTGTTTTACTCCAGTTAGGAACTTGATTACTCGGGGACAGGTAGCGCGAGGATCGTACGTCACTGGCGACTGGATGATCGACAAATAATCATGCTTGTGTGGCCTAATTTCTCCAGTCGTTATATCTAATAAACCATTTTTCACATTAATAACTGACTCATTCTTGTCAAATTCTTCCCTGTTTACAATTGTCCGGTACTTTATATGAGCTATAATCTCATTTCGCTGATTAATTTTAATCGAATAACCGGCAATTTTTTCCAGCTCTGTCTTGATTATTTGTTCTCCACCTGAATGATAAATTCCGTCTCTGTAATACAGCATCTCTTCAGTGTCTGCTAGTGTTTTAAAGATATACCGAGACATTATTTTCTCGGCTAGTTCACTAACTGGATGCGAATTTTGTTCCTGTTGTCTTTCTTCAGCAGTAATGCTTTGATTGTGATCTTGGGACCCAATATCGTTTTGCCATGATGATTGCCTTTGTTTTGGCGCAATAAATTCTAGGGCACATTTCCATTGTCCTTCCAACTCTCTATCATCAAGTGGCGGCATACAATGAGTGTTGTTCCAGTTCTTCGATAACTGTTTTATTTCCTCCAGTGAGAAAATATTACGGTCGCGAAGTAAGTGATTCTATCACCCGTAACAATGCCTCATGTCGATTATGGCCCTCCAGCACTTTATAGACTGGCTTGAAAAGCTCTTCTATTGGTAACTTTGTTTTTGCACTTGCTGAATTATCTGCGCTACCTACGGAGAGATAACTTATCATATATTTGTTAAAAATATTGTTAAAGTGGTTTTCTAGCTCTGCGGTTTGTAATTCATTTAATATTGCTGGTTTACGTGATCCTATAATTTCATAATTGTATCCATCTTTATGAAAAGAGCCGGAGCAATACAGAATCCCATGGCTGCCAAGGCTTTTGATCTCTATTGCAGGTATTTCGTTGGTCGAAAGCCTGTGGGCTAGTAGAGCATTATCGCTACTCTTACCTTTAATCGGTCTTGTAGCATAAAAATAAAAATGAGCTTTAGCGGGATTATCTCTATGCTGTTCAACTAAGGTTTTCGCAGCAAATTCCTCTCCATTATAATTACAAATTTCGTCAATAGCTTTCTTGTTATCCGCGTCCACTCCAACCAGGTAATAATGAGCCAGATCTTGTCTGTGCCAGACTTTCCCCAATATAACAGCAATCCCATTTGAAAATAGGCCTTCTGTTTTCCATTGGCGATGCAATGACTCTGGTATTGCTTTGCTTTGCCATCCAAACCATGGAACTACTGGTTTCTTATTTTTAGTATCAGATGGTATGACGTTGACTCCTATATTGTAACGCCAAAAATCGGCCCAAATATTATGATATGCTATCGCATCGTGACGAGAAGCAAAAGAGGAGGATTCAGGATCCGGACCATACTTAGCAATCATAGCTAGCACATTATCCATACTCAATGTGCAAACCCCAGTTTTTGACCGAGAATAGAATCGACTTGTCGGTTTATTAACTCAGAATCGAATTTATGCTGATGAATTTTTTTAGCTTCATTTTCTGAGTAATCATATGTTTCATATTTCTGAATAAAGCCCAGATCATTGGCTGGCCTCGTACCATGATAGACAATAACGATCCCTTGATTTGGTATTCTATCCAATTTGTATAGATTAAAAATGGTATGTAATGCCCCATACTTTGTAATGGAATTAGTATCGTTACTATACTTCCTTTTGGATATGCCACCTTTTTCATCTATTTCCTTTGCATTGTCGAGCTCCAAGAATAGTTCATCAATAAGCCTTCCGGTCGACCAGGTTTCCTTTACTACTCTGATTTTCTCTTCAACAGTAATGAGTCCAACCATCTCAAGACGCACCTGTGCTATAACACACAATATTTCTGTGTCAACTTAAAGTGCGGGACACCTATGCTAGCAAATATCCTACTGATAACTTCCCTGATTATATACTCTTCAGAGTCCTCATCTAATTCAGAGAGTAAGGATTTGGTTTTATCATCCAAATCAGATGGATCTATAATGAATTCCGCGCGGCCGACTTCATATATATCCAACAAACACACTTGGGCTCGCTCTGTATACTTGTTTACCCATGAATGCTCCGTGCTATCTTGTATCCACTTGTCACCTAGCTGCTTGTATAGGTCATCAATTAGACCGGAAAATCCCACCTGATCGACCTCAAGCTGTCGTTGTTCAATATGAATACTATAGCACTTGTTTTTTGTGGCGTATTTGATCGAGTATGCTTTTGTTCCTGTTCTCTGTGTGATGTCTGTTGTCTTTAATATGTCTGAATTCGAATGTGCTATGGACCCATCATCAGGGCTAGATTTCATTCGATGAAAATGTTTATCTATATCTTTAGAGAATCTATCATCAGCGCTCATTTTCTTCACCTTTGACTGAAGAGGGTGTCCGCAAATTGATGTTAGATTCGGGGTGCCCAACCTGTTCTAACATCATGGCCTTTTTATGACATGCATGCACTGTAAGTGATGCTGAAATAATCTGTTGATGTAAAATCCTGTACAGTCAGAACACTTTTCAGTCAAGCATTCTGCTACTGTATCAATTGCGACGAAACTATCCATCATTAAATTCACCATTTAATGAGACTGTTGAAGTCCTAGTCAAAATGTCCGTGATGACATCATTAAAGCTCTCTCCTGCTTCTCCTAGCCGTTTTAGAATATTGTAGTTGGTCTCTGATACCACAATATTCTTGTATTTTGATGACATGCAGAATATTGAGGTTATATATAATATAAATTCCGGAAATTCCTTTACGCTTTTATGCAAACCGTTACCTCTTTAGTAAACAAATTAATCATGGAAAATAAAATCGTTAAGCATGGGAATAAATACTTCGTTAAAGATGATGTACTTGACGATGGCAAATTAGAATTTGCAGGATATCTAAAGTTTACTTGTTAATTATGCGATTTATCCCAGATTTAGAATTGGATTCGATAAGGTTTCGAAATCCAGAGCTGTTTAGGGATGATATAGAATATGCATTATTTCAAATCGTGAATCGAATCGGCGCATTCATTGTTTACATGTTGATAGAGGCAATGAGCCCAACAGGAAAGATTACTAACTGTAATATGAGAACAAAAGCAGGTCTTGATTTCATTAACAATGCATTCTCATTACCAGAGTTATTTGGAACATTTTTGACTATCCTTCCTAAGGAATACACCAAAGATATTACCAAAGGCATTGAGTTAAAAGAGGCAAGTTACAACAAATTATCTAGTAGCTTTGCCAAAATCTATCCTGAAGTCCATAAAGTCATAGAAGATGATTATTTATCATATTTCGAAGTCTTTTATTTAGATAAAGATAGATATCGTAATAATTGTGGGCATAAATGGAAGGAGACGTTACTCTATAAGCTAGGAAAATATTACGAATGCACGAAATGTGCTAGATATGAATCCCACATACCTCAAACTGATGATTAGATAGTGACACTATCTACTTCATATATTCCGCTGTGATACAACTGCTTTGCAAATTGGACTTTATTATTGCCATCCATATTTCCAAGAGCTGTAATTAGCGTACACATCTGAGACTGCATAGTATTGAATCGGTCTTCTATAACTGCCAGTTTATCTTCCTTCTTCTTCTGCTCATCTAACCTTTCGTTATAGGCATCATATGTCAAAACCATCCTGCAATGCGCGCAGAACTTGCTATCAGGTTTGTTAGGTTCATTGCAATTAGGACATTGCTTTGGTCTTAGTACATCTGATAATTTCTGGTCTTTTGTAACTATACCATATGCTTCTAACAAGCTTTCACTTGCTTCATTTCCAAAATAGTGAAGATATTTCTGAGGCATGTTGGAATTCGTGCTCCAACCTGCAAATTGACGTAAAGTATGTTCTTTGAGTATTTTGGATTTATCTGTCAACGCACTATGTCTTCGTACGTACGGGTTCCATGGTTTCTTCAGTAATTCTTCAATCATCATCTTATCTTCCGATGGAACATTTGGATCGTTTAATAACTTTGGAAATAATTCATGCTTATATATACCATAAATCCGTGATAGTGATGATATATTCAGAATCCTACCTAAGCTCTTACGTGTTCCACATAGAAATATCGTGTTTGGATTTGCTGACTGCGGATGTTCATAATTTAAATAATCTTTGATATATGGAATCGAGTCTATTAAAGGGATAAATCTGCTTCCTGTTTTTCCGTTGACCAAAACTTCTGCATATTGTCTATTTCTGGTGGCTTTGAATACGACGTCTTTTATCCTTAACTTCAATAATTCGTGTGGCCTACAGCCTGTGTCACGAGACATAGCATGATAGCATCTTATTCTTTTAGAAGGGCAATACTTTAGGAATAGCAGATCATCCTCAACTGTCCAAAGATCTGTAGGCTTGTAAATTGATTGTTCTTTTCGCTTGAGCTGTAATACATTCTGAATCACTTCTGGTTTTGGTCGTTTCCTTGGTTCAATGTCAGGATAATATAACCATCTTAAAAATCTAATCAAATGCATTCGGTATATATTGTAAGTTTCAATCCATCTATGCATGGGATCTAATGTCTCTGGTTTGCGGTAACTTTCTAGATATGAAATTATATCATCCCTACTTATAGCGCTAAAAGGATGATTATTATTAAATTTAGAGAACGTACATAGTAGTTTAATTACATCGCCTCTGTAATGATCAGAGGGATTGACCTCCATTCTTAATGCTTGAATGTAATTTCCTATTGTGAGTGCGTTTTCTTCTGATATATCATGTAGTAACCTAGAATATTCCGGTTGCAAGCCCGAAGTAATATCGTCCATTTTTCTTTCGAAAATAATATCATCACGTTCACCATTGATTCTTACTAGTTTTTCTTTACGTATTGCAGTAACGGTATTGTCCAATTAATAAATAATATAGCATTTTTTCTGACATATAAGTTAGTATTATATATCAACTAACTGTTTGGTTAGTTAGTATTTTCATTAGCAAAATAGATATATAGAAAGTACTACCGGAAATTTGGTAAATGAGTCGGTCAGTAGATCTGATATGATATGAACTGGTTAATGTTTGTACTATAAGTCAGATGGGCCTACTGCGAAAAATGATCTTATTACCAATAAGATGATATGTCAAAAACTTTACTATTGATAACATAAGTAACGTTTAGAATAGGCCCCTATGATTCGCATTGTTAGAAATGGGATTTATTGCGAACAATCTAATCAATTTGGCTATTCTGTCGAAAATGCAATTAACAGACTCTCAATAAACTTAATGGAAACGGAAAAGTGTGGATTGGCCAGATGTGAAATTTCTTCTAATGAAACACCTCTAGTATAATATTCAGGCCGGTAGAAACTCATTTCTATTATAAATTCTTAAAATTGAACCTATCACACTCACTCGAGATTTTGTAAAAAAGACTCGAGGCACAAATAATAACCAGTAACTATGGTAAGTCTAAGCAACGGTCAAAATAGTCTTCTATATTTTTAAATACAAACAAAAAATGTCATTAAATTGCGGCTTTAATCTAGCACAATTCGGTTATTAGGACGTTCTCAATATGGGTAGCCAAGTTTCATGTAAATTAACCAGTTACCTGAGTTGGTTGTGTTAGATGGTGTAAAGTAGCTGCTGAGACGAGGCTTTAGAGATTGTTGACCATTTTTCCTTGTGTACCTTCAACATTTAGAGTACATCGCGGTAAAGTTTTTACTTTTGCTACTTCCAGTATTAATTATCTCGATAGCATTACCCATGGATGGAACATAGCCAGATTTGTTGGGTGATCCTGAAGATGTGAGTGAGACGGTATCGTTTGCTAGCTTTATCAAATCCTTTGACTACCAAACTCCTTAGCTATTACTGTTTTATTGTCCAACTTTACGATGTTCAATACAATCACTTTTACTCGCTTACTTGCCTGATATGCGAGTATCCCTGGTAAACACCACCATCGTTCCTAGGACCAAGAGGGACCGTTTCATGTTCATTTTTATGGCTTGTTATTTTACTCGTTAATGATGACACACCTCATTGCTAAACAACATTTTGATTTAATGACGGAGTAGGTTGAGCGAGATTTTATATTCGACTAGTGCAGGGCAAATTCCATCTCTGGGTTCCAATGCAGGTATTTGTATACTTTGTTTATAAGATTGTAAATAAAAAGAGTATCTAGCAGAAATATGAATAAAAATAGTGATAGGAAAATAGCACTGATGGCAACTATTACTTTGATGGCCGCGATAGCACTGATGGCAACGGCTCCAATCGTGACTGAACACTTGGCTTATGCAGACGGACACCACCATCACCACCATCACCACCATCACCACCATCACCACCATCACCACCATCACCACCATCACCACCATCACCACCATCACCAATCATAAAGGTCGATAAGGCTCGGATGATTAAATTAGGTTGAATCGGCACTGAATGGCATACGATAACCACATTACTCTCCCCCCATTTTTGTCGTCATTCACAACAGATTTTTCGGAGCATATATACAGTAGGACAATCAACTAAAGATGTTGTTTTTAGTACCTTGGCATGAATCGATGCAAATTGTCGAAGAACTGTATATACATTGCAGCTGTTAGATGATATCACTATTATACGATAGCACTAGCAATGTCAATGACATAAGTAAGGCAACCTAAATCACTTCAGTTCAGTAGATGTAACTTCAGCTCAATTTCAGGGCACTTTTTGTTTAGGGTAGATAGTACCTCGGATAATGGTTTTGAAGAGTCTTATTCTATACCATCTAAAGTGCGTAGGTTAATAAAACCAGAGATTTACTTATGGATTTGTCTTGTCTGCAAACGAGATGGTCCTAAAGAGGTATAGTAAAAATCCGATTTTGAGTCCTGATAATAATAACTGGTGGGAATCCAAGGCAGTTTTTAACTGCGGAGTATTATATGACGGGATTAGAATTCATATGTTGTATCGTGCTATTGGCGAATATGAAGACTATATTTCAAGAGTAGGATATGCTTCCAGCACTGATGGCTATACGTTTGTTAGACGTAATGAGGTTGCTATTTCTCCTAATGTCCAATACGAGAGATTCGGTATAGAAGATCCTCGTTTAGTAAAGATTGGTCAGAGGGATTACCTTGTTTATGTAGTTCCTTCCAAGTATGTACGCGAAGGTCCAGAGACTTTAACAGCATTAGCTACGACGAGTGATTATCGTGTTTTTACCAGATTAGGTACCATAACAAAACAAACCGATGACGACAAAGATGTTGTTTTCTTCCCACATAAATTTGATGCACATTCAATAAGTGGAAAAGGAACAAATAAGTATTTTTCGTTACATAGACCAAGTCGATGGGTTGGAAAGGATTATGGAGTAGATAGACCGAGTATCTGGCTTGGGGAAGGGAACTCTTTGATGGCCCGTAGCAAATACACTCTCCTTATAAGTCCTAAGTCAGACTGGGAGGAATTAAAGGTCGGAGCAGGGCCACCACCGATCAAAACGAGATATGGTTGGTTAGTTATCTATCATGGAGTAAGTAATGATAAAGTTTATAGAGCCGGTGCCGCGCTTCTGGATTTGAATAGACCAAACAAGATACTTGCTAGGACTAGGAGACCAATATTGCAACCAATGGAATCGTATGAATTATACGGAGATGTTAACAATGTGGTATTTCCCACCGGTGGATGTGTGTTGGACGGACGGTTGTTTGTTTACTACGGCGCAGGAGATAAAGTATGTTGCCTTGCAACAGCAGATCTTGAATCCTTCATAGGTCATATTAAACAAGATAGTTGCGGGAACTAACCGACAACCATATCATCTCTGGCAAAGCATAGTTGAATGGGGTTTATTGTTCTAGGCCAGAAAGCGTTACTAAATAATTAACCTCCAGAATTGGTATATTTCATTTAATCTCAAGCTTATAAAATATAGTCGGTATACAAAGCTTCTGGTGTGGCCCTACTCTAATAATTCACATCAGCAGATCAGTTAATTATCACTTCTCCCAAATCATATCTTATCACTGGTACAAATATCGGGCGTTATATTGATTATATGAAATTCTTTCTGTGCTAAATGACATGAACTATCTCTGAGAATAAGAAGCAGTGGATCCACTCCTGATATCGGTGTTATAGAATATAAAAAAAGCATATAAATTACAAATGGAGCGGGTCGAGCAAAATCATTGTATAATTATCGTTTAACACGGCTTAGTAAAAGCATAATTAGGAATGTACCTATTGTATGATGTATCACTGGGATATGCATGGAGCCTACGACTAAAGGAACTAGATTAGAATCAATTCGTGACGCTAATAACTCAAAAAAAGAAGATAGAACAGATAGAATGGAAGATTATCTAGAAGTAATATTTGAGCTAATTCAGCAAAAAGGATATGCAACAACTATTGAAATATCCAAATACCTTAACGTAAGCTCTCCAAGCGTTACAAAAATGGTACAAAGGCTAGGGGAGAGTGGGCACCTAAAATATGAAAAATATAGAGGCATAAGCCTAACTAACGAGGGTATAAAAGTTGCAGAGAGCATTAGGGAACGACATGGCCTTCTTGCAGAATTCTTCAAAATGATCGGTGTAACTGTTGATATAGCCAATCGGGATGCGGAGGGAATTGAGCATCACCTGCATCCTGAAAGTCTAAAGAAATTGGAAGAGTTTATACGGACTATAAAAGAAGATTCTCGAATGAAAAGAAGCTAGGCGAATATGCTTGAAACCAGTAGATGTAGTATGTTGTCGTCAGTGGCTCATGTATATCTAAGAGCCTATCCTAAAATTATCCTCCTATAGATAATAATAGAGCCTAAATATACTACTACTAAGGCAAAATAGCCTCCTAACTTCTTCTCATACCCAACTAAAAGTTTTCTGAACCTGTTATGCCAAGAGTTAGTTGTTTCTACAACCCATCTTCTTTTAGTATGATGACGATGATTATTACAACCATTAATCTTTATAACTGATTGTTCTCCTCTATGTCAAATATGTGATAGATATCCTTTATTGGTTCGTATACTACGATCGTTTGAAAGTCATATCCTTTATTGGTTCGTATACTACGATCGTTTGAAAGTCATATCCTTTATCAAGATAGATAAAGATTCTGTTTTTCTTTATATGTCCTAGACGATGGTCTTTTAACTACGGTATTATTTTCCAGCGTGTTTATTGCTGCCTTTCATATCATTATGCGTATTAGCCCCAGTTATAATAATAATAATAACAATAATAATAACAATAACAGATAATGGAAATACCTTGTCCATCGGTTATTAATACAGGAGGACATTTTGTTCCTAACTAACTTACATTTGTCTGTAGGATTAGGTCCAATCAGTCATTTCTGCCTAGAGATGCCTTTACCGAATACTACTACTATCAAGTGGTTGCCTCTCTATTGAATTCCTACTTTAGCCATCATACTGCTGCTGGACGTCCTATGGAATTATTTGGTTTTTCTG
Organism: uncultured Nitrososphaeraceae archaeon; assembly: GCA_963765895.1. Classification (GTDB taxonomy): domain Archaea; phylum Thermoproteota; class Nitrososphaeria; order Nitrososphaerales; family Nitrososphaeraceae; genus JARBAU01. Next base: position 205,554 of record CAVXZB010000024.1, on the reverse strand, counting down.
ATGGAAGTATCAACAACCTGGCCTCATTCCATAACGCATCAGAGATTCTTTTGACAATTGGAAGATATTTGACTTTATCATAAGCCGCACTTATGAGCAAAACCCTCACAAGCTAGATGTCTATCTATTTTTGGCATGGGTTCTAATTCTAGACAATGCTATTTTTGTGAAAGATTGCTAATCCTTAGATTGTGGAATTCTAAATCGTACTGAAAGATTAAGCAAATATTGCAATAGCTAGAATTATATCTTCTCAAGTTAATCAAACCCAGTTGGCTAGAAAATCTTCCTGCCTCTGATCAAAGATTCGTGTATATTAACTCCCCGTGTTACCACATATAGATATTCTCATAAAGTAGATGTCCTTAAAAATATGCAATTTAGAGGGTATGCTATAGATAATCCTACGGTTTTATTCGGTAAACAATGGTATTGATTACCAATATTTATATAGAACTACAGCTAAATAGTTCTATGGTAGATTATAAACCAACAGAGGAAAATACAATCACCTCTAAAGGTCTGAATATTTACGATTCTGTCAAGGAAAATTTACTGAGAACAGTAGACGAAATGGCGAAGGCTCAACCTCAATATTATCAGTCTGTTTCTAATCTTCAGCTTGATTATATCCAGACCGCAAAAAATATTATTCAAACTACAGTATCTGCTCAAAAACAGCTTCTAGGAAACAATTGGTCAATCCACTCCTCTGGTCCATACGCGGAGCAATTGGTAAATCAGTCTAATCAGATTACTAATGGCACGATCAGGGCAGTTGACGTTAACAATCAACTCCTGATTAATAGTCTTGATACCTTTAGAGAGAACTTAAAGGTCTGCAATAGGACAATCGATACTGTCACAGAGTACAATAATAATGTTATGAAAGCCTGGAATTCCTTCTTTTCATCCGCAGAACAACAACACAGACAATTCTTGTCTAATATGTAATAATCTTTGATTAAAATATCCATTTTCCGTCTTCGTCTTTTCTCTTCATATCCTCATTGTATCATTTTCGATTTCGAGACAGGGTTAGTTAATGCAGAATGTTGGCTCCTATTTCAGTGATCGTGTACTCGACACGAGACCGTTGGTATACTAGGTTACCTTGATCGGAAAATCCGCAGATTCCGGTCTAATAGGATTAAAAAGTATACCGAACACCTTTACTGTTAATAGGTAATTACCTGATGAATGAAATACATAAGGTATAGTTACAATACCCTCAGCAGTGTGTAGCGGGACCCCCGTTTGACCCGTTGAAGAAGATGCTGAGAAAACACCTTTGCCGTTCTTTGTAATAAGAAAATCATAATCAATATGTGGCTGAGCATTTCCTGCTGATTTGGAGAATGTTACTTTAAATTTTGTTGGCGTATTTACCTTGATGATTATTGGAGTAGGCTCGATCTTAACCTTCAGACTACCACCAGTCGTAGGCTTCACAAGTGCAGCACTCTGTCCATATGCTGTCGGTGGATGAGAGACGAAAAGGAATGACAATATAGATACTACAAAAAACCCTAGTGTTAGCTTTATCAGGCTAGATTTGCATAACATCACAGAAATACAGACCAATATGGATTATAAGTATTTAGATTGTCCTCCTAAGACGAGACGCTAATTATACCAGGCTCTTGTAGAAAAATGTTATTCAGTTGATGGGTAAGCCACATTAGTTCCCAAGTGCAATTGCCATATTTCGTTATCCTATTTTACTTATCCATTTTACATATGAAGTCTAGGGTATAGCGAACGTGTAGTTTATCTATCGCCATGATTTATTTCTTAGTGTCATAGCAGCTACTGGAAGCAACCATGTGTAGACGAAAGTAGTGAGAAAAGTGAATACTGGCCGATATAACCAAAGCCTGTCGCCTGGGTTACGTAGCCTGAAATCTACAGCATAAATCATGCCGGTATACATTATACCCATTACCCATAAAATCGTAGATCTAAAATCTCCTTCGAAGGGCAGAACTAGTAATGCATGTAGCACTATGTAGGGGCGAATAAATTTCATAGCTGTTTGTATATAATAAAGCATAGCAACATAAAATGGGCGACTCCAGTACATTCCTCCGGTAGAGGACAGGCTTCGAATAAAACTCTTTTTCCATCTAATTTGCTGTTTTATGAGATCTGAGACTCTGTTGGGTACTCCTACGTTTACCTTTATACTATAGCTATACTTGACGTTCCAACGCGGAGGAGAAGAACGTTTATCATAATCCCGATCTGGGTCTGTAGTCTTTTCCAATAACTCTATTGCATCGTTTCCTACAGCTAGAATCGGAATATCAGCCTGAGCACTTCGTCCATGATCCACGTCGTCAGTCGTTCTCGTAGCTAATGTTGCATCAGTATTGTTCTCATGCATTCTAGGCCTTGTCCCAAGGACATATGCCGTCATACGTCGGTCAGTACAGAATTTAAAATCCATTCCGAGAAATGTGTCATGCGCCCATTCGTGGATAAAATGTTGAACGGCTTCTCTCTTATAGAAGCTGAGAGACCCTGAGCAGCAGGTAACTGAAGAAAATGAGCTTTCTTCTGCTTTTATCGCTCTGCATGAGCCGTCAATATATACGTCCTGAAATTTTTCCAATATGTTACCAGAGTGCGCGCCCCTGACCCTACCATGTGAGGTCAGTGCCCCGAGTTGTTTATCAGAAATAAAGATCTTCGCGGCCTTTTCTACTGCGTCATACGCCATGTCACAATCGCTATCCATAAAAGCATAAATTTCACCTTTGGATATTTGACTGGCGAATTCTATAGCCTTTTTCTTTCCAACACTCCTTGATAAGTGAAGAATGCGCAATTGTTGGTTATCATGATTTTTCGCTTTCTCTTCCCGTCTCATGTCGTCAAGTACCTCCGCAGTTCGATCCGTGCTACCATCATTGACTATGATAATTTCCTTCTTTGGATATGATTGGTTTATACAAGATTGTACGCAGTTTCTAATGTTCTCCTCCTCATTTTTAACCGGAACTACAATTGAAAAAAACGGAAGACTATTCAAATTCGAGGAATTTATAGGAATATTCGCAGCATCGATGTATGGATCTTTATATCTAGTGTAGGCAAAAAGCAAGATATTAAAGAGAACGAAGCTCGAAAAGAAACTATAGATACCTAATGTAAAATCCATCACAAATAACAACAAGTACACTTTAAGTGCAAGTACAATCGCAACTGAACCCAATAATAGATATCGTACTAACCATCTTTTTCTATCTAATTCTACTTGTTTTACTACTTGACGTTCTAAAGTGATTTCCTAACACCTAGATTCAGTAGCTCTTTCATTATTAAATAAATATATATCATGATTTATAATGTATACTTTCCTAGCTGAAAGGTATGAAACATTCTTTCATATACAAGTTCCATGTCCGTAATCCTCAATCTTTCAATAATAAAACTGCTTTCCGGGTACGTAAAAAAAATATAGCGAAATCGCGGAGATGTTGAAGATTTGATTTACTCCAGGATAGGTTCTGCAAGAGCTTGATATGTACTATTTGACCTATATCTATTAGGCGGGATCTCCTTATGATGGCACACCACTCCATACGTCTTAAATCAAACCATAACAAGCGACCATTGCAACCAACGACATCTAAAAATACAGAGAAAGGTATGAAATCTCTGATATCATTCAGACTAACAAGTTTCTATCTAGAATAGGCAAAATTTTACTTATTAACTAGCTAAATTCAGGTTCCCTACCTTCAAAATGGTTTCTTATCGGCTCAACTATTCTATTAATGTGCACAGCTACTGCGTTCTTCAAATCCATAGGATGAATTTTTTTCATCAGAAAGTCTTTTGTGACATCGTTCTGGTTATAATAAGTGATATTTCCACCATGTTTTGATGAACGTTCGATAGTAAAGTGCGAAAATTCATGGAAGATTACATAATTAACCAATTCGAGAACCGGATTGTCTTCACTAGTGTCAATAGGACAATATGCCTTACGAATTTTTTCATGAATTGTCTTTTCATCGTCGTGAATTGCGATCCCGCTAGATGGATTGCTCTTGCTCATTTTACTGCAAATATATCTTTCCTCTAATGAATCAGTTTGTCCAAGCATGGCTGGCTCGGATAGACCTGGTAACAGATGATGGTGTACCATGACTGGCACTTTCCAATTAAGTTTAGGGAAGACTTCCCTTACAAGCATATGGATTTTCCTTTGATCCATTCCAGCATGAACTATATCTATATCAAGGGCTTTGATATCAGCTGACTGCATAGGGGGATACAGTAACTGAGATAGATCGAGGGCATCTTTCTCGGTCCTTCCCATGATTGTTAGTGATCGAGTTGCCCGTGCCAAAGTCAAGTGTTTGCTGAATCTAATGAGGTCTAGACAATAATCGACTCCGCATTTCGAGTAAAGCTCACTGCCTGTTACGATCTGAACACCTGGACAAAAAAAATTAAATGCGTCAGCGTAGTATTTCCCCATTATCTCAATTTTTTCCCAATTTCCGCCAAGCTTATTATTTATGTAGCTGTGCCAGTCGGCAAGAAACACCATCGCCTTAACTTTAGCCTTAATAAAATCATTAATCTTGAAACCAGTTAATACTAAACTTCCAAGATGCAGTTTACCAGAAATTTCTAGTCCAATATAATGTCTGGGAGAGGAAGTGACTTCAAATAAATCTTCAAGTTCTTCCGTCCTAACGACCTCCTCAGTTGGAGACCTCGTAATCAAATCTATGCGCTCTTGAATATCCATCTATAGGAACGGCAAGAAATTGTGCCTATTAAATTCTATCCGGTTTATTACCATACTAATTGGAATTAAACCAGAAGGCGAAGGTGTTCTAAACCGCCATACATCCATTGTCCCAAAGTTGGAGTAGATCTGGTGAGCTAGATAAGTATACATCCTGTGATATTCGCAAACTGTATTGCAACAGAGGAAGTACTATCGTATGCTGAGTAATGCGGCTATAAGCCATTTTCAAATGGTATGCTTCATAATAAAATAACATCTGACTGCTGTAGATTAATATGGTTCTTAGGATGTTTGGAGAACATATGTATAATGTCGTATAGCTGTCACGCATTAAAGGAAGGAATAAATTCCCTAAAGCTTTATAGAACGCATTCAATATCAAGGCATCACGAACGCTATAGTTTTCCCTTTCTGTGCGGGACTTATTTTTCATATAGAAAAATTGATGTCTTGCGTGTAGTTTCAATAGCATATTCGATTTCAAACGATCCATCATATTTGGACGTGGGATGTGGTTACGGAGACTTCTTAAAGAGGATAAGACAGTATATTCCAAACGCAATTGGCATAGAAAAAAATTCAGAAATTTTTTATGAGTGCGAGATTAAAAAACCTAATTTCATTAAGATTGCAGACGCACAGTGGAGTATCGAACAAGACTTCGATGTCATTTTTGTTGGCTGGATGGATCCTGGGGTGGATTTTAGAGATGCAGTCAAGCTTAGGTCTGAGATCGTGATTACAACATTAGACCAAGGACTCAGTCTTGCCGCAGAATATGATGGTCATGGCTACAAAAGGATTGCGTACTGGCGTACTCCATCGTGGGACGACGTCAATTATGAAATAATGAATCGTTATTATACGAAGATTCCGTTGGAAACGCATCTCAAGCTTTCAAGTATGCGAAGAGCCCATAATCTATGGTATATATATTGCAGCAACGAGAAAAAGTCTGAGGTTATAGTGAAGGCACTAAAACGAAGTATTAACGAAGAATGTAAATTGTTGAGCAACCGATATGACTTTGAGGACGTGCTAGACGAATGCGGGTTTAGATATCTAGAGAGAACGGGTGATCCTACTTCTTGCGGAGAACGTCTCTGGGAGATTTATTTTGACAATAGCTAATTTGCCTTACCTAAGCATACACTTGTTCTCTAATCTCTATTATCTGTACCGCCAGGGTATGGCATAATCTACAGAACCTCGGTAGTGCAAAATAATGAAAGTATCTGTACTAGGGGCAGCAAAGGAAGTGGGCCGCTCTGCGTTTCTCATTACTACTAATAATACAAATGTTCTCTTAGACTATGGCGTTCTTTTAAAGAGAGAACCAAATTTTCCTGTACATGTCAGGCCGAGAGACATAGATGCGGTCGTAATTTCACACGCCCATTTGGATCATTCAGGATTTGTGCCATCTTTATTCTTATCAAAAAATACTAGTCTGCAGGCTATTGGGACTCTTCCCACTTTCGAACTATCGAGACTTCTTTTGGAAGATATGATAAAAATATCCGGATTCTATCTACCTTTTGAGTACGTTGATATAATGACTATGATGGACCATTCCAAGGTTTTACAATATCGTGAACCGATTTCTATAAACAACGATCTCAAGATAACTCTGCATGAATCTGGCCATATACTTGGAGGAGCAACTATCCTAGCCGAATCTGACGCTAAGCGTATTTTTTATACAGGTGATATTAACACGAGAGGCACAAACCTGCTTAGACCTGCCGATTTAGATATAGGAAAAATTGATCTATTAATTATAGAGAGTACATATTCGCAATCAGAACAGACTCCTCGAGAACAATCCGAAAGGGATCTGGTGGAATTTGCAAACGAAGTAATTGAAAGACGCGGGACATTGTTTATCCCTGCGTTCTCTGTTGAACGTGCTCAGGAGATTTCAATCGTCTTAAAAAACTATAACTTTAATCATAAGATTGTTATGGATGGGATGGCCCTCAAAGCTAACGAAATTATGCTGAGACATCCGTCATTCCTAAGGAATCCTGATATGTTCAAGCAGGCAATAGGTGAAGCAGAATGGGTGAGAGGCTGGAATAGAAGGAAAAAAGTCGTGAAAGAGCCTTGTGTTATCATATCTCCTGCAGGTATGCTAGTAGGAGGATCAGCAATTTTTTACCTACAGGAAATAGCAAAGGATGAGCGGAACGGGGTCGCGCTGGTGTCCTACCAGGCAAACAATACACCCGGTAGAATACTACTGGAAAAAAGAGTGACTATGTTTAATGGTAAAGAAAAAAGATGCCTAGCAGACGTAAAACGGTTTGAATTTTCTGCTCACAATAGCAGAACAGAACTATTTGAGATCCTCGATCGTATTGAAGGCACTCCTAAAGTATTGACAGTACACGGGGATGGTATCTCCTGTATACGATTTGCAGAAGAAATTAATGAAAAATACGGTTTTGATGCAAGGGCGCCCGAAACAGGAGAAGTTATTGAGATATAATCCTAGATGATCTTGTTGATATACTGTTTTTGGTAGGGCTTAGTATAATAGAGATCTCATCCAGACATATTGAGCTAATTTGATTAGAACCGTTTGCTATTATCTGACAATCAATCTTTTCTAGCGTATCTCTTTCAAAATCTGGCATTTCAAGCCAGCACGTATATCTGACCAATCGGCCAGGAGGTATACAATTTTAGGAAAACACATTATGGCATCAAATTCTCTAGACAGTTGATTTCATAAATAATTCCAATTTATTCATGGCTTTTTCAAGAATATCTTCAGAAGGTAAATAAACTGCTCTAAAATGACTGGACCCATATTTACTACCGAATCCTGACCCATTTACTGTAAGAACTCCGGTATTATCAAAAAAGTCTAAGACAAATTCCTTGTCATTTTTCCAATTATGTCCTAAATCGATCTCTGGGAATACGTAAAATGCACCACGAGGACTAATGCAACTTATTCCATTAATAGAGTTCAAGCGTCTGACTATATAATCTCGCCTTCGTTTGAGCTTCTCGACCATGATGTTTATATGATCTTGCGGCCCACGCAAAGCCTGCACCGCTGCAACTTGAACAGGCAGGTTAGAAGCTATCCGAACTCTAGCCAATTTGGGGATATTTGTTCGTAATAATTCAAGGCGTTTTGAATCACTGTTCAAGCAAATATAACCACAACGCCATCCAGTCATTAGGTAAGACTTCGAAAAGCCATTCAATAAAATTACCGGAGCATCTTTTGAGACTCTCCCAATACCCACAAATTGTTCGTCGAATATTATTTTATCATAAATTTCATCGCATATTAAGTAAAGATCATATTCGGCCGCTAGATCAATTACCTTTTGCAAATTCTTCCTGTCAAAGACTTCGCCAGTAGGATTATTCGGATTGATAATACATATTGCCCTCGACTTCGGTGTAATTTTTGAGACTATGTCTTCAACATCAATCCCCCCATTTTGATGCAACTCAAATTCGATAGGTCTTCCTCCATAGAACTTGACATAAGATGCGTAGGGGGGATAATATGGTCCTGGCATAAGCACTTCACTATTGGGATCTATGACTGATGCCATTACCATATCTAGCCCCTCAGAAACACCATTAGAGATAATGACATCGTCTTCTACTACTGCTAACCCCTTTTCATTTTCTTTTTCAACAACTGCCCTTTTGAGTTCTGGAAGGCCTTCTGATTCAGCATAGTAATTTTCTTCATTATTTACAGCATCTATTAGTGCTCTTTTGATGTGATCTGGAGTTTTGAAATCAAACCTAACGGGATCTCCGATGTTAAGGTATATTATTTCCTTTCCGGATTCCTCATAACTTTTGGCATGTAGGATGATATCACGAATTGCATATTCTACACCACTTGTTCTTTCTGAAACTTTCAATTAGGTAGTAGATGAAAGGAATAGACCAGAGATAAATGGTTATGTATAATAATCCTGGAACTAATCCGACGTTATCTCAAATGTAATATGCACCATTTACAAAAGAGAATCCATGATGTCAATGAGTTGGCATGGTAAGAATATTTGTAACAGAGATACTCCTTTTATTTCTACAAGATACTGCTGCTGCACTATCTTCACCAACCTTTTAGAACAAATGCAGATAATAATACCCAAGTTCATTATTATATTTACACCCTCGCTCCATAGGACTAGAAGGTTATGGATAGCTGATCTGAAGATTTCATACTGTATAATTGACTTCGACCTCAGTTTTTTACAAAAGACTGATTAGTCTTTGCACTGTTTTCCAGAAGAATAGATTTAAGACTACCATTTAATCAAACATTGTCGGGCTCGTAGCGTAGTCAGGACATCGTGGCGGTCTTCGGAACCGCAGGGCGAGGGATCGAAGCCCTCCGGGCCCGTTTTACTCCTAGTAAAATTATAATAAAATTTGGTTGGATTCTTAAAACCGAATTGGTATAGTATTTTTGCATGTTCATATAATAAACTTAGAAACATATTAGAAGCAAATCAGATTCAAGATCCAGTGATTAATAGTTTATTTTTCTTCTCAACATTAAGCTTCCTTCATTAGGCGATCCCATTGTAATTTGACGTTCCACTCTAACATATTCTCCGGCTATAACTGGGGATTTTGTATACTTCTCTGGTTTACTCGTAAGTTAATGCAAGATTCAACGTAAACCAACATGTCAACTAAATTTGCAACTGACATTCAATCCTTAGGTACTATACAACCGCAGTTTCTCCTTTTTTCCTTGTGCCTATATCGATAGCATCATTCACTGGAGAGATAAAGATCTTGCCATCACCTGTCGAACCAGTACCTGACTGTACCTAAAATCGTTGTAACTACTTTGTCGACTTCTGAGTCACCAACAATTATGACAAAATTTGATCTCACTGAGAATTCTGATACAAACCGAGCTGTTCCTCTTCCAGATTCAACCACTGCTTTTTCACCCTTTCCTCGGCCTTTCGCTTCCAGAATAGTACAACCTCCTACCCCGGCTTCTTTCAATGCTTCATTTAACTCCGTTGTCTTCTCATGCGGGATAATTGCTTCTATACGTTTCATGGTGTGCTATAAAAAGAGATTCCGATATAAGGTTTTCAATTAATATCTCTGCCTTACATTCATGTCTATAAGTAGCAAGTCATGTATAGATATTTCAATGCTGCTGAGTGTGGTAGAAGCTGTTAGGCTGACGTGACTTTGTTTTATTTGGATACTGGTACATTCTACGTGAGCATTTAAATGTCATCTAGCCTGGGTGGGCTGTCAAACCTGTTTGATTCTATAGACGCTATCTAATCGACCTCAGTCTCGAGGATCCTATTAAGGCTAGTATACTACGCCTATAGTCATATAAAAGACATATTTTGTCTAGACCTCTCCTGTACATTGTTTCATTGAATTCAAATACCTCTGCTTTACGATCGCAAGTGTGGTTGATGACATCACTGTTTGTCACTCCTGTGCATGATGGTATGATAGCGCCATTTGCATTTCTAAGCAATGTTATCGCTAGGCTTGGAAAGGATAAAGTCTGGAGTACAATTGAAGTCTTGAATTAGACATTGTGCTAGCAGGATGTACCGTTAGCTGGTACCTATCCCTGACTATCTCCTCTTTAACGTTGTACAAATGAATCTCATACCTTTGAATAGCAATACTGTTTATAATTCTCTGCCAAATCAGGATGATACATGAGCCCGGATTCGTCTTCTGTAAATATTTGTGCTAACTAAGTCGCCTCGCAAAATTAACTTTAAGCATAAATAGATATTGTGAAATCCTTTAGCAGTCGATATATTTAGAATAAGGATCAACTAACATGAAATATCTACAATTGGTCGGATCCATGGTGTGCCAGCTGCGCCAAAAAAGCAGTTAGCTGGAGATCAGGATGAGCTCCTGTCGCCAAGCGAAAGTCATATTCCGCCATCAGGACAGCTATTTTGTTTGGATTAGGTAGCTTCATAGAATAGATTTCTTGATTTGCATATTTTAAAAAGTCACTATGGGACATGCCATAAACCGTCGTCAATTCCATTAGCTTGATTCTCGATTCATTAAATTTCCCTGAAATGGCTAATCTGATAACATCTGCTACTTTTGCTCTACCAGATAACCCCATAGTCGACAGCACATTCGAGATTGACACATGTTTTGTTGCTGCGGAGGCTTGAAGAATATTTATAGATAGACGAAGATCGCCAGAGGTAATTTCATATATTTTTGATAACGCCTTCTCCTCAAAATTTATCCCTTCTTTTTTGCATATCATCTTCATATGGTCTACCACATATTTTTCTGCCAATCTTGTAAATCTAAAGATTACACACCTACTCTGAAGTGGGTCTATGATTTGCGACAAATAATTACATATAATTATAAATCTCGTCGTTTTGGAACTATCCTCAATAATTCTTCTTAATGCTGTCTGCGCCTCTGGAGTCATTTCATCGGCCTCATCTAGTACAATTAATCGATACATCTTTTGTTCGCTATTTGAATCTGTAACTAATTTGAAGACAGCTGCGAATGATTTTACCCTTTCTCTAACCATTTTTATGCCCCTCTCATCGGAAGCGTTTAACTCTAGGGTATCTTTTCGCCAATCTACCCCGAGCAGGTGTTTAGCTATGCATAAGGCAGCTGTAGTTTTTCCTACGCCTGGCGGTCCGGCAAAAAGTAGATGCGGAATAGCTTCAGGATCCTTGATAAGATTGGAAATCCCGCCAATTACCTCGCTCTGATTAACAATTTGCTCCAGGTCTTGTGGTCGGTATTTCTCAACCCACATCAAGTTTTGAAAGGTATTATTTGTTGTCGACATTGGTGTCTGACCCAGTGAATTAAATCAGACCGCATATTAGGATTGCGAACCTGGGAATCATTCAAATTATATAGTCGGCCTGGCGTTGTATGTAGGAGAATATTAAGGATAATAATATACAGCTATTAAAAACGAGCAGACATTATTGTCAGTCTTCGGGATAGAAATCGGTAATCGTTGTTTTAGAATTGATGTCTGTCTTTTGGAAAATCCAATGAAACTAATAGATTGGCAGTCAACTAAAATACAATAAAGGATATAACGGAAGCAGCCATTATCAAAGCTGTGCAAAATGACTATCATGCTCTAACCATGACAAATGCGATCCCTATTCAACTAATATATTTTATTCAATTTATGTTGGAGGATATTCGAGTCACGTTTAGACACGATCTTAACTTAGATCTGGGCGGAGTATTTATTGATGCAAAGGATGGGGATATCTCGATGATTCCTCGATGGCTCGCAAAAGTGCTGAATCGAAATGGTGTCCTTGATATCCAAGATATTGACGTATCTTCTTATGTTTCGAGATCGTTGAATCGTGAGCGAATTGCAAGACCTCATGACTTATCGGGTATTGATCCTGACTTTTATATAAGGCTAAAAGATCATCTAGAAGCTTCTAGTGAAGATGACCGTGAAAGGTTGTCAGTTTCACTCAATTCTTTTATTGCTTCTCGGTTGGAAAAAATCGCAAAACTTGCAGCAGCTTCTCCACTATCCCCTGAAGTCAAAGAAAAATTATCCGCTGAAGAATATGAGCTTTATCTTATGATGCACCGTATTACAGACTTATTTAAACAAACAGTGTTAAATAAGTATGGCTGAACAGCAGACTGCTTCTGCACTGGCAAATGAGCTAGAAAGGTTTTTACGATCATTTAAAAATAGAGAGGGTAGCTACAAGTATTTTGATAAAATTAATAATATGATGTCGCTAAATTCGACATCGATAATAGTAGACTACATTGATTTCGACATCTTTAATCCAGATTTTGCGAAGCAGATTACACACAACCCTGATGAAATATTTGTGGGATTCAACCAGGCAGTTTTATCAATCCTAAGCGAAATTCACATAGATTACGCAACGGAAATCCGTGATAAGCTCAGAGTTAGAATTGGCAATTATACAGTCCAGAAGGGATTAAGGGAAATCAGCGCCGATGTGATCGACAAGCTAATCGGCGTATCGGGCATGGTGGTGAGATCATCAGAAGTAAAACCTCTTGCGAGGAAAATTGGCTATCGTTGCATGAGCTGTAATGCTATTAACGAAGCCATATTAAAAGGCCTTCTTTTGAAGAAACCAACAAAATGCAGTAACTGTGACGAAAAAGAGTTGGATATGGATCCAGAAAATAGCGTTTTTACTGATTTTCAAATGGTTCGCCTTCAAGAACTACCCGAAGATTTACCTGCGGGTCAGCTACCGCATTACATTGAGGTAACCGTGATGGGCGATTTAGTAGATCAATGTCGTCCCGGTGATCGAATTATGTTGACAGGTATAGTGAGAATAGAGCAAGAACAGGTTTCACCACAGCTGAAAACGAATCTATTTCGGCTAAGGATGGAGGGAAATAATATTGAATATCTGGGTGGCAGAGCAGGCAACAAGGAAACAAGAAGCATAGAACGGATGGCTATCAGTAGTGCAGATGAGAAACAAATTCTGTCTATTGCTAGTAAACCAGATGCATATGACAAACTGATAGCTTCATTTGCTCCTCATGTGTATGGTCACGAAGTAATCAAGGAAGCAATCCTGTTACTAATTGTTGGATCTGTGACAAAGAAACTTACCGATGGATCGGCAAGAAGAGGTGATATAAATATATTTTTAGTAGGTGATCCTGGGACAGCAAAATCCGAGATGTTGAAATTTGCTGCGAAAATTGGACCAAGAGGACTTTACACTTCAGGGAGAGGCTCAACCGCAGCCGGGTTGACCGCAGCGGTTATTCGAGATAAATCTGGCATTATGATGCTTGAAGCAGGAGCAGTAGTATTAGCAGATCAAGGATTGGTGTGCATCGATGAATTCGATAAGATACGGCCAGAGGACCGATCCGCCTTGCATGAAGTCATGGAACAGCAGACTTGTTCTGTGGCTAAAGGAGGTATTGTAGCCACACTCAACGCAAGGACTTCAATTCTATCTGCGGCCAATCCAATGTATGGCAAATATGATCCCTTCAAAAACATCACTGAAAATGTTAATTTACCGATTCCTCTATTGACAAGATTTGACCTTATTTATGTGGTGAGGGACAACCCAGAACAAGAGAAAGATAGTCGCATTGCTAGTCACATACTTGAAATTCATCGTGACTCGGAGCGCGCAGCCCAATCAGCAATCGATATCGATCTTTTCAGTAAATATCTTTCCTATTCTAAGCAAATAGAGCCTTCCTTAACTACAGGGGCAATTGATATGATTCGGAATTACTACATGAAAATGCGAAACGTGGAATCAGAAGGTATGATAACCGTCACACCTCGACAGCTAGAAGGACTGGTTAGGCTTTCTACAGCCCGTGCTAGGTTGTTACTAAGAAACAGAGTAGAAGTCGAGGATGCGGAACGGGCAATTTATCTTGTTCAACGAATGTTAGAAACAGCTGGAATTGATGTTAACACTGGAAGGGTAGATTTGGGCGTGCTTCATGGAAAACCGCATAGTGAGGTTTCCAAATTGAAGATATTTATAGAAATATTTAATGCTCTCTCTGGACAAGATCGAAACGAAGTTAGTGAACGGAACTTTATCGAGGAATTGATTAGAACGACCAAATTTACTGAAGATGAGGCAAGGACATACATAAAGAAAGCAATGCAAAATGGTCAAATTTATGAACGCAAAGCTGGTTTCTATGCAAAAGCCTGAGAAAAGAATACGATTTTCTATTGTTTTCTCTAATTAGAAACCCATTGGCAAACAATTTGTTTATATTCCCTGTGTATTTGCATTCCCAAAATATCCGTTCAAAAGATTGAATTAGACTGTTGACCTTGGGCCAAGATATTTAATTACAATATTTCCTGCGACATTGCTGGTAATAGTGGTTCACAAAACAGGACTTGTGAGCTAGCACTAAAACAGTTAGACTCATCTGATAAAATCCCAAACCATGTAAATAACTTAACGTGGAAGGGGTGGTCTTGCATTTGTCTGATATCGAATCGTCTTCTATGAGAATCAATAGTAGCACTCTTTTATTACCGGTGATGTGGCATTATAAATGGTAGAGGAAGTACAACAGGCGCAAACAGTTTCTTATCATGAAATAACATCAACTCATGATCGAGTTAGAGCCTGTCGCATTATATATAATATTGAAGATGTAATATATTAACATCGATTTTCAATAGAGCACTTGCCTCAGTCAATTTCCTTCTAACACAATAAAATACATTATTAAAGTTGCATTACGAAATAAGCCTTACAAATAGAATGGGCTTTACCCACTAATGATCTGCGTTACTATACAATGGTAAATGATTGAATACCCCAACATGACATGAGGGACTGCCTAATCATACTTTATCTGATCTAATATTTTAATACAGCCTTTCTAAAATCTATCTTCATAGGTCGTATGATCTAGTGGTATGGAGGAAACCCAAGATCTAATTAATTTCGATGTTGAATCGAACGTGAGAAAAGACTTCACTAGATTATATCTATGAGAAGGTTTTGTTAAATGCCTATGACTTCTTGGAGATGGAATATAAAGTCCAGTCTTTAGATCTCGCTCTTGGCTAACATGGATCTTTTGCGTTGTACCCTTCCGAGATCCACATTTTTCACACTGAAAACCTTTATTTTTTCCCTCTGATTTCATTCTCTTACCACAGTCCTCGCAGAATGGATTATATACTCGAGATACCCGTGAGAGCTGAACTATGGAAAGGTATTCTACATTTAGGACTTCTTGATGCTTAGGTGTCACTTCTCTTACCCCAAAACCTATTTCTATAAGATCTCCTATTTTCAATCTTGCGGCAATATTTGTGAGATCTGTGGGCTCATATACAGCCGCAGCTATGCTGTTACCACAATCATCTTTAACTTCAAATACGACATGTCCGCCATGTATGATATTCGGATTTTTACTTACCCTGCAAACCGAGAAACCCGACATGTAAGGCTTGATATCTCTAAATTCCAACTCATTTAGAAGATGCATATTGGTTCCCTGGTTAGATCTAAAAACCATATATCCATCCAACTTCTCCTCAGGCTTCATCATTTCTAAAGCTGATATTACAATATCAGGAGTCTCTCCCCTGACCCCACAAAATACAGGATCTGGTCCATGCGGAGCAATAAGAACTCGATGATGAGTAAAGTCGTAGTTATTAAAAGTATTAGGAAACGTTTCTTCACTACATTTTATTACCTTTAAGGGATTGATTCTTCGAGCAGTCTTGCAATTTTCTAATCTTCTATAAGCAATTGCTTCAAATGTGTAGTCTCCCCATAATTGAGTACCAACAGCAGCTAATGAACCTATTAACCCCTGGCCATTTCCATATAGAAAATGATCTATGCTGTCGTATTTTCTTGCAATATTTTTAGCCTTTTCCAGACTAAGAATATCATACATGGCCCTTCTCCCAAATTCTTGTACCATGTCCGGGACGGTTCTACTAGCTAAAATTACTACACCGGGATTTGCCCCAGAGTCTATCGCAGATTCTTTCTCGACGTACTTTGTCACATGCTCAACTATTTTTCTGGGATCATGGGTTCTCAATCTCAGGCAAACGGCACCATTTCCCCTTGTTTTCCATGGTACATTTGGGTTCAATCTAATTAGCAGGGGATAATCTATAAAATCACCTAGTCTGTTCTTTAAAATATGACGTACAATATTGTATGTCAGGTGTGTAGTACACCTTCCATCTAATGAGTCAGTATCATCTATTCCTATATGCAATAATTCGGACTCGCACATTCAGCTATACCAAAAGGTAGTAACTATATCTAAATATTAACTATTGTAAGTCTCCCGTTAAACAATGCAATGAATCGATGCTTAAAATGATGGAAAATATAATTTAAAAATTACGAGAAAACTACTTTGTGGCAGTAATCTTTTCCTAATGCTTAAAAAGTTTTAAGTAAATTTAACCATTATATTTGAATTCCTACCAATTTAATACACTATGTTTGCTGCTTTCAAGAGGGAAAAGGCATTAATATTATTCTCAAACAATGTCGTTATTTTTAAGGTGGGCGGTTTAGATATAGTAGTAAATCACTCTGTCGAGAAGGTACTTATTTTTCATTTGTTCCCAAGACTAAGTAAAAGATGGATGTACATTGTGTTTCTTTAAATCTGCCTATGATCACAGAATACCATACAGAACACTTGGTGTGACCACATACTATTGCAGGATTAAATACAACAATAAATCAAGTAGTTGCGTGTGGATTCTCTGCTGCATAGGTCGATTTACCTTTTTGCAGATACCGATAATTTCTAATTGTTCCAATCCGTGTCAGACTTCCTTCTCGTACCAGATCTGTTAGAGAATGAGATACGGCCGTTCTGTCGTAATTGTATCCACGCCTAGCCAACTCTTCATGTACTTGCCCCAGAGTTTTTTCTAATTCGAAATATCCCTCATGACATAATATCTCAATTAGTCCCCTGCACGTAGCTCCAGTTGAGATCATGGGCTTTAGTTGTACTAGGTTATCTGGTCCCGGGCCATATGTTTCAGGAATTACCATTACTCGAGAATTTATAGAGGCGATTTCAGCTCTTAGTTCTTCTACTTGGGTAGCGAGCTCATTCTTCGGTTCAGTCGAGATATCGATTCCAAAAAGGACGTCTTCTATCACGGCTTTGACCTTATCATTGTTACATGTTATCTCTATGTCCCAATCTCCGCGCTTTAGTCTAACCTTGACGTCACCTTGTTGTGTTTGCGATGGCGTAGGAGCATAATCTATCATTCCATAAAATCCTAGTTATTATTGAAAGGGTGACTCATATAGGCAATTATTATTTTTCAAACTTGTTGACCATGTTGAGCAATATTAATTAATAACCACCACAGAATAATGTTGACCATCATGAACAATAATATATGTCCAAACCAATCATGTTGCGAATTTGATTTAGACGTCGTCATTAAAAATACTATTGAACATTGCTTCCCCTTAGGTATAAGCAACCTACGTACAGGCCAGAGAGTATTGTTTGACGTTGACGGTAATGGCATCCAATATTTAAATAGGCAATCTAGCAGATATAATTCTTATTGTGCAACACCAATAACAATTAAGCCTATACGAACAAAGACTCGTATTTTTGCTATTGACTCAAGTAGTGTGAGGCTCGGTGAAACAGATGACGGGAATATATATGCTGTAAAATGCGGCATTGCGATAGCATCAAATAGTGATGCGGTACACCATTATAAAATTGGGCCCATAATTTTCTACTTGAACGATGACACCCTAAGAGAATCAGCACTGGATCACCAGCTTGCCAATATTAGCTTAGCTGATCATGAATCAGTCAAGAGGCTTATACGGGTAAGGACTGAAAGATCGATTCAATATGGGTTGTCCAAGATAATTAACAATTCAATAATACTTATTGATGGATCCCTCAAAGCTTCGCCTTTAGAATCTACGCAGGAAAATATAAAAAATATTGTTGAATACTGTCGCACTAACGGAAATTCTCTAATAGCCATCACCAAAAAAACAAACCTAAGTATTCTTGAAAGCGTCTATTCATTTCTAATAGGATGCAAGTCACCAGCGTATGTAGATTTAAATCTATATATGAAGGGCTTGATTAGGGATCCAATTGGCAACAATACGCTCGCCAAATTTGGAGAGAATGACAGTCCAATACTACGTGTAGACATAGTTGATCCAGAAAAAACAATAGATATTGCATTCGGAAAATTACTTGGAAACGATTCTCTAGGTCTTGGGTATCCTGAGTCATTGAGACTGGCTCATCATATTTCGACATTCAACCCAACAGAAATTGAGTGTCTTAAGGGACATCTTCTAAGCAAGTATAGACTACAGGTAGTTCCGCATGATGATATTCGAAGCACATTATTAGGATCAATGTCAATATGAGAATTCTATCTAAGAATAGCGACGGATTTTTGATGTTGGCTATGAAAACAGAAATTGTATCTAAAGGTGAGTATCTCCTAATTCAAGATGAGAATTTGGGCAGAAGATTAATAGTCCAAGTTTTCGATGAAGAATATCTATCTTCCCAACCACTCATAGATGATATGATCAGAGATGAAATAGCAGCAGCCTCAAGTGTCGAACGTATTCATGATCCCCTAAATATAAGCAGGATTTCTAATTTATTGAGAGATGCGCGAATTTATCACACAAAGATAAGGGCTTCTGTAGACGGTAGCGGAATGCTAACGACTGAAATTAGTGGACTTCCCTCAAGGGTATGTTCTAAGGTAAGTCTTCTCAAAATTTCTGAGCTTCACTCTTTTCTCGGTAGAACAGGAAAATTTCTTATTCCTCTTGGCAAAGCAGGTATGGCGAATGAAAACATAGCGATTTACGCAGAAGATCTCGATGGTAAATTAAATATCATTACGGGAAGGAAAGAATCTGGTAAGTCACATCTTTCCAAAATGCTGGTCAAGACTTTATTGGAGCATGGGGGCTATATCTTCGTGTTTGACTTAAATAATGAATATCAGGGATTGGCGTATAATAGAGATAAATCACCATCAAATATCTCTAATCGGGTCATTAGACTAGAGATAGGCGATGCCTTAAGTTTCTCTTTGGATTATTGTGGAAAGACTGGCATATCTAATATGTTGAAAAATGCGCTTGAAATGCCAGCAGCTTCGTTGCGCGAATTCATGCGCATATGGGATCATCTCGAAAGCAAAAAATCATTGAATTTAACAAGCATTGAGAAGGCAATTAACACATGGAACATCAATGAATATGTGCGAGAGGCCCTTATTTCCAGATTTCACACTGTTCAGACATCTAAATTATTTTCGGAGGATGGGAGCAGAGATAGTTTCAGATTTGAGGAAATAATTTCAAGAATGGCTACCGGAGCTGCTTTTATAGTCAGCATGGCCAAAGTCCGCCCAATTGTAAGGTTAATGCTAGTAGAGCTAATATTAAGCAAACTAGTGGAGCTTCTGGAAAGAGCTCAAATTCCTCCTGTCTTTCTATTTGCAGAAGAGGCACACATGTATGTGAGAGACACGTATTGGGAAGATATTATCACAAGAATGAGGCATTTTGGCATCTATGCAACTTTTATTACTAACCAACCAGATGCTATCAATGACGGAATTTATAGGCAAGTTGATAATATCTTCCTGTTTAATTTTACTAACGATACCGATTTGGACAAAATATCAAAGGTGTCACTTGCAGACAGAGACACAATTAGATCTATAGTTAAGACACTACCTCAACGTTGCTGCTTAGCAATTGGCAAAGCGATGTGTGATCTCCCGGTTGTCGTAAGGGTAGCAACACTAGAACTATTAGCTCTGGGAGAAACAAAGAAATTCTTTCAAACTTAATGCAGGGTTCTAATCATTCTCAGATATAAAGCAGCTTTTGTGTTAGATAATATTGTAAGCCTTCGCAACTGCAGGTATACTCGGACTCTCCTTAGAACATAACATCGTAGACCTTTCTCATCGATCGCTGCTTCTTGTTTTAATACTACAGTCTATACGGTATTCAAGCTATCTACTGATCGAAAACCCAGAGCTATTTTGTTCTCTACCAGTTAGACCATCATTACATCACAATAGGAACATTCTTAACTTGGGCCACTTACAACCCACATAGTGGTCGTGTAAGGGAGAATGAGCGAGAGAACTCGTAGTAACTTGCTATTCACAAAGGTAGGTACAGTAATTTTATTAGTGTCGGATATTGATAGGTCTATAAAGTTCTACGAAGAAGTCCTTGGCCTTCCAATCAAGACCAAGTCTGCGGATTGGGTAGAATTCTTTAACAGGGAAACAACATTGGCTCTTCATCCTATAAAAAAGGGCAGTAGTGAGTCCGCTCATAAAGAAATCAAGACTGGGATGGCTACTTTAGTAGGTTTCATGGTTAGCGATCTAGATGCAACCGCAAAAATATTAAAAGAAAATAAGGTTGAATTTTTCAAAAATCCTAAAAATGAATCATTCGGTAAACATGCGATAGTCAAAGATCCTGATGGACATTTGATTTCAATTGCTGAAATTAAGTCAAAACCCTCAGAGGAATTCGATCTATTGGGGTTACTAGGTGCAGAATAATAATTACATAAGCTTATGGTAATATAGGCCACGAAGATGCATCTTCTATCGTTAAAATATGCTGACCAATTTTACAATATTGTGACTAACTTAGAACTGGTGTACAGACTAAAACTGAGTATGATTCATAAGATGATAAATTAAATATGCACTACTATTTCCATAGTGCTTCCATAAAATGCTTATATGTTTCTAGATCATGGAAACGAGAATAACTAATTGCGCAATATGATTAATGACCTATACCGTCCTCCTATTGCTCTATCGTACATCTCTATATTAATCAACTAATCTAGCATCGAGTCGATATAGAAGTTGGCAAGACACATATTATTCTATATATGATAGAAATATGCGGAAACGTTTATGCAGGAAGCAACCAGTCTGGATCGAGATATCCAGCTCACGTGATTACTTTGATTTTTAATACGATTTATCATTAATAGCAGCATATATTTTTAGCCAAAAACAGTCGCACCCAGTTTGGGGATTGTTACATAAAAATACAATTGAAGCTGCCACTCTTAAGAAATACATTCGATAGAAGTGGGTATGAACTCACTATTTATCAATTTTTGTTTGATTTTTAATGAATCATTGATACTAATCTAGTGATATGGCATATCAGGATGTACGTTAAATGTTGATCATCTGTAGGTACTAATACTATCAACTATCAACTGCTATTAGCTTATTTTATCCCTTTGATGATCTCATATATTCGTAATTTTGATAAGTAATACGCTGATCCATCAAAGGTTCATGTGTCAGTCCATTATTTTACAGCAACCCTACATTATCTAACGAGTTTCCTGTTTTAATATTCGATTATCGTAATCCTCAGTAAAAGATAAGAACTGAAAAATTCTTGAAACATATACTGGCAATGCCTGCTTCTGGATTGTCATTTCTTAGAACAACAGATATTTCACGCATCTTAATATTTGAGATTACAAAATAATTTAACTATCTCTATCTACGACGTTTGAAGTGGACCTTTAGTCGATATTTACTTACAAATATTAATAAATGGAAGCTTTGGTATCTATCCCAATTCATTGCAATTGTTTCATGGAGGAGAATTAATCTCAAAGCTCAGAGAAATTGATGTATCCATCATTATTCCTACGTATAATGAATCAGAAAATATTTTGAAATTAATTAATGCGATAAAAGCTAACCTTCCAGACAATATCGTTACGGAAATCATCATCGTCGATGATAATTCACCTGATGGTACTGGTATAATTGTCGAGGATTATATTCGGACTCTTGAAAATTCTACATCATTAAATGGCTTGCAACTGAATACCCCTGTTAAATTTGTGGGTAATAATGTAAATGATTTAAAAAGTACTACATTTCAAATTAAGATAATACATAGAAAAAACAAATTCGGACTTATACCAGCCATTCTTAACGGAATAGCATTATCAGCAGGAAAATACGTTTTGATTATGGATGCAGATTTTTCACATCCTCCGGAAACTATCCCGATATTAATTCATGAACTAATTATAGATCCAGATTCGATAGTAGTTGCTTCACGATATGTTCTTGGAAGCTCAATCAGGGGCTGGCCGTACAAAAGACGCCTTCTAAGTAGTAGTGCTGTAAAAATTGCCCAGCATAGCTTGAGGGTACAGAATATTAACGATCCTATTTCTGGCTTCTTTGCAATCTCTCGCAATGTTATTGAGAACGTTAACATAGATAGCGCGGGTTATAAAATTCTATTAGAAATACTGGTAAAAGTCAAGGGAATGAAGGTTAAGGAAATCCCCTATACCTTTGTCAATAGAAAATCTGGAACAAGTAAACTTGACATTACTGTTGTACTTGATTACATACGGTCAGTTTGGCGATTGTATCGTTATGGCCAAAAAACTCGGAACAAACGGAAAACAGAAGCTGAAAAGCGCAGTTCGGTTCGATTCTTATCTAAAATCGGTCGATTCTACACCGTTGGTGCAAGCGGTCTGGCATTAAATTTCTTGATATCCTATATTCTTTCAAACACTATAGCCAACATGTGGTATATCCATGCGACCATTATAGGAATTGCATGTTCGGTAACGACCAACTTTATTTTTAATAAAATTTGGACATTCGAAGATAAGAAGTTTCCAATTAGATCGACTATACATCAATATGGCTTATTTGTTCTAATTAGTACCTTTCGGTGCAGCCCTTCAATTGGGACTACTCTACATGTTTGTACAATCTGACCTCCAATTCGGGCTCTCATTGATTTTTGCAGTTGCTCTTGCATCAGCTAATAATTTCTTGCTGAACAAGAAACTCACCTTTCATGAGAAAATATGGGAATAGCAACAGAATAGATTCCTTATAGAATCATGTTATTGAAAACAGACTCTGACTGGCCGATTTCCTGATATAAATTGAATAATGGCAGAAGATAGATGATACTTCTGCGTAGGAACATATGCCTTATTTGTCAAGTGATCATGATATGGGGTCTTTATATCGACCTCCGAAAAAATACGATCTATGTTGACAACAGTTGGTCGGTGATGAATATTTACCTATCGAAACCATATTATGATATAATAGTTGAAAATTGACTAACCTTGGATTGTAACATCGCTATAGAGGGATTATAATAGGTATCTTAATTTGTAGTCGATGAATTGGTGACTATTCATCGGAAAACTTCAGAAATATGAAACTTGAATATGTAACGACTCCGTTAGTTTAAGTTTTGTGTGCATAACAACGCATTTACACAACTTTTTTCGACCCGATCTAACATCGGCTGATATAATAAAGAATCCAAATTGCTCTACTTATCTCCTTCATTATTGCCAGAACCGTTAGACTTATTTCTCATCAGCATCATAAAGGAGGCCCAGAAAGTACGTTTTCGTATACCTGCACATACGTCACATAGTTCTGTGCGGTTAGTCTCGGATGTGCATATCACTTTACCGCAATCTAAACATCTGATCAATAAACCTTCACTTATAGTTTCATAAGTGATCCTTGTAGTGACACTTGACAATGATCTCCCAGAATTAATAGTGTATTCAATGCTTGTTATAAGAATGTTTTATATCGTAGTGATCGTAGCACCCAAATTATCTTGGTATAAAGGCTATTATTATGTTCTGTCTATTTATAAAATTATTTAGACTTATTCATCTTGATTACAAATACAAACCTTTAATAGATTACAACCAAAATGAGTAACTGTACTATTGGCTTTCCGTCATTATACCGGCGATGGCGATAGATCCTCGACGTCTGAAAATCCACAACAACATCATTTGGTCCGTACATTGGGTTTGGTGGATGTTATTATGATCGGCATAGCGGGGATGATTGGTGGAGCAATTTTTGTGTTAGTTGGCCCGGCTATAGGCCTGGCAGGAAGCGCAGTAATTATAGCGTTCGTAATCAATGGAATTATCACCCTTTTTACGGCAATGGGCTATGCGGAGTTGGGTTCAGCTATGCCGGAAGCAGGGGGAGGATATCTGTGGGTTAGAGAAGGTTTGCCCAGACCTAACGCCTTTATAAGCGGATGGATGGCATGGTTTGCCCATATCGTCGCTGGCAGCTTATATGCAGTAGGATATGGTTCATTTCAGTACAGCTTATTAAAGATGTTAGGCGTAGTAGGTAATGATCCGCTTTTTGGCATAATTCCCATAGATAAACTTATTGCTGTTTTATCTATTGCTGCGTTCACTTATATTAATGTCAAAGGCGTTTCTGAGGCAGGAAAGGCAGGAATAATTATTACGATTATTCAACTCGGAACTATTTTTGCCCTAATAGGTGCTGGTATACTAACTATGCAAGGCAATCCGGATTGGTATACAAATTTTACATCCAATTTCGCCGCTAACGGCATAGGAGGCATAGTAGCCGCAATGGGTCTGACATTTATTGCGTTTGAAGGATATGAAATTATCGTTCAGACAGGAGAAGAAGTGAAAAATCCTAAAAAAAATATTCCTAGAGCAGTTTTCATTTCTCTGACACTTGTAGTATTGCTTTATTGTTTGGTTGCGTTTGTCTCTGTCGGAGCTATATTTCACAAGAATATTGGAACCGCCAATACTCCATGGCAATTCATAGGTGAAAATGGGGATCTAGGAATCATGAGGGCTCACAACTATTCTTACCCTATGGCTCTTTCATTATTCTAGCAGGCGGCATTGTATCAAGTCTGGCTGCGTTGAATGCCACTACATACTCTTCTTCTAGGGTTGCGTTTGCAATGGGTAGGCATTACAATCTCCCACATCAGCTTAGCACTATACATAGCAAGTTCAAAACGCCTTATATCGCCACAGTAATTTCAGGAGTAATAATGGCCATTATGGCATATTCTCTTCCACTTACACAAATTGCAATTGCATCAGGGGTGATTTTTTTACTGCTTTTTACCCAAGTAAACATTTCAGTTATCACGATCAGAAAAATGTATGGAGATAAGTTAGATTATGGATTCAAGACTCCATTCTTTCCCATTATTCCAATTATCGGGGTTTTTTTAAAGCTAGGCCTTGCTATTTATCTGTTAATTACGCAGCCTATGAGCTGGGTCATCAGTCTATTGTGGATTGCTGTAGGCTTTTTCTTATATAGGATATACACTTTTAGGAGAGAGATAGATCACTATGCGCCGTTAATTACAAGTGAGGGTGACCTTACTAGGAAAGATTTTCGGATTTTGATCCCTTACACCCCTGAGAATCCAGATAGACTGATAAAATATGCAATAAGAGTTGCGAAGGAGAACGAGGGTGAAATCAATATTTTGCGGATTATTACAGTTCCGCACCAGACGCCACTTTCAGCAGGAGTTGCGTTCACAGAGTCCGCAAGAAGAGCCTTCGAACCGTTGGAAACTATGATAGAAAGAGAGAACATTCTAAATCATTATCTTGTAAGGATATCACATGACACTACGGAAGCGATATTAGCAACAATCGAGGAGCAAGGGATCGATCTCATGATCACGGACTTTGAAACCTACCGTAACAATAAAGCCCTTCAAACACTAGTAACCTGCAATGTATTGGCTATCCTGACTGGCGGGACTAGTGATGAAGACCTTGTACTTGAGGAGCCTCGTTTCATTGAGCCGCAATTAGGGGCAAGGCAACCGGGATCACGTGAGAAGGAAGACCAGCAAAGTGTGGTCGCTTCCCAGGCCACCAAGAAAAATTTGGTAGTCTTGTATGATAGCGAAAACCACTCCGATATAGTATTGAAGACAGCTAGTTGGCTTGAGCATTCTGGCAAGTTCAAAGTGAGCGTGTTATCTGTAGAAAAACGGGAGGAAGGAGAGAGTCATAGTAACGACAAGAACAGCAGTACGAGGAATAGTAATTTTGAAGAACGATACAATGGAATTCGAGAGGGACCAGAATTCAGAAAAGATGAGATAGAAAATATTTTGACAGAACGAGATCAGCATAGACAGTATCTCGAACAGATTGGAGTAGAATTTAACGAAATCTATTTGTCGAAAAGGACGGATAGTAATAGCCAACAGTTCGCGAGACTGCTACTTTCTGCGATAAACGCCTCTCAAGCTGATTTATTAGTAACGGGTGCTAGCATTGGGAAATACGATCTTTTTAGTAATCAACATTTTATTTCAATGCTGGATAAGCTTAATTGCCCAACGATTATTGCGAAAAGCTTTTCTATTCCGGGTGTAAGCAGGATACGGTCGCTAATAATTAGGATATTTCAAAGACAAACCGTAACTCGGCATGAAAGTATTGGTTACTACAAGGAAACTTTTTTTGCCATAGTCTAAGTTATTTGGTAATTAATCAATGCATTACTGAATTTATCACTGATGCATGTCTCCTGTCTAGATGTCCCGCATCGAGATTGAGAACGCGAACTCCTTCTGACGGCGTATAAGAAAGGCTCAAGTTATGGATGAAAGATAATGTTCCAATCTCGTTTACCAGATTTGCAGTTCAAGTTTTAGTTACAGCTTTCATACAAACATAATCTTTCATTAAAAATATGTTATCGACCACACAAAGTTTAGGTGGAAAGAACATCTTCTTGGGGACAGACTTATCAAAGCGCTGTGAAGCTTTGTATGCTATATTGTAGTATTAACAAGATACGAACTTTTCTCAAATGGGAAATTTTGAAATAAGCTTACGCCTGTTAGTAAACTATAATAGAATGCAATATCAAGAAAATTCGTCTATATAATGCAATTTGTCAAACCATATGGACAAACTTGACCTAAATTACTTTAATCCTATTCTAAATTTAATCATGGTGAATTGTTCAATGTGGATTTGTTTTTAGATTGGAACAATAAAAAGAAAACCTTCTTGATTCATTTAGGCATTCCCAATTGAGATGAGTGTCATTACGATTAATTGGATGAAATGATCTCAGGAACTCATCAAACTGAGCAGTATCGATGACCTCTTGTGTTAAGTATTCTAACTATCTAGGGTAAAATCCTCTCGGGGCAATTTTCACAAAGAATAACCCTATTGTAAGCGCTTCGATCACACTGCTCTGTTTGGAAATAGATCGACTTGAGCTCAAACCGCAAGACAATATGCAAAAATGTGACGAACATGATCTGCACAATTATATCATGAGGGTAGCGAAAGCTACCAATTAAAACGGCTCAAAATACTAATGCCGATTAACTGATTATGGTCTAACTCAGAGACCTTATACTTTACGACATACAATCTGTCTAAATTAGTCGAATTCTTTGTGCGCACCAACGCATACAGAGAGAATTGATGAATCTAAAATAATTTATGTCTTCCTGCATGCAAATGTCTTTCATTCCAATGTTTTACAAATAAGCTGGCGTTTCTTTCTAACCCAGAGTATGAATGAGTCATAAAAAAATTAATAAATCTGACACATATCCTGCTGCATTCCGTGCATGTGTTCAAATATGATGAAGAATATCCATAAGCTTCGCCTACTATGCACCTAGACGAATTCCTAATTTCTACATACCATCTGAACCATTTAATCGTAAGAGGAAATGCTAGACAATTACAATCATTCAGACGATTAGAGCATTTGGGGATAAGTCCTATAAAGTCTTTTTCTCATTGGGAGGTTGAAGGTTCATTTCGGCTGAATGTGTATGTTTTATGTGCTCAACTAGCATTCTAGCTACCACATCTTATTGTATAGACTTCAAAATTTAAGAATATATCCCATACGTATATGGTTCAGCTTTGGTTTTCGCTCCGGGTCACTCTTTTGCCATATGAGACTTTTCCGACAGGTTTGGAAGATTATCTACTCACATATTCGATAATAATATATATATATATCAAAATCTCAATCCTTTCCGTAGCAATAGAATCCTGTGGTAATTTTCCATCGATTACTCTAGACCTCTTAAATGAGCAGAATATCGACGATTGATTTCTACAGGATCTTATTCCGTATAGCAATTTTAGGTCTGTTAATATTGAGCATTCTTAATCTTAATTGTCGATTCTCTCTACTTATGGCGAAGTAGCATCTTACTCTGTTAAATTCAACAGCTACGTTTGACTTGATGTCATACTATTCATATGTCAAAAGAATGGAATTGAATTCAACTCGTTCCTATTTTAACCTGACTCATTAAGTAATAATGTCTAATCCACTTATCATATGCCTATCAACATATTGAAACTAGGCTCAATAATATCTTAATATAATGTCAATCAAGAGCCCATCATTCCCGGTATTTTCATTGGGGTCCTATATGCTCGGGTTACCTTCAATCCATGATCGGCAATGACAGTCACTGACATTAAAGATGAGTTATCTGGAGGCGAAAGCATTATCTTCTGTCCTGGAGGAAGTGAATTTATTCTCTCTGTTGATTTATTATCGTATATTACCGTAACGTTATCCAGAGTTAATTTTCCAGTATTTGTAACTGTTACCCTAGCCGTATTAAAGAGATTCTGATTATCTTTAATCGGATCTACGTCAAGACCAAAATTCTTCGTTGCAGGGGAGAATATAGATATTAGCAGCATTACTGAAATTACAGCAATTGCCGCGCTTATGGAGGCAAATACGATTGCCTTCTTATTCAAAATTGATTCAATGGTGATATGCCGAAAAGATATATAGGCTTGATCATCATACAGCGACCTCCGCGTGGCAATAATGCAACACTCCAAGCGATTTATGGGATAAACCTCGGTCTAAAAATAACTATACAATATTATTTCCTTTAGCCGCTTATGGTTTTATAATACTTGTCCAACACATTTGGGCTAGGCTTGTATAGCTGGCTAACGTTTTGTAGCTCTTAGGCATAATGTATTAGGGAATGGCTAAATATCATTAAGTAGAATTCAATTCATTGAACATATTGTAGATAAAGTAAGACAAATAGAAATTCGTGCCGTGATCCAGCCATTGGCAGTAACAATAGCCTGCAGAAGAAAGAAATGCAGCGGAACATTGTCATTCACCGCCGACGAATTGAAAGTTGTACCAAGTTCTGTTGTTCTGGCTCTGTCCTGTATGCTATGAAAATAACATTGATAAATTAATTATTTTGCCATAGTCCGACCAAACGTTATATGTTGTGATAATGTATCTAGATTAGGTCGCACATGCCAACTTTGTACGGATTTAGGAACTCTCGATACGTCTATATATCGTAATTAGGCTAATTGTAAGGGGATGAGGTAATATTCGCTGCTCCAATCTGAGTTTAAAACTATGAAGACCTCGCGACGAACCGACCTTTTTTAGGTACAGAACTAAATTGTTGACAAGAATCTTTACGTGTTTGTTTTCCTTTAAGAAAATATTGACCAGGAGGTTCTCCTCCTCTAATCCTGAACATGTGAAACACAGAAGACCAATTCATAGTCTTAAACATATTTTAATATAAAGTCGATGATAATTATATTTTGTATGCAAATTGTTTATGATTATCCCTTGTACAGGCCCCCGTCTGAATCTAACTCAGTGATATTTCAAGTTACAATTGGTTGTTCGTATAACAAGTGCTCCTTCTGCAATATGTATAGGACAAAGCAATATGCGGAACGACCGTTAGATGAATTAAAAAAGGAAATAGATCTTATTGCAGCCGAGTTGCCATCGACTAGGCGAATTTTTTTGGCAGACGGAGATGCCCTCAACCTTCGAACAAACATCTTGCAACAAATTTTAGAGTATCTATATTTGAAATTCAAAAACCTTGAAAGGGTTTCATGTTACGCGATGCCTAAGAATCTGATACAGAAAAAGGATACCGACTTGCATTTGCTTAGAGAAGCCGGCTTGACAATGCTCTATGTTGGTATTGAAAGTGGGAATGACGTTGTCTTGAGGAAGATAACTAAGGGTGCCAGTCAAAATGGCATAGTTCAAAGTTGTAAGAAAGCAAAGGAGCATGGATTCACTCTGTCATGCATGATAATTTTAGGGATTGGTGGCAAGAAATATTCTCGTCAACACATAATAGATACTGCAAGAATAGTCAGCAAGATTTCTCCTCATTATTTGGCTGCGTTGACTTTACGGTTAGAGACTGGCGTTTACGATGAGTTCATGACCAAGTATTCTGATATATTTGATCCATTAGACGATTTGGATGTATTGCAGGAATTGGAATCTCTTATTAGAGAACTGACCCCGATAGATCCGATGTTGTTTCGAGCAAATCATGCTTCAAACATCTATTCCATTGGCGGCACTATCCCACAAGATAGGGATAGGCTATTAGCTTTAATTAATGAATTGAAACATCATCCGGAAAGGCTAAGAGATAAGAATATAAGACGATTTTAATGTCGCAAATCTGAGTTTAGCCCCTTAGGTATTCATTTATAAAATTTCTACTAGTAGCAACACCACGAATCTAACTCCAATATGGATTAGTCACCAAAGCATTATCGCAGATTGTTGGGGTATTATTATAACAAAAGCATGCGTCAGGAGTCTTGACCATCGCTTTATTGTGGGCACAGAAGTCTGCATTAACAAGCCTTCACAAATACCTTTACAGCAAGATATATGTCTGCTATAAATTTGATTAATTAACGGTGTAGAGAAAAAGAAATTTAGGCGACAGATATTGTTCTATACTTTACCAATGGTGTTTCTCATCTGGGATTAAACCAATCTGTTCACGTTCAAAATACCTTTCGAGTTCTTGAGTCCATTTTTCCTTTGCAGCACCACCACCAAGACCCTTTCTTCTCAACCAAAATGCAATAACGCTCAGCAAGAATACTGCGAACAGCATTGTTCCGAAGATGTAGACCATTACATCGTAGAATAGTGGGTCATACGCAGGTCCAATCTGCTTCATCAGGTTTTCGAATCCATAACTTACCATTGCCACAATGCCTAGGATAGCGCTCATTATCATATAGAGCAAATAAGGTCTTCGATATATACATTTTGGTTAAATTCAAGATTGCCAAGTCGTCCACCCCACACACTATTATAGACTATTATGGATCTGGCATTTACTTTTACTTATTAACTATATACTTCATTCGTAACAATAAACTAATAACTTTACGAAAGCATATTCTAAATATCTTCAGATTAATTCTGACAGTCTATAATCTTGCGATTGTTTTGCTTTTTTTGAAATATAAAACAATGATAGTTCCTGGCTTCAAGAGCTGATATGACTGTTCCATATGCAGACTTACAATATCAATTCCCGTATAAAAATCTCTAAAAATAAGTAAATCGTGATATAAAAAAATTACCTTGATTACTTTGCTACTTCTCTCTTCTTGCTCCGACCCATAAGGAAGAATGCTCCTGCAACTCCACCAAATATCACTGCGATAACAATAATGAAAATCACGGTTTCATTGACGTTAGTTCCGAGCATAGGGGTACCTGATCCATAAGCACCAGCACTTTTAGCATTATTTATTTTTTCCCTCGCTAATTTTAACTGTTCTTCAATATTGCCTCCTGTTGGTGAACCGTACTGAGCTTTAGCTATCTCGATCGATGGCAAAGCAAACACAGAAATAGCCAGCGCTGCAGCAACCGCAATAGCCGCTATAGTAGGCTTGTTCATATAACATATTACGACATGATTCGATTATTTAACTTTTGTGTACATGAATAGATAGATAATCTTAAGTAACGTTTAAGAGAAACGGCTGGCCGTGAACAATTATGTCAAGAATGCATGCACACACTCATGGAAAGTCTCATAGTGTTCGTCCAGTTTCTATAAATGTCCCTAATTGGCTAACGCAAGATTATAGCCAGGTGTCATCTCTAATTCTTCAATTATCCAAAGAAGGTCTGTTGCCAAGTGAAATCGGTGTTCGTTTGCGTGATCATCACGGTATTCCATTGGCAAAACCTATCATAGGCAAGTCGGTAACAAAGGTGCTTAGCGAAAGTGGAATCTCTCGTGAAATGCCTGAAGATTTAGATCAGCTAGTGAAGAAAGCCTTAGGCCTTCAGAGACACTTGAGATCTCATAATACCGACCATAGGAATGTTCGCTCGTTGGAATTAATAGAGTCCAAAATCCATAGGCTTTCAAGATACTACAAGGAAAAAGGAAAGCTTCAAAAAAATTGGAAATATGCGACTGTTATAGCGCAGCTAGAATAATAAATTGGCATGGGTAGAAAGGAACTCTATGAAAGGTTAGGACAATTTAACGAAAGAATAGAGTCTGCAGTTGAAAACGAGAAAAGCATCGCAATAGTTGCATCTGTAAATCCCGACGGATTATGTTCTGGTAGTATAGCCGCAACATGCATATCTAGACTTGGAGGCAGGTGCTTTATCCGCACCGTTATGGAATTGACACCAGAGATGATAACTGATCTGAAAGCCTCGGGCTATGACCTATTCATATTTATTGATCTTGGCACTACAACGGTCAATAAGCTGCGAGACTCACTGGATGCTAGATGGCTTCTAATCGATCATCAAAATATTACAGATGAGGCTCAAGGAAGATTGACTGCAGATACCGTTATTAATCTGAAAGAGTGCGGAATTGATGGCGAAAAAGAAATCTCATCGGGAGGACTTGCGTATCTCCTTGCCCTTGAAGCGAGTAATAAGAATAAGGATCTTTCTAAGCTTGCAGTCGTATCAGCGTTAGCAGAAAAGCAAGATATAGGTGAAAAAAGGTCGCTTATAGGGATAAATTCTGAATTTGTCAATACAGCTCAATCAATTGGCGCTCTTTCAGTTAAGCCCGGCTTGCTGATTACTGGAGAAACTATGCCAATTGCTGAAGCGATAGCTTCCAATTTGTCTCCTTGTATAGATGGTTTAACCTGGAATTATGAAAATTCATACTTGCTGACAAAAAATTCTGGACTTAGACTGAAGAATAAGAATGGACAGTGGCGTATACTTGCAGACCTCGATCAAGAGGAAAGAGGAGTTCTAACTGAGGCGATTATAAAATTTATGGCTACATCAGCTTACACAGAACTGCCACAACCAGAAGATCTGACCGGATCGATTTATAGCCTTAGAGAGGATCCAGAGACCTCTATTAGAGATGCCAGGCAATTTGTAGAATTACTAAAAGCCTGCGGATATGCAAACAAGGGTGGAATAGGTATAGGAATTTGTATGGGTGACAGGAGGGATATCTTAGATGAGGGAGAGAGAATATTTCTGGCCTATAAGGAGACCCTAAAGGAGAACATATCCAGAATTTTTTCAGAAAGATGGCGCTTTAACGACTATGGAAATTGCGTATATGTTTTTGGAGAGGGGGCTGTACACGAAACCATGATTGATTCAGTATGTTCGTTTCTGGTCGGATGCCTATCATTGAATAATAAGGTTCTATTAGTAAGAACGATAACTAAAGACAACTCGCATTACAAATTTTGTATAACAAGAGGATTTAGATCGAAGTTTCCACTTATTCTCGAAGATCTAGTGAAAAGCTCTTCTGAACCAATAGGAGGTGCGGCGTGGGGTCGACTAAATTCGGCTATCTGCGAGATTCCATTAAAGAAGTTAGATGATTTTATGATATCCATTAGAACAAAGATTAGGGATGCAGAATTTGAAGATTAGTGTTGAGTGCTCACGTACGTTTGGAACTAAAATTCGAAACAAAATCGGAACTGTTTGCAATTATGAATTCGTTAATTCCAGATAACATTGGTTGTCCTGACGGATTGGTAATAGAGATGTATGACAAGCATAATTGCCTAATATTTGACATCTCGTGCAAGAGAGAAATTAGTGTCATTATAAGTACAGTAGACGAAATTCTAAGACACGTTGCAATGGCAAAACAGGTAATTTCCAATGCTTGATGCTAAGCTCCTAAAGAATCCAAGTTTATTAAAAGACATGATTCAAAGGAGAAATTTGCAATTTCCTTTAGAAGATTTACTACAATTGGATTCGAGAAGGAAAGGCCTGATCATCAAGGTTGATGAAATTAGACACAGGAAAAATGTCCTAGCCAACCTGATCTCGACTAAAAGGAAGATGGATAGTGCTGCTCTAGAGGAGATAAAATTAATGAAGGAAATCAGTAACAATCTATCTAATCTTGAGGCAGAAAAATATGAACTTGACGTAAAATTTAAACAATTAATGATGATGCTACCTAATTTATTATTACCGTCTGTTCCCTCTGGGTACGCTGAATCAGACAACGTATTCGTGAGATCTAGCGGAACCCTAAGGACTATAGATTTTCAACCCAAAGACCATGTCGAATTAAGCACTTCCCTTGACTTGGTCGATTTCGAGAGAGCAGCCAAAATCGCTGGTTCTAGGTTTTACTTCTTGAAGAATGATCTAGTGCTACTGAATCAAGCATTGATACGAATGGCCTTGGACTTCTTAGCAAACAATTCATACATACTTTTGCAACCTCCATATATGATTAGAAAAGAGGCTATGGAAGGTGCAGTGATGCTAGGAGATTTCGAGCAGGTCATTTATAAGATTGAAGAGGAAGATCTTTTTATGATAGCGACATCTGAACATGCGATGGCTTCAATGCATATGAATGAGATCCTTGAAGGCGGCAGGCTTCCGATAAAATATGGGGCCATTAGCCCTTGTTTTAGAAAGGAAGCCGGAGCTCACGGTAAAGACATGAAAGGTATATTCAGGGTTCATCAATTTGAAAAGGTCGAGCAATTTGTTTACTCTCGCCCGGAAGAGTCCGAAAAACAGCACGATATCTTGTTAGCAACCACCGAGAATTTCTACGAATGCTTGGGAATTCCTACGCGTACGATGTTACTGTGTTCTGGAGATACAGGTAAGACCTCAGCCAAAACTTTTGACCTCGAGGCATGGATGCCGGGCCAAAACGCCTATCGCGAAATAGTCTCATGTTCGAATTGTATCGATTATCAAGCTAGAGGATTACATATACGATTCAGAGACAAACCCAACGAAGAGACAAGACTCGTCCACACACTGAATAGCACGCTAATCGCCACAGAGCGTTGTATGGTGGCTATACTCGAGAACTATCAAACTAGCAGGGGGACAATTGAAGTCCCTTGGGTCCTTAGAAAGTATATGAATGATTGTAAAGAAATTGAGCTTTAAGTTCTAGTCGGCATCGAAATACAACAAATCGTGCTAGTTATCTAATTCTAGTAAAAGTAATCTAACTGCGCTAAGAACTGAAAATAAAAAGTTAGGAAAGTGTAGTTGTTAGATAACTTGCCAGGGTCGGGTAGCGAAAGTTACACCTAATCCAGCGCCAATAATGATCACTTGATAGGCTACATTACCCCATGGAACAGGCTTAAGTATTACAGGGCCGGTTACTTGAACTGTTTGACCCGGACCAAGACCTGGACCTATGTGTTCAACGTTCAGCTGTGTATGAACGTGGTAAGTGCCAGGTTCCAATGCCCTTACTGTTATTGAGTATGGAATGCTTGCTCCCGCGGGAATATCAAATATATTTCCTGGAGGATCTCTTGAAATGAATTCCCATCTTGTCCCTGCATTTGTCGAATCACTGAATAGGGACAGCCATGCCCTTAGTGGTCGGTTAACCAGACTCTGAAGCGTTCCAGTCACGGTCAATGTATCACCAGTATGCATAGTTTGAGTCGAAAATGATTCGTCACTGATTCTCACAAATCGACTTTGTAGCTGAGCCTGTACTCCATGACCATGTGCCATTGGAAAGTATGCCAATATTGTAGACAAAACTGTTGCTGCAACTAGAGACGTCACTATATACGTCTTGCACTTAATCATGCCTTTGTATCTAGCGATACCAGAAGACTCATAGATATATATTTTTCTATATGAATCGCAGGCTCTTTCTATGTTGATTTGACCATATAATCTAGGCAATATTTAAGATCAATAGGATCTGCTCGGGAACATATTAACACGGGTTACTATAAAATGATATACCATAAGCACGTTAGCATAGGAGACTCCTTATAAAATCTGAATAGCAATATTTAAAAAGGTATTGTCTGAATAATAGATGAAATGACATTACCGAAGGGATGGGGCACAGGCGGAAGAAGAGGCGAGAACAGAGACGATATCGAGAAGATGATAGGACGAAGAGTCGAAAACATGACTGGTATCTATGTCCTAGGATTTGTGCTTTGTTGGGTTGCTACTGCTGGAGGTGTATATGTGGGTGTTACTGTATATCCATGGGCATATCCATTACCTAGTGGCGTGTATGCATTGTCTGTTTTGACTGTTATTGAAGGATTGGGATTCTTCTTCATAATGAAGATTACTCGCGAAAAGCTTGGTTATGCATACTAGACTTCTAAATTTCTAGTTTGACTGGCAGCATAAGTGCCATTTTTTTATCGGGTATTTTTTCAGTCTTTTTCCAAGTTTTGATACTTTTTTAAAAGATAGTGATGTTCTAAACATTTGCCATCAAAAGATACCTAGCTAGTTGATTGCTCATAAATTTTATATATTACCTATCAGAGTACGTTACTAATGGTCTGGCTTCGACGCACAACGCACTACCTCTTCATAGTAGTAGTTGCTGTAAATAGCACACTATTGACTATTAATGCTGGAGACTATATCTTCTACACCGACTGGGCATGGACGTCATTCGTCGTATTCTCTATATCTCAATCGACAATGCTTGTGGTGGGGGCAATATACTATATGCTGTTTACAGGCGTGCCGGGTACCGCTACTTATTATGCAACCATTATGACGATATATACATGGGTTGCAAAAGGCGCCTGGTTCGCATTAGGCTACCCATACGACTTCGTTACAGGACCCTATCTGGATACCCTCGGCAATGTTATTAGACTTGACTTATTGGGCGACTAGGAGGAATAAGCATGCTGCCTATAATAATTGGCGGAACGCTAGTAGGACTATCTCTTCCAATGTTCAATATGATCAACCTTTTACTGATCAGAGATCCATTAGAGGTAGCCTTCAAGTATCCCCGTCCGACATTGCCGCCATACATGACTCCAATTGAACCTCAGGTAGGTAAATTCTACAATAGTCCTGTAGCCTTAGGAGCAGGCGCGGGGGCAGTGCTATCCGTACCAATTGCGGCTTTGGGTGCTAAACTAAACACGTGGACATATAGGTGGATGGCCGCGTGGAGTAAGTGGGACTAAGTCTTCCAATCTAATTTTCCTTTTTTATTTTTCGAAGAATTTTATCCAGAGCTGTAATCTAATAAATTCTAGAGTTGCGTTGTATGTATGTATGCATCTATATGTATATGTATAGTGCAATACATGTAGATATATCAAGTAAATACCGGTAAATCACAGCTTACCATCAAAGAAGAGGCTAATCTGAACCTTATATTAATTCAAACTTACAATTCA
The DNA here is from genome assembly GCA_963765895.1 of uncultured Nitrososphaeraceae archaeon. Lineage (GTDB taxonomy): Archaea > Thermoproteota > Nitrososphaeria > Nitrososphaerales > Nitrososphaeraceae > JARBAU01. The sequence goes on along the minus strand of CAVXZB010000024.1, from coordinate 167,828 downwards.
ACTGCGATTAATCCTTATCCCTTATCATCCACGGCCTAGGAGTTCAGGTCACATAATGACGCCGATCAATAAATATGCTGAATTTTCCTAGCTCGACAAAGAGAGCACTTTTAGCGATCTATTCTAAGAGATTCCAACAATTTGGTTATATCCCCAGTGGGTACACCATCTTGGTCCATTATCGTCTGTTTGGCGGGGGGATTTTTAACGTAGCTAGGAATCTTCGAATCTATCCTCTCCTTATATGTTGGAATTTGCTCGTTTTGATAGAATAAACCTATCGGAATCTTGTCATCCCACTCATTAGACTTTTCAATAGCTTGCACCATTTTAGAATGAGTCTCGTCCGAGCGGACACGTCCGTCATATCCCGTATCCTCGAGTTTGTAAATCCTCGGTTTCTGCTTATGGGTATCCTCGTCGATATTACCCATTCCTTGGTACCATTCACGAGTATTAATATCGTTGTAGGTAGGGCAAGGCTGGAGAACGTCCAGATATGCCAATCCGGGATGCTCAATAGATTTTTTAATGAGTTCCTTCAGGTGTCTCACATCATATGAATAGCCTCGAGCTATGAACGTAAATCCAGACACTAATGCAAGTGCTATAGGGTTAACGGAATTATTCACATTTGGTTTGGACAAAGATTTTGTTTTCATTCCCAACTTTAGTGTAGGAGCTGCTTGTCCCTTTGTCAGGCCATAAACACCATTGTCAAAGACGATATATGCCATATCCACGTTTCTTCTCCCAGCACTAACGAAATGTCCCGCACCGATGCCTAAACCATCTCCATCGCCGCCCATAGCAATAACTTCCAGATCGGGATTCGACAGCTTGGCTCCTTGGGCAAAAGGTAGAACTCTTCCGTGTAGAGTGTGTATTCCATATGTATTAATAAAATGAGGCGTCTTACCAGAACATCCTATGCCAGAAAAAATAACAGAGTTATGAGCAGGGATTTGAAGATCAGCCAATGCCATCTGGATAGCATTGAGAATCCCAAAATCACCACATCCAGGACACCAATCGTTATGAACATCTGTTTTATAATCTGCAAACTTAAGTGCCATTTTCTAATACTTGTCTCCTTGGAGCATTTCCACTAGTTATTAGCTTTAACGCATTATAAATCTCGCTAGACGACATAGGCCTACCATTATATTTTACCACTGTGTAATCGATCTTACGTTTCAGACGTTGTTCTATCATTGATGCAAGCTGCGCAGAATAATTCATTTCAATATCGACCAAAATCTTGGAATCTCGTATCAACGTCTCAAGAAGGCTAGCCGGAAAGGGGTGCAGCAAGCGAAGCTGGATAAATCTCATCTTTTCTCCTTCCCTGTTCAGCTGATTCAATGCATCTAAAATAGATCCCTTGGTAGACCCCCAGCTTAGCACAGAAAGTACATCTTGATCCTCATTATTACCAAAAGCTATCGCCTTGTCCTCGTTTGGAATTTCTTCCAATGCTATGTCTAGCTTATTCATACGCTTATCCATCATATTGATACGATTATATGGATCCTCGGTAATGTGACCTTCTTCTGTATGCTCATCTCCTGTATTCCAAAATATTCCATTTTGAGTTCCGAGCACAGCACGAGGAGAAATCGGGTTTTTGCCTAGCTTAAATCTCAGATATTTTCTATCCAATTTCTGATCTGCCATAGAAATCTTGTCTACAATTTGTCCTCTGTCGACATTAATTCTGTGTTGATCAAAATTCCTGCAAGTCGTAACACTATTTGCGATTGCCTTATCTAAAAGATGGATTACCGGCATTTGGTATTTTTCTGCAAAGTTGAACACCTTTATCGTGTCATAAAAACTCTCTTCTATATCTCCGGACGAAAACACGATCCTTGGAAATTCTCCGTGACCTGCATGCACGGCAAACAACAGATCTCCTTGTTCGTGTCTAGTAGGAAGCCCGGTCGCCGGACCTGCTCTCTGATACAATGAAATCACCAAGGGTACTTCATTAATTCCGGCCCATCCTAATGCTTCAACCATTAACGAGAATCCCGGACCGGAAGTAGCCGTTGCTGAACGAACACCAGTCAACGCGCCACCAATCGCCATGGTTACTGCTGCAATCTCATCCTCTGTTTGTATCACCAGAATTGAACCTTCCTCGCCATTATTCTGCTCCAAGATCTGGTTAGATTCTAAAAATTCACTATCATCACTTGCCGGAGTTATTGGATAGTATGTTTGGAATCTACAACCTGCTACTATCTTTCCTAGAGCAGAGGATTGATTTCCTTGGACTAGGATGGTGTTATCAAGAGGCCTTTTGTATTTCAATTCACGCGTCAGATCCTTCGAGCTAAACTGAAGTCTAACGTGATCATATACAAAGCCGGCAGCTGACACATTATTTTCTGCAATTTTTGGTTTAGTTCTAAATATATATCTGATAGATTCGGATAAAATATGTTTATCAAAGTTGAGAATTGCCATTGATGCGGACAGTGCCATGACATTAACGGTTCTAGTTAGCTTGCTTAATGTATGATCCCCCATCTGTTCTGAGAATTGCTTGAGAAGACGAAAATACGGTATACCATAAAGTTTAATATTCTTTTCCTGGGCAAGGTCAAGCATACCTCTTACCGAGATGGCTTTTCGAGAGCTCTCGAGCATACCTGAAATTCTTCGAGCAGCATATTCATCAATAGTAGGCACTTCACGAAGGGTTGTTTCAGCCAAATCAGAATCATAAATTATAGCTCCACCTTCCTTCACCTCACCAGCGTGAACAAAAACTGTCTCAGCATCAAAAGAAACTAAAATATCAATTAAGTCAACATGAGAGTGTATAGGCTCATCAGAAACTCTAACTGTAAAGTAACTATGTTCTCCTTTTATATTAGAATAATATTCTCTTTTACCGAAAATGTGAAAGCCAGCCTGAGCACAAGCTCTTGAGAAAATATTTGCAGCAGAATCTACTCCACTCCCCTGTGCTCCACCTATAACCCACGTTAATGAATTGTCCGCGTAATGGAACTGAGTCATTCATATAAATTTGAATTTTTCTTGCTTTTAATGCTTTAGTATTGGAGTATTGGATTATCCCCCGCCAGTAACGGCATCATACAAACAGCATTCACAGTTGTCTAGTTCTCCGCAGTATGGGCAGGCGCACATACAAGCTTCCATCGAGTTTCCACAGTATTCACATAATGTCCCGTCGCTACTGGATGTTTTTTCACTCATATGGGTTCAATCCTACTATGTTGTACAGCTACCGCTAATATAGTTTACAAGATCAGTATAATAGCGAATCGTATCCATCAACTTATCTTTTTTTGCGGCCCCGAATTATTTAATTTGTCATGGTCTGAAAGATTAATATCTATATAAGTGTTCTAAGAATTCATTCTATGGTAATATCTGTTGTCCAGCAGGAAACAAGGAAAACAAAATCTGAGGAGATCGCAAAGTCAAGAATCGCTCGAGGGTACTACACTTGTTAAGCGCGGTTTTGCACGAATGCAAAAACATGGTGTCGTTATGGACATAACTAATTCTGAGCAGGCCCAGATAGCTGAAGACGCCGGTGCAGTAGCTGTTATGGTTTTAGACAAGTTACCATATGACGTACGAAAATTGGGGGGTGTTGCGAGGACTGCGAGTGTTAATGTGATTAGGGAGATAATTGATAAGGTCACTATCCCAGTCATGGCAAAATGTAGGATTGGCCATGTTTCTGAGGCTCATCTTCTCCAAGAAATTGGTGTCGATATGATAGATGAGAGTGAGGTATTGACACCAGCGGATGAACAGCGACATATATGGAAATGGGATTTCACGACACCCTTCGTTAATGGTGCGAAGAATCTTGGCGAAGCTTTGCGAAGGATCGAAGAAGGGTGTGCGATGATTAGGACCAAAGGAGAACCTGGAACAGGCAATGTTGCCGAAGCGGTCTCACATATTAAGCTGGTTAACTATGAAATTCGCAAGATCCGATCCCTCCATGGAGATAAGCAAGAATTACTTAATATAGCAAGGGAACTGAGAGCCCCCTTTCCCCTAGTAGAAGAGATTTCTCATTTGGGTAGATTGCCTGTTGTTAATTTCGCAGCCGGAGGTATCTCAACTCCAGCAGATGCGGCCTTTCTTATGAATTTGGGTTGTGATGGGGTCTTTGTCGGATCCGGAATCTTTAAAGCCAACGATGCATCTCAAAGGGCAAGAGCTATCGTTCTCGCTACTACGCACTTTGACAATCCTGAGATAGTTGCCAAGGCACAAGGTATGATTGATGAAAAGAAATCAATTCTTGGACTGGATACAAAAAATCTTGACCTGAGAATGCAAGAAAGAGGACCAATTTGAGGAATTCTGTTAATATAGGAGTTCTAGGTATACAGGGCGACATCGAAGAGAATATTTCCTGTACCAGATCTGCCATGAAGAAAGCTAGACGAGTTGGAGAGATCACAGTTGTTCGCTACTCTGAAGACATTGAAAATCTAGACGGCTTGATCATTCCAGGCGGTGAGAGTCACTGTAATGAGTTCACTTATTTCCGTCCAAGAAAAAGTTTTTCAGTCTATCAAGAGACGTATCTCAGAAGGTATGTCCGTAATGGGTATATGTGCAGGTATGATACTACTCTCTAGAAAAGCCCACGACCGAGTTATAGGAGAGACAAAGCAGAAATTTTTATCTGCATTGGATATTACTGTGGAAAGGAATGCATTTGGTAGACAAAATGATTCGTTCGAAACCTATTTGAATATACCCTTAATTGGTAAAAGCAAAATTAAGGCCATCTTCATAAGAGCTCCGATAGTGACTGAGATTGGCATAGGAGTGGGCGTCATAGCGAAGTTTAATGACAAGATCGTTGCTGTGAAGCAGAACAACATTGTTGCCACTTCGTTTCATCCGGAATTAGTCGATGACAGGTTACACACATTATTTATAAAAGGTATCTCAAAGGTTTAGATTTTATAATCTGATATTGATGATCAACTGAAATGCGGGGGGTGGGATTCGAACCCACGAACCGCTAAAGGACGGGATAACCCATTTCTTAAGATCTTAAGTCCCGCGTCTCCGATTCATCAAGTCATATTTGGCCGGGCTCTACAACCCCCGCATCGTATCCGAATTATTTAGATCTACGTAATTAAAACCTTGAGTTATTCATCGTTAGGCAGAACATTGTGGAAACTAACAATAACAACGTGATCTGTTATGTTTTCGAACGCCAAGGCTGCTAGTCTGGTGATATTAATTCCCTTATGTATCTTTTGACAAAGTATGAGTTGCTAATGTGCTCAAAACTAATTATAAATTATGATGCAGAAGACGGTTCGGATCACGATCCTATATGTTGAACATTTTAGAGGATAACAACATTAATGAAACCCTGATGTCATGTAGAATTCTTGTCGCCTTGGTAGCTCAGCCTGGTAGAGCGTTGCCTTGGTAAGGCAAAGGTCCCGGGTCCAAATCCCGGCCAAGGCTCTCTTTTATTTGGATTTAGGAGTACTTCTTTACCTTATACGAATTTTCAACGATTTGGGAATTAGCACTCATGGGAGATATCACTTTACACTTTTATTAGAAGGAATATAGGATTGCCGAAAAGAAGAAGAAGTGTACAGCTGTTTTTATTATGCCAAACATCCCACATTTGGATGCATAAGTAAATAAAGCATATTATTAATTTCATTGTTTGTTCTATTGTGGATACATTATTTCTGTTCCAGATTTTGTCGAACACATTAGCATGATGGATTTCCGGCCTTATCTTACATACTTGAACGATACACCTGAAATTAGAATTTATCATGAACTACGCCCCTGCGATACAACAAGTTAGATTAAAGGTCGGAGGTCATTCAGGATCATAGTTTCTTAACCAAAAATCAATTTTAATAATTTTGTAGATCAATGATTCAACAATATAGTCAAAAGTAGACCTTTTAAATAAACACGATACGAGTTCTAATTTTGTTTCCAATTTCATGTACCGATTCCAATTGATACAAAATCCTAAACCGAAGGTCGACAGCCCTTCTCTATGACCTTCCCTAAAAACTGCCGTCATTAGAAATACATTACGGCATTAGAAATAAGGTTCCTAGCTCATAATTTTTGTACATATGATGTAGGACCAGAATAAGCGATTAGAAATAATTCTATAGTTCCTAAAATGGTAATTAGAAAAGACATCCCCGCAGTACCTTCTATTATATAGCGTACGAGACTTAGCTTCCGGGCATAGAATATGACACTATATGAATCGGTACTCATTCCAGTCTTTACACGAATCTCCATTTACGAGTGGTCTTTATTGACATCTTTCAGGGACTCTATTATCCTTGCGTTAACATCATCAATGTCCAAATTATCCTTAAGATAGCCCACGAAATCGCTAGGAGTTATTATACCCACAGGTTTGTTTGTATCATTATCTTGTATTACTAGCAAGTGTCTGACATTATTTTGTAACATTATATCGGCTGCTACATCTATTTGCGAGTCCGCATCGATAGTTACTAATGCAGAAGACATTATTTGTTCGACAATTGTGTGTTTACTGCTGGCGTCGTGAACGCATATTCTCCGAACCAAATCTCGTTCAGTTACTATTCCGATTGCTATGTCAGTCTCATCGGTTACTACTAACGAACTAATTCTTTTATCACTCATTCTTTTTGCAGCGTCCTGTGCCGATGCAGATGACTTAATAGTTTCTAGTTTTTGAGTCATCACTTCTGCGATCGAAGTTGTCGCCATTCTTCAGAATCAGGAAAGCTGTTGTCTATATAAAGATTAGCAATTGAGTCGATCCATAGATACAAGTTGTATGTGCTTATCCAATGAGATGAATTATAATTTATTAATTCCGCTTCTCTTTATGGTACTAGATGCTGCAGTTCATGCAAGTATTGTTGAATTTGATAAATTAAGCGAACTAGGTTCCATATTTGAAAGGCTTTCTAGAATTTCATTCAAAAGTTCGATCGAGTGTGATGGTTCCTTCCTTTATTCAATTTGATAGTAGCGGTAAATTGGATTTGTTTGTTTTCCTGATGTTCCTTAGAAGGAAGGATAAGTGACTAGCCCGTATAATATGAAATTCATTATATTTCGTAATCGGTTATACATATCGGATGCACATTTCGGGTTTAGCAGTGTATCTTCAATGATGCAGGGCAATTCGACATATGGCAGTCGTCGGATTTGTTAAAAATATGTTTGAAATACTGGTGAAATATAGTTATTTAATAGTCTAAGGCGGCACGAAATAAGAGACTTTTGCAATATTTACAACTTTGCTGAGCTTAGAGTAAATTAGGGAACAAAATTGGTCCCACTCATAGCTATTCTTATATTTAAGCAGGAGAGATTATTACAATTGGTAATACAGGCTTATTGCGTAAAATGTAAATCCAAACGAGACATGAAAGATGACAAGCAGATAACGATGAAGAACGGACGACAAGCCGTCAGCGGTATCTGTACAACGTGTGGGACAAAAATGTTCAAAATAGGTGGCGGAAACTCCAAAGTGGCCGCAAAGGTAAAGACTGCAAGCAAGAAACCAGTAAGAAAGGCTACTAAGACAAAAGCAAAGAGCAAAAGGAAATAGCCGCCTTGCATTTTGCCTTTGTTAAATCAAAGAGCATTCGTTCATTCTCATCTATTTTTAGAAAATTATTAGTACATGATAAATGCCTTTAACGATTGCGAAAGACCGTTCTTTAGATACGAGTCATCATTCTCGAGTTAAATGAGATCTTGTTCATGAGCCCGTAGATTGTTTCGAAAATATCCTTTAAGTAATTAGTTCGATCTTCCAGACGTGCAGTCAAGCAGATCTCATACTCGATTACTAATTAATATCTAAGATGATTGTCATCTATGTCAGATGAAGCTCGCCTGGGTGTATATTTGCTAACAATGGTACTGATTAACATCGAGGAGAATAGAGTATAAGTGAATTGTTTTAATGGAATTTACAAAACTTACAGAATAATTATCTATTATGAATCAGACCAAGGTCCCTTGCCACTGGACCCAGCAGTTTCTAATATGTTGGAAACTGGTTGTTCTGATACTACAAATCAAATACTAAATATCGAAGCAGAACAGCACGTCCTTTTAGACGATGGGACATTCGTTAACACCGGATCGGAAATGTGTCGAATTGAAAATGAGAAGCGGCGTATTGAAATACACACCTTCCAAAGAGAACATTCAATCAATAATCATAATAGCTCGGAGATCATTCCTCGTACTGCACTAACAATGTCAAATAAGTTTGATCCACCCGTTCCTTCAATATCGGAAAAATCAGTTGAGCCTACTACAAAGTTAGCAGATTCAAACTTTTTCTTAAACGACCCATGCCAAAGTAGGAAGATCGATATAAAACAGACATCAATTTTGGAATTCATTGGATAATTTAATGTAATTGGTTGATCTCATATATACACTGGAACAACAATTCATCAATCTCATCTCTTTTCCTATCTAACTACGTACCAAATATTCTATGCAGCTTAGAATGTAGGCTCCTAACTCAATCATAGGCGCATGATCACATACGGCAATTTTGACTTGAAGTCTGTAGCTGATTTTTATTATAGAATCACTAGAATTTAGGAACTGCTTCTTATATAAACAATTGATGAAATTACTGCAATGCAGTAGCCAGTGTATAGCATTTTTCGTGAGGTCATAATAACGATCTAGTGTCTATGAGCAACTCTCTTGTTCTGATTCTCTTTATTGTCATTTAACCACTAGACCCTCAAGGTATCTATTTTACAATGCAGGGTTTATTTCATGAAACTTTAGTTAATAACTGAGGGCAGCACCAGATAGAAAAGAGTACGATTGCAGACAGATATCTGTGATTAAATCGTTCAGCTTCCATGTAATTTAGACATATTTCTAACATATACGAGTAAAGGCATTATTGCTTTTACTGGACCAAATTGTCATTCCGGATTTCAGCAACAAAAATATAGAGAACGATCTCATGAACCATATGCCTAGTCATGGAGACTGTGACGAAAGTATGAGGCAATGGTATTGCAGTTATTGGATGACTAAAGAAGAATGGTTGGACATTCATGATTACTCTCCCACAGACATTCTACATAGGCATCTAGATTCGGAACAGAAGTAGTCTCTTTCCAGCCTATTCATATCCGCATCTTGGAGGCTCAGATTGGATATAGAATATCATTATAAGGTTGGCTGTAAACTGGATTAGAGTAGTGAAACGTTAGCCAGTATGGACATCTGCCAGTCTTTAAGATTTCTAGAGACGAAAATATTGTTAAATGAACAGTTTTTGTACTGAGAGCTGAGATGCGCTTAACCCATTTTACCGTAGCTCCGAAGTCCTAGTCCGATTATCTCAAGATGGTTCTGTATGTACTATAACCCTAGCAGCCCCTGTTTTTCTAATTATCAAATTCTGAACAGATGTAGCAATTTTGTGTGCATCTTCTATCGTAGTTACACCGCCATCGTGAAATGTTTCAATCCTTATTGTCAAAGTTATATGGATATCATGATTCATATCTATTATACCAATATCTTCGCAATCAATAACTCCTGAGACCGAAGTGGCCGATTTTCGAATATTCTCTAAATAAAGAGCATTTGCTTGTTTTTCTATTCCAATTGTTACATCTTTGACGACTTCGGTTTCGATATGCGTCGTAATATTTAGTATTTCGGGAATTTCAAATTTAATGCGTCTCTCAAATTCGTCGACCTTTCTGTGCGCGGCTTCAAGCCCTAGGGTGTTATTCATTTGAACGTCTAAATACAGATGAAGTAATGTTGTATTTTTACTAATGGCACTTGTATTTCTATTCCGTACCCCATTATGCATAACCCTGTATCGTCTGCCGAGATCTGAATTTTGCATCCTCGAAAAGTATATGGAATGAATATTAGTAATCCCTTCAGTTTCAGCCGCAATCAGTCTTATCCTATCACTTATTGTCTCATTCCCAGATTCTATTGCATCTACATGCACTAGAACATCCGAATTTGGGAAAGCCTCTCTGATCTTGTTTTCTACTTTAGTTGCTATCCTGTGCGCCATCGCATGCGTACACGTTCTTGGGACCTCTATATGCATATCAACAAAGTCCTTTGTTCCTATTCTTCTGACGCGTATATCATGAGCACTACTTACTCCCTCCAGCCCAGAAACAGTCTCTACTACACGTTGATAGGCTCCTTTGGGGGCTTTATCAAGCAATATATCGAGTGTTCTTCTTCCTAGTCCCAATGAAGTATAAACTATCATTGCTGCTATAGTCAATGCAACATAGGCATCAATATTTTCGATCGGAAAAATCGATGCCAGAATTAGGCCGATGATAACAATCCCTGATGAAAACATATCTGCCTTGAAATGAATAGCGTCAGCTTCTAACGCTTGGCTACCAAATTTTCTTGCAGTCTTGCTCAATGTATTATACCTTAAATAATCCACACACAAGGATATGATCATAATTCCGAAAGAAAAAATTGTTATCTCTGGTTGCACTACCTTGAAGAATATTCGTTCCAATGCCTCGTAACAAACCCAGGTAGCAGTTGCGAACAGGAGACCAATCTGAACAACGCTTGAAATACTTTCAAATTTTGCATAGCCATAGGTGTACTTCATATCGGGAGGCCGCGCAACCATATGGATGGCATACAATGTCATAATAGCAGCTATTACATCGAGACCGGAGTGCATTGCCTCTGTTAATATACTAAGACTGTTTGTAGAAAATCCAACTAGAAGTTTTAAAACAGTCAGCCCAACAGAGAATAAAATAGAGGTCAACGCTACCTTAAATTTGGTATTAAATATATCACCGTCATTAGCTGAAACATCTATTGTCTCACCGTTGTCTCCGTGACGGTCGTGATAGTTGTCTCCGTTAACCACGATTAGAGTAAGAATTGGTTTATTGACTTATATAGATTATTAGTTATGATGAATTCTTGCAAATGTATGAAGGTAAAAGTGCTGTTTGACGAAATATGCCTATGAACAGCACCCCAGGTTTTGATTCTAATTAATTAATTTACTTCGCATTTCTCAACTCTTTCTCAGTCCAGTTAATTAGTGATTGCAAATCATTTGTTGTAAAATCTACACCTATGCGTTCAGATAGTGATTCCAATTCTGGGATAGTCATTGCCACTATCCGTAGTTTTCCCTTTAATCTATCCTTGATGGAAACTGCGGCAGTGGCTAAAAACCTTAAAGAGCTTTTCTTTAGAAGAGCAAATAATTATAACCATGAAGCCTAACTTGTTGCCCCAAGTCCTAAGGATAAATCGCTGCATATCGATGTCAAAAAATGGATCCAGTTCGTCTTCAACATTGCCGATGAAGATTGAATATCCACCAAGCATCTGATATGCTAGAGCTGCAAATTTTGCATAATATGTTGCTTCTTGGGAGCCAGCTATCGACATTGCGAAAACTTCTTGCTTTTTGCCGTCTCTTATTAAATTGAATTTCAAAAGCTCTGAAATTTCCATAATAGTATTGATAAGGTAGATTTTTTCTGTCTTGCCAAGTTTGCTCCTATCGTAAAGTTCATTTATTGTATTTAAGGTTGGCAGAATTACGTCTAACAAAATCCTTATTCTATCTGTCTGTGAATTAATTATATTCATCATGATCCTTCGAGCAGAGTCTTCATTGCCCACTAGTATTGCTTCCATAAATCTCTGCTGAATTTCAAGATATTCCATAGGAAATGCAAAATCGGCTGCTCCTTGCTCGAGTGACCACACATTTACTGAGCCTAATTTCTTTTTTTTTATTAACCCGATGGCATGGAGAAGATCCAAATATTTAGTGATTGTCATCCTATTTATCCCAGTCTTGCGTGCTAACTCTATTCCAGACAATCCGGTGTTATCGCTTTGGAGCACATTAATAATGCGCCGCTTTACTTCCTCTACCGTGTATCTCCTATACATAGGCTGCTCAAGTTCTATATATGTTAGAATCATTTAGCGCTTATTGTTTCTATATTGCCGCACTTGAGAAATTAGTTTGGTAATCGCGTCGAAGGCCCCTCCCACATTGCTCATCTTTACTATCATTATAGTATCAGTATGACAGCTTACCGTATCTTCTATGTTAATGTGTCTCCTCGAAATCTGATTATAGAAGGCAATAGCGCAACCTGGTGTTTTAATAATTTGTTCTGGACTGTGCACTATAATCGCAGCTAAATCTTCATCTATTTCCAATATATCATAATCTGCGAATAGCTCTCTTGCGTAATTCAATAGCTTATCGTCAAAAACCAAAGTTATTGATGAGATGCTTTCAGAAACGCTTATGAAACTATTGACATTCTTTGTGAGTGCCTTTGCAACCCTCTCTACTGTTCGCTTACTTTTGACAGTAGAGATCTTGGCAACATCAGTTTTGACACTGATCGTACTCTCAAGCAGGATTGAAGAAATTACGTGATCGTGAATGTAATATAATTTTCTCGCTCGTTTGATAGCAGTGACAACGCTTTCCATGTTTATTTTCCTTCCCAACAGTCTTTCGATTTCAGGTTTGATCACTCTTGACAGACCGCTAAAATTGCAATAGTTATTTTGAAGGGAGTCTTGATAAGATAGGTCGGTAGCAATGATGTCATTCACAATACTAGTTATCGATTTTTGCCCGACCAAGGTTGGTCTAATATTATTCATTTTGGTCATTCTTGATCATAAAATATAAATGTAGTGTCACTATTGGGAACGCCTTGTATGGCAATCAACAAAGTTGTACTAGCCTATTCTGGCGGATTAGATACCTCGGTTTGTGTGCGTTATTTGCAGAAACTCAATAATCTAGACGTCGTAACACTTACAATAGACCTTGGTCAAGATGAGGACTTTGCCAATCTGGAACAAAAGGCGATGTCCTTAGGTGCCACTAAACACATACATATCGATGCAAAAAAAGAATTCGCTACAAGTTACATTTCACCATCAATACAAGCAAATGGGCTGTATCAGGGAAAGTACCCTCTTGCAACTGCGCTAGCAAGGCCGCTAATAGCTACAAAGCTTGTAGATATTGCGCATCAGGAACACGCCAAGATTGTTGCCCATGGGTGTACCGGAAAGGGAAATGATCAAATCAGATTTGATGTGACTATTCGAAGTCTAGATCCAAATTTAAAGATTGTCGCGCCAATTAGAGATATGAATTTGACTAGAGATATTGAATTAAGATTTGCCAAGGAAGAGAATATACCAATTTCACTCGATGCCAAAAAATATAGCATTGATTCCAACTATTGGGGAAGGGCAGTTGAAGGAGGGATGCTTGAAGATTCTTACTGCGAACCTCCAGAAGAGTTGTTCCACTTTGTTAGATCAGAGGATAGTGATCCGGTTTATATAGAAATAGAGTATGAAAAAGGTCTTCCTGTTGGATTGAACGGAAAAGAGAGAGATTTGGTGACGATTATACATGATCTAAATAAGACTGTCGGCAATTGTGGTGTGGGGATAATAGATCACATCGAAGACCGCGTAGTTGGCGTGAAATCGAGGGAAATTTATGAAGCGCCAGCCGCAATAGCAATTATTGAATCTCACAAAGACCTCGAAAAATTAGTCCTCACAAATCACCAACTTCGATTCAAGCAAATGATTGATGAGCAATGGACATGGCTTGTCTATTGTGGACTTTGGCAGGAACCTCTTAGAACCGATCTAGAGAGATTTGTAGAATCCTCTCAGGAAAAGGTAACTGGAAAGGTCAAGTTACGGATTCACAGAGGTTCGATGCGAGTGGTAGGAAGGGAATCAATGTATTCAATATATAAGGAATCGCTTGCAACATATGATACCGGTTCTACATTTGATCAAAATCTGGCGAAGGGCTTCTCTGAATTATGGGGTTTGCAATCAATAATTGCAAACTCTATATGCGAAAACAGATCTCAGAATAGGAGATGAAAGCGAATATGAAGAAAGACTGTAATGACTGTGGAGCCGAAATCAACATTCCTAGTGACGCAATGGTAGGCGAAATCATAACCTGCCCTGACTGCGGTGCAAATTTTGAAATAACCGAAAAATCGGAACAAAAAATAGAGGTAAAACCGGCAGAATCCATTGGAGAAGATTGGGGACAGTAGATGGTCAAACTCTGCATTATTTACGACAAAGTTCGCTTTGAAGAAAAGGAATTATATGACAAAGCTAGAATGAGAGGTTTAAAAACGCAGATTATAGATGCAAAGAGCATCAATATTGGTACTAATAGCAAAAAAAATGACTTAGAGTTAGGCGATATTGTCCTACAAAGAAGTATAAGCCATTACAGAGGACTATACTTAACTGCATGTCTTGAATTTTTAGGATTTTTAGTCATCAATAGCTTCAAAGTAGGTGAAATATGCGGAAATAAATTACTAACTTCAATTATGCTTGCCAAACAAAATATACCAACTCCTACTACTCATTTCGCTTTCAGCTCTGAATCATTATTAAATTTAATTAACAAAACTGGCTTTCCTCTAGTAGTTAAGCCAATAGTTGGCTCGTGGGGGCGAGGTGTATTTCCTTTGCGAGATAATGAAGCTGCGAATATGATCGTAGAATTAAGGGAGGAGGATGACAATCCCCTATCCCGTATATATTATATCCAGGAAATGGTTAAGAGACCGCCTCGTGATCTTAGATGTATAGTAGTGGGAGATCGAGTTATTGCAGCGGTCTATAGGTATTCGGCGAACAAGGAATGGAGGACGAATATTGCAAGAGGAGGTCGAACAGAAGAGGCATTGATTACAAAGGAGTTAGAAGATATTACTCTGAAGGCGGCTAGGGTGGTAGGAGGCGGGGTATTGGGAGTCGACCTAATGGAAGATGATACGAGAGGTCTGTTAGTACACGAAATTAATAACACTGTTGAATTTCATGGGGCTTCTAAGGTTGCTAAAACTGATATCGCAAATGCCATAATAGATTACAGCATTGAATCCGCAAGGAACTAGTTGCAGCCATCAGGTCATATGAAGATTATCCAACAGTATGTCTCGCACATATCAATGGAAGTAAAAGTGAAAGTGAAACTGTTGCTGTATAACAAAATTCATAAGAAGCTAAACGAGGAAACAGGGTAGAAATAAATAGCATGAGAGTTGGTGTAGTAGGAGCATCTGGATATGTAGGCGGTGAGCTATTGCGCCTTCTAGTAGGTCATCCAAAGATTGAATTAAGTACTGTTACTTCTAGACAGAAGGCTGGTGAATATGTGCACAGAATACATCCTAGTCTAAAGGGATTCATAGATATCACATTTTCTGACATGAGTATAGATAGACTTGGTAATACATGCGACTTGGTATTCACTGCTCTGCCTCATGGTAAGTCAAAGGAGATCGTGAAAGACCTTTACGACCTAGGAATTAAGATCGTAGATTTATCAGCTGACTTCCGTTTGAAGAATCCAAAGGATTATGTAAAGTGGTACGGATGGGAACATCCGTTTCCTGAATTACTCTCAAAATCTGTTTATGGCGTGCCAGAGTTTCATCGGGCCGATATCAAACGAGCTCAATTGGTATCTTGCCCTGGCTGCATGGCTGTCACATCTCTTCTTGCAATAAAACCCTTGATTGCAAATGATTTGATAGATACCGATCATATTATTGTCGATAGTAAAATAGGATCTTCTGGTGCAGGATCTAAAGCAAATGCTGGCACTCATCATGCCATGCGTTACGGTGTAATTCGTCCTTACAAACCAGTGAAACATAGGCATACAGGAGAAATTGAACAGGAATTAGCCCTAGTTGCCAAGAGAGCGATCAGAATAGGTATGACACCACATGCAGTAAATGTTGTACGAGGGATTTTGACCACTAATCATACCTTCTTAAAGCGAACAGTACCTGAGATTGATCTCTGGAAAATTTATAGAACTTCATACAAGAATGAACCGTTTATCAGATTTATCCGTGATAAAAAAGGATTATACAAATTCCCAGATCCAAAGTTTTTAATCGGATCTAATTTCTGTGATTTGGGATTCGAAGTCGACGAGGAGAATCAAAGACTTGTTGCGCTGTCGGCATCAGATAATTTAGTTAAAGGAGCTGCCGGCTCGGCAATTCAGAATATGAATGTCATGTTAGCATATGATGAAACTGATGGTCTTAAACACACTCCAGTTACTCCAGTATGATAGTCATAAAACTAGGTGGTAGTGTCGTATCAGATCGTTTACATCCTAGTACCTTTCCGGATGTAAGACAAATCATGAAAAACGAAAAAATAGTGATTGTTCACGGCGGTGGAAAAGATGTTACTAATATAGCGACCAAACTTGGTAAGGAGCAAAGGTTCATAGTTTCGCCACAAGGGGTCAGGAGTAGATATACAGATAAAGAAACAATTGAAATATACACTATGGTAATGTCTGGAAAGATTAACAAGATGATCGTGGGCATGCTTATACGATACGGTATAAAGGCGGTCGGGATATCTGGGATTGATGGAGTTACCATAAAGGCAGACCGGAAGAAAAAGCTTGTTATAATAAATGAGAAAGGTAGGAAGATGATAATTGAAGGAGGTTATACAGGTAAAATACGCGATATAGATCCTTCATTAGTCGATCTTCTTGTGAAGGAAGGGTATGTTCCTGTTATCTCACCTATCGCACTAAGTGATGATTTTGAATTTCTCAATATAGATGGAGACAGGGCGGCTGCATACATAGCAGGTGGATTAAAAGCCGATAAGATATTGTTTATGACTGATGTCAAAGGTTTGATCATAAATAGCGAAGTTATTTCAAATATGACGTTAGAACGGGCCAAGGAATTATTGCCTTCAATCGGATTTGGGATGGAAAAGAAGCTGTTAGCGTGCACTGAGGCACTGGAAATGGGCGTGAATGAATCTATTATCGGATCGGGATTAATTGAAAATCCTATCTCCGCATGCCTTTCTCATAATCAATGTACTGTAATCACTCAAAGATGAATTCTGAAGATCGATTTATGGGAAATCTGTATCAAAGATTTCCCATAAACATATCACGTGGAAAGGGCGCCAAAGTCTGGGACGATGAAGGGAGAGAATATATCGATTGTATGGCCGGGTACGGTGTAGCCCTAGTAGGGCATTGTAACGATAGAGTAGTTCGAGCAATTAAGAGCCAAGTTGAAAAGCTCATCGTTTGTCATATGTCGGCCTATAACGATACTCGATTGGAGTTTTTGGAAAAATTAGCAAAGATCTCCCCTGCTGGGCTCTCGAAAGTAGCCTTTAGCAATAGCGGTGCTGAATCAGTTGAGGCAGCCCTAAAATTCGCTCGAAAATATACTGGAAAGGCCGGAATAATTGCAATGGCAGGTGGCTACCACGGCAAAACTCTAGGCGCACTTTCCGTTACATACAACGAAAAGTACCGTAAGCCATTTATGCCGCTTTTGGATCTGGTAAAATTCGTTCCTTACAATGATCTAGCAAGGTTGGGTGAGGAAATAAACGACTCGATCGGGACAGTAATATTAGAACCGATTCAAGGTGAGACAGGTATCATAATCCCGCCGGATGGATTATTACAAAGAATTCGGGAATTCTGTACGAGTCGAAAAATAGTTCTAATTTATGATGAAATCCAATCTGGACTGGGAAGAACTGGCAAAATGTGGGCCGGAGAACACTGGAAGACCATTCCAGATATCATGTGTCTAGCTAAGGGAATTGGTGGTGGTATACCGATGGCTCTCACTCTAACCAAGCCAGAAATAATTGATTCTATGAAGATAGGGGAACACTCTTCTACATTTGCTGGCAATCCTGTAGCGTGTACCGCAGCTTCGGCGGCTCTAGATGCGTTAGTTGAAGACAGACTAGTAGATAACGCAGCCAAAATAGGCAAGTACTTTAAGGATGGACTACATGGCTTGAAGGATAAGCACAAAATAGTTAGGGAAATAAGAGGATTAGGACTGATGATTGCGATAGAACTCCGGTTTGACGTCAGAGATCTATTGCTTGATGGCATAAAAAATGGGATACTAATGCTTTACTCTGGAAGAAATATTATTAGGTTGTTGCCACCGCTAGTGATAGATGAATCTATGGTCTCATCTGCACTGGAAAAGATAGATAAATTACTCACCAAGGAAGAGGAAAGAAAAAATGTCAAATAAGCAGGATTCTATAGATGAGAAGATAATCAAGATCCTTCAAGAGGATGCGAGAAAGTCCTTTGTAGACATTGCAAACGAAATCGGCTATTCAGAGTCGGCTGTTCGAAGACGAGTAAAGAATTTGACACAAAGTGGAATTATAACGAAGTTTACCATTGCAACACAGAGTGCTGACAAGACAAGTGCAATAACTCTAATTTCAGTCAGTTCAACATCTGACACCTCTACAGTTTCAGCCAATTTGATGAAACTAACGGGCGTCCAAACTATCTACGAAATTACTGGCCAGTATGACATAGCAGCTATAATTTCATCCACTTCGATCGCCGAAATTAATCGATGTATCGATGACGTTCGTAGGACTGAAGGAGTAGCCGATACTAATACCGTTATAGTCCTAAGAACCATTCGCTAGTATAGGCGTTAGTAGGTTAAAAGTGGTAAGAATATCTATTGTATCAGATTCTATCTTATGCTAGAAATCATCGATTGTTCCATATTGCGATAAGGTTTATATTTATACGAAAATAAGTCTAATGGATAAGAAAATGTCACTAAAACCGTCAGATCCGAACCATTATGCGTATATCTATAATGAATCAGATAAGGAACTTGACAATATTCAAATACTAGACTCAACGCTTAGGGAAGGCGAACAACATCCCGGTGTTTCATTTACTACAAAACAGCGAATTCAAATTGCATGGATGCTTGATTCCTTTGGTGTCAATCAGATTGAGATAAGCCCGGTCGTTTCACCTGATCATTTTATTTCTACAAAGACAATCATAAAGCAAGGACTGAAGGCAGATATCTTAGCCCATGTGAGGGCAATGAAATCTGATATTGACGTTGCACTCAGTTGCGATGCCCAATGGGTAGCTACGTACATGGGGATTTCCGATATTCATTTGTCCTCGAAATTAAAAATATCAAGGGAAGAAGCAAAAAATAGGGCTTTAGATGTTGCAGACTACATAAAATCACATGGTTTAAAGGCTCGTTTCACAATGGAGGACGCCAGTCGAACGGATCCTTCATTTCTTATTGATATGTGCAAGGAAATGAACAATCGAAAAATAGAAAGGATAAGCATTCCGGATACTGTTGGCATAATGAGACCAAAGGGCATGTATAATCTTGTTAGTCGTGTTTACCAAAGCATTGACACGTCGACTAGCTTGCTAGACGTTCACTGTCACAATGATTTGGGACTTGCATTGGCAAATGCACTGGCGGGCTGTGATGCAGGAGCAAATCAAATACATACTACAATAGATGGATTAGGAGAGCGAACAGGCATTCCGTCGCTGGCTGAGACTGCAGTAGCTTTGATGCTAATTTACAAATCTAACAATGACCTCAGATTACACATGTTGAAGGATCTGTCAAAGACTATTTCGCTTTATACAGGATTGGAGGTTCCTGAGTCGAAACCAATTGTGGGAGATAGCGCATATAAGCATAAGGCGGGTACTCATCTCGCTGCGATATTACGAGATCCCTCTGCATACGAGATTATCGAGCCGAGAATAGTTGGGAATAGGCGAAAAATAGTATTTGGCGAGCTTGCAGGCAAAAATGGAGCGAGCTTATCTTTTGTCTTTACTTGGATTAGAAACAAGCAATCATGAAGCCGAAAAATTGGCCCGAGGACTTAAGGATCTTAGAATGGGTGATATATTGGAGCTATACTTGGACGATCGGCTGGAAAGAAAGATACTTAATAATGTATATCCAAATCTAAAGGCAAAGGAGTAAGTGATTAAAAATGGTGAAGTGTCCAGAATGCGATGCTGAAATTAAGCCTCCTTCAGATTCGATAGAGGGAGAAATAGTAACTTGTCAAGATTGTGGGGCAAGTTATGAATTAGTAAAAGAAGGAACGGAATTCCGCCTTAAGCCGGCCCAGACAGTCGGTGAGGATTGGGGCCAGTGACGGACGAAGTTAAATCTTCTCTTCATTTCGCAATTCTCTATGACCAAATTAGGTGGGAAGAAAAGGCATTATATGAAGCAGCAAAGAAGCGCGGATTTGACCCCGTCAATATCGATTGCAAAAGCCTCTTTGTAGATTTGAATAAAGAGTTTCAATATAAGGGTTTTACAATCATCCAGCGATGTGTAAGTTACTTTAAGAATATTCATTCTACAGCCGCGTTAGAAGGTCTGGGGGCAAATGTGTTTAATCCGTTAATTACAAATTCAGTATGCGGCAACAAACTGTACACGCATATGATGCTTCGGAAAGCTGGTGTAAGGACGCCAAAGGCGATTACTGCGTTCTCGGAATCATCAGCTATTGCAGCGCTCGATGAGTTGGGATACCCTGCCATAATAAAGCCAACGATTGGTAGTTGGGGCAGGCTAATTGCTGTATTGAATGATAAAGAGGCAGCAAAGGGCGTAATCGAGCATAGGGAGCATATGTTTCCCTTGTATCAGGTATATTATTTTGAAGAATTTGTTGATCGGCCTCCCAGAGATATAAGGGCTATAATTGTTGGCGAAAGGGTGGTAGCCGCCATCTATCGATACTCGGCGATTGGAGAGTGGAAAACAAATATGGCCTTAGGTGCTCGTGCCGAAAATTGTCCCGTTACCAAGGAGCTAGAAGATGTATGCCTAGAAGCTAGCAGAGCAGTCAATGGCAAAATTGTCGGTGTCGATTTAATGGAGAGCAAGAAGGAGGGACTCGTAGTTCACGAGGTGAATAATACGACTGAGTTTAAAAATACCGTCAAGGTGACCGGGGTGGATATTCCGGGACAAATAGTAGAATTCGTCCACAAAGCAGGAAATTAGAACCACTAAAAAATTGGTTTCGATAAATTATGCCATAGAATTACTAAAGATGGCCCTAGAATTGTATACGCCGTCCAGATCGGAAGCAGCGCTGGCTAACATGCTAAAGACAAGATGCAGCGAAGAATTAGGATTTGAGCAGACCTATATTGATAGCGTAGGAAATATCTTAGCAACTAGGGGTACTGGAGATCCTAAAATCTTGCTTTGTGGTCATATGGACACAGTCCCTGGACGAATTCCTGTAAGGATCGACGACGGCTATTTGTATGGACGAGGAGCATCGGATGCTAAAGCGGCGTTGATTTCTATGCTTCTCGCGGCTTCCGAATTTCCAAAACAGAAAGGCACGATCTCATTTGTGGGTGTTGTAGATGAAGAAGGAAACGCCACAGGAGTGAAAAACCTTGTTGCGTCCAGATTACCGCTTGACTATGCTATCTTCGGTGAACCAAGCGGCATACATAATATTACAATTGCCTATAAAGGTAGAGTATCTATTAGATTGACATGCGATGTCGGTAACAGCGCACATGCTAGCGCACCTTGGCTATCTAAAAACTCGATTGAGGAAATCTATGATTTCTGGACAGAGATAAAGTCCGAAGTGGCGAGAATTAGTGCTGATGAAAACAAAACTAAAACTATAAGCTGTAGTTTGACTGAAATAGTCGGCGGATCAAGTCATAACGTTACTCCGCGGAAATCTAGTATAACTCTTGACATTCGTATTCCGGTAACCATCAAATCTCAATATGTATTATCAGTTATTGACGAGATTATAACTAATGTTGCAACTAAAAAGGGAGTGAGAGCTACCTATAGAATCCAGGACCAAACCGAACCTTTTGAAGCAAGTTATACCTCAACCTTAGTTAGGGCTATGTCCTTATCGATCATTGATGTAAGAAAGATTCGACCAACCCTTCTGCGGAAAACTGGGACTGGAGATATGAATATTTTGGGTAACGCCTTCAAGATACCTGTAGTGACATACGGTCCTGGTGAACCTCATGCATCTCACACGGTCGATGAACGAGTAAACCTAGAAGAATATCTCACCAGCATAGACATTTTCTCAAGGGCTCTTTTTCATATCTCAAGACTACATGCACGCAAGAGTGTCTCATAATATCTACTCAAACAAGATTTAATTCTAGTTCGTTCGTGTCATTATTATGCTTTGGTTTGTTGGATTGGGAATTAATGGGTACCAAGGACTTAGCGTTCATGCGATAGATATATTGAAGAGCTGTAAAAAAATATGTGTAGAGAGATTCACAAGTGAAATCTCGGATCGTGATCTGACAAACTTACGAGCGTTAATAGATGACGACACAATAGAAATAATTGTAGTTAAGAGATGGGTCGTGGAAGATGGCAGACTAATTCTAGAAGAAGCAAGAAAAAAAAGAGTAGCGTTATTATCGTATGGAGATCCCCTTATCGCCACCACCCATTCAGAACTATACGTTAGAGCCAAGAGGAGCTCCATTGACGTGAGAGTGATTCATGCAGCTTCCGGTTTAACCTCTGTGATAGGAGAAGCAGGTTTGCACTTTTATAAATGTGGCAGAAGTGTGACGATGATGTCCGAGCCACAATCCAGCATTAGCGTTTACAATACTATCCATGACAACTTATTGGCAGGTAATCACACATTAATTTTAACCGAATATACGGTTAATGATTCTGTCAAACCGCCCTTTCTTGACCCAAAAGAAGCATTAAAAATGCTATTGGGAGTTGAAGATGATTTAAAATATGGAATTCTGAACCAGGATACTTTCGCTATTATTGCTTCTAGAATAGGAACTGAAGATAATAATATAGTTTCGGGAAAAATTCGATCCCTAATGGAATTGGACTTTGGCTCGGGACCGCATTCTATGGTTGTTACTGGACCGTTACATTTTAGCGAAGAGGATGCCATCGTTAATCTAACCCATAACCTAGACGGTCCATTGGATAACACTTTGAATGTGCATCGACTCTCAGTCAAGATGATCGAACGTTACGCTCCGAAAGCGAAGCTGGCGCTTAGAAATTTAAAATGTATCATTGAGAAAGAAAACGATTCCCTTAGTAACAAAGGGATCCTAGAGTCCCTTGATAATGCCGAGCACTATATCTATGACGCTGAACGATTCTTGGGACAGGGAAAGTTAGAACTTGCCGTATTGAGTATAGGATATGCAGAGGGACTAATTGATGCTTCCAGATATCAAAAGGGAATAAATCCATGGTCGTAAGGTTAGCCGGCATGCCGATCGAAAACATTAATTGTGAATTTGTATGTGAAACGCATTCGATGCGACTATTAGATGATATTATAGAGAATTCATTACGATAGTTATAGTCGAGACACATGGATAATATAAAAATGGCAAGTTTCTCAAAGGTTGATGATAATCTGATGCAGATACCACCAGAACTGATGCAATTTGTTAAACGTGATACCTACTCGCTGCTAGTCAAGGGCAATTCCGGGACTGGCAAAACTACATTATCTCTAACGATTTTGAGGGCACTAGAGATCAGAAGCAATTTCTTTTATATATCTACCAGGCTCTCACCGAGACAACTTTTTGTAAATTATCCTTGGCTGGAAAAGTTTGTCGTTCGAGAAAATATAGAAGTAAATGATCCGTCAAACCAGCGATCCAGTCTTTCAAGTTTTGAGGATGCACGTCTTGACGAGCCCGAATCACTATTCGAACGGATTACGAATCAATTAATGGATGTTAAAGCTCCAATTATAATTATCGATAGCTGGGACGCAATAGCCTCATTCATGGATACTGAGGCTCGGCTGAATAACGAAAGAGTTTTGCAAACATGGCGTGAGAGGGCCGGAGCAAAGTTGATCTTCACAAGTGAAGACTCTGAAGATAATACACTTGATTTTCTAGTCGACGGGATAGTAGAGCTCAAGCAAAAAGTCTATAGAAACGCTGATATTAGACAAATATTTCTCGCTAAACTGCGGGGTACCAAGATAAATCGATCTTCATATATATTCACACTTAATAATGGCATATTCAAAAGCTATAACCATTATGATCCCTCTGAATTTCTTATCACCAACAGAAGAATCAATTCTTTTTCGAAGAGAGATCGAAGTGAACACAAGGCATCATCGTCATTAGACCTACCCTCGAACTCAAACAATGTGAAAAAATTCGCCAGAATAATTTGTGAAAGCCTAAGCATCGAATTTTCTCCTGAAGTTCAGGAGAACAAAATAGTGCTCCTTGAAGTAGACCGAGTTATTACTCCTAATGTGTGTGCATCATTTTTGGCTAAAATAACTGCTCAGTTCATTAGTAACGATAGTAACATTATAGCGCAGCCCGTGCCTGGCATTGAACCGCGGCTTTTCTTAGATTTCCTCCAGCCCTATTTGAGTCGGAAACTTGGAAGAAACCTCAGGTTGCTACACTACTCAAGAAATGACACTGAAATATCGGAATTTATTGATGAATATGGTACTCAGGATACATCCTCTGAAAGATTTAAGAGACTCAAAGAAGTGGTGTCTAAGGTACAAAGTCAGCGTAAGAACAAGATTTTGATGAGCATGCTAATGTTGGATGACTTCGATAATAGATCAGATGGAGATTCCCTGTTTTCAAAAATAATACCGTTTCTCAGATTTAATGTTAATCTTTCCATATTGGTTTCTATTAAACCGGTAAGGTATAAAGAATTAGTACGCAATGTGGATATGCTTCTGAGACTTAATCTATTACACAATACTCTTCTCTTAGAATCAATTATCCCAGATGGCCACTCCCATGCCCTTTCTGTACGCAGGTCACTGGGAGTTCCTACGATTACATTAGATTGTCTAGTGTAATAACCTTAGACACTCAGACGATAATATTCCTCAGTGAGGTTATCTTCAATCCCAACGGGTAACAGCTCCTTCATTTGATCATAATAAGACAAAAATTTATCTCCTTTGCTTGTAGTTCGATACACTATCTTGGCTCCGTTGTCCACTTCTTGAATTAGGCCGCTTTGAAGGAGAGATTCTAGATAAACCTTGCACTGATCATTGCTCAGCATGGCTTTGTACATTATCTTGGTCCTTGTCTCTTCTTTGTTTGCAGACTTCAGAATAGCGGCTATTACCTCGTAACGACTACGATTTTTCATCTCAGACAATTCAACTAAACTTACATTCAATATAACATGAGTGGAACTATCAGATAGAATCATCATAAACGCTCCAAATAGTGAATTTCAATCAATCATGATAGAAAGGTCGGATCTTTTTTAAATAGGCTCACCAACTTATGATAACTATCAATAGCTTCCTTTCCCAGTTTACTAGTTTTGTATATATATCTCTTGGAATTGGGATGCTCGGGGGTTTTTTCAAGCATTGAACACTGGTACAGGAAATCCAAATACTCATTGATTTGTTTCGAATTGAGATTACATCGATACATGACATGCGTTTTTCGGGACCCATCTATGCACATAGAGAGTATGAATTCAACAATTTCCAACCATCCCCTATTAGTCCAACCTGTTGACCTTAACGGCAATTCTTCCTAGGTTAGATCAGATCTCCTTACTATTAATACTAAGCATCAGGCCTTCGATCAATTGCCGAGGTATAGCTAAAGCAACTGATCGTTTTATCGAGTTCAATTGGTTGACCGTCTCGATCCGGAGACTGTTATGATCCAAATATGCTCTAACATCGATCCAAATCGAATCCGTTCCGACCAAATTCAGTCTGGTCATCGGCTCTTGTATTATACTGACCCATGTTACCAAGATGCAGTGTTCCAATACCTTTAAAAAAGGTGGCAGTATATACACCGTGACATGGCTGACGAAATATTTATGTTCGCATTGACTTGCGGTGTTTTTGTGGTCTTCACGGCTATCTTGTTTGGATCTAGAGTGAAAAGGAAATCCGCTGAATTAAAAGTTGGAGAGACAACAAATTCATGACATGTAAATGTGAATAGATGAATATGTAATCCCTCTCCTAGTAACTCATAGTGATTTGAGCTGCCAAACTGTCTCATTATTCCGTAATGGCTTAATTTGCCACAATAGTTGAATTTGGGTTATCTATATCACGTTCACACACCTCTTTGCTTGCTCCACTCAAGCAGACTTTAGCAGAGACAACAATCAAAAGTACTGCGCAAACAGTTTATAATCTAAATGACTATCACACTGTACGTGAGGTCCAATCATCCCGAAATTAACGTCGTTTATTCTACACAAAATGTTCCAGATACGTCTAACCCAGTGCTAATTTGCGGTTTTCCAGGAAGTGGTTATGTAGGCAAATTAGCTGTGGACCATTTAATACATGAACTTAATGCGACTCATCTCGCAGACATTTACTCTACTTCCTTTCCTGCCCAATTATTAATAAAATCGGACGGTACTGCGGATCTTTTAAAAAATTACCTATTCTATTCAAACGTGCCTACTCACTATGGATCTGGCCTACTTCTGCTTAGTGGAGACTCCCAGCCATCAAATCCTGACTCTGAATATTTTCTCGCCGAGGAAATTCTAGATATTGCAACGAGATTCAGCACAGGCCAAATATTCACATTGGCTGCATACATTACGGGTTCATTTGTAAGTACTCCACGCATATTTGGAACTGCAGGCGATCTTGATGCAGTACAAGGCCTCCATGAACAACACGTCAATACTATGGAAGGTGGGAGTATAACTGGTATGAACGGAATCGTTGTCGGGATCGCAAAACGTAGAGGAATGAGAGGGACGTGCTTGCTAGCCGAAACGTCCGGATTTGTAATCGACGCTAAGGCATCAAAGTCAATTCTGGAAACGCTTGTAACAATCTTGCATTTAAAAATAGATATGACTAATATTGAGAGAAGAGCGAAGGACACAGAAATGTTGATAAAGACAATAGAGCAGCAGATGACCAGCAGTCTAAGACAACAAGACGACCAACCATCAGTGGTTCAAAGCAGACCATCAGACATGGGATATATTAGTTAACAATGTGAGTAGGCTAGTAATTTATTCAGTACTGTTTTGTAGTTCTAAACGAAGCCTATGGAAGATGCTTATCTATGCACCATAGGTAACAAAAACTAGAATTCTACAGTCTCTTCAGTTTTCCGTATCTTCCTATATTAAGGCTGTTCTCTCCACGAAATGACTGGGTATATCCATTCTCAATAGTAACGTTGTCTCCATCTTTTACCAAATTGATTTGATCGTCCCATAGAGATAGTTTTATACTACCAGTTTCATCAGAAACCATAGCGTCAGCAACCTGTGCAGTTCCGCCCGTTCTCAAATTTACAGTCCTTGGCTCAGTTATGCTCTCTATTCGTCCTTCTATGTTCACTCCTCGCATTCCTGGTTTTAACTCGGTAATCTTCATTATTTATTTGAGATCGTTACACTGCAATAATAAAGGTTCTGGAGAGTCAGGTTATATTTATTCAACTATGTCTACCATAATCATCTAGCCTTCCAAATTTGCCTAGTTCTATACTTCGTCGGTGATCAATTACACGAACACGAATAGTAAACAAGAAATAAGGAAACTTAGTGGAATCATCAGGTGGAGGGGTAGCGAAGCCCGGTCAAACGCGCAGGACTCAAGATCAAGATACGTAACGTAAAACGCATGCGTAGATAGATCCATATGAGTAATCCCGTCCTTCAGGGGTTCATGGGTTCGAATCCCATCCCCTCCAGGATAATTGTTAAGATTTATTATTCGAATTAAAACTGTCAATTCACAAGATAATCCACTAGAATTTTATGTTTGTATTAAGCAGGATCTTTAGTTAGCTATTAACAGCATTTCTTGAACGTGTCATCTTTTTCTTGATTCCATGACAGGCCTAAACAGGGTCGTGCCTATACGCGAGTCTAAACAGGATGGCCAGGCTTTAAGCGTAACAGGTTATTATTCCGGCTTTTAACTAGCCTAAGGCGTAGATTGTGATCAAGGCTAATAGATCAATTATCTATTTCATGTTTAGTGTTTTAAGTCATGAGCAGCAATTCAATAAGTTTCGTGTTATTTAGGAAGCACATACTGCTGCCAAAAAGGGATTATAAAATATATTCCTAATCCTATTGAGTAGAATCGCTATCTATCATTTGTTTATCACGTAAAAATCGTATACCGGAGTAGTATGGTTGTTTGCGGATCTCCTTTTAAAGCCATATTCAATAATGGCAAAAAAAGCTGGAAAAGTTTCGATCAATCCAAGAATGGGACAAAGTACTAGAGTCTGAATATGCATAAAAAATTTTTTACTCAGTTTTACATTAGAATATCGTAAGTTTAAGAATAATCCTAATTGGTATGAAAATAACCATACAAGAGAGGAAATAAAAATCAATGATGAAATAGCAATTTCATAATATGATCCTACAGACCAAAGATGAAGTATAGATTCACTATATAGTACATCTATGGTCCTGCTAAAAGTGCCATTCATCATGTCTATATTAGCAGATCCTGTACTAGCGTTTGCAGCAAAGAGTGCTAGAATGAAGGGCACATGCATTAAAATGGAAAGAGCAATCGAAGTTATCCCTGCTGCAAAGCCAAGAAAATAAGTTGTTAGTTTATAAATAACCTTTAGCTTATGAAGCCACGAAAATTCATCGATATTCTGGAGACTTCCCACAACCCATCTGCGTCTTTGCATGAAATGGTCTTTAATGTTTAACGGGGGCTGTTCCAATAAAATCCCACCATGCCAGCCCAGCGAATTAGCACCGTATTTCTTATATACCTTATAACCAAACAGTTGATCCTCTGCGAGTGTGGGCCCAAAGTCCCAGCCTATTGAATCTTCGATATCAGATCTAACCAATAGATTACTGCCATGCATATGTAATGGAGGAGTTTTGATGATGGCGCCATTTGTCATTTGAGATACACAATCATAGCAAGAGAAAGGCCTAACCGATTCTGCAAGAGCTGTGAGGAAGTTTGCAGACTCAAATTTCAGCGGGTAAAATATGGGGCCTTCAGCAGCTAATCCATCTCCTTCTCTAATAAACCTTAGAAGAGAAAGAACTGTTTGAGGAGTAAGAAAGCTTTCGTCGTCCAGATGAAAAATCCAATAATCTTTACTACTCTTGCCGCAATGGCGACGATGAATCACTCCGTACTGTAAGGCTCTGCCTTTTTTTATTGCCGAAGTCTTGAACGATTTGTCTACAACTATGACCTCACATTTCCTATCTCTTAATTTCTTGATATCTCTACTATCGTCTGTTACCACTGATATCTGATATTTTGAATAGCGAATCTTAGAACACGAATCGATTATCGAGCGTATTCCACGAAAGACCACGGGGGTGGTGGTAGCTGATCTAGTAGTAATTTGAAAAATTATTATAGGATCGTTATGAATCCTTACGGGATTTTTATCTACAAAGACCTTATTATTCATAACGCATCTGAATATTGCAATAAAAGCTATAGGAATATTCAAAAGCCAGATAACAGTCAAAATATCCATTATCAAGCCTTGTACCATATAGGATCGTAAGTTTAACTTAATATGAGTACACTCTTTCTAGAATGCGATTCATATAACCAAATGTTTAATAATTAGATATTAGAGTCTCTAGCTAGATTGACAGATAATCTAGAATAATAGACAAATAAACGCATAATACTAAGAGAATCTGATTTCTAGAAAAACTAGGGATAAAAATCCATTCGGTCTGATCTGTTAATGGAGCCTGTTAACCATTAGATGCCTTCAGAGAGCAAGTTAAATGATTTTAATGATGCAACCTATTGTGATCAATGTAAAAGTTATACCGTCATTTTTGATATGATCTCCAGTGAGTACGTTTGCAGTTCGTGCGGTTGCGTGGCGAATGACAAGTTCTTTAATAATGAAGGCGGGGCAACTTTTAGTGCGCAATCAGGGTTCAGTGACAGATCAAGGACTGGAATGCCGGAATCACTAGCAATTCATCATAAGGGCCTATCGACATTAATCGGATTAGGAGATACTGATGCTCGGGGGAAGGCTCTGGAACCTGCACAAAGATTGAAAATGCAGAGACTAAGAACCTGGAACAACAGATCGCAATTAAATGATTCCATATCGCGAAATTTGGAAAAGGCTTTGAAATTTCTTAATAATTTTGGAGACAAGCTATACTTGAGCCAAGCGGTGATGGAAAGTGCCGCATATATATATAGGAAGGCGGCGGTTAAAAAGTTGGCAAAGGGTAGATCAACTCTGGGCTTAGTCGGCGCTGCCCTTTATGCGGCTTGTAGGGAGACTGCAACACCAAAAACCATCTCCGACGTGGCGGCAGTCTGTAACTTGTCTAGCAAGGATGTTATGTCACATTACAAGCTGATCCTAAAGGAACTCTCATTACAAATGCCAGTTCTGCACGGGCCGGACTATGTAACCCTGATTTCCAATAGATTGAATTTAAGTGAAAGAACTAAACGGGAAGCCTTAAAGGTATATTCGGAAGTTCAGTTGAATAGAATATCTATCGGGAAGAATCCAAGAGCCTTGGCAGGAGCGGTGATTTATCTTGCTTCACAAAATTGTAATGAATTTCTTAGACAGGTCGAAATTTGTCAAGTAGCTGATATCTCAACTGTATCGCTACGAAAACGATGTAAGGAGATTAAAGCAACGCTTTCCATCTAACACCATATAGTATCGAACAATATTTGTTCCCTCATCCAAGTATTAGGATTTACGCTAGAATATTAATTATAGGCAAATCCATTGCCAAAATCAAAAAATATTGGTCACACCTAGTTCCAGTACCAACTTACGGCCTTACTACTAGACTGACTATGACGTTACAGGGAAGTAAGGGCATATTATCAATCTCAACCAATTGTTGGATAATGGCATGAGGCCGCGACTTTTGTCTGCAAATGCTTAAGATAAAATAACTTTCAGAGAAAGTTCTTGATTGATTTAGAGTATCTTTACCATTTCAGATAGATCATAGCCGTTTCTAATTGAGTGTAATCTCTTGCCTGAAGTTGCAATATAACCTACGCTAAATTTGGGATAGGCCTCATTGCACGAAAACAGAGTTAGGACCCTACCATCGTGATCAAGTTTGAAGCCATTACACGGTTCATGGCCTCTAACTATTACCTTAGTATTTGAAATGCTTAGCCATTTTTTCGTAACATCTAAACTGAAGTGTTTGCCCAAGCCTCTTCTGGAATTCTCCCATTCTTTTCCTTCCGGAAGAGTCCTAGGATCGTTCCATAATATTTCTTCCATTATGTCATCAATCAAGCCCTTTTCGTTAGATGATATATCATTAAATTTCTTGGCTACGTCATTAAGGTTTGTTGGGACACCGCCATGGACAAGGAATAATTCCCCTTCGACAATTGTGACGAGATATAGCAACTGAAATAGTTCCATAATTTTAGTTTGATATATTTCAGCACCAATTCTTCTGCCAAATCTTTCGGCCATTCTCTTGGGTAGATCATGCGAGGAAATCGGAAATTCTATAGGTGCTTCGTGATTTCCGCGCATCAGGACGACAGAATGTGGATGATGGATTTTTAGCAAACATATCGTATGGAGGACCTCAATAGAACCTAGTCCTCTATCGACATAATCACCCAAAAAGATAATCTTATTGTTATGATTCAGAACAAATTTATCAATCTTAATTTTCCTAAGAATACTTTGTAAAGCCCGCAAATCACCATGTACGTCGCCGATTACCACGAGCTTTTCTGGGATTTGAAGTTCTACAATTTTATTAGATATCTTTCCTCCTGCTATTAGCCCTGTAGATTGCTCTTCTAGTAGAGTGGAGATAGCAGCTCCTAAGGTGTTTGCAAAGTCACTTGCTGTGAGGTTTAAATCTCCTAGATCACCACTCAAATAGATCTCGCTCGATATAATGGGTTAAATGTATTCTGGGAATTATATATGAAATCTAGGTATTTAGAGATAGGAAGTTATGAATAATGCCATTGTAGAAGCCATAGTGCAGGCCCAAACTACCTTGTTCCAGTCAAATATTTTTTGTCCATCCAGTACTCCAAAAGGCAATAAATTAAACATCGCTATCCACGCGTTGAACGACGCGCCGACATACATATATGGACTGTAGGGAAACAAATAGCTTGACATCAGAAATCCAAAACCCATGATCAAATTGGTCATGGGACCAATTAATGCAACTCTTCCGAATCTATTCTTGTCTGATAGTCCTACCATAACTGCCCCGGGTGCAATGAATTTAAATGGCATGATTGGTAAAGCAGATATCGCGGTAATTATTAAACCATATAACTGTGCACGAAATTCAGCCCAGCTACCATAGTACTGTGCCAAGAACTTGTGAGCTAGCTCGTGTATAAGAAACGCAGTAACAAAGATGGCAAGAAACTGCCAAGAAATGTATCGGTAATGATTAAAGGATAAGCCAACTGCCATAACTAGCAGAGTAGCAATAGATAGATGCAACAACTCCGTCTTGGAACTCTTGATCTTCATTGCTTTGAGCAGCGATTTTAAAAATGATGAATTTCTGGAATGTCCAACAAAATCACCTTGCATCATGATTTTTCTCTTTTCAACGTATTCATTGACGAAGGGACATGAATGGTTTATTGGAATTCGATGTAGATGACAAAACCATTCGCCACAATAATTACATTTGAAAGGAATACTTTCATCGTATCCACAGGTAAAACAACTATTCAAAATGATTATTTGTCGTATATGTTTTTGCGATAAGGTAATATCAACCTTTTATCTTTATTTGTGGACTTCTGAAGGTGGAAACGAGTGTGAAACGATCTAATTGTTTATGTTCCTATGATTTAAAAGCGGACGTGGCAAATTAGCTATAGCATAATTTAAATTTGATATCAAATGAAGACAAGAAATATTGTGGCCAAATAGTGGCTCATCTTATGATCCGATACATAGCATATCGTTTTCGTATTTAATGCCCCTGCACCAATCAAAACGACAGTCTGTTCGAATATTTTTTTCGCCTTCTCGTATAAATCGCTGTTCTGGATACATCTAATTATATAGCGAATTTAGATATCTACGCCAATCAATTCTGCTGGGTAATACCCACCTGTTGGGCAGTGTACGTGTGTAGAGGATTATCCATGCCGTAGAAAGGTAGGCGTTTTCTTTATAAAATATCTTTGTTTCTCACTACACTATTTTGAATTATTCATAGTCCTTGCCTCTGGTTGAGGCCATCAATTTGGTTTCCGGAAGATACTCTTAAAGCAGCTTATGAAAATAAGTCAACTGGAGGATAACTTCACCGTGTTCACCGCAATCAAAACTTATGCTCTCACTTCGACATGCTATTTTGTGCATAAATTCTGCGGTTCCTGAGAACTATGACTTGATATAACGCGGCCGAGTCTGACGAATCTCATAATTATCAGTGTATCCCACAGGATTTGTGATTTGGAATGAGCCGCGGGTCCAAACATCTGTGTGGAAGGAATTCAGATCAGGTCAAATTGATGTTTAACCGCAAATTAGTGCTAATGACTGAGCAGGAATGAGGACAGAAGACAGGAAAGCGGAACTTGAACGACTACTCGGTTTGCTAGCTAAAATTATCGGATAAGGTTAATGAACCAGTCAATATGGAAATGAATCATAACCAGTGTAGAGTTAAAGCTACAACTCGAAGAGGTACTGATTTCTCAAGATATCCACGAAGATATTAAGTCTTTCCCATTGTGGTGAGGCAAGTGTACTAGATAATTGTCTACCGCAAAGGAACTTTCAGAATGTTTGGCACACCACTTTTAGTTTTGTAAAATAGAATGATTATAAAAATGCTAACTCTACGATTTCGCGGCAGATTATGAGAATCATCTTTATAGAGATAAAGGATATTGTCGGGCTTGACGGCTTACTAACGATCCCGGTTGTTAGACTTTACTTTCGAAACTACGAAAACATTGGCGTCACTGTCTAATTATTGGAAGCCGTAAACGTAGTCATGAATACTCCTAAAATATTTACTATGGCATTACAGTTATTAGTTGCTGAATTCAAGAGCAGAATGTACTAAGATTATAGCCAATCTACATCTTAGACGGAGAGTTATCTGCTTGTCTGATTAGATCTAAATTCAATTGAGGGAAATCCTTGTAACGAACATCAAAATTTATCAATATGTCAAGTTACCAGTTGATTGTCCGTAAACGTAGAAACTTACCTAAAACAATAACTTTCGAATTTAGTAAATGAACTATCAAGTGCTGCTAGATTATAGAAAATATGAATCTAGTTCAAATTTGGGAGCCGACTCGAACATACTCAAAAACAAAAAATGTGATCATCGTATATCGTTATTTCTAGTAGAGGGCCTAACCTACAAAGTAAAAACCTATTGCAATTATTATAAATACGCAAGTAAGCATGACGCCTTCGAACCAGTTGCTCTTTCCATCGTGTGCAATCCAGTTTAGTATTATCACTGCCAGCAATAATGCAATTAATTCAAACGTAGTAAAAACGAGTGTAAACGGTTGATGAATTATTATTCCTATAATCACTAATGTAGGGGCAACAAATAAAGCAACTTGAGTTCCAGATCCCGATGCAATACCTATGGATAAATCAAGCTTATTTTTTGCCGCAAGGATCAGGGCACTACTATGTTCCGCAGCATTTCCAATTATACCGACAATGATCGCTCCGATGAATAGTTCTCCAAATCCAAACTCTTTGGCTGCAATTGATACTGCTCCCACAAGTATTTCGCTCGTTATAACTACTCCTATGATACTAAAGGAAAGTATAGTGAAACATCTCTTTTTGCTCCATATATACAACTGCTTGTCATTGTTGAAGATTCCCGTGGTGTTTCCATTCTGAATCTCAGCCTCGATTATTTCATTGTCCTGGGTAAATAGATGCTTGTGGGTCACAAATGTAAATATGATGCCACAAATGTAGACTGCCAGGAGTATAAAAGCTACCAACTCGCTCAAAAGTTGTATTTTCTGTCCATTTGAATTGGCTTCTGGACTGTTGTTCAAAGTAGTTGCAGCTAGTATTGTCGGAATTATCAATCCTATTATAGCAATAAATAACATCGAAGTTTGCATACCTGTATTTTCCTTGTTGAATCGTTGCTCTTTATTCCTTAATCCTCCCGCAATAAGGCTCAATCCTAGAATTAAAAGAATATTTCCTAAGATAGACCCCGTAATAGATGCTTTGACCAGTGTAAAGAGACCAGCGTTCATTGCTGAAGTTGCTATTATTAATTCTGGTGCATTGCCAAACGTTACATTAAGCAATGAACCAGCAGTAGCACCATAATGTGAACCTAGATGTTCAGTGGAATCTCCAATCATTTTCGCTAATGGAATCAGGGCAACACAAGCGAATATGAAAGTCACATAGTGATCACTGTGAATTAAGTCGGTAACTATAGCTGCTGGTATAAATAAAAGAAGAATATACAGTATCAGATGTTTCGTCATTTTTAGATGTCTAGTCAAGAACAACCTTCTTACCCGATTATGAATTTGCTCCTGTGGTATATCTTAATTTATTCGTCCTTAGGCCATCATTGATTATCTCTTCTCGTAATAAACAGTGCACGTCAATCGATAAATAAGGCATGACTTATTGTTTGGATTTGGCTAAATTTCCAGAATGGAAGGATTAAGGACAGCATCTGTGGGCAACCTAGATTATAGACCAGCTAACTTCTCCCGACATAAATGATACAGAGAAGTGCCTTATTATTCGTAACAAAATGTTAAATGCAAAAGTCTTTCGATAGGTTGGCCTCTCTATAAAGGCATACCTACGAAGTTTTAATTAATCCTCTTAACTTCTCCTTAAATTCTGATGTAATGTCTTCAGGCTTCATTCCGTGGTCCTTCATGGCATGCTCACCTCCATTTTTAAAAATCTCTTCTTCTGTTTCACCCTTAACTACATAATCACAATCAAATCCTGCCTCGCGGCACGATAATGTTTTCATTCGTTATTCAGTCTCCCAATACTATATAATTACGTTACTTGAATCGACAAAGCCGCACATATTTCTGAGTAAATCTTAAGCTATGCAGACCTAATTGTAATGTGCCGTGTTTTGTAGGATAAAATAATGTCCAGTTTTTCCAGGAAGGTACATAGTGCTAATACAGAACGTTAACCTTGCGCAAGCAGATTCAATTAGAAGTTGGAAATAACGGTATGTGGGTTTCTAACTTGTGTTGTCAGTTCATTATGTAATAGTATCTAGATGCATCCATTCGGCCAAAATAGGTAGAGTGTTTTTTTACAAAGAGTAAATATTATTTTGTTACTACTATAAAGTATAACTAAATGCTGACACAGATAGAAAGTGCAATGATTAGGGCAATAGCGAAACCTTGAAGAAAATAAATTAGACCAAATTTTCTACGAATTGTGGTTATAATGTACCGAGATTATACTATTCTGAGGAAGACGTTTTAATAGCAACGTGCACCCAAGCTATTGATAACTCTATTTATCTCTCATACTTGAGAAGAGTTAAGAATCTCATTGATCCTAACCAAGATCTCGTCATTTTCTATTGGTTTTTGTACGTAATACCTCTGGCCAGATTTAGGAAATACCTCTCCCTTGAATGCGTCATAGTCATGTAACTCACTCAGGGCTGTCAAAAAGCATACTTTGATCTTTTCATCTATCTTCCTTAATTCCTTATAGAGCTCAAACCCATTCATTTGTGGCATTTTTATGTCTAATATCAAGAGGTTATAAACACCAGGCTTGAAGCTTTTTATCGCCTGTTGAGGTTCGGTGTATGCATCTACCGTAAAGTTATTTCTTTCGAGTACTGTCCTTAAGGTAATTACTATGTCGGGTTCGTCATCAACAACGAGAATCGATCTCTTTCTTTCAGCATTTAAATCATTCTCTGCTTCGTATGGCGGCATTATATACGATCTTTACGTAACCAATTGTTATAGCCTTATTGCTTTGGATAGGCACGTTATCCATATTCGACAGACATAATTTTTATGCGCATATACAAACCTAAGTCCATGGAGCTAGCTTGCTTGGTTTAAGCCATAATACAACGGTCCGGCTTAGTTAGAATATAGTGGAGGATAGAACGTTAGTGAAGATGATATAATTTCAAAAGTTACTCCATCCAAGAATCCTGTCAGTATTGCCATCTATCACAGTAATTGCGTTTGCATCTTGGCTAGTTACATAGATTAGATTATCATTTGGATTTACAGCTATATGGCTTGCAAAATCAAAATCATCAGCTAGATTTGGGTCACCGATGGTAATCCTATCCATAATCTTATTCGTAGTGGCATTAATAACTGTAATAGTATTGGAGCCAACATTACTTATATATAGTTTATTTGTATGTGGATTAAAGGCATCACCATGTGGTTGACTACCTGAGGGAATGGCCGCAACGACTGTGCCGCGATCCTTAGATCCATTAATTACAGAAACGGTATCATCATCTTGATTCGCAACATAGATCATATTTGTGGCTTCATTAATAACTATATCCGCAGGCGAATTTCCAACTCTTACGGTTTTCAAAACTTTGTCCGTGTTACCATCAATAACTGATATGGTATTATCATCAGCATTGGTCAAATACACTAAGTTAGTACGGGTATTAATAGCCGCCTCTTCTGGCGAATTTCCAACTCTTACGGTTTTCAAAACTTTGTCCGTGTTACCATCAATAACTGATATGGTATTATCATCCTCATTGGTGACAAATACCCTGTTCGTATTGGGATTAACTACTACACTGTGTGGGGAATTGCCCGTAGGAATATCTGCTATTATTTTATTTGTTCTACCATCTAGAACTGAGACGGTACGAGAATTGGTATCAATAGTACCCCAATTAGTAACATATACTTTATTTGTGATAGGATTTGTGACCACAACATGTGGAAAAGTTCCGACATGGATATTGTTTGTGACTATCCTTTGAGTCTTACCGTCTAGAATTGAAATGCTATCAGATTCTTGGTTGGTCACGTAAATCCTGTCACTATTTGGGTTTACGGCAACTCCATGGGGTGACTTTCCAACTATTATTCCAGGCAATGTAGTTCCAGGCTGTCTAATTTGGTTAGGAGTAATTTTTCCAGTGAGCAATACCTTATTTTGATTAATGTTGCGAGATCCGAAATTATCGATAACACTAGTATTGATATTCAGAACAGAGACGACATCGGCATCTTCGCTAGTAATATAGACTTTATTTGTCTTTGGATTTACTGCCAGATATGTTGCAAGATTGTAAATCTGGGGTAATTCAGTAAAATTTTTAGTTACCAAATTAACGTTGTCTAAAGCTTTGCTACCACTGTCAGATCCGTTCAAAATTGAGACACTATACGACCCAGAGTTTGCAACATAGATGGTATTCGTAATGGGATTGACAGCAATTCCTTCAGGCGAATTTCCCACGGACATAGTCTTTATTACTTCATTAGTATAACCATTAATCACAGAAACTGACATTGAATCCGTAACAGTCGTTATGACACCGTCAGCTGGGAATCCTCGATTAGTGACAAAGATCTCATTAGTTTTAGGATTCACATCCACACTATATGGAGAATGACCGACATGAATATTGGTTATTACGTGGTTTGACCTTCCGTCGATTACAGTTGTAGTATTGGAATCCTGATTTGTCACATAGATCGTATTTGTAACAGGATTAATGCCTATACCAGTCGGAGATTTGCCGACCGTAAGCATTTTTAATAGAACGTAAGTTTTGCCATCTACAACCGAAATAGAGTGAGTAAGTGAGCTAATCACATAGATCGTATTTGTAACAGGACTAATGCCTATACCAGTCGGAGAAAGACCGACTATGAAATTGCTCTTGATCTGATTTGTTCGGCAGTCAATGACAGAAACAGTATTTAGTCGTTCGTTACTGACGTACAGAAGGTTTCTTGTGAGATCAATCGCGAGGCCGGCAGGTGATTTACCAACTCTAATATTGCTGATAACTTTATCCCCATGGTTGCCGTCCAGTACAGAGATAGTGTCAGATAGATAATTGGCAACGTAAATTGTATTTGTTATGGGATTAATTGCAAGGTTTCTGGGTTCGCTGCCAACTTTTATCCCGGCTGACGTCAGATTTGGTGGCGTGAGGTTGAGTGAAGTTGGTAAATTCCGACCACTTAAAATATTCACAAGTGAATTGGTCACGGTTATGCCTCTTTTCATCGGTACATAATGATCTAAATCTATATTTTCTGAACTAGAATAAACATAGGAAGTGGCAAAAGTCGCCAAAAAAAGACTGAGCAAAATTATAAACAAATAATTGATCCTTGGCATTTCC
The DNA here is from genome assembly GCA_963765895.1 of uncultured Nitrososphaeraceae archaeon. GTDB lineage: Archaea > Thermoproteota > Nitrososphaeria > Nitrososphaerales > Nitrososphaeraceae > JARBAU01. The sequence continues at coordinate 128,439 of CAVXZB010000024.1, read as the reverse complement.
AGGATACTTTTCACATACATCTGTTGGTACCTTGAATGCAACTACTCCTTATTATCACTATCAAGTCAGTGTTGCATTCTAGATCGTGTCAGGTTTGCTTAATATCAAACAGTAACTTTATCGCCTATTGGATTATGATCGCTGTTAGAGTAAGCGCAGGAGAGTTGAGACATTTGCCAATCATACAATGATGGTCCCTCCGTCTACTATTATTGTATTACCTGTTGCGTAGGAAAAATTATCACTAGCAATACAAGCTGCGATTCTCGCTATTTCTTCTGGCCTTCCCCATCTTTTCATGGGTGACTCACTCGCTGCTTTTTCTCTCTCGTTCTCATCCATAGCGCCAAACGTCGCTAGAGTTGCAATGTTACCCAAGGCCAATGTGTAAGATCTAATGTTGTCTTTAGCGTACTCTTTTGCGATACACTTTGTCAAACCAATGATCGCAGATTTTGCTATGGTGTAAGGGGACCCTTCAACATGTCCTTCTATCGCTGGGGTGGAAGAAATATTTATGATAACTACCCTATTTTTACAATCGCTTTTAAGGTTAGACGTGGTTTTCTTTTTTTCATCTGGAACAAGACTTTTTAGGTACGCCCTAATAACTTCCCTACTCAGATAAACCGACCCCCATAAATCGACAGCTAATATTCTTGCTAATTCACCGGTTGTAGTCTGATGAAAACTTTTACACCAGATTTCTTTGTCAAAGTAAAATCCAGCATTGTTTATCAAAATATCGATTCTTCCATGCTTAGCCATTACTCTTTTTACCAGATTTCTTACACTACTCTCATCTGAAACGTCAACTTGTTCTGCCATGCAACGGCCGTTTATTTGATTCGCAGCCAATTTCGCTCTATTAATATCTCTGGAACATACTATAGTAAATGCACCATGGTCTTCTGAAAAAACCTTAGCCATAGAAAATCCAATGCCCTTGGTAGCCCCTGATATGATAGCAATCTTATTTCTAAGCAACAAGATACCTCTATATTTCGGTTCTTCCAAGTCATATTAAATTTTCTTGTAACTTTATATTATTAAATTATTTAGTAGGACTAGCATTCAAGATGGAAATCTAATTCTTAGTGCTTATAAGAGGGGATTAATACATCCAGCCAGGCTTACCAATCAATAAATATGATATTGCTTGAACTATGGAATTTTTCTTCATGAAAGATATTAGAATATTAAGATTTGACGGCAATAAATTTCGGAATTATTTCTCAGGATATACTTTCATCCAATCTACAATAATATTAGTTGAGATATTTCGGGGTGCATTAATTATCCTAATCAAGATAAGGCAATTGTCATTACTATTGCTTGTCATGGCTAGAGAGTCACTCTCAACGATTATCATTATCGCATTATTGTCTACCCTGCTTGTTCTATCAACTAGATCAGCAACAATTCAAAGTGTATTCGGGAAAAATAATATGGGACAAATGTTAGGGGAAGGTGATCCTTGTAGCAATCAAGCATTGCAAATTGACTCTCTTTGTCAACCTGAAAAATCGAATATCCAAAGCTATGATACTACTACGAGGGAGCGTTATTCTAATTTTGGTGATACAGACGCACGTATGGATACGTTTATGAATCAATACAACAAGTTCCAGGCAGAAGAGCTAGGAACTTCTGGTTCCCATCAAAATGATAGCGTATCTAATAAAGGGAACACGAACAGTAATGAGAGTGTGACGCCGAGCGTAGTTGGCCATAACGGGCGGCAGTCCAGGAGGAGGCGACAATCATAACGGCGGCAGTCCAGGAGGAGGCGACAATCATAACGGTGGCGGCAGTCCAGGAGGAGGCGACAATCATAACGGCGCGGCAGTCCAGGAGGAGGCGACAATCATAACGGCGGCGGCAGTCCAGGAGGAGGCGACAATCATAACGGCGGCGGCAGTCCAGGAGGAGGCGACAATCATAACGGCGGCGGCAGTCCAGGAGGAGGCGACAATCATAACGGCGGCGGCAGTCCAGGAGGAGGCGACAATCATAACGGCGGCGAGTCCAGGAGGAGGCGACAATCATAACGGCGGCGGCAGTCCAGGAGGAGGCGACAATCATAACGGCGGCGGCAGTCCAGGAGGAGGCGACAATCATAACGGCGGCGGCAGTCCAGGAGGAGGCGACAATCATAACGGCGGCAGTCCAGGAGGAGGCGACAATCATAACAGCGGCGGCAGTCCAGGAGGAGGCGACAATCATAACGGCGGCGGCAGTCCAGGAGGAGGCGACAATCATAATGGAAATAATAATCAAAATAAAAATCCCGATGGTGCTGGAAAGTCTAGTAATTGTACTCCAGTAACTCTTAGTGACTTGCCTGGCCAAACCAAACCGCTAGCAATCTGCTTAATCACTGGACAAGATACAAACATCGCAACAGAAATTGGATTGGGAACTTTTACTCTCGTCCAATTAAATGGAGATGAATACCAACTAACGATTAATAAATTAAATGGTCAAACTCAGCCGGCCATAGTAACAGTCGCATTGGGAGCGACAAGTCCAATCACTGTTCCAGGCCTAGGCACAGGAAATGTACTGATTGGGAATGCATATTCAGTTATCCTGAATATACCCAGAACGGCCTCCTAGGTGCAAAAATTTCTCTTGGTATCAACTGAGTAGCTACTTAAGACTGACCTCTGGTTAATAGTTAATCTCTACAAGAACCAATGGTGTGTTCTGATATCATTTTATTAAATTTATCAATAGTTTTATGCAGATTCACATAGGTAAGTACACTAGATTACGCTATATCTCATAACTCAAATTCTACAGTTAAATTTATGAGAAACCTAAAAATATGTTCAATCGAGATGAGCTAAGTGAGGAAAGGAAGGGAAAATCAATCTTGTCTATTCATAAGTATCAATTTGTGTTATCTCTATTTACTTGCATGTTTTTTGCTGCCATTATGATTCTGAACCATGTACCGGGCAGTACCTATCTTGCTAACGCCGCATATGTGAAATCTACGCCTGCTGCAAATGGACCTACAGTAAACGACCCATCTCTGAGGGTCGAACGCGTTGTTTCCGGGGAACTAAGGATTCCAACGAGTATGGCCTTTCTGGGACCTAATGACATCTTAGTTCTAGAAAAGAATAAAGGTACTGTCGATAGGATCGTAAATGGAAAGTTACTGCCCCAACCACTATTACAAATTCCCAATATCGCTAATGCTGAAGTCGAGTGGGGGCTACTTGGGATAGCAATAGATAAGAGAGGAAACGATGCTGGAAGTCCTACATACGTCTTCCTTTACTATACTGAAAAAGGACCAGGTGGAGAAAGGCCTGCTAATCATGTTTATAGATATAAGTTATCATCAGATAGTACCAAACTTGAGGATCCTTTATTATTGTTAAATCTCCCGGCAAATTCTCCCGATCCCCTGGGGGAAAGCAATCATGATGGGGGTAAAATAGTGATAGGCCCTGATCACAATATATATATGGTAATTGGGGATGTCGGAGGTCATGATGGTCAAGCACAGAACAATAAGGACGTAGCTAGACTTGATGGAACAAGCGGGGTATTAAGAGTAACTGAAGAGGGACAGCCTGTATCTCCTATTCTCTTGGGAGACGAGGATCCGACCAGAGTATATTATGCATATGGAATACGCAATAGCTTTGGAATTGATTTTGATCCTTTGACTAAAAATTTGTGGGACACAGAAAATGGTGCTGATGCCAATGATGAAATAAATATTGTTCAGCCAGGATTTAACAGTGGATGGATCAAAGTTATGGGCTTTGCACCAGCAGGTTTTGAACCTAATGAGCAATTAGTATCGTATAACGGAAAGGGCAAGTATCATGACCCACAATTTGTATGGAGACAAACTATCGGACCCACTGCTCTGAAGTTCTTAAATTCAGATAGGCTAGGAAAGCAATATGAAAATACAATCTTCAGTGGAGATGTTAACACAGGTAATTTGTATAACTTTAAGTTGAATTCCGATAGGACAAGCCTGGCATTAAATGGCGGGCTAGCTGATAAAGTTGCAGATACCAGAGATGAACTCCAACCGGTAATATTCGGACAAGGGTTCGGTGTTATTACGGATATTAAGGTAGGAGCAGGGGACGGCTACTTATATGTTCTCACCTATGATGGTAGTATATATCGAATTGTTCCAAATTGAATATTGTCCACGTCTTCGAGTGCAACCAACGGACTATTTAGATCATTTGAAACGCATACTCCATTTGATTAGATCTCTCAAAACCGAAAATTAATATAATAAAGTACAGTACAGAACTACATTTGTAGGCAAAATTACTTTCCAAGCTATTAAAACTACAAAATAGGAGTTGACAATTCTAGAATGTTGGAACTGATACCGTGATCCCATTGTGCTTGTGCTTGCTTTAACCATCTAGCACATCCCAGATCAAAAAGCCTAATGTAACAAGAAAGGGCAAGCTAGATCAATTATATTAGGATAAATTTAGGTAAAAATTGTAGATATGAATCTACAGCATAAATTTCCTTAATTTAAATATAGTATTAAATAACGATTATTATTGAATTACTACGTTACAAAGCAATAAGAATCCTCCTACAGGTAATATTCAATGTTATATACTATTTAGTTTCTCCATATTACTATTATTTTTCTCTACGACTTATTACCTGGTAGCAAGTTCGTATTATGCAAATGCCAAAATGTGTAGTGATAATAATGATGGGAACAACCCTTCGTCTTCATGCGGGTCCCTACGACAGCTTTATAGTAATAATGGTAAAGCTTCAGCTTCAGCGAGTACCGATGATGGAACAGACAACGATAATCTAGACAGACCTGACAATCACGATAGATCAAATCATGATGTTGTTATGAACCATCAGAATAAAGACAATCATAGAAACGGTGGGGGCGGGCACCAATCCAAGGATGATACTCCATTCAGTTTACCCTTTCCATAATAATCTCAATTAACTATCGCAACCCTGCCTAAATTATTATTTTCTTTCCCACCTGTTAGCATGATGAATCATGCGTCAAGCCATTGATTTCATACTAATAATTGAGAGATTCTTAACCTTGATATCCTGCTGGCTTTTGATTTGACCCGATAGAAAATCGAAGGTCACTGTACTAATATCGATGAAAATAGGCCAATCACAACGAATCGAATAATAGAACAATCATAATCAACAGCAAAATTCTTTCTTATAGTATTAACATCGAAAAATGATATTGTTATTGATGATATCATAATAAATTAATGATATATGGACAGAATACTGATCTCATACTATATGACTAGTTCTATCTTTTTCGCAGGAACGATATTTCACATTACTCGCTAAGAGTTTATGCATATTCCATCTAGGGTATTGATCAACACTACACATTTTCCTCATAATGCCAAGTAAAATGTATCTATGTAATATTAGAGCAAAGGCTATCTCGAAGCTATCTAATAAACTATAAAATTGGTTGTGCCATTTGCATATCGATTTGGATTTCTGATGATACAGATACAGATCAAATAGCACAGGATTGAATTCTAATTACAACGTGCTATATTCCTGTTATCATTGCGGTGTAGATCTATATGCATTAAGTGGATCAGCCCCTAAGCTCATTGACAGAATTCATATCAATTTATATTAAGAGAAATCCGACTACTAGTACTAAAGAGAGGCTGGAAAAAATAATCTCTGGTAAAGCTGTCTCCAAGAAAAAACTACAAACATATTTGATTCGAAGTTGATTCGTAAAGTTATACTCAATGAGATTAAATTGTGACTACTCTATCTATCAAATATATAGTCGATAGAAAATGAAGCCCCCAACCCCGACGTCGAATTATATGCTCCTATCATCTTTTTGAGAGTTTAATCCAAATATTTTTATAAAAATAGACTGACTGTAAATGGTTCCTGTCCTGTTTGATTAGATTGGTCATTACTTAATATAGATGCGGTTGAGACAGGAGCAGTGATTATTCCTTTTTGACAAGAATAAGTATCTCCCAAATTGTCCGAGTGGACTAGAATTTTTATACAAGCAGTGTATTCGTCTCCTGGTTTAACTACTCCATGTGGAAATGTTACTGGAACATGAATGATGCCGTCACCATCATCTTGAGGATCTAGTAATGCTATGGGATTGATATTATATGCCGAGGTATGGTTATTCACAGTTACCCAAACTTGTGCCAATTTATCAGAGTAGTCTATACCCCTAATCTTCAGATTAATTGTGAATGAATCTTTGTCGTTATTTGCTGACAATGAACGAATGTCGCCCGAAAAGGGTGCGACTGGAGTTACCGGTGTGATCGCTTTTGACGTATCCTCATTCCCAGATAGTTGTGCGAATGCGGACGGATGTGACGTAAACAGGACAGGGTTACTCATGATTGTGATTACCGCAAGGGTTACTAGAAGAACCATCAAAGGGGATAGTGCCAGGCTTCGTTTGCATTTAGAAAAGTGTGACATTAGGATATAATCAAGTGATTTTCATTTTTATACAAGCTGCTAAATTATTCTAGATGTTATTATCTGATTTATCTACTACTGAATTTGCTTAGGATTACTACTTTTGATTTAGATCTACATTCTTACCTAATGTTTTTAATTTAACATAAGAATTGACTAAAAAGCTAATTCTATCTCAATGCACAAACGTTAAATGACTAGATATCCTTAAAAAATTGCCGGGGTACCGAAGCTAGGCAAGTCAATGACCCTAAAAGGGGTCAGCCTCGAGATCTATAGTGTAAGGGCAAGCTGATGTCCTCCGGGACCCGTGGGTTCGAGTCCCACTCCCGGCGCTAGAATTCGACAAGCTGTGGGAATCCTGTATTAAGTAGAAATTTTACAACACATAACGCAGAACTTCAGAAAACAGGCAGCTGATCACGAAGCCTTTACCGATCCCATAGCATGTCGATTGTTCATATAATGAAGCGCAAAACATTCCTATATGTGATAATTTCACAAGCCAGTACAGAATTAGGTTCAGAAAGTCGCAGTATATTTTTATTGTATAAATCACAGATTAGCATTAGCAACTTTATTCTCCGATATAGTACAGTACCTGGCAGCAGATGTGTGTCTGGTATTACAATCTAACTAACGACGACAATATGCCCCATAGAATGGTGTCACGACATAGCTGCAGTTAGGATCGTTAAGCTTTTGTGGGAATCTCACGAATCGATGAAATCCTATATTTATCTAATAGATCATTGCTATTGCTAACTGTAATATGCAAATGAATTGATTAGCGTAGTTCTTAAGATAGTATTTGCTATTGCGTTCCTATTGAGTCTAACCTTTGCATACCTGTATATCTTTGGGCATTTGCTAATTTCAGGAATCGCTATTCCAATCAGATTTGTCTCTTGAGTTTCAACAATAGGGAGTTTGAATTTTTGTGCTCTCAAATTACTCAATCGTGAATATAATTAATGAGTTGCGAAGCGTATTTCTGTCGAAATGACCAATTGGAACTGTCGTTCCGGATTAATAAAAATAATCGCGAACTTGAATCGTCCATTAATGATCGTACAACGGTAGATTAACTAGCATCGAACAAGATTTTTACTCCGTGCTGTGATAAATACCTGAAGATGCTTTATATTTTAGTTGAAGTCTTTCACATAACCTATAATATTCGACGAGCTGTGGCTAACTCATTTTTCAAAGCCTAGGCATATACCAGTCACGCAGAAATTGATATCTAGAAATAGTCAAACTTAAGTGAGTGTTTGAACACTTATTAGATGATCGTGCGAGGATAATAGCTGGAGTAGTATGACCAGAATGGAAAAAATTCACTGATAGAATAAAGTAAGTAATCAAGATTGCAATACTTCTTTGAACAACAATTGTATCTAATAGGCGTCTGTCATCACAACGCCATAGAGATGTGAATTAGATCGATTTAGCATCGACAACAATATAGAATAATTACTTTTCATTTGGGTTTTGAAACACAATCTAAAAAATAGGAAAAATAGAGAATACACTCCCCGTATTTTTACTTTTTACCTTTCGAGGTTTTCTTTACAGATTTTTTCTTTGCTGCCATCAATTATTCATTGTTACATGTTTGGTATATAAGCCTTGTTGAATCAACTATGGTTTCTCTAGTTTCTTTTTTAGGGAACAATAATTTATTTGTTGTTGCAAACTGATGGTTGCCAATGACTGCATTTTTACAAAAGTATGATTGATAATAGATTTATCCAGTATTCAAGACTTGTCGAGTGTTGAAACCAACCAATTTATAATATTCATGGGGTTGAATTAAGAGATAAAAACAGTTAAGGAGAGATGCAATTTTATATAATGTTGGATTAAAAATAATGCATCTATGCATTTGTAAGATCATGCAATAAAGAATGCTAATCAAACCATAGAAAAGGCTAGCAATCAAATCGTATGAAAAATCATTATGATGTTTTTGACAGGCTAACGATCCTTTTATTAATATTTGTTAGTAAGTATTAGCAGTACATTTGTTAATTCACCTATTGTTAACTGGGAGTCTGATCCATCTGTTTTTTGCGTAAAAAAAATGTCTAGTATGTTGATTCATATTAGATTTATTTTTGTATTCGGGAACCGTAAATATTGATCTAATATTATATATTATCAGAAGGTTGTGGATGCATTCTTTCAGAGAATATTAACTCAAAGTAATTTAGTCCTAGATATTTAATTTCAGTGGTGGTAGGAAGGAAGACTGATGGCAGCAAAGAAAGCCTCATTGGCGGCAGTACACTAATACCCCCAGAGACAAACTTTTAATCTCCTTCTACCACTACCTATCTGCTATATGGAAAGGTCTAGAATAAAAATGGATGCGATCCATTATTTGTACGGCTTACACGATATTATATGAAAAATTTCTTTAATTTTTATCGATCAATGATATTCATAACCGAGTAGTTTATAGAAAATAGACATTTATATTTTTAAGATATTGATAGATATCATATAAAAAATTCAATCAGACGTGTAATATACGAGGTATTCTAAGAAGAACTGTCAAATTTAATAAAAACCAGAACCTATTTTTTCAAATTGGACCACGCTTATCTCAGACTGCTTGTCATTGTGTTTATATAATGATTGAATTACGTTCTAAATTATATTTTCAGATTTTTGTGACTAGATTACTGCGTTAGTACGCAGAATAGGCTATTTCTTGCAATCTAAAAAGCTCCAAATGCGCTAGACTTTATGTACTTTAAACTAAGACATAGATGATCTTGGTGTAAAAATTAACAAAATAAACGGTCGGATAGCGTAGATACGCCGAAAGAATTTATCTATAGTAGAACTCGAATGTCGAGACCGATGCTTTGAGATAATCGATATTAGCTCCCATTGTGGACAAAAGCGTATATATTCTCACGACAATTTTCTAATCTTAGCAGACTGAATGATCACGGTTCTCTTTTTTCAAACTTTTCTAAAGGATCCCAATATCTGGAGGCATTGTTTCAATGTCTCTTGAAGGCTGATGAGTAGTACACATCATCTTTTCAAGGTCTATCCGGTAATAGTCTAGCTTATCTGGATCATACTTTTGCACAAGTTCTATCGATTCGCCTCTATTCTTTCGGTTTAGTATCACGATCCTATGGACATAGCCGGTTACAAAGCTATATCCTCTGTTTCTTGCTTCCTTTAGAAACTCTGATCTTAGAATATGGCCACCAGCTTCCCCCCAGTAACCAGATTTGATACCAATCCATTCCATATATGCTGTATTCCTTTTTCCTACGTTAGAATCATATGTACCTCGTCTTAGTTCGTAGATTTCCAGAGGTCCGCCTTTTACATAGCCAACGATTTCACCATTTTCCTCATTAACCCTTAACGTAATTAGAATCGTCTTAGGATTAGTGAGTGATTTATTGAATTTCTTATCATGGATTGCTGGTACTGGAAGTGGTAACTCCCTATATATTTTCAAAATGGATCTTCTTACGTCTGAACTCATACTCTCACATTTCTCTATCAAAATCGGCACTAGATCAGTTTGATTTCTTCTAATAGATACTCTTATCCTATTTTCTTCTTCCCAAGCCTCCCTAAAACCCTCCATATTATCAAAGAAATTTCTCTTGTAGATTTGAGGTACGTATTCTAAAACACATTCGACCATGTCTTTCTCATCCTTTAAAATACTGAAGTAGCGTACTGATTCTTCATTTATTCGTGATGGATGCCATCCCAATGCGTGAGCATTGCGACGTGCAAGATCCCGCGCATGTTCAAGGTCGCCCAAAGCGTATCCTGCTATACGTTCTGACACGGACAGAAACCATCCAAGATATTTATAATGTTCTCTAACCCTAGAATCATTTACTTGAACACCTGCGGCTGTAAACAATTCTTGAATCCTGGTAGAGGCATGTTCGGAAATCTTATCTCTGAATGGATACGCCGTCCGATGAATCAACACCATTAAGATATCAATATTTATTCCTACATCGTCGACAAATTTTTTTATGCACTTATCATTTCTTAAGAATCTTTCAACTGAATCCTCATGAGGCTTATCAAACTGCTTCATTGGATCATAGTCATGAAATAGGGCGGCTACAAATAAATAAATTAAATCCTGCTGGTCAAAGTTATGCCCTTGTTTATACTGGTCGTAGGCCGCTAATAGAGTAAAATAGGCGGCCTCGAGCTCATGCTGAATATTGTGATACCCATAATAATTAGCACCAAGTCCCTTCTTTGAAAACTCTGATACTGCATGTCTTATCAGAGCTGCTGTCCACCTATCTTGAAACCCGATTTCTGAAGCCAATATTAGAATTCTTTTCTTCAGGACCGCAGCCTCGGCTACACCAATGTTATATTTAACCCACCATGGCAGTAGCCTTATTCGTCTATAAAGTTCACTATGCCAATTTAATGGTTTTATCAAAGGGTTGGCTATAATAGATCTATCTTCATCAGCAGTAGTGTTGCTGTCATCTGCGTCTACCTGACTAAAATTAGTGTCTACCTTTTTCGGGCATGCCTTCGTGTGACCTCCGTGCCACTTTGAAAGCCTTCAAATAGTCTTAACGTTATCTCAGAGATAGGATTACAAGCGTAGTCTTTTTCGAAAACAACAGATGAAATCATCGCAGATACAGAGATGAGATTGTTTCTTATAGAGCAAAAAAGAGCCTTCGCAGCAGTTGACAATAAAAGCTGCGTACTTACTATCATGGAATACCTTGATAATATAACATTGGTAATCCCTAGAATTCTGACACACTGCTGTGGATTGTAGAGAGAATTGACTAATTTGGGGCCTTTTAGCAATTTCATCTGACCAATATATTATTCGTACCGTTGTTATTATCTTTATAATATCCAATTACAATCCCAAGCCGTACAGAATAATTATCACCTTGCAAGCCCATCACTATTCACACGGGCTTGGACAAATCATCAAATGTATATTTTTTATGAAACAATTCCAGGCAATGTATCTTTACAACGTCGGTAAATGCTATCTCCTCATTCCTGGCAATTCATATCTGCTCTGATGTACAGGCATTCCGAATGTATTAAGTGAATTATTCAACTTCCTAGTAAGCTGATGAAGGGACATGACGACTAGCATCATCACTCTCTATAAATTTATTAATAAAAGACTGTGCAAGATGAATTAATCAACCTGGCGATCAAAGGACAAACAAAAAGTACAATATTATGATGGCTGGTTATGTGTTCTCCATAGTGCATTAGATGTTCAAGCCTTTATTCTCTTGAGAATACATGGCAGCTGTGCTACTGAATGATTTGTTTATCCTTTCAATTAGTGCAATTGTTATATCAAAATAATAACAAACTGCGTCTAATTTAGAAACAAATCCAGGACATGTCCTTATTTTCGAGGACTAGACAAGCCGTGTTTTTAAAATCTTGGAGCAGTTAAAAGCTAATGTTGCTGGTCCTCATATTGAAATCAAAAATATTAGAAGAACTAACATATTCCTTGACGTCATTATAGTCTTATATTACATTACTGCATTATGATCCATAGTGCACTCTGAACCGACTGGCAAGCAAGCCGAGTTATACGTTAGACTTCCAAATGGTAGAATAAAATGTACTGCCTGTGCTAGACTTTGTGAAATTCCCAACGGCAAAATAGGTTTATGTGGTGTTAGAGGCGTCACAGACGACAAGTTATATTTATATGTATATGGCAAGGTCATTGCAGGGAACGTAGACCCGATTGAGAAAAAACCTGTAACTCATTATATGCCAGGAACGGCAATCTATTCGATTGCCACTACTGGCTGTAATTGGCTATGTAAATATTGCCAGAATTATGATATTTCGCAACGACGAAAAGTGGAAGGCAATGAAATGACACCCCCCGAAGTAATTTATAGCGCTCAACGTTTAGGTGCTAATGGAATAGCCTATACGTATAACGAACCTTCCATTTTCATAGAATTTGCTAGAGACTGTGGCCTTGAAGCTCACAGGAGGGGTCTCTTTAACATTTTTGTTTCAAATGGTTATGATACGCCAGAGTCAGTTGCAATGATGAGTAAATTTTTGGATTGTATGACAGTTGACTTTAAGGGAAGTGGCAAACAAGATTTTGTAAGACGATACGTGGGCATTCCTTCTGCAGAACCAATATTTCAGACGTTAACCGAATTAAAAAGTAAGACATCTGTTCATACCGAAATTACTGATCTCATAGTTCCTGAAGTTGGAGATGATTTGGGTGCTGCTAGGGATCTAAGTAGATTCGTATATGATCATTTAGGCCCAGATATCCCAATTCACTTTTTGAGATTTCACCCAGACTACAAAATGATGGAATTTGGCATGACACCTATCAAAACCTTGGAGAAACATTACGCGATTGCAAAGGCAGAAGGCCTGAAATTTGTATACCTGGGCAATGTACCTGGCCACCCACTAGAACATACGTATTGTCCAGAATGTAATAATATAGCAATAGAGCGCTATGGATTCAATATAATTTCATGGAATCTTGATGATAACAACTGTTGCAGTGTATGTGGAAATTCTCTTCCAATTGTAGGAAGACCCATGAAAAATAGAAGAAACTTTTTTCGTATCATCCAATAAAACATATCAAACTAAACCTTTTTCCAGCCTTGTGTAAACCGAGCTAAACATAAATTCTGACTATTCTCAGTACAAAGTTTTGTTGAAAAACTAATTGTTATGTTACGTAGGGGATAAATTATGCTTAGCGGCCTGACTGTTCAACTAGCACGCCGATTCTATTCTAACCTTTTTCTCGATAGGAGTTGAAACATATTGATGTCTACATAAACCAGGTTGTCTAAACGAGCATTTTGCTTCCCATATCACCAGCAAGATTCTCATGTCAATCAAAACAAAGTTGATAACGTAGTTCTGAATCTGCAATGAGTTCAGAATCAGAGCTTCCTTAGTCATCAGTTTTTAGTAAGCTGTATGAGGCCAATCATAAACATGATTTCTGCAATCCTAGTTGTTGCTAGTCGAGTAGGTGCATGAACTATTCAACTTTATTACTAACAAGCGTATCAGCTGAGGATATAGCCTTCAACCCCTGCATTTCTTGCAAGTTACGAAATTGTGTGCCGCATTCTCATTTCTATTTAATTTTTGATTAAATTGCCACTTACAACAAAGTTTACAAATACCAGTTACTATTTTCATCCCAAATTCTCTAGTATCAGGAGGTATTTCGAATGTTATATGGATTTCGCGACACCAAGATTATTGCCTAAAAGCGTACCAAATTTCTGAATCTAGTTTTATTATTAGTCAGCAATGGATGGTGACAATACTTGGGTTCAATGTCGACTAAATAAGTGAAATCTTTGAATAGCAAACATTGCTTCGATAAGTACAATCAACACTGTAGTACGCTTAGTACTGTCGCAGAATACCACTCATGCAGTTCTCCTGACTTAAGCATTCGTATTTAACAAGTACTACGTCGATATGCGCAGTTAGGACAAGTAGGCCTGTATAGTTATCTAATGTCAATACTCGTAGGGCACGAATATGTTTCCCTAGAAATTTGAACAGCGGATCAAATCAATTCCGGTTTCTCAATCTCCCTCTGTTTCTCTAGCATATAATGAAGTATGCAGTCTTAAATTGCAGCTAAATTTCACTTGTTTTCTATGATGTTGTTATGTATGAGTTTATATTTCGATCCCTGAGTCGGTTTTGCTTATTAGTTTTGCAGGGAGACATCTGTTGACCTAACGACAAGGTACCTAGATATTTTTGTTCTTGACCATTGAAATCAACACAACCGATGATAAGCAGCAAATGATAGAATAAAAGTGCTATTTACCATCTTTGTAATATTCTAGTACTTATTCAGTGCCTCTTATATATGATGAACTTGGATTTATAGCTCTAATATACTACCCACGTGAGATGATTAAATGTCAAGTTCGTGGAAAATATGCAAAATTAGTTAGTGGTGATGTCTTGGCTAGAATTAGATTCTGAGCAAAGCAATTTAAGAGTGCGACTTTCCCCAGGTAAATGTATTTTCAAAGTAAGCTTATAAAAGGTATCGATTCTCGTTACCAGAGATATACGATGACAATAACCTATAAAACATTCCTCTTTTTAGATGCTATCTCAGGAACCATAAAGGGTGATAGAATTAGCCTTGAATGAAAATCACCTATCTGGTAATCACGATGAACTAAAAACCAATACACATCTCACGATAAGAAATACGAGACCGGACGACATTTCTAAAATAATCCTACTTCAGGAGATATCTTTCCCCTACTTAGCCAAATATGGTAATATATGGCATCGTGAAGAATTGGAAAGCCACATTCATATCTTTCCACAAGGGCAATTTGTTGCCGTTGAGCATGACGGAACGGTTGTTGGATCTGCCAGTACTCTTATTATTTCTCCTACGCCAGAATATGCTGAACACACTTGGTGCAAGGTTACTGCTGATGGTCTGTTTACAAATCATAATCCTAATGGAGACAGCCTTTATGGAGCGGATATATCCAGTCATCCAAAATATAGACATGAGGGAATTGGAACTATGTTATATGGAGCTAGAAAGGAACTGGCCATCAAATACGCATTGAAGAGAATGATCGCCGGAGGAAGACTCTATAATTATTGTGAGCATGCTGGAATACTGTCTCCTTTGGAATATGCTCAGGAAGTGGTAGCCGGTAGAATACATGACCCGGTATTGTCATTTGAATTGGATAATGGCTTTAAATTTATAAAAATTTTGCCAAACTACTTAACTGATGTTAGATCCTTAAACTATGCCAGTTTTATTGAGTGGAAAAATCCTTATATTATGTCCGTAGCATCTACATCAAAATGAGCTCAATATTCATAAGTAATATTGTATTGAGTTTTTTTCGTAATCACCCCACGATTACCTAACTATACTAGTTATTCAGGACAACATTTTGCTGCGTGCGACTCATGTGCAGAATATCCTACTACAGTATTATATCTGCTCGATATAGCAAAATAGGTTACTTATATTTATAATATTTCTTGAAATAACTTAGAGAATCTACATATTTATGTAGCGGTTGAAAAGAAATCAACATTTATAAGATCATTACATAATACTGCCGATAGATGAGTAATAAAGAGATATCATCACAAGACCCGCCACTGACGTCAAATAAGAAGGGCGTTTCGAAGGACAAGATGAGAATTGTGATGAATCTATACGAATCTGGCATCGCTGAGGAATTTATTGCCATGCAACTTGATCTAGAAATCCCAGAAGTAATTAGAATTCTAAAGGAAGAAAATCTTTACAAGGACTAAATGATCTCCTTAGATAAATTTGGAATTAACATGTCACAAGAATAAATAATGAGCAGTACTTAGTTTTGAAGCCTTTCTAATCCATACCGTAGTTTAGTCAGTATTCCTAATTTTTTAGCTAATATCTCAACACTTATCGCATATTTTCAGCTCATTGGTAGATTTAAAAAATATGACATAACTGGATTACAGACCTAATTACGTCATTAGTATCTCAGAATTAAGATTATGTGTTAATGCAATTTACTTGTAATCATCATCAAATACGACACGCTATCCAAATTAGCATTTATCTTGTCCTTGATTGGAAAGTCATACATATCGGATAAGAGTCAATAACTCGCGACATAAACCTCATTACACGCCCATATGATTTGCTTCAATTCATGAATGAGTTCTCTCTATACTATTAGGGGGTAAGTACCGAGATTACTCTTGAACCAGTCTTTAGTTTTATGATTTCTTTGACTTGATATCTTCAAGTAATGCCTTGCAATAGCAAAGAGGTAAAACTGATATTGAATGGTTTACTATATCTTAGTATCCGCCTAACAACCAGTGATACCATTTATGATGAAAAATGAGCCGAGTGGCCCATAATCGCAAATATAAAAGGTGTTGTCTATATTTTACCTTCGACTAAACAATCTAGCTCATTGATAAGTCATACAGGAGATTCTCGTCTATATGTAACTATATTTGAAGTGCTTTTTATATATTCTGGCGTCCAATAGTATGCTGCGCATCCTTACACCCATTCAACCCATTCTCAACGTTATCTTCATTCGACGACCTGAAAGTAATTACCACTCGTCAAATAGATTCCATGACTTAGTCTATGGGATATCGGTGCTGGTTGACCTTATCAAAGTGAAAACATGGCTCTAGATCCGTTTTATATGAAAGTGCCGCCAAATATCTGGTGCTTACACAGAGTTGATTCTACTTAAAGACTATCCCAAAAATATCCTCCTATAGATAAATATACAACAGCCTAAACATACTCCTACTAATGCAAAATAGTTTTCTAACTTCTTCTCGTATCTAACCAAAAGTTTTCTGAGCCTGTTATGCCAAGAGTTAGTTGTTTCTACAGCCCATCTTCTTTTAACATGATGACAATGATTATTACCACCATTAATCTTTATAACTGATTGTTCTCCTCTATGTCAAATATGTGATAGATATCCTTTGTTGGTTCGTACACTTCGATGGCTTGAAAGTCACATCCTTTATCAAGATAGATCAAGATTCTGTATTTCTTTATATGTCCTGGACGATCTTTTAACTACGGTATTATTATCCAGCGTGACTATAGCTGCCTTTCATATCATCATGGGTATTAGCCGCAGTTATAATAATAATAATAACAACAGAAACAGATAATGGAATACCTTGTCCATCGGTTATTAATACATGATGACGTTTTGTTCCTAAGTAACTTACATCTGTCTATAGGATTAGGTCCAATCAGTCATTTCTGCCTGGAGATGCCTTTACCGATATACTACTACTATCAAGTGATTTGCCATTTCCATTGAATTTCTACCTTAGCATCATACACTTTTTTTAGCATGTCTAGTCCATAATCTCTCAAATATCTTATATTGACCATTACAGGAATAGTCTATGATATGTCGAACCTGAACCATACTCCTTTGACAACATCTATCTTCAACTGAAATTGATTCAAGACATTCCAAAAACATATACAATACCATCGAATACCTTCCTAGATGATACTGCTGCTGGAAGTCAGATGGTATTATTTGATTTTCTCGTGGACGTATCAACAACCTGGCCTCATTCCATAACACATCAGAGATTTTTTTTGACAGTTGGAAGATACTGAGTCTATCACAAGCCACATCAATGAACAAAACCCTTACAAGCTATATGTCTATCTATTTTTGGAATGGGTTCTTAGGTAGATTGAGTACAACAGACGGTAACCCATGAATTAAACTGCATAATTCACTTAACCAACTGGAATTACCAATCATCGGCTCATCCGATATCAAGTACGTTGCTATGGTGGCAGATCCTTTTAACCTAGGGATTATATAATCTGCTATGCATGAAAATAAAGAAGGTGTATTTTCTAAGATCCTCGTAGGTGTAGACGGTTCGGAGGCATCGATAGAAGCGGCTAAATATGCTATACGAATAGCTACTGTGTACGATTCAGAGCTAATTGCACTGTACGTAATTCTTTCAGACATAACTATATTCGGTCCTGAGACTCCACCTCATGTAAACATGCTAAAACAACAAGGGCAAGAAGTTCTAGACAAACTAAAAGAAATATCCATAAATGACAGAAAAGTTGGTATAAGATCAGAGTTAATCGGATCTCCGTCCGCGGTTGGTGGGATAGTAGGATTTGCCGAAAAGGAAAAAGTTGACTTAATTGTTATAGGCACGCGAGGTA
The DNA here is from genome assembly GCA_963765895.1 of uncultured Nitrososphaeraceae archaeon. Taxonomy (GTDB): domain Archaea; phylum Thermoproteota; class Nitrososphaeria; order Nitrososphaerales; family Nitrososphaeraceae; genus JARBAU01. Next base: position 110,159 of record CAVXZB010000024.1, on the reverse strand, counting down.
GGTCTGGATTTAAAAAACTGTTGTTGGGGAGCGTTGCATCAGGAGTTGTGAACTATGCGCATTGTCCTGTTCTTATAGTCAAATGAAACAAATATCATAGCTCTAACCTGAAGGAGCCTTTCTCCTTCAATAACTCACCTGGAAATCCATCACTTTGTCTATTCAGATTTCCTGTATTTTTGCTCAGGTTTTCTACTGTTTGACACTTGGAAGTCCAACCTCTACGAGGAATATATCTAAGTTTGTTCATTGACCTTCCACTATGAACATTTTCAGCTCGAAACAAATGTCTACTTACTTGGGTAGTAAAGTCAGGAAAAGTCATAATGCCTTTCTTGATTGGCGATCATGTAAATGGCGTACGAGAGTTAACAATAGCAAAGTATTAAAAAGTATTTTGCATGTGATTTGCTATGGAAAATAAGCTACTAGTGGCAGTTGTACTAGCGCTGTCTTTGGGACTCGTTCTTGCATCCGCAAGTTCTGCCCAGCCCAGAGTTATGGCACAGAGTAACAGTACAAGTTCATCTAATAATACCAAAACGAGCCCCAATGGATCGAATCAGTCGAGTCCGTCGAAGCCCGCCAAGCCCGCGGCAACTGCGAATCAATTGGAGCAGATGGGAAATAATACTGCATTCTTACAGGGTGGCGCATCAGTAGGTAAAAAACCTAGCCTATCTCAGGGATTATCTAAAGAACAGAATACTACAGCGGGTCCCAGTAAAGCCAATATGACAGCTCAGAAATCAAGCAAACCTAATGCGACAGCACAACAATCAAGCAAACCTAATGCGACAGCACAACAATCAAGCAAACCTAATGCGACAGCACAACAATCAAGCAAACCTAATGCGACAGCACAACAATCAAGCAAACCTAATGCGACAGCACAACAATCAAGCAAACCTAATGCGACAGCACAACAATCAAGCAAACCTAATGCGACAGCCCCAGCCTCTAGTGTAAATAAGGGAACCAGCGCCAATATGACCTCCAAATCGCAAACCCCTACGTCTTCAAATGCAAGCAAGACATCTAGCGCTGGTAATAATACAAAGGGTGGTTTAGCACAAATGAATAAGACCGCATCATCAGGCAGCAAAATCTAATAATAGTGCTGGTGCAAATTCAGGCAATACTAGCTCAAATAATTTATTTGCCAAAGTAGGCCAAGCACTGAAGAACATATTCGGCGGAGGCAATAAGAAATAAAACTGTCCTTATTTTTTATTTGCTAAAATAATGTAATTATGAATGATTAATTTCTAGAAACTGATGATGTATGTTGATTTTTTGTATTTATTTTTAAGAGCCCTAATCCAATTCACTGCCGATGAAGCCATTGATTCCATTTAATATCTCCTTGAACTCGTCCTATATCACATTGTTATTTTCTGATTTTTCTTTGTTACAGTGGATAACATTTTGGAATTTGTTTATCAGCTATCTAATTGTGTACAAGAAAATGTCTGTGGATTTTGGATACAAAATCGCCTTCGATTCTCATGCATCCCCTAATTATGTTTGTCATCAATCATTATTCGACCCCCTAATACATTCAGAACATCTGCTTATCTCTTTCAGATCATTTTGCTGGCTACTTTTCTAGAGCAATCGTGCAATCAACTTACGAATTAATCCTTTTACTAGAATTATTCAGATAGAAGGCGCCAAGGATATCTAACCTATTACATCCAAATCTCCTGTTTATCAGTATATCAATTTTGTTACCTCAATTCTGATGTTAATTCACTCATATGATATTATAACAGCTGAGAAATCTAATAATCCTTCTATTCAAACCCCCCTCGATCTTGCAATTTTTACTTACAGCATGCTTTTCTGGATTTAACGTATCTCTTACAAATGTTACTTAGGGTATCACCAGTCCCTTCTTTTTATCTGACGGCTCAAACTTATTCCCGATTCCTAATTGGAAATACTACCTGATAGAGTGTAACTCATGTAGGTAGACTGTATTGTCGCCCCATAGATAAGTACAACGACTAGCTCTAGATCTTAACACACCGAAATATTCTATATCCTACGTTATTTCAGTACATAGACTGGTCAAATTAGTTAAAGGGATCTAAAAGGAGGGTAATCAAACCACGTACCAAGTTTAATGACGAGAATTTCCTAAGTACACAATCAGCCTACCTAAGATATACAGTTCAAATCGGTCTGACCATTTTGCCTAATATATTCTGAATACTACAATGTAGTGAACATGCGAGATAGAGACCCATATCAAACTAAATATGTTACCAATTGAAGTTTCATTGCCCAAACTATTTAACTCAAGCAAGATGTACTTGACATATAGACATCGATGGATCACTAATATCCTCAAGTCTAGGGTCATGAATACTAAGATTTAGTCAGTTCAGCTTTTATGATAATATAGTCTAAAAATCCCTTTTTTGAAAGCTCTTTCATTTTAGATGCAGAACGGCAAATCATTTTTTCAACAAAGTCATAGACAAGGCTGTTGATGAATGTCGAAATAAAAAGTAACGGAGAAGATTTATTTCTATGTATGATTTTTTGCTTAAACTCGCCCCTGTTAAGTAAATAGTAATCCGTAAGCGGTCCGTATATGTTAGGTCCGACTTGGAGAACTTCTCTAATAGTGAAGCCATTATCCATTATTAACGACTTGATTTCCGACGAGTCGTAACGCTGAGATGTCCATGAGAGATAAAGGATCCCAAGCTTAAGCATCATATGTAGACGCGATATTTTTTTAGTTATGACTGGAAGAGCAATGACAAGCATGCCAGAATCGTCTCTCAGTACTCTTCTGCATTCCTCGATAAATTGTGTGATATGTCTAAAATGATGTGCCGACTCTAGGGCTATAACCCTGTCGACGGTTTTAGGTCTAAATGGTAAGAGCATAGAACTAGCATTAATGAATCTCATACAAGCAGACTTCCAGCTCAATTCAATATTCTGGTCGTGCAAAGCAGGTTGATCATCACTACTACAAATATTTCCTCGATCCTTAGTCCTGTTTCTGTGCTCAAGACCAATTCTAAGTTCATTAAAATTGGTATCAACACAAATAATATCAACCGGAAAGTATTTGGACTCCCAATATAAAGCTGGAGAGGAAAAGCCGCTTCCAGCATCAATAATTCTCAAGCCAGAATGTAACTCTGCAAGTTCTCCAACCAGGGAACTTAAGTTACGCTGCGCTGAGAATAGGTCTTCCGTGTCAGCGTTCCAGTAACCAAAGTTAAGCATATTACAGTTGGTGACAAGCCGTACAAACGGCGTCAGCAGATTATAAATACTAATGATATCATCTTCGTTTCGTCTATACATCCACAGCAAACACGATAATACAGTACTGACTAACCTCATCTTGAATATCATTAATATTTAGATAACGGATGCAACTTTTGCTTAATTAGTTAGAATCATTCACCTATATTTCAAGTTTTCAGGTCTGCATAATGATATTCCCAATTAAAAATTCAAATTTACAACTCCTATTGCAGCAGAATTGCCCTTGAATACGTACTGAATACATAAAATCTTCAATATATAGTGAATTGCTATCGAACTATGTCATTAGAGGTTGTACAGTATACTCTGAAAAACATTGCACATCCCGTATTCATCCGATACCAGCGCATAAGGCTCTGATTGTTTCAGTCCAAATTCTCCTATTGTCAGATTCATTTATCCCCAACAGCATATTTATTGTCAATCCATCATAAAGTGCTACTAATCCAGCGGAAATGGCGTCCACTTCAATATTGCTTCTCAAGTATCCCTTTTCAACCTGCTGACTTAGATACTTAGACACTAGTTGAAAAATCTTGATTCTATGTTCGAAGAGAGCCCTGCATAATCTTGGATTGCGGGATGATTCAGCTACCGTCTCCATAAATACGCGATCGCCTTTTCTAGAATTCCTTCTGAAGTTAATATAGAATTTTTCTGCATCAGATCCAAAATCTTCCTTTCTCTTAAACAACTTGGACATCTGATTGTTTAGTTCTATTATGCTATTCTGACATATTGCATAAAATAAATCTTCTTTATTCCTAAAATAGAGATATAATGTGCCTTTACTCAATTCGGCTCGCTCTGCAATATCGTCCATTCTAGTCCTGTCGAAGCCGGCAATCGAAAAACACTCGATGGCCGCCTGAATAATCTTTTTTCTGATTTCCATTTTATACTGTAATGTGACCTTTGGACACATATGCTAGCTTGGTTCTCCACCCGAACTTGGTTCTAGGGTATTTTCGATGCTTTCCTGCGACCTACGAGTAGTTTCTATTTTCAGAACGATCATCGTACTTATCGAACCTATGAATGCTCCGAAAGGAAGCATAAATAAAAGAATTCCTGGTAAAGTAACTATGAAATTTTCATATAACTCCGACATTGAGTGAAAAGTAAATCCGAGGGGTTCAGCAAATGTCATGGGGAGGAGTGGATAACCTAGGATATAAAACACTGATCCAATTAGAGCACTGGCAATTACGAAGTTTTTTTCTCTATTTATAATTGTTGCACGGGTTCGTGATTTTTGCGTGATGAAATCATAAACAATGGCAATGCCAATTAGTAAAAGATACAAAGGCAAGAACGGCACTAAATGAATAGAAGGTATTATATTTGTAAAGCCGTTAATTAGAACAACTAGCGTAGTAATTATGGTTGCCGACCATTTCATATCTAGAGTTCTGACTGCTGTTAGCAATACAAAAGCATCAATAATCGGCAGAAGAGTAATCGCAACTATTGATTCAACTACCGGATTCAAGTTAAAATCAAAATGTGATCCGTTTGAAAGCGGTAGTATAAACAGATAAACATACCAAATTAAAGTGAGCCACAAAGCAGCAAATGCGGGTATCATTAGGAATTTTATCATCTTTTTATACATGCTTGAATGAACTTGTTTAGCCACTATCCTGAGACCAACAGCAACTGATACTGAATTTATGATTATTCCTGTCGCTAATACTAAATGGGTCGGACTTAAGAGCCCATCTATTCCAAAGATCTTATGCCATGCATAGTCCGACGGACCCGCAATAGCTGCAAAGATCGAACCTATTATGAACAGCCTGAACGGAGTGATAATGGGATTCGTTTTGTCTATTTTACCGTTCAATATTAAGATTGCACCTATGAGAGTAGCAACGAGAAGTAGACCTATTCCAGAGTAAAGTAAGACGTGCGAGGGTGTAAAGAAAGTCTCTGGAGTCTTCATCAAATGTGAAGTCACATCCCAACTAACTCCAACTATTTGAAGAAAGGAACCAGCACATGCTAGACACAACATAAGTAGGATTTTCTTAATAACATTCTCCTTGCTGCGAATGGACACAGTAACCTTAGACAACCTCTTGCAGTATAACATACAAATTCAATATAATAAATCTAACTGACTGGTCAGTTATGTATATTAATTACCATGTAAATAGCCACCTACGTAAAAACGGATGGAGTTGACGCCAGGGGTATAAAGAAGTGTCATGGAATTATGTATTATATTACGATACAAATTCAAGTCAAAAATGAGAATTTGTCGCAATTGTTAAATCAGATCATCTTGCTACAAAGACGAAGTTCTTGTAATAGGCTTGGGTCAACTTGGTTTACCTGTAGCAAAATACATCAAGGATCGAGGAGGATTTGATACATATGGTTATGACATAAGTACAAAAGCAATGGATCGTGCACAGAAAATAGCTGGAATAAAAAGGATTGGAGATAATAATAAGTAATAATAACAATAATAGCACCAGAAATAATGGTAATAGTGCTAGTGTTAGTGTAAGTAGTAGTAGTAGTAATAATAATAATAATAATAATAATTATGATGGTAATACTTCCGTTGCATATGATTTTAGTCAGTTTGATGTCTTTATCATCTGTGTTTCTACACACAAACCAGATGACATGTTTTCTCCACAAATAGATGGTCTATTATCTATAGTTGAAAAGATATCAAAAGAAGCAAAGAATGGAGCACTAGTTTCAATAGAAAGTACTATTCCAAAAGGTACATCAAAGAAGGTATTTGAAATGCTTAATCATAGACTGCATGTAGCTCATGCACCTCATCGCTGGTATGCATTAGAACAAGAAGAACACGGTGTCAATCAACTACGAGTACTTGGTGGAGTCTGTCAATGCTGTCTAGATGTAGCTATGGAGTTTTATGATGGTAGAGTACGAATAAATGGAGAAATAAAGGGTCAAGCATACGGAATAGAAATAGAATCAGAAAAGAAAGGCAATCTAGATAATAATAATAATAATAATAAAGATAAAGAAAATAGTGAAAATAATAATTATTATGATGACATCGTCATAGATGAAGAAGAAGAACAACTACAACTACAACAACAACATGCTACAATAAATCCACACAAAAAGAGCTTGGATATTCGTATGCATGCAGTACCTCAAATAGAAATTGCTGAAATTACAAAGATTGCTGAAAATGCTCACAGATATCTACAAATAGCATTTGCAGAAGATCTGTATCTTTACTGTCAAGCAAATAACATAAACTTTGCAGAACTACGAGATGCACTAAATACAAAATGGAATGTGAATATACTTGAACCAAGAGATGGAATAGGTGGTCATTGTCTACCAAAAGATACTAAAATGTTCTTACAATCTTCCAAGTCAATAAGAAGTAAGATATTGGCGTCAGCAATAGAGGTAGATGAAGATTATAGAAGGTATAGACAGCAAAATATTGATGAATAGTCATTCCCTAGTCGAGAAAACTAATTCCAATTAATCCTATTCAAATGGATGTCATCGTTTTGAGCTCAAATATGGCACAAAATCTTGATTCCAGGAATTTAATCCATCATCGAAAACATAATCAAGTTATGGAACTGCAACAACTGATTGTTCAAATTGCCAAGATTCGAAATACTAAATGGCGGTCCCAATGTATAGGTACAGGCTCTAGACTTATTCCAATTGAAGCAGATCACGGTTCTTGGAAGGCTATTTAGTTTCCCAATATAACAATTCATTAACGATCCAGGACCGTCCATGATAAGCCGCCGGATTTCGTGATTGTAGCAATTTATATACCTCAATTTAGTATACTTATATAATGTCTGAACCAGCTGTGTTGGATTGGGACAGGATAGTCCACAAGAACGTAAGGTCAAGTGATGGCCAAGATGCGGGAAACATAGATGCAGTCGATGCTGATTCCGTAATCATAATTAGTGAGGGGGCGCGAGGAGAGTATAAGATCTCGAAGACACACGTCGATGGTTTTAATGGGGCAGAAGTATTTCTGAAACTTTCGTTGGGTGAATTGCAAAAATATAAGGTATAGGTCTACAAGATCTCCTAACTAACATTTTTTCATAAATTTATAACCCTGGATTACATCGCTCTTGACTGTTCGATCAAAATATTGGACTAATGCATATAGGCGTAGTACGAACTTATTTTACTGCCTAATGCTTTACTACGAGCAACCCATAATCTATGTATGAGACCGATGCAACCACTTGAACGATTTGGGTAAGTCTATCCACGTATCGGGAGTCTAATGTCTTTTAGTCGTCTGTCTATAGTAGTTATAAAACGATAAAGTACATGTGAAGGTAAAGATGTTAAGTGATGGCTCTACTAAACAATATATTTTGGAAAATAAACATCTATGTGAATATTATTTTTTAGCATATAGATATTCAAACAGCTGGACCTTTAGCAAATAGAATATGTAATGCCTTAATATTTGGAGTAGGCAGATAGCATGCCCATCAGTGCTTAACCCCTGGAGCAGAAAAGAATAGATTCTTGAATAATGAATGGCCGTGCTAGTCCTCTATCTGTTACTCTATCGCATTAACTTCTATGAAAAATTACATAATGTACCTCGTTACAAATTCATAAAAGTTTGGAAGAGGACTGATGTGTATATTCTATTGTAAGATACTAGAAAATTAATTGCGAGTTCTGTTTCTAAAATTTCATTATTTGGGATTCTTAATCTGATATGATCTCGCTTCGTGCGTTCGAATAGCAAACTTATATCGTTCAGATTAGTCTTAGCGCTCCTAATCTTGGTATGTATGGAGTACACAATAATCCAGGCCATTCTGGCCGCTTTGCCACTTCTGTCAGCAGATCATCAAGATTCGTCCGACTTCTCTTACATCCTCTCTAATCTTTTTTTTTATTTGGTTTTGGTAATACTATCTTGTCGTGCATATTTGATTAGAGGGCAAAGCTTTCAAGTTCTAATTGGCATAATGCTTTCATTCCTTAGTTGTATAGCGTGGCATCATGTATCCGCCCAAGATAGATCCTCCTTAGCTGCACTTGAGTACAATGCGCTCGCACTGGTGTTGTGGATTAATGCGTCTTTCATATTGATAGCAAAATGTGGAGGAAAGGCAAAGAGAAAAAACTTTTCTGAATTAGTTAAACTCGACACCGTTAAAAGGCAGAAAAATAAATGTGCGCGATGTAAAGTCAAATTGGAGCGTTATGGATTAGATTTTCATCATTTTGACGGCAATCGATCTAACAATAATAGCTCGAATTGCACGGCTCTATGTACTTCGTGTCATAGAACGATTCATGTTTATCATAGAACCTAGTGGTAAATTTCTATAAAATGTATCTTATTTAAGCAGACAAGTTTTATGTGGTTATCTCACTATTAGGGGGGATTGAAAAAGAAGTCACGTTATAGAATATGGGAATGTGTCTGTCTACGACCTAACTTAACATAATGAGCTTGGGGGCCTTTGATCTACAGATACCAAAGTGTGTCAGTTTCGATGCGCAATGGCCTACTTGTGAAGTAGTGACTGAAGATGCTGCAAAGTAGCCTATTTCATTGAATAACAGTTCGCTCGATACAATTTTGATAGTTAATGTCAGTTAGCTAAACAATATTACAATCTACTAATCCTAGTTATAGATAGTACTATAGCGGTCTCGACCTTTGTATGCAAGACTTTGGATTAAATATATATTTCCGACTAAAGAATCGTTACTGTCAGAACTTTACTCCCTAGATGGAACCAATTACCCTAAATCAGTACTTGCGAAAGAATTTTCGTGGAATATCAGCTTCTTAAAATTTCTTGGCATATTGTCCACGAAAAATCATACGCGAAAGGTATTGCGTCACATCAAATGGTTTAGGAAAAAATTCTAACAGAAAAATCTTCACGTGAGATACTTTATATCATTGAATCACTTAGCTTGGTTACTTTTAAATCTTGCAAGCTCGGAATCTGGAACAGTTAGTGTTATCCATGACCCGCATATCCCTCTATAATGTGTTTGGGATTCTGTAACGAGTACGACCACCTTCTGTAGAGACTAGTACTGAACTATCGTCCACCGCGTCAACATTCACCACAAGTTTTCCGTTTTTAGATGTCACTATCTTATGAACAATAGCTTGCCAGTTTTCTACATTCGAGGTCAATTATCTATGGTTAAAGAGTTACTGAAGTATGTATGGATTCACATAAACAAATAATTCATAAGTTTTCCTTTAATAGTAAAGAATTTGAAGCTATGCGAAACAACAGATCAAAGCTACATGCCTTATGAATTCCAGCTATGGTAACCAAAAACCTAGTCAATCTGAAGATCCACAAACTATACCTTCAAAGATGACGGCAAAAGTCGTAAAAAAAATTCGTTGACTTCTATATTTGGGGTAGATCCTGTCTGAAAATCGTAAATAATTAAGTAGCCAATTAGAGAATAGTCGTTTTAGGGTCCACCAGTATCTACAGTATTCAGGAAATAAATGCTCCTGCCCCGTAAACTACCCGTACGTATCTTGATCTCTGCTCAGGAGGTCTTTTATCGAAGAGTCTCTTACTAAGTAGTTAGATCTGGTATATGACTTCAGTATCCATCTCTATGTTAAGTGCTGTATTATGTAGAAGGTTATTTCAATAGATGCCTAGTAGGGTAACTAGATGCTCAAGAATGTAAATTATGCTGCCTTCTTTCATATGTTCAGTGTCGTGCATATTGATCATTTTCGATAATCCTCTCATGTAATTTTTAGCAAATGTAGTTACTGGTTGTGAGGAGTACCAGATGCAGCCTAGCACTTTACAATCGTGACAGGTTCTAGCGATATCCCATTGCGGTGCATCCCAGATTTCATCTACGGATCGCTCTAGCAGATCATATGTATTTTGAGGACTGTTAAATTTCCAGCATGGAACAAGAACCTTGCCATTACCGTTAACGAATATGCTTTTCCACACACCACATTCGTCAAACAAAGCCCTTCCATGTTCAATTATTTGTTCGAAATACTGTGACGGGATCATTATCTTAGGAGAAGAGTGTTTTTTACTGTATTCAAGTATGCTATCGCAGACACAGGCCATAGTCCTGGGATCTGGTAACATGGAGTAGTTAACATCTGATCGGTCCTCTACAAACGTCAATGACACGGCGTTGGAACCTAATTCCTTTGCTCTATCAAAATAAGATTGGTTAATGAACTCCTCCGTATTATATTTAGTTATAACACTATTAAGATAGTGTGGAATATGGTGTTCGGTTAAGAGTTCAAGATTTTCTATAACTCTATGATATACTGAGGCAGTAACGCCACGAATTTTACAGTAGGATTGTTCAAATACAGAATCAATACTGCATGTAATAAATTGAACATACTTTTTCAATTCAGTAAGGTCAATTTTGTCGACAAGAGAGCAATTAGTAATTACAGTAATAGGCATTTTTAGATGATAAATGTATCTGACAAGCTCCATAAAGTCAGGACGGCTAGTTGGTTCACCACCTTCGATGATTGACCAGATGCAATATTTTGAAACTTTGTCAAAAATCAATTTCCATTGCTCTGTAGTCAAATCATTACTCTTTGCAAAGGCAATTTGCCTAGTCTTATCGTGATCTCCAAAAGGGCACATTGGGCAGTAAAAATTGCAGTAATGTGTAAGACTAAACACGGCAATTAAAGGGCGTTTCCTTCCAATAATTCTGTTTCCAGACCAACTACCTAATAACTTAAGAGTACGTATTGTTTCAACTACCAATAATAAGGTCAATGAATGGAGATTTATTAGTATTTTTCTAGATCTTCAAGATTTTAGGCTTAATATACAGGTCGACAAGTAATTCTAACTATTGTCTTGACTTCGCCAAAGAATTGACATGCAATTCAAACATAAAACTGATTCATGGAAAATATTAACGTTTGGACATTGTCCCAAGTTGTGTATCTCAATTAAGTTCGCTTAATTCCTAAGTGTACGAGTAGAGATCGTGTTTCATTCAACGTCGTTAGCCCCTAATGATCACTTGAATATTTGAGGGACCTTACAAGTAAACTCTCATGGTGACGTGTCAAAAATTGAATTTTTTGCACTCTAGGCTTACCACAAAGAATCAAATCAAGGGCAATCAACAATCGAGCACTTGACTACTTAATGAGATCTGTCATCCATCGTGTTCCAATGCATGACTATCTAACTCTAGGCCGACTCAAGTCGGGAATTGAATTAGGAAAAATGAAATCTATCTCAGTGCATGTTGTGATCGGACAGGAAAGTGTCGGCATTAGCATAAAAGACATGTCTGGAGTTGGTACAAGCGCGCTATTCGTCCTAATTATATCTATCTTCAAAGACTGATTTTAATATTTTGTCGCAGTGCTGACACCCATCTAGATCGGCGTGTTTTTGCACTGCATCCAATAACTTTAGCAAATCATCCAATACTTCACTAGTTGACATTAGCATTGGATAAGAATGTAACTTTCCTTTTATACGTGCTTGTTACTTTAATTAGATTTCTAGTTAAAAGCGATAGATCTATATTCTCATTTTATGGGCTCTGCAAGCCGTGTCGCCGTCACAGCCCTATTGACAATAGAGCTGAAGACTCGGGGATGGAAGACAAACTCAGAACCCCAAGCTGACCTCGCAATAATAATTACAAAAAATATCAATAGTATTTTTCATTATAGATGGAATTCGTCACGACCCTTTATATACACGTTTACCAAGACGTTCAATTCAGTCCAATCCAGTAGACAATTACCAATAATTATGCCGTTTTAGCTATTACCCCTATGAAAAGTTTCTCCCGGCACGATTCTAAATGCGCAACAATTTTTAACGCTCTTATTGTCTATGTGACAAATAGGTCCCTTATTCCATCTCATCTTGCTAATGCGGACGTTGATTCGTGATTTGGGGTGTAGTTATTTCCTCCCAGCACTCCAAGCAATAATCACCTAGAACGTTATATATTGCTACTTCATTCTTTTTACATTTTTCACAAAGATAAATTGTAATATTCATATTTGCCACAATGATTTTTACAACATGGATCAGCTATATTTATTGTTCCCTACTAATGAGCTTCTTAAATTGATTAGTTCCTAAAGTTGGAGGATTCATCATATAATAAATGTACGGAATTTCCTAATATCGTGATAATCTAAGCAGAATCTTTATTATTTCGCCACTGCAAATCGTGCCATTTTCAAGCTATCTAATAAACACAACTTTTTGCTTCGTCATATTGCCGCTTTGAGTCCCCTGACTCATCAATTAAACTATGAATTATGAATTATGAATTCAAGTTCAGGCGAAATGCCCTTTGATTCTTTGTTGTTATATTTGGAAGAAACTTTTCTGTGCTTGCAGCTTTTGGCACTAGGTTCTAGGCTTCCTCTGGTTAGCCAACAATCTATTCAATTATTGGTGTTTGGTCAGTCTTACATTTTTATATAATCCCAATGTTTTCTTTACTTTTGCCATCGCTACGGCAAGTTTCTAAAAAGTAATAATATATGGGAGTATCTCTCCCCACCTTGTCTACTTGATATATCCATCTCTTACTACCTTACTAAGCTTATTGTTAATATCTGCTTCATACATGAATATATAGTAATGCATATATATACATAGAATATCCACGTATACAAAATGGTTAAGACAACCATACTCATTGAGACTGAAACAAGAAATAGGCTGCGCCTAAGAGGAATTAAAGGAGATACTTACGATGATATAATTAACAAGCTGCTCAAACAGACAGAAGGATCGAGAAAATGAAAGATGTCATAGCAACTTGGAACACCTGGGTTATTAATATGCAGGGTACTGGTATATTTGAAGACCATAAAGTGTCCGCTATAACTAAGCAAGGTAGATAATAGCGTGATTTTGGACAAACAGTCAGTCAGTGCATTCAATAAGTCAAACTTCGATTTTTGGTTAATGGAAGAGTTAGCCTTCTTTTTGGCAAGTGTCAGAGATAGCCTCATGCATCGGCTCAGGCAAATTGGAGCCCAAAAATGATCACAGTAATAGTCATGCTAGTTGCGTTCTTTGTTATAGCATCCTCTTTCCTTATAACTGATGCCCTAGCATAGTACGGTTCGAGACACTTTCCACTCAGCAATGTCACTGCCTGTAATAATCTACTGATTTGCTCTAATGTTGTAACTAGATCTTAACCATAATTACCCAAGCTATTGCCACGATACAAATTCAGTTGTCGGGCATAGTATCAATTTTACCAAAATCATATATTCCTAACTATCGTATTGGAGGACTAGAGACAGTGGTTAAGCTCTTAACTGCGTGACTGGGAAAATGATGAAAGAGAGAATTCAACAAATAACTAAATTCCATTTCGGTTTAGATGATAAAAATTTAGTCCTATAGGCATACCTGCGACATCTTTATCAGATTCATCCCCATGATACCCCAATTAAGATGGAATGAGGTACATTTGACAATCTAAATTGATCAGCATTGATCCTGCACGGTATAAGTTTCCAATCCTTGCAATACCAGTCAGGAACTTGTCAAAAATGAAAAACATGGGTCTATTACTTCTTATTTCATATCATCGTCACAGTGCAATTTCGAATATATACTGACTGGTTCGTTATGATTTTTCATAACCTCTTACCAGAGGTACAAGATATTTTTTTAATTCTAAAATTGAATCGCATTATATCCTGATAAATTTTCGAGCTAATTTCCAGGTATAACCTGACCAAAACTGGATAGTGAAGCAGTACATTCATACAAAGTTGAGATCTTGATACAATTTACGAAGTACTGTCATTTAAACCAGATGCGAATAGCATTGCATTAACGGAACCTTCCTTCGGTACAGCAAACAGGGTCTAATTCATATCTCTTGACTTAATTGCATAGTTTAAATCAGACATAAGGTACTTGTTACAAAGGACTGCGAGACTAGAAAATATATATGTGCCTGGAAACAGGTAAATCCGTGTTGTATGGTTTATTTCGGCAGCTTTCATAAAGATCTGATAATTGGAAGCCAGGCAATTATTTTGGGGATTAATGTTAAAGCAACAATGACAAAGCGGGATATCTGTCGAGCGAAAGAATAGAGTTAAAACCTTGCAGTACAAGTGGATTGCACTTAGCAATACAACTATTGGCACACTCATGGCATCACTAGACAGAAATATTGTTGTCATAGCTCTACCGACCATAGCATCCATGCTACATGCTTCGCTGATAACATTGGTGTGGATAGCTCTCGGATATTGGGTTGTGACTGCTTCAGGTACTGTTAAATTTCGGTAGATTGGCAGACATGTTTGGAAGGGTTAGGCTATATAACGTTGGTTTCGTACTTTTTACGGTAGGCTCCGCATTATGTAGTATATCATACACCGGTGAGCAATTGATCGTATTTAGAATTGTTCAGGCTTTAGGGGCAGCATTTCTATTTTCCAATAGTGCCGCAATACTCACAGATACGTTCCCAGAAAATGAAAGAGGTAGAGCTTTGGGACTCAATCAGGTATCAATTGTTATCGGTTCTGTGATAGGACTTACTCTTGGAGGATTCTTGACTTCATATTTAGGATGGCGATCAATTTTTTGGATAAATATACCCATAGGTGCGTTTGCGACTATATGGGCTTATTTGAAACTACGCGAATCTGGAACCATAAGAAGAGAGAAAGTAGATTGGCAAGGTAACGTCACATTGGCATCAGGACTACTTTTTTTATTGATTGGAATAACGTTTGCCTCTTTTCAAATATTCAATTCTATCGAAAACTATTTTATAATCATATTGGGTTTTATTTTACTCATAATATTTTATTTTGTTGAGAAACATGAATTAAGACCTATGTTTGATTTTTCATTATTTAGAATCAAGCTTTTTACTGGCGGAAACCTTGCCATATTTCTTAACGCCCTGGCCAGAGGAGCATTCACCTTGGTTATGGCATTCTATCTCCAAGGATCATCAATGAACCTTAGTCCACTCGAGGCAGGCATTTATTTGATACCAGTATCAGTATCGCTAGCAATTTTTGCACCTATAACGGGATGGTTATATGATAGATCAAAATCTAGAATCTTCATACCTCTGGGTCTTCTTGCCTCAGCAATAGGTTTCCTTATGCTGACTAGAATCGGACCAACTACATCTTACTCTTCTTCTATAGTTCCGCTAATCTTGGTAGGAGCAGGTATGGGAATCTTCGCCTCACCAAATCGTGCTACAATTATGAGTTCGGTTCCTTCTCATAGAAGGGGAGTTGCCGTTGCGATTAGCACTACATTGGTTATGATTGGCAGTGCATTCAGTATTGGTATGGTATTCTTAATATTTACTCAAGTTATGCCATTACACACAGTTCAAAATATCTTTACTGGATCTTCTACGCCAATAGACGCCACAGGATTTATGTTTGTTCCCAAATTCATGGACTCATTACATCTCATATTTTTCATTTCTGCTATTCTAATGCTTATTTCAGTAATACCTTCGATTATGCGACCGCATTTAGGAAAAAAATTTCTTTCATTTCTAGGAATGTCGTAGAACAGAAGACAGTTTAAAGTCATCAGATTTTCACGATAACGAAAGTTAGTGTCAGTTTATTTGATTTAATCCTAAAGTGAAATCATAAGATATGACTGTTAAAACTCTCGGCCCACAGAGTCAGATGTATTTTTGGATATTTTCTAGCTTACAACATCTGTTACCAATTCCTTTTAGAGTAACACGACTCCGAACAAGGTTAGGTTGACCTACTGCTTATTGCCGAAAATCTAATACGTCATAAGATTATCACGTTCTTATGATCATAAAATTAATATATAGTACGTAGTTCTAACGTTGTCTAGCAATGGCTGATGAGGCCGGCGTCCAGCAATTAGGGATAGCCGAGGGTTTGAAAGATCTTCTCACTAATTCTGGCTTTACTACTGCAAGATCAATTATTAAGTATTCTCCAGGCGAAATTTCTAAACTGTTAGGTATAGAAGTTCATGTCGCAAAGATCATTGTTCACGAAGCACTAAAGTTAGTAAATGGTCCAAAAAAAAGAAAAGTAGACAGAGAACAATGGCTATGAAATCTTAGAGTAAACAATTCTTGCTATTGATTACGTCGATTCAATGCTCCGTTACTATCAATATGTATTAATTATGATCGAGAAGTTTACGTTTGCTGTATAATAGGTATCGAAAATTCCGTTTAGGTCGAGGTTCACATCAATTACTACAATTATTATAATCGATCTCTCACACGTCGAAACTAATAATAACAAATCGTTGCCTCCGTGATTTATACCAATAAATCATGGCCATTCTGATAGATCTTTTTTAGGAAGCCCAAAATTGAGTTGGCTGAGATTTATTCAGATTTGTACTTGCACCGATTATTAGATGCTTTGAATTGATAAAGATTCAGAGTATGTTTTTATCATTCATCATCTTCCAGACGTCGAGGTAGGAGGTTTTTTCTTCCATGCTACCATCAGAAATACAAAGGGAATTGCCATTAATGTTGTTGCAATCAAGATTGGCTGCATGATTGTCATGTCTATATGTTTTCCGACTGCGAGGTAAAATGGGAACGGGTAGAATCCCGAAGTAAAAAACCAGAGAGCAGCAAAAAGCAAAATGAACGGCAGGTTACGTTTAAGGAACTTATACGGCGGTTTTCTTACTCTACTGCATTTTATACATTTGGTTTTATCTTGAACTAGGCAAGAAGAACATACTGAATTAGTACAGTAGCCACAAGTAATATTACCAAATCTCGAGCCGCATATAGTACAATTTGTTGCCAATTTGCTCTATTACAAATAGACAAGTCAGTATATATATTATTAATGATGGTACTTAGGCTAGCTATTGCAAATAAATTTTGGAATTTAGAATATTTTATATAGATAGGTAGGAGAAATAGGAATTCTTATAGCATATAATCTGCAGAGAGCTGCATTCTGCAATTGAGCAGGCCTATTATATTTTTTGGATATGAACACGGTTTGAATATTCTCTAGCCAAATATTTTAGCAGCCTGTTCGAATTGGATCAAGATTCAAACTTCCGAGGATCATTAGTGGGATCATTATTAACAAAAAATGAGATGAACTCAAAATGACCGATTGGTCAGTTAAATTTATTAATTGCCTTATCCTATATACTTATGAGAGGTTTATTGCACTTTCAGAAGCATAACAACAGGTGTAGGAAATATTGAAAATGGGCGACGGATACAATAATAAACAGTTTCTGGCTAATCAGTTGCTCTGGCTAGGAATATCCTTAGGAATTAGCATTACAATTTCGATTCTTCTTCCTTTTCCCGTTTCATTAGTGACCATTATAGGCGTATTCATAGTTCTAAACCTTTACATGAGGAGGAGAGTTATGCAAAAAATGAATATGGAAGGCTACGGGAAACTAGGAATCCTAGATTCAGAGATAACGCAGAATGACTCTTTAAAGTATTATTGTATGAGTTGTGGGACTCAACACAAAGACATAGAATGTCCTAAATGTGGTTCAAAAATGAAAAAAGTGGGATTCTGATAGATAGGATGATAAATATATTTAGGCGTTGGAAACCTAAGGGTCAGATGTATAGTTTGAAGTGTTTCCAATGCGGGTCAGGTTTTCTGTCTAGCTTTAACTTGGAAGCACCAATCTGTGGTAAATGTCTTCAGAAGGCCAAGTCATTAGACTCAACCATAGATCAGGACAAACTTTGCAGCAAATGCGGAAATAGAGGTATAATTTATGGTAAGGACATGTGCCATTCCTGTTATTTTGGATTCGAGAGCGAGAAGGTGTCTGGCAAGTGAGCTAACTTGGCTCATAAGGCTCCTGCTGTTTGAAGGCCCTAAGTTATCATTGGTCTGGAAATGACTCGCGAGTTGATAGCGATTGTCAGACCAGATTGTTTGTTAAATTTCATTTATTTATATTACAAACACGATCAAAATCTGTTATAGTTCATTTTTAATATTCCTATATATTAAATCAAATTGTTCAGTATTTAATTTTGGTCTGTTTTCAAACATTGAATGGACAGGTCCGGCCCCGTCTTCCTTAGTCCTTGGTATGATGTGAACATGGAGATGTGGTATCTCTTGCCCAGCATCTTTACCATTATGAATAGCAATAGTGGCTGAATTTACATTGACAGCCTTCTCGAGGGCTGCAGATATTTTTCTAACCAATGAAAAAACTGAGACTGAAGAATCACGATCCATGTCTTGAATCTTAGAATAATGAATTTTGGGAACAACTAAAGTATGTCCGCCGGCTAACGGAAATGCATCTAGCATAGCAACTGCAAGGTCATCTTGATTTAGGATTCTTGCGGGAATTTGGCCTTTGATAATTTTACAGAACACACAAGTCAAATCAGATGTCATTAACATAAGTCATACATGTTGTAAGTAAAAAGTGTAATGAATTTTGAGGTTTCTTAGAGAATTCTGATAGTGACTACACCTGGTTAGGAAAGTATGAGTTAAGTAGATATTTAGGCTAGATTAAGTTAATCTGAGCGTCTGTGCTGCAAAATATACAAATTTCATTTTTACACAAAATATACAACAACTAGCATTTCGAAAAGTATGATTAAGGAATGAAAAATGTTGATTGATCAATGTAGCGATGGTGGTACTATTGATCGCACCGATAGAATAACCCAAATATTATGAAATGCCTTAATTGACTCATACGTTACCAGCATATTTGTATTATTTACTGTATCTATTGCTGACCCAGACCGTCCATTTATAGCATTCTTAAAACTATTTAGAGTAACAAAAGATCCTGGAGTCTTTTATTTATATTAAAATCTGCTATTTTCTGTCCATCGTGTCCTAGATAAACAACACGTGTATTAATACCATCCAATGAAGATGTGATATTGAGCGATTGAAATTCTTTATCTAAAATACCAAAATCAATACCGCCAGCCCATACCCAGCAATAGCGGAATTATCCTTTACAGAATATACAGGAACCGCTATTAAAGAGTGAATCTGGCCTGAGTATGCAGAAGGAGAATACTCCTTGATAAATATCAATTGCTCTAGTTACTCTCTTGAAGTAGTCTCGAAATCCAAGATTGGTTATTGTAGATATCTGTTGTCTCGAATATGTCTCCTCGAAGTATAGGTCTCCATTAGGCATAGTAAGAGTAACTAATTGAAAATCACTGTTGCCTGATAATATATTCTTATCTACCTGTCTCTTCTCTATATCTACATATTGAGGTATTCTATATGATGTATTTGGTCTTCGATTAAGAAAATGGACATAAGGCACATTTCTTACCTGAGGCAGTTTGCTTGTTACTTCTAAAATGGCTCCTGATTTTTGAATATGATTCTCAAGGTTCTCTGCCAGGATTTTTTTGTAATAAGTAAGAAATTATTTTTTGTATACTCTTTGACTCATTAGTCACGCTATTGATATCAGACGTAGCGAGCTAACACTTCTCTATGCACATCTATCCCTTTCAAACCTAAAATACTAAACAAGAGAGAAAATCCTGTAATTATAATGATTGTCTTATACCGGGATATACGTCTTACAAATAGGTAACTACATAAACTATTTTTGCTGTTTTTCTTATTCAGTACGCTACTATAATACCAGATGATTCAGCCATTGTTATAATGTATTTCTTCTAGAAGCATTAAAGGGTTACTCTTTTTAGTTATTCTCATGATGGTAACTATCGGCTGAGAACAATACTGAGAGAAATAAAGTTATTTTCACTTCAGTTCGGAATTCAGCATCTATGCAGTGCAATATCATTATAGAAAGGCCAAACAAAATTAAGAAATATGTTTTTTCGACGATATATTGGAAAAGCTAAAGAGGCAAAACCACTGAACGCCTTTACATGCACGAACAGAATCCTAACGAACCCCGCTAGGCATACTGATTCATACATCACAATCTATTGAAAACATAAGATGAACTATCTTCACAGGATCAAACTTGAATACGAAAGACTTACGGCTGAGATAAATTAGTTATAATTTGAAAAAGTCTATCAACAGTTATGCGACCGGGCCGAGAATTAAGTAAAAAGCTCGATCTATACAATTACATAAATCTAGTTCAGCAAAGAAATTCCTATGCTGGATAAAAATTGTCCTCATAAGTTGGTGTTTAATGTTATTTCTGCTTGATTCCTATCAAGTGGGCTTTTTCTCTCTCTCAAGATAGAATCTGTGGATTTTAGTAGCGATCTCATCGAAACAACCTTCCACAGGAAAGTGGTCTGAATTATACCTTTGTATCTCAGAGTCTGGTAGGTCCTTAGAATACGATTCGCCACCTTCCTGAGCAGAGAATATATCATTTATTTCATTACCTCGACCACAATTAGAGAGGTAAGTCCATCAAGACATACATTGAAGCTCTAAATATTACAAATATGATGTTTAAGGAGATGTCATAACTACAAGTACAATATAACACGGACTGAAACGTGAACATATCTACTTATTATAATTTTTCAAACCACAACAGCATCGTTAATGTTAATATGGTCCCGAGGACAGAGATTCAAACTATTGGGTAACCGCCTTGCTAATGCTTAAGATGCTTAAATGGTAATATTAGTTCTAAAATGTTTTATTCTCGAATTGAAGTCTAAAATCAATCGGAGCTTAGGTGTATAATCGGAATATCTGCAACCAAACTGAATCGATAGCTTATCACAGGATGATATAACATTCACTCTTACAGTAACAATATGAGCCTCATAGAGGATTCAAACGAGTATGTCTATAGGTAGTCAGATTACAATATTAGTTAACACACAATAGTTAAAGGATTAGTTTTTAATTTTAGCTGCAACCACAAAATCTGTATGGTTAGCAAGCCACTCAGAATCCCAAGCAATTAATTCATAGAAATATGA
The DNA here is from genome assembly GCA_963765895.1 of uncultured Nitrososphaeraceae archaeon. Lineage (GTDB taxonomy): Archaea > Thermoproteota > Nitrososphaeria > Nitrososphaerales > Nitrososphaeraceae > JARBAU01. The sequence continues at coordinate 88,919 of CAVXZB010000024.1, read as the reverse complement.
GCTAGCCTCTATGAATAATCCAACTGTCAGCGAAGCTGGAAAGGAAAGTCAAATTTCAGATAATAGAGAGATTGAAACCTTGGGCTTATTATGACGTGCCGTGCTGTCTACTATATATATCACTTGACTTATTTGAACAATGGTGCACACTGAATTAGCTCATACCGCCGAACATGCTTTCGTAGGGTCTCTTCAGAAACTAATTGGCGTGACGCTAAGTGTAAGAAAAGTAGAACATAGGGAGAAAGATAGCATTGTATTTATTGATGCTAACTATCTAGACAGTCAGTTAATTGCAAGGGCTCAATCTGAGGTTAACCTCCTAATTGTAAACGGAAGGAGAGTCCTAACATACACATTTTCGTCATTGACAGATGCAAAGAAGCAATTTCCATTGATTAGAGCAAACGAATCACGATTAAGGGAAGATGAATTAATAAGAGTTGTTGAAGTCGAAGGGCATGACGTTGCGGCTTGCAGAAGAGAACATGCAAAAGATATGAATCAGTGTGGTTTGTTCTTGGTAACAAATGTTTCAAAGATAGGCAAGGAATATGAAATAAATTTTGTCGTAGATATGGAGGCGAGAGATACAGCACTAAAATTGTCCTTAAAACTTGCTAAAATTAGCAGTGAACTAGGAGCAAATGAAAATACAATCGAAAGCACTATAAAAAAATTAAAGAAAGAGAATAAAATGTATCTCGAAAACCTGAAATTTCTAACAAAAGAAAAGCTTCACACCCTTATTCCGAATACTGAGATAACTAATAATAGTCATATTTATATTATTAATGGAATTTTCTCAGGATTGCTAGATAAAGAAATCAATTCGTACGCGTCACAAAAAATTAAATGTAAGAATACTATAGTTATGATCGCTAACAAGTCGAAGACTTATGAACAGGATCTTGCGAGAATTGTCTTCGCCAGATCTTCGTCTCTACCATTTGATTGTGTAAAATTATTTCGTGAGGTGGTACCTACGGCCAGAGGAGGAGGAAGGCCGGAATTTTTTACAGGCACTATAAATAGTAGCGAAATCAATAATGCCGTTGCTCGTATAACTAAAGTTATCTCTGACTATGTAACAGATTCAAATCAGTTCATTTTGAAGTAATTGATTTGGATAGCCGTTTATTGGTATATCGCATGACTAAGAAGAGAAAACCGGGTCCTCTATTCCTAACGATTTAAAGGATTGTAGTCTTTCGATACACGCATAGCAGCTCCCACAATGCGTGTTACCATTTTTATGACAACTCCATGTTAATTTTATGGGAACTCCTAATTTTACAGCAAGAATGATTATTCTCTTTCTGTACATACTACCCAACGGAAGAACTATATTAGTTGATCGTCTTCCCTGCATCTTAGAACCTTCTCTGAAAAGCCTCGTCAATTTTTGCAAGTAGCTCTGCGTTGCATCTCTGAAGAAATGTCCATCATGGCGGTTATGCCCACCAACTATCGAGCTTATACTTAGGTTTTCAGCATAATAGAGCGCAATTGAGTAAAACATCAGATTTCTAGCGGGAATGTATGCCGACCATCGTGAATCAGAATTGTTCGCCAGAGTATCAGAATGCGTATGAAAATTTTCTCTCATGAATGGGACGTCCAATTCTATTAAATTTCTGATATTAGCCTCGTTAGCTATTCTTAGGGCTGCATTTTTTTCACGCTTTCCTCTATCTTTGTAATTAAAAGTTATTGCGTAAACAATAGAGAACCTTTTTTTTGCCCAATACAGACATGTTGCAGAGTCTAGTCCTCCAGAAAGCAGAACTAGAGCTCTTTGCTTGATCATAATTTATTGCTTCTTTATTTCCGAGATTATGTGAGCCCCCTTGTTCACTCCCTCGTACACATATACTCCCAGTGCTTCAATATTTCGTGGCATCTTAGGTGCCATGAGTCGAATAATCTCTGTCGACAGTGTTTCTACAGTGGCTTCTCCATCAAGGAGAAAAGTTGTCTCTTTCGGAACCTGCAATCTAAATTCACCCTTGGGTCCAGCAAATGAGACCAAGTAGTGAGTACCATCTGTCTTCTCAAGATATTTCCTACTAATAAAGAACTTGTGGTCTAGAGCTTCGAGCGTCTCTTTTATAATTTTTTTTGCTTCAGCAAAATCAATTACAAGGTTACTGACCATCCTGCCGATTATTTCTACCATAACTGTTGATGTATGACCGTGTAAGATTGAGCACTTTTCCACCATGGGTAATATGTGAGCGTAATCGAAGGCCAATGAAGGATCCTCAACGAAAATAGAGCTTGTTTGATTATTGTTCGAATCGTAAAAGAAGAAGGAATCTAGTTCACTTACTTTCGCTGCGTATTTCGATTGACCCACAGCTACAATATTCAAATCTGGTCTAAGACTCCTAACTAGGTTGAATTTTTCCAAATCAATATCAGATTCAACTATTTCTAGATATTTTTCGCCAGCCTTGAAGTCGATATTGACTTTGGTATCACCATCCAATGCTAGCTCGAAATTGTATAGGTATTCGTGACCCAGAATAGAAAGCAATTTAGAAATGGATAATTCGGTTCTACTCCTTAACAAATTACCATTATCATCAATGTACTTCAAATCTTTTTCGAGCGCTACTCTTTCCATTGATATTTTCCTATAAGGATCTGGTTAGCCCATATATCAGTTATTCTATATTTGGTTTCTTGTGAGTACAAATACGTTCAATTAGCTTATCTTATGGACTAAGCAGCATAGATGGATTTTATATTAGGATTCACGCTAACCTTGTACTAAATTTCACACTGAAAATAAAAACAATTTCGCTTAGGTTGTCTTCTCTGCTTATTTTTGTGCACATTGTGTTGATTCACTATTTGCATGCTTATTCCATTTGACAGACAGAAGCAATAGCTAATGGATGAAAGATTATTGCTGTTCATAATACATCTGAATTCTTTGAGTAATTCCTCAGACTTTGCAAATAAACATCCAATAAGACTGCAATTGCGCGGCGCAACGTACTTTTTATTTAAGCAATATGAATCTGTGTTCCTGATATGTTTGTTTGAGCATGATGTTTTATCCTTACAGAATGATATTAATCGATTTGAATGCGTAAATGGAATATATTCGAAATCTGGAAACTAAATTAAGAATCTATGTACAAAATAGGAATTTTGATATTATAAAACGAATCACAGATAAAGATGGAACCTTGTGTCTAAGCGATACACATTCGGCTTTGTTTGTCCTTTTTGCCAGCTTCTTTTCATGTTTAGCACAGTTGGTCTAATTCTAGATCCGATTCTGATAATTGTTTAGTGTCGCAGTAGTCGAAATATGTGTTGTCATGTATGCTTCTATGTTATTATGGACATCTAAAAAATTGGTTATAGAACTATTTAGTCTAGTAGAATCAGAAGCATTCACAAGTTATGAAGCAGAATTTTCGGATTGAAGACTGCAATCAGAATAAATGGCACATCGAATCTACTTCGAATATACATTGGCCAATTATGACAGTGGGTAGCATTTCAGTCAAATTACACTCAATAGCATTCATTCTTATCTTTACTCTTTAGGGGCCTGTTAGTACCGTATTATCATGACAATAAGTAAACATGTGAAGAGTGATCTAATTTTATGAAGTAGTGACTGCGATTAATTTATTGTCCTTTCAGTGGCTTTAGAAGGTGAAGCAGCCTGTGTGTACCTGTAGATGGCGCAGACACACTAGTTAGTTACTGGACTCATCCACTAGAATGTAATTTATTGATTTAATAATGTCCTTCTTTGATACCTAGAAAGGACAGATAACTAAATCCCTATAAGGAAATACACCACTGGCTTAGTAACGAAATATGGACTATTAGCGGCTATCCAAAGAGTGACATAATTTAGGTTAGTGACTTAGCTTACATACTAATTGTTCCACCTTGTGACCTGCTGCATAAATGACTGGATAATGCGTCGCCTGCAATAGACAGGCTTTTTTAACTATTCACCAATCTAGACGCGGTATATATTGGATAATAGCTTTGCAAGAGGTAGAGGTTATGACAAAATAAGTTCTTATGGTTTAAGCTGTTTTATGACGATATATACGTCTACCTTGCAATGTTGTAGAACATCGTGTTATTACCAAGGTGCGATACATCCCATATAGATCCCATATTGGATGTAATACTGACTATGGTATTGACTACGGTTCAAATTGATTGCGCAGTACCACTATAAATCTTCGATCCAAATATATTGAATAAGTCGAGATGGAATTAATTCCCTACTAATCATTTGATTGGATTTTTCATCTTTATAAAAGGTAATCGTGACGAAGTCAGCCACTATCTGAATATTTATCACTTCGCAATACACCTCAGACCTAGCTGCGTTGAATTCTACTACCCTCTCCCTTAAAGGCTTCTTAATCCCCTTAGATAAGTAGTGAACAATTGCATTTCTTACCTCCAACCCATGGAATTTAATTGCCCTAGTTCTGACGTTATTCACGGAATTTTGTAAATATTCACATATAATAAAATGTTTTTATCGAACGTGTTTTTTGATAAGGTAAAGAGAAATGATTCATTTATTCTCTACTCGTTTAATAGCGCAAACATCGACAACTCAGCTTTTCCTAGTTGTTATTATTTGAAGAGTCAATATTCATGGTCAGCAACGTATGTATAATTAATATTGTGTCACACTGGTATAACTACATCTCAACTATTTTCAGAGCAAAGCTGCAGTCTGTCGCGTGGCTTGATTAGTTAATAGTTAGTTATCTAGGAATGGCCTACAATTAAGAAAATTTTAGCCGACTGTCTGACTGTTATTACTTTTAGTTAAATTCGGTCCTTTACCTGTATCTAGATGTCATAAACGCCATTTGCTTTGATTCAAGTGTGTAGAGAAGGATCAATCATGGAGTGCATTCAACAAAAAGTTGTAGTAACTCGCTCATAAGCATCCATCCGCTAGTTCAAGTAGCTCCAAAATGGTAATGCTAGATTATATCTATCTTTAACATCTAGAGTTTCGATAGTGGGGTATTTATCTCCTTTTATAGATCAACTAAGCGGATATGCCAATTCTTCCCATTGATTCTGGACGATATGGAAGTACTGAAATGAGAGAAATTTTTGAGGAAAATACCAGGTTAAAATATCAACTCCAGTTTGAGACCTCAGTTGCGGCAGCACAGGCACGGATTAGAATGATCCCTAAAAGGGCTGCCGAAGAAATTGACAGGATAGTGATGTCTAATCTCGTCAATTTAAAGAGGATAAGAGAATTAGAATCCATCAGTGAACATGATACAGCCGCATTGATAGAAGCCTTAAGCGAGCAATGCTCCGTAAAAACGCGGCCGTGGGTGCACTACGGTTTGACTAGTAGTGACGTTGTTGACACGACTATCTCCATGCAACTCCATGATGCATTCAAGATCATAGAATCCAAAATCCTGACTCTAACTGACAGGTTGTTACATAAGGCTCACGAATTTGATACCCAGCCAGCCGTAGGTAGAACCCACGGCCAACATGCTAGTATTATTTCCTTCGGACTTAAATTTGCAGTGTGGGCCTCTGAAATGACAAAACACTTAGAACGAATAGAGGAGGGAAAAAAGCGATTCTTGGTATGTAAAACCTTAGGGGTAGTAGGGACAGGATCATTAATGGGAAATCGCGCACTTGAAGTACAAAGATTAGTATCACTCAATCTGCACCTCTATCCGATTGATGCTAGCACCCAAGTTATTTCACGAGAAAGATTTGCCGAGATGCAATTCATCATTGCACTTATTGGCTGCACGCTAGACAAGATTGCAACTGAGATTAGGAACTTGCAGAGAACTGAAATAGGCGAGTTAGCAGAGCCATTTAGAAGTGGGCAGATGGGAAGTAGCGCAGTTCCTGTCAAGCGAAACCCCATTAAGAGCGAGAGGGTTTCATCGCTTGCTCGCCTACTCAGACCACTCGTAATAGTCTCTATGGAAAATATTCCTTTATGGCATGAAAGAGATCTGACAAACTCTGCAAACGAGAGGTTTACTATTCCGATGGCACCTATATTATTAGATGAGATGCTTAATTTGATGACTAAGGTAATTTCTGAACTAAGAATATATAGGGAAAAAATTGCGGCCAATTTAAAAATAACTAATGGGAATATATATGCAGAATTTGTACTCGATGAATTAATAAAGAAAGGTGTGCCTAGATTCGAAGCATATAGAGACATACAGAGAATAGCCTTCTCCTCAACCGGTTTGAATTTTTTTGATGCCATTAGACACGATCCAAAGCTATCTAAAGTACTCAGCGAGAAGGAACTAGCGACAATATTTAATCCTCACGATCACCTTGCCGCTTCATCCAAAATAATCTCTAATGTCTCGAAAATGGCCAGGCAATTTCGTAGGAATATAAGCATTAGTCCCATCCAATCGCGATTTAAATAAAAAATATATCAATATCAGATTATGGTTTTAAACCTATTTTCTTGTATTTCATAGATATTAAGAATAATTGGTTGAATAGGCACTTCTGTACATTGATAACGTTTGTCCGAACCTAACCTCGGCGGTACAGGGTAGTGGCGTTCGAGGAGATTTTTCTAATATTAGGAAAATAGTTGTCAGTATAGAAATAATTTAAATTAGCTGCCTTACTGATTGAATAGACTTGAAATCCTAGTCTCGCCTGGTGTTCTAATAATATATTCGATACCAGATATCAAATATAGGTGCACGTGAGTCTGTGAGACAATGCAAAAAAGATTGCAAAGGCTATATTGCTTAGAATGACTAAAGTTGTTATAATTCTAACTATTAAGAGACAGAGTAAATTACCTATTTATGTGATCTTAAGCTGAATAAGTAAATTACTGTAAGTCGAGTTTGTATCTCACAATTAATAAGATACATAGGTGAATTAAGGAAGAGATATAATATGAGGGGTATTATTTTTGATTTGGACGGTGTATTAATCAATTCTATGCCTGTACACTTCGTAGCTTGGAAAAGTGCCTTCAAAGAGATCGCTAGTATTAATGTGAACGAAAGAACGGTATATCTATTAGAGGGCATGCGCGGAATAGATCTTGCAAAAAGGGTATTAGAATTGAACAATATTGACGATACCAGTTTAGCTCAACAAGTAAATAATAGAAAGACTGAAATTTTTAGAGTCCAATCAAGAAATCTTCCGAAGCCCTTTATCGGAGTTCACGAACTGCTAGAGGAATCAAAATGTCTTAAATCTGTTGTTAGCGGATCTAATAAGGAAGACGTTGACGCTCTTGTAAAGCAGTTCAAAAATATTGAATTTGATGTTATTATCACTGCAGACGATATTAGTGTAGGTAAACCTGACCCATTGGCTTTCATAACAGCGCTACGAAATATGAATGTGGACAAGGGACAGGCAATAGTGATTGAAAATGCTCCGTTGGGTGTAGACGCAGCAAATGCCGCGGGTGTACAATCATTAGTTGTATTGAATAATAGTCCGTTAGTGCCAAGAGACTTTGAAGGAAAGATTGACAAGAGTAGAATTCTTAAAGATACTCAGTCGGCTTCTATTCAGTTACATGATTGGTGTAGTTAGTCCTCGGATGGATTAAACTGCGCGCAGTTCAAGTTCCTTGGCAGACTAATTCGAAATCAATAAATTAAGACAAGATACTAAACATGGTTTGACAATTTAATAATTATAATTACTTGTTGCTGCATGAGCTCAAATGTCTACGAAAACAAGTTTGTTGATCTTTGGTATTGTGGCAATGAGTGTGGCTCTAATCGCCGCGGCTAGTTTGACCAATTTAGCAATTGCAGCGAAGACGGATAATAATGACGATGGAAAGAGCAAAAGTGATAAGGGCAGCGAGGCAGCGGCAGCGGCAGTGGCAGCGGCAGCGGCAGCGGCAGTGGCAGCGGCAGCGGCAGCAGCAGTGGCAGTGGCAGCAGCAGCGGCAGCGGCAGCGGCAGTGGCAGCGGCAGCACATCATCTAATGATAACCAACTAAGTAAGAAGCAGATAAAGGAGATTTCTAGTTGCATCAGTGATGCAAATAAAGGGCCCGGCGGTCTAAGCAGCAAGAAGGTCAGAGAGTGCTATGATCAGACAGTTGGACTCCCGACGTCGACTGCAGGCTCAACTCTTCCAGGCCTTTCAAACACCAACACTAGTAGTACAAAGTAGGCAGCACTATTCATTTTTTTATAGAACTGAGATCAGTTATAAACAATTACCTATTTTCTCGCATGTAACTGATTGTAACAACGAAACAGTTTACCTTTAGAAGTATAGGCTAAATGGCGAAATAATACTGAACTTTCTTAGACTCTGGATAATCTAGATGGTATTGTGTAAATACCCAACTGAAATAGAAAGAGAACGAAATGATGAGACAATATGCTAGTTGAAGTTATAGCAAGCTTGAAATTTGCATCAATAACAATATGCCATGCTGCGGCCAATATACGTTACCTGACGGCATAATGTAAAAATATTATTCTGTAAAATTCTCATTAACTTCACCGATGTTGTCGACACTGGAATAACGATCATATATATGGCTCCGTGTTTCTAGCTTTTAATATACATTCGTTAATTCACCTAGATTATATCAATTTTCAAGTTGAGCTAAATTCCACAATTCGCAGCAAATCAGCTTTATGCCTGATTAGCAAACGCTTTTTATGGTAACGGATTGTTAATAGAATAGTATTCGCGTTAGCAATAGAGGCCTGGTATAAAAAATGAAACCATGTTGATAGGTCGACCCATGGACCAGTAATGATTAGAATAGCGATTATTTGTAGATGTCTCCTGCCAAATCAACATACAATAGCAACATCGACATCAATATAGATCTTTGATTAAAATCCCCTTTGATTGGACCAAAGTAAAATTTGCAAACGCAGAGATAGAATATATCCCTTTTTTTTGCATATTTCTGATAGCCATATGCCTCGGGCTATAATATCATTCCTATTATTTCCCTGTGGAACTAGAATTATCTTATCTGCAGGTATTCGGTATCTTTCTACAAGATCTTGAAGCTCACGAAGATCATCGGAATCGTTTATGATATACTTGAAATAACATTTCGAATGATTACTAAAAAAGAAATAGCAACTTTCGATCTCCCTTGATCTCTTATCATTCATGGAACTAGCTAGTTTAGGTGAGACATTCCATTGGTCAATCAGTTGATCGAAATTTTCTTCTGGTAAAATGGTGCAATTTGTCTCAATTTCGATGAAGTAGCCCAATTCTTTAATCTCCCTAATGAAGGGCAATAATTGCCTCTGTTGGATCATTGGTTCACCCCCTGTTATAACCAGATGTTTCGATTGGTATTTTGATATAGAATTTATCAAGGCCTTTACATTCATCTCTTTGACCTCGACAGTGTAGTCATAGTTGGCCCAATCCCAAGTATATTTTGTATCGCACCAAGAACATGCCAAATTACAATGTGACGTGCGCAGAAAAACCGCTGGTTTTCCAGTATTGATACCTTCTCCTTGCAGAGAGTAAAAGATCTCGCTTATCTTAAGAATTGGAAAATCAGTCATTTTTTCTTGCTTTTTGAAAACATTCTTTATGGCTACTATTGCCAATAACCACCTAGTAGCTGTTGATATATTTTATTAGTATGAAAAACAGCCACTGCGGTTTCATCTGATAGCACACATCTACATGAACAGAGGCTGCATATTAAATAACTGCATTTGGGACATTTAGCAACGTCTTGAATGCAGAATTTTTCACCGCATTTAAAACACCAGATATTGGGTTTAATTATGAACTTCAAAAAGTTTTCCACCAGTCGCGAGAGTGTAAGATTTCGTTCGTCAACAACTGCCTGCGCATCATCGCGAACTTTTTTATTAATACTCAAAGTAAGTTTCGTTTTACCTACCATATCAATACATACTCATACGTAGTGGCACGTGAGTATAAATAAATTTGTTTGTGGTAATCTAGAAACTTTGATTTGCTCGATCAAAATAGACCACTATGCCAGTAGATAGATTTCATCATTTCGACCACTTGCTGCGCTGTGCCTTCGCCGGACACATCTTTGCTATAGGACAATTGACCTATTCAAAATGTTCGATTCCATCGTCTCTTACAAGTCCATTTTGCATATTGCCGTCTGCCACTAATGATACAAAGACGTCATCCAAAGTTACAGGAGATACTGTGAATGCGATGTTTTTTCTCAACGCGAATTCAGACAGCTCTTTGGCAGCTGACTCAAAGGCAAATACTCGTATTGTGTTAGCCCCAGTATCTATTACCGATCCAAAAGGTCGTAACATATCAGGGTCGACCATATCCTTCATGATGTCTATTCTGATTTTCTGAGGTATGATTTTCCGGAGATCATTCATGCTTCCTCCTGCTAGCAAACGGCCACGATCTATAATGGCAATCCTGTCTGAAAGCATCTCTGCTTCATCCATATAGTGTGTCGTTAGCAAAATTGACTTGCCTTGTGCCTTCCATTTTTTTATTGCAGCCCATACCTGACGTCGCGATATCGGATCTAATCCAATAGTTGGTTCATCTAAGAATAGCAATTGTGCATCCGTGGCCATAGCCATGGCCACAAGGATCTTTTGCTTCATTCCGCCAGACAAATTCATTGCAGGTCTATCCTTGACGTCATAGAGCTCCAGGTTTTCTAAAATAATTTTTGTATTGATCTTCGCATCGGTTCTATTCTGTCCTCGGATTTGTAACCAATTAAAGACATGATCCCACGGCGTAAGTGCTCTCAATGGTCGTCCTTCTTGCGGAACAATGGAGATGAGATCCCTGACTTTTCTAGGTTCAGTTATAACATCATATCCAAGGACATTCACTTTTCCTGAGGTGGGCATCATTTGTGTAGCGCATATACGAACAAACGTTGTCTTTCCAGCTCCATTTCTTCCAAGAAGCGTAAAGACTTGCCTGGACCTAACAGTAAGCGAAATGCTATCTAATGCTGCGACTTTTGAGCCCTTATATATTTTCGATAGTTCTTCCGTAATAATTGAAAGCATTATTTTCTCTATAGTATGGTTGATTTAGACAATTCTATCTCGGCGTATTAGATCTATTTGCCGACAGCACTTTTAAATTCCTTATCTAATTGTCTGAGTAGAGCCTTTTGGGTATCGTTAAGTTGCGTAGGAACCGTGATGTTCAATCTAACCACCTCATCTCCTTTTCCGAAACCACCATAGCGTGGTAGACCTTTACCCTTAAGTTTAAGAATGCTATTCGGCTGACTACCCGCTATAATCTTTACCTTTTCGTCACCTTCGAGGGTAGGGACTCTTCTTTCCGTTCCGAGAGCCAAGTCGGTGAAGCTAGTGTCAAGATTATATAGGATATGTCCGTCGGATAATCTCTCGAATATCGAATGAGGTTTGACATGGATTCGTATCAATAAATCTCCAGGCTGGCCATTTTCAGCAGGCTCTCCTTCTCCGCGCAGTTGTAATGCCATACCGTCTTCGACACCTTTAGGAATTTCTATATTGATTTTCTTGTAATTTCTGACGCTGCCTGCTCCACTACAGGTTTCGCATGGACGGTCAATTATTTCTCCTTGTCCACGACATGTCTGACATGGCTCCAGAGATACAAATGTAGAATATCGATTTTGACTATAAACTCGCCTCATCTGTCCCTGACCATCGCAAACATTACATTTTCTTGGCTTACTTCCAGGTGCGACTCCAGTTCCGGCACAATTTCTGCACTTTTCAAGCTTTGGTAGTTCGATTTCCTCTCTTTTCCCTCTAAGTACATCTTCTAATGACAGTTCGGCGTCATATACAAGATCCTGACCTCTTCTCCTTCCACCGCCGCCGAAACGGAATCCAAAGTTAAATGGATCCGTAAAGCCCCCTTCTCTGCCCCCAAAAAACTGTTCGAATATATCTCTAACGCCCCCAAAGCCTATATCTTTAAATATTTCATCGAAATTCGCTTCAGACCCTCTAAATACTTCCTCGCTTCCTAAATGACCGTATGTATCGTACCTTTTCCGTTTTTCGTCGTCGGATAATACAGCATAGGCTTCTGAGATTTCTTTAAATTTCTCTTCGGCGCCCTTCGACTTATTTCTGTCTGGATGATACTGAAGCGCAAGCTTTCTATACAGATTCTTGATATCATCTTTACTTGCATTTTTTGGGACACCAAGGACCTCGTAGTAGTCCCTTTTGTTACTCATCTTCTAAAACCCTTTATTTTTCTCGATCCAATCATAAACAAATTATGATGGGGGCGGCGTTCCCGTGGGATTGCCGCCACCACCTGCATCAGTATATCCTGCAGTTGCCTGTTGATCTTCTGTAGGTCCTGTCTGGCCAGGAGCCGCAGCCGCAGCAAGCTCCGGCTGACTTATATACTTCTGTGCTCACTTCAGCAAGAATATTTTTAATGTCTTGGATCTTTGTCTTAATATTGTCCAAGTTATTCGACGTTATAGCATCCTTGAGCTCTGATGCCGCTTTATTGATTTTTTCACTCTGCTCTGGTTTTATCTTATCTTTTAGATCTTGCTTTACTAACTTTTCGGCTGCGTATACCAAGTTATCAGCCTCATTTTTCACTTCGGCCTCTTCTTTCTTCTTTTTATCTGCCTCTGCAAACTGATCCGCTTCATTCTTCAGCTTTTCTATTTCATCCTTTCCAAGTTTACTGTTAGCTGTAATTGTAATTTTTGCCTCTTTGGCAGTTGCGAGGTCTTTTGCCGTAACATTGAGAATTCCATTTGCGTCTATGTCAAAGGCAACCTCAATCTGAGGTACTCCTCTAGGAGCTGGCGGAAGGCCAGAAAGGTTAAACATGCCCAAAGAAACACAATCTGACGCCATAGCACGTTCTCCCTGTACAACATGGATAGTAACTGCGGTCTGATAGTCGGCAGCAGTCGTAAAGACTTTGCTTTTCTTTGTTGGAATAGTGGTATTACGGTCAATTAATGGCTCCTTTAATCCATTCAGAACTTCAACACCGAGTGTCAAAGGAGTGACATCAACCAGAAGAATATCTGTAGAGACATCTCCCGCTATGATTGCTGCCTGAATTGCTGCGCCCATTGCGACCGCTTCCATAGGATCAATTCCCCCTTCGGGCTCTTTGCTCATAACTGTTGAAATAAATTGTCTAACTATGGGCATTCTGGTTGGACCCCCCACTAGTATAATCTTATCAATATCTGGTGGAGTTAACTTTGCGTCCTGTAGAGCCTGAAGCATTGGACCCCTACATCGTTCAATTATAGGACGCATAAGTTCTTCTAGCTTAGCCCTCGTTATCGGAAGCACTAGATTCTTGGGACCTGTGGCAGGATCGTATGCGAGAAATGGTAAATTAATTTCAGTTGTAACAACATTCGAAAGTTCTATCTTAGCCTTCTCGGCTGCCTCACGAACTCTCATCATCGCTGCCTTATCGTTTCTAATATCTAACCCAGACTGTTTTTTAAACTCATCAAGTACAAATTCTACCAGTGAGTTATCCATATCGGTACCACCCAACTGAGTATCGCCCGATGTACTCTTGACCTGAAACACACCACCTCCCATTTCCATTACTGTGACATCTAGTGTGCCTCCGCCCAGATCGAAGACGACAATTTTCAAATCCTTCTGAACTTTATCAAGACCAAAGGCTAGAGAGGCAGCTGTTGGTTCATTAATGATTCTAACAACCTGCAATCCGGCGATTTCTCCTGCATCCTTAGTTGCTTGTCTCTGGTTGTCATTAAAGTATGCTGGGACAGTAATAACAGCTTTATCTACAGTCTCGCCCAGAAAAGCTTCGGCGTCCTTTTTAATTTTTTGTAATATAAATGCAGAGATCTGCTGAGGAGTATATTGCTTTCCAAATACGCTGAATTTGAATTCAGTACCCATTTTGCGTTTTGCGCCAACAATTGTCCCTTCTGCATTTGAAACCATTTGTCTTCTTGCGGGTTCGCCTACTATCAATTGGCCATCTCGGGTGAACGCAACAACTGATGGAAATGCCTTTCCACCGATGGAAGTACCTTCAGCCGCTTGTATAATTGAGGGTTTGCCACCAATCATTGCTGCCAGCTGCTGAATTACTTGTTCCTAGATCAATTCCTATTATTTTTGCCATATTTATTATTCAGATTCCTTTTCCATGTTCTCTCTATCATTATCGATATTTTTAATTATCTTTTTGGAGACTTCGACCAGACTTGGTCTCAGAATTTTGTCATTTAGCATGTATCCCTTCCTTATTTCTTTGGTGACTGTACTCTCTGGCAAATCGTCGCGATAAGAGAAGCTTATAGCATCATGAATATTTGGATCAAATGGGGTGCCGATGGCTTCGATCTCTCTGACTTGTTCTGATTCTAGCAAATGTTCTAGGTTCTTTTTGATACCTTGTAGGCCTTCTATCACCAAGGAATCGGACTTGCTTTGCTCTGCCATCTCTAGGGCCCTTGTGAAATCATCGTAAACATTCAAAAATTTAGATAGAAGCTCGCCTCTGCTCGATTCTATCTTGGAATTCATCTGTCTTTCAATCTGTTTTCGATAGTTGTCGAAATCTGCGGCCATATACTTTAGTTTATTGAGATTGCTGTCAGCTAGCTCTTTTGTAGTAGACAACATTTCTTTTACCTCGGCCAGTTCCTGTTCTAATGCTTTGGTCTTGTCAAGATCAGTCGAGTCTATCTTGTTATTAAATTCATCTTCCTGCTCATCCTCATTAATTACCATTTGCCTTCTCCTCCAATAGCGCTCAGCTGATGGAAGCTATTCAGAAGCCTGATAATTACATATCGGTTTCTGCAAGATTCTTTATACTGAAAGTTGCAGCAGATTTTTAATAATCTGCTATTAACATAAAATAGGATTTTTCTTATAAATGCCACACATATTATTATAATTTGATAAAAAGATTGAGATTTTGGAAATCGACTACACTTATTTGGTTAAGTGAAAAAATAAACCAGATTAGGAGATCCCTAAGTTTGGAAAAGTGGCAACTTCGATACCCAATTCTCCTTGTATCTTTCTAATCTTTGTTGCGTATTCTGTCATTTTGGGATTATCAGCTTGGACCTTGGCGATCCGGTAGCCTTTCCACGCTTTTCTTAGCGCACCCCAGCTTTGCCCCTTTGAAAAGATGCTATCAGAGGCTGGAACCGGCGTATCTTGGTTAAGTGACATTATTGCAGTCATTGTATGAAAGCAAATTGTAATCTCTCTACTTAGAACTGTTAGTCAATATTTTCCAATTTCCGGGTTAAAACTTATATATATTAATTCCGAATATGATCCTATTTTTTATAATATGAACGGAATTACTGTCCTTCTTCGAGAAATCTTTCAAGTCCATAAGGATTCTTTCATTTTACCTTGCTTATGCATAATTTCCCTTTATGGATGATCTTGCTCCACATGCTTCGCATAATAGAAAGCCTAATTTCTTGCTTTTTTCAGTTCTCGTATCAGGACTCCCACATACCGGGCATATGACATAGTCCTTGACATATCTATCAATAAGTGCACCAAATGAGGAAGGCTCCTTTCGTCCTAGAAAAATGACTCTATCACCCGCAATATAACCGGCAGAGGCTAATTCCTTGTTGAGGTATAACAAAAGCTTTTCTGGTTCTCTTCTTAGGGCTTTTGGGAAATCCATAAAGTTTCTGAATATGGTACGTTGTCCTACCCATATTACCTGAGGATCGGGAATTTCCAAACGAGATACCTCTCTTCGATTGGTACTGCTAACATTTTGTTGTAGACGACCAAGTAGCTTTTCATAGTCAATTTTCGATTGTGCAGGCATCTTGAAAATTTTACACCTATCGGCCTAATGTGCGTTTTGTTATCACCTACTAGTTAGATACCAATTGTTCCTAATTTTCCTCCTTTCGCTAATATCTGATTCTCTGATATCGTATTGCTTTATACGGTCTATAAGTCCAGTGATTAGGAAGGAATCTGACTTAGCAGTGTTCTTTCTGTCATTTTATAGTAGCGGGTCTCGTACTTCGATACATGAATAGATGTAAGTTTGACTTGATATATTGTTAATCGAGTGTAATCCATAGCAAACTAAATAGGAATAGAATATCAAGCCAGCCTTATTAGCTTATAGCTAGTATTAAACAGTCTCTTTCGTGCTACGTTAATAGCCTGAGTGGAGGAGTCGCATCCAATCCAATTTCTTGCCAATCTTGCGGCAGCGACTAAAGATGTCCCAGATCCGCAAAAGAAATCGGCAACTAATGCCTTAGGATAGGAAAACTGGCCAATAATTCTTTCTAATAATTGTTCATGCTTTTCTGTCTCATATCCAGTTGAATATCCATAGCTTTCTACATCTAGCCAGATGTTATCCAAGACTGTCCTACTCTTTGGTGGTATCCAATATTCAGCATACTTAACTTCTTCTCTTTTCCGGACAAACTCTAACCTTCTGCCCGTTTGGAGCCAATATTTTTCAAGCGGAACTTGTGAAAAATAACACTGATAGCGCTTATAGTTGTGTACGGCCTTCATGGCCCTGGATCTGGTCCATTTCCATTGACCCCTTTCCGGTATATAACCTAGAAGATTGTAACGCATAGTAGGTCTATTTACATTACTCCAAAATCCCATCCATTTTGAGTCTACTGTATTCACTTTCATTGGTAATGGGAACTTTGCTGAGGTATCCTTCGAATACCATAAAATCGAATCGTTTGCAATATGCATTCTGCCCATGGATTTGAACTGATAAAGCAAATTCTTTCTCCTACCCCTTTTAATCACTATCTCGTTTCGAAAGTTGCGATAACCGAACAATTCATCCATAACTACTTTTATGTAGTGCACCATATGCCAATCCATGTGAATGAAAAGAGATCCCGAAGGTGACAGTAAACGTCTTATATTTTTCAGCCGGGGATACATGCTATCCAAATAAATTTTTAATGGATTTCCACCTCTAAACGTATCATCGAAAGCGAGCCTTTGACTGCCCTGGATTCTCAAAAAATACTTATCTCTCGTTAAAAATGGCGGGTCTATATATATAAGGTCAATTTTATTCTCAAAGCCGTTTTTTATTAGATATTCCATTGCCTCGATATTATCGCAGTGAAAAAGGATGTTCGTCATTGTGTTATTTCTGAATTTTACGTGTGCCCACAATTGTCATTTTGCACGAATTCTCGCACCAATACGTGTGATAAATTAATGTCATTTTGATCCTGATTGAGTTTCATGCAATACTCATTGATTTAGTTAACGTCGAATCCGATGAAGCGGTATGACCTACAACCAATCACAAATTAATGTACCCTTTAGAGCACGAAGTAGAAGTAACCACTCGCAATTTGCCTCATGAAACTACTCTAAATTGATATATTTTCAAATTAATGAATTATGTGATATTACAGTTATATATTTGAGTAATGATCTAACCTGAAGCAAGTTGGGAGTTCTGGCAGATTCATATATGGGAATTTTTGAACCTACAGATATTTCTTCTAGAATATTGAACTTTACTGATGGAAAATTAGAATTTCCAATTATGGCAAAGCATGAGCTAATGGCGTCTTTTTACCTATTTGGTAAGGATTTTGGAGTTACTTCTGCTGAATTGCCAACCGCAGTTGATTTGGCAAGGAGAACTGTGAATCAGCTTGTTAACGAGATCAAAGCCCTTACAGAAACCTCCAATAGATTGAATTCTGAATCAATTCGCGAAAATTTTAATCGACGTGTGTTACAGTTACATGCAGAAAGACACGGACAGGATTTTGAAATGCACAAAAGAATTTCTGGGGATCCTACAATTCTGTCTGCATGTTTTGTGCAGCATGTAGCATATTATAAACAACAATACTTTTTTGAGCTCTTTCCTCCATTGAGTGAAGACAAATTACCTGCAGAATTACAAACACGTCTGCTACATAGAATGGTCTTGTTGGGATATAATGTAAAAAGAGAAGATGCGTTACCACTAGGAGGTTCTATTGGCTATTTCTTGAATTGGTTTAAGGAACAATCTATTCGGAAGAGTTAATTCATAAATAGTATATACAATTAGAGATGAAATTTGTTAATCTAGCGTAATTAGTTTATTTGTCCATTTTTGTTGAGTTGTTCATACTTGGCCTTTATATACTTGATTAACTTGATTGTGTCCAATTCTTTCAGGCTGATTCTATTAGAAGCAATATATGATCTAAATAGTTCAAATTGATCTGCGTATTCAGGGATCTCTCTGACTGAATAATCAAGTATATCGTTGTAGCTACGTAATGGAAAGTAAAACTTCTTTGCTATTTTGATAAGTATTTTTCTTGTCTGATTGTTAATAATGCCTCGCTTTTCTGCTAGAAACAGATTAAATCTTATATCAATCATTGCTTCAGATTGTAACCTATAACTGTTTTCCTCAAATGTGACAGCAACCTCGTCATCGGCTGAGACTATGCCCTTTCTGTATAAATTAAAAATCGTACCAATCCCTATCATCCCAAAACGCTCGAGTTCTACAGCTCTCAAAGCGCCGAGACTTGCTGCACCTACGACGATAACGTTTTTCTTAGTTACGAGCTGATATACCTCTATAGGAGTCGGCGGATAATCCTGGAGAAACATTCCATCCACCAAACCGACTATAGAACCGTCTGAGGATAATCCAAGTCGCAATAGATCTCCCTTTTTCGCTGGGGGTCTGTACTCAGCATCGAATACCTCCTTTGCCTTTTCACTATTCATGCTTGGACCAAGAAAAACAATAGGTCTTTTCATTTCTTAAAAAATTTCCTCGCTCTCCAACCTACGACTGACTTAGTTATCTTAAATGTCTCAAGACCTGGTACTACTGCCCTAACTACAGGAATCTGCAGTTTACTATTTGTCAAATTGACGATTATCACCTGGGTTAGACCTGCCTTCCTCAGTCGATCTAGTATTAATTTTATATCGTCAAGTATATCGGGATTGTAGTAACCAGCTATCTCGGAATACTTAATACTCTTCTCGGACGGAACAAATCGCCATGAACGCTTTTCATCTGTATTCTCTTGGCTGTATTTTACTTTTCTAAGGTCGTCCCTGGCCCCTTGGATATTGGCCGCCCTTGTTTGTGAGACTTCTGTTATTGCGCGCAACAATGCAACTCTGGGATCTGGATGGGTCCCATGCCCTTCAGCTAAGTAGCCATAATCATGCGTAACCCATTCAACGCTTGCCGCATTGAATGTTGGGATACCGATTTCAGTCGTTATATCCTTAACGATTAGAGATATGTGATTTCTTTCAAAGATTTTGATAAGGTTCTGTACCGGTTCAAATTCCATATCTGAAAAATCGACATCAGAAAATATTCCAAACTCATCCTTAAATTTATCAATAGTAATTGTAGGACTGGAAAACCCATGGGCTCTCAATGCCTCTGCGATATGTCTCACGTAATGAAATGGAATTGCACTGGCGCGCAGTTCGGCAAGACTAAGGGCATCGCGTTCAATCAATTCACATAAAGAGTGGCATATGGCCTCTTCCATAACATTTCCAGAAGCCAATCCGTTTGTGTGATAGAATGAAAAGGGATTAACAGAAGGGGGTATAGGCTCGTATCTGAACAATGCAAGGGAGGCAGGTACCATTACTTCTCTATCGTTTAGCAAGTCAAAGCCCGACAGATAGTCCATCTGCATATCGTCTCTAAATTGAAATCGGGTAGGTTCGCAGATTTGATCAGGATGCACAACAGTATATCTCTTCGAAAGCTCTTCATAGCTCGATCGAATCAGGTTCCTATTGTCGGTGTTTGGTAATGAAGAGTATCTTTCGATCGATTCCATAATTGCACTAGCCATCGCATGTCTCCTTGTTGGACCTTTCCCACTATAGACCCATATGTAATCGAGAGTTCCAGGGACAACTGCCGAGTAATTGGGGATAGCGAGTACATCCAACCCAGTAATGTCTGCCAACCTTGTAAGCCCAATAATTTTTGATAATGGCCTGATGTTTATGAGAGTCAAGTTAGGAGGCTGAACTCTCGATGTTCCTTCAGCAGTCCATTTCCTTCGGCTTTGTAATTGCAATATTTAGTTGACTATTCCCATTAAAGGCCAGCATTTAATTCTTATCAAAGCTAAGCCTTGAACATTCAGCCTAGTGGAATGAGATCTTATGAATGGTAATCCTGCGTTGGATGGTGGTTTTATTCTAATGCGATAAAAAGACAAAATATTTAATATTTTAGAAAATGCGAGGAAGAATGAGCACTCAAAAATGGTTACAAGAAATTAGTTTTAAAAGGATAAAGCAGTCGAACGTATAAAGGAGCTAAATACAGAAAAATTATTTAATGGTTAGATTGGCTTATATACTATTCATTAAGATTATATACTGGAATCATGCAACCGATTTGCTGATTGGACTCTAGACAGAAGGAAGCTGAGATTATTAGCGATATTCTACTTAAGGCTGCGAGTGAACCTGACTTTAGAAATCAGCTCATACGAGCACCAGCAGAGATTTTAAATCAATATAACATATCAGCTGAGGCCAAAACTGTCATCAAGAATAGCATCACTGATCTTACTCAATGAAAGTTAACGGTATATTCTTAAACTGTTCATAGTAACATATTACCTTCAAAGTGATCCAGGTTATGGAGAGCAAAGATTTTTTGATCTAATCTGACAATTTCAAGAAGTAGTAAATGTGCCCCGTCTCTGACTCACACCTAATCACAGGTAGCCATACAACTTTGTGTATTCCTCCTAGTGCACTCTCTTTTACGGGGTTGCCTATGGCTCAAATTGAGTTCTGATACAACGCATACCAAGTGATTCACGTGGTGACCTCGTAAACAGACACTCAAATTAGGCCAGGCATGTATCTGATAACATTTCCAAAATATAAACATCAGGATCCTATATGTGCAGTACTCTAGAAAGATTAATCTCGAAACCGGCTACCGGGACTCTCAATTTGAAACTATCTCTAGTTGAGGCTGAGATTTCGCCTAGTTCTCCAATCCACTCAGAGTCTATGATAACCTTCGCACATCTTCCATCAGTGAAGTATGAGCGTTTCTCGGGTTCGGTTTTTATTTCCTTGGCAAATGAGGATTCAAGGAGTCCTTGCAACACTGATTTCGCTTCGGTAAAGTTAGATTTGGTAGCTGCTAGCAACACTGCTAGATGCCACTGCTCTAGATTCGTCTCGTTACTAAAGACTTTTGCTATTTCAAATATCTTCTGCGGGTAGGTTTCATGGATATTGCGAGAGAGATTCTGCATCAAAGAGGGCAGTAATGAGTCGCGTAGATTATCGAGTCCGACATTTTGAGCACCTTCGACAGTTAGTACTTTGTCAGGTTGCCATTCAATGCCCATATAATCAAATTGTATATTCTTATCGATAAGACTAAAGTTATTTACTTCCAAAAATCCTAGACCAACCATAGTTACTCTTATGATGCCGAGATAGCGTGAAAGTAAGTTCAGATTTCCAGATATGTTGGAAAATGGTATAGATGGAATGAGATTGTTTATTCCATAGCCTATAGCGACCTCATCCACAATATCGATTTTATCGATAATATCTACTCTATATCTGGGAATGGTGCAAATAATATTTCGGTTATCCTTCTTAACCGCTCTAGCATCTAAACGACACCTCCTTAAAGACATCATAATTTCTTCGGTAGATAACTTTGTTCCAAGCGTCGCGTTAACTTGGTCGGTTGTTATTACCATCTGTGAGGATTTCAAATTAGGTGAGTAGTTGATGGCTTCAGGTGTTTCCACGACTACGCTATGGAGTGTAAATCCTATATCATATACCGTTGCTGCCAGTATAGCGATGATGTCTTCGGCAAGCTTGCGATCTACTGAAGTTGCTTCTATGAATAAATTGCTTACGCCTGGTTCTGTAGTTCTAGAAACACCGTTTGCTAGCGGTGGTATGGAGATTAGTTGATTACTCTTGTCTAGTAACGCCGAGTAGTTTCCACCTGACTTTTTTTGCAATTTTTGGTATTTAGTCCCCGAAGCGCGGTTATTTAGTAATTCGGCGACCGTGGTTGCCGATGATCCGTTCATAAAAGTAAAGGAAAAATCATTTGAAACTGAAGTATATCTTAGTGGAAATTTTATATCACTTAATGAATAAATACCTATTGAAGCCTTTATCTTCTTCCTTCCGATACCATCATGGAGATCCTCTTGGAGGCCAGATAACTGTCTGATATCTGGATCACCTAGCCTTCTATTTTTAGCCACCAGTCCAGTTATAAAAGGTCGAGAAAGATTTTTAGAGCTATCGGACAATATTTTATATTTATTGGTTCGAGTCAGATTGAATTTGGGAACTCCAATTTCGATACCTAGATAACCCCTTAGTGCTCTGGCTATCCCATGATCAGAACTAAAATCTGGTCTATTTGGATTATATTCTATTCTAATCTCACTATCTGTAACGCTTTCGATATCTAGGGCAATAAATGGTAGTGCATCAATTAGTTGGTTTACCGATATTCCAGGGAACCATTTCTCTAACCTCTTAAGGTCTAGGCTTACAACCGGCATTTAGCAATTTTCCTAAGCCAATCCAATTTGTTGTTATAGATTTCTCTTACGTCGCTTAGGCCAAATCGAAGCATAGCAATTCTTTCGATTCCTCCTCCCCAAGCAAGTACTGGGTTTATAATACCAAGTGGTTCTGTCACCTGTGGCCGGAATATTCCCATTCCAAAAAGCTCTACCCATCTATCCAAATTATCATTAAATATCATAGATTGTAAAGAAGGTTCGGTGTAAGGAAAAGTACGTCGGCCAAAATTTTACTCTCTTAATGCCTAATTTTTTGTAAAATTCTGTTTGCAAGCCCATTAGATCAGTTAGGCTCACGTTACTGCCCGTTACAACCCCTTCTACCTGGCTAAACTCGACAAGGTGTTTGTAAGACATTTTTTCATTTCTAAATACTTTACCAATTGAAAAAATTCGAGCATTTTCAGTCCCGTTATCTGCGAGGTATCTTAATGTAACTGGAGTCGTGTGAGTGCGTAGAACCAATCTCTCGGACTTGGCTAAATCCCAAGTATAGTTCCACCACTTGTTGTGTGTTTGAGACACCCCTTGGATCTGCTGGCTTCTAGCCGTGTCAATCCTCTTCATGTCTTTCAAGTAAAAAGTGTCCTGCATCTCTCTTGCGGGATGATCTTGTGGGATAAATAAGGCATCGAAATTCCAGAATGCTGGTTGAATTGTCTCCCCTTCAATTTCTGTAAAGCCAAGGCTAACAAATATCTCCTTTATTTCTTCAATTAAGTCAGTTAAAGGATGGGTGCGTCCAGGATATACAGAACTAACAGGAGAAATAACGTCAATCGGAATTTCGTTCAATTTACTCGACAATTTAGGTAACAGATCCGTTCTATCGTAAACTTGCAACCCTAAAGGAGTCACCTCTAACTGTATATCTTTGTGGTTTATCTCATTAACAAAATTGGGACGTTTCCTGAGCAGGTTTAGAGCATTAAGCTCCTCTTGTGAGAGATCAGAAATTTGAATACTTTGTTTGCTTATACGCTCGATCAGCTTTTCCTCTTGTGAAGTTTGATCTGCTGATTCATTTAGAATGAATATCCTATCGCCAGCTTCTGCAGTGCTTTGTTCAATCCATCTATTTTGTATTTTTGCTTTGTTCACCGCTGCTTCAAGATCTCTTCCGTCTAATAGACCGCTTTTTTTGATGGATTTTAGATCTTTGTATCCAGCTTTTAGAGCATTAATCAATCTGCGTTCAGGCATTCCTTTGACTATAGCCTCGAGTCCATTGGAGCCCAGCGAGATTATTGTTTTAGAGAATTCTCTAACATGAATGCAGCCTTTGAATTTAAGTCGCTCTATACCTCTTCTGAGCTGATCAATATTCAAGCCAGTTGTAGAAGCCAAAACATCGAGACTCAAGGGCCGCCCGGATCTAAGTTCCCCCAAAATAACTTTTTCTATTGGATGTAGTATATCAGTATCGTTCATTAAATCTTAAACTTGTCAATGGAAGAACACTTTTAAACCTTTAAGCCAAGATGGCCAGTTGTATAGACAAATATGGTGAAGCATGCCGACCCTCAAACGGATAGATCTCAAGAAGAAGAACCTGAAGGCAACGAAGATATATTCTCAGTTACGCCGTGGGAAGTCGAGGGGCATGTCGACTATGACAAACTAATAGACAAATTCGGTACAGAGGCCATAGGTCCTAGTATTCTTGATTCTTTTAGAAGTATCACTGGCGAGATCCATCCATTGTTAAGTCTAGAATATTTCTATTCCCACCGTGACTTGGACTGGATTTTAGAGAAATACCGAAACGGCGAGAGATTTTATCTATACACAGGAAGAGGGCCATCCGGGATGGTACATATGGGCCATATCATGCCATGGCTTTTCTCAAAATATCTACAGGAGAAATTTAATTCAAAACTTATTTTCCAGCTTACTGACGATGAAAAATTTCTTTTTAACCAAGACCTCAGTAAAGAGAGAATAGACTATTTTACCCACGAAAATATTTTAGATATAATAGCAACTGGCTTTGATCCCAAGAAGACGAAAATTCTGGTTGATTCTAAACATATACAGTATTTGTACCCCATCGCTACGGAAATAGCAAGGCATATCACTTTTTCTACAGCGAAAGCCGTTTTCGGCTTTTCAAATTCTAGTAATATAGGCATGATTGGTTTTCCTCCTATTCAAGCTTCGACCTGCTTTCTTCCTTCAGTTATCGAAAAGGAACCAACTCCAGTTCTGATTCCTGCGGCAATAGATCAAGATCCTTATTGGAGAGTAACTAGAGACGTTGCTACGAAACTGGGGTACTATAAACCAGCACAAATACATAGTAAATTTGTACCTGGACTAGGCATATCCGGAAAGATGTCATCTTCAAAACCTGATACAGCTTTGTTTACCACAGATAGCCCGGAAATTATTGATAAGAAAATACTTTCTGCCTTTACTGGAGGCCAAGCAACTGTAGAATTGCAACGAAAACTTGGGGGAAATCCTAACGTTTGCCCGGTTTTCTGGTACTTGCGCTATTTTTTTGATACAGAAAGAGAATCAGATGAGAGATTCTTGAAATGCAAAATCGGTAATCTCCTGTGCGGTGAGTGCAAAGCTGATTTAACGAATGATGCCAAGCCATTTATTGCCAATTTCCAAAAGCGTAGGGAAAAAGCTGAGGATTCTATAAAAGAATTTATGTATGATAACGATCCGTCTTCAATCTAGCCTTATGGAATATAAAGATATAATAGAATGTGAAGACGGCTATGAAGCAGAAAAATTAGCAGCATTTTTAACAAAACAGAAGGATGACTCAAGTTTAATAAGAGCTATTAAGGCCAGAGATAATGAACTAGTCATCACTCTCGCAGATAAATCATCTCATTGTATTGTACTAAGAGACGAAGTTTCAGTTTCGAATCTAACAAAGATTATGAATGAAATCATTAATGGAAAAGGCGAATTGTACTCGAGCGGATTTGAAGGTACCCGCTTACACATCGAGTACCGCCTGGAGTAACTAGAATTTGGCCGCGTTTTGTTAATCTTCAGAATTTAGAATTGTTCTATTCATGATTATTCAGTTAAATAAATTATATAATTTTGAATCTTTTAGAAGTAAATATATGCTTCATTCTAAATTAGCGAAGTTGTTTGACGACTTCATTAGTGACGATTTGTTGGACATTTCTGAAATACAAGCCGGTAGAATAAGGCATCATCTCAATGTACTCTTCGATAGCTTGCATTAAATATGGAACTGCCCTCTTTGAAATATTTAGTTCGAATTTCATCCACAATATCCGGTCTTGCCTAAAATGTAATTTTTCTCTCAGGTGGGTTGGGGCTATTTCTCTAGATTTTTCCTCGATCCTTTTGTACCAGTACGCAAGATTTTCTGGATCTAATCCATCTTTTAGATTTGAAATTGCTAGTTCAAGTTTTTCGTTTGAATCGTAACTGAGAATTCCCATGTTCTACTCTTTCCCAGATAGCGGAATCACGATAAAATATAAAGCATCAAAAGATTTTGAGCTAGCCTCCGGTTCATTTTAGTAATCTGCCCGAACTATCGATCTGACCTAGTCTTATCCGTGTGGATGAGATAGGTTGACCGTCGTCTGCTTTCAACAACTTAACACTCACTATTTCAATAGGCTTCAAACCCTTTGCACGTCTAATTTCATTCAATTCTTTACCTCTGACTGCAGTTTCACTACTAGCCACTAAAACCTCAACTTCTCCAAAAACCACAGCAGGTCCGAAATTGGTATGCAGTTTGCTAATCGAATAATTCACGTTGCCAAATCTGTTGCCAATTGCTTGCCTAAGGGCAGCTATCCTAAGTTCGTAGGTATGGTATATTTCGGCTTTCCCTTTCATCCTTGCAGCAAACTCGTCGCTTGTGACTCCTATTATTACTTTATTGGAGATTTCAAAGGCTTTTGACAACAAGGCAAAATGGCCTGCGTGCAGTATGTCAAAAGTTCCTCCAGTTGCTGCGAGACTAAATCTCCTCAATACTTCAAATACTATTCTGCATGATTGACACTTTGCCGGAAGATTTTGTGAATATGCACTAAATAACCATCCATGAAATGATAGTCGCAGAAACGCTACCTAGGTTCACTTCTGGAATATCTTTACACATTGGGGAGGACATACATTCTCACATGCCATACAGAATATACAATCCTTTTCTCTTATCATGAATGGCTTCTTTTCTGAGGCAGGATGTCCTGGAGTATCTAACCATTCATAAACATTTACTGGACATGCTTCTATGCAGGCACCGTCTGCTACGCATATATCGAAATCAACAGTAACCTCGTTACCCCAAATTCCTAACTGACCAGGCGAATCAACAGGCCCCCATACTTTGATTCCTTGGTATGTCCCTACTACCTGTCTTGAAGATTTGAAACCAGGATCGATTGGGCCATCCATCTTTGAATAACTGGTGCCAGATCCAGTAAGTGAAATTGTAGTATCTCCACCCGGAGCTGGAGTCGCAGCAGGTTGGGAAGATTGTTCAGGCATTGCAGCCGGACCCGAGCCGATGGCCGGTTGAGTCGCGATAGAGGGCTGAGGAGCTTGAGGTGTCGTTTTGGGCTTTGCAACGGTTGCTTTGGTGGCTTCCAGTGCTCTAGCTCTCTGGTTTTTTATGACGCAAAGTTGGTCATGAATCTCTTTCATACTTTGAAGAGTTGTTGGGTTATTATGTACCACAAGACAACCACAATCAGGACAAATATGTTCAGTAATCGAGGACACAACTATACATTCTACGTCAGTTATTTATCAGTTTTTGGAATCTCGACTAGCCAACGTCGGCAGGTTAGATAGACCTATCAATACAAAGCCATAATAGAGTGCTTCGATAAGAGTTACCGCCTTTGTCAGGACTTGGCGAGAAATATTGGAACGAGGTAATACAAGTCCTGCGTTATGTAATTCCCGTCTACGACAAAGTCAATTCAGCTATATCTTTAGGCAAAGATGTCAAGTATCGCCGTCTAGGAATGGAAGGCAGGATATTACCTAAAAGCATCGTATTAGATGCAGGATCTGGCTATGGTAATATGTCCAGGATGGCACACGAGGAGGCTAATGGTGAACTAACTTTGATAATGTATGATCCAATTATTGATATGCTCAGAAGAGCAAAGGAAATGTTTGATAATAATTTTTCAACAGCACTATCTTCAGGCATTTTTGAGTATATGCCATTTCAAAATGGGGCTTTCGATGTTATACTCTGCGGCTACTCCTTGCGTGACGCAATCCATCTTGAACAAGCTATTTCTGAAATGCATCGAATATTACGCGACGGAGGCTTGCTTGTTATCGTAGATTTGGGTAAACCAGATTCGTTCTTGAAAAGAATGGGGGTTTCGTTTTATCTGAAATACTTACTCAGGATACTTGCCTACGCAGCCGCGGGTAAAAAAGGATTAAAGTTCAGGACACTATATGGCACGTACTTGAAGTGGCCCAGAAACTCAGAGCTCAAAAATTTACTGAGAAGGTTCTCCAAAGTTGAATTTAATTCTAGACTTATGGGCGGCGCTATTATTGTGGCTGCATATAAATAATGAACGTACTCACATTTTTAGGTGAGATACGATATAATCGGCCGATCTCTCCCTATCAATTTATTAGCAATACAAGAGTCTGACTGAAATACACTATTACCGCAGCGAACAAAACTGAGACTGATATTTGGACCAGTGGTAGATGGGTCGAGATTTTGTCTTTGAAGTAAAAGTTAATTAGAAGCAGTCCTTCTTTTGGAGGCATAGTCAATGAGCGTTAAAACTAACCTAAAAGAGATGTTTGATAGTACATTAGCACTCGATCAAAAAGTAATTACCGAAGAGTCCTCAAAGAAGCTTCTTGCTGATTATGGAATCAAGGTGCCCCCTTATGCTCTCGTTACTACTCCTGGTGAGGCAGAGAAGAAGGCTACTGAGATCGGTTTTCCATTGGTAGCCAAAGTGGTTTCACCAGAGATTCTGCACAAGACTGATGTAAAGGGAGTCAAGGTTGGGATAAAGTCAGGTTCAGAAGCCGAGGCGGTCTTTTCGGAAATGTATGATAGATTGTCAAAGCAATATCCAATAAAGGGTATCCTGTTAGAAAAAATGGTTCCTCCAGGAATTGAGATAATAATTGGTCTACAAAACGACGCCCAATTCGGACCGGTTCTAATGGTTGGATTGGGCGGGATACTTACAGAAGTCTTTCAAGATGTGTCCTTCAGAGTTCTTCCTATTAATGAAAATGATGCTGAGGAAATGTTAAAAGATCTAAAAGGCTCGAAGCTTTTGAAGGGCTTCCGGGGTTCAGAAGCTATTGACATTGGTGTATTAAAGGACGCTCTATTGAATATTGGGAGACTAGGGATTGATTTAGCGCCCTATTTCGAAAGTGTTGACTTTAATCCGGTAATATTATACCCCCGAGATTATTGCGTGGTAGATGCAAAGATAATCTTAAGAGACAGTATCAATTCAGACATTATTTCAATGGCAAAACCTAATTCTACATATATGGATCTCTTTTTTAACGCCAAAGCAATTGCATTGATAGGGGCCTCTCCAGAAGTTGGGAAAATAGGCAACTCAGTTCTAGAAAGCCTTGTCAAACATGAGTATAAGGGGAAAGTTTATCCTGTCAATGCCAAGGGCTATCCGGAAATACTGGGAATTAAATCCTACAAAAACCTTGAGGATATATCAGATCTAATCGAGCTTGTTGTTGTAACAGTCGATCTCAGATTTGTTCCTGACTTGCTCAGAACAAGTGGAGCTAAGGGCATTCACAATATGGTGATTATTTCAGGTGGCGGAAAAGAGTTAGGTGGAGAGCGCGCAGCTATTGAACAACAGGTAAAGGAGTTATCGAGTAGCCTGGGTATCAGAATCATTGGGCCGAATTGCATAGGCGTATTCAATGGCGATAATCGGCTAGATTGTGCGTTCCAGGGACATCAGAGGATGTTACGACCTAAGAAGGGAGATGTTGCTTTTCTATCCCAGAGCGGCACCGTGGGTATAGCGTTCATGGAGACCGCTGATTCATTTGGGATGAGCAAGATGATTTCATACGGAAATCGATCAGATGTTGATGAGGCAGACATGATTTGGTATCTGTCAGAAGACCCTGAAACAAAAGTTTTAGGTCTTTATGTAGAAGGACTAGGAGATGGGCGCAAGTTTATAAATGCAGCCAAAGATGTAATTAAAAATAGGAAAAAGCCAATTGTAGTATTTAAGAACGGCCGTAGTTCCAGAGGTGCAAAACAGGCTGCTTCGCATACTGGTTCACTTGGAGGAACCTACAAGGTAGTAAAGGGCGCATTTGACCAAGCCGGAATTATCTCAGTCGATAGTTATGAGGAACTTACTGGATCACTTAAGGCATTAACATGGCAACCTGTTCCATCTGGTAATAGAGTAGCAATGGTGACAAACGGAGCAGGACCAATCATTGCAGCCATAGATCAATTTGATAGGCTCGGCCTACAGCTAGCAGAGATAACAGAGGAGACAAAGCAAAAGCTAAAAGATCACTATCCGCCAACTTATGTGATTGGTAACCCTTGTGATGTTACTGGTTCAGCGAATACTAGTGATTATAGCTTTGCGATCCAAGCCTTTTTGGATGATCCAAATGTCGATATCGTTATGCCTTGGTTTGTATTCCAGGATGATCCCTTGGAAGAGAACATAGTGGATGTTCTGGGAGGTTTTCAAAAGCTAATGAAAAAGCCTATACTAGTCGGAGCGATGGGAGGACCTTTTACGAAAAAAATTTCTAGAGAAATAGAAGATAGGAATGTTCCAGTCTACGATTCTGTTACTACATGGGTCAGTGCTGCAAGCACTCTCGCAAAGTGGTCTAATCTGACCAAGCAATGACTGCAGGCGTGGGTAATCATCAAATTTTTTGATAATTTGTTGTGAGGTAAAAAATTCAATAGTATTGAAAGCAAAAGTTATTATATTTATTAAGCCTAAATATAGCAAAATGGAGAGCACACAACAAAGCCAAGTAATAACGATTACCACCAAGGCAGCAGAGAAGGTGGCTGAATTTATGAAACAGGAAGGAAATAATAGTTTGTATCTTAGAGTTTACGTTTCTGGTGGTGGATGCTCGGGTCTGTCATATGGTATGGGATTTGAAGAGAAGCCAGAGGAAGATGACAGCGTAATAGAGCAGAACGGAGTAAAGGTGTTAATTGATGGATATAGTCAGAGGTATCTTAAAGGAGCAAACGTGGATTACGTAGACAGCCTTATGGGTTCTGGATTTAAAATCAATAATCCCAATGTTACGAAGAGCTGTTCATGCGGACATTCATTTAATACCGAATAAGCAAGGAGGAAAATAATAGGCCGTAATCTAAGGCCAAAGACCCCTGATCCGTGTCGCCTCTGCGACTTTTTCTATAGCCAACAGAGTGCTGGCTTTTCTCATGTTTACTCCATGTTTTTCATGAGTATTGTAAACGTCAGCAAAGGCCTTCGAGATATTTTTATCCAATCTCTCGTTAACGTCAGATTCAGTCCAGTACTCTCTACGTAGATTTTGTAGCCATTCAAAATAAGATACAGTTACACCACCCCCGTTTGCTAAAATATCGGGGATTAACAGGATTTTATTTTTAAACAATGTTTCGTCAGCCTGGGGAGTAGTGGGACCATTTGCTGCCTCTGCTACAATTTTTGCGCTTATTCTTGAGGCATTTTTCTGCGTAATTTGATTTTCAAGTGCTGCTGGTATCAAGATCGTGCATTCAGTCTCAATGATTTCCTCACCAGATATAGCTTTGGCTTCAGGAAAGCCTACCACAGAACCATTCTTTTCCTTATGATTTCTCAGACCTTCCACATTTAGTCCATTTTTATTGAAGACAGCAGCCCTGGAATCTGAAACTGCCACTATTTTAGCTCCTTGATCCTCTAGTAACTGCCCAGCATACTGTCCGGCGTTTCCGAAGCCCTGGATTGCTACAGTAGCTTGTTTCAAGTCAACTGCTAATTTCTTTGCTGCCTTCTCGTACTGTAAACGTCAATCCTCTGCCGGTGGCTTCAGTTCGACCCAATGAGCCTCCAATTGAAAGAGGCTTGCCAGTGATTATTTCAGGTTGACCGAAATTTCCTTTAAGAGCAGAATAAGTATCCATAATCCATGCCATCTCTTTTCCTCCCGTATACACATCAGGGGCAGGAATATCAGTCCTAGGACCAATTATATCAGCTATAGAATAAGCGTATCGTCTCGTCAGCCGTTCTAATTCTATCTCCGACATTTCCTTAGGATTGCAAATTATTCCGCCTTTGCCACCCCCGTAAGGAATATCAGCTATTGCACACTTCCATGTCATCCACATAGATAATGCCTTGACTTCTTCTACAGTCACTTGAGGATGATAGCGTATACCACCCTTAAATGGTCCTCTCGCATCGTTATGTTGAGATCTAAATCCGGTAAAAACTCGTATCTTTCCATTATCCATCTTAATAGGAAGTGAGACAGTGAGTACACGTTTAGGATTAGCCAACACATCTCGCATGCCTGATTCAAGGTTTATTAAATTAGCCGCTTCATCTAATTGTTTGAGCGCTATTTCGAAAGGGTTTAGAGTGACATCGTTGTCTGATTTTGACATTGTAGTGATTCAAAAAATCGATATATTTAAGTGTTGAATCTATTGACATCTCGTACAATATCAGAACTTATTATCTTATCTATTTTCCAATTTCTTATCTGGACTGCGGACCTATTTTAAAAGTATCACCCATTCATTCTCTCGGATATCATAATCCTTAGTTGCTCTTCAGTTGTGGTATCCGAATACATAATGCCAAGCGAATCTGCAATTGTTGCCAATTTTTCCTTCTCGCTAGATACTGGTCCAATTATGTTTGGCGACACAAAATTCACATCGTTAGAATAGCCCAAGTTGGCGTTCTGCATTTGGCTTTTGAACATTTGATGAGCTTTTTGGTATTCCCCAGCTGCCCTTCCTAGGGTTCTTGATAACTCGGGAATTTTTTTCGAACCAAACAGCAAGATCAACGCAAGCAGGATTATGATTAGCCATTCTGATCCACCAATCTCTAACACGAACGAACCGAATAGCACTGGTGAATACATTTAATGACTTGCCGATAATTATAACTTTGCTTCTCAGCTAGATATAATGGGAGAAAATTAATAGTAATAGTAACGAATGCGAAGTTTACTCGCCTTGAGCTAATTAAAATTGGGATCTTTCAGTTCACAGCTATATAAGGATTATAACAAAAAATAAATGTCGGCACTACCGGAGTAACATAAGTTCAATTGATCTTTAGACCTATTGATCATGAGAAGCTTAATAGATTGCACGATTTCATCTTCATGTTAAATAAGGAATCGGAAAATGGTTCAGTTATTGTGGTTGAGGGCAAGAGGGATGTCAAAGCGCTAACGAGCGCCGGATTCAATGGCAATCTAAGCGTATTCAACCATTTTAAGGGAGTTACGGATTTTGTCGACAGCCATTCTTTGGCTAAGAAGAAGATAATTTTGTTGTTCGACATGGATAGAACTGGAAAGCATTTGACAAGAAAACTGCTAAACCAGCTACAATATAGAGGAGGAAATGTGAGTTTATTATATAAAAAGAAAATGGCCGGCATTGACAACGGAAAGATAAGACATGTCGAGGATCTTTCATCTTATGCGCCTTACCTTTGGGGGATCACAGGTTCCCGACCTGACCTTTATTTCTATACGTGATTGGAATGCTTCAGAAGTAAGTACTGTCAAAGCACTTATATTCAAGCGATGACTCCGTAAATTCACTTAATAATAATGAGGTTATGAAATTGCCCAGTACCGGTATTGTAAAGTATCATGTTAAATTAAAGTTCGAGGTTGATGGTTTAGTTGAGAAGGCCGATATAATAGGTGCGATTTTTGGACAAACAGAAGGTCTCCTCGGCCCGGAAATGAATCTGAATGAACTGCAAAAGGTTTCAAAAGTCGGAAGGATCGAGGTAAATGTTGACACTCGGTCTAATATGGCAAGAGGAGACGCCTTAATTCCAATGAGTACTGATATCTCTACAGCAGCCCTTATAGCGGCTGCGATCGAAAGTATCGACAAGGTAGGCCCCTTTCAAGCTAAATTCGGGCTCGTCGGCATTGATGATATCAGAGCAATAAAGAAAAAAGTTATCGTGGACCGAGCAAAGAAAATAGTTCAGGATTGGGCAACAAAAACTATTAGCGAAGGAGAAGAAATGCTAAAGGATGTCTATGATGCTAGCAAGCCAGGAAAGTTGACAGCGTTTGGCAAGGCACAACTTGCCTGTGGAAGCGGAGTTTTTGATTCTGATTGGATTATCCTTGTAGAGGGACGAGCAGATGTGATAAACCTTCTTCGTGCAGGTTTTGATAATGCTATTGCTATAGAGGGCGCAAAAATAGACGAATCCATAACAAAGCTTACGGACGGAAAAAGAGTGGTAGCGTTTTTGGATGGTGATCGAGCAGGTGATCTAATACTAAAGGAGTTGCAGGGTATGGTTAAGATGGATCGAGTAGTTAGGGCTCCTCCAGGTAGAGAGGTTGAGGATTGTACTCCACTGGAGCTCGCAGAAATACTACGCGAGGTGGCTCCGATCAGCATCCCAGACGTAGTTAGCACAGAGCAATTATCGGATAGAAAACATACTCACAGAAGAGAGAGACAAGAGTATCCAATGGCTGTAGAGCGTGAGGCAAACCAGGCCCAAACGGTTCCTGCTGGAAATGATGTTGACAATCAAGATAATCAGCAAATTGTTTCGGTTGTTAGAGACGTTTACCCCCAGATTAATGAAACATTAGAGGCCATAATTTTGGATGGCTCAATGAAAATTCTTCTGAAAGTCCCGGTATCAGATCTACTAAAACGCCTGAATAGTACAGAAGGTGCAAAGGTATTGGTTCTAGACGGAATAGTCACCCAAAGACTGGTGGAAGCTGCAAACAAGGCGGGTATTGAATATATTGTAGGACATAGAACAACTGATTTTAAGAAGCCTTTAGATATAAAAATAAGAACATTTGGAGATATAGGTACAGGCAATTAGTAGTAGGCCAAATGTCAGATGTCAACTTTATTCACATACCTACATTAGCAGAGCTGCTGGTAATGGGTGCAGGTCAAGGCTTTATAGAAATTAATACTAGCAAATTAGGAAAGCGCATAAATAAATCGCAGCAAGCCGCTTCAAAGCACCTTTTGGAATTGGAATCTTTGGGATTTATTGCACGGGCGCGAACAGGGCAAAAGTTCAAGGTGCGAGTAACAGATCGAGGCTATAAGGAAATCGAAAACATGTCGTCTTTGCTTAAAACGGCGTTAGAAGCCCCCTCTAAGTCGACACTTATTTCATTTGAAGGAAAAGTCGTGTCGGGTATGGGTGAAGGAGCCTACTATATGTCGCTGGAGGGGTATCGGACACAATTTATCGAAAAGCTTGGTTATCAACCATATCCTGGAACTTTAAATGTCAAATTGTCTGAACAATTGTATACCAATCCGAGACACGACATAGATCGATCCTCTCATATCTATATTGATGGATTTAGCGATGGATCACGGACGTATGGTTGGGTTAAATGTTACCCTGCAGACATAAATGATGGAGCTATCACAGACTCAGCGATCCTGATTTTGGAGAGAACACATTATGACAATAGTCTATTAGAAGTTATCGCCCCGGTCTGTATCAAAGATTATTTGGGAATTCGAAATGGAGACAATGTCAAGATAAGAGTTCACTCTAGTAACGTTAGGCGACGATAAAATTCGGTCAATCGATTATATCCCATAAATTGATTCTCCAAGTTCTTCTTTTATCTTAGAGCTTTTGATCTTCGGTACTGGCGTATTTAACCTGATTACCCTAACGTTTAGATTCCTCTTTCGACAGTTCTCTGCAATTTCTTTCTCGCTGTGGGTCTGATCGTATCCCAGCGCAATAATATCAGGTTTGATAAATTCGACAGTATCATAAAGTGAGCTTTCTCTGCCAATTACAGCTAGATTAACAAAACTCAGGGATGATACCAATTCCCTACGCAAATCTTCATCATGATAAATTTGTCTGTATTTCTTTAACTTAAGTGCAGTAGAGGTTCGTGCAATAACCACTATCAAAACATCTCCATGTGATCTTGCTCCGAGCAAGGTCCGAATGTGGCCAGGATGGATCAGATCAAACACTCCACCTACCAAAACCACCTTAATAGCGTCTCTGCCTATAAAGGTAAGCCTATCAGCATTTTTTTCAACTAATCCTTTGGAGACTAGATCTTTAATTCTGTTATTATAAATGTCGTTAGGCAATGGAAAGCGAGTTCTAATCCTTTCTAGCGGAGCTTGTGTTGGATCTAATGAGCTTATATATAGCGACACTAGAATGGCCTTATCTGTCGGATCCATCTTATCAAGGCTGAAATGATAGATGCTTTAAACATTTCATTTGTTTATTAATAAATCGGATCGTATTAACTATCAATTTCAGTTTTAGATAGATTGACAATTAAATAGGATGAAAAGATCGTCTACCATACTGAACTACAAGTGTACTGCATAGAACAATCGAACCACCCTCGTCTTTAAGCATTTGAGGATGTACCAATATCAAGTCTCATCTCGTGTTGCAATTACTATTATCAAAAGTTTTTAGTGCAGTAGAACCTGAGCCAGCGGGCTAACATTATTACACATTAAAGTGCAACATTTATTCAATCATACGGAAGAATTATGAACTTTGCGCCCTGACGTAATCATTTCTACAGAAGGCGTTTGTTAGTTTTCCCTAGTTGCTGATCTAGCAAGACTCACTAGTAGCTGACAACCTGATTTCGGGCAGACTGGCCTTGATCCAGCTTTGTTCACGGACAAATTCCAAAGAGATCTTCACAATCAATTAGCTACTGTATATCATCCTTTATTATACCTGCAGTAATGCTATTGGTGGATTAATTCTGTTTCGAAGAATAAGAACATGATGTTGATGTCTCCTAGCGCCTCTTATAAGGCTACTTGGTCTTTACGCAAGGCTATAAGGATAGATAATTTTCCTTGCTATAATCCGTGGTATATATTTTGATCTCTTTCAACGGCACGAGTTTAACATTATCTTCTATTGTCTATCAAGTGATTTTCATACTAAATTAGCTTGTCAGCTAGTAGACAATTATGATAAAATTTTAGGTTATCGGGGACGCCAGATCCATCAGCTTTATCGAGAATTTTCATACTCCTCGTATGGTATCTTCAAACAATTCGTTCCAAGAAACACTACCGGATTGAATTTTATTTTGCCACTAGGTATTTTTGAACGAGCTTGCAAGGCTTGAATTCTAGCCTTTACAGCCTCCTTATGTATGTCGCAAACCGCCCCAATCATGTATTCGTTATTATCATTATCTTCAAGTGAAAGTATATAATTAGGGGGCAAATTACAATTAGTTTGCTGGGACCTAAAAGAGCAGGATCTTGGTAGAGTCACGTATTTGTAATTGACTAAACTGATATAAAACTAATTATGCCCAGAGCAGATATATATTTTCCATAAACAGAATTCGTTATTTAGAATAAAGAAAATACTAAATCCGTTTGTATATCTGGATATGTATCTCTTGTCCGCAACAGATCTTTGCAAAGCTGTTTCAAAAATGGTCTGAAATATCGTACTATTACAGTTATCTTTTGCCTAAAACCCCTCTTGACTGATGACTGTTAGCAGAATTCGATAGCTGCCCCCATAGTTAGGATAAAAACAATTCTTGTCAATTTCAAGAAAATATTACATAGCCATCAAACAAGAGATTTGCAACGATACCTAAACTCATCAAATCGAAGACCAACAAGCATAGTTCACCCTACTTGACCTCTTAACATGCTAAAATATTTGTGATAAAATATGATAGAAGATCGATATTCATACTTTATGTATCAGAATATGGTAGAAATAGATATCATCTCTTGATAAAAACAACGCTAACAAAGAGTAATCTTGCGATCTTACTTTCTATTGCAGCCATCGGGATATTTTTGTCTGCAATTTCATATCAGTATTCCACGATTACGGCAAACGAAATATCGCAAATTGCCTCAATGGATGTGCGATCCAACGCAAAGATAGAAGCACATGATCTATCCCAAATTCTAGTCCACAGTATAGATTCAGTTACTAACAACTTACAAGCCCTCACAAACGCACCTCCGCTCCAAAACGCTAGTCAAGCCAAGACAGGACAAGTATTGCTTAACGCGGCACAGGATTCTACCAAACAATTGACCGATGGTTACTATTGGCTTGATAAACAAGGCAGAATTGTTACCTGGAGTAATATAGATGCCCAGACTCTGAAAAAATATAAGGGATTCAATCTGAGTGACCGTGAATTTTTCAAAGTTCCAAGAGATTTGCGAGTTCCATACTACAGCAGCATATTCGAATCGCCTGATAAAATCCCTAGATTGTATATTTCATATCCGATATTCGAACCGAATAAGTCAGATTTAAATTCGACCAGTTCACGAAACTCCACTGAAACAAGAAAGTTTGGAGGAATTATAATCGCTGCAATTAGCGTACAAACTATTGGGAAATTCTTACAGAAAGGACTCTCGCCTTACTTTATAAGTAGTTTAGGCCTGATGGATGAGAATGGCGTTTTTATCTATGCAAGAAATCACACTCTTGTAGGCAAAAACTATCTATCGGATGAGTTCCAATCCACTATTCCTGCAGACGCAAAAAGATCATACAATAGCATATTAAAGCGATCTTTGGGAGATAGTCCTGGCGCAGAAGATATCACTTTTCGTGGTAATACAAGTACCATTTCTTACCAACCTGTCCTAATTAACGGAAAGCATCTCTGGACTATATTTATAGGATCCCCGCACAATTTGACGAGCGATGTGGGATACTTGATTGACCAACAAAAGAATTTTAGTACAATAGTTGTTGCTACCATTGCCGCTATCTCCATGGGTATGGCCTTTCTGATCCTCTCTTGGAATAGAAGATTGGTAACGGCAGTTAATACTAGAACTAGTGAGCTAAAGAATGCCAACCAATCCTTGATCGAATCCAACAGGTTACTTGCAAGCGCAAATGAACAACTTAAAGTCCACGACAAGATGCAAAAAGAATTCATTAATATCGCAGCGCACGAACTCCGTACGCCAATAATGCCCATTTTAGGGGATGCCGAATACATGGAAAGACAGGTTAACACGGGAATAGAGCCAACGTTCCTTGACAATGAACAAATTAAGTCTATAATTCGTAATGCAAAGAGACTTGATCGTCTTGCGTCCGATATTTTGGACGTCACCAAAATTGAGAGCAAGAGCCTTAAACTTCGCAAAGAGCTGTTCAACTTGAACGATGTCCTAGCAGCAGCAGGACAAGATGTAAAACTGCAGATTGCAAATAACCCAGAGCTTCAATATATTCAAGTACTTTACAAACCGGTTAACGTTGATGTCTTTGCAGATAAGGGGAGACTGTATCAGGTAGCTTCCAATTTACTTAGTAATGCCGTAAAATTTTCTGAAAGAGGTTCGATTTCAGTAGAAGTCCAAAAATCGCCAAATCAAGTTACTGTCTCGGTTCGGGACACCGGTCTTGGAATAGATTCCGAAATTCTCCCAAGACTCTTTTCTAAATTTGCGTCAAAGTCCGAAAATGGGACAGGGTTGGGGCTGTTCATTTCACGAAGCATAATCGAGGCACACGGCGGAAAAATTTGGGCAGATAATAACGGTACCCGAACGAGGTGCGACATTTACCTTTTGCATTCCATTGGGTGTGAGATAAAGAAAATGCGTATCTGTATATCATAGAACCCGTGTAGCTCAGTACTAAATAGATGAACAAATCAACACTAGGCTAAAATTCTGAGACTATTTTTCAATGGATTCGTTGGACATTATACTATTCTTTATTAATTTTGAATGACCAGTCTGCTCTTTATGATCAATTACGTCGGAATAGAATATGAAATGTGAGTCACAATCTTGGCAAATCCATATTATCTTTAGGTCATCGGGATGCATAACGAATTATGAGCGATAGCATGTCTTTTAAGCGATAGGTAACATATCTCATACTAATTTTCTTTGGGAATATTTTTTGTTTAACTAATTCATTAGTTATAAATTCAATTTGAAATATTATCAACTCCTTTTTGTGATGCAGTCCTATCTCCTATCTATTACTGATAGATGAAAAATTATTGCTAACCGTCAATACTTTCAAGGTCAAGTATTACAGTAAATTGTTTGATAACATTAAATATTAGTCATTTTTTTCAATAGTCAATGATCAACAATCGAATAGAAGACGAACGACCTAGAATCTTGGTTGTTGATGATGAGAAGGATATATTACGTATAATTAAACGGGACCTGGAATCATCTTTCTTTGACAATGATAGTTCCTCGCAGGACAGATTTAATGTTGAGACATATTCAAATGCTGAAGAGGCCCTAAAAGCAGTAGAAAGTCATCCTGAAAACTATTATGATCTGGTACTTACTGACATTAGGATGCCTAAAATGAACGGTTTTGAACTATATAGACGTATTAAAGAGAAAAATTCATCTCTGAAAATAGCATTTATCACTGCATTCGAGATTAACCAAGAAGAATTCAGCAAGGTATTGCCATCCATAGATGTCAAAGATTTTATAATAAAGCCTATTGGGATGTCGAACCTAAAAGCAAAACTAAAATCAATGATCCAAAAATCAGCTTAAATGGACCAAGAAGAGTTATTTCAGACTGGCTCAAATTTTATATCCCGAGTCACATGCGCTAGAAGATTACTTTGTTCTTTTCTTCTAGAAGTTATCATCGTGAAAACCTCTACTAAATATATACCGACTCTTTATAACCAAAGTTTTTTCAATACATTTTCCATGAATTATGATGATCTTAAGAGCGTTTGGATTTGTCATATTTGCAAGTTCGATTTTATATTCAAATCAGACGTGGAATCCCATGTCGCTGAAACAGGACACGAATCCATTGGCAAATACGATATGGTATCTTCGTTACAAGTTGATACGTAGAGCCTATCCCAA
Source organism: uncultured Nitrososphaeraceae archaeon (assembly GCA_963765895.1). Lineage (GTDB taxonomy): Archaea > Thermoproteota > Nitrososphaeria > Nitrososphaerales > Nitrososphaeraceae > JARBAU01. Next base: position 48,165 of record CAVXZB010000024.1, on the reverse strand, counting down.
AATTATTCTCCTATAGATAACTATACAACAGCCTAAACATACTACTACTAACGCAAAATACCTTCCTAACTTCTTCTCATATCCAACTAAAAGTCTTCTGAACCTGTTGTGCCAAGAGTTAGTTGTTCCTACAACCAATCTTCTTCTAGCATGATGACAATGATTATTACCACCATTAATCTTTGTAACTGATTGTTCTCCTCTATGTCAAATATGTGGTAGATATCCTTTATTGGTTCGTACACTTCGATCGCTTGAAAGTCATATCCTTTATCAAGATAAAGATTCTGTTCCTTTATATATCATAGATGATGGTCTTTTTGACTACAATATTATCGCATATTCATAGTGCCGTTCATATCATGGGTATTCTCTGCAGTTACAACAACATATAATGGAACACCTTACTCATCAGTCAATAAACGATGATGTTTTGTCCATAACTGACTTATCTCTAATTGTAAGATTTGGGTTCAACGAGTCATTATCGACTAAATGTGCCTTTACATACACTATTGCTATTGCCCCCTATTGAATGCATAGCCGGCCGTCATCCTACACTTTTTGCAAGTCTAGTCCATAATCTTTCAAATATCTTTGATATTGATCATTGCCGGAATCTTGTATGATGTCGACCCCTAATCATCTTCATTTGGATTCAACTTCCACTGACATCAATTTCTTAATACATGTAGAATGCTATCCAGTACCTTTCTAAATGGTACTGCTGAATGTCCTGTGGTGCTATTTGGTTTTTCTATTGGAAGTATCAACAACCTGGCCTCATTCCTTAACGCATCAGGGATTCTTTTGACAGTTGGAAGATACTTGACCTTCATAAGCCACACTTATGAACAAAACCCTCACAAGCTATATGTCTATCTATTTTGGGATAAGTTCTTAGCCTCTTTCATCGATCTGCCTGGTAGCATTGTTTGCTTTCAATTGATATTTTATCGTCAAAACTTTTTATTTGCGGGTTGGCGTAATGAATGTGAACCTAATTTTTTTATTGTCCTTAATCACCAATTATTTTCAATTAGGTTTTTACTCAAAAGTAGGACTTGAAGATTGTATGTATGTCTTATAGTGTCACCATAATTTGATTTTACTTAGTACGATATTAGCAATAGTGTCTTTAGGATATGATACTGTTCTACGATATAGATTAGTTGGCTCTCCTAACATATCAACCGGCTGAATACTTACTAGGAAATTGACTGACTATTTAATGTGTCAGGAGTAATAAATGTTCATTTCGAACAAATGCATATCCTCCGTCCCATTATGTGCTAGACAGATCGTATCTCATCGCTACCCCATACCTTTTGAATCCATTATTTTCATAAAATGCTACATTTCTTTCCGAACAATCCAAAATAACTTTATAGCAGCCAACGCTGGCCGAAAAATCAAGCGCCCTTTTCACTAGAGCTGACCCGATCCCCATACCTTCATGTCCCTTGCGCGTTACAACATCTTCTATATGGGCAGCTTTTCCACAATTATGAATAAACTTCTTCTCTATTAATACTGTTATTGAACCTATTACAGTTCCATCATTAAGGACTGCTACGAAAATTTTGTGTTGTGGATCAGATTTAATAAAATCAAACAACTGCAGAGCTCGTAAGCGGTCCATCCCAGATACATTTGATAAGTTGGACAAACTTTCGTAAAAACCGTTATCCAGATCAGCATTGTCTAATTCACGTATCAAAAAGTTACCACTTCTAATATTGGACATACTCTAAAGCCTAATTCTACGAGTATTAATTACCTTTTCTTGTTAAGATAAATTTCTTTCATCTCCTTCGTCCACTTAGTCTTACATGCAAAAATCCTCTTCTGCTTACGGGGTTTACACTCAGAAATGGCATAAGCACACAATATTGGAAAATACACGGAAGCATCACCATATACAATTACGTTGCCTGAATGGGAGGTCTTGATTTTACCCCAGCTTTTTCCTTCCTGTATCGTCGCCCCAGATAATCCGCCGGTGTCTGGTCTTGCATCAGTTAACTGAATAATGTAATCGTGGCCGCCTTCCTTTAGTTTCAGTATTTGGTATAGTGTCGGACCGGTTTGTTGAAAAAAATTTTTTGGAACTCCTCCGCCTAGTTCCAGTGCGCCGGATTTTCGAGACTTCCAGAGGATGGCGGCTGATTCGGCTACATCGTTTATGACATTAAAGGGCATGTGCTGGTCATCAAATAATAAAGGCAACATATTCAACCCTATAGAGGAGTCACTAATCGCAGGGATGTAGATTGGAATGTCATTTTCGAAGGCCGCCACTGTAAATGATTTTTCAGGAAAATGTGAATTTGCTTTCGCAGCTCTCCCAAGAATATGCGATACATCAGCAGTTGAATTGAGATCAGACGTATATTTCATACCATTTCTGACGTCGTTTTGAACTATGATATCTTGCGCTTGGAGCGTTCCTGTTTCCTTAATATAGACGTCGTATATCCTAACTATTTGTTTGGAATAGAGGATGTCATCGTCTACATTGAAATGGCCTTGACGTACTGGTAGGCCATACGCAAAATGTAGATCGTGATAAATATTTGCCCCGGTAGAAACTATCCAGTCAACGAAACCTTTTTCAATCATTATTTTGATGGCTCCACCTATTCCTGCTGGAGTCATGGCTCCTGCTATAGTTAGACAGATTGTCGCATTACTATCGATCATGTGTTTAAATATACTGGCTGCCTCTGCCAGACGACGCGCATTATATCCAGTTGAACCAAAATACTCTATAAGTTTAGACACAGTCATATTTTCACTAATACTAGGGGGATCTATTTTCCTACCCGTGAACGCATGATAATTATCCATTTGCAATCATTAATGCCAGTTACTTTTAAAAATTGCATAGTCCAGTCTGTGATTGTCAACATCGATTCAGAAGTTTCTAATGGCTTGATAGTCCAATTATCAATTATAAATATCAGTGGAATTACAACAACAGGAATCTAAATTATATCGAAGTGACATTCAGCGAGTATCCGTGAATATTTCCTATGCTGAAAATTAGGTGTAATCAAATAAGACAGCTGAGACTGTCTAGACTGCTTTACCTCGAAACTAATGACTTGGATGAGCTGAATATGACTTGCCTATACTTTGAATATCGACTAACCGTTTATAAATTATCCAAGCTTTGATGATTTGATATTGACAACCAATAAAATAAAGAGTTCCTGACTTATCCGAGTTGAAATTGTTTAGGGCGATACAGTCATACCACTTGTGTAACAACTTAAAGATCATCCAAAATAAAGATAGTCTCTAGACTACTAGCAAGAAATTTTATTCCACTGTAATAGTAAGATGACTATGGCCGTACCACACAGAAACAGAAACAGAACCGAGTATAGAAATAAGATCAGAAAGAAATCCTTATTGACAGAGAACATAGCTGATTTCTCAATTAGATCAGATGATGTTGGTTCTATAATTCGATCAATGTCAAGCTCCGGAGGATTTGAGTCTAGAAATCTCGCAACCGGCATCAATATACTCAGAACTATGCGCAATGACAGCAAATGTACTAGATTTCTTTCTTTTGTAGCAGCAATTATCTCGACGGGCACCCGGGGAATAATACGTGACATGTTAAAGGACAATATGTTTCAATGTGTGATAACCACATGCGGTGCCCTTGACCACGATATCGCAAGGACGTATGAAAAATATTTCGCTGGTGAGTTCGAGATAGACGACAGCCTCCTACACGATAAAAAAATACACCGTCTGGGCAATGTACTAATTCCTAATGAAAACTATGGGCCATTAATAGAGAAAAAAATGCAAAAATGGTTAATGGAAATGTATAGAGAAAGCGACACTAAAGAATTTTCTAGTTTTGATATTACTAAATATATCGGCAGCAGATTGGACGAAACTTCATTTTTGTATTGGGCAAACAAAAATAATATTCCAGTAATAGTTCCTGGCATCCTCGACGGCGCAGTCGGAAGCCAAATATGGTTATTTTATCAAAATCATAAAGATTTTAAGCTTAATCTTCTGAGTGATCAATCGAAGTTATCTGATGTAATATACGAGGCTAAGAAAACGGGGGCTTTTATGTTAGGCGGAGGAATTTCTAAGCATCATACCCTTTGGTGGAACCAATTTAGAGGTGGTTTAGATTATGCCGTATATGTGACTACGGGAGCGGAGTGGGACGGTAGTCTCAGCGGTGCAAAAGTCGCTGAAGCCATTTCTTGGGGAAAAGTTAGAACAATGGCAAAGCAGATCACCATTCATGGGGAGGTAACTACCTTGTTGCCTTTCATGTATGCTGGTATGATAAGTTAGGAAAATTATTCGAATCCATCTAATTTGATATCTCAAACCTATTAACTGTGTGCACCGATACCGTAGTGTATTGCAATAGGCCATCCACTTAAATTGTTCCCTTCATTCTTTAGCAATCCGCAAGTGATAACTTATCACTCTAGGGATCACCTTGAAGTACACGACATCTTGAAGTGCATGAAGTACTTCACTATGAAAATATTCTGGAAATAGATAGTCATTCTCTTGAATTAGAATTATACTTGAGAATGGTAATGATATATGGGCAGCATCAATTTGGGAAAACCAGGGTATTGTAGGCAATCATATCGGTACTATTTTTCCTTTATCATCTTATCTATCATGATACATGAGTTCATGGAGTCAGTGCGCTTATTCCAATACAAGGTTTGTATACCTCACATTTTCTGCTGCCTAAATTTTTGTAAATGATGTGTTGCAGATAACGTAGGCTATCAATCATGAAAGAGTAGACGCTGATTTTTTGGCAGAATCGCATTGTTCTATGAAACTGCAAAAGTTGGAATAAAAAGCAAGACAGTATTTCCTGAGATTCTGAGTTTTTGTATGAATGTCCAGAGATATTTTCGTGGAACTTATGAGTTCAGTGCGGATTTCCATACCATACTGTGTTAGCCAGTCATTAATCATATCTTCGGTAACTTCGATATGGAATTGGATGCCAATAGCTGTCCCGATCTTGAAGGCCTGAATATAGAGTTCGCTGGAAGCTAGAATTTTGCTATTGACCGGAAGCTCAAAAGTGTCCCCGTGCCACTGAAATACTTCTAGTCTAGAATTGCTTATCCCCTTAAACACTCCTTCCTTGCCATCTTCAGAAAGATCGATGTAATGCCAGCCTATCTCTTTTTGATTTCCCTTATAGACCTTACCACCAAGCGCAGAGGCGATGAGTTGCGAACCCAAACATATCCCCAGGACTGGAATCTGTTCAAGTACAGCATTTTTGATCAATAGCTTTTCGAAGTTAAGATATTTCAAGTTGTCGTATGCCGACATGGGCCCACCAAGTACTATTATAGCCTTATACGATTCTGGGTTTATGTGACCAGGAAGTTCTTTTGCTAGGACATTTTGTATTTCATATCCATCAGCCAGTAGAAGTGGCTCGAGTATTCCAAGTGTCTCGCATTCGATATTTTGAATTGACAGTATTTTTTTAGTCATTGGAATACGTTCTCAGTCAGATGGGGGTAAGGTAATCATTTATGAATTTTTCTTACATTTAGGGATTATTATTATCCAATTAGGGGCAGGAAAGGGTCTTGCTATTTACAGGGGCAAATCAGCATGGTGTTATTCTACTAATAATTAGTAGATTAGATTACTTGCCTAAAATAATGCCTGGATCCGAATCGTTATTTAAGAACTGGCCAGATTTGCCGCTAAAAGTAAACATATTTGCTTTGGACTTTATGAACAAGATTGTATCACCATTTTATTATTTATTTAAAGATTCTTACTAAATTTATTAGATAATAGACACATGTTGTGATAATTACCTGATCTCAGCAAACAATAAGTAGTTAGATTTGCAATTCTTTCCATGGAATTTTTTGATACAAGCATAGTAGAACATATCGAGATGAAAATGATAAAGCCATCTCAATTCGCAGTTAGAAATAAATTTCAAAAAATTTCACCTGAAGATGACAGCCTGGTCGCCAGCATACGAGAACATGGATTGCTGCAACCTATCCTGATAAGGCCCGCTTGCGCAAGGTTTTGAGATTGTGGCTGGGCACAGAAGATTTCAAGCATGCAGATCTCTTCGCTGCCGTTTCATAGCTTGCAAAATACGGGAGATGTCAGATAAGGATGCATATGAAATTCAACTTACGGAAAACATGCAACGTAAAGCAATGGATGCGATTGAGGAAGCAGAGGCATTCAGAAGATATGTAATTGACTTTGGCTGGGGTGGCGTGAGCGAACTTGCTAAGAAGATCGGAATGAGTGAGGAATATGTTTCGCATAGAATTCAGCTACTAAGATTGCCCGATAGTCTTAAAGAACGAATTGCTGCAAATAGGCTAAACGTTAGCTGTGCGATAGAACTTTCAAATCTTCCTTTCGACAGACAGTCCGAAATTATTGAGCAAGTGACCAATAACAGCTTGACTGTGAGACAGATAAGGGAAATAAAATCCAGTCTAAGATATGTTGGTGAATCCAACCTCAAAGCTTCTAATGAATATAAGAAATCAATTCAAATTTTGAAAGTTACAAAAAAGACTACGCTGGCATTAAGAATTTTACTGGCTAGATTAGACAGCCTAATTGATGAAATTCATGAAACCGTAGAGCCGGCTCAAAGGGGTGAAATAATTAATTTTTTGATGGAAACAAGATTAAGAGCTCATAGTATGATTGACGACGCTATTATATTCAAAAATTCTAATTCGAAGCTCAATGAGTAATGTGCCCTATGAAATATACAACAAACATGACAGGCACCAGATCATCTGCCAAGAAAGGGTGAAATCCACTCACCTAAGAATTTTCTGTGCTCGTCAAATGTATGAGCAAGTGCGTGAGTCGATAGTTCTTTCATCGGTATAAAGTCATATACTTCATATGACTGAATAATATCTCCAAACAGATTTCGATAGATGTCACTTTCCTCATCAGCAACATCTTCATTCAGAAAGCATTGAATAGTAATCCAGTCATATCCACCTCTGGTTCGTCCGCAATAGAGCACAAACGGGGCTTCAGTTAGGTATTTCTTTAGACCCTCTAGTCGCTTGAGAAGGTGTTGCGATACCTTAAAGCGAACGAGTGCGACCCTTATAATCCTACGTTTAATCTTTGTTGAATCAATGGAAATAGTATATCGCGAAATCACTTTTTCCTTCTCTAAACTGATAATTCGAGAATCTATTTCATCCTCAGTCACGTTATGTCCATAGTCCCTTAGATAATCGCATATCTCTACGGTGTCTTGTTTAGAATTCTTACTTAGCGTGGATAGAATCAACTCATCGATCGCGTCTATCATGAATGACCCTGTATTACTAACGAAGGATATAGAAGTTTATGATTCCAATGTGTAATAAGGAAAAGAGCCAAATTTGCTTAATTTGCTGTTCAAAGGACGAATCAGCCAGAAGCTTGATTGCCTTCTACTTAAACTTCCTTTGATGAATTTAACTCTTTAAATATATGAAAAAGGAGCCTCAATTCAAATTCTGTACAGGTTACTAATTTACAATATTGACATTAATTAAATATCAAGGTCAAAACATGATAGTAATACTGAGTTCATTAATCTCTGGAACGCCACAAACAACTTGATCTTTCCTGCATTAGTAGACGTCGGCTAACTATCATGTTTTTCTTAAAGTACGTAGTATCTAGCCAATAGTAGTCTATTAGTTTCGCAATGATTTACTATGAGTTGCCATGCGATAGTAACGTGATTAATAAACATGAATAATTTACAAATCGTTAAAATATACCTCCACAGATGTAGCTTGGTTTGATAGAAGTATTTCATTCATTCCTCCCGATAATTGCGGCCGTTGCACCAATAGCTGGGTCGGCTACTTACTCAACCGGAAATCCAGTATTGGACTTCTTCTATATTTTGTTTAATGGTATTTCTGAGGTACCGTTATTTAGTTCACCAGTAACTGGGATTTTAATTGTTTCAGGAGTGTTTTTGGCTTCAAGAAAAGCTGGTGCAATGATGGTCCTGGCTGGACTTATCGGAGCAGGAATGGCCATTATATTCGGTGCTTCTTATACAAATGTTGCCTTTGGTTTGTTTGGTTATAACTCGATTTTGACGGGTATGGCATTTTGGTCAGGTCCATTTGTGAAGGCAAACAAAGCCACATTCTGGATATCTGTATTCGGAGCTGCTATAACTGCAGTAGTATGGCAAGCTTTTGGTCACTGGATGGGCGATATATTTGTTAATGGCGGCCACGGCTGGGCGATACCTGGATTTACGTCATCATTCATATTTACTACCTGGGCAATGATGTATGCTAGTAGAAGATATGGTCATGATATATGGCCAGAGCTTCCTCCGCCCGAGAAGGAAGTATTGATTCCTGGAAGTGGCAATCCGGAGCCCTCAGCTCCTTTTAAATGGACTGCTAAGGAATTTATGATTGCAACGCTGAAGGGTGTTTCACAGGTCACATTTGTCGAAAACTGGAAGACAGGCGTCTTTTGGGTGGTCGGGCTTACATTAGCATTTGAGCTTGCCCCAATAATAACAACCGCGACTGGTGTGCAAGTTCGTCCTTGGTGGACTAACGCTTATACTGCCGGATGGAACCCCTTGTCTCCGCTTTACCTTGGGGGGTTAATGGCGCTGATTGGTTCGGCTATTGGAGCCGCCTTGGCAATTCTAACAAAGCTGCCTACTGCTGAGGTAAGGATAGGTCTTCACGGATTTAATCAAGTCCTGGTAATGATCGCACTTACCTCATTTCTTCCGTTGACACCTCAAACATTTTTCATGGCTATATTGGCCACCGTGACCTGTTCAGTAGTTGTAATGCCTGCGTTGCAAAAATTCTTTGGAACATGGGGACTTCCTGCGCTAACTGGTCCCTTTGTGTTTACTGCTTGGGTTTGGATGATAGCAACAGCAGGATTAATGCATATTCCAGCAGGAATAGGCTGGTCAAGACCTTAGACACGATCGGTAAATCATAACTCAGGACTTTACAGGGGACTCTACGGTCGCTTTTTAGACCATATTTCCAGACAAGGTATAAAAATTTGCCAACGAACAGTTACATGAACTACTATTAATCTCTACTATCTGAACATTTACTTGACTCCTTAGTATCTTAGGTTGGGTGATTAACCCTCGTTGTTTAATAGCAATAATCTAGATTCCAATATAAGTCGATAAGCATATGCAAAGTTATATTTAGATGTCGGGAATTCTGTACGTCAGGTGTTCTTGTGATTCCTGAGCAGTTTGCCGAATTTTTGGATTATTCCAAAGATATTCTGATCACAAAGTCTGACTCTGAAAAGGTCTTGTTTTTTATTGACTGGTGCAAGAGCCGTGACATTGAGGAGACGATCCTCAGATTAAGTTCCGAAACAAAAGGTGGTTGGGGGAAGAATCTACGGCTAGATTTTACTACAAATAGAATAATTGTTAGTCAAAAGGGAGTACTAAAAAAATTTGTAGATTTAGGTTACGTTGCAGGAATGGCCCCTTATCCCTATCTACTCTTAAAAAACAAACTGAGGGAATCTGACTTCAGTTCTAACTCGTGTGTCATAAATCCAGCAGCATTATTAGATAACCCTTCAAACTTTTATATTGAATATTCAAAAATAGATGCCTTCATTTTGAGAAAGGGCATAGAGACGACTATTACGAACATGGTTGGAAGGATGATACAATCAAATTTCATTGAAATCCATTCTCAAACAAAAGTCTATGATTTCGCTCTGCCGGTCAATAAAAATGGAAAATATGAACAGATTGTTTTCTGGCTTGGAGTCGTGGTCCCAGTTAGCATCTCTACGCATTAATGAAATTTTAGTCGACGTCTACTAAATAATCCTCTTTGAACTAAGCGTCAGTAGAAGGTGGTTTTCTTCAGAATTATAGCACGTAGGACTTCTATACTTAAATATTTCAGATCTATTCTATACAATGAGGTAATAGAAAAATTTGATGTTAGCACCGAGGGAAATGGAAAAGATGGTCATTTGGACTGTCGCCACAAATTGCAGAAGGACGAAAGAAAAAAGGCGTAAAACTTAACTATCCTGAAGCCATTGCGTATATTGCAAACTTTGTTGTAGAAGGCGCAAGAGAAGGCAAAACTGTCGCTGATTTGATGAAATCAGCAAGAGAAGTTCTAAAGAGCGCCGACGTTATGAAAGGCGTTCCGGAAATGATACATACAGTTCAGGTAGAAGCTACATTCCCAGACGGCACTAAACTGGTAACAGTACATGACCCAGTTTATTAGGTGATTTTAGTTGGTTGATACCAAAAAGATGAAAATTAAAAAAAACCAATTATGGAGGAAGGTTCCAAAAATATGATCCCTGGAGAATATGTTTTGGCACAAAGCCCTGTTAATTGCAATGAGAATAAAAAGACAATCAAAATCAATGTCAAGAATGCCGGAGATAGACCTTGCCAGGTCGGTTCACACACTCACTTCTTTGAAGTAAATAGAGCACTAGACTTTCCAAGAGAAAAGGCGTTTGGGTTTAGATTGAATATTCCTGCAGGTACTTCAGTGAGATTTGAGCCAGGTGATTCTAAGGAGGTAGAATTGTGCGAATTGGGAGGGTCTCGCGTTGTGCATGGATTTAACGGGCTTGTAATGGGAGGACTGAATTCATCGGTTGCAAAAAACGCGGCACTGGAAAAGGCAAAGAAGCAGGGCTTTAGGGGCGCATAAAAGGAGAAGATTAATAATGGTTCTTAAATTAACTCGCAAACAATACACAGATTTATTCGGTCCAACGACTGGAGATAAGGTAAGATTGGGAGATTCTGATTTATTAATTGAGATAGAAAAGGATTTCATAACTCCTGGAGATGAGTGTGTATTTGGTGGGGGCAAAACGATAAGAGATGGCTTGGCTCAAACACCAGGTGTAACCAATGCTAATGGTGCCCTTGATTTTCTAATCACAAATGCAGTCGTATTGGATCCTGAAATTGGCATAGTAAAAGGAGACATCGGTATAAAGGACGGAAAGATCGCCGGGATCGGCAAAGCAGGGAACCCGAACATCATGGATAAGGTAAGTAAGAATATGGTAGTATCAGCATGTACAGAGGCAACCGCAGGGGAGCATACAATATGCACTCCTGGACATTTTGATACTCATGTTCATAACATCTCTCCCCAACAATATATCGATGCCATAAGTGGAGGAATATGTAATATGATAGGTGGAGGTACTGGACCTGCTGATGGGACTAATGCTACAACTTGTACCCCTGGCGTATTCAATATGAGCCGAATGTTAGAATCTATAGAGGATATACCAATGAATTTCGGATTCCTTGGTAAAGGGAATGATTCACATCCATCTCTAGCTACGCAGATGGAACAGATTGAAGCAGGCGCCTGCGGGCTAAAGGACCACGAGGACTGGGGAACAACTGCGGCAGTCTTGGATGCATCGCTCAGAGCATGTGATCTAACGGATACTCAGTTAGCAATACATACAGATTCCATTAATGAATGCGCATACGTAGAAGACACTATCAACGCGATAGATGGGCGAACATTACATACCTATCATACAGAAGGAGCTGGTGGTGGACACGCCCCTGATATTATGAAGATTGCTGGCGAACCCTTTGCCTTACCATCATCGACAAATCCCACAAGACCGTATACAATGAATACTATAGCTGAGCATCTTGATATGCTGATGTTTTGTCATCACCTGAACCCAAGTGTCCCAGAGGACGTACACTTTGCAGAATCTCGTATTAGAGCAGAAACGATTGCAGCCGAGGACGTATTACATGACGAAGGTGTTCTAAGTATGTATTCCTCAGATAGCCAAGCAATGGGTAGAATAGGTGAAGTTGTGATACGAGCATGGCAGACAGCCGATAAAATGAAGAAAATGAAGGGTAGTCTGAAAGAAGACTCAGAAGGTAATGACAACTTCAGAGCAAAGAGGTACATTGCGAAAACCACAATAAATCCTGCAACCACGCACGGAGTTGCAGATTATTTGGGCTCACTTGAAGTAGGAAAATATGCTGATATCGCAATGTATTCAACAGCCTTCTTCCCGGCAAAGCCAAAAATGATATTCAAGGGAGGATTCATTGCGTGGTCAATAATGGGAGATCCTAATGCTTCGCTTCCAACGCCAGAACCAGTATTCTATAGACCTATGTTTGGAGCACTCGGAAAGGCTGTACAGAAGACATCGTTCACATTCACATCAAAGGCGGCAGTAAAGCTAGGCGTCCCAGAAAAATTAGGATTAGAGAAAGTAGTCTTGCCAGTAAAGAACTGTAGAAGCATTAGCAAAAGAAATATGATGTGGAATGACAAGACTCCAGAAATAACGATTGATCCTGAGACATATGAGGTAAAATTGGACGGCAAGATTGCAACAGTTGATCCGGCAAAAGAACTTTCTTCTGCCCAAAGGTACTTTATGGCATAACTTCGACCAAGAAAAACTCAATTTTTTTTATTTTTGATGTTTTCAATATCTTTATTTTTGTCTGTTTGACATGTCCTTATGATGTCAAATCCTAATTTTGGTGTGTGGAGACCGATGGCGGAGAGTATTGAGTTCAATGCTCTCGAATCAAACTCCAACGCAGTTATGGCCGTTGCCGATACAGTGAGGACGACTTTAGGACCTAAAGGACTGGATAAATTATTAATAGACCAAGCTATGAATAGGCATATCTCAAATGACGGGGTAACCATTCTTCTCTCCCTAAGAGCTATTCATCCAGTAGCACGAATGATCGTGGAAATTGCTGAAAGACAAGAACAGCTAGTAGGAGACGGTACTACAACAGCAGTTGTCATGGCTGCGGAAATGATCAAGGAAGGAAAGAAACTTGTAAAGGAGCTTGGCGTACATCCAACCAAAGTTGTTGAAGGAATAGACAGTGGAGTAAGGCACGCCTGTGAATTGTTAGAAGCCGAATCCAAAACAATTTCAATTAAGGAAGTAACATTAGAACAAGTAGTAAATACATCACTTTCTTCAAAGCTAGACGGTAGACAACTTTCCTCACTCGTCATTACTGCTCTTAGAACAGTTGGAGAAAATGCAAAGTTTGATGGTTCATTTGATTTTGATAAATCAATCATGGTAATACGGAAAACAAATATGGAAGATCGCATTGTGACCGGATTAGTCCTGGAACGAAAGAGGGTAGACCCAGCGATGCCGACTAAGATTAATGAAGCGAGGATTATGATTGCTAGACTTGATCTCAAACCCGTAAAAGAGTCTTGGCTCAAGGATAATAGCAAATATCAAGAAATATTGAGCATGGAGAATGATAGAATAGAGAAATCGAAACGACTAGTCGATGCGATGATTGCAACTGGTGCGAATACTTTCCTGCTTGCTTCGACAGAGATAGATCAAGTAGTTGAGGACTTGTTAGTCAGTCATAACGTATTTGCAGTGCGGATCTCTATAGAAGAGATGGAGTACATGTCTAGATATACTGGTGCAAAAATAGTTAGAATGATCGATGATTTGTCTAAACCTGACATAGTTGGCAGAGCAGATCGTGTATTCGAAGAGGAAGAAAATGGGGTTGTATGCATCGAAGGTGGATCGGGTAAGAATATGGTAACTTTGGTAGTCTCGGGATCAACTAAAGAAACTTCCCTGGAACGATGGAGGGCCGCTATTGATGGTGTAAATGCTGCTGAGGCGGCATTGAATAAGGGAGTCGTGGCAGGAGGGGGGGCCGCAGAATTGCATGTTATAGAGCAGGTAAAAGATATGCGGCTAAAGGGTCTTGAGCAGGTGGGACTTGAAGTTGTAGCATCGGCCCTTGAAAGTATAATGAGACAAATTCTCTCGAATGCTGGATACAATGGTTTAGAGAAGGTTATGGCTGCTAAAGCATCGCCTAGTGGTTTCGGCATAGATATTGATGGCGGGGAACCTGTTGATATGTGGAATAAGGGAATTTTGGACCCATTATTGGTTAAGACGATGGCCTTGAAAGCTGCTGGTGAAATAGCAAAATCTGTTTTGCGTATCGATAGAAACCTAGCCGCAGAAAATCTAGATCCCCAGACAGTTTCTGATACAAAGAGGTGAATGCCAGGTTTGCTTATACGTCATTGCGTGGAGGAGTCGAATATTGATGAGAATATGTTGGTATTGGACCCAACTCGTATAAGGCATGTTGTGGTCGTTGCGGGAATGATCAAGTCCATGTCTGGAATGATTGATCCAGCTTCTCATCTCAATTTGGACTATCCAGATCATAAGGTCACCTCCTGTATCGTAGCTGAAAAGTTTGAAATTGGTGCTAAGGTGAAGATGCAAGAAAATGGCCTAGTATTTGTCTTAGTTGACTCGTCAAAATACGAACATTACGGCTATGTTGATTACACTCAGAGGCTTTTCAACATGATTGATGCAGTAAAGAAGGGCAGCAAAGATAGACATATGAATGAGACAATCTCAGGTAAGCGAAGTGTCATAGGCTAAATGATTACCATTAATTCTATACTTGGGAATGTTAAGGATGCAGAATTTGCAGACAAATACGAACAATTGTCAAAAATCAACTTATGTGAGGTTATTCGGATTCAAAGGTCCGAGTCGCAACGCGTAAGGATGCGCAAGACCTCCGATAAGGGAACAGATATCGCCTTCACTTTGCCGCAGGGGATTCTACTAAGACACAAAGATGTGGTCTTGTCTAGTCCAAATAAGATGATCATAATCGAAATTGAACCTGAAAACGTTGCCACGATATCCATTAATGAAGATATTGGGAATCTGAATTCCATAGAAATTCCTGTACGGCTAGGGCATACAATCGGAAATTTGCATAGGCCTCTTAGAATAGAGGGTCGAAAAATCTACTTTCCAATCCAGGCTGATACAGAGCTCGAGATGTTTAGAAAGCTCCTAGATCCTATAATTGACCATATCAAGATAAACAAGGCGCATATGGTGTTTGAACCAGAAGAAGGATCACATATTCATGAACACTAACTATGATCCACAGGCTGAGGAGATTAGTATTTTACAACTTTCTGATTCCTTCTTTCCAACCGGAATGTATACAACATCTAGCGGACTTGAGGCACTATTTTACAGTGAAAATAAGATAAAAACCCCCGACGAGCTTAGGACCATGATAACAGTCTATCTGGAGCACCAGATAGGACCGGCTGATTGCACTGCTCTAGGCGTATCATACGGCTGTATTGAAATGGCTAATATTAATGAATTGATAAAAGTGGATCGAACCATCTACTCAATGAAGCTTATCGAAGAGGTCAGGAACGCATCTGCAAGGTCTGGCACTCAGCTTCTAAGATGCGTAAACTATTTCCTACCTGGTAACGAATTCATCACCAAATTTCAAGAAGCCATCAAACAGAACAAGGCCTCCGGTGTTTATCCAGTCGCACTGGCAGTTGCAAGCCAATCGTTAGGCATATCAAAATATAACAGTGGTATCATGATGCTTTACACTTTTATTGTCAGCATTATCGGAGCGGCTCTTAGGTTAGGAATGATACAGCACCTTGATGGTCAGAAATTGATCCACCAACTAAAACCTTCGATCTTGGCTACAGTGGCAAAGAATATAAATAGACCATTGTCCAGCATGTGGCAATTTACTCCGGGCATCGATATTTTCCAAATAGCTCACGAGCTCATGCCTTCAAAAATGTTTATTACATGAATAAATCGTACGAATACCAATGAGTTCAAAGAGAATACCTCGAGTAGGAATTGGTGGGCCAGTTGGTTCAGGAAAAACTATGTTAATCGAGCAGGTAGTCCCTCTTTTGTATTTAAAAGGCTATAAGGTTGGGATAATTTCAAATGATGTAGTATCACGTGAAGATGCTGATCGTATGAGAAGAAATCTGGCAACTGAGAAGGGACTGATGGCAGAAGATCTTGTTATAGGTCTAGCGACTGGAGGATGTCCGCATACGGCTGTGCGTGAGGATCCGTCTATGAATATTTCAGTAGTAGAAGAAATGGAATCCAAACATGATTACCTTGATCTGATTATAATTGAAAGCGGAGGAGACAATATCACGACTACGTTTAGCCCTGCTTTGGCAGACTACTTTATTTATATTATAGATGTTTCTGGAGGCGACAAATACCCTAGAAAACGTGGGCTCGGAATAGAGACTTGTGATCTTTTGGTCATAAACAAGATAGATATTGCCCCCTCAGTTGGAGCTGACCTGACAGTGATGGATAGGGATGCCAAGACCGTTCGTGGAAACAAACCTTATGTATTTGTTAACTCAAGGACAGGTCAGGGAGTAAATGAAGTAGCCGAGAATATCATAAGGGACGTCCTTTTCGAGGAGACTCCAAAAGCCTTAGTGAAAAATTAGGTTACGTTGATGAGCGAGATTCAATACTATACGCCTGGTGATATACCACCAGAGGTACTTGCATATGACCAAAAACTCGATCAACTAGGAATTGGAAAAGCTGGTAAGATCGGAGCACTAGTATTAAGATTGGAAAATGACGTACAAAGGAACAAGACTATAATCACCGACCAGTATTCCCGAGTGCCCCTCTTTACACAACGAGCACTATACCTAGAAGAATCTCTACCCTCAATGGCCTATGTATTTATTATTTCACCGTCTGGCGGAATATTACAGGGCGATAGATATAGAATGGATATTACGGTTACGAATAATGCTTGTGCCCACATAACTACACAAGGGGCTACCAGAATATACAGGATGGAAAAAAATTTCGCAACGCAGATGGTGAATGTATCAGTCGACGAAGACTGTTATTTTGAATTTATCCCCGATCAAATTATTCCGTATCGGGATTCAAGGTTCTACCAAACTCTTAATTTCAAAGTACATGAAAATGCAACGGCAGTATATTCTGAGATGGTTGTTCCAGGCAGAGTTGCAAGTGGGGAGTCCTTTGAATATGATATTTGCTATCTAAAGGCAGTAGCACGAGATTATTTGGATAATCTGCGATTTATCGATATAGCCATATTGGAACCAAAAAAAAGAAATTTGAGTATTATAGGAATTTTGGGCAATTATACTGTTGTCGGTAGCGTATATGTGCTCGCGCAGCGAAGATATGTACGAATCCTCAATGATGAGATAAATGCGACGTTGAGGGGGTCTGATTCTATTGTTGGAGGATCTTCCATCCTTCCAGGCTCTTCGGGAATAGTTGTGCGAATGCTTGGACATTTGGCGGGTGATATTAGAAATGCGATATTTGAAGTTCTAAAAATAGTTCGAAAACATGTGTTGAATGCAAATTTTAGCGGCTTAAGGAAAGGTTGACCGAGTCTAATATAATATTTAGCACATTGCTATCCTAGTAGCGAATAACTAGCGAATACCTAGCGAATAACTTGAGCAATGGCTTCCGTATTTTTCAACGCCTTTTCGTGATCCAGAACTCAATTATTCTCACGCTGTGAGAAGTTTCGATCTTGTGAACATTCGCAGTGGATAGAGCGTCAAACACTTGATCGCACCGTTCACACCATGCAGTAACATTTTTGCTATGTTTATCGAAGGCGTTCATCTAATCTTTTGTATCTACCATGAAATATAATGTTTCGGCTTGATTTAGGCGGCCTTTATCAGTTGGCATTTTGTAGATAGCGTCTACCGATAGAGTTCAGTGATACATTTTCGTCGATGGGGCATGGTAATAACTCAACTTCTTGTCAAATGCTCTAAGGTCTGCAGTGTATCGTTCCATTTAGCTACGAGAGGTAGTGAAAAACGACGATGCGGAACATCTAGGTAAACCAGTTTTGTAGGATGTACGAAGGTAGTATGAACTGGTCTATAATAGATATAAATTCAATAGAGTAATTACTCTCTATGGATAGAGACAGTATATCATTGGCAATTATATGATTGTAGAGAGTACTCGAATCTAGCAAAAAAGGATTAAGTCTTATTAGTGGATCTGGAAGTATTTGTTACGGAATTTGTGTGATTTGCTAGAGTTCGTATTATGATTAGGTTGAGGATTTGAACCGCCACTAATCGAATTAGGCACATAGTCGTGATTCACTTTGTAAACCAAAACAGCAAAGACGAGACCGGGGGTGTTGGTTCTGAAACTAGGTGATGCATATACTAACGAAAAAGGTTGGTCCTTTGTTTCGTTCTGCGGATATTTTATGTTTTCAGTATATAACGCAAAGCTTCCAGGAGTGTAAGTTGGTTGTAAGACTTGTCGTCCATTTTGAGATGAGGCGTAAAATTGCGGCGTAAATGGGATCATCTTACTCAACAATGTGGAATTCCAGAATGTGGGAGTAGGTGTAACTCCGTCCTGTTCTAGATACGTGCTTTCATTAAAGCCACCGATTCTAATGAACCATTGTTTCTTGCTCTCGTCTCCACCGTTTCCCAAAGCATAGATAGAGCTACCGTTTCCCGCTGCAAACCGTTGTGCAACGATATAGACCAAAACGTAGTCGGCTTTAAGATCTCTGGCCACTTTGGCGCCAATGTCAGGTTTGTCCATAAACATTTTAGCTATCGTCGCAATACGTGTTTGATTGATGGTAGCGTTATCCGCGATACTTGTCCTATTTGCCAATGTAGTAATCCAGTATCCATAGTCCCACCATGATGCAATAACAGATCGCTTTGGGGTGTGCGTTGACATCCAAGCCAGAGTATCTAACCAGTCGTTCGTTTGAAACTTATATCCAGTTCCGCCATTGGCAATGGAAGGTGGAATGTCTGCAAGACTTAACCAGCCAGAATTCTGAGGATATATCATGGGGATGGTTAGTAAGAAAATAATGAGTACTGTGTAACCAATGAGAGTAATGCGATTCTTTGACGGCTGCTCAGTTGACCGCTCAGAAAATTTCCTACCTTTTGACATCTTTCCGGGCTTTACCTGCCTTGAACTGGCTGATGAACTGCTCTTGCTCATAAAGCTGCGAGTTATCTCATAAAGCCCCAATCCAGCTAGTACGATTATGCCAATTGATGCAAATACCAAAAGTCTCGCAAACGTAGCACTTACGTAGATAGCAGTTATGCCAATTATCAAGGCAAATATTGAGGATGGAGTCCGATATCTAAACGCCATCCAGATCCCTATCCCGGCAAACATTAACAATATCGAATAATTTGTGAAGTAGTCTACCAAGGTGGGCGTAAAGTGCTCAGCGACCGAGGCTGTGAGGGGGTTTTGAGATGACAAAAAGGGATTTATCGCATTTAGATATCTAAAAGATGCCGGATGATAAGCACCTGCTATTACGACTCCTAACCCTACAACTACAAATCCACCGAGCAAAAAAAGTAAATTCCGGGTTTCTTTGCGTTCGCTACTTATCCTTTTTAGGATCTCAGCGCCAATCATAAAAACTGTACCTCCAATTAATGCGATACCAGGAAGGCCTAGTATGAACGAGATTCCTGGTCTTGGAAATGCGCCTGCGCTAGCTATCGAAAAGACTGTAAAGGCTATTGCCGCATAGGTAGATATTCTAGTATTTCTTTGGAAGAACGGAAGGGCAATGAAAAATAATGAGATTGGTATACTGAAATACTGAACACCTCCCCAGGAAGCGTTTCCTAGTCCTAGGAGTAAGCCTCCTAAAACTGCTTTTGGAATCGCATATTTTAATGATTTGTGCTTGATCGCAGATATCAAAAGGTACACTGCGAGCAGACCAAAGAATAAGCCCAGCGGCTCCGACTTGAACCAGCCAAGATTTCCCCTTTGAATGATAGCTGGCGTAAAGGCGAACAATAATGCTGAGAACATGCCTGCAGTAGTACCACCAAGTGTCCTCACAAGAGCAAAAATTACTATTGTAGTCAGTGAGCCAAGAATGACGGGCAATAGAATAGTAAAATCTAATAAGGAACTTCCAGCGCCAAAGATCTCGTATAAGTAGGCGGAAACAATATGGAGCCCGGACTGAGAGGTCTTAGGAACATCTCTGCCTTCAGGATACCATGACATCATGTCCTGCCATTTCCAATATGCATTAAGCCCATGATCTACAATGTATTTAGTAGCGCGATAATCAAAATATGGGTCAAATTCATTAAGATAAAACCCGTACTTTACAGGATATGAACGCATTATAAAGCCGGTAGCAAAAGCAAGAGCTAAAACCCCGATTACCAAAAGATGTTTTATCTTAAAATCAAAGATGCCCTTGTGGAATAAAGTTTTACTTCCTTCAAGCATATTCTTGGATGTTAATTATTACCGCTTTTTTAAGGTACTGCCAATTGCAACAAGCATATTTAGCAAGCAATATCAACTTCTGCCCTGTACAAATGCACTCTAGGATTGGTTCAAGTATTTAGATCTAGATGTGGATCGGTTTTGGTATATCCCAAGGCTTTATTCCAGGTGTCCTCTGCATGTTCTAACGGCTGGCCAATCCAGATTATTCAGACAAATTAGTTCCATTCATGGTAGTATTGGGTGATCTGCCGAGTGGTTGTTAGTTAGTTTTAAAAATCTTATGCTCCGATCTTCTTTGTTATTGTCAAAATGTCCGAGTCATAAAGTCGGTGATCAAGACCAACTTTCTGGCCAGCAAACTTGACGCTCCTTCCCCACACGTTTGCAAATCGAAATTCCCTTGCCATATTGCGATGGATCTTGTTGCAAACGTCTTCGATGGAGGATCCGTCTCGGACTATCATTGGTTCTTTGAAATCAGTTTCTCCGCCTTTCGGCCGCATAAATATCTTGATAAATTCGAGTTTTCGATATATTGCTTCCTTTAGCGACCCGATATTAATATTGGCGTCTGCGGAGACAGGCACAAAATTAGATCCTATTTTTGATTGAATTTCTCTTACAAAGCCTTGGTTCACTAAATCGATCTTATTTAATACCATTATTGAAGGAATGTCCACTCGATTACCATTCAAGATATCAATCAGTTGTTCATCAGTTAACCCTGGTTGCCTAATAATTAAGCGACCGTTATGAAAACCATAGATCCTAAGGATTTCCTTGATTAGTTTTTCTGATATATCTATCTTGACCTGAGTATTTATTGACATTCCTCCGGTGGATGTCTTTTCTAGAGTAACATTTGGAGGCTTTTCATCTACTCGAATGCCCATATCAAATAATTCCTTTTTTAGCACGGACAAATGATGGGTTTGAAATACATCAAGTACAATCAGGATTAGATCAGCGCCTCTAGCAACTGATAATACCCTCTTGCCAAGTCCCTTACCAGAAGCGGCTCCGCCAATTATTCCTGGCATATCGAGTATTTGGATACTAGCGCCATCGTGGTACATCATTCCCGGTACAACTGTAAGCGTCGTAAATTGATACGAGGCAACTCTAGATTTTGCATTTGTTAACCTATTTAGCAGGGTCGACTTTCCAACACTTGGAAGTCCTATGAGGACTACGGTACCATTACCAGTCCTCTTAACATCAAATCCGCTCAAAGCACCTCCAGCTGATATAACCTTCCCGTGAGTATTCTCTTCCATCTCACGCTTGAGGCGAGCTATTTTAGCCTTTAAAAGGCCAATGTGGAATTCCGTGGCCTTGTTAATTTGGGTTTTGTGAATTTCATCTTCAATGGCTTTGATCTTCTCTGGAATACCCATAATGACATTTTTTTAGCATATTATCAAATATTACCGTTTCTTGCACGACTAGAACTGCCAATGAATTCGCTGTAAATTCTAGTAGCGGTGGACACTATAAATCGAATTTTCTAAAACATATCTAGACTTTAAGCCTACACGAATGCACGGGGTCAGTGCAAAATGTAAGTAAACTTCAAGGCATCAACTAAGGCAATAGCTGCACAGACACAGGCCATTACCTTCCAAGGAATTGCTGGCAGAGTCGGTGCGCGAAGTTGGATATGATGATTATCTATTATGTTTGAAATATAGTCCCGAACCTTTTCATTCCATATACGATATTCTATCTTGTGCTTGTTAAGTATGGATTCTAATTCATATATCACGGGAACCCTGACAGATCTAATATGCTGTATGTATCTTCTGGATATTTCGACCTCTGCTTGAATGGCGATCAAACCATGTTGGTGCATATCCAGGAGTCTGACATGCATTTCCCATGGTCTCATGAGTTTCTTTGCAAACCCATTACCAATCTGAGTCTGCCTTTCTATTTTCGAACTTGACGCGGCTAAACCCCTCGGATATCAATGTCCGGATAATCTCGTCTTTTTTTAATTTGACCGTTATACTTAACTGGTCTAGCTCGATTTCCTCGTGACGAATAAGGCCAACGAGGCCCTTTACGAAGCTTATGCGTTTTGGATATTTTGTTAGAAACTCGGACAATAGATTACAACTCTGTTCATGCGGTATATTAAAACTCTATGAGTCATTATTATTTAATCTATCTAGAGAATTCATACGCAATATTTCTCATGTATATATCTTGCGAGGGCTCAATAGTCATGTCACGCCAAGTTAGATCCCTCTCAGTACGCTTCACTTGGGCTCCTCTTATAATTACAGCGGGTATAGATTCATCACTCTCGCCCATAATCATTACACCGATAGTAGCAAAATCATCGGCGATAGCTTTCATTGTAACCCTTAATACGTTTCCGAATAGATCCCTCTTTCCTCTTTGGTCTTCAACTGGTTCAAAGCCTGCTCCTCCTATTGCTAAGCCGGTGGTCCCTATCCTAGTTGGCATTAAGCGACTATCCGAGAAGACGACTGCAAGGTTAACTCCAAGATTGATCCGGAATTTCAACCTCAAGTTTTTAGCTAGCAAAAAAGGGTTAACTGGATAAAGAACTATTTGGCGCGGCGGTAAGTTAGATCTATCAATTCCTGCGTTTGGAGCCAAAATTCCATCCTTGGTTGTTAGAAGATAGCCGGGCATACCCATTAAAATACAGTCAGATTCTCTTAGAATTACCTCGGCAAGTTCCTTCTGAATCTGGAATCTTTTTGATATTGCAATTGCCTTCTGACTTACTCTTACTCTATTTAAAGAAATGAGACATCCCTGACTTACGGATACATATTTACTTGAAATTACCAAAACATCATTTTCCAAGAAATCGAAACCTGAATGAACTAGATTAGTGTAAAAATCAAATTTTCTAGATTGCCGGGCTAACTTTATGGGTATTACTTCCAAAATTCTGATGGCAGATGTGTTTTTATATCTAGCACTTTTTTATTTTTCCATTCATTTTGTGATGTTTTCCTGTTTTATAGTCTACCATAAACTCACATGGTGCCGGTACTTAAAGAAGGCCCTCTCTAATACAACGGATAATTATGTAAAAAGAATGTGAAGAGAGATGGTACCAAAGTTCATAACGTTTTAATTCACGATCGTGCAAGGTTTACCCGGTCTGGTGATATTCATTGGGAATGACGATTACGGAAAAGATTCTGGCAAGGGCATCTGGAAAAAGTGTTGTCTCTCCAGATGAAGTGGTATTTGGTAATGTAGATAATGTAATGATGCACGACGTATCTGGTCCTGGTGTAATAAAGATCCTGACGGAGTGGGAGAAAAAGGGAAACAAGTTCGATCGAGTTTGGGACCCGGATAAGGTCTGGATTAGCGAGGATCACTTCGTGCCAGCCTCAGATCGGATATCTGCAGAGAATGTTGCTCTCTTATCAAGATGGACTAAAAAATTTGAGATAAGGCGTCACTTCAAATATGGATTAGGGCAGTATGGGATATGCCACACTTTGTCGCACGAAGAAGGACTTGTTCTTCCCGGCCAAGTATACGTCGGAGGCGATTCTCATACTAATACCACCGGCGCGACAGGTGCTTTCGCCACTGGTTTGGGGCACACAGATATTGCTTACGTCTTGATGAAAGGAAAAATATGGTTCAAGGTTCCTCATACGTTACTTTTCAAATTAAATGGAAGGAAACCTGCGTATATCATGGCAAAGGATATGATTTTGCATATAATCGCTGATATAGGTATAGAAGGGGCCAACTACAAGTCGATGCAGTTTACCGGAGATATAATAAAGGAAATCAGTATGGAAGAACGCCTTACTTTAACTAATATGTCGACTGAAGCGGGTGCAAAGAGTGGGATAATTGAACCTGACTCTGTAACGTACGACTATATAAACAAGCGTTACTACATCTAATTACTCACCAATACACGGCGATGATAACGCGCAATATTTAGACATGTATGAGTATGAGATTAATAAGCTAGAACCAACTGTTGCCAAACCTTTTTCTCCAGCCAATATCAGTACTGCTAGGGAACTACAAAGTATTGAAATAGATAAGGCCTATATAGGTTCATGCACTGGCGCTAAATTAGAAGACCTAAGAATGTCAGCAAGGCTTCTGGATGGTAAAAAGGTGAAAGTGAGAACCGAGGTATTGCCTGCTACTCAATCAATATATTTGAAAGCTTTGAAAGAGGGTTTAGTCGACATATTTATGCAGGCAGGTGCGGTAGTTGGTCCGCCTACTTGTGGGGCCTGCTGTGGCGCCCATATGGGTGTGCTTGCAAAGGATGAAGTATGCATAAGTACTACAAATAGAAACTTTCCGGGGCGAATGGGTCATGTCGATTCAAAGACCTACCTCGCTTCACCTCTTGTTGTTGCTGCGTCGGCTTTGAAAGGTAGAATTACTGATCCAAGGGATTTGGACAATTGAACATCAAGAAAGGCCGAGTTCACAAATATGCTCGCGATAACATTGATACAGACGTTATTATTCCTGGACCATACCTAAAAATTCACGATCCAAAAGAATTGGCTATGCATGCCATGGAAGGTATCGATCCTGGCTTCCACACCAAGGTATCCCCAGGCGATTTTCTATTATGTGGAGCAAATTTCGGATGTGGCTCCAGCAGAGAACACGCGCCAATAGCCCTATCCAAATTAGGTATAAGGGCAATCTTAGCACCCTCATTCGCAAGGATATTTTACAGAAACGCCGTTGATGGGGGTTATCTCTTGCCAATTGAAATAGAGAGGTCTACACTTGAGCAAATAGATGACGGGAACATAATAGATATTGATCTTCAGAACTACAGAATAATTAACCTGGATAAAAACGACAAGTCCTATCGAATAAAACCCTTATCAGATATGATAATCAAGATCGTTGAAGCGGGAGGCCTGTTATACTATTCAGATGACGAGAAAGGGTCTGCTAGCTGAAATTCTTAGCAAAGCTAGACATTATGACGACTGTGAGAATTATCGAGTTGGATATAGAGATTATGAGCAAATATTAGAAGTGTCTTTATCTGAATTCCTGGATCTATCTGAGAATTTTGAAAAGATACCGGCAAGTAGAATTTATTTCGTGAAAAGGAACGGAATTTATATATATCAAAGTTATAATTATATGAAATTGCTTTCATCGGTATCTGAACACGAATAATAAAAATAACTATACTAATCTGATTTACAAGTCACTTCTTATAATGACACTAATCTCTCCTTTTAGAACAGAATTACAGAAACAAAAATAAAGGAATAAAAGCCTGGGATTTTTCAGTTATCCAGGCATTCACGATCTTTGCTACTTGAGTCTATTTAGCCACGAGCCTGTTGAGTTTGATCCCGTAGCGTTTGCCGCTAATCCGATACTCCTATACTTTGGAGATTGTTGACCATCTTACCTTGACTACCTACTACGTTTACGGAGTATGTAGGCTGTGAAATCTTTATTCTTGCCTCCTCCTGTATTGACAAGCTCAATAGCATTTCCTGTGAATGGAATAGAACCAGATTTGTCCTTTGATCCCAACGTTGTCAATGAGACAGTATTCTTTCCCATTTTTATCATGTCTTCTTGACTTCCAAATTGCTTTGGTATTGCGGTCTTGTTATTAAGATTCACAGTATTCCATACAACAACCTTTACAGGCTTACTTGCCTGATATGTGAGTATTCCTGAATATACACCTTGATCATTTCTAGGACTTAAAATGGGAGCTGAACTTTCTTTTTCATGTCCAGGAATATACGCTCGGTTTTGAGGCTATGAAACCCTGCCAAACAACATTTTTGTTTAATGGTGGTTGATTTTGAGTTGACGCACCAGTTCTTTGCTGACTAGAATTTGAGCTTCCTGAAGTACTTTGAGAAGACGGTAATTCATTTGGTGTTACTCCAGTAGTCGATGGGCTTGATGCGTTTCCACCCGTAGAGCCTGAGGATGATGTTGTATTGTTATTCGATGCCCCCGCATTGTTGAATTGTTCACTGTTTGTCGGAGCTGATCCGCCTTGTGCAAATGCCTGATGTGAGGACTGTGTGCCAGACTGCTGTTACTGACAAAAGCAGAAATCCAGAGATTGCAATCGTTGCTATTAGATACGATTTTTTCAGTTCATTCTTATGCATTATTAAAAAAGGGCACCGTCTGAAATTTAACTGTTTCATTATTCGTATCTGCAAATAAGTTCGATTTCTTCTTCTATAAGAAAATAACCCTTCTTTAAATGATCTGATCTGGATATCTTATCTTCAAATTATAGATACGTATTTGAATGTGGAGGGATTATATATCCTGGAGGAGCCATCCCTCAGGAAAAAATTTTGCACTGTCTCCGCTCCTCGCCAATATGGGTAGCATATCTCCAAACTGGAGTATTCCTGTCAATCCTTACTTGTCTCTTTATTGTTCGTAAGGGAGCTAATTCCCTAATCAGGCTACCTTTTTTGGGTTTGTCAAGATTCGCAGTATAAAATTGACATCTGGAATCTAGCACTGGATCCCGATTATTCGTATTTTCGGTGACTGGGTATGCACGGCATGCCAATGGACGTTCTTCATAAATTATACATCGATAGCCCCCATTTGGGGCTCTCAGGTCTAAATAGGTATCAAGAAAAGGACAGTTATCTCCAGTAGCGTCCCTTCCCATGATCTGATACATTAAAATTTCTTCAGGACCATCACCAAGGCTATTCCTACCTATTCCTACTCGTGGCAGGATTTTAATTTCCAAATTATTCCTTCGGGCACTTTCCTCAATCTTTGATTTTTCGTGTGGTAACAGCAAGACACCAGTTTTACCGTTGCCTCTCTTGATGGAAAATATTGTCTATATCTACAACAATCTGAACACCCATCGACACATCGAAATTGCTTATACATATCACTCACTATACTTTATGCTATTATACTCAACACTATATGGTGATAAATCCTGATAGCGTTGAGTATAATAGCATAAAGTATAGTGAGCTTATATGTATAAGCAATTTCGATGTGTCGATGGGTGTTCAGATTGTTGTATATATAGACAATATTTTCCATCAATAGAGTACTTGGCACATTTGGTGTCTTGCTGTTACCACACGAAAAATCAAAGATTGAGGGAAAGTGCCCGAAGGAATAATTTGGAAATTGAAGGTGTGGCCCCCACGAGTAGTAATTGGTAGGAATAGCCTTGGTGATGGTCCTGGAAGAAATTTTAATGTATCAGATCATCCAAAACAGGTATGCTACTGGAGATAACTGTCTCCTTTTCTTGATACCTATTCAGACCTGAGAGCCCCAAATGTGGGCTATCGAGTTATAATATATGAAGAAACAGTCCATTGGCATGCATTGCATACCCAGTCGTCACCGAAAATACGAAAAATGCGGATGCCAGTGCTCAGTTTCCATATGTCAATTTTGTACTGCGAATCTTGACAAACCCAAAAAAGGTAGCCTGATTAGGGAATTTGCTGCCTTACGAACAATAAAGAGACAAGTAAGGATTGACTGGAATACTCCAGTTTGGAGATATGCTACCCATATTGGCGAGGAGGGAGACAGTGCAAGATTTTTTATTTTGTAATGGTGCCTCCAGGATATATAATCCTTCCGCGTATTCAAGTACGTATCTATAATTTGAAGATAAGATATCCAGATCAGATCATTTGAGAGGGTTATTTTCTTATATAGAAGAAGAAATCGAACTTATTTGCAGATGCGAATAATGAAACAGTTAAATTTCAGACGGTGCCTTTTTTTAATAATGCATAAGAATGAACTGAAAAAATTGTATGTAATCACAACGATTGCAATCTCTGGATTTCTGCTTTTGTCAGTAAGACGCAGCTGGCACACAAGTCCCTCACATCAGGCGTTAGGTCATGGCGGATGAGCTCCAACAAACAGTGAACAATTCAACAATGCGGGGGCATCGAAAAACAATACAACATCACCCTCAGGCTCTGCGGGTGGAAACGCATGCTTGCACCATCAACTACTGCAGTAACACCAAATGAATTACCGTCGTCTCAAAGTACTTCAGGAAGCTCAAATTCTAGTCAGCAAAGTACTGGTGAATTTACCCAAAATCAACCTCCATTAAACAAAAATGTTGTTTGGCAGGGTTTCATAGCCTCAAAAGCAAGGCTATTTTTCCTGGACATGAAAAAGAAAGTTCAGCTCATATTTTAAGTCCTAGAAATAATACAAGGTGTATATTCAGGAATACTCACATATCAGGCAAGTAAACCTGTAAAGGTTGTTGTAGTGGAATGCTCTGAATCTTAATAACAAGACCGCAATACCAAAGCAATTTGGAAGTCATGAGAGACATCATAAAAATGGGAAAGAATACTGTGACACAAGCAACATTGGGATCAAAGGACAAATCTGGTTCTTATCCATTCACAGGAAATGCTATTGAGCCTGTGAATACAGGAGGAGGCGAGAATTAAAGACTTCACATCCTACATACTCCATTAAACGTAGTAGGTAGTAAAGGTAAGATGGTCCAACGATCTCCAAAGTATAGCAGCAGCTACCCTAGCAGCAGCAAACGCTACGGGATCAGAACATAACAGGCTCAGGCTATGTAGACTCAAGTATCAAATAATGAGTGAACGCCTGGATAAGTGAACAATCCCAGGCGTTTTGTTCCTTTATTTTTGTTTCTGTGATTCTCTTCTAAAAAGATATAATGGTGCCAATATAAGCAGTGACTTGTAAATGGGATTTATATAGTTATTTTTATTGTTCGTGTTCAGAGTATTATGAAAGCAATTTCACATAATTATGACTTTGATATAGATAAATTCCGTTCCTTTTCACTAAATAAATTCTACTTGCCGGTATCTTTTCAAAATTCTCAGATAAATCCAGGAATTCAGATAGAAAAGACACTTCTAATATTTGCTCATAATATCTATATCCAACTCGATAATTCTCACAGTCGCTCATAATGTCTAGCTTTGCTAAGAATTTCAGCTAGCAGAGCCTTTCTCGTCATCTGAATAGTATAATAGGCCTCCCGCTTCAACTATCTTGATTATCATATCTGATAAGGGCTTTATTCGAATAGGACTTGTCGTTTTTATCCCAGGTTAATTATTCTGTCATTCTGAAGATCAATATCTATTTTTGTTCCTGTCATCTTATTTGTTCAAATGTAGAATCTCTCTCTTTCAATTGGCAAGAGATAACCCCCATCAACAGCATTTCTGTAAAATATCCTTGCGAATGAGGGGTGCTAAGATCGCCTTTATACCTAATTTGGATAGGGCTATTGGCACGTGTTCTCCTGCTGGAGCCACATCCGAAATTTGCTCCACATAATAGAAAATGGCCTGGGGATACCTTGGTGTGGAAGCCAGGATCGATACCTTCCATGGCATGCATAGCCAATTCTTTTGGATCGTGAAATTTTTACGTATCGTCCAGGAATAATAACGTCCTGTATCAATGTTATCGCGAGCATATTTGCGAACTTCAGCCTTTTCTTGATGTTGAATCGTCCAAATCCTTTGGATCGGTAATTAATGCCTTTCAAAGCCAACACAGCCAACAACCACAGGTGAAGCGAGGTAGGTCTTTGAATCGACATGAGGCATTCGCCCGGGAAAGTTTCTTATTTGTCATTCTTATGCATACTTGCCATCCTTTGCAAGCACACCCATATGGGCGCCACAGCACGCCCCACAAGTAGGCGGACCAACTTTCACCGCCCCTGCCTGCATAAATATGTCGAATTAAACCCTCTTTCAAAACTTTCAAATCTATTTTGATTGAGCGGCACAGGCAATACTTCGGGTCTCACTTTCACCTTTTTTTACCATCCAGAATCCTTTCTGACATTCTTAGATCTTCTAATTTAGCGCCAGTGCATGAACCTATATAGGCCTTATCTATTTCAATACTTTGTAGTTCTCTAGCAGTACTGATATTGGCTGGAGAAAAAGGTTTGGCAACAGTTGGTTCTAGCTTATTAATCTCATACTCATACATGTCTAGATATTGAGCGTTATCATCGCCGTGTATTGGTGAGTAATTAGATGTAGTACGCTTGTTTATATAGTCGTAGGTTACAGAGTCAGGTTCAATTATCCCACTCTTTGCACCCGCTTCAGTCGACATATTAGTTAAAGTAAGGCGTTCTTCCATACTGATTTCCTTTATTATATCTCCAGTAAACTGCATCGACTTGTAGTTGGCCCCTTCTATACCTATATCAGCGATTATATGCAAAATCATATCCTTTGCCATGATATACGCAGGTTTCCTTCCATTTAATTTGAAAAGTAACGTTTGAGGAACCTTGAACCATATTTTTCCTTTCATCAAGACGTAAGCAATATCTGTGTGCCCCAAACCAGTGGCGAAAGCACCGGTCGCACCGGTGGTATTAGTATGAGAATCGCCTCCGACGTATACTTGGCCGGGAAGAACAAGTCCTTCTTCGTGCGACAAAGTGTGGCATATCCCATACTGTCCTAACCCATATTTGAAGTGACGCCTTATCTCAAATTTTTTAGTCCATCTTGATAAGAGAGCAACATTCTCTGCAGATATCCGATCTGAGGCTGGCACGAAATGATCCTCGCTAATCCAGACTTTATCCGGGTCCCAAACTCGATTGAACTTGTTTCCCTTTTTCTCCCACTCCGTCAGGATCTTTATTACACCAGGACCAGATACATCGTGCATCATTACATTATCTACATTACCAAATACCACTTCATCTGGAGAGACAACGCTTTTTCCAGATGCCCTTGCCAGAATCTTTTCCGTAATCGTCATTCCCAATGAATATCACCACACCGGGTAAACCTTACACGATCGTGAATTAAAACGTTATGAACTTTGGTCCATCTCTCTTCACATTCTTTTCACATAATTATCCGTTGTATTAGAGAGAGACTTCTTTAAGGTACCCGGCAGCATGTGAGTTTATGGTAACTGATAAAACAGGAAAACATTACAAAACGAATGGAAAAATAGAAAAAGTGCTAGATATAAATACACATCTGCCATCAGAATTTTGGAAGTAATACCCATAAAGTTAGCCCGGCAATCTAGAAAATTTGATTTGTACATGAATCTAGTTAATTCAGGTTTCGATTTCTTGGAAAATGATGTTTTGGTAATTTCAAGTAAATTTGTATCTGTAAGTCAGGGATGTCTAATTTCTTTAAATAGAGTAAGAGTAAGTCAGAAGGCAATTGCTATATCAAAGAGATTCCAGATTCAGAAGGAACTTGCCGAGATAATTCTAAGAGAATCTGACTGTATTTTAATGGGTATGCCCGGCTATCTTCTAACAACCAAGGATGGAATTTTGGCTCCAAACGCCGGAATTGATAGATCTAACGTACCGCCGCGCCAAGTAGTTCTTTATCCAGTTAACCCTTTTTTACTTGCTAAAAATTTGAGGTTGAAATTCCGGATTAATCTTGGAGTTAACCTTGCAGTCGTCTTCTCTGATAGTCGCTTAATGCCAACTAGGATAGGGACTACCGGCTTAGCGATTGGCAGAGCAGGCTTTGAACCAGTTGAAGACCAAAGAGGAAAGAGGGATCTATTCGGAAACGTATTAAGGGTTACAATGAAAGCTATCGCCGATGATTTTGCTACTATCGGTGTAATGATTATGGGCGAGAGTGATGAATCTATACCCGCTGTAATTATCAGAGGAGCCCAAATGAAGCGTACTGAGAGGGATCTAACTTGGCGTGACATGACTATTGAGCCCTCGCAAGATATATACATGAGAAATATTGCGTATGAATTCTCTAGATAGATTAAATAATAATGACTCATAGAGTTTTAATATATCCCATGAACAGAGTTGTAACCTATTGTCCGAGTTTCTAACAAAATATCCAAAACGCATAAGCTTCGTAAAGGGCCTCGTTGGCCTTATTCGTCACGAGGAAATCGAGCTAGACCAGTTAAGTATAACGGTCAAATTAAAAAAAGACGAGATTATCCGGACATTGATATCCGAGGGGTTTAGCCGTGTCAAGTTCGAAAATAGGAAGGCAGCTCAGATTGGTAATGGGTTTGCAAAGAAACTCATGAGACCATGGGAAATGCATGTCAGACTCCTGGATATGCACCAACATGGTTTGATCGCCATTCAAGCAGAGGTCGAAATATCCAGAAGATACATACAGCATATCAGATTTGTCAGGGTTCCCGTGATATACGAATTAGAATCCATACTTAACAAGCACAAGATAGAATATCGCATATGGAATGAAAAGGTTCGGGACTATATTTCAAACATAATTGATAATCATCATATCCAACTTCGCGCACCGGCTCTGCCAGCAATTCCTTGGAAGGTGATGGCCTGTGTCTGTGCAGCTATTGCCTTAGTTGATGCCTTGAAGTTTACTTACATTTTGCACTGACCCCGTGCATTCGGGTAGGTTGAAGTCTAGATATGTTTTAGAAAATTCGATTTATAGTGTCCATCGCTACTGGAATTTACACTGAATTCATTGGCAGTCCTAGTCGTGCAAGAAACGGTAATATTTGATGATATGCTAAAAAAATGTCATTATGGGTATTCCAGAGAAGATCAAAGCCATTGAAGATGAAATTCACAAAACCCAAATTAACAAGGCTACGGAATTCCACATTGGCCTTTTAAAGGCTAAAATAGCTCGCCTCAAGCGTGAGATGGAAGAGAATACTCACGGGAAGGTTATATCAGCTGGAGGTGCTTTGAGCGGATTTGATGTTAAGAGGACTGGTAATGGTACCGTAGTCCTTATAGGACTTCCAAGTGTTGGAAAGTCGACTCTGCTAAATAGGTTAACAAATGCAAAATCTAGAGTTGCCTCGTATCAATTTACGACGCTTACAGTTGTACCGGGAATGATGTACCACGATGGCGCCAGTATTCAAATACTCGATATGCCAGGAATAATTGGCGGAGCCGCTTCTGGTAAGGGACTTGGCAAGAGGGTATTATCAGTTGCTAGAGGCGCTGACCTAATCCTGATTGTACTTGATGTATTTCAAACCCATCATTTGTCCGTGCTAAAAAAGGAATTATTTGATATGGGCATTCGAGTAGATGAAAAGCCTCCAAATGTTACTTTGGAAAAGACATCTACAGGAGGAATGTCAATAAATACTCAGGTCAAGGTAGATATATCAGAAAAATTAATCAAGGAAATCCTGAGGATCTATGGTTTTCATAACGGTCGCTTGATTATTAGGCAACCAGGGTTAACCGATGAACAACTGATTGATATCTTGAATGGTAATCGAGTGTACATTCCTTCAATAATGGTATTAAATAAGATCGATTTAGTGAACCAAGGCTTTGTAAGAGAAATTCAATCGAAAATAGGATCTAATTTTGTGCCTGTCTCCGCAGATGCCAATATTAATATCGGGTCGCTAAAGGAAGCAATATATCAAAAACTCGAATTTATCAAGATATTTATGCGGCCGAAAGGCGGAGAAACTGATTTCAAAGAACCAATGATAGTCCGAGACGGATCCTCCATCGAAGACGTTTGCAACAAGATCCATCGCAATATGGCAAGGGAATTTCGATTTGCAAACGTGTGGGGAAGGAGTGTCAAGTTTGCTGGCCAGAAAGTTGGTCTCGATCACCGACTTCATGACTCGGACATTTTGACAATAACAAAGAAGATCGGAGCATGAGATTTTTAAAACTAATTAACAACCATTCGGCAGATCACCTAAAACTACCATGAATGGAACTAATTTGTCTGAATAATCTGGATTGGCCAGCCGTTAGAACATGCAGAGGAGCACCTAGAATAAAGCCTTGGGATATACCAAAACCGATCCACATCTAAATCTAAATACTTGAACCAATCCTAGAGTGCGTTTGTGCAGGGCAGAAGTTGATATTGTTTGCTAAACATGCTTGATGCAATTGGCAGTACCTTAAAAAAGCGGTAATAATTAACATCCAAGAATATGCTTGAAGGAAGTAAAACTTTATTCCACAAGGGCATCTTTGATTTTAAGATAAAACATCTTTTGGTAATCGGGGTTTTAGCTCTTGCTTTTGCTACCGGCTTTATAATGCGTTCATATCCTGTAAAGTATGGGTTTTATCTTAATGAATTTGACCCATATTTTGATTATCGCGCTACTAAATACATTGTAGATCATGGGCTTAATGCATATTGGAAATGGCAGGACATGATGTCATGGTATCCTGAAGGCAGAGATGTTCCTAAGACCTCTCAATCCGGGCTCCATATTGTTTCCGCCTACTTATACGAGATCTTTGGCGCTGGAAGTTCCTTATTAGATTTTACTATTCTATTGCCCGTCATTCTCGGCTCATTGACTACAATAGTAATTTTTGCTCTTGTGAGGACACTTGGTGGTACTACTGCAGGCATGTTCTCAGCATTATTGTTCGCCTTTACGCCAGCTATCATTCAAAGGGGAAATCTTGGCTGGTTCAAGTCGGAACCGCTGGGCTTATTCTTTGGTCTGCTCGCAGTGTACCTTTTGATATCTGCAATCAAGCACAAGTCATTAAAATATGCGATTCCAAAAGCAGTTTTAGGAGGCTTGCTTCTAGGACTCGGAAACGCTTCCTGGGGAGGTGTTCAGTATTTCAGTATACCAATCTCATTATTTTTCATTGCCCTTCCGTTCTTCCAAAGAAATACTAGAATATCTACCTATGTGGCAATAGCCTTTACAGTCTTTTCGATAGCTAGCGCAGGCGCATTTCCAAGACCCGGAATCTCGTTCATACTAGGCCTTCCTGGTATCGCATTAATTGGAGGTACAGTTTTTATGATTGGCGCTGAGATCCTAAAAAGGATAAGTAGCGAACGCAAAGAAACCCGGAATTTACTTTTTTTGCTCGGTGGATTTGTAGTTGTAGGGTTAGGAGTGGTAATAGCAGGTGCTTATCATCCGGCATCTTTTAGGTATCTAAATGCAATAAATCCCTTTTTGTCATCTCAAAACCCTCTCACAGCCTCGGTTGCTGAGCACTTTACGCCCACCTTGGTAGACTACTTCACAAATTATTCGATATTGTTAATGTTTGCCGGGATAGGGATCTGGATGGCGTTTAGATATCGGACTCCATCCTCAATATTTGCCTTGATAATTGGCATAACTGCTATCTACGTAAGTGCTACGTTTGCGAGACTTTTGGTATTTGCATCAATTGGTATAATCGTATTAGCTGGATTGGGACTTTATGAGATAACTCGCAGCTTTATGAGCAAGAGCAGTTCTTCAGCCAGTTCAAGACAGGTAAAGCCCGGAAAGATGTCAAAAGGTAGGAAATTTTCTGAGCGGTCAACTGAGCAGCCGTCTAAGAATCGCATTATTCTCATTGGTTACACAGGTACTCATTATTTTCTTACTAACCATCCCCATGATATATCCTCAGAATTCTGGCTGGTTAAGTCTTGCAGACATTCCACCTTCGATTGCCAATGGCGGAACTGGATACAAGTTTCAAACGAACGACTGGTTAGATACTCTGGCTTGGATGTCAACGCACACCCCAAAGCGATCTGTTATTGCATCATGGTGGGACTATGGATACTGGATTACTACATTAGCAAATAGGACAAGTATCGCGGATAACGCTACCATCAATCAAACCCGTATTGCGACGATAGCTAAAATGTTTATGGACAAACCTGACATTGGCGCCAAAGTGGCCAGAGATCTTAAAGCCGACTACGTTTTGGTCTATATCGTTGCACAACGGTTTGCAGCCGGAAACGGTAGCTCTATCTATGCTTTGGGAAACGGTGGAGACGAGAGCAAGAAACAATGGTTCATTAGAATCGGTGGCTTTAATGAAAGCACTTATCTAGAACAGGACGGAGTTACCCCTACTCCCACATTCTGGAATTCCACATTGTTGGGTAAGATGATCCCATTTACCCCGCAATTCTACGCATCATCTCAAAATGGACGGCAAGTCTTACAGCCAACTTACACTCCTGGAAGCTTTGCGTTATATACTGAAAACATAAAATATCCTCAGAACGAAACGAAGAACCAACCTTTTTCGTTAGTATATGCATCACCTAGTTTCAGAACCAATACCCCTGGTCTCGTCTTTGCTGTTTTGGTTTACAAAGTAAATCACGACTATGTGCCTAATCCGATTAGTGGCGGTTCAAATCCTAAACCTAATCATAATACGAACCTAGCAAATCACACAAATTCCGTAACAAATACTTCCAGATCCACTAATAAGACTTAATCCCTTTTCTGCTAGATTCGAGTACTCTCTACAATCATATAACTGCCAAAGATCTACTGTCTCTATCCATAGGGTAGTTACTCTGTGAATAGTCTATTGAGTTTATATCTATTATAGACCAGTTCAGAATACCTTCGTACATCTCTGCGCAACTGGTTTAGCTAGATGTTCCGCATCGTCGTTTTTCACTGCCTTGTGTTGCTTAATGGAATGATACACTGCAGACCTTAGAGCATTTGATAAGAAGTCGAGTTATTACCATGCCCCATCGACGAAAATGTATCTATCTGAACTCTATCTATAAAATGCCAACTGATAAAAGCCGCCTAAATCCATCTGAAACATTATATTTCATGGTAGATACAATAAGATTAGATGAACGCCTTCGATAAACATAGCAAAAATGTTACTGCATGGTGTGAACGATGCGATCAAGTGTTTGACGCGCTATCCACTGCGAATGTTCACAAGATCGAAACTTCTCACAGCGTGAGAATAATTGAGTTCTGGATCACGAAAAGGCGTTGAAAAATACGTAATCCATTGCTCAAGTTATTCGCTAGTTATTCGCTACTAGGATAGCAATGTGCTAAATATTATATTAGACTCGTTCAACCTTTCCTTAAGCCGCTAAAATTTGCATTCAACACATGTTTTCGAACTATTTTTAGAACTTCAAATATCGCATTTCTAATATCACCCGCTAAATGTCCAAGCATTCGCACAACTATTCCCGAAGATCCTGGAAGGATGGAAGATCCTCCAACAATAGAATCAGACCCCCTCAACCTCGCATTTATCTCATCATTAAGGATTCGCACATATCTTCGCTGCGCGAGCACATATACGCTACCGACAACAGTATAATTGCCCAAAATTCCTATGCTACTCAAATTTCTTTTTTTTGGTTCCAATATGGCTATATCGATAAATCGCAGATTATCCAAATAATCTCGTGCTACTGCCTTTAGATAGCAAATATCATATTCAAAGGACTCCCCACTTGCGACTCTGCCTGGAACAACCATCTCAGAATATACTGCTGTTGCATTTTCATGTACTTTGAAATTAAGAGTTTGGTAGAACCTTGAATCCCGATACGGAATAATTTGATCGGGGATAAATTCAAAATAACAACCTTCGTCGACTGATACATTCACCATCTGCGTTGCGAAATTTTTTTCCATTCTGTATATTCTGGTAGCCCCTTGTGTAGTTATGTGGGCACAAGCATTATTCGTAACCGTAATATCCATTCTATATCTATCGCCCTGTAATATCCCGCCAGACGGTGAAATAATAAATACATAGGCCATTGAGGGCAGAGATTCTTCTAGGTATAGTGCTCGTTGTGTAAAGAGGGGCACTCGGGAATACTGGTCGGTGATTATAGTCTTGTTCCTTTGTACGTCATTTTCCAATCTTAATACTAGTGCTCCGATCTTACCAGCTTTTCCAATTCCTAGTTGATCGAGTTTTTGGTCATATGCAAGTACCTCTGGTGGTATATCACCAGGCGTATAGTATTGAATCTCGCTCATCCACGTAACCTAATGTTTCACTAAGGCTTTTGGAGTCTCCTCGAAAAGGACGTCCCTTATGATATTCTCGGCTACTTCATTTACTCCCTGACCTGTCCTTGAGTTAACAAATACATAAGGTTTGTTTCCACGAACGGTCTTGGCATCCCTATCCATCACTGTCAGGTCAGCTCCAACTGAGGGGGCAATATCTATCTTGTTTATGACCAAAAGATCACAAGTCTCTATTCCGAGCCCACGTTTTCTAGGGTATTTGTCGCCTCCAGAAACATCTATAATATAAATAAAGTAATCTGCCAAAGCAGGGCTAAACGTAGTCGTGATATTGTCTCCTCCGCTTTCAATTATAATCAGATCAAGGTAATCATGTTTGGACTCCATTTCTTCTACTACTGAAATATTCATAGACGGATCCTCACGCACAGCCGTATGCGGACATCCTCCAGTCGCTAGACCTATAACAAGATCTTCTGCCATCAGTCCCTTCTCAGTTGCCAGATTTCTTCTCATACGGTCAGCGTCTTCACGTGATACTACATCATTTGAAATTATCCCAACCTTATAGCCTTTTAAATACAAAAGAGGGACTACCTGCTCGATTAACATAGTTTTTCCTGAACCGACTGGCCCACCAATTCCTACTCGAGGTATTCTCTTTGAACTCATTGATATTCGTACGATTTATTCATGTAATAAACATTTTTGAAGGCATGAGCTCGTGAGCTATTTGGAAAATATCGATGCCCGGAGTAAATTGCCACATGCTGGACAATGGTCTATTTATATTCTTTGCCACCGTAGCCAAAATCGAAGGTTTTAGTTCGTGGATCAATTTCTGACCATCAAGGTGCTGTATCATTCCTAACCTAAGAGCCGCTCCGATGATGCTGACAATAAAAGTGTAAAGCATCATGATACCACTGTTATATTTTGATATGCCTAACGATTGGCTTGCAACTGCCAGTGCGACGGGATACACACCGGAGGCCTTGTTCTCTTTGATGGCCTCTTGAAATTTGGTGATGAATTCGTTACCAGGTAGGAAATAGTTTACGCATCTTAGAAGCTGAGTACCAGACCTTACAGATGCGTTCCTGACCTCTTCGATAAGCTTCATTGAGTAGATGGTTCGATCCACTTTTATCAACTCATTAATATCAGCCATTTCAATACAGCCGTATGATACGCCTAGAGCAGTGCAATCAGCCGGTCCTATCTGGTGCTCCAGATAGACTGTTATCAGGGTCCTAAGCTCGTCGGGAGTTTTTATCTTATTTTCACTGTAAAATAGTGCCTCAAGTCCGCTAGATGTTGTATACATTCCGGTTGGAAAGAAGGAATCAGAAAGTTGTAAAATATTAATCTCCTCAGCCTGTGGATTATAGTTAGTGTTCATGAATATGTGATCCTTCCTCTGGTTCAAACACCATATGCGCCTTGTTTATCTTGATATGGTCAATTATAGGATCTAGGAGCTTTCTAAACATCTCGAGTTCTGTATCAGCCTGGATTGGAAAGTAGATTTTTCGACCCTCTATTCTAAGAGGCCTATGCAAATTTCCGATTGTATGCCCTAGCCGTACAGGAATTTCTATGGAATTCAGATTCCCAATATCTTCGTTAATGGATATCGTAGCAACGCTTTCAGGTTCAATTTCGATTATGATCATCTTATTTGGACTAGACAAAACCACATCTTTGTGTCTTAGTTGAATCCCCTGCGGCAAAGTGAAGGCGATATCAGTTCCCTTATCGGAGGTCTTGCGCATCCTTACGCGTTGCGACTCGGACCTTTGAATCCTAATAACCTCACATGAGTTGGTTTTTGACAATTGTTCGTATTTGTCTGCAAATTCTGCATCCTTAACATTCCCAAGTATAGAATTAATAGTAATCATTTAGCCTATGACACTTCGCTTACCTGAGATTGTCTCCTATTCATATGTCTATCTTTGCTCGCCCTTCTTTACTGCATCAATCATGTTGAAAAGCCTCTGAGTGTAATCAACATAGCCGTAATGTTCGTATTTTGACGAGTCGACTAAGACAAATACTAGGCCATTTTCTTGCATCTTCACCTTAGCACCAATTTCAAACTTTTCAGCTACGATACAAGAGGTGACCTTATGATCTGGATAGTCCAAATTGAGATGAGAAGCTGGATCAATCATTCCAGACATGGACTTGATCATTCCCGCAACGACCACAACATGCCTTACGCGAGTTGGGTCTAATACCAACATATTCTCATCAATATTCGACTCCTCCACGCAATGACGTATAAGCAAACCTAGTATTCACCTCTTTGTATCAGAAACAGCGTGGGGATCTAGATTTTCTGCGGCTAGGTTTCTATCGATACGCAAAACAGATTTTGCTATTTCACCAGCAGCTTTCAAGGCCATCGTCTTAACCAATAATGGGTCCAAAATTCCCTTATTCCACATATCAACAGGTTCCCCGCCATCGATATCTATGCCGAAACCACTAGGCGATGCTTTAGCAGCCATAACCTTCTCTAAACCATTGTATCCAGCATTCGAGAGAATTTGTCTCATTATACTTTCAAGGGCCGATGCTACAACTTCAAGTCCCACCTGCTCAAGACCCTTTAGCCGCATATCTTTTACCTGCTCTATAACATGCAATTCTGCGGCCCCCCCTCCTGCCACGACTCCCTTATTCAATGCCGCCTCAGCAGCATTTACACCATCAATAGCGGCCCTCCATCGTTCCAGGGAAGTTTCTTTAGTTGATCCCGAGACAACCAAAGTTACCATATTCTTACCCGATCCACCCTCGATGCATACAACCCCATTTTCTTCCTCTTCGAATACACGATCTGCTTTGCCAACTATGTCAGGTTTAGACAAATCATCGATCATTCTAACTATTTTTGCACCAGTATATCTAGACATGTACTCCATCTCTTCTATAGAGATCCGCACTGCAAATACGTTATGACTGACTAACAAGTCCTCAACTACTTGATCTATCTCTGTCGAAGCAAGCAGGAAAGTATTCGCACCAGTTGCAATCATCGCGTCGACTAATTGTTTCGATTTCTCTATTCTATCATTCTCCATGCTCAATATTTCCTGATATTTGCTATTATCCTTGAGCCAAGATTCTTTTACGGGCTTGAGATCAAGTCTAGCAATCATAATCCTCGCTTCATTAATCTTAGTCGGCATCGCTGGGTCTACCCTCTTTCGTTCCAAGACTAATCCGCTCACAATGCGATCTTCCATATTTGTTTTCCGTATTACCATGATTGATTTATCAAAATCAAATGAACCATCAAACCTTGCATTTTCTCCAACTGTTCTAAGAGCAGTTATGACGAGTGAGGAAAGTTGTCTACCGTCTAACTTTGAAGAAAGTGATGTATTTACTACTTGTTCTAATGCTACATCCTTAATTGAAATTGTTTTGGATTCGGCTTCTAACAATTCACAGGCGTGCCTTACTCCACTATCTATTCCTTCAACAACTTTGGTTGGATGTACGCCAAGCTCCTTTACAAGTTTCTTTCCTTCCTTGATCATTTCCGCAGCCATGACAACTGCTGTTGTAGTACCGTCTCCTACTAGCTGTTCTTGTCTTTCAGCAATTTCCACGATCATTCGTGCTACTGGATGAATAGCTCTTAGGGAGAGAAGAATGGTTACCCCGTCATTTGAAACATGCCTATTCATAGCTTGGTCTATTAATAATTTATCCAATCCTTTAGGTCCTAAAGTCGTCCTCACTGTATCGGCAACGGCCATAACTGCGTTGGAGTTTGATTCGAGAGCATTGAACTCAATACTCTCCGCCATCGGTCTCCACACACCAAAATTAGGATTTGACATCATAAGGACATGTCAAACAGACAAAAATAAAGATATTGAAAACATCAAAAATAAAAAAAATGAGTTTTTCTTGGTCGAAGTTATGCCATGAAGTACCTTTGGGCAGAAGAAAGTTCTTTTGCCGGATCAACTGTTGCAATCTTGCCGTCCAATTTTACCTCATATGTCTCAGGATCAATCGTTATTTCTGGAGTCTTGTCATTCCACATCATATTTCTTTTGCTAATGCTTCTACAGTTCTTTACTGGCAAAACTACTTTCTCTAATCCTAATTTTTCTGGGACGCCAAGCTTCACTGCCGCCTTTGATGTGAATGTGAACGATGTTTTCTTTACAGCCTTTCCGAGTGCTCCAAACATAGGTCTATAGAATACTGGTTCTGGCGTCGGAAGCGAAGCATTAGGATCTCCCATTATTGACCACGCAATGAATCCTCCCTTGAATATCATTTTTGGCTTTGCCGGGAAGAAGGCTGTTGAATACATTGCGATATCAGCATATTTTCCTACTTCAAGTGAGCCCAAATAATCTGCAACTCCGTGCGTGGTTGCAGGATTTATTGTGGTTTTCGCAATGTACCTCTTTGCTCTGAAGTTGTCATTACCTTCTGAGTCTTCTTTCAGACTACCCTTCATTTTCTTCATTTTATCGGCTGTCTGCCATGCTCGTATCACAACTTCACCTATTCTACCCATTGCTTGGCTATCTGAGGAATACATACTTAGAACACCTTCGTCATGTAATACGTCCTCGGCTCAATCGTTTCTGCTCTGATACGAGATTCTGCAAAGTGTACGTCCTCTGGGACACTTGGGTTCAGGTGATGACAAAACATCAGCATATCAAGATGCTCAGCTATAGTATTCATTGTATATGGTCTTGTGGGATTTGTCGATGATGGTAATGCAAAGGGTTCGCCAGCAATCTTCATAATATCAGGGGCGTGTCCACCACCAGCTCCTTCTGTATGATAGGTATGTAATGTTCGCCCATCTATCGCATTGATAGTGTCTTCTACGTATGCGCATTCATTAATGGAATCTGTATGTATTGCTAACTGAGTATCCGTTAGATCACATGCTCTGAGCGATGCATCCAAGACTGCCGCAGTTGTTCCCCAGTCCTCGTGGTCCTTTAGCCCGCAGGCGCCTGCTTCTATCTGTTCCATCTGCGTAGCTAGAGATGGATGTGAATCATTCCCTTTACCAAGGAATCCGAAATTCATTGGTATATCCTCTATAGATTCTAACATTCGGCTCATATTGAATACGCCAGGGGTACATGTTGTAGCATTAGTCCCATCAGCAGGTCCGGTACCTCCACCTATCATATTACATATTCCTCCACTTATGGCATCGATATATTGTTGGGGAGAGATGTTATGAACATGAGTATCAAAATGTCCTGGAGTGCATATTGTATGCTCCCCTGCAGTTGCCTCTGTACATGCTGATACTACCATATTCTTACTTACCTTATCCATGATGTTCGGGTTCCCTGCTTTGCCGATCCCGGCGATCTTTCCGTCCTTTATACCGATGTCTCCTTTTACTATGCCAATTTCAGGATCCAATACGACAGCATTTGTGATTAGAAAATCAAGGGCACCATTAGCATTGGTTACACCTGGTGTTTGAGCCAAGCCATCTCTTATAGTTTTGCCCCCACCAAATACACACTCATCTCCAGGAGTTATGAAGTCCTTTTCTATCTCAATTAATAAATCAGAATCTCCCAATCTTACCTTATCTCCAGTCGTTGGACCGAATAAATCTGTGTATTGTTTGCGAGTTAATTTAAGAACCATTATTAATCTTCTCCTTTTATGCGCCCCTAAAGCCCTGCTTCTTTGCCTTTTCCAGTGCCGCGTTCTTTGCTACTGATGAATTCAGTCCTCCCATTACAAGCCCGTTGAATCCATGCACAACGCGAGACCCTCCCAATTCGCACAATTCTACCTCCTTAGAATCACCTGGCTCAAATCTCACCGAAGTACCTGCAGGAATATTCAATCTAAACCCAAACGCCTTTTCTCTTGGAAAGTCTAGTGCTCTATTTACTTCAAAGAAGTGAGTATGTGAACCAACCTGGCAAGGTCTATCTCCGGCATTCTTGACATTGATTTTGATTGTCTTTTTATTCTCATTGCAATTAACAGGGCTTTGTGCCAAAACATATTCTCCAGGGATCATATTTTTGGAACCTTCCTCCATAATTTGTTTTTTTTAATTTTCATTTTTTTGGTTTCAACCAACTAAAATCACCTAATAAACTGGGTCATGTACTGTTACCAGTTTAGTGCCGTCTG
Organism: uncultured Nitrososphaeraceae archaeon; assembly: GCA_963765895.1. Lineage (GTDB taxonomy): Archaea > Thermoproteota > Nitrososphaeria > Nitrososphaerales > Nitrososphaeraceae > JARBAU01. The sequence goes on along the minus strand of CAVXZB010000024.1, from coordinate 3,939 downwards.
GGAATGTAGCTTCTACCTGAACTGTATGTATCATTTCCGGAACGCCTTTCATAACGTCGGCGCTCTTTAGAACTTCTCTTGCTGATTTCATCAAATCAGCGACAGTTTTGCCTTCTCTTGCGCCTTCTACAACAAAGTTTGCAATATACGCAATGGCTTCAGGATAGTTAAGTTTTACACCTTTTTTCTTTCGTCCTTCTGCAATTTGTGCAGCAGTCCAAATGACCATCTTTTCCATTTCCCTCGGTGCTAACATCAATTTTTCTATTACCTCATTGTATAGAATAGATCTGAAATATTTAAGTGTAGAAGTCCTACGTGCTATAATTCTGAAGAAAACCACCTTCTACTGACGCTTAGTTCAAAGAGGATTATTTAGTAGACGTCGACTAAAATTTCATTAATGCGTAGAGATGCTAACTGGGACCACGACTCCAAGCCAGAAAACAATCTGTTCATATTTTCCATTTTTATTGACCGGCAGAGCGAAATCATAGACTTTTGTTTGAGAATGGATTTCAATGAAATTTGATTGTATCATCCTTCCAACCATGTTCGTAATAGTCGTCTCTATGCCCTTTCTCAAAATGAAGGCATCTATTTTTGAATATTCAATATAAAAGTTTGAAGGGTTGTCTAATAATGCTCTTGGATTTATGACACACGAGTTAGAACTGAAGTCAGATTCCCTCAGTTTGTTTTTTAAGAGTAGATAGGGATAAGGGGCCATTCCCGCAACGTAACCTAAATCTACAAATTTTTTTAGTACTCCCTTTTGACTAACAATTATTCTATTTGTAGTAAAATCTAGCTGTAGGTTCTTCCCCCAACCACCTTTTGTTTCGGAACTTAATCTGAGGATCGTCTCCTCAATGTCACGGCTCTTGCACCAGTCAATAAAAAACAAGACCTTTTCAGAGTCAGACTTTGTGATCAGAATATCTTTGGAATAATCCAAAAATTCGGCAAACTGCTCAGGAATCACAAGAACACCTGATGTACGAATTCCCGACATCTAAATATAACTTTGCATATACTTATCGACTTATATTGGAATCTAGATTATTGCTATTAAACAACGAGGGTTAATCATCCAACCTAAGATACTAAGGAGTCAAGTAAATGTTCAGATCGTAGAGATTAATAGTAGTTCATGTAACTGTTCGTTGGCAAATTTTTATACCTTGTCTGGAAATATGGTCTAAAAAGCGACCGTAGAGTCCCCTGTAAAGTCCTGAGTTATGATTTACCGATCGTGTCTAAGGTCTTGACCAGCCTATTCCTGCTGGAATATGCATTAATCCTGCTGTTGCTATCATCCAAACCCAAGCAGTAAACACAAAGGGACCAGTTAGCGCAGGAAGTCCCCATGTTCCAAAGAATTTTTGCAATGCAGGCATTACAACTACTGAACAGGTCACGGTGGCCAATATAGCCATGAAAAATGTTTGAGGTGTCAACGGAAGAAATGAGGTAAGTGCGATCATTACCAGGACTTGATTAAATCCGTGAAGACCTATCCTTACCTCAGCAGTAGGCGAGCTTTGTTAGAATTGCCAAGGCGGCTCCAATAGCCGAACCAATCAGCGCCATTAACCCCCCAAGGTAAAGCGGAGACAAGGGGTTCCATCCGGCAGTATAAGCGTTAGTCCACCAAGGACGAACTTGGACACCAGTCGCGGTTGTTATTATTGGGGCAAGCTCAAATGCTAATGTAAGCCCGACCACCCAAAAGACGCCTGTCTTCCAGTTTTCGACAAATGTGACCTGTGAAACACCCTTCAGCGTTGCAATCATAAATTCCTTAGCAGTCCATTTAAAAGGAGCTGAGGGCTCCGGATTGCCACTTCCAGGAATCAATACTTCCTTCTCGGGCGGAGGAAGCTCTGGCCATATATCATGACCATATCTTCTACTAGCATACATCATTGCCCAGGTAGTAAATATGAATGATGACGTAAATCCAGGTATCGCCCAGCCGTGGCCGCCATTAACAAATATATCGCCCATCCAGTGACCAAAAGCTTGCCATACTACTGCAGTTATAGCAGCTCCGAATACAGATATCCAGAATGTGGCTTTGTTTGCCTTCACAAATGGACCTGACCAAAATGCCATACCCGTCAAAATCGAGTTATAACCAAACAAACCAAAGGCAACATTTGTATAAGAAGCACCGAATATAATGGCCATTCCTGCTCCGATAAGTCCAGCCAGGACCATCATTGCACCAGCTTTTCTTGAAGCCAAAAACACTCCTGAAACAATTAAAATCCCAGTTACTGGTGAACTAAATAACGGTACCTCAGAAATACCATTAAACAAAATATAGAAGAAGTCCAATACTGGATTTCCGGTTGAGTAAGTAGCCGACCCAGCTATTGGTGCAACGGCCGCAATTATCGGGAGGAATGAATGAAATACTTCTATCAAACCAAGCTACATCTGTGGAGGTATATTTTAACGATTTGTAAATTATTCATGTTTATTAATCACGTTACTATCGCATGGCAACTCATAGTAAATCATTGCGAAACTAATAGACTACTATTGGCTAGATACTACGTACTTTAAGAAAAACATGATAGTTAGCCGACGTCTACTAATGCAGGAAAGATCAAGTTGTTTGTGGCGTTCCAGAGATTAATGAACTCAGTATTACTATCATGTTTTGACCTTGATATTTAATTAATGTCAATATTGTAAATTAGTAACCTGTACAGAATTTGAATTGAGGCTCCTTTTTCATATATTTAAAGAGTTAAATTCATCAAAGGATGTTTAAGTAGAAGGCAATCAAGCTTCTGGCTGATTCGTCCTTTGAACAGCAAATTAAGCAAATTTGGCTCTTTTCCTTATTATACATTGGAATCATAAACTTCTATATCCTTCGTTAGTAATACAGGGTCATTCATGATAGACGCGATCGATGAGTTGATTCTATCCACGCTAAGTAAGAATACTAAACAAGACACCGTAGAGATATGCGATTATCTAAGGGACTATGGACATAACGTGACTGAGGATGAAATAGATTCTCGAATCATCAGTTTAGAGAAGGAAAAAGTGATTTCGAGATATACTATTTCCATTGATTCAACAAAGATTAAACGTAGGATTATAAGGGTCGCACTCGTTCGCTTTAAGGCATCGCAACACCTTCTCAAGCGACTAGAGGGTCTAAAGAAATACCTACATGAAGCCCAGTTTGTGCTCTATTGTGGACGAACCAGAGGAGGATATGACTGGATTACTATTCAATGCTTTCTGAATGAAGATATTGCTGATGAGGAAAGTGACATCTATCGAAATCTGTTTGGAGATATTATTCAGTCATATGAAGTATATGACTTTATACCGATGAAAGAACTATCGACTCATGCACTTGCTCATACATTTGATGAGCAAAGAAAATTCTCAGGTGAGTGGATTTCACCCTTTCTTGGCAGATGATTGGTCCCTGTCATGTTTGTTGTATATTTTATAGGGCACATTACTATTTAAGTGCTTCGAATTAGAATTTTTGAATCTAATAGCGTCGTCAATCATACTATGAGTCCTTAATCTTGTTTCCATCAAAAAATTAATTATTTCACCCCTTTGAGCCGGCTCTACGGTTTCATGAATTTCATCAATTAGGCTGTCTAATCTAGCCAATATATTTTTAATGCCAGCGTAGTCTTTTTTGTAACTTTCAAAATTTGTATTGACTTCTTATATTCATTAGAATGTTTGAAGTTTGATTCACCAACATATCTTAGACTGGATTTTATTTCCCTTATCTGTCTCACAGTCAAGTCTGTTATCGATTACTTGCTCAATAATTTCGGACTGTCTGTCGACAGGAAGGTTTGAAAGTTCTATCGCACAGTGAACGTTTAGCCTATTTCTAGCAATTCGTTAGCAATACGTAACTGAAAGGTGTCGAGTAGGTTAACA
>CAVXZB010000023.1:0-301878 GCA_963765895.1 uncultured Nitrososphaeraceae archaeon | reverse complement strand
CTAATAAACCATTTTTCACATTAATAACTGACTCATTCTTGTCAAATTCTTCCCTGTTTACAATTGTCCGGGTACTTTATATGGGCTATGATCTCATTTCGCTGATTAATTTTAATCGAATAACCGGCAATTTTTTCCAGCTCTGTCTTGATTATTTGTTCTCCACCTGAATGATAAATTCCGCCTCTGTAATACAGTGTCTCTTCGGTGTCTGATAGTGTTTTAAATTCATACCGAGACATTATTTCCTCGGCTAGTTCACTAACTGAATGCGAATTTTGTTCCTGTTGTTTTTTTTCAGCAGTAATGCTTTGTTTGTGATCTTGGGACCGAATATCGTTTTGCCATGATAATTGCCTTTGTTTTGATGCAATAAATTCTAGGGCACATTCCCATTGTCCTTCAAACTCTCTATCATCAAGTGGCGGCATACAATGAGTGTTGTTCCATGTTTTCGATAACTGTTTTATTTCCTCCAGTGAGAAAATATTATAGTTGCGAAGTATAAGTGATTCCATCACCCGTAACAATGCCTCATGTCGATTATGGCCCTCCAGCACTTTATAGTCTGACTTGAAAAGCTCTTCTATTGGTAACTTTGTTTTTGCACTTGCTGAATTATCTGCGCTACCTATGGAGAGATAACTTATCATATATTTGTTAAAAATATTGTTAAAGTGGTTTTCTAGTTCTGCGGTTTGTAATTCATTTAATATTGCTGGTTTACGTGATCCTATAATTTCATAATTGTATCCATTTTTATGAAAAGAGCCGGAGCAATACAGAATTCCATGGCTGCCAAGACTTTTGATCTCTATTGCAGGTATTTCGTTGGCCGAAAGCCTGTGGGCCAGTAGAGCATTATCGCTACTCTTACCTTTAATAGGTCTTGTAGCATAAAAATAAAAATGAGCTTTATTGGGATTGTCTCTATGCTGTTCAACTAAGGTTTTTGCAGCAAATTCCTGTAGGATATTACTCTTTTCATTATAAGTACAAATTTCGTCAATAGCTTTCTTGTTATCCACGTCCACTCCAACCAGGTAATAATTAGCCAGATCTTGTCTGTGCCAGACTTTCCCCAATATAACAGCAATCCCATTTGAAAATAGGCCTTCCGTTTTCCATTGGCTATGCAAGGATTCTGGTATTGCTTTGCTTTGCCATCCAAACCATGGAACTACTGGTTTCTTATTTTTGGTATCAGCTGGTATGACGTTGACTCCTATATTGTAACGCCAAAAATTGGCCCAAATATTATGATATGCTATCGCATCGTGACGAGAAGCGAAAGAGGAGGATTCAGGATTCGGACCATACTTAGCAATCATAGCTAGCACATTATCCATACTCAATGTGCAAGCCCCAGTTTTTGACCGAAAATAGAATCGACTTGTCGGTTTATCAACTCAGAATCGAATTTATGCCGGTGAATTTTTTTAGCTTCATTTTCTAGATAATCATAAGTTTCGAATTTGTAAATAAAACCTGGCTCGGCTGCAGGCCTTATTCCTAGATAAACTCGAACTATACTTTGATTTGGTATTCCATTCCATTCACATTGATCGCAGTAAACGTAGTAACCATCAAAACACTTATTTTCCTCTTCGACTAATCCTTTTTCAGCACTCAACTTCTTTGTTTCTCACCTGTTCACTGAAGTTGATGTGCGCGCAGTGGTGTCAAACTGGTCCCTCAACCTCTTAACACCAGCCTTTGCTTTGATTTGCTGAATTGTGCTCATCTTCTAACCATTTCTTCTCCACTTTAAATTTCAAAATTTTATTTTCGTACTGCATGCATCGTCGCACACTTTCATCATCTGCTTTTATGAACATCCTTTTTAGTCTGGCGATTTGTTTTTGATAATATGCACACTTTGAACATTCAGATGACCTATCTATAGTATCTAACATGTATGTGCAACCTCCTGGAATTTGGAAACGCAATCGTTACAAAGCAATAATGGAATTACTTTCTGGGGTCCCGCTTTCACTTCAATCTTTTCCGTAGCTCTGGCAAAGCAGCCAACTGCATCACAGATTTCGTTACTACTCAGTAGATCTAATGCATGCATATTACTTAGCCTCAATTCTTCTGGAATTCTTCTTCTCGGGAGTGATCAAGTTCATATCCTTAGGTTCCTGTTTAAATCTGACTAGATCCAAAATAAGTTGGTCATATGTTTGACCTTTATGACCTATTCCTTTTAGGATCTCCCGTGTGCTATTACTTATGGCTATAGTAGCAGTCAATCTCATACAACGATTATATGAGACAGGCTAGTAGATTCGTATTGCTAAGGATACCCATTTGAAATGAGCGCTCCAGGTACATTTGATATAGAAATACTTGATGAGATAAAAAGGCGCGATGTGATCATTGATTATATTAGGAAACATAAAGGCTGCACAGCTGAAGATACTGTAAATGGTCAAAAGATAAATGGAAGAGGTAAGACGTTTGGAATTTTGCGTGATCTAAAAAAAGAAGGCATAGTTATACCAAATCAATCCATAAAAAATAGGAAAAATATAAGGCTTTTCTTAAATGAGGATCATCCTGTAATCTCCTTCCTTCAAGAATTTGAAGGGTTCAGAGGCTGTGTAGAAACCATCTCATACAGTCAAAGCTTTGTAAGAGTATAATACCAATAGTCTATTGAAAGAATCAATGTACGTCAGACTTGCAGGTACTATGTTCCGTGTTTTGAAGCATGCAAGGATTCCTCTTATTTTCTAACAGGAAAAGTAATCACATATTTACAATATGGCAGCACATAGTTCTAATTGCTATACGACAGTATGAAGGTAAGAGTTATAGAATGTTTGTCGAGTGGTTAATTGAAGCCTATTACCTAAGGTCATTTCTACGGTTGTCACGTATTCCTCATTTTACAACATTGCAAAAGTTTACAGATAGAATCAATAATTCATTGCTTGAAAAGATAATTTCGTCATTCATTGTAATTAGTGGTACCAAGCATATCTTTGCAGGAATAGATTCAACAGGATTTAAGATAACTCATGCATCACAATATTATACTGATCGAACAGAATTGAGAAGAAAATATGCGAAATTATCTATTGGAGTAGATGTATTACAACAAATCATATGTACAATTAAGATAAGACGAGCTCCAACAAGGCATGATAATGTAGATTTCAGGCCAATTATAACAAGGACATCAAATATTCTTCCATTATCCGTAGTTACAGCTGATAAGGGTTACGATAGTGAAGATAATCACCTTCTCGTAAGAGAGGACTTACATGCATTCAGTATTATTCCTGCTCGATATGAACATGTACCGATGTGGAGAACACATGGTAAGTACAGAAAGCAGATGAAGCGTGGTTACTCCAAATTGCTGTACAATCAACGAAACAAAGATGAAACCATAATATCAGTTATAAAACGACTATTTGGAGAGAATCTTATGTCTAGATTGACTAGAATGCAGAACAGAGAGTTATCATTTAGATGTATCACCTACAATATGCATAGACTGACTAATCTTGTAATATTGATGATGTTTTCTACATAGCCGGTTCAGACAACGATTCTTTCAGTTATTGCGTAAGTCATTAAAATTTAGAATAAAATCGCCCTATAGTAAAACACCAGTACAGTATTATGGATTCATATCTGATTGTGTAGTCCTATTTTTTAATTATTTAAATATGTCGAATTTTCGATCCTTTACTATTTGGCCCTCAAACATCAGCGATCCTGAGGGCCTTAACAAACTCATCATATTAATTCAAGTGAAATTTACGGATTTGTACTCTGAAATGAAAAATATGATCAAGTCAGCTTTAGGTGAGACAGATTGGGACGAATTTTTTAATTGCTTCAAAGAGGTTGCGTGTGAGAAGATTCTGGATGCATTTCCAGCATCTGTACACCCTCTTTCAGATGTATTTCCAGAATTTACTGGACCCACCACTCTCTATCATAGAAAGTTAAAGAATGAATCAAAAAAAATGTTCGGGTATCTAGCCAAGATAAGAGGAGATATTTACTATTCTTTTCCTAAGACCAAACGAGAACTATATTATGAATCTGAGCAATTTCAAGAAGAACAAGAAATTATCGATAAACATACGGATATATTAGAAAAGAGATTAAATGGTCCACATTCACAAGATACTCCAACACATCGAAGTCAAAAACAAAAAATAAGAGAATACAATCCTCCAGCCTAGTCCACAGTGCACCAGAAGCGCCATCTAGCACACCACGCAAGCCACTTCCAGTACCCTAAGGGAGCGCCAGGTCATGCCAACATCCAGAGTAGATTCACACCGGGCACAGTGGCGCGTAGACAGATTGATTATCAGTTAGGCCCTAACTGTGATGGTACTACATGTTGCTTTAGAGGTAGTAAATGTGATGGTTCTATGGGTGCTGCGTGTGGATACGCTCCTTCGACAAGTGTGGCCGATATAGCCAAAACCAAGGCTGCACTACGCCAACGCTTTCTTAACGAAAATCCATGCGTATACACATCATCTCCATGCAAGCAAGAACCATTAATGCCTCCCTAGGCATGCGGGTTTTTTCGTATTACCATCAAAGAGTCGCTCAGGGTAGCGTTAGGTAATGGGCATATAGATATGGAAATGTTATATCAAGATGTCATAACATTCAGGGCGTGTATCGAGCACTATCATTTTAAGCCTGGTACTGACAAATTCCATGAATATTATGGAGCACTTAGCTAGCCTCGGAACGGCCCGAGCTAACACCGTGCATATGCTTACTTTTACTACCTTTCGACTCAGTCCAGTTATCTACACGCACTTGGTCTATTGACAATTACGATTGCCTTGCCGTTGTAGAAATGGCGCGCCTGGCACCTCTGGGCTTCCTTTATCTGTAACTGTACAGGCTGGCTGGGTGCCTATATGTTGTCAGACGAACGGTGCAATTGAGTAAATTCTCCTTAGTAATTCTAACATCATTTGTCTGATTTGGCTGTCGCTCTCTATACCTAGGATCCATATACTTTTGATGATCTTTATAATCTGGCATCTTGCATATCTGGTTATATTGCCATTTCTGGGATAATTAAGCCGGACTTGGTTAAATAGTCAAATGTTATCCGATGTGTTGAACTTATTACGTATTAACGGACTAGCACGTTGATTCGCACGGACAAGCTGATACTATCTATAGATATCGTCAAGGGGTTGACTGATATATGGTTCATCACCGGCCATAATGTCTTTACCTATCAATAGAATCATTATTCCTAAGTCAGTTTTGGATTTTTAATAACTCTATTCGCAGCCGGATCATTGTACTTGATCTGGTGCGCTATTCGAATCAAATGTGAGTTAATTACGTCAGGATTTAATCTGTCCGCAATGCCCTGCTTCATAGCATTGATTGGGGATATGCGTGATTATGCCCTCCAGTTTCCGACCGAGCGTCCATAATTATTGCTAGTAGTTTGAGTGTGTAATTGCACTGACTAAATAGAATTGCATCTGGTCATTAACACCCGGGATACCCGGGTTATTTTTTAACCTAAAGAAGAATTTAGATCTATATTGAATATTATGTTATCAATAAACTAAGCTGAAGTTATAATACAATTCAAACTATCCCGGGTATCCCGGGTTCGCAATCTTATGGCAACGAATATGCAGTGGGTAAATCACAGCAATGCTTCCTGGCCGTCTTCTCTTGGGTTATCTCTAAGTGCTAGCCATGACCAGGTGTGGACTCGTCCGTGTGTGTGAATAAAATTTGACCTAATTAAGGGCCGGTTTTTAACCTGAATCAGCATTGAGTAAGTCGGTGAGATATGGTTAGGTATATTACATTTAAGGAAAAACTATAAGATTTTGCCTATATAGTCTTCATACCTTGACTACCATTGGAACGTGCAGGCTTTGTGACCATCAAAAGATATCGTTTTAGGCGTATAAAAAAGGAGGTTTTATTAGCGGCTCTAATAATATCACTAAAGGATGATTTTTCTATAACAGGACTCAGGTCTAAAACACTTGCGATTTATCGCCAAAGTAAATAGACAAGAGACAATATATCCTCCTATAGGAGAGACAATGGTTAATTGGGGAACAGTTACTCCTATAGTTGTTGCAATTATAGGTATATCTGGTGTTGTTCTCCCTGCGGCTTCGTCTTTTTTTATTAATCAATTTTATAATAAACCCAACGTAAATGCTGTCATAAGTCAAGAACAAGAAAAAGGCAAACAAATAATCAATATCACAAATAGCGGGACAATCCCTGCAACTAATCTTTCGCTAATGATAACAGCAAGTAATCATACTATTAATAATATTACAAATCTACTAAGTACCACCAATGTATTTTTAGTGAACCAGGGACGTATGTCGTTATTCAAAATAAATCAACTTAATACAACTAATAGCCCAGCTCTTAGAACTACATATAAAAAAATTCGTTAATGGAGGTGGTTCGATAATTAAATTGGCCATTGGCACAAATGGCACGGAAATCAAAAATCGTGTAAGCTGCTGCAAACTACAGAGACTATGTAGTTTATGTGACCGACGACCACGGGAGCAAAGTAACAAGTGGAAAAAGTCAGCAACTCCCTTCTTTCTTAGATATTTTGTTAGAGAACCCGTTTTATTCCCCCGACTTCTACTACTTTATCTCCTATTCCATATTAGCATATTCAATTGTAATTTTATATGTACTATACAGAAAAATGTACGATTCAATTAGCTCTGGCAGCAAGAGGGGACGGTTTTTACAACGAATTACAAAAGAAATAATCGATGCTCGCAAGTTACTCAAATCTCATCCGTTTACTCAGGCCAACCTGCCTACCGATGAAATCTGGAAAAGGGGGTTAGATTATAGTGTTTTATCCGTAAGCATATTTTCTGAGCGCCATATGGATAGTCATGAAATTATCCGCGAACCTGATGACTATATACGCATTGACGATTTTTACTCAAAATTAGTCGAGCGTGATTCATACATTAAGAATAATCAGGTTATTGACGATTTTACATTAGCGGAGTAAATAGGCAATGCCTTGAGTTAGCGGACAATGCGTTAGAAAAAGTTGATTGGAACAAATATAGGTAAGATTCATTAATTCATTAATGAACGAACTAAGGTAATAATTCGTCTAAAACCACTCCTTTCTTGAACGGGCAAAATGCTCTTTTTTTATTAGTCCAGGTAACACCAGAATTGCGAGTGCGCCAAGTCCTATTTTCATACTAAACATCTCCATTTTAATTCATCTTCATGCAGAAATCGAAGTCCTTTGTCCTTCCTTTGGATGATGATTGATACACGCATAGTATGCAATTACGTCTGAATAAATCATTTTGCTCATATCCATTCGAAACGGCACGCTTCAGCCATTACAGTCATAGATTGCATGGTATTTGACCTCTGCACATGGTCCAAGCCAAGACATGTACCAATAATAATAGCACTTGGCTACTTTGTCCTCAATATAATGTAGAATTCATCGTAACATGATGTTGATGTTATGTAATATTGAACACCATCTAATGGTATGAACAAATAGGGTAGCTAATCCTCCTTGAATATATGAATGATAGGAATGGCGACCTACGTTAGGTTTCGCTTAGGGTTGGAGTTAATCGTGAATCCGCGTCATTGAGACTTTATTAGTCTAACTATGATTTGTCAATAGATGAGGACTTTTCACGCCTGGTTTGGCAAGCCCGGTTACCACTGTAATTTATATATTATCAACGGAAAATCTTGATTATCGACAATGTATTAATAACTAATGACGCATTACATTCACTCTAGTCAAGTCTTGAATAGCAGTTAGCAATCAAAAGTTTCTAACATGCTATATTTGACATTGATTTAACAATGACCATCTCTTAAACCATTTATCTATACAAAAATAAATAATTTCATTCATCATAACTATCCATTCTAAACTTAACCTAAAATCCGGATAGCAGGTGAGATCAGGCGGAAACAAAGGATAACAGGGATAATAAGTACTAGCAGGGATAATAAGTACGTAGCACGGAGATGATCAATTTCATTCTTTTTTATTCGCTATTTACTAATTAGGACAAATGGTCTTAACAATTCAAGAAAAGAAACAACTCATTGTAGATCTTCATGACCAAGGGCTATAATACACGTGTGATAGACTGAAAGAACTCATACCTCGTTTGGCTACATAGGAGCGGTTATAAGGGACGCAGCCAAGGATAGGGAGGCAATAGAAGAGCAAGTACAAAAGGCATGTGTCTCCACGCAGGCCTACAAACTGTTTACGAAAGGTAAAAATCCAGTAGAGGTAGCAATTACGTTAAACATAAGAGAGCAAGAAGTAGATCAATATCTCAAAGAATATTTCAAGTTGTAAAAAATGGACAACCTCCATCAGATGTATCAAGCAATCACAGATGACATGGAATCATTTGTAGAGTTGTTCAAGCGGATGAAAGATGCAAATATGAATCCGGAACATGTGGCTACACTACAGTTCTCTTTGCCAAAAAGAATTGGCGAAGCTGGACCAGCTATCCCAACAAAGAAAAAGACAAGAGAACCTGGTAAGAGATCTTGAAAACAATAACGAAGGATACCTCAAATTACAAAAGTTTGTTGAAGAAAAGATAATTGGCATTTTATCAGCTGGAAAGCCACTTTTAGAGTATGCAGTTTCATCTGTGACTAAATCAATAAGAGACGACCCTGAAAAATATAATGTCTTGATTGAGTGTAATAGTAAACCTGATGACTCGGTACACTTGCAGGCAAAGCCGCTCAAATAGTACTATCTTGAAGCCTGTAAAACTGTGATAATGGAAGAAGCTGATAAGATATATAATAACATAGCAAGAGAGGAAACGAAGAAGATTATTACAAATTACTCTGGTAATATTCTACACCAGAATGATGAACAAGATCATAACTTACAAAGACAAGCAGTAAGTAGCCAGATAAGGATGTATACAGAAGAGTATACATTTGGTCACTCAGAATTGGGAGGTGACTAACTACTCATTATGGAAATTGACGCTGATAAAGCAAGTAAAATAGAATCTATATAATATTATCATTATTTCGAATATGGGAATTAAAATAATTATCAATATGACACGATCTATGATAAATATTAATTCCGACTTAGGAAACCTAAGTAATACGCTTAGATAAGTAATACGCTTAGATAAGTAATACGCTTAGATAAGTAATACGCTAATCATAACATAGATCGAGAAACACCCATATCTTTCCCAAGAATTTCAACTCTACACTCACTTACATTTCTAGTTTTGAAACGATCACGTAGATTATAGAACACCGAGAATCTCTCTTCATGGATACTGCGTATCCGGAGTTAGCAGGAGACATTTTGAAAACATAAAAAGTCTGATCCAAATGATATCTTGCCTCCTTTCCTAATTGTTGGCCTTCAATCTACTCTATATATTTCGAGGAGATCACTTCTTTATTCAACTGGAGAATCATTCCACGACATATTAGCAACTTTTCGTCTAATTTTTTTTAAGTTGATTAATATCTCTTGGATAGCGTACAGAAAGAATTGCGACAAGTCTCCCCATTTCTCTTTTATTCTGGTCATCCAGGGCCTTAGGATGATTAGGGAATATCCCACCTCCAAAGTTCGTGTCCAGATTTACGATGGATGCAATGGATGCAAGCATCTTGTTTTGAGATTCAGTGATTTTTCGTTTCGTATGGGTTTTCCCATTAGATACTGCAAGAATTTTATCGTCTTGCATCGCAGTAAAATCAGGACGGTGTTAAACGGCCCAGGGATATCCTTCAAATCTAATAAATATTTTTTCGTATCAAAGAGAAACAACCACGTTCTTGTATGGAAGCTTGTAGTAGGGTTGATCGTGGAAATGGATGTCAAACTAGATTCATTTCCCATATGGATATTCAGCAACTTTAGAAAAACCCAATTACATATACTGTATTCAGATTTTCTATATTCTAATATGTCCCGTGTTGGTCTATTCGTAAATACGTGAGGTATATCGAGCTCGCGGAACCTATCTATCCAGATTAGCAACCTCTTATAATAGATATTACAAACCGGCCCCTACTCTACTCTCTGGTACCCTTTTGCTCCAGCGATTTTATACGCGAATTGTCATAAGATGGGCCCAGAGCTCTGTCTGGTATGATTATCCGTCTGGTCCGCCTACACATTTACGACACATTTGAATCTCTAATTTCTGAATCAATTATAAGTCACTAGATAGTTGTAATGACTCAGTCCTTCATTATATGGTTGCTAAAGTTAAACCTAAGATTGGTTCTTGGGAGCTCGGAGATCTTGAAAAGTCATACAAGGAAGGATTTGAAAAATTTTTGCGATCCATCGAAAAGCAAGTAAGATATGTCGAAGCCAAAAATCAAATCCTTGTAGACACAATCTCTGCGGCCGATTTTAAAAAACTTCTTCTTTCAGTTGAAAATATTTCTGAAAGGATGAGTATTGCAGCTGGATATTCCCATTTATTGTACGCAACTGATACTTCTTCAAACGACGGCGCTGCTCTTATGACAAAAATGGATGCCCTTTCATCCAATTTGTCTAATAGACTTCTATTTTTTGATATGTGGTTTAAGAAGCTAGTAAATGAGGATGATGCTCGCAGATTGATCGATTCGGTACCAGAAGTGTACAGAGAATTTCTTAAACATAGAAGGTTGCTATCTAAATATACGCTGACTGAGCCGGAAGAGAAAATTATCAATACTTTGGAAGTTACCGGGACTAATGCGCTAATAAAAATCTATGATAGATTTTCGAACGGATTAGAATTTATAGTTTCCATCAAAAAGAACAAAACCATTACCAAAAAAAAATTCTTCAATAAAGAAAAATTAGTCTCAATGATACGAAGTTCAAAGCACGAAGAAAGGGAAGCTGCATATAGATCATTATTAGAGGTATACAAGAAAAATAGCGGCATACTGTCAGAAATTTACATGAACCGAGTGATCCAGTGGCGAGATGAATTCATGAATATGAGAGGGTTCGATTCAGCCATTTCAGTACGAAATATGTTTAATAATATAGAAGATTCTACAATCCAAACATTATTAGATGCATGTAAACGTAATGCATCAATTTTTCATAGCTATTTCCAAGAAAAAGCCAAATTCCTTGGAATGAGAAAACTTCATAGATATCATCTATATGCTCCATTATTGTCAAATGCAGCCTATCAAAAGAAAATTACATATAATCAAGCCAAATCTCTAGTGCTAAAAACATTCAAAGATTTTACTCCTACCTTTAGAGAGTTTGCGCAGAGACTTTTCCTTGATAAGCATCTCGATTATGAAATCAGGAAAAATAAACAGAGTGGAGCATTTTGTTCGACGATCTCACCTAAAATAACACCTTATGTTTTACTCAACTTTGACGGCACACGAAGGGACGTTTCTACCATGTCTCACGAATTGGGTCACGCTATTCATAGTATCTGTGCCTCATCTAATCCATTTTTTGTAGCCCACGCGCCCCTTCCATTGGCAGAAACTGCATCCGTGTTTGCCGAAATGCTCTTAAATGATAGCCTATCCTCTGGATTAGAGCCGGAAGAATATAAGTCGTTCCTAGCTCAACAGATTGATGATTTTTATGCTACAATAATGAGACAGGCCTATTTCACAATTTTTGAAATTAATGCACATAAAGCTATAGCAGAGGCAAATATACCAGCGGAAGGAATTGCTCAGATTTACCTCAACAATTTAAAACAACAGTTTGGTCATTCCGTACATGTTACCGCAGATTTCAGTTGGGAATGGCTGTTCATACCACACTTTTATCATACTCCATTTTATTGCTATGCCTATTCTTTTGGCAATTTATTAGCATTATCACTTTACAGTCAGTATAAGAAAGAGGGTAAAGGTTTTATACCGAAATATTTGGGTATTTTATCGGCTGGCGGTTCACAGAAACCTGAAACTTTGTTAAAGGGGGCCGGCATAGATATTACCGCAGAGGGATTCTGGCAACAAGGGTTCGACTTGGTTTCAGAAAGAATTCAATCAATAAAGAAGATGAATTGAGTTCGCACGATGTGATATGTGTGATATGACTTTTCGTAACGTCATGACCATTTTTATGAAAATTATCATACAACTCGAGTACATACAAAGCTAATGTAATACATGTTATCTGTTGTATAGACCTTGTACTTCAGCCTGGTCAAATTTCATTTACCGATTGCCATGACTACTAGGAAAGACTGGAATCCGGTTTAATGGTTGAGCCGCTCTATAATAATGGAATGCAACGCGTTACGTCAAGAATATGCTATTCTCCTAATTGCCATATATGGTTTAAACCAGATATTTCACTCTTCTTAGTGGGGCTATGGATAAATCTGTTCCCCAGTATACCTGTCTATAATTTTGATTGCCTTTGTGGGGCAGGTTTGTGCGGCAGAAAGTATCTCATCAAATGTCGCATCGACTTCTGACGCAACCTTTGCCTTGGGGTTTATCCTCTTGTTTTTTTCTACAACAAATACCTTGGGAGCGAGGGTTTCACAACTTCCGAACGCCATGCAAAGAGACGGCTCAATAACAAGGTGGAAACGACCCTTTGGGATATCTAAAAGACCTGAAATCAATGTCGAGTTTGTGCCGAATTCTGCAAATTGCACATAGTTATTTCGAACATTTGATTGCCTGGGACTCGAATCACTACTATCTACAAAATTGTAGGTATTCGGATCAGCTGGTTTGTAGGTTTTATCGTCACGATAAACTGAACTGTCCTCCTCTTTCTTGACATGTGTTTGCTCATCAGATTCTCGATCAGAGGAGCCAGGAACCACCCCATAATGTTCGGAATGGTCATACTTGTGTCGTTTATCCTTATCTGATAGAATCTCAAACGCAGCATTTATCCTCTTTATCATTTCATCAGATATGCCAGATGTATTCCTGTCGGGATGATATTTTCTAGCAAGATGTCTATATGCCCTTTTTATTTCTTGATAACTAGCATGTTCAGAAATACCAAAAACCGCATAATATCCCTTGCTATCCAACAAATCTACAAGTACTCTTGGTTACTTATCTCTTTTGATGCTCCTGATCGACCAGGCCTGTTGTCCTTACATACTGTATCGTAAACATTCGCACGATTATTCGTCGGACTAGATTGTATTAGTACAAAATGCAGTGGGACGAGTTTTGCTTTATAGGCCTACTATGAGGCTTATTTACCATTATGCATTACTCTTATGTGGCAACAACTGAACCTTTAAGGAAATTACTGCTTTGTTTCGTTTGTTCGATTCTCTTTGCGGCGTCAAATATTATTTTTGCAACGTAAATTTCTATACCCAAAATAGTCGAAATTTCATCGACGCCGTAATGAAGAATTGAGTCTACAGTGAATCCAGCATCTATTAGCATTTTCTTCAAGCCGGAGGCAATTTCTAATTCCTCAATGCTAGAGTTCATGTTAAGTTCAAAGTATGCAAGTATAGTATATAATAATTGCCTAAATTATTTTTATAGTAATAATTTCTGAGTGATTCATCTTTAACATTGACTCGTTTTATCAAGAACAACCAGGGGTTTTTAGCTAGCGGGTTACGATTAAATTAAGCTATTTCAAAGACTGC
The DNA here is from genome assembly GCA_963765895.1 of uncultured Nitrososphaeraceae archaeon. GTDB lineage: Archaea > Thermoproteota > Nitrososphaeria > Nitrososphaerales > Nitrososphaeraceae > JARBAU01. Next base: position 288,223 of record CAVXZB010000023.1, on the reverse strand, counting down.
CCAGTTTATCATCGACGCGTGAGACTGATATAGGGGAATTCCATGACAAGACTTAACTACTTGAACCATCAATGAACTGTGAGATTTACGCCAGATCGTAAGATGATATGACACTAAGTTTAGTATCAAAGATAAACAGTGATGTATTTAATATAGTGAACTGCCGAGATGAATTAACTTTGCATCTTTTCGGCTACGAAAATCGAACTTACGCTCGATGAAATCTAGATAGACCATCGACGTACTTTTGTTCGTACGTACACACACCTATACATTGGTAGACATTTCGATAGTATTTTTTTCATACGACAAAAGCGACAACCTTCGGAGCGAGAGGATGATCTAAAAGTCGAAACCATTTATCACTGTCCTGATAACGACTGTGGACTGCCGATTACAAGACTGAATTTAATTAAATAATTATACAGTGCCTTGGAGACTAAAATTTAGAACTGTTGACTATACAACTACACGAGAGGTCACGAACATCGTTTTCAGAACCAATATTCATATTTTGGCCCATAGATTGAACTTACCGCATGTTTGTTGCCCCAAAAATCAATGTACAGATAAACATGTATTATTCACTATCTAGAATTTATATATTAAGAGGGTAATGTTACATACGATGGGACAGATAAGGATTTAATCCAGAAAATTTCACGACTGAACATTAATCATAAATTCTTGCATAGTTCAATATTTTTTTTATAGTACTCAATTTGCTTCTCGCCGAGAACGGAGCCATTAATATTATCTTTATTAAGGCGCTATCTAATTATATAAACATCAAATCTAAATGAATAAGTTACTCCGAGATACAAATATGATCATTAAAGGTGTACATCATATGAATCTTGATTATGAATTTGTAAGCTCGTTATGTATTAATGTCTTAAGAAAATACGCTAGTCTATCCGAGCTTTTTGAGCTTCAGAAGTCTTATGCTTCCTATTTATCGACTAGGATTTTTTTGGAGTAATAAAGATGTCAAATGATCATGATATTAACAGCACAAGCGTTAGCGTTTCAGTTGCAATTGGAGACATAAAAGTACAATTCAATGGATCTGCGGAATCTGTTCTACGATCTGCTATAGCATTTATATCGAAGCAAGTACCAACTTTAGATCTTGCCAAGAGAATTTCCCTAAATTATTCATCTACAGAATTGATAGAGTCTTTTGCAGCCTTCATTAAGATTACGGCTGAGGGACCGAGAATAATTTTAGATTCCAGAGAAACAGGAATAAAAAAGGTTTCTGATAAACAAATGGTCGCATTGCAGTTAGTAGCGTCAAGAATTGTAAAAGAGCTAGGAAGGACCGAGATCGATGGAATGAGTCTATCCCAGATTCAATTTGCCACCACGCTGAATCCAAAATCCGTAAGCTCGCGTTTATCTGAGTTAGTAAAGTCAGGCCACGTACTTCGAAATAATACAAAAGATGGAGTCGACACCATGCTTTTTACGATTACCACATCTGGTATTCATTGGCTGAAATCAGTGCTATCTAAAAAATCAAGTTAAGGAATTGTGGCAGTTTCAGATTTAAGCGCGGCTATATTGCACAGAATGTGAAGCTAAATACTCAATTTCATACTAGTTTATTCCAGTCAAATCGCTTAGAAGTCAGCCAGTCGGAATGAAAATGTGTCTAGCATAAATTTCCCTTATCTCATGATATCAACGTAAGGCTGCTTCCATTGAATCAGATTTTTGCAGATTCGCATACTACTCTCATAACAAAAATGGACTATTACTTCATATTGTTTAGTTAAGTTATTATTATGACATGGAAGATTATTTGTTGATTAGTAAGAGAGTAAGTTAATTTCTGATGGCTGGTTCCCAATCAACATATAGAGACAGGATTTACATTGTCAAAGATCTGATCCTAAAGCTTGTTGAATATGGCGAAATGAATCAGACAGCTTTAATTAGTTTCTGCGGATTGAATCTTAAAAAGCACAAGTTCATTCTTGACAATTTGGAGCTTAATGGATTGATTACTAAACGAGAAATCAGGTCTAATAAACGACGAATTACTATTTATAGGCCATCTGAGAAGGGAATTGAGTTTTCCAGAACGATCCTGGAACCTTACGAAAGAATGTTTCCCAGGCGGAGTCACGGTAATGAAGCAAAAAAAGGACTCTTTGATGTAGAGAATGAAAATAACAAAGGAACAGAAAAATCATTCTTATGGTTTTCATTTTAACCACACTATTCTAAACGATGAGTTTTCATGGTATAATGTTCATTTTTTGATATTACGATTTGTTATCATCTCGATCTAAAATAAACTGAGCCGCAATTTTCTTATCTAATTCTTGTTTATCAATTTGATATGCTTTGTATTTCTTGTTCCAAGAACCTACTGAACGATACTGCCTGATACCGGCAATCAACCATAAAGATGAAATAATAATGACAGACCCGAGCAGGATGCTAAGGATCAAACCAAATTCGTTCTCTATTTCCAAAATAACAAAAAAAGAGGGATGTCGTAACAAGAATATTGAAAGTCCTATTGCAAGTGGAGCTAATATTAATGAAGAAATAGAGACGCCAAGCAAAGTTTTTCTAATATGCAAGATCTGCTCTATGAAGCTATCTATTACAGAGAGAACTTGCTGGCGAGATGAAGAAACGTTAGGCACATCAGCATATTCAGCATCGTCGTCCTCAGAGTCTCGTTCATTCATACGTGGTATACAATAGTTACTACTTCTTCCTTATTTAGATACTGTTTAACAAAGTTATCTTAATTAACACAATATGATAAAATTCAAATATAAAATCATTAAACAGACCACTCAATAACCCAATTAAACTATCTCTTTAAGTGTTGATACAATGCAAATGGTTTTGGATATATCCATACGACTAAACTAAAAGACTGACCATTTTTGACTTTTATCACGTTATGTTTGGACGTTCGAAATGTAGTTAGTCTGTAGCGCCATAATTCCAACTTCTCGATCTCGTCGTAACTCTAATCATGGTAGATCAAGCCTTTTGAAGGTGCAGATTGTTACAGTATTAACGAACTAAATCAATGGTCCCCTGGCGTAAGTGGATTACGTTAAGTTGACTCAAGATTAAAATTCGGTATTATGGGGCATTTTTGCATATCTCGACCAAAATGCCCCTTACACAAATAAGTCTCAGTTATACTGATTGTAATGATAGATGTGAAATATAATACTACACAATAATATTAATACAATATTACTGGAGATTCTAATTTTCTAGGACTAGGTTGTTAGATGTATTTCTAGAGGATTATCCTCTAAAATATTCGTCATGGGTTAATGAATGTCCAAAGTGACTGGCTATCATTATCTTCCATGAAATCTATCGAGTTTTTTAATCGGTACCTTTTCGCATACCGCATTAATCTCGAGCGTGCGGCAAATTTGTTCATAACCTCCAACTATATGGACTCCTGGGAGACACGATTCATAACTTACTGTCATAGTGCATCACATTTACGGAGGTCTTGGGTATTTTTAAATCAATTGAAGTGCTATATCACTATTTATCAGATCCAATAAAATAGTTATAGACTTATTTTATAAAGGGTAATTGTTGCTTATTAGGATATTAACTCTTCCTTTCAAATTTTCTTTGCCGTGGTCGTCAATTGCATTATATGTGAAGGTATCTCTGCCTGTGAAGCCGTTTATCGGTGTATATATTATGCTGTTTGCAGTTGAGCCTTGTCTCAAAATCCCGTGGACAGGTAGCTCGATAATTGAGAATTTTAAGGCACCGGATTTATTGATGTCATTTCCTGCCAGGCTAATTTGAATAGCCGATGCGGAAGAAGTATCTTCAACATTCTTGTCTATAATCACCGGTAAATGATTTGTTTCTATTAATGGAGATATGAGATCTATATACTGGCTCGGTGCGAGCCGTTTGTCTAATTTAGAAATTGGTGATGATGAATTATTTGAGCTCATCAGATACTGCGGTGGCTGAGTGCCCGATGCATTCACGTTTTTAATATTTTTTGTATATATTCCTATTTCTGATACGCCAGACACGTCTGAATCCCTGGAAGCATCAAGTCTGATATATCTGCCCTGCAAATCCTTTATGATTGGATAGTTTTCTGATCCTATACTTGTGCTATCACTTGTTCCTCTTAATATAGTTGTGAACGTAATTCCATCCATCGATGTAGATATCACAAAGTGATATGTTCCCTTTTCTGCCTTGTACCAGTGAATGTCTATGCTACAGATACTTTTAATTCCACCCAAATCCATTTGAATATATGATTTGCCATCTTTCAATGACCATTTTGTATTGAGATTATTGTCCAATACATCTTTAACATCCTTCCAATCTTTTTTCCCTGAAGTGTTGATCACTGTCGAGACTGGTGACTTAATACACATATTGCCATTATTTGTATTTTGATGCATGTCCATAGAATTTGTGCTAGATCTAATCTGTTCAAAGCTGTTGGAGGAACCTTCAATATTAATCGATTGTTTTGTTTTATAAGATGCATCGCTCGCATATTGATTCTTCGCGGGTGAGCATGAGTTACCTATGCAAATCCCGTCCAAGCATGGTATGGTATCTGCACATTGTATTGATAATTTCTTGTTATTGTCAGCGAGAATCATATTATATGTTGAAAAGTTAGATATAGTTATAGCCAGTAACAATAGGGATAATATAAACAGCAATCTTTGAATTCCAGATATCACTGTATTTGTTATGCTGGTATATTATTAGTGGATTTGAGTTAAATGTACATGGGAAATACCTCTGATGTTACTGGAGTTAAAAAACTCCAATAGTTTATTAAGCTTCTTTTAGTTGATAGAGTAGTATCTAAGCAACTAGCGAGATAAATATTTGTATCTATGTTTAGTAAAATACCTGTGGTTCATTGATTAGCTACCCTGCTGAGTGAAAGCCGATCAATTGTAATTTTATAATAGTGTTGATTTCAATTACTATGATTGCTACTCGCAGTAACTAAATAGACTGACCAAATTATTATTACAATATGTCATACCTCATGCCGTGAACACAAGAACCTTGAAATATATCGTGAAAATATTAGTCTCGAACTCGCAGGATAAGAGTATTATTTGATAGAACCTGACATTAGAACGAGAATTTGTGAGAGCTTTTCATAAATAGCAGTTCTAAAGGTATTAGTTGATCTCATAATGACATTTGAAAACCCTAGCGACATAGTTGAATTCATTTTGGAGGCAGCCACAGTAGGTATCAAATCATCGGCAATAATCTCCAGAACTTCGTTATCTTCGGTAGACCTAACTGAATACCTTCATGTTCTATTGGTACATGATCTGATCGCATATAGGCAAATCGATAAGAAATACTTAACGACTATGAAGGGAATGTCTTATTTAGAGACCTACAATGATATCCGTTCACAAACAGTCCCTAATTTTGCTCAGTAACTTCCACAAATCTGTAATAAGAAAACAAAATAACCATTCAGTTACATTATCGATGTGTCATTTATTAATATGGCAGGTATAAAGTTGACCAGAAATTAGATATATTCACTATGCTGATTCTAGCCATTTATGTAGTACAGATTGTTGCCTTAGCTCGGCCGTATTAAGAATCCTAAGTTTTGTGTCCAGTTGAGCTTTGTTTCTCAAATGGACTTGGGAGACTATATGCTGTTCAAGGTCGGGAAGCTCCAATGGCATTTCACAAATATTGCAATTGATATTATCTATATCTATACCCATTCCGTTATTTTTATTAATACTGGCACACAATCTAGATCAGGCTGTATACATGGCTCTATCCTCTTTCTAAAAAATATTTCGATAGGAAGATAATTCTATTCAACTAATATAGAATCACCTAAAAATATCTTCAAATGAATAGATATGTTCGGTTACTCTGCCGGTGCTTGTTAATACATATGATCTTAACTCATTTATTCATCAATTTGTAAATTATACTTGAATAAAATAATGTATGCAGCGTACTTGAGAAAATAGTACATAGATCTCATTAACTTATTACTCAAATCATCCACTTTACTAACTCTTTAAACGCTATAGTAGTTGCACTGAATCATGTAGCATAATATAGTAAGGAAGACGATACACTATAATTATCAATACTAAAAAAGCGATCATTTATCATGATCCAACAATGATTCTGATACGAGATTGATGTGGCAAACGATCTAATTTCCAATTTGTAGAGCATCTCTATTAATCTGATAACTTGAAATGCCTAAACACCTGTAAATATTTATATTCCGGCGAATCAGTCTTTCATTGTATTGATATCACACGCTTGGATACGGTGTTCGATTTTCAGGTTACCAATTACAAGCTTCCTCGCTAATCTTATTACTAGTTGTCACTAATTACATTTGAAGATGCTAATTTCAGATATGCCTTGAATTTTTCTAAATTTATTAAGTAGGACTAAAAATCAAATTAGCATTTACTGTAAGATAACACTGTGCAACGAAATTTAAGATCATTCTATCTAATTCAAATATCCGACCACTAATCATATCATATGGATCCTTTACTATTAGTGAAAGCTATGCGTGCAATAATGCCAGAATTAACTCTAAATGAATTTCAAAGCAGGTTGGACATTATAAGTCGGTCAGTCTCTAAACAAGTTATGCAATATTTATTGGATAACGGAGTCGGTCGTACATCCCAAAATATCTATATGTTCTCTAATTCAGATCGAATCAAACTTGCAATTCTTGCATTAAAAAATGGGAATGATGTTGAGTTGATATCTAAAATTCTAACCTGGAGAGATTTTGAGGTGCTCACTTCAGAAATTCTTAACTTGTCAGGATATAAAACTGAGTGTAATGTACGGTTTAATAAACCTCGTAGAATAGAGATTGATGTTGTTGGAACCAACAATTACTCTAAACTAGCCATATTAATTGATTGCAAGCATTGGCAACGAAATGATTTAAAATCTACTTCATCTTATGCTATAAAGCAAATTCACAGGGCATACGTATTTATGTCAAATAGAAAAACTGTGTCTTCATCTATTCCAGTACTACTTACTCTTTATCCCATGGCTATAAAACTGGTTGAAGAAATACCAGTCGTACCTATCAGTAACTTCATGTCTTTTGTTAATGACCTTCCAAGTTACCTCGACAAGATTAAACTCGTGTCTAGGTAGATTTGCCGCGATTAACTTAGAAATGGTTAATTTCAACTTGAACTGATATGGAAATTGCGCGGATCCGGATTTTCAGTGAAGGTCACAAAATTCGACTCGGTTTACAGCTCTAATACCTAAGCATGGAGATAGACTAGTGCAATCTCAGATTGGCTACGTTGAATAGATGTCGGATATTAGTATTTTAGAATCTAATAATTATAGTAGATACGATAAATGCACTCGGTATGGATTTCAGTTAATTCCTCATAATCAATTTGAGGCCACCTGGTTGAAAAAACTGTCGAGTACGTGTCAATCTATCAAATTATTGTAGAACCATAGGTTTACTTAGATAGGTAAAAATGTCGAATGTGTATCAACACTTACGATACAAATAATGGGAGGCAGAAGAAGACGGAAACTTATTAGGCCGCAGACAAAGAGCCGTAGTGTGCAGGGCAGATGTCCTAAATGTACTACTGTTGTAAAGTTCAACGTGTCAGGACCTGTTGGGAAAGAAATCTATGAATGTTCCGCATGTTTATCTAAATATCCCATTGACGATCTATGATATTGATTTCGTTATGGTGATATTCGTCCTACTCAGTTCTATTTTTAGTTGTTACCTTCGCTCTTCCTAAATACTATTATATCTTAAATAGAAAAATTATAATCTTTCGGTAGAACTGAGTAGAAATATTATAGACTCATATGAAATCCAGCACCCATACAAAATCTCTAATAAATTTAAAAGATTTGTCTACATTCTTGCGTGGCTCGTACTACCAAACGCGGCCTAGTTGTAGTATAGATTCAAGCCTAAATACGGAGGGTCACTAATTCGGGATAATACTCATCATGTCTACATAGACATCAATAACTTATTTCAACTATCATTATATTAATTCATAGCAAGGCATCGGATGTGTATTTGTGCCCATGTTTGGTCTATTTTAATCCATCAAGATAGCCATCTTGTTCAAGTTTATCTGCGTGAGCAGCAATGTATCTCCAGATAATATCTGCCTTATCTGCTTGAAAATCCCAAGGAGCAATTAATACCAAATCATGATCACGTATCCACATTCTTCTCTTAATTTTTCCTCTAATACGACACGTTCTGACCCTACCATCTGTACATTTTACAATAATATTGTCTCCACCCACTAACTTTATGACTCGTCCTAGCAATTCACCAGTTTGAGGCTTCACTAGTTCCTTAAGATGCGATTCAGTTAGTACTTTTCTTTTGCCTAAGTCTCAAACACCATCCATTTATTCTTTTTAATCAAGTTAAAAATGTATCTAGTCTATAATTTGAGGCTCAGGCAAAGTCCTGCTGAAAACTAGCAAATAGATACTTTAATTCCCATGCAGCGGCTAGCTAATTTTTGCTACTCCTTTGTAATAAAATATTCGAATTGTGATATAATAAGGGTATCAATATTTTTATACTTATAATCTGATTGACAACCTGCGATATATTGTAGTTATTATCGTGATCACTTTTATATTTAGTATTAATGCAATTTAGCAAGACTAAAATAAGTCTTTATCATTTGAGTTGTTAATTTATGGTGAATAATGGACTATCCGACTATTGTAAAAAAGGTAGCCATATAGATTGTAGTGATTGCATTTGCAAGTGTCATATACCAGGAACCATGGAATATATGTCAAGAAATATCGCGAAATTGGAAAAGGAAAAACCTGGACTAGGCGATTCTCTACCTGGGTTCTAATTTTTGTTTGTTTGACATAGATCGCTATCCATGCATTTTTGTTATTGCTAAGTCGTGAAACCTACTTATTGTTGCTTTCTAATAAATTGGGCAACGCGCCTATATTGGAATCCATTTAATAAGATATAAGTAACAGCTTGGCTAATTTTGTTACAATGAGATGCAAATTCCGGGCATAACTCACTTAGTAGGCAAGGATAATATCTCTAACAGCATCCTGTTGTTGACGGGGTCATCCGGAGCAGGAAAGAGCATATACTGTAGACAATTTTTGCTTGAGGGTATATCACAAAATGAATATTGCATCTACCTGAGTTCTAACTTGACTATGGATCAGTATAGTGACCTCTTCTCCAATTTCGAAAAGTCCGTTGTCTCAGAATATTCCATCTTTATCAATCCATATATTAACGATATAGAAGAGGACATGAAATTATCCTATGCTCTGGACGAAGTCGCTAAAGCGCTTGAGCGGGCTGGAATTAGTAAGAAACATCAGATACTAAATTCATCTTCTTTGGCACATACTAAGTCTACTAAACCTGCTAAAAATGTTCGATTTATCTGTGATTCATTGACGCATCTACTGGCGTTATTTGGAGAGAAAACTGTAGAGACATTTATTACAAAGCTTTACTTCATTTTGAAATCATATAATGCGTCAGCAATTTTCACTCTTAGTACTCCATCTTCGAATGAATACGAAACTAATCGCATAAGCTCTATTTTTGACGGAATATTAGAGATGAAGTTAGAGGATAACGGAGATGCATTGGTCAGAAGAGTTAGAATGCTCTCTATAAAGGGTATACATCATGATCCGCTGTGGATCGAATTTAATATATCTAACGAAGGGACTATTTCCTTTAGCAAACGATCGAATTACGCTTTTTGTTTCCTTTGTAAGGATCCTATAATTGATAGGCCAGTTATTTATACTGAACTGCCCTTTCATGCTGACCATTTAGAAATTTATAAGAAATTAGTAAAGGTTTATGACTTTAGTCTGTCAGTAATAGGCATTTCGACTGAACCAATAAATGCAAACTTTTTCTTTATAGATATAGTCGGCCTTTCTGATCCATTATTATCTGTCAATAAACAGAGAGAAAAAATAGAGACTCTCAATAGTCTTATACTTATATGTGAGGCTTTTAAGGCAGACGATAAGAAAATAATACTACCTACTGGTGACGGAATGGTGATAGGATTTCCATTAAATCCAGAATTGCCCTTACAACTGGGCATGGAGCTTCACCGTGAGCTGCGTAAGTATAATTATGAGAAAAATAATGAAGATTCTATAATCGTGCGTATTGGTCTCAGTACGGGACCAGTATTTACAGTGAATGATATAAAAAATAATCAGAATTATTGGGGGCCTGGTATTATATTAGCACGTAGAGTTATGGATATAGGTAACGAGTGGCATATCTTAATCGCTGATAATTTGGCGGAAACACTTATCTCCTTAAAGGAAGAATACAAAAAAACTATAAAACTGATTGGAAATTATCGAATAAAACATGGTCAAGAGATAAGACTTTATTCACTGTATTCAAACGAATTCGGAAATCCCGAATTGCCAATTAGAAAAGATTTCTAGCCTAGGTTTTATTTGAGTTCTTGATCCACATTTTTCAAACGTATTAGAGATTTTCGGTGCTTTTAGATTACTGTACTATAATTTACGTGCTAGAGAACAATACAGCCAAACTTAAAGTATAGGCATTTTAATACTTCGAAGCTATCAATCAAAATGTTCTACCTTCCTAACCGTATTACTAAGCGCGATCTTATTATTCTTTTCAATAAAAATATAGTTAGAACTGAAGGGGGAATCATAGCCATGACGATAGAGAATAATGCAACTTGTCCAGAAAGTTTTGGAGTAATAAATATAGTAGTTGTGAAAATCGAAATACTCATAACAAATAGGTACAAAAAGACAGTTATTAGCATGATAGATCCTTTCATTAGTAGAGCACCACCACTCATCGAATATAGGATGTCATTAACGTTAATAACGGTAATTGATATGTTGCTAAAACATGAACGAAAACCATAAAATTGAATCTAAATCATGGGATCCTTCGCTAGAGCTGAAAATTCTAGATAAATGGCGCGAAGATAATGTCTATGGCTTCTCAATCATCGGTCAAAATAGCATACCTTTCATAATTGATACTCCACCGCCATATCCATCTGGCAGACCATGGCACATCGGAGCAGCGGCCCACTATGCCCAGATAGATATGATCGCTCAGGCCGCTCGAATGAAGGATTATTGCGTATTCTTTCCTATAGGCATAGATAGAAATGGCCTACCTGTTGAGATTTATACTGAAAAAAAATATAAGATTCAAATGCGGAAGACTGACAGAGAAAAATTTCTCGATCTTTGTAGACACGCACTAGACAATCTTGAATCAGAGATGATTCAAATAATGAAAGATATTGGGTTAAGTGGAAATTTTGACGAGGACTATAGAACTGACTCTACCGAATTTAGATCTTTAACTCAGAGTACTTTCATAGATTTATGGAGGAGGGATCTAATATACATAGCAAACAGGCCCAATAATTATTGCTACGATTGTGGTACTACCCTGGCCGATGCAGAAATCACCTATCAAGATATTCCCACCATTCTAGTTTACATGAAATTTGATATCAAAGAGACAGGAACTATAATTGTAGCTTCCACTAGGCCAGAACTCCTCTTTGCTTGTCAAGCAATAATAGTGAACCCTGAAGATGATCGGTATACTGAGTTCATAGGCAAGCATGTGATCTTACCTATATTCGATAGAGAAGTTGAAATTCTTGCTCACCGGACAGCAAAACCCGACTTTGGCTCTGGTGCGGTAATGGTTTGTAGCTACGGTGATCGAAATGATGTCCAGCTTTTTCGAGAACTAGGGCTTGAAGAAATAGTATCGTTAACTGAGTTCGGAACTACAACTGAATTAGCCGAACCATATGCAAACCTTAGAATATCTCAAGCCAGATCTAGAATTATTGAGGATCTTAAAAAGGATCAACGTGTCGAACGAGAAGAAAACATTATGCATCGAACACCTATTTGTGAACGTAGTAGAACACCCATTGAAATACTATCTATGCAAGATTATTATCTAAAGCAGATGAGTTATATCCCAAAACTGAAAAAACTCGCATCGAAAATAAAATTCCATCCTGAGATACATCGACAAATATTGAATAGCTGGCTAGATTCTGTTTCGATCGATTGGCCAATTTCAAGACGAAGATTTTACGGGACAGAAATTCCTATCTGGTTCTGTAAAATTTGCAAAGCCCCGAATCTTCCAGAGGCCGGTCAATATTATAGACCTTGGAAGGAAAAGCCTCCATTCAAAAATTGCAGTAAATGCGGAAGCACCGAGTTCACTGGAGAGGACAGGATATTTGATACATGGATGGACTCTAGTATCACTCCACTATTTATCACAAGATATCTACGAGATCAAAAATCATTTGACCGTCTCTATCCGACAAGGCTGAGACCACAAGCTAAGGATATTATACGAACTTGGCTTTATTATAGTATGTTACGCTGCTTCCAACTAACCGATCAATTACCTTGGACTGAGGCTTGGATAATGGGCTATGGTGTAGATGAGAAAGGTGAAAAGATGAGTAAGAGCAAGGGAAATGTCATAGACCCATTTCCAATTATTCACAGGTATGGTGCAGATGCGTTTCGATTTTGGTCTGCTGCGGAAGGTAATTTGGGACAGGATTTTAGATGCTCTGAACAAAAAATCGTAATATCAAAGAATTTTCTCTCGAAGTTGTGGAATATAGCAAGATTTGTTTCTTCTTTTGAGATAGTCTATGACTTACCGCAACATCTCGATGACTCAGATAAGTGGATTTTAGGAGAGCTGTCAAAGTTAGTTAAAGTGTGTGATCTTGGGTATAACGATTATAATTTTTTTATTCCTGCAAATGCAATAAGAGACTTTACATGGAACTTGTTTGCCTCACATTACTTGGAAATGGTTAAATGGCGTGTTTATGAAAATGAAAAGGAACATAAATTTGGTCGTGAATCCGCAATCTCTACTATAAATAAATGCTTATATACAATACTTTTGCTGCTCTCTCCAATTTGTCCTTTTATTACGGAAGAGATTTGGACAAAAATGTACTCTAATAAGAGCATTCATTTACAAAAGATGCCTAAATCAGAGACAGGATACCAAGATCTAACAAAATATACCAAATCGATTCTAGAATTTAATTCTATGGTGTGGAGTAAAAAAAAGGAAACGATTTCACCTGAGACTGGAAAACCAATGTCGTTAAAAGATCCGATTCAGATTGCGGTACCAACTACTCTTATATCGTTTGCTCCGGATTTACAAAAAATGCATAATCTAAAGAGTAGTATATAAAAGAAGCTTAGTATATTAAATAAGCGATAGTTAGAGTATATAAGTGCTTTTAATGACGAAAATCTGATTAACCTAACAGTCTCATCGATCTGGAGTAAATTTCTGGTCTCTAATTCTCTTATCGTGAGAGTGTTATTTTAGTGCATCCCCTAGTCGATAGAATAATACTTACGGTTTTTCACATCAGTTAACGTTGTTACCTAAATGATTTATATCGATAACAAAAAGAATTATTCGACGATTACGAATAGGCTCACAGGAGAGAAAAAAGAAAGCATTTGAGACTTTCTTTTTTCTCTTTGTGCAGAAAGGCAATACATATAGTCATATTATCTAAAGCATACATCGCAGATTACGTTGATCGTATTTGAATCATTGATTTAATGTTATTATTTATTTATCTACATATGCTTATTAAATATAATATCATATGTCATTGAAAGGTTTAACGGTAGCCGTTACGGCTAGTAGAAGAGCCTCTGAGCTGGCTCGATTGATAATGGCATTTGGAGGCCAGCCATACTTTGCACCAACAGTAGGCCTAAATGCAACACGAGATATCGAAGAAATTAGGAAATTTATTGACAAGATTTTCGAACATCCTGACTTCTTGATATTCATGTCTGGCCCCGGCGTCTACTCTCTTATGACTATTGCTAAGAAGCTCGGATTAGGAGAAAAATTGAGGGATGCTTTGAAAGCCACATCGTTGATCGCTCGAAGCACAAAACCACAAGCGGTATTGGCAAAGTATGGTATCCATACCAAACTGATCCCATATGAAAATACTACAGACGGAATCCTGAATCTGCTAAAAGAATACGGAATAATGGGCAAGAAGATAGGCATTCTATGGCATGGATCCTACTCAAAATGTTTTATAGATGAGCTTAGAAGGGCTGGGGCAGAACCGTTCGAGCTGACAATCTACAAATATTCCTATGAGCTTGACAATGAAAGTGCGACAATCTTACGTGAGATGGGATTCAGCTGTCTTCCTCCTGATGAATCAAAGGTCATCAAACTTATAGAAGACCTGAATAATAGGATTATTGATGCCATAACCTTTACAAGTCCACCCGCAGTCAGAGAGTTATTTATAATTGCAGAAAAAAACAATTTAAGACAATCCCTCAAATCATCGTTAAATAACTTTGTTATCGTTACGGTTGTTGGTCCATCTACAAAGAAAGTACTCGAGGATAATGCAGTCATCACTGATGTGATGCCAAATAGCTACAGGATGGGAATTATGATAAAATCTCTAAATGACTATGTTCATCATAATCCTTATCCATCAAAGAGAAAAAAGACTCCAGAACAGCTCTTTTAAAGAGTAACTGCGTAGAACATAGAATGAAATTGTAAGCAAGTAGTAATGTTATCTGCAAGCCATCGGATTGAACATCAGAAGATACCGATGTCTCTTATTTTAGAAAAATAGCTCTTGACTGACTATTACTTTACCTCTATATAAGATTTCGCTTTACATAGATTTTCTTAAACCTGCTTAGAAAAAGTATTAACATAATGACCACAATGATGGAAATAGCTGCTTGAATTATGGATATCACCACCCTGTTGACGCCGTTTTGGAGCAGGACAAACTCCATAGGAGCTACAACCATCACAAGAAATGCAGCAGCAGCGAGAATCATAATCCACATTAAGGTAATAAATAGCATAAGTCCAGAATTATTCATTTGGGAATTAGTCCAGTAATAAAGTAATATTGAATGATAATTGAGATCACTGCTAAAATGGACGAGAATATTCCTAACTTAAAAACCTGACCAACAATTTGTTTTTCTGACATAGGTCCACGTGCAAGAATTAATCTTAAAAGAGTAGTAGGCGCATCCCTATCCTTTGATGCTGCCAATTTATAATCATCCATTAATACAGTGGGCCTGGCCTTAACTTGTCTGTGTTCAACTATTTTCTTCACACTAGCTAGAAAAAGGAAAGAGTTCATAACTGCGGGTAGCAACGATATAACTCCTATCACCTCTGAACTTCCAGCAATAGCAATAGCACCGTACATTGACCCAATTAATAAAGTTCCAGAATCACCAGGAAAGATCTTGCTGGGATACTTGTGAAATTTGTATAAAGCTAGTGATCCAAATAGTAGTGGTAGAGGCTGCCACGAACATGTCATTACTACCAAATATCGCGATACTTATTAGAAGAGGTATAGTACAAATAATTACAAATCCACTTGCGACCCCATTTAATACATCGATAGAATTAATTGTGTTTCCTACAATAGGAATTATAACTAAGATTAGTGGGATGGATAACAGGGGAATGAAGACTGCGCCAAATATCAGATACAGATGCGAACCATAAGCTCCGAGAACTATTAAGGGAACAGCTGCTAAAATTAGCGCGAGTGGCTTAAATGATCCCGGCATTACTCGCTTATCGTCTATCAGGCCAATAATAAATCCTAGGACTGTAGTTAGCAGAATCGCAATGACTTTCACGTTGAACGTCAGCAAAAATAAGATTATTTCCGACGTTGCGATCCCTATGAGCAATGTGGGTCCAGCCGGCCTAGGTATGAGCGGCAATTCAGGTTTATGGAAATCCTTTACTATTTTTCCCTTAGAGATTAATGATCTGATTGTTCTAGGCATCATAACTACAACTAACAGAAATGAGATGAAAGAGACAAGTATTGCTTGGATGAGTGTACTATTGTCCGCGGGATTTAGCAAATATCTATCAGTCCTGTTAATACAAAAGATTTGTTATATAACTGCAACATTGAATAATAAGTAAACTTTAGTCTAGATTATTTAGAGAAACTCTGAAGATTCAATGGCCTTACTCAGGAAGCATCGTATCCTTTGATTTATTCTTCAAAACCTTAGCTAGTCCCATTCCGATCTTAGGAATCGTAGATAACTTTGATTCTGGAGTGTTTGCTAAGATAGTGGAGTCCTTAATGCCAGCATTATACAATGATCTGGCCTTGATCCTTCCTATCCCTCTGAATTGGATTATGGATATAAGCTCTTCTTTTATGCCATATTTTATTCTAATTCTTAAATTATATAATTCGTTGAGCAAATCTTCGCGCCCAACGATCTTTGCAACTTTGTATAACGAATAAGCCAACCATTCGCTTGTCTCAACAATTCTATACATGTCACCCGGTTCAACTCCAAGTCTCTCACTCAGTTTTCTGTCGCTACTCTCATTGATCCATTCATAGAGCGCCCATAGACTTCTCGAACTTTCGAACTCATTAATCTGAAAGATAAGTTGATTTGTGTTACGCAAAAGAATTCCGGACAGTGAGTCATAATCGTTATTTCTCAGTGCAAGGCGTGGATAAAAATCGATACTACTTGTAATTAAATGTAAAAAACCCAAGGTATGATTCTCTTTGCTGGGTTTTTTAATCGATTCGATAGCCTTTCTAAACTCTATCCCTGTAGAAGGATCTACGTACAATAATGATATATTCTTTCCGAATTCTGTTACAATATATCTCTCCTTCCTCATTTTGACCAATCCATCTGATTGTAGATAATCCAAGGCATTAGTGATTTTGGATGACAAGGTAGATTCCTTGCAAGATTGTGCCAGTAACGTGTTTTGAAAGATATTTATAACTTCATTTTTCTTTATTCCAGGAAACATAACTATGGTACTTAAAACATGTATTCTAATGATTCTATTATTGGCAAGTTGTGACCTAATAGGCTCTGGAGAACCCAATATATAATGATCGTAAATGTCATCACGATTGAAATTTGATCCAGCAATGATTATTGATTGTCCGTCTTTGTCATACATTGGTCTGCCTCCACGGCCAGATATTTGTTTATATTCTAAGACACTGATGGGTATCCTACTACCAATATCTGAATCATAGCGTAAGAAGTTTGACAAGATAACTCGTCTAGCCGGCAGATTCACGCCGGCAGCGAGTGTAGGAGTGGTAAATAGAATTCTGATGATTCCTTTTTTGAAAGACTCCTCTATGATTTTCCTACTAGATGATCCGATACCTGCGTGATGAAACGCTACTCCCTTGGATATTAGTTGGGAAAGAGTCGATGTAATTTCTGTATCTTCTCCATGAGAACGGATCTTGGATGCCTCCTCTAATGCCATTTTTCTACTGCTCTCATCTAAACTTTTGAATACAATTCCTTCTACTTTCTTTGCAAGATAAGAAGTACATTTACGAGTTTCAGTAAATACTAAAGTCTGATATCCGTTCACCATAGAATCATGGACGAGATCGACTATTGCAGATCCGCAATTGGATTTAATTTTTATATTGCTGCCGTCACTCATTTTAATGATTCCATTTTGATATACGCCCTCCACTAATTTCGTAGGTCTCCATTTACTGTCAACCAAATCGCACCCAAGCCAAGAAGCTATGTCCTCTGAATTAATGACCGTAGCACTAAGTACCTAGGAGCTGAATTTGAGGATAGACTTGTCGTATTTTAGTTAATATCATTTCTAACACAGGGCCTCTCTCTCGATCACCTAAGAGATGAACTTCATCGAATACAAAAAGTCCTACTTCTGATATCCAATCCGACCTGTGTCTCATCAACGAATCCATTTTTTCATTAGTCAATATTATAATGTCAGCATTAGCTAGTTCTTTGCCCTGAGAATCGAAATCACTACTAGCTAACTCAACCTTAATCTTTCGATTGAATATTTCGAGATTATTGAGAACTTGAAAATCCGCGCATTTTTCCGCTCCTAAGGCTCGTAATGGAGTTAGGTATGCCACCCTTAATCCCTTCTCGATTGTCTTGATTGCAGCCATTAACGCCACCAATGTCTTACCACTAGCAGTTGGAGTTGTAATGAGTAAATTTTTACCCTCTAAAACTCCTTTTGAGATAGCTAATTCTTGAGGGGGGTATAATGTAGGGTATCCTAAAGACATTAGCAGCGAAGATATCTTCCGGTCTAGATGAAGAGCCATCTTGACACCTTCTAATGATTATTCTGTATAAAAAGCATCAAATCTGAGTGATCCTTCATTAAGTTGCAATTAAGTGTCTTCTAGTAGAAGTCCTTTCTATTATTATTATTATGGTCGCTGAACTCATGAAATAGATCAAAGTGATGGTACAACGTGGAAAAGTGTTATAAACTGTGAATAAATTAAGAGTATCGCCTTTCCCAAAGATAGCATCTAGATTTTGACATGTCGAATACAAAAACAACTCATAATATGAGGGATTTTTTAGTAGGCATAAAAGTCATCTTTGATTGAATATTTATTGAATATATATTCGATTATGAATCTGCTCTGGCCGCATAAGATAAATCGAACCTAGAAGAAAATCTGAAATTTGCTATACCAGTTCTTGAAAGGAAAACAACCCTAGAGGTGCCCGACCATATTATCTGAATCTTGTGCTATATTACTTTCTATACTGGGCCGCAAATGTCGCAACTTCGCTACTATCTAGATCATTTTGAAATTGTTCTCTTATTATTCTACCGTAAATAACCAAGTCTCGAGCGAGCATTCTCAGGCGTCTCTCTAAAGCAGGATTTGTAATGCTTCCGTCTTCATCAAAATCATGGTCACCATTAATCGCCGCTCCGTATGGCATACTCCATCCATAACATTGTCGAACAGCTGTCCGCATCTGATCCATGACGGTCAAGCCCCTTTCATGTGACGTGCAGACGTAGGTAAATGTTTTGCCAGCAAATTCCCTCCAAAAATGATCGAGAAAATTCTTTATTGTCCCTGACATAGAACCGTGATAATCTGGAGATGCTAGTATGAGAGCGTCAGCCCAATTCACGTCATCGGTAATCCTTAGAATATCATGTCTCTCGATATCATTATTGTATCCATTAGGATCGTAAAATGGTAAAGGATGTTTTCGCAAATCAAGCAGTCGCGATTCTGCACCATGTGTCTTTGCAGTCTCCAATATGATCTTTAATGCCAGCGTACTGCGTGAAGTTTCTCGCGTGCTGCCGCCTACGCCCAATATCTTTAACCGCATAAAGGGATGAATACTTATGTGGTTATTTTATATATCGTTTAGTACTTGTAATTCAATATCCCGAGAGGCTTTACTATCTAGAGTGTTTTAATGACAATGATATCATGATTCAATTTATGTCAAATTATTAATTCCTAATCTATATTTTGTGATCTCCTGCTGAAATGAAGAGTTCATATATATTGTCTTAATCTAGAAACTTTGACGGTTACTCCTTTTCGTATTTATCGCCATTATAGCGCATCTTGCTAGGACTAGGATATCAGTAGCCTAGTTCGACTTGATTATAACTTCAAACTATCCCATGTAACTCCTATCAGGTAAATTTGTATTTCCATATATGAGGTAATTCATATCTGGGGAGATCAATGGCCTAGCAACTACAATGTCTAATAATCGTGGCCACTCTCGTATCAGGCATGGCCCTAATGCCACTTATTCATCGAGCTTAATTATAAGTATGACGAGGCTCATAACAGTCAATCGGTGCTCTCTTATTGCCGTGAGCAGCTGCCTATTCTTTTACGTCATTTGTATTAATATTTCATATGTACTCTATCGTTTCTGTCTTTTACAACAAGACTCTATTGGTTGTAACTGGCGTCAGTCCAATATTAGCTACAACTCCTAGAATATTCTGTCTGCCAGCTTGGTCTACTAATGAGCCAGTTTTAGCCGGTACTAATTGAATATAGTTTTCAGCGTCTGCTTTTGGGTTCACTATTAGGACTGCAAAAAAGTAACACAAGGATTGAAATGATGTTAGGCAGTTTGAAAATCTAGCTAAATCCAAACACTTATATCATTTTGCCTCTTTTCGAGGCAAACAATTTTAGTTATATCCTTTTCTTAGTGGAATAAAGCATAGAAGGCGAATTTCAGGTTATTTTTTTAAAAGAACCCTGATGGATATTGACTAGATTTAAGATTACATTTACAAAGTCAGAGGTAAAGGTTAATCCAAACTGGTTTACTGAAAGATACTATTCGGTTATGTCTCCGTTCCGGTTTATGATTAGCATTAATTTTCTCTCATTAACGATGTAAATAATTCATAGACAAATAATAGCTAAGCAAAATAGAAACCAATCTTATTTATCATCCGTGAAGGAGATCTTACGAGTAAGACGACTAGCAATGCTTGCTTCGCGCCTTTTGCATGTGAAACAGATACTACCGAATAAGGTAATAGTTATCTTATTATTCGGTTTTTCTCTGCTCGTTTTGGAATACCTTGTAAATGGGGTAATAGAAGTTTCAGCAAAGAGCGTCCCGTCTATAACGATTGCCCTCATTGCTAATACCTCACCAAGGTGGGGAACCGATGAGGTCGGAGTGATAGGCGTAACGGAGCATGCTCATTCAAGAGATTATCAAATAGATGTTGACTGGGGAGATGGTATTCAATCTCTTGGCATTCCAATAACTTCAAGTGATGGAAAATGGGGACCTGTGTATCATGTCTACACTGCTTCAGCGAGCAGTTCTAATCCTCAAAAATTGACGGCATTCTTAAGAAGCACGAATAACCTGAATATATATGAAGCGGGCAGTCTCGAGACTAGTCATAACATACATAGTGAAACATACGCAATTGAAGTACAGCGACATGGCACTGTCATTTCCGCTGATAGGAATATTGGTCCAAATATTATGAATAAAAGTGATGGTTTTCTGTCAACAACCCTTGTTGATAAAGAGGATCTTAATAATGGGATTTCGAAATCTCTAATACAATTAGTAGATGCAATAAACGGGAAAAGAACCACAGCCATCACGAATCATAGTGGCAAAGCAGTAATTCCGATTCAACAATATATAACAAATGGTAATTCGATGAATAATAATAACAGTCCGAGGAATCTCCAGTTAAAATATGCAGGAGACTCCATGTATGAAGGGTCATCAATTTTGTTGAATTCAGATAGTCTTCAAGTTGTGAGTAACAATGCTATTCGAAATAGCAATTATATTGATACAATCCAAAAACCGATTTACGAATTTACTAGAACATTCATCATAGGATTGTGCATAGGAGCCGGCGTTTGGCTCACTATGAATGGAATCGCACGGAAATACATTAGAACTAGTGTAAATAGCGATGGCTTCACAAACACGGAATACTCTTAATAGAATATAGATCTCCACTACGATATTCATATTGGTTGAGCAAAATCACTTTTATGTTTTACAGCTAAACAAATATTCGAATTCCACCAAAATAATAGAAGATACATAATATGTCTTCAAGTAGAATGATAAAATAAATCAACTGGACTTGAGCTTTAAGATTCTGGAAGAAAAGTTACGAACACAAATTTGGATATATTCAGGACAAAGTCTATCAAAAAATAATAAGTTCTATTAATCATATTTAGCGGTATTATTCTGTTAGGTATCATTAGTACATTAATGGCAAATCGTAGTATGCCAAAAAATTATGCATCGTGGATCCTATCAATCTCCAGCGCGTGAATTATATTGTTGCTACGCATTATGGTATCGCTTAAGAGTGGCATTATTCGATATTCGCGGGACGTTACATATGTATTTAATGATGGTGAAAGGGAGTCTTGTACATTCCGTATTACAAGTCAGGCCCGAGTGTGATACTCACTATCTCCTATCCTGCTCAAAACGATTGAATTAAACAGTTAAATTGACGAAGTGTGAGTAGGTACTGATCGATTAGTCCTCAATTACTTCCATTATGCAAGCACCTGCATCTCTTAATTGGTAGGAGAAGAATGTTGGGATTATGTTTCGAACGTGAATAAATTTTAGGTTTATATTTGAATATTCTACAAGAATAGTTAAGATTGGATAAAAAAGTGATCCTATCTCTTGGAATAGGAATTGGTGCAACGTATCATAGTTTATATGGCTTTAACGGGTTCACTTGATCAGCCGACTATCAACCGAATTCCCATTCCGCCAGAAGTTGCCATTTCTATAGTTCTCGCCCAAAAGAATTCAATGCATCTTAGTCCAAAAGATTTTGCGGTGGGTTATGTCTATATTAAGGGAAATGGTGAATTTTATGAATCTAACGCAAACTCGAATTCTATAGGACAATATCTAGGTACCGCAGCTTCCACGATTAGTGGGGGAAACTATTTTGCGTGGAAAGTTCAAAATAAGAAAGATGGCACAACATATTTTGTTGAGCACATCGATGGTGACATAGTCTCCGAATCTAAATAATTTTTTAATCGTGTTGTGATAATACAGCTATTTTATGGAAATTTTACTTTAGTCGAATTTAGGTATATGATAACTCTCAAAGCTTATTCTTGATTATTGGATTATTACGTCTCTCTCAGGTGTTTGAGTATAGTGAATGGACCAATCCTATCTGAAGGTAGATTTAAGTTTAGCTACACCACTGCAAGAGGTCATACTAGTCGGAATCCATACTATCTTAGTTCTAATCTCTAAATGGTGCTATATTCATCAAAGCAAGATATGGTCAACAACTTAAACGGCGACTATATCGAAGTAAAGATGCATAATTGTAGTAGTTATTAGTTAATATGAGAGACTTCATTTAATATATTTGCAACCGAAGTTGCTCCTACTTAGTACGTGGTGATTACGATTTAAACTGAAAAATAAGGGAAGAAAAAATAAAACTATATCCCCAGTAGAATTTAAAGATGAACACTTGGACCTGTTTATAGCCACCTTGAGAAAGGTAGATGGGTATCCTAAGGTTAGAAATTTACAAAAACTGTTAGCCCCAAGACTTAACCTACATATGATTAACGCAATTTTGAGATACCTGAAGAATTCGAAAAAAATAGAGATTGATCTTGATGGAAATATTATTTGGATTAAGGAAGAACACACAAACAACCAGCTCAGTATCGCGGAGACTGCCAACTTTTCCCAGGAGTTCAGGGATTATTACTCTGGAAAAGCAGATAAGAAAGAGAATCAGTCTGAAAATATCTGAATTTAAAATTTGGTCAATTCGTTGATCTTCACACTCTATTCCCATATCGCTTTTGGCATTTGAGAATTATCGTGGCTGTCGTTTGCGTATTAAGGGGTAAGCACAACTTGGAATTCATCAACCAGGCCTCCTGAAGATACTCATAATGAGCAATATCGAAATAATTCATTAAATACGTGAGAGTTGGAGCAAGCAAACACCAAAAGATTTAATTCAAGTTTCGGAAATTAAATTGAGTTCACACTAATTTCGAGAATCACGTCCTTAGAACTCAGCAGATATTAAAGTCGACCTCGTATTAAAGAGGTTCACTATTTAATGAAGGAATTTGCAAGTGAAATATTTTTAATCATGTCATGTAGTTAATCCCTCTCGACTTAGATTAAACAGTGCATATCTAGTTATGTTAATCTTAATTAAATCTTAATTACTCTTTCTATGATCGGGGATCATATTGCAGCTAATTCTGCAGCGACTGCAGTGAATGCGATCAAGGGTATCATGGGAGACTCATAAAGGGATCAACTGCCTCTAAAAGTGAGGCATGTAAAACTTGAGGGATCCGATATTTACTTGCCCAATCAAAGGATAATATGATAATTTGCGAGCAAAATTGGTCGGCTTTGTCAATTTTGTTGTTGACCTATGAGGACGAGCAGACAAATTCTAGCATTTGTTGGTTTTATACTGTCGATAATTGCTAAATTGGAGCCTTATGGAATATTTAGCCAAACGATAGCTATACTGATAGATATATTATATTCTCATCTCATAATAGCCATAAGACTAATTTGAATTATTTCAATTCACACGCTACTATGCTAGTGCTCAGCTGACATATTCTAACCCTTCCAGTGAGAAAAACCACTGGATTTATAAAATCTATTTGATCAACCAACGAATTGGTGGTTGAAATAGACATTGTTTAGTTTGTTTAATCGGATATTTTAAGAATGTCGACATTTTGACATTTATGTGATACCAATTTCATACTGAAAAGAAATCTAAATTATCAGTGCTTGATCGTAGTCTGTTCAGCCGAGAAGATTATTATCTAAATAACTTAATTAGTCGAGTCATATTACTACTGTTGGGCCAATGACTAAATCTAATAACGAGTCAGTCATGCTGTTTAAACCCTTCTTGATAGCGGGCATAATAATTCTGGCCTTTGGAATAGTTTGTATCCTTATAGGAATTAGTTTTATATCTTTTAGGGAGGAGGCTGATGGATTCAAAATTATCGGCTTACGATTTCTTGTGGGAGGTGCGATTTCGATATCTCTTGGATTTATTGCAAAGCATTTCCTCCTGATAAAATATTTATGGAAACAACGGATTTGGTCGAGAAATAGATCAGAAGAAAGCAACTTTTCAAATTGGTATAGGCCATGATTATATTTTATTAGTGTTGGCTTAAACTATAACATTGGTAGATATTGTTTATCTAAACCCATCCAAGCTTAATTTTGATGCTAAGGTAGAAAAATACCAGAGACCTAACGATCAGGAAAAGCTTGTTCTTAGTTATCCTTCTCATCCGCATAAGCCGATATCTGATAAGAGACAATCGCATGCTATTAAATTACGGTTATTTCGCTCTATTAATGTATCTACAAACCGTGCCTCATAGATTAACAAGTCTATCATGTTTTTGCAATAGTTCTTGCTTTTGTACTTTGCTAAAGGAATTCAAATGAAACGTAGTATAACTGCAATAAAACTTAAACGGCAAAGATCCAGCGGAAGATATTTCCTCTTCATGTTTGAAAAGCTCATGAATCCTCAAAACAGGATGGAAGAAATTTCCCATGTCGGAGATCACTATTATTCCATCTTTAGATAATTTAGTTCTACGTCTGAGAAGCATTTTTAGCATTATCATTATCCCTACAAAATCATTTTTCAGGCCAAAATATGCTCTTCTCGAATCCACGATCACGATTGAACCATCTGCCTTATATGACTCTAAAGCGTCGATATTATTCTTCAAAATTTCTGATATCCTGGCCGCAGAAATGTAATGCGTTAAAATCAGAATAATTTCATTTGAAGAGATTGCACACTTGCAATAATTTATAAAAATATCAACTAGATCTACAATATTTGAATAAATAATAATGTTATGCTCTATATCAGTTCACATAGTGAGAGCATTCGCACGTATTTATTGATTATTTGTAATATTGAAGAAATACCCTAAACGCAAAGATTATTGGAAAATATTATTACATCTTGTTACGTTAAATAAGCGATAAATGATCATGAAGGTAAATTGTGCCATCGATTCCAATATGCATGATATTGTACTTGATCTTCAGACTCTGATTAGACAGCCAAGCAGTGCTTCAAATAAACAAAATCTTGTCCGATGTGCACAGCTTGTGGCAGCAACTATGACTAAAGCTAATATCAAAACTGAGCTAATTTATCTAAATGATCAAGGAGAGGATGATATACCTCCTATAGTCTTTGGTGAGGTTAAATCACGATCAAATCCATTAGGCAAGACTATATTATTTTACAATCATTATGACGTCCAGCCAGAAGGACCTGTAGATCTATGGAATAATGTAGATCCATTCAGTGGCGATATTGACGGCAATTACATTTTTGGCCGTGGTTCATCCGATGATAAAGGGGAGTTAATTACTCGAATTAAGGCTGTCGAATATTATTTGAAAGAGACAGGAGATGTTCCATGTAACATAAAATTTATTGTTGAGGGAGAAGAGGAGATAGGAAGTTTGCATATTCAAGAATTTCTTTTCAAATACGAGAAGAAATTTGCTTGCGATGGAATAATCTGGGAATTTGGTCTCGTAGACTCCAAGGATAGGGCAGTTATACATTTGGGACTAAAGGGAATATTGTCTGTAGATCTGATCGCAAGAGGTCCATCTCATGACATTCATTCTAGTTTGGCAGTCTTGGTGGAAAACCCTGCGTGGATATTAGTGCGGGCCTTAGGCACGATCAGTGATAAAAACGAAAGGATTTTGATCAATGAATGGTACAGAGACATAAAGAATACGACGGAAGAGGAAATTCACGCTATAGAAAATGAACCATTTGATAAAGATGATTTTAAGAAGGAATATGGAGTAAAGAAATTTGTCAATAACTTAGATGGAGTTGAACCCCAAAAGGCTCTGATTGAGAGGCCCACTTGCAATATCTGTGGCTTATCATCTGGTTATACTGGTAAAGGCAGCAAGACAGTATTGCCTGCCAAGGCAATCGCGAGGCTAGAATTTAGACTAGTCCCAGATATGGATCCTGAGAAACAATTTGCTCGCCTTCAGGACCATCTTGTAGAAAAGGGATTTGAAAACTCCATAGAATTGAAAATGATTGATGGCGTAAAGCCTGCTCGGACATCAATAAACGATCCATTTGTAAAGTCAGTTAAAAGCGCTGCGACTGAAACCTTTGGAAAAGCAGTGATTAGCGTCTCTTCTGCGGGCTCGGGTCCAATGTATCATTTTAAGAAAATACTCGGTGCACCATGTATTTGCATAGGCGGATCCTACAAATACAATCGATCTCATTCACCTAATGAATTCGCTAGATTGGATTTGATTAATAAAGCTACTAAATGCATAGCAAACATAATGCGAAATTATGGACAAGACAATCTATAGTGATAGGTTCGAAAATAGCTCTAAATCAGTAGAATTAATATCTGTTTCAAAGTGAAATTACTCCAATTCGAGAATTAAGTTTTTTGACGATGCTAGTTTTATTTTTGGTAGTAACTACTTGATTCTATTCAGATACCATTGATTCGTGCTCAAGGTATGTCAATATTGCTACCAATTATTGATCCAAAATCGAGGATTTCGTTAAAATAATTCTTAGTAAAA
The DNA here is from genome assembly GCA_963765895.1 of uncultured Nitrososphaeraceae archaeon. Lineage (GTDB taxonomy): Archaea > Thermoproteota > Nitrososphaeria > Nitrososphaerales > Nitrososphaeraceae > JARBAU01. Next base: position 261,046 of record CAVXZB010000023.1, on the reverse strand, counting down.
GCCATAGAAAGTCTTCGGAAGATCTATAAGATATTCTTCTATTTTGTTATTATCCAGTCCTTAAACGAGTAGGTTACTATTCTAGCCCACCTGCAACACTGTCTCATATATAGCCACAATGGGATTTGTGTTTAATCCTTTAGCTGATGTGCCGGCTGATCTGACACCATCATCATATGTTAAAGACATGAGTAGTAGATAGTTATTTGGATGAGGATCAAGTCCTGCGAGAAGTTTATTCTTTGCCAAAGCCATCTTCATATTCTTACCGTGATTTACATCAAAAGTAGATATCGGTTTACCAACGGTCTTAATTTGAGCGAGCGTGCCATTCACATTCACATTCGCTTTCAACAGTTCTGCTTTTGCAGTTGTCGGGATTGTTCCTCCACCTATTTGAATGCCTATTGAGTCATTCGGTTTGACATTTAATGAGTTCAGTGCAACCGTAGAGGCAGTACCACTGGAAAAATTTCCAAGAAAGAAACCATTGGTCAGAATTCCCATCAACTGCATTGGTTTTACTGATTTCCATGTGAGGTGGCCCTCAGTCTGGCTCTGTAAAGATTGATTTTGTATAATCCTCACCTTGGGGATAGTAATACCAGAGACATTCTTAGACAAGTGACCATAAGTAGTGGTATCTAATGTACAATTGCACGTACTATTTGTTGGCACTTTTTGTGCTAGAACGGGTGTAACTATGGAATACAAAAATGATTTGCTAGTTGTCGTTGAGGGCTGGGAAGGCATCATCAATGGTACCCCCGGTAATAACTGAATAATTAGGCTCGCAACCAAGACTGCTATAGCGTATTTAGCTTTGGCGCGGCGAACATTTTCTGAAATTCTTCTTTGATGGGAATTGACGGAATTAGGCGTCCACAAATTTTTTCTATAAATGTCGTAATGTTGCTCGTCTATAAATCTGCTACGGTTAAGTAGTCCGGAATGCTGTTAGTCATTTTTCGATAGCTAGATTATGCCATTCAAGCTCAGTCTCTGCGATTGGCGCTTGAAACCTCTTTTTATTAATGTCATGCTGGGGTTATCCAAGACTGCATTGACTTGTGATATGTGCTCTGTGTAGCGCTGCGTGACGCAACATTAGATCCTAGGCATCAAAACTTGTAGCCATTATTATCACTCACAAATAATTAAGACCCTTGCAGGACAGTCGCATATGCTGTCAGAGAACCGTCCGTATGCAAGATTGCGACATATCATATGTGATTTAGATATGAATATATAATAACGGCGAACAAACGTCCTGATCATCACCCTCGTTACAGAATCCTAATCTGTTGATTACATCTTCAATAACCCAGAGGATAGTTTAATTTAAATTTATGCCCAAGTTAGCCGCTAGGTACTGTTATATAATGCAGAACAGAGAGATGAAACGAAACTGCAGAGCAGTCAGGCGGAACTAAAAAATCCGAATCTGAAGTTACTTCACATTGAATTCAATTAACCCAGAACAAAACTTACAATGTATAATAAATAACTATCCAAATATTACAATTACTGGTTTCTAAAAGATAGAGGAATGAAGGACGCGCACTTCTACTACTATCTTATGATCTCTAGGTTAGGAACTATTTTATATATCGAGCCCCGACCAAGTGAAACTATGTACAAGTAACCATCAGGACCGACTTCCATATCTGATATGCCACCAAAATTAGATCCAAATATCAATCCGTTTGTTTCGTTATCTGTGTCAGATACTCGATCAGCGAGGGGACCTTGTAATGCTAGACTTGTTCTATTTGCGTTCATCTTAAAATGAAATATTCTACCATGGTGAATATCTGATACGAAGACATCATTTTCATAATTTTTCCCTAGTTTTGAAGAGTTAAGAAAAAGTATCTTAGTAGGACCGGTTGTATCATGCCACGAAAACTCAGGATCGTGATATTTACCCTTACCGCCAAAGGTAAATAACTGAGAGTAGTCGAAATCCGGAGGCGCTTTTCCCTGGACTTGCACCCATCCGCTATTAAATCCTGGTTTCACCAAATTAATTTCATCATTTGAACCTGCACCATTTTCTGTGTCCCACAAATTTTTAGTCAAAGGATCAAAACCTAATCCAAAGGTATTTCGTATCCCATAGGCGTAGTACTTGTTTATAGGACTGGTAGTTCCAAGTATCCCATTACCTACGGGCTTGCCATCTTGAGTGATTCTAAGTATCCCACCTGTGCCGTCAGCCGGTCCTCCGTCAGGTACGTTCTGTGCTTGACTACTATGACCATCTACATCTCCGATTGGGACGTACAAATTATTATCTGGACCAACTACTATCGAGCCAGCGTTATGTCTTGGTCCTGGAGTAGCGGGTAGATCCAAAATAATCTTCGGATTGATGAGTCTCCCTCCAACATACTCGTATCTGTATACACGATTCGCAACAGATGCACTACCATCAGGATTACTAGTTAATGAATTTGTCTTCTCAGTAAAGTACAAGAAAACATACGTAGGACCGTTCCTATTATGTGCAACGGCAATTCCAAGCATCCCTCTTTCTACCTGTGATTCCACGTTTACCTTTAGAAGAGGTTTACTCAATACCTTGCCATTTAGGATCCTCTCTACAGTACCTTTGGCCTTTTCTAATACCAAGATGTCGTTATTCCCTACGAAGGCTATAGTGGTGGGAAGGCTCAATCCGCTAACGACCATATCTGCTTTCAAGTGCAGGTCTTTTAAGACCGGTGTTCCGGGATTGTGGGCAAACAAAGAACCCGGTATTTCCATTACTCTTGAAGGCACATTGCTAGTATTATTCACAGCATTCCCCTGGGCATATATCGATTGATAGTTCATGCGAAGGTTGATGTTTGGACCAATCGACAACAAAAGAAAAACACTAACTAGCAGGAATGAAAATGATAGTCTTCTTAGCATATCTTATTCATTATATAATTTAGACCTTTATTATTAAATGCATCTCAATATCTGTTTTTGATTACTTGTGACATTCAGATGGCCAGGATTAATCGCGTGATTACTTCATAATCCAGTACTGACCAGATGATATCCTGTGACAAAAATTTGACTTGAAAGCACATATCTTGTGACTGGTATATCAAGTATGAATTTGACAGATCTTAGGCGCAGAAAAAATGAAATACTGTCATTAATTTAATTGAACCTATTTAGGGGCAAGAGAGAAAGACTGGACTCTGCTGTTTCCACCATCGACAACGTACACAATCCCCTTGGAATTAACTGCGATTCCTATGGGACTTTGGAATTGTCCGTCACCAGTACCAGTAGATCCCCATTTTGCTATAAAGTTTCCATTGCTATCAAACTTTTGGACACGATCATTACCAAAGTCGACCACATAAATATTCCCAGACCGATCTGTACTAATACCTATGGGACTTTGGAATTGTCCGTCACCAGTACCAGTAGATCCCCATTTTGCTATAAAGTTTCCATTGCTATCAAACTTTTGGACACGATCATTGCCCCTGTCTACAACGTATACATTGTTTAACTTATCTATGGCAATATCTGCAGGATTTATAAACTGTCCGTCACCAGTACCAGTAGATCCCCATTTTGCTATAAAGTTTCCATTGCTATCAAACTTTTGGACACGATTATTCTCTCCATAATCGGCCACATAGACGTTGCTTTTAGAATCAACGCCAATCCCACTCGGATTTATAAACTGTCCATCAGATAATCCTGTTGAACCCCAAGAAGTAATGAATGTGCCGTTGCTAGTAAATTTCTGAACAGCAGTCTCAGCATTCCCTAAATCGGCTACGTATATGTTATCATTAGAATCTGTAGAAAGCTGGGTCGGATTTGTAAATGTTCCAGGACCAAACCCTAAATTTCCCCAAGAAGTAATGAATGTGCCGTTGCCAGTAAATTTTTGTATCTTGCCGCTGATCCCTGTGAGATCTCCTACATACACATTTCTATTCGAATCTGTTGTTATGCCAGCCGGCTGCGCAAACGAGCCGTGACCTACACCTTTTGATCCCCATTTTCCAACAAAGGAGTACTGTTCTGGTCCGATTGGATATACCTGGTGAGTAGTAATAGTGCTTATTACAAGCAAGCTAATTAGAATTGAACTGCATAGATAGATGCAAAAACTACTAAGACGAGGATTTTTCTCTTGTTCTAGCATGAATTGGGATTGGACTCTTCCGTATATAAAAAATTAACTATCAATAGAAGTCAAATGTTCTGAATAATATAGAGGATTTACCATTGCCCTAATTCAAAGGGTCACTGATTACCTCTCTACATAACAAATTCCTGAATAGATTAGAAAGTAAATAGGCTAATTCGCGCCTAATTTATGATGTGATCGCTATTTAGAGAGAATTGAACAACTGAAAGATCTGGTCTATTGTAGAGATCTTGCCCAGAGATACCAGCAGTTAAATTCGAATCTGTGACTCTATCTACCTATCTGGTTATGCTTTTGTGCTGTGATAGAAATAATGACGTAAGAAGAAACGAATGATCTATTTATAAGATTTAGTGAGCGTTTCTCTGTGGGGGCATTGGTCTTTTGCTAGGGTTGGCCTCGAAACCGAAAATTGGGGTACTTCCATAATGATTCTTGATCTTCATCGGGTCAAGCCACAAGCTTATAACATCATTTCCAAGAAACTTTATGCTGACCGGAATACCAGTAACTGGACCATTTCTCAGGCTTGCAGTGACCGTGCCATTGAATTGCTTCGTATTGTTGTTCGGCGAAGATATTTTTGATAGGTTGAAGTTAGTGATTGTGTGGGAATGCAACGCAGAACCGTTTACCATCACCATTCTAATTGATGCATCAAATACGGGAGTAAATGATAGGTTGCCATGGCTAGCCGTAGAGTTCGATATTGCATTTAATAAATTTGATTTCCAGTGCCCAGAAAGAATCCATTCTGGTTTGCCAGTCTTATCAAGCTGGACACTTGAGATAGTGCCGAACTTGTATTTGCCCGCCTCGGAGGGGTAACCAGGCTGCGCAAAGATCATCATATCCTTCATTGAACTAACTACAAATACCCCCAAGGTCGTGGCAAGTAAAGAAGCAACAGCGACTATAGCAAGTGATATAGTGATAGATTCACTGAAGTGTTTATCTCTTCTCTCTATTGACATTAAATAACATTATTTGTTATACGTGCTTTATACCTAACGAATATCGCACTAATAATCAGTATTTTGATTATTCAGAGGTAAACCATTTTTGCGACATATCCAGTAACAAAAATGAATTCCTTGCTCAAGTCTTATTTTGACCGCGATGCAATACTATGGCCGAATTCACTAATGCAGAACTTGGCGCCAAAATGGTATCCCCGTGCTCAGATATCAACCGGGTATATAGCAGTCCTATTTCAAAGATAGTCCCAGTATTTCCAAAGACTGTTATTTTATCCCCAATCTTGAATGGTCGCGTAAGTGATAGATATAACCCTGCTATCATATTACCCATAACTGTCTGTGAGGCAAAGGCAAGAACCAAGCCCGCTACAGTAGTGATAGATGCCGCCAAGAACGGATCGTCGCTAAGATATGAGAGGATAATGGCTGCAAATATGATTGCAGTAGTGATTCTGACGAAAGCCTTTATGGCACTTGCGTTTGCTTGAAAGTAATCGCGTGTTACTCTATAAATTGCTTCACTTACAACCTGTATGAAGAAATATCCGATAATACCCACTTCTACAATCTTTACGTATCTCAGATAAGTTTCAGGAATGAGGCCTTCCAAGAAAATAGTCAGAATACCCACAGCCAAAATTAATATAATACCCGTCGCGGCCATTTTCTTAAGCGATTTTACCCTTGTTCCGTAATCTTCGAGAGACTTCCTGTTTTCGTCTATTCGTCTATTGGCCATGATCTATATCTAAATACTAGAGTTTATTGGACCACACTCTTAACTTTGACTATTATTTGAATTCTGATGAAAGATGGAATCACCCAAGTAAATAATCATGAACACTTTTAGGATAAATTTATGGTGTCGGATTTAGAACATTCAATTAATTCTATATAAATTATGACAGTTTCATTTGAATGATAGTAGAATAAAATATAATCTAATCTCCAGAGATAAAGGTATTATCATGAAATCACAAGCGATTGAATTTATGAAGACTTCCAACTTTGCATTTTGGCAGAGGGTTGTAATCGATTGTAATTTGGTAGTGATAACACTTGTCAACTTAAGCATAATTATTTGACTTACAGTATTCTGCCATACTAGATAAGAATAGACTCCGATAGATGACAGCGCCTATGGCATAATTAGCACTAACATTCATTGCATTACTAACTTAAACGGCTAGAGAGAATTTCTGTATTGGCATACGAGGTAAGATAGGGGATAACGGCATTGAGCTCAATGTTTAGAATGTATTTCTTTTCTTTGAGGTCAGTGTCCGGCAGTAAATTAACTCTCAATACCTCTAAAATTATTTAGAACAAGGCCTTGCAATGATATATTCTTAAATCGCATATCAGCATAGTAAATACTGTGCATAATTAGTGGGATACGATTTCGATTCTGGATCTGATATGGACTCATCTCCTTTCTCTAAAATGTCTGGCAAGAAAATGGCTGCACTTGCTATTTTAGTTATTATAGGGGCGGTTTTTGGCGTTCAATTCCTCTTTGGGTTTCCGTTGAAGGATCTATTCAGGAGGGAAATTACTGATAATGCCCGAGTTGTAATTAAGGATGATCAAGGTACATGTATAGTTGAGTCATCAGACCGTGAACCTCGCTCAATTTCGAATTGTCATTATAAAGTGGGTGATACACTAACTATTACGTATAAAGAAGGTACTGCACCAATTGAGAAATATCACTTGAAGAGTTAACCTAAACCTGCGTCCCGGGGGAAGCGATTAGATGCTGCACAATATCCTTAATTGCATATGTATATCCGCTATGATTTATCTGCGGTATTGATAAATGTACTCCTTACACAATACTGAAAGCAAATTTGTGTAAAAACAACTCTATCTAGGTGAGTGAATAAGGACCATAAAAAATCCCAGCTATTGCTTTTTTTCACAGCAAATTTTTCACAGGAATTGTTAACTATTTATCAACTACTTATCCTAACATTTGATCCTATTTTGTTCTCATGGGTTAAGCCTTAGTATCTCAATTATGAATTCGACTTCGTACTCAACATACACCATTTTATTTTCTGAACCTAATCATACGAAGTGACAAGAACAGTCAAATAAATCGAGATTACTTCATCAGAACGACTCAGATAAGTGAACGGGGAATTCGAATTTATATCTTGATTCTAGTGATTGAATATCTATATTTCAAATTCCCAATTCATCTGTGCTCGAAATTGATTCAATAGAAAATTTGTTCAATTCAATTGATAAATCACGTGAGTACTTTGAACAATATCATCTATAAGACTTTACGTTCATGAATTGGGTGACGGCAAAATTCCTAAATAGAATATACCTCTTTAAAGAAATATTTATAGTTCAGAGTTAAGTTATGACAGTCGAACAACTACCTAAACCATATATCATGAGTCGCCGGGTCGTAATCATTATTAGAATCATACTATCGCTTTCCGCTTTACTTATCGTAGATACAGAACCATTGTCAGAAAGTCCTTATAATCATTTACTAAAAGTTCGAATAAGTGCTATTTGATACTCTTCATGTCCCAGATGAATCCGCCTCCTAGAATACTACCTTGCATCAATTGAAGATTGATAAAAACTGGTTTGATACAACACGAGTCTGGCTTTATAATTACGACAGTTGTGTCAAATCCCTCTTAATGGGAATACAGTTCAAATTACGATAATTACGTTGGACAAACGGAGCATAACTTTGGAATAGCCAAATTATCAATCCAAAGTTGAGATCTCATAAAGAAAACTAAAAATGAACCCCTCATTCAACGTATGAGGCTGTATTAAAATTGCGGAGGGTCGCATTGATATTTGTTCCCAGGGCATATGCTTCGTTAGATTCTAGATCTTTTATCATCAATGCAAACACTAACTTTCCAGTCGGCCAATTGTATATTTATTTAATAACTTATTAGACTCAATGTCCATAATTTGATATACCACTTGATGGGTTTTTTCGAGTCAGTCTAAATAAAACCTGACATGGTAAAATGACTCAAACTTTTGGTTGAAACCTAGTGAATATCGTATTTGGGCAACGAAATTCTACTGTAATTCTCATCCAAAATTGCGAGGTAACTCAGATAACTCGTTAACTATCATCTTCCATTGAAGATTTGAAAGTGGCGGGAATTCAGACCATTATTTGCGGTCTCTTTGAAAGGTGACTAGGCAGATTCAGTTGTTGGTAAGGCTTATCTTCAGTTTCAGAATGTATCTCAATAACCAGATCTTTCAATGCCATGATCCTTTGCCTTCCTAGAACTCTGTCACGAATCATAAATCTCTCCTCCTCTATTTCCTTGTCACCGACTACCAGTGTGTATCTTATCCATTCAGTTTCAGATTCCCTAATTCTTTTCGAAACAGATTCTTCTCGGTCGTCTAAATCTGTTCTAATTCTCATGCTACAGAGGTATTCCAGCATTTTCTCGCAAAAGTTCATGTGTAGCCTCGAGACTGGAATAATTCGAACCTGGGTGTGAATAAGCCATAATGGAAATGTGGGTTTGTTGCCCATCCTTGCAAATTTTGCTGCCTTTCTCTAACAGCGCATATATCACGCGTTCTACTGCGCCACTTGGCGAATTGTGTAAAATTATAGGATACTTAATACTACCGTCTTCGTCTACAAATTCGATACCATATCGTTCTCCATTCTCTACATCAATCTGATCTGTAGATAAGGCCGAGGCTTTACCAAGATTGTCCACGAAGTTAAATTCCCATTTTAATGTAAAATAAAAAAAGCGTTCTCGCCACGTTTCAATCAAGACAGACTTTCCAAACTTACTTACAATCTCCCTTATGAAATCTTCGTTGTCTTGGTAAAATTCTTCCGTAAAGCGTATCGCCATTTCAAGATCTCCTCTAGTTGATAATCCTAAACCATCTATTACTTCCATCGATAATCTGAACCTCCTCAGGAATTCTTCCTTTGCTTGGTTCATATCCTTACAAAATGCGTGGCAATCTGGCATGCTAAAAGCCCTTAGACGGCGGAGCCCGACAAGCTCACCACTCTTTTCTCTTCGAAAACTATATCTACTAAGTTCATAAAGTCTAATTGGTAAATGTTTATATGACAGCTGAAAATCTCTTGCCATTAGAAACTGCCCAAAGCAGGCGGCAAACCTTAGAAAAAATTGCCGATTATTGTCAGAGAGGATACTATACTGACGAGCCGGAAATCTATTAAAATAGCTCTCCATAGATGGATGTTTGGAATCATACATTATAGGAGTCTCTATTTCCATACCACCAGAGGCAATTACGCGATCTGTAACGTATCGTTCTATCAAAGATTTCATTAGTCTCCCCTTTGGGTAAAACCGCATGTTGCCAGCATCAGATGCTGGTTCATAATCTGCGATAGACATCTTTTTCATTAGTCTAACATGTGGAGGTACCTCCTCGACAGACCTTTTCTTCAAAATTTCGTAATTTGCAAGAATTTTTAGATTATCTTCACCTTCCTCGAATTTATACTGATTCACAGGAATCATCTTGCCACCTGGCTTCATAATGAACCATGAGGAGGCTAATTTCTCTTCTGCCTTTAATGCATGAGAAATGTCGTCTTCAGAACCATGAGCCTTCGAAACATGATCTTGGCCAATGGACGATTCACTCTTAGAAAATATTCTGAAATTCTCAGCCAAGGGGTGTCCTTTAACCTTGACATTAAGTGATTTGGTCCATCCAAAGGGTGCCCTGTAGACCTCTAATGATTTTCTTGCAGATGATTCTATAGATTTCAATATACTAAACGCAATATTTGGAGGAGCAAGATTTGAACTTAAATGAGAGTAAGGATAAATTAATATCTTTTTGCTTTTTACCTTTGCCAAATAACTATGGATCTCTTCAAGTGCTGCAGACACTACTTCTTCGTCATCCCCAAGTTCTACTGTTATTAGATTCAATACGACTTCTTCGATTCGTTGCTTAGATTTTGAGATAATTACTTCAGCTTCGCTAATTTCTTTATCTACTGGCTCATATTCTACAAAATCTGAATGAAGTTGTAATAGGCGCATTTGTCAGTTGAAGAGATGTATGCAGGCGAGTTGGATTAAAGGCTTTGGACTGTCGTAGCAGGGCTTTTAACTTAAACCATATTGCAACTCATCATGCTCATTTGCAAAGGGCTAACAAGTCCAGTGTTTTACTTAAACTGAGAATTTGGATGATCCTTTATTCTGAATTATACAATCTTTTCGATACTACTTATCATCTTCTCTAAATGAGCCGTTATCGTATCCCCTAGGCAATCTAGATAAAACAAACCGATCAGCGGCAAAAACATATCTTGTTCTTGCTGACCTACTTGTGCTAATTTTTCCGGATTCGGGTTCATCACAACTTACACTTGCGAGAACTTTATCTCTATCTTTCGCCCTTTGACACCTTTGAATCTAATATTTGAAATTTGTCTGGACCAAGTCCACTAACTTTCGACTAATGCAGATAATGCCTTTCGGATTTTTATACATGATGAACCTCTGAGATTCAAATTAATTCGCAATCGACATCCTTTTGGATGGATCATAATTCAGTTCAACAACTATACTAATGAATAGGAATTACCTTGCCAATAGTATTTTCTTGGTTGACCTGGTCATGATGGCAAAGTTCACTAAGGTAAATTCCACCTTTTGACAATTTATACTCTATCTCGAGAGTATCGATTCATAAACGATATTACTCTTTTAGGTACTGATTATGCAGCTTAAAAAGCTGAAATGAGTACTGACTATCTAACCCCAACGAGCTCTTTCAGTTTCTCTATCTTCCTTTGTTGCTTTCTTCCACTCTTTGTAATGAGTCCTACAAAGATAGACCCTCTTACCGGAGTTGACAGTCAAACTAGTGGCCATAGCCGCTTTCGATCCGCTCATGGATCTTTCTGCCTTTTCGTCACAACCCTGAACATCGCAATTAATACCCTTTTCGATTTTGCCCATTCGAATCGGACTTTGAATCAGTAAGGTACTATTAAATAATTATGGTTTGCTGCCTTTGAAAGTAGAGTCACAGTCAATGGACTCCCTTCGGCGTATTTTGATAAATAATGTAAACCTTTGCGGTGCAGAAACCAACTTCTTAACTAAACTGTCTTGTAATGCTAAAGGTGGCGTGCATGTCAATATTCTTAATACGTTAAAATCGATCTAGCGCTGTATCTATTAATCCTATCTTGTCTAAATTCATTGCAAACAGTATTTATTACTCATAAAGATGTGATCGTATATGAGGCAAATTTGCCTATGAATACAAGTGGTGTAACGGTTGGCGGCTTCTCCAAGATATTATTGGCAATCGATGGCTCGGAGTCCTCTAGAGACGCTGCTCATTACGCAATCGAGTTAGCCAAATCATGCTCAGCAGAACTGATTGCCATAACTGTGCTTCATAAGTCGTTATCATCTTACGGACTTGCACCCGCCCCAAATGAAACTGAACATGATAGGGAGAAAAGAGAATTGAGAACCAAAGAGTGGTTCGAAAAAGTTATTCAAGATGCTGAAGCTGACTCAAATCAAGTTTAGGACTGAAATAGTCGATACTCAGTTATCAGTTGAATCTGCGATTGTAGAATATGCCGAAGAGCAAAACGCAGACTTGATTGTGATGGGAACCAGAGGGCTGTCGGGATTCAAAAGACTACTGCTCGGGAGCGTTGCCTTAGGAGTGGCAACCTACTCTACATGTCCCGTTCTGGTAATAAAATAAGATCGTAATAACGATACGACTACATAAAATTTTCAGTGATTCGGGACATAGAGTAAGCCTACTGAAGTGCCTCATTCTATCTTGACTCTCCTGCAAACAGGTTCATACAAGATCATGCTTCTTAATACAAATTAAATACCTTGTCAAAGTTATTGATGGCTTGCCGCTAAATAGCAACAATCATTGGTATCGGAATTGGCGAGGCGATCTAAAAAAATGAGTTTAATTTCATTACTTATAGAAGACCGAGGCTATGTAGAAAACATCATCAATATTACAAGATTAGTCAGTCTATGCATATTGTAGGTGATACATCTAAATGATAACTCTCTGTTCTGCATTCTAGTCAATCTAGACATAAGATTCTCTCCAAATAGTCGTTTTATGACTGATATTATGGTTTCATCTTTGTTTCGTTGATTGTACAGCAATTTGGAGTAACCACGCTTCATCTGCTTTCTGTACTTACCATGTGTTCTCCACATCGGTACATGTTCATATCGAGCAGGAATAATACTGAATGCATGTAAGTCCTCTCTTACGAGAAGGTGATTATCTTCACTATCGTAACCCTTATCAGCTGTAACTACGGATAATGGAAGAATATTTGATGTCCTTGTTATAATTGGCCTGAAATCTACATTATCATGCCTTGTTGGAGCTCGTCTTATCTTAATTGTACATATGATTTGTTGTAATACATCTACTCCAATAGATAATTTCGCATATTTTCTTCTCAATTCTGTTCGATCAGTATAATATTGTGATGCATGAGTTATCTTAAATCCTGTTGAATCTATTCCTGCAAAGATATGCTTGGTACCACTAATTACAATGAATGACGAAATTATCTTTTCAAGCAATGAATTATTGATTCTATCTGTAAACTTTTGCAATGTTGTAAAATGAGGAATACGTGACAACCGTAGAAATGACCTTAGGTAATAGGCTTCAATTAACCACTCGACAAACATTCTATAACTCTTACCTTCATACTGTCGTATAGCAACTAGAACTATGTGCTGCCATATTGTAAATATGTGATTACTTTTCCTGTTAGAAAATAGAGGAATCCTTGCATGCTTCAAAACACGGAACATAGTACCTGCAAGTCTGACTGTACATTGATTCTTTCAATAGACTATTGGTATTATACTCTTACAAAGCTTTGACTGTATGAGATGGTTTCTACACAGCCAAGACCGAGAAATATTTATTATTGTGTAATAATATATCAATTGGAATTGCCTAGAATATTGCAGATAGAAAAGCCTATAGTTAAATTCAGAAGTAAAAGTGTTGTTGCAACTAGAAGCGGAAGAGGATACTCATTAAAGGAACTTAATGAGGCTGGCATAAAGAACCATTACTTAGCTAAAATGTATGGGATACCGATTGACAAGTTAAGAAACACAACTCACCAGGAAAACATTGATAAGTTAAGAGATGTTAGTAACAAAATCAACGAGCCAAAAATAGTTGTAAGAGAAAAACCGTCTGAAGACAAAAATGCCGCAAAGCCCAAGGTTATTAAAAAAAGAACTATTAGAAGGAAACTCATCCGTAACGACTGAATTTGATTAGCCTGTTTATACAGTGGTATTGGGGGGTTTGAGCAGTTGTGAACATTTTGCTTAATTGCAATTTAACATGTGCTCATACAAACAAAGATAGTTATGCCATCAGCGCGTGCAGTTGATCAATAGGGATTCGGGCGGGAGTTACTCAAGTCCGTAAAATCTTATATAAGTGATGGTTATGCGCTCCAACCTTTTCAATTCTTGTCGTCTCGGATTCAATCAGATAGGCTAATCTTTTCATATATTTTGTTTGTTGCCTAAATTCTATACCAACACGATATTAAAGGTTTAGTAATTTATATTATAGAAAGAAGATGAACCAATTACGAACCTCTTATATAAAGTTCGGCTAATTTTGTTTACGGAAAGCGGGCGATACTGAAGCCACACATGATGGCAATTACAGATACTGGAGATTTAATAGTAAATGAAACCTCTATCATGATCATAAAATTAGGAATAATAATGTACGATTAAAATCCATATTTCTATCACCTATTTCCCTATTCTAGAGGAAAAGGCAAGTATAATCCATCCTTCATCTGTGCGATATTACAAGTTTGGCTATCTCACTATGTCGATTTGATAATTTATAATTGCTTTTCGTACATTCATCTGCACTCAATTTTTATTATCTAGACTGATTCTCTTCCAACTGATCAGCCATGTTCCTAGACAGAACAAGCACGCATACTCGTTTCGAAATCCGGGTCGGTTAGCTAACTGACTCAGGCTTGCGGGCTGCTCAATAATAAGTTAATCTAAGAGAGATTTTGCTTATACAAAGTAAATTATTTTCGTCTTATCATATTCTGAAACTTTTAATAGGAACCACTGGATGTATTAATCCAAGATCTAAAAATATTATCTAGGATTATTATAATTATCTCCAAATGCTAAACAACTGTCGAATTTTTATAATAGCTGTTCTTAAAATTATAATATGCCAACAGAAATAAGGAAATGTCTTGAATTGTCAGCTACATGGGCAAATTCATGATTATATGTCATATCGCGGTGACGTAAATACGTTACATGATAATTATTCAATAGTTATACACGACTGTATTTAGTCAACCACGAAGTCTCATTTTTCTTGCCTACCTTTGAATCTAAAGAAAAAGCCACTAAAAACCAATAACGCGGCCAAAGTGGATCCAACTATTGCTCGTTCTTTCGGAACATGTGCAATTAATGATATTGTAAATGATATTGCAAACGCGGCAATACTTGCCCATGTCCAGTTCTTGATGTCGTGAGGCCATTTCATTTCAAATCAAACTAATAGGAATGGTGCATCTGTCGTATAATTTATACTCGTTGCAAATAGGCTTGGAATTCTAAATTATAGTTTTTACATATTGCTGAACTAATTATTCCGATATCCAGTAAGAAAAATAGTCTTATTTCGGTTCTTGGAATTAACAGACGATCAGATTACTACAGAAACAATTGAGGGGTAAAATCTTAAAACTTGGGGGCACTTTGCTAATCTAGACATTTCATATTAGATTTTTCCTCACTCAGTTTCCAACAGCAAGTTATTCCGCCGCACTATCTATGCATCTCCTAGATCCACATTCGGAATGAGAGGCATAAATTGAATAGAAAATTCTATCTACCTTGGCGAGAGTTAGTAAAGTCTAGGAAATACGATTAGTAGTAGATGAGTCTCTTACAAATCCTTGAGATTGAATTAGGCGGATATTACTAATAACAACCGCAATATATGTGAATGTTCTATTCTTATCTGGCTTTTGCTGAAATTATAAGTTCTTTTAATATTTAGACTATATTTTCCATAATGCATCTCTTAATAAGTTTGTTTTCTAGATCAAATCTATGCAAAATTTAAGCAAGAACGTCGCAGCAACCTTAACTGTTGTTGCAATAGCCGCAATCGTAGTGCTATTTGCATCTGGCCCTCTAGTCGGAAGCCATGCATTAGCATACAAACATAAGCATTCTGACCACCACCATCATCACCACCATCATCACCACCATCATCACCACCATCATCACCACCACCATCATCACCACCATCATCACCACCATCATCATAATAAATACAACAAGCACTAGATCTAAACGAGATGAGAAGGTTGGATAATCGATAACTCATTTAGAGTTTAGAGTATCCAAAATTAGAAAGATTTGAAATAAGATCTTTACCGTTTCCTTTTTTTTTATAATCTTGTAATATCGGTGTTACGATAGTATTAATTTTCATATGCTATCATGAACGCCATCTATTATCACCTAATAGATTCAAGTCTATAAAATCAGATAATTACGGTTGAGTTGGATCGGTCTATTGGATTTGATTGGTACTATTTTGCAATCCTTTAAGAGGATCAAGTTTGATTGGAGGCAAGACAGTATGGTATGAAATATTTCAAATGATTAGTAACTCTATATATCAGATCAGTATTATAGAGACGCCATCTTCAATTTCATAACTGATCTTGTGTGAAATGCTACAATTCTTTTTGGCCTATTGATATATACAAATTTACCTGTTCAATTTTTGCTAGATAAGACTAGCTCGTATAGCTGCTTCTAGTTCTGATATTACGGCATCAACATCAAGTGGATTACTACGAAAACTTGCTCCGGCGGCAAACTTATGACCTCCTCCGTTAAAAAGATTGTTTGCTATCTGATTACATGCTATCGAATCATTATTTCGCCTAATACTTACATCTCCATTTGAGTTATAAAGCATTACAATATCAGCTTTAGTTAACGAAAATAATTCATCAGCAAATAGACTATTTTGAATATTACGAGAGGATTTGACAAATACAACTTTAATACCGTCTACATCTTTAATTTTCATTGAGGATATTGACTGTTTCTTCTCGTAATCACGCAGGTTAACATAATGGCTATATTCAATCCCCATTTCTATATCCCAGAGTATTCCCTCAGACGCTTTTCGAGCTAACTTAGTTAGTCGTTCATAGAAATCTTCGAAATTGCTATAATAACGAATAAGCTCTGCCACCGGAGTTAGATACTCCTCCTTGGTAAAAAAATCCATTGCATGCGCCATACTTGCGAGCTTCGCTGCCACCACGTTATCTTTTAGAAGATAGCCGTACATCAGATCTGGCAGCGCACTTATTACCTGAATCATCAAGAACTAGTTCGATACGCCTGGCAAAAGTATTCACTACCTTAATTGGCCAAGGATGATGATCTATCCAAGTCGCTTTCCAGTTATTTTGTTCTAAATAATCGAATATCTCGCTGCATATCTCAACTAGATTACTATCATCATTCATTCCTAAATCTGAAACTAAGACTATCCCGGCCATTTTCGTTGAACTAATTATGGTTTGAAGATATTTTGCCAATTTTCCAAAAGATTCGGTCCCATAACTGAGAAAGTAGGTAGAAGCTTGTGGATATCGCATTAATCCAATAGAAGCCGAATATATCCCGTCTAGATCTGATTCGTGAGAAATAATTATTACTTGTATAGGAATACACCGTCGCTATAATTGATGATTTAGTGCTAATAATTTGTTATATATAAATATCGATAAGTCGCGATCTCGCTTACACTTGGTGTATCATGTTTCTACGATTTTTCTATACATTTCAATACAAAATTGTAGGTACTCGGCGCTCAATTTATCTGCATAATTTATCTGAAATACTGGACAAATAATGTTTGAACAATGAAAACCACCTTTGGATCCTTCTTAAGTATTACTTTATCCTGATATATCGAATGAAGTCTATCATAACTGACCTACTTTTATCTATATCTAATTACTAATGACATAATAGTTAATACCAATTAACATCCTAACCAAAAATAGAGTTTCCTTGGTACTGGTTCTAATCGCAGGAGGTGGCTACGCTGGATTGCAAACGGCCATAACCGTGGAACGCCTAATAAGGGGCACAAGATCAAAAATAGTGCTAATCGATAAAAGAGAATATCACACACTACTCCCAAGTTTGCCTGAAATTATTTCAAAGCGAGGATTTTCCATAATTTATTATAGAGAAATCCTAAAAAATCGAAATATCGAATTCATTCAGGCCGATATTAAGGATATTAGTTTGGATAGTAAGACCGTATCGATGGTAAATAGTTCACAGATTTCTCGTACATTGGAATATGATTTTTTAGTCCTATCATTGGGAAGTCGGCCATTCATTCCAGATATCCCTGGTATGAACGAGTTTGCATTTCAATTTAATAGCATAGAAGATGCTCAGAAAATAGCTACAGCTTTACCTAATATGGGAATGGGAAAAACAATTGTTGTAGGTGGAGGTGGGGCTACCGGAGTTGAGCTTGCTGGAGAAATTGCAACGCTACAAGGTAGTAATCCTGAATCTAATCTCACGGAGGTCGTATTGGTATCAGCGAATTTGCTCAGTGGCTTTCCCAATGAAGCGGTCAAATGGGCGAAAATTTACCTTGATAGTTTGAACGTTCGATTGCTTGTAGGCAAGGAGTATTCTATAGTAGAAATTAGATCAAATTCGGTTCGGCTCAGAAATGATATCGAAATAAGGAGCAGTTTGTTTATCTGGACTGGTGGTGTAGTTGCTAGTCCTCTGCTTAAACAAATAGGGCTGAACATAGGCGAAAAGGGCAGAGTATTAGTTAATAGTCACTTGCAACCAGCTGGTAGAGATGATGTCTTCGTAATTGGTGATTCAGCTCTCTTATTAGACAATTACGGCCGGCCTCTACCGACTAATGCATATTTCGCCAAAGAGCACGGGAAAGTTGCTGCATATAATATCTGGGCCAAGATAAATGGCAAACCACTTCGCAAATTCAAGCCCTCTGATCCAGCATCTACCTACGCCATTTCAATAGGCTCGGAATTTGCGATTTCTAGGATCTCAGGACTAGATCTCTTCGGATATTCAGCTAGTAAACTTAAGAAGATTATCAAGATGAAATATCTAAAGGAGATAGGAGGTACATCTTTGGCTGGAAGCGAGTATTCTAGATTTTAAGAAAAATTAAGGATTAGCTCAAAGAATTAACCGAAATATATTACAACTTAATATAATAATAATAATATAATAATTGTCTATATCTATTAATTCTCATGTCCATTCGTATAATTATTAATCAGCCAATGTATTTCTTCATAGCAAACCTTGCAGATATATTTGTCATTGGTGTGCTGACAACAATACATATCAGTGTTCGGATCACCGCAGCGGCTACACAACTCACGCATAGATCATGATTATAGTGGTATGGATCCATATGTGCTTATACCGTAATTATAATGCCTTTAAATACAATGCAATACATTTATCTAATTTTAGCACATAAGAAAATGGCTCACTTTGAAGGTAACAATAATCTGATAATATAACAGATTCTTGATCTGGAATTTATTTTAATCATTTAGTATTGCTTATTGTAATTAGGGGTTGATATTGGACTTATCCATAGTTCAAATAGATAGTTTCCTATAATGGATAACACACATGATTCATAAAAAAATTGGACGTCTCTAATAGACAGATGTTTCAGTTCGTCTGGAACTAATACCATTAGATGATGGCAGGTCAGGAAATTTGCTTCTTGTACTCTCCTCCACGGTTGCAGTAGCATCTTCGATTATCTTCATAGCTTCTTCGTCTAGACTTGTAACCCCTATATCTTTAGCTACGGTAGATGATGAAATGGCTTGACCGGTTCCAGTCATGATATTGCCTAATAAATCTGATATTTGTCCTAGTGATTGATCTGCTTCTGGCATCATAGATGATACTCCTCCTTGTATGCCCTTTATGACCGACATAGCCGGACTTAGAGTGACCACCACATCTCCAAGCTCTGTCATTGTATTTAGCCTCAACTGGATTTGCTCTAAGGCCAATTTAGCGGAATCAACCATACTGTTCATTTTGCGAACTTGAGATAATTCATTGGACAACAATTTGGCGTATTGGCTATCATGATTTTGAACTGCCTGGATAACACGATCAAAGATTAGCTTATCTTTTTCGTTCATCTTCGTTGATATCGCATCTAACTTGGAAATCTGCATCTGTAATTTTTTTTGAGCCTCTTCTATTCGCGGCTTTAGCGGCTCTGATGACTTTATCCCTTCGCGAAGTTTATTCCTAACGCTTTCACTAACGCTCTCGCCGTGTTGAGGTCGACTCCATTTATTTCCAAATGACATATTGTAATACCTCGTACTGTCTGCGAGATAAGTTATTGTTATTGTACATCAAGAAAAGTTGTTTAACAGCTTTAAGTTGTTTATTGATTAACAATGAAATTCACAAATAAAATTCTAAGCTGATTATAGTAAAGGGGACTACACATTTATGTTTGTTATAGATCGAGAAACTGCATGCCATAGTATAGCACAGTATTATCCTGTCTTTTAATGTTAACTGTTCTAGATTTGACTTGGGATTTAAATTTGTATCCGGAAAAGGGCAAGATGAAAGCGTGATTCATATCTTTGATTGGGGATAGAGCACAAAACTGAGCCCAGAGGATGATATTGAAATTAGAGTAACCGATTTGCAGTATACGCATTCTTTCTGCACGTCAAAAACTCCAGACTGGATAGTTAGGGCTAATCATAAAATTTATTTAAATAATTCTCATAATAATATAGTATAGTGATAGAAGATAAAAATGTCAATCGATCTTCTCTATTATCCATGCCTGTCTCATTTGCAATGAATTCGAATGTCATCATTTTAGAGCAGTCTAGAACAGTTGCGGACGCGATCACTGCAATGAAAGACAACCTCGTACGTTCCATCCTTGTATCAGATCATGGCGAGCAAGTCATCGGATTAGTATCAAAAACGGACGTACTTTTTAAAGTGGTTGCGATTCACAAATCACCAGCCAAGATACAGATTAAGGAAGTAATGTCTGCTCCTGTAATCTCTATTCCTCCTGAAATGTCTATCGTAGACGCCCTCTCTGTTATGGAAAAACATATTATTAGACAGCTTGTTGTAACAACTTCGAATAGCGTCTTGGGTATCGTGAGCCGAGATGACATAATGACGAAAATGGAAAAAGCGGCAATGGAGACAATCAATGCAGCAACTGCGACGACATCGTTGTGTATACTGAACCCCTTTGCATCAACCCAACTAAAAGATAAAAAAGCGATGTTAGTATGTCCTCACTGTCAAAAAGAGTATGGTGATAAAGAGGTTCTCTCCAAACATATGCAATCAGCTCACCCTTAATTTAGAATATCAGATTACTGTTAGGTAATTATTCGATCCACGTTTCATTTTCTTCTGATCTGTAGTCACATCCAGAATGTATTAAAGAATATCGACAGTATGATTTGTAAGAAAAGATATTATCTTTTGACTTGTGTCCCAATATGTGTAATTCCTTTATCGAGATTATCATTTCACCATTTCACCTACACGAATGCTTTTCGATAATTGTTGATAGAATGCAATAACCTCTTTGTTACCAATACAAGAAGCATATCGTGTCCTATATTAAATTCTGGTCTTCTAAATCTCTACCGTCATTTATTCTTCTTCTATGATGATTTTTATTTCAATGAATTGACAAGAATCTTAATATTCTGCAGGATTGTTAACGAAGATTTCTTAGCCGAATCAGAAGCCTCATTCAAATAGCTTTGATTTGTAATCTCCTTACAATTGCTTATGTTTCTATGATCAGAAATCGGCCATTGACGATAAGTCATCCTCGTTTCGGATTTTGTGGAGATTACTATAAAGATTACTAATGATTTATCACGATACTATAATACTCCTAATATGGTGCATGATCGTGCGAACATCTTCCCAAAACGCATGATACTAAAATTTAACGTACGTTTTATTAAAATAGCCAGAGATAGATAGGATCTAACAATCGCTATTAACCCTGCCTAACTGATTGTCAATTGTCAGTATTTTTTATAACAAACATTATATTCGATTAGTTATCTTCTAAGTATATGCCTAACAAGAGTTATGATGCTATAATTGGCTCCTCGCTCAACCAAAGTGAAAGTAGCAATAATATGCAAGATCTAGAGTTTCTTCAGGTTAGATATACCGACGTATTTGGTAGATTCCTCGCGAAATATGCAATGACTGATAATGACCAGCTACAAAAGTTGATCACTAATGGGATAGGCCTTGACGGTTCATCTGTCGAAGGTTTTACCACTATCAATGACTCTGATTTGGTTTTAATTCCTGACAAATATACTCTCAGATTGTTCCCATTTACAAAGCAGATAACAGCTTCGGTAATCTCAGACGTCTACCACGGATATGAACAAGGTAGATTACGCAAAGACCCACGATATGTTTCACAAATTATGGAGGAACGCCTTGCTGAAAAGGGCCTAACATGTCAGGTTGGAGCAGAAGTCGAATGTTTCATCTTTGATAAGATACTATTTCATGATCATCGGAATTCTGGGGAAAATGCTGTAGATGGCCCGGACATTATATCTCAAGAAAAAATAGGGATGGGGAACTACCCGATTAGAACCAAAGGAGGATATGATGCACCCCCATTCCAAGATTCATTGTTAGATTTCAGGTTCGAAGTTGCAAGGATTCTGAAGGACTATTATTGCATAAATGTAACGAACTTAAATCATGAGGTAGCTAGTAGTGGCCAGATCGAAATAAATTTTGTTCATAACAGCCTAACCAAAAGCGCAGATAATGTCCAAACATACAAGGACGTAGTCAAAAATGTGGCAAAGAAAAACAATCGGATTGCGAATTTCATGCCCAAGCCAATTTTCGATGGTTCTATCACTTCGAGGAAAGGAGATCCTAGTTGTAGCGAGGATAGTAATGATAATGGTTCAGGCATGCATGTTAGTCTAAGTTTGTGGACAAAATCTTCACTTGGGTCGTCTCTAGAGAATAATCGCAACGTGTTTTATGATACTGATGACTTGTACTCCAATCTTAGTCAGGTTGGCCGCTATTTTATTGGAGGTGTTCTCGATCACTCTCCTTCACTAGCAGCATTAGTTGCACCTACGGTAAATTCTTACCATCGAATAGTTCCAGGATTTGAAGCTCCAGTTTATATTGCATGGGCTAGAGGAAATCGATCAACAGTTATCCGCATACCTATAAACGATAAAGACAACTACAAGACAAAGCGACTTGAATTTAGAGCTCCAGACCCCTCCTCAAATCCTTATCTAGTCTTTCCAGCGATATTAGCAGCTGGGCTTGATGGCGTCCAGAAAAAAATTGATCCTGGATCTCCGATTGACGAAAATATATACAAAATGTCAGAATCTAAAAGGATCAGTCTTGGAATTCAATCCTTGCCGCGCACATTGCAAGATTCGCTGGAAAGGTTGAAGAGTGATTTGGATTACCTCAAAATTTGCTTTAGCGATGAGTTAATTGAAACATATCTAACCATCAAAGAAGCTGAAACGAAAAAAGTCGGTGAAAAATCCAAGTCGCGAGCAATTTTTGTACTATTATGATGTCTGATTTCTTAGATAGTCATTTGTCATAAAAAGTACCTGATAACTCCCGTACCATAGTTTGGGGGTTAGTCATCAAGAAGAGGTCGTATTACTAATGGTCACAAAAGTTCTATAAAGAAGGTGTATCAATGTACTGTTGTGGGACTTAAGGACTGGTTTCAGAAGAAATTGAAACAAAAACCCGCCGATGAAGAATTCTCGTCATTTTCAGAATCACAAGAAAAAAAGATAACCTAAGCTATGTCGAACCTCAAGTAAATTATTCGACAAACACTGATTTGGGTCTGTCTCGAGAAATAGAAGATGCACAGTCACACCAAACCCAGTCTGAAGTAGGAATGGATGACAATCTGGACTACGTACAAAATGAGAATCATTATCAGGATAGAGGCTCAGATAAGAATATTCGTCCTTTAACAAGGGAACTGCCAAGTGAGAACAAGGAACCCGTAACCTCACCGTCACAGATTTCAGATGGTGACGATTATGTGACAAGCCTCCTTACGAATTTGCCAGAGCTTTGGACGGGTAAAGAGATGAAACTACACGTCATAGCCGACTTTAGAGACGCAACTTGGATTATAAAAAAAATCCTGCAGCAGGTAGAGAGCGGATTGATAAATGCAGATATAAAGGTCAAAGAATTCACTCATCTATGTGATATTACATTTACTCTCCGTGTTTCGGAGGGACTCTCGGGATTTCCTGCGGCTATAACGGCCATCAATCCTACGCTTTCATATCTGTTAGCAACTATAAAAGTCGAGGCGATTATCAGGAGAAAAAGAAGGCTAAGGGATAGCTGAAGTTTATTTGATAGCGATCAGGATTTTATTTAATATTATGCTAATGGATTCATGCTATTTTGTTCAATATATCATTTGATATTTGTACTGCCTAACGTACTCCAGTATGATTTGAGTTTTGAAATATTTGGCCATAACAGTCTCGAACATCCGCTGAAGTTAGTTGACCGTCATCCTTAGACAGATCGGATTCACACTTTGATAATTCGGTCAAGTCCCTTTTGGATGTTTGTACTCCAGTATGATTTGAGTTTTGAAATATTTGGCCATAACAGTCTCGAACATCCGCTGAAGTTAGTTGACCGTCATCCTTAGACAGATCGGATTCACACTTTGATAATTCGGTCAAATTCTTTTTTGAAGTCTTTTCATTCGATTTTGCAACATTTGTATTTTTGCTGTCTTTCTCTTGAGCATTTGCAATATGGATAAAACTGGTTCCTAGAACTAGCACCACGGTTATTCCTACGATAAACAGGAATTTACTTGATCTATTTCCTTCACGCATCAAAACAGAGAGGACTGCATTTTTAATAGAGAGTTTGTAAGATAGTATAATAAATGTGATCGTATTTAATTTCTGTCGATATTTTATCTGGTCTATTATTTATAACAAGTACCCATGACTTTTTTTGAGAGGAATAGTATGCTGAAGTTAGAGATAAAGGCTCAGGTTGTGTCATCTATCCGAATAATAGAACAGATAATTGACACCTATCAATTAATTTTATAATTTGTTGAGTCAAAGGATTCTTCCAGAAAATGCAATAATCGAGCTTATCCATTTATAGGGCATAATTCTAGACGGCTACATCCCATAGGAAATACCCATTTCGAGATTTCATCTGATAATCAATGTCGAGCAGATTAGATAATATAGAGAGACTCGTAGATATACAAATATGTCCAACAATAGCAAAATTCAGACAATCAATCCTGCTACCGAAGATATAGTTGGCACTTTTGATGTTATGGATGCGGCACAGATATCTCAAATTGTTAAAAAATCCAGGATCGCATTTGAGTCTTGGAGAAGAAAGGAGATAACGGAACGTTGCGATTATATCAGAAATCTGGTGAAAGTGCTTAGGAAAAATAAGGAATCATATTCCACTCTTGTGACTCAGGAAATGGGTAAACCCATCAAGCAGTCAGCAGCCGAAATTGACAAATGCGAATGGCTATGTGATTATTATGCTGAACATGCAGAATCATTTCTTAGAGATGAAATAATTCCAACAGAATTTCGCAAGAGCTTTGTGTCTTTTGAACCTTTAGGCGTTATCGCTGGCATCATGCCATGGAACTTTCCTTTCTGGCAGGTTATGCGATATGCAATTCCAGCACTGATTGCAGGCAATGTAGGAATACTGAAGCATTCTAGCGTATGTCTTGGGAGCGCGCTGGAGATAGAGAAAGCTTTTAAATATGCAGGATTTCCAGAAGATGTATTTCAAGCGGTTATCGGAGATTATAGAGCTGGAGAGGCATTAGTCCAAGCTCCTGGAGTTGATGCAGTATCAGTGACAGGGAGCGTTGAAACGGGGAGACGTATAGGAGAACTTGCGTCTAAGGGTTTAAAAAAGTATGTCTTGGAATTGGGAGGTAGCGATCCTTTTATTGTGTTGGAGGATGCCGACCTAATTCAAACTGCACAACTCGCTGCGCAGTCTAGACTCTTAAATACCGGGCAGAGCTGTATTGCAGCAAAGAGATTCATTGTAGTAAAGGACGTTGCAGAAAAGTTCCTAAGACTGTTTGTGGAAAATACGAGAAGCGAAGTAGTGGGAGACCCAATGAATCCCAAAACTACTGTTGGCCCATTAGTCAGAGATACTCAAAGACAAGCTTTAGAAAAACAGGTAGAAGACGCTAAAGCTAAGGGGGCAGAGATTTTAACAGGAGGAAAGAAAATTTCAGGTAATGGTTATTTCTATGAACCAACCGTAATATCCAATGTAAGCTCAGATATGGCCGTTGTAAGAGAAGAAGTGTTTGGGCCTGCAGCTCCAGTTATAATCGTAAATAATGAATCTGAGGCAATTCAAGAGGCAAACAATTCTGAATTTGGCTTAGGGGCAAGTATTTGGACGAACGATTTGGAAAAGGGAGTCAGATTGGCAAGACAGATCCAAAGTGGTATAGTGAGGGTTAACGAGATGGTTCGATCAGACCCTCGGCTACCATTTGGAGGGGTCAAATATTCTGGTATTGGTAGAGAGCTATCTGAATTCGGTATCAAAGAATTTGTTAATATAAAGTCAGTCGCAGTTAAAGACTTGGCAAGCAAAATACTTGTAGAGTAAGACCTGGCTATTGCTTGATACTTGTTTGGAATCCATTGATTTTTTGGATCATTAACTGTCTACTGATTATAAAGATCAACACTTTTTTTTGCAGTTCAGCCGTGTACTGCAAAGATAATAATAACAATAAATAATAACAATAATAATAATCATAATAATAGTCCAGTGCCTTCCCATTAGTCTCGCGTCAAATTAGGCAAATTGGTATAATCTATTCTTATTCCGAAAGATATGTTGGACTATCATTCCGACGTGGTAGCAAACTATCAAGAGAAATCCCTATGAAATTTTCCTAACATCTGCAGATTATCTTAGCCCTACATCATTTCTGGGACTAGATCTGATCACTGTTTAGTGGAATTAATCCACATAACAAATTGGGTCTGAATACTGATGTAAGACAGAACAAGATTAGGAATATTCACATATTATCTTCTAGATTAACGACATGCAAATCATTAAAAGTACGGATATACTTGCAGAAAAGGTCATACTATTAGAGATTATGATGGGCAGGAACCCTAAACCGGAAGTCCTTTTCGGATCTATTAGATTCTAATCCTACAGTAGTTTTGTAGGAAATTGTACCATTTATTATAGTATTAGTCTTCCCCTGATCAAAGTTATTCCAGATAGTTGAATTAAAGTTGCGACGATCGACTATCTTCTTATCCTTTAGCATTATGGAGCCATTACCAATAATAGGATATATATCTGCAGATGGGGTCAAGAAACCCTCCAGCTTTTGTCCTATAGTTCCTGAGAGCAATTTAGTATTTTTTACTATTAGATTATAATGAATTTCTTCCAAAATTATGGTTCCTTTGGTGGGATTGGTAACATCAAATATAAGATGAACATTTGAATCATTGTTATTAATCCTCTCGACGGTTAGATTTGCGATTGAAATTCCGATCTGCTTCTGCGAATTGGATGTTTGTGCTTCATTGGTTGAAATTTCATTTTGTACTCTCTTAATGTTCCCACTGTTTGATCCTGCATTGCTCTCGACATTAGCTAGAAAGATTGTTATTATTATCAATAAGAAGGCACCAGAAACAAAATAAATTTTATGCATTAATATCAACTAATAGTATCCTGTATGTTGATTAATTAAAGCCTTTTACTCATGCAATCGCTCTAATTTTTGTCACGTTCAAACTCCGTGTAGATTCTACATGGATTAAAGAATTATACAATCTTAAGAAATCTAGCTATGAAAGTATTTTATGTAAAAGAAATCAGCTTCGAGTAATACTCCATTCAAATCTATGACAATTTTTAGATTGGGTAGGTGCAAGCATCTGTTAGTGGCATACGACCATTTCATCGGCCGCATTTGCCGCTTGAGGAAACCGACTGTTGTTTGGACTAGTACGTTAGCTGATGAGCATTAAAAAGTAAAAGGTTATTGTATGTACTATCTAAACACGGATATTTCCTAAATTGGGAAATACTGCCTAGTGTGTATCACTAGCTATATTTCTGCTTTAGATAAGATTTTTACTTGATGACTACAAGAAATACTGGACAGCCTAATGTTGAGTATAAATCTTATAAATATTACAAGTTATATAGATGTGATAGGCTAGAATATGAGACTAGCACTGGAACTAGCGAGCACGCGTTGACTTATCACATAAAATTTTCGGTCAAACAATACAAGTTGGGACGCCTGAAATACAATGTAATGAGCAAATTGACTCAAAAAAGACCAAGAAATAAAACAAAAACGTCCAAGAAAATCAACCAATAAGACCAGGTGATAAAATGGAATTGGGCATGATACTTTAATTCATATATTGAAAATGTATACCACGCAATAATGGGATACGAGAATAAAGAGCAGAACAGTGTTGAGTCTACTACCTCTTCTCAGGGTAGCAGTCAGACTGAGGGAACTTATCTTTTTGGAGATTATTCGCCGTATGCGGAGAACAAGAATATAATAGATATGTTGAAGGATTTCGTTTCTATCTCAGATACATGTACTACAAATTCATGGAAACGTGGCTAAATTGAATTTTCTATTAAAGAATACGGAAATTTTGCGAGAATCAGTGAATGTAAAGATAAATCAATTCAAGACCTCCTGCGAAGCAGAAATGGATACATTTTTTAATGAGTTCTATGAAAAATTGGCCAAAGTATACTTTCCGGATCAAGTAGGTGCTGAGCCATTTCTTAAAGTTAAAAATTCTATGGTACGGTCAATCACCGATGTAGAAAGAGAGTGTATCACCAGTTTTGACGAATACAAAACATATCTCGGATCGAAGAGGGATGATTTCTATATGAGCTCTGTGATACTTTTACAAGCATGGTTATCTAAGGATAAAAACAATCTGCCAAACATGCTTATCTCTCGTGCTACGAATGTATTGATCGCAAAGGTTGAAGATGTTGGTGAAGGCTATAGGATCTCTAGGTCAACTGAAATCACGTTGGGGACAGCCGAGGAGTACGGTAATACCCAAACCTCATCAGTTTCATACTCATTTTATGTTGATGCATCGACTGCAAGTTTTTGGAAAAACGACAGAAAGGTAATTGATTTAGAAATAGATCAGATATCAATTCCAATAGGTTTTAAAACCTCTATTTCAGAGAAATTGAGGAGATCCTTTAGATTAGGCCATTCAAATGACTATCAACATGATTCTGAAAGAGAGCCAGAAATGGTCTCAGTCGAGAATTATTATATGACGTATACAAAGTTAGAAGGTGGAAGGTCCTTATCAGTCATACTTTCTGCTGAATCGAGGCCCACAAACAAAGTAATAAAAATTGAATACGACTTAAATGACCTCCATGCTGGCGGAACAGATCCTTCTGTAAACGAGAGCTCATCTAATTATGAACAACTTATAGCTGAGGGTAGAGTCCCGAGAGTAGAGTATATTAATGAAAAGGAAAACCGCCGGATAGACTTACTTCAAAAGGAGTTCCACAGAGCTACTGATATTACACGAATCATGATTATGGGAAGTAAACTTGAGGAGAAACTGCAACAGTTATTAGACATTCGTTCAGTATCATCGTACGTTAGGCTTTATTCAATTACAGTTGATGACAAAGAAGCAGTTGTTATAACGAACAATCAATCTCCAGATGGCCACTTATCGTATCACGAAGATTTAGTAGTCTCGTTTCTAAGATCAATAGCGTCAGGTTTTGAGCCAGTTATACAAATGTTAATGGTAAAAAGCCCCATAAAGGGAGAATTAATTTTGCGCTACGATTCACCAGACAAACAAAGAGAAGAATATATGATCAGAGTTAGCGATATAATTTCTCGATTGTCTTCCTCTAATGCTGGACGAAGGGTACTTTCTGCTCTCGGACTTACTTATGAAGGAGGCGCAGATTCTGAAGTCGAGAACATTTCAAAAAGCTGATTATATAATCTCGCGTATTTATTTTCACATTTATGTATTTCTCAATCGAATTAGGTAATATGCATCTTAATAATATGATTATGATTATTGAAATCCTCAAGCGGAATGGTACACAAGGATCGTGGGTGTTTATCTAGAGAATCTTTAAAGTCATGAACTTCAGATTAGACCCTCCGTAATTAATTATAGTCTAGGTCTGACACCTTATGTTAGGTATTTATTCCTGGCTACATTGTTATATGAAGATATGAAACTCATGGCATAGCTGTTCGCATGCCTCTCAGTTCCTCGGTGTACTCCTCCCCTGGTCCTTAAATGGTGATAGAATTCATGCAATATAACAAAAGGGTTGTAGAATATATCAGAGTTAATGGCATAAATTTTCATGCTATTTTGAACGTATATAGCATATACGCTCTTCCTTTTTCCTTTTATAGTCCCAACAACTATTTCTGGAGTGCTAATATTATAGAATTTACTAAGCTGATTTAACGCTTCTTCAGTTCTACCATTCAAAATCATGTACACGATCCTGGCTTTAGTCAAGTCATCTGGCGCGGTCGTTAGCATCAGGTACATGACCTTCTAAATGCCTGGGATATGAGTCTTTGTGTATGTTAGCAAAAAATGTTAAGATCCTTTGCTTAAAAGATCAGCCTGTCAAGCATAATTTTGAATTATGTTCTCACTTGGGTTTCGGAACAGAATTGTGATAAAAAAAGTCCCTAGGGATTTGAGGAATTCGTTAGCCTTGACATAGCTGAGGTGCTAATGAAATGTTTCGTATAATGTAATAGTAATCCTTGATAGGACATATATCCTCTATGCATACTAACACGAGAGTGATCGTCATTTA
Organism: uncultured Nitrososphaeraceae archaeon; assembly: GCA_963765895.1. Taxonomy (GTDB): domain Archaea; phylum Thermoproteota; class Nitrososphaeria; order Nitrososphaerales; family Nitrososphaeraceae; genus JARBAU01. The sequence continues at coordinate 230,717 of CAVXZB010000023.1, read as the reverse complement.
TAAATAAAAAAATCGAAGGCTATAACAATTGAATTCAGGAAAATATCTTCCTACCCGAAAGTGTCTTTGGCTGTTTATAAGCAAATCTAATCCCGAAAAAGGGATTGGGACATAACACTAATGATAAATATACTAATATGGCATACTTCTTTTCGAATCAAATTTAAATGGCCCCATCGATTTATATCCTATGAGAAAAACCCCTGGGTTTTTGTCTAACAGCTAGACAATATATCTTCGAAACGTTTTGATAAATATCAGCCAAAATTAAGGCCATCTTCATAAGAGCTCCGATAGTGACTGAGATTTGTGGCTTGGTTAGTAAATGATTTGCCTATAGGCTCATCACAATAATAATATGAAGGCGTCTAGTTAATGTAAAACATGTTGAATGACATAAATCCAACTATAGCGATAAGGTGATATCATATATATCATTAGAACAAAGAGAAACTATACTTAACTTGTACAAGTCTGGAATTTCGCCAGACGTTATTGCATTGCAGATGGATTTGAACCGGGAGGATATTATTGCTATAATTAATGAAACTAATATCTACAAGACAAACAAAAGGAATTCTAAGAAGAGGCAAAGAGATGCCCCGTTGCTGAGTGGTCTTTATCTTGATACGATAGTTAATGTAGATTTGGCAATCAAACAGGCACAATCTAGAATCTGGCAGGCCCTAAAAGTAAAACCACAGTTTAATATTTCCATGGAGGAAACTCAGAATATTTTAGAAAGCTACGAAGGATCCAAAGTCACATTTGTAATCCTCTATATCGACCTCGTAGAATCAACTAGGCTATCAATGATGCTCCCTATAGACAGGTTAGCAACGATAATCCAGGCATTTACCCAAGAAATGTCTATGTTGATTGAGGCTTATGGGGGATATATTTTAAAATATGTAGGTGATGCCATTTTGGCCTTCTTTGTGGTCCCTGATTACGATAAAGACGAAAGCTACAAGATAAACGCATACTTGCCCTGTCTCAATGCTGTCAATTGTGCATGCTCGATGATAAAGGTGAATCGTGAAGGTATAAACCCCATTTTGAACCAATACGACTACCCCGAGCTGAAGGTTAGAATTGGCATAGACATTGGTGAGAATGTAGTTGTCCAGTATGGATGGGATACATATAATAGAAATGGAAAGGTTATAATGAAAAAGGCTCATCTCGATGCTCTTGGCTATACTATCAATATTACTACAAAAATGACTGGACTAGCAAAGCCAGATCAAATAGTGATAGGTCAAATGGTATATGATTTATTGGATGATAAACAAAAACTGGCCTTTGAACCCCTGACTGTAAACCCGGACATGTGGAACTATGTTAGCGACTATGCAGGGGGAAGGATATATGATCTCTATGGTAGCATAAACAAAAAATTTGATTTACCTTATAACAGTGTAAATAACTATTGATAAGGCGCTATTACATGCCACTATTACAGCTACGTATGATAGAGCCAAAATTGACTTGATTTTCTAATGACATTGAAACTCTCCAATAATTTTGACGAGTATTTTAATCCTCGCGATGTGTGTATCGAATTAATAATTTAGGATGCCGTAACTGACTTAATTGACTTTTTGCATGGAAGATTGTTAAGAAAAAAGATGACAGTAGTTCATATAACAAATTGGGTAAAGGACCAGTGTGCAATGATTGGATTTCTGGCAGGATAATATATACAAAGCTCGCTTAACATCTCAACTGGATCCAGACAAAGATCGCACCCATTTACGGAAATAGAAGAATCAAAGGTATAGAAAATAATATAACAATCAAAGTCGGTTCTTATTTATTACTATCATTAAGATCGTATCAAAATTCGTTACTATAATTTAGCTGCTAGGCGCATAGGTTCAGCCTGCAAGTCTTTAGTGGATAGTTCCTCAAGTCGCAAAGATTGAATTTTCGCAGCTTAAAATAACAATGATAGGTCGAGAATTGCATGAATAATATTGTGACTGCTCTTCGCTACGCTTATGTTGTATAGTAAGCGACCCAGTTAATTAATAAAAAATGAAGCTCAACTCGACAATTCGGTACATGAATTATCTTTATAGAAAGATCATATGATATACTATTCAACCAGTTATTTATTTATCGTGAATCATATTCAATTGGTAGTGGAGCGAATTAGTTCTCGGAGGCCAAGATTTGCTCTAATTTCAGTTTCAGGAGTGCATTTATCTTATGACCATCTGATTTACCTCTAAGCACAGCCATCGTTCGCCCCATTAGCATGCCCATAGAGTTCATGCCCTTCTCCTTTATTGTATCTAGATGTTTGCATAAGATACTATCGATTTCCTCTTCCAGCTGCTGTTCTGTCATAGTTTCAACTCCAGATTCGAATTCATTTAGATCTTTTATCTCTTGACTCATGAGCTTCTGATAAAGTAAGGTTACTGACTCCTTGGCGATTCTGCCGGCGTCAAGCTCGTTGAAGATCTCAAACAACTTTTCTTGGGTTAGAATTGAACTATCATATCCCTGTCTTTCTAGATTGGTTATGTCCTCTGTCAATTTTGATGCTACAAAAGTAGGAGATATCTTCGTTGAGGATACAATCTTCTCAAAGAGATTTAGATATTGTGAATCAAAGATCTCTTCGGCAAGTTTCTTGTTTAATCCATATTTACTAATTAGCTCATTTGTGTATTCTTCTATTGGCCGCGGAATCTTCTGACGTAGCGAGTCAAGAAGCAGATTATCGACTTTGATCGGAGCTACATCGGTTTCGGGGTACATTCTAGCGGATCCAGGTCTAGGTCTAATGTACACGGTTTCACCACTTTGTGTTGCAGCTCGTGTTTCCGCAGGAACTCCTTCTAGTACAACTTCTAGCCTCTGAATCAATGATATTATTGCAGATGACACATTTGCTAGGATCCCGCCAATTATTATGAATGCATCATCTGTAGACCTTATTTCAAGTTTTTTTCTTATGTTGTCGACGTCTTCCTTCGAGATTCCATAACCTGGAAGCTCATCGGAATGAAATATTCCGCCAATACCGTAGAAGCGAACGATTTGACTCAATTCCTTACCCAATCTAATTTTGTCGTACGGTTCATACCCGAGTATTCCAGAAAAACCTTCTATTTTAATGGCCTTATATACTGTATTTTGATTCTTAAGTGAATCAAGGATTTTTTTAGAGGATGATGTTCTTAGGATATCAGTGACATCGACTATCCTTTTATCAATTCTTATTTCTGCAATTCCTCTCTCATTTTTCAGTATATTCGCAATAATCATTAAACCATGTTGCCTAATTACTTCATATTCAATGACTTTGACTAACTGTTCTAATTTTTGTACACCTTTTATTTCCACAACTCGACCATTTTCTATTGAGATATTGACGTCTTGTCTTATGCTTCCTATGCCTCGGGCCACTCTTTTACTTGACCTTAATATTCTGCCCAAGCCCAGTGCTAGTTGCATAACTTCTTGCGGGGTACCGGAGATTGGTTCAAGTGCGATCTCGACCAATGGTATCCCTAATCTATCGAGTCCATATTCCCTTAGGTTATTATTATCTGATATCAACTTTGCAGCGTCCTCTTCGAGGCATATGCTTTGAACGCCAGTCTTCTTCCCATTAACTTCGATAAATCCACCCATAGAAATTAACATGGTTCGCTGAAACCCGCCTGTATTTGATCCATCTATGACTATTTTGCGCATTACGTGAATTTCATCAAAGATGTCCGAATTGAGTGCCATAGAAAAAATTAGAGCGGATTCAAGAGCATCCCTATTTACCTGATGTGGTGGTTCTTCATCAGCTTCTACTAAACAGCTCGTTCTGTTCGCTGCATGATACTTTACAGATTGAATCTTTTTAAATTCAAATAATGCAGCTGGATCGACTATTCCCAGTTCGCTTTGGGCAGGCCTTAAACTTCGTGAAAGCACTAGGGTATACTCTTCGTTCTCATTGCAATCGCACTGACAGAAGAGCTTAGTTCCTGTAGCAAGTTGTTGGTGAATTTCCAAGCCAACTTTTAAATTTATCGTTAGTGGATTTGTTAACACTTGAAGTACGAAAGTAATTGAAGTCTTTTATTTCTTATCTGTTTGTATAGGGCTAACAGAAGATATTTCATTACATATATTTTCTTGCATCAATCTTTTCATGTCCTCGTAACGTTGATTATCTGCCAATATCCACATTGCCTTTACCAACGCAGTTTCAGATGTCATATCTGACAATGGTACGACCCCAATTTGGAGTAGATCTCTTCCAGTCTCATACACATTCATATTAACTCTTCCCCAGATACATTGCGAAGTCATGAATATCATCATCCCCGAATCGATTGCCTGTTTTAATGGTGCAATGCACTCTCCACCCACATGACCGAGACCTGTTCCTTCAAAGATTATGGCCTTATAGCCACTTTGTACCACATGTGAAATGAGCGCGGGTTCGAACCCAGGATAAAATTTAAGCAAAATTACGTGTCTATCAAAAGATGTTTTGTACGAAGAATAATTTGCATCCTTACGTCTTTGTAACTCTAGTGTAGGATTATGTTGCATTTTGATATTTTCTCCATTGATTAGCGCGACAGGTTTGATATCAATCGATTCGAATGCATCGCGACTGCTGGTATGGTTTTTTCGAACTCGCGTGCCTAGGTGACATGCTAATAGATTATCGGAAACGTCAGCATGCATTAGAACGAAGACTCCAGAATACTCTGATTCTACAGCAAATTTGGTTGCCCCTATCAAGTTAATGGCGGCATCAGATGACGGTCTGTCAGAAGATCTTTGAGCTCCGGTTAGTATGACTGGTATGGGTATATTACGGAGAGCAAAACTTAGAGTCGCAGATGAATAATGCATAGTGTCAGTTCCATGTGACAAAATGATTCCTCTGTAGATTCCCATGTTAGCCTTTTCAATTATCTTATTTGCCATCAGAGTCCAGTGTTCTGGCCTCAAATTTTCGCTGTATTCATTTAGTAACGCGTCGGTATCTACCGACGCGTATTTAGAAATTTCTGGTACTGACAAATATAGATCAGATGCGGATAGAACAGAGGTAACACCTCCAGTCCTGTAGTCAATCTTGCTGCCTATGGTACCACCGGTACTAATAAGCGCAACTTTGGGAAGTTTACCTTCGGCTTTATCTTGATCGCTAGAGTCGGCTCGGTCTATTGTTTGAATTAAATTGTGTGAGTCTTTTCTAAATTTGTATACATCATACTGAGAATCGGAATTACCTTTCTCAATAGACCTTATTTTTGTCAAATTTATACCGATATTGTAGCCATTCCTTAGTTTGATAACAACATGGTTGTCATCAAACAACTCGTAGCGAGGAAGCAAGATTCCAGAATACTTTCCATTGTTAGTATGTATATTGATACTCTGTCCTATCTTGATATCGTTCTCAATCAGTAGTTCAGATGCCTTCCCTTTGTAATCTGCCGATCCCACTGTCTCCGGTCATACAGCAATGTCCCATATATGGATTCCTAACCAGAATGCTGTTTGTTCAAGATTTTTAGTTCACTTGAATGGATTCGGCATAATTAATCCAGAGAAAACCTGGCATCACCATCTATGCAGCATATTCTGTGATTTCTATACTAGCACCTTCGAGAAGGTGTAATATGGCGGTCTCAATCTGGTGTACTGATATAATACCAAAGTCCCACGCATCTATAAAGGCACGAAATTCATCTTGTAGTATCTTTGCAGTATCTTGAAATTTAATCATCTTTTCAGGAGTGTCAGGTGTTCTATAACCCTTAGCAACCATGATAGGACACCTCTTATCAATTTCCAGAGGGTTATACCATGCATCTTTTGCGAAATCATAGTCCCCACCTTTAATAATATTGTATATACGCATCAGTTCATCTCCAGACAACTTTTGTAAGTCGGCAAACCATGAATTGCCATTAGAATTGCTTATTTGAGCCGCCTTTTCATGAACTGTGTTTTTTTCCCCTGAAAGACCAGATTTCAATTTCAATAGTATACATATTATATCAACTTATCAAATAGAAATACATTTTCCTTTATTAACAAATGACTTTAATGAAGGTAAAAGGCGTTGTATAGATAAAGTATTTTCTATAAATATTAAATATTATAGAATTAATTCTTATTTTATAGGAGTTTTATAAATACTTAATAAACCATGACAATAATCTTATTTGATACTTGGCTTATTACAATCTCCTAGGGGCCGAGATTATTGAGATGTCGTATTCGTTCAACTCCTCCTATTTGTTCGATAATGGTAGCAGTTTGGAAAGTGACCAATTCCTTCCATTCTTTACCATTCGCTATTCTAGCCCTGACTTCAGTGGCAGATAGTTCTTCTCGCCTAAACATTGCAGGCTCTTTTACCTTGAATCCTCTCTCTATGTATAGCTGCCTTGTGAATCTATCGTTGGTAAAAATCACACCGTATCTAGGAACTAAAAGATCCACTTGACGAGTCCACAAACCGTGTATTTCAATATCTGGGACAGGGATCAAGAATATTTTATCTATGCTTATCTCTTTGTCTGCCTGCAGCGAATCTCTTATCATCTCAATACGTTCACCAGCAGTGAACGGATTTCTCGGTTCATGACTTTTCTGAGCACTACCTATTACAATTATTAGCTCGTGCACACTATTAAGAGCATACTTTACAGTCGCAAGATGGCCCAGGTGGAACGGCTGAAACCTACCAATAAATGCTCCTCTTAAGAATATACTCGTAGGCAAAGACTTATTCTCCATGCAATTTTAATCTATATCTTTGACAGAGCATTAGTGGATTGGATTGGAATGGGATGACTTCTCCGTGAAGTGTTCACTGGAGATCGCTCCTAATGAAGATAATAATACGGACTATTGAAGAGGAAAAACATGTCCTGAGAATTCATAATTCCAAATTAATTGTTACCATCAACAATAATGTTTGCCGTGAATTGTAGAATATCTGAATCTATCCAGAATAACTCTCGATGAATCAAGAGGATAGCTTTGTCATTAACATCACCTATACTTAGAGAGCCATCGTTCTGCTAGAATCCTCTTTTTAAAGACGTGTCATTTTTGCGATATCCAAATTTTGATTAATGGCTTTGCCCTTGAATATGCTTTTAGGATTTTCTCTCTGGATTAGGAATAAAAACTATTTTATCAAAACGCCTAGTTTAACTAACGCCGGATCAATCATATCATTTATACTTGTATCTGCAACTGTGACCGCTCCACTTAACTGTTGAATTTCATCCTCACTCGAGGAGCTGTGATACAGTTCTTTCAGTACTTGCAAGGGTATATTCAATGCCCACTCTCTAGGCAGTGTAATAGAATCAATTTCATCAAAGAAAACTATACAACCGGCCGCTTGACTTGCCATTCTGAATATCTCTCTAAATCCCCTTTTTGAATTTACCTGCCCACTTGCTAAGTAATTCAGGCCTCACGTACGCTAGTAAAATTAGCTTAGACTCTTGCAACAGATTTTACGAGTAAAAGTTTTACCTGTACTAAGAGTACAATGAAGCAGAACACCTTTTGGATTTCCTCCTTTAATCCGCCAATGTCTTCATATGCCACATTAGTAATTCCTCTTGCTACTTCACCCTTTTCTGATATCTGAAACACTGTCTTTTGCGTTACCAAAATTGCGTCCGCAACTGGAGTTACGCCTATAACTTGGAAAGTAAGTCTTCCACCAAAATATGGAACCATCACGTTATCTCCCTTAATGAGTGGAACGCTCTCCAAGGCATCTGCTAGGTATCTTTCATCTATAGAAGGTATTGTTTCCAAAGGTGCAACTATTACTTTTTCAGCTGGAACTGCTTTAATCTTTCTTACTACTACAGTATCTCCTATTGCCACTCCTGCATTATTCCTCACCAGACCATCTACTCTGATAATCCCTTTACCTTCATCTGAAGGGTAGAGAGGTAAACATTTGGCAACAGTTCTACGTTTGCCTCTAATCTCTATAACATCCCCAGTAGAGGCGCTTAAAGAATCCATAGAGTCATAGTCAATACGTGCTACGCCACGGCCAACATCTCTTGTATAGGCTTCCAATACCTTTAGAGGTATGGAGACGTTACGTGATATGTTTTGATGGTACAGTTTGCGATTATCACTTTTACATTTTTGTAATAGATATCCTGTGTTCTCTACACCATCTTAAACTGCAGGATAAAAAATATAATGCTTTTAGAGATGTTAATTCTGCTTCAATTCTAAAGAGAAATGTCCATATTTTGGAAAACAACTACTTGTTTTATCGCTCAAATCTGTCGCACAGCAGAAGAATGATTTAAGACACATGCTAGATCACGAATTAGATTCAGAATGCAGAAGTATCATCGCCGTTTTACTTCTTTGGATCAATAGATATTAAGATGAATTGCACTTTATAAATCCTATGCAGAATATATTCCGATCAGTAATTGTTAGAGTGATGAAATAGTTGTGAAGGTCATTTGCGATACAAGTTTTCTAATGGTTCTTGTCTCTAATCGAATAAGTCGATTGGATAATATTGAGAGTGAATTGGGCAGATTGTGTTTCTTAGTTCCAGACCTGGTACTGGACGAATTAAAGCATATTCAAGATGTGGCGGGGCCAAAACGATCCATGATTGCAAGGACTGCTATTAAAATTGCTCATTCTAGATTTGGATTAGTTAAATTCAAGCGATCTTATCCTGTAGATGATGCGATAGTTGACTATGTTAGGACCAATAGATGTGCTGCTGCAACACTTGACAAGAATTTAAAGCGAAAGCTCATTGAAACTGAAATTCTCGTTTTTACACTTAGCAAAAATCGAATAATAGTAGCTAATAACATTCAATATTAAACCTTTAAATTAAAATGGCTCTAGAAAAATGACATGTTACAAAATGGTTCCTGTCAGATAACCTGGCTTGGTCATGATGGATTCAAAATTGTTTTTGCAAAAAATGATAAAGAAAAAAAAACTATCTACATCGATCCATATAAGTTGAGTGAATCAAGAAAAAATGCCCATGACGCAGACATAGTTCTTATTTCTCACAACCACTTTGACCATCTTAGCCTAGAGGATTTGAAGGAAATCTTGAACCCAAAAACTAACATATTAGCCTCTGACGAGTGTATTGAAAAGTTAGCAGATCTTCCACATGAATCTAGGGGGGTTAAACCAGGTGAAAAGCTGACGGTCCAAAATTTCCTCATTGAAGGCGTACCTGCTTATAATACAAACAAGAGCTTCCACCCTAAGACAGATAATAAGCTAGGTTTTATAATTGTCTTAGATAAGTATCGAATATATCACGCAGGAGATTGTGACATGATCCCAGAAATGGAATTCACGAAACCAGATATTGCTCTGGTCCCGGTATCTGGAACATATGTTATGACTGCAGAAGAGGCGGCGAAGGCAACAAACGAACTTATAAGACCTACAAAGTTTGTAGTACCTATGCATTATGGAACAATCGTGGGTTCGGAACAAGATGCTATGACATTTAGTAATCTTGTGAAGATTTGCGAAACAAAAATCCTAACGAAGAATGATTAGAGATTAAATCCTAGTATTCCTGAATAATTTAGAGTTAATATTATATTATAAAATATTTAAATACAAATCGTTATTTTATAAAATTGAAAAATGGTGGCAAAGAAGAAAGCAGCTAAGTCTGCAAAGAAGGGAGAAAAAAAGACAAAAAAATAACAGATCATTGATAAAGGACTATTAACTGTTTGATTAGTCCTTTCCTCTTTTATGAATGACCTTGCTAGATTGAAGCAGTTACTAAATAAGTCAATTCGAAACAGAAACTAACATTTTAAATGTCTCTATACTGAACATTATTAAACAACGCGGGGTTGAGTGCAAATTAAAATCAAAATCAAAAAGATAAACAATCTTGTTTTCGCTAGTGAGAATATTTTGCTTTGCATGTAGATGAAGTAGATTCCCAAAACCGTGTCCAAATCTTATAGGTACAATTGATAAAGGTCAAATATGTCTTGAAGAGATCTATTATTTTATGGTCGTGCTTTTGTATCTTGTCATCTTTACGAAAGTAAATCGTATATTAGATATTGTAAATATGACAGGATATCTAACAATCTGTTTGTTAACATATAATAGTAAGTTAGCTAACGATATCAATCGTGCAGATGTGGCAGAGTGGTCTTTTGTGCTCAAAACAGCAAGAACATAATAATGCGTCGGCCTTGAGTTACGGGGCTAAGAGCAAGCCGATTCGCCTGTTGGCGATCAGGAGTTCGAATCTCCTCATCTGCGCTTATCTATCTCATGGTGCCTCTTGCTGATCTTGCATGCTTCCTGTCTCTAACTCTTTGACTATGTTCCGATTTTATTTGTCTATCGAGTCTGGATATCATCACCTTACATGAGCTCACGGGATCAAACGCAACACCTTTTGCATTAATAACTCCCTTATCAGTAAATAACCTGGCCCGCATCGAATATTTCCGGGTCTTATGTTTGTCGACGTAAACCACTGCTAGATGAATATCTCCCAATTTTCCCTGGATTTTTTCTAAAAATTTGTGCATTTGTGTCTCGATCTCCGAACGGGTGACTTCATCTACTAGATGAGCCACATGAATAGTAGGTTTGTTGATCCTGGGAAGAATCAGTTCCAAGATATCCTTGGGAGTGACAATTCCTATGGGCCTTCTATCTCCGACAATGACTACTTCTTCATTATTGTTGAAATGGCCTATAATGTCATTTACTCTCGTACGCCTTTCGACAGATATTGCGCGTTTCATAATGGATTTCACTTCGAGATCTCTAATTGTAGCTAGACTACCGATTCCTTTAGACTTAGTTGACCTTTCCCGAGGAGTGGAAATCACTTCAGCTATGTCCAGTGCGTTAATGATACCAACTAGGACTCCGTTGGTGTTAATTATTGGAAGACGCGATATATTGTATCGACGCATCTTAGACAGCGCATTACCTAGGGTAGTTTGTTCCTCAATTACAATTGCACCAGACATCACTTCATCTACAGTGGCATGTCCGAAATCTGAAATCTTCAGAATGTCTGTCTCACTAATTAGGCCTATAAGTCGTCCGTTATCGAGTAATGGTAATGCCCTATTCGCACTGACGATCATAAGTTGGGCACATTTTTCAATCTGCTCATTTTCATTAAGGATTGGAGTATTACAAATAAAGCTCCTGAGTTTGGAGTCAGGCAGGGCATTTATACTCACAAATTGTTTCGCAAATATCATACCCCTATATATTGAATCGCCATCGATAATCGGTATTTGATGAATCTTGTTTTTAGACATTATATTCAAAGCCTTGCCTACTGTCTCATCCGGATCAAGGCTAACCACTTTCGTCCTCACTATATCCAGAACTCTCATTATCTTTTATGTCGGATTGATTCCAGATTAAAAACTTTCTCATAACTTGAGACAACATCATCGGCAAGGAAAATCGATTTTTAATGAGTTAAGAAACCTACCAGAAGAAGAGTACGCGAACATCGATAATGTCACTCGGGCCTCTAAGCAACAACTACCGATTTTACGAGACGTCACCCGATTTCTAAACTAGAATCTCAACTTTATATTAGCTTTAACTACGCCTTAGACAACGGATGGAAATACCAATCTAATAATTAAGGTCAAATAAAGAGGTGTGATCTAATGCTAATTCGCGTAGTGTAACCTGTTCTACGGAAAACCACTTAGGTTAAGATAGTCACCTTGCTATGAGGCTATACCCGCTCCTATTAGTCTCCATCTATCCGTTATCCTTCTGCTAATAGCCACTCTACTTTTAGACATCATGCAAATGGGTTTTTTCAATTTTATCTCTACTCTGTTATCTCTAGAATTTGCAACCGTTCCTAATGTGGCTCGCTGTACCTATGTTTAGTCTCAACGGTTCCTTAACTCTGATGGGATCAACTTTAACTAATTCTTGAGTACCTACTGCGGTATCAAACAGCTGTACTTCAACAACTATATCTTCAATATCCTTGGGTAACTCTCCAGGTTTTCCAACAACGGATCCGATTAGGGAATCACTCTTTACGAACGTTGGATCCAATTTAGTACCCGAGAGCAATGAGTCCTCCTGGTTTCACAGTATCTACCAAACCAGCCCCTGTGCCTAATGTCGCGATCGTAGAATTAATTGGTTCATATTTACCTTTCTTCTCGTCAAAAAAACCTGGTCGAATTTCTACTTCGTCCCCTATGTTAAATTCTCCTTGGACCAGTGCACCACCAATGACTCCTCCTTTGACTTGTTTAATTCGGATTCCAGGCTTGTTGACATCAAACGAGCGCAAGACGTGCATTATCGCGCTTGCATTTTTCTTGCGAACAGGAGTTTCTATTGTGCTCTCGATGGCTTCTATTAAAGCATCGATATTTATTTTGTGCTGCGCGGATACCGGAATTATGGGAGCCGTCTCTGCTACACTTTTTCTTACAAATTCCTTTATTTCTTCATAATTCTCGACTGCCTTTTCAGAATCAGTTAGATCCACTTTATTCTGAACAACCACTATTTGTTTTATGCCTAGAACCTGGAGTGCAAGCAAGTGCTCCCGGGTTTGAGGTTGGGGAACTCGATCATTTGCAGCAATGACTAAGATCGCTCCATCCATAAGCGCAGATCCTGACAACATGTTTGCCATAAGGCTTTCGTGGCCAGGCGAGTCAACGAAGCTGACAACCCTCAATAGCTCGCTTTTTCCTCCGCATCGTGCACATGACGGATTAGTCGAATAACAATCGGGTGGCGGACATTGTGGACATTTATAGAATGCTGCGTCGGCATAGCCGACCTTAATGGTAATGCCTCTTCTTAACTCCTCACTGTGCGCACTTGTCCAGACTCCAGTTATAGCTTCTACTAAGGTGGTCTTTCCGTGGTCGACGTGACCGGACGTCCCTATATTTATATTTGGTTGATATCCGTATTCTTTGATATACCAGTCAGGTAGTGTATCTCTCCAATGCAATCCATATACTGAATTTACTGAGTGATATTAAGGTAGTTATCGTACTTTAGTTAAAAAATTATTCTACCAATAGACAGAATACTCTCGAATTGGGAGACACACAACGACCAAAAAAAGCCATGTTAACAATATAATCATTATTTGCGAATATCTTCTTGGATGGGGAACTTGTCCAGATCAGTCTTTCATGCCAGAGTACCATCTTATTGCTTTGTGTCGTCCTTTGCGGGTTTATCTTGATTTATTGATATATCGGGCAAATTACTGTCGAGCAACATACAATTCAACTGATAGATTTCCTCGGTAATTAAATTTCCTCTTACTAACTTTCTAATTCTATTGCCCTCTTTGATATCTCGCATGCCGACCCCTTTTGATAAAAGGACATATTTCTTAACTCCACCATGTATATCTGGACGCATAGGTGTACCTGACCTATCGCTTCCACCAGTGATCCTGATCTTACCTCCAGTAATCCCGACAGTAGAAGAATCAATAGAATCTCCAATCTTAGAGCCCAAAAATGGCTGTGCTGCTACATCTTTTAGCTCTTGCGTTTGGCTCCTACCATTAGAATCAGAAATAATGACTTTAAACTGGGTCAATAGCCCATATAGCAACTGCAGAGCATTATTTAATCTTTGCATATGCCTACAATTAAGAGCCGTAATCAGATAAAGTAAATCGGAATCAGTAACAAATAAGTTTTGTTATCCAAGTTACTTTTAAGCTCTGGGCAGATGATCTATTCTTTTATCTAAAGTGAAAGCTGTTCTAAATCTTTCCCATCAGTTTAATCCTCAAATTAAGTTATTATTTCCAGAGGACCTGGTAACGTGGATTACATCTGCCTCGCTATGGGACAATATTCTAAAAATAATTTGGGTTAAAAGGTGTATCATGAATGAAAAGAAATACAAATTCAATCAACTTCTGCAATATCTATTTCGAAATAACTGTTATTTTTCCTAATCAAAAGACGTGTAAACGCATGTCAGGTGATCATACCCCACCTTGTACAAAGTTTAAAACGTTCTCTGTTTTGCAAGGGGCGAATTCTAACACAATTTGTGATTTCTAAATACCCAAATATTTTGCATCTTCCTATAGATGTATATCATGAGGAAATATTATAAAAATATAAAAGATTGTCGTCCAGGGATTTACACACACTGTGAAAAGCCTATTTAGGCAGGATCGTTTTCCACATTGGATTGGAAATTGGTTACCAAATTGGTTGCGCGCTCTTTCATTAATTCTAGATATGATTCATAGGATAGGCTTAGGCCGAAAAATGGCATCTCGCAGTTGTCGTATCGTCATCTATTTCTGCCCTCTCTCCGCAATCTGGACATTTTGCTTGAATGACCACATGTATTTTTATAGGCGGAAATATTTAAGCAGATAGTAAGAGTATTTTTCCTAATATTTGTTCCATTATAAGTTCATAATATACTATCGCTGTAACTTTATCATATTATTCGAGGATTCAGACTTTTTGGTATTGAGATGAAAAACATTTCGGTGACATTATGTATAGACCCTATAAATCGTAGGAAGTATTGATAATCTTGTATCCAAACCTAGTATCTTGATTCAACATAGATGCGCCAAGTTATCACTACAAATATTATAAGTCTATATTAATAGTAACGACTCCAACAAATGATCATAGAATATGCACATAACAAGAGAAAAGATCGAGGTTCAAACATTATTTTCTAACATGGAAGCCCTGCATTGTAAATTATGCTCCAATGCTAGGTTAAATTCGTTTATAGATAGACAAGTTATTTTTGGACTACGATGCGAAATGCTGATCCCTGGAGTACCGTCAATGGAATACTTTACAAAATAATGACTTACCAAATCTTATTCAGATATTTCAGACTGATAAAACGAATCGTGAGCTGGCATCGATATACCTTAGTATATCGTCAATGTTGAGGTCTAGAAGTAAAGCCGATAGCCAGACTTTTATAGTCTTATTGATGAAACTAGGCAGGTTTGATCATAAAAAATACCGATCCGTATAAATTAAAAAAATGTGTTTCATGTAAACGCGATATCTCGATCAATGAGAAATATTTTACATACCCGTTGTCTTTTCAGTTTATCTGCATTCCTTGTGCGACCAGAGAAATTCCCAAGATAATTGAAATCTTAAGAAATGATCTAAAGAAAATAAGGGAAAGGGCAACTTAATAAAATAGGCTAGGATTATAAAGCAAAGTATGCGCGGTGGTTGTTGAGTTTTGTCGTATTATTTATCATTAACTAATGCCTTTAATCCTGAAATAACGATTAACAGTGGTCAAATGTTCTTATGGGAAAAACTTGATGGTACATGGTACGGCACATATGGCGACCATATTTTAAAACTATCGTCAGATTATTCTGCTTCATTTAATAACGATCCTGTCCAAACAGATACCAGACTCAGCCTAGTCCAAAAAATTCACTTCGAGTCATATCCTGAAATGCACAATTGGCCTACTCGGGTTTTCCGACTCGATGATGATATTTCAAAAATTCTTTCGGATATATCAACTGACGCTCTTATGGAAAAGACGATAAGAAAGGCTTACGGTCTGCGGATAATGCGTCAGGAACCGTGTCAATGCATAGTATCGTTTGTATGTTCTAGTAACACGAATATAGTGATGATTCGTAAAATGTTAAGAAATCTTTCAAAAAAATTTGGACGAAGACTTAATTTTGATGGAAGGAATTTCTTTACCTTTCCTTCAATCAAGAGCTTAGACAAAGCAGATATAAACGAGATAAGATCCTGCGGCGTTGGATATCGAGCTAAAGCCATCAAGGCCGTCGCCAGGAGTATAGTTGAACATGAGATCGAATTTTCAGTTCTTTCGAATGTCAGCTATTACGAAGCAAAAAGTGCGTTATTAAAGATATATGGAATTGGGAACAAGATTGCGGATTGCATACTGTTATTTTCGTTAGACAAGCTTGAAGCCTTTCCAATCGACATCTGGATTGCTAGAGCCCTAGAACGACACTATAAGCAGGTGTATTGTACTAACGATAGCAGCGTCAATCTCCAACCTGATCGTGGATTGAGCCAATTTCAATATCACTACATTTCAGAAAAGATGAGACAGTACTTTGGAAAATATTCAGGCTATGCTCAACAATACCTATACTATTACATGCGGAAGACTGAAAACCTAAAGTGGTAATCTTTAATACTCCAGCGGTATTTCTAATTTAAAATCCTGTACAGATTAGCGTTCCCACAAACATATCCCTTTGGAGGGTGATTTAGATTAAGGACTGGAAAAAGATCTACTGGTTGTCTCAGCCCATTATTAAATATTCAACTAAAGTAGAACGTTCCAGACGAATTCGAAAAGATGATAATATACATGTTGCAAATAGTGCATTTGGCAAAACATAGTAGCGTATTTTAAGGATACAATTAACACTTTGAAATATGCGCGCCGCAGTATTCTATGGTCCTGGTAATATCGTCAATAAAGAAAATTATCTAACCAGTATCAATAACAAAGATGGAATTGCTCTTAAACTTAAGGCGTGTGCAGTTTGTGGCTATGATGTTCGCGTTTTCAGAAATGGACACTCGAAAGTTACTCCACCTATTATATTGGGACATGAGATTTGTGGCGAGATTACTAAGGATGTTTATTCGGGACTCGGTGGTAAAGAGATTTTAATAAAAGCGGGAACCAGAGTTACGGTTTCGCCTATTGTGCCATGCATGAGATGCAGGTATTGCAGTAGGAATGAATATAATCTTTGTCTCCACTTGAGAGAAATCGGATCCACCATAAACGGAGGGTTTGCTGAATACATTGACATACCAACACAATTGGTCAAAATAGGCGGGTTAGTTCCTGTCCCGGACAATATCAATGACGATGAAGCCGCTTTACTTGAGCCATTAGCGTGCTGCCTAAATAGTCAAATCAATCTAGGCCGGGGACTTGGTCCGGGGGGAACAATGGCAATTATCGGAGATGGCCCTATAGGTTTGCTTCACCTATTGTTATCAAAAAGCATCGGAACGAGAACAATCATGATCGGGAAAATCCCTGGAAGGTTGGCTAAAGCTACGTCTCTTGGAGCAGATTTGTCACTATTCTTTAACAGGAACAATATGGATGATAGTAGATATGATGAAGATACACTTAGACGAGTGATGTGCTACACAGATGGTTATGGCGCGGACTCGATTATTGTTGCCACCAGTAGTCCAGCTGCTTTCGAATTTGCTTTAAAAATTGCTGCAAAGAATTCTAGGATCAATATTTTCGCAGGACTTATCGGAAGATGCTCTGTGCCTTTAGATCTCAACTGGCTTCATTATAACCAAGTCACTGTAACTGGCAGCTTTAGTTCCACTCCGAATATGTTGAAGAAAGGTGCAGATCTGGTATCCACAGGTCAAATCAAATTGTCAGAAATTATAAGTCATCATTATTCTCTTATAGAAGTAAAAAATGCGTTGTTGGCGACGGAGAACTATCTTGGTTTGCGAGTAATAATAGACAGGTTTTAATGTGCTTATTTTTCTCAACATTTCATTCAATTCCCGCACCACAATCGACTTCATTTCTCAATTAGATGCTACATTGACATAACAACCAATTTCTCACTATCGGCCTAAGGGAACGCTTATAATAACTTCCAGTGAAATTCACCATATTACATATGTCTGAATTATTAACCAAAGTTGGCAATCACAAGGTCAGGAAAATTAGTGATTTTGAATTCACTTTGGAAAGAGATGAATCTCATGGGATGAGGGTACCAATCACGATTTATGCGGACGATAATCTGCTTTCAAAAATGCTGCTGGATAGAACTATACATCAGGCGGCTAATGTATCTACCCTACCTGGCGTGCGCAAGCATGTTGTTGTACTTCCTGATGGGCATGAAGGTTATGGATTTCCTGTGGGCTCGGTTGCTGCTACTGATATTGAAGACGGAGTTATCAGCCCCGGTGGAGTCGGATATGATATCAATTGTGGCGTGAGATTGATTAGGACTAACCTATCTGAACAGGATTTAAAAGGTGACATCAGAACTCTCGTTGATGAACTCTTTAGGGCCATCCCTTCTGGTGTCGGTGGCCAGGGAGTCGGCCAAACTAGGTAGATCAGATCTTGATAATTTTCTTTTAGAAGGTGCAAAATCCGTCGTTTCTCAAGGTTATGGATGGCCCGAGGATCTAGAAGTATGTGAGGAAGGAGGAATGATGGCAGGAGCTGATCCTAGCATGGTTTCCGAGACGGCCAAAAAACGTGGAAGCAATCAATTAGGGAGCCTGGGTTCTGGTAATCATTTTCTAGAAATACAAAAAGTAGATGAAATCTTTGATAATAATGCTGCAAAATCAATGGGATTTGAAAAGGAAGGTCAATTGGCTATTCTTATTCATTGCGGTTCTAGGGGCTTTGGCCATCAAGTTTGCAGCGACTATCTGAAAATATCAGAAGGAGCATTGAAGAAATATGACATTAAGATTCCTGATAGAGAGCTTGCCTGCGTTCCTTATCAGTCATCCGAGGGCAAGGCCTATCTTAAGGGAATGTTTTCTGCATTAAATTTTGCATGGTCAAACAGACAGATTATAACTCATTGGGTAAGAAAAACATTTGAAAAGGTTTTGAAATTGAGTGAAAATGATTTGAATATGCAAGTTGTATATGATGTATCCCATAATATTGCAAAGGTAGAGTCTCACAAAGTAGATGACCGAGGACTTTGCGATCTTGTTGTACATAGAAAGGGTGCAACAAGAGCATTCTCTCTAGGTATGAATGAAATACCCAGTAAATATCGTAACCTTGGCCAACCTGTGATAATACCAGGATCTATGGGGACTGCAAGCTGGCTCCTTTTGGGTAATGGAAAATCTGAATATTTGAGTTTTGGATCCACTGCACATGGAGCTGGAAGGGCAATGTCTAGATTGGCGGCAAAAAGAAACTATACGGTGGACAATGTAAGGAAAAGCCTAGAATCAAGAGGGATTTACATAAAATCTCTAACAAAGGATGGAATAGTAGAAGAATCTCCTTATGCATACAAGGATGTAGACTCTGTAGTCAATGTGTCACACTCACTTGGTATAGCCACAAAAGCAATACGGTTGGTTCCAATTGGAGTAATGAAAGGCTAATGTCGGAAGAAGACGCTGATTTAGCAATTATTAAAGCTCGTAAAATGAAGGAGTTGCGTGAGTACATGTCTATGATGGAGAGGGAGAAATTGAAAAGGCAAGAAGCTGAATCAAAATCACGAAGGACAGACAGAGAGATTATGTTAGATTATTTACACGATAGAGGAGATGAGGTATTACGTCTGGCCGAGTCTCAATTTCCGGTTCAAACTAAATCTATCGTTCACAAAATTGTAGAATTAATTAAAATCGGAGAACTAAATCAATCGATCTCCGGTGGAGAACTATTAGCGCTTTTCAGATCTGTGGGATTAAGTATAAGAGTAAATAATAATATTAAAATTGAAGATCATGGAAAGCTGATTTCATTTTCTGACAAACTAAAGCAGGATGAATATGATAAGACGGTTGAATAACTGCAAATTGTTTTTAAATTTCTGTAAGATATCTTGACACGATGATAATTTTGAATTTTAGTTTCCCCTTAACTTGATGTCTAAAGGTCGAAGTCCATAGTTTCGATCGGTTATATTGATTGGAAATCAAATCTGGCAGTGACTGACTGTTCGGACATATCCAGTATCTTGATGCATCAAGGAATCAATTCTAGCATTGAGTGAGAGTGAATAATAGAAAAATAAAGAAAGTTGATGTCCGAAATTTAGTGAGCGTGTGGAGGGGGCGCGCTACCTTTTGAAAGTGCCTCGTTAAATGTACCTGATGCCTTTTCGTGAAACTCTAGGCTCGACTGGTCTACTTTTACTGCCTGCGGAGGGCAAACAGAAACACAGGCCATGCACCAAATACAGTCATGTTCTCGTATCGGATCAGCCTTGTCAGTATAATCCTTTCTCTCTTCCTTAACTGTACTTCCTGTCCCTGCGCTTGTAGCATTGACCATTTGCTGAGGAGGCTCATCTTGTTCTGTCCTGTACCATTGGAATACTTGGACTGGGCAGGCCTCGATGCAAGCTCCATCAGCAACACAAGAGTCCCAATCAATTGCAACCATAGTGCCGTGTACACCCAGAGGGACTTGTTGTTCTCCTCTAGCAGCAAAGGCCGCTTTGACTTCTTCGTTTTCTGTAGCTTCTGCAGCTCTGCCTGGACCCCAAACATAATGGTAGTGTTCATCGTCAGAAAGCGAATGTTTACCAATCACTTGATGGTTTTTCGGAAAGTCTGGATCTATTGGCATATTATATCTAAAACTAATCGATTTACATATTATTTAAACCATATGCGATTTCGACCTTGTCTCAGCTCCATCTTCCTACTTCTGAAGATAAATATCTTGTTGACGTGGTCCCGCTTAATTAATTCGCGCCATATCTAATTCAGGTTCCATTAGTGGTTATCGAGACAGATTTAATTAGCAAACCAGCCTAATTGTCCTTCATAAAGGGCTTAACGCTCTCGTTAATCCAATACTTCCTCCAAAGAAATAATTTGAATGACCTACAAATGTTAGTGCTTGTAGATTTGCGGGCTATTTTGACTTCATAATTCCAATCGAATAAAATTATACAAAAAGTCTGGCATATTAGGTGTACAACCTGACAATCTAAATCTGACATCTAATTACGAAGCAAACGAGCTTACTGTCTCGATTAGACTAGCCGCAATATAGTTTATATCCTGATCGGTTAAAAGTGGATGTACAGGTAATGATAGGTACATGCTTACTTGCCCAGTTCGTATTTGTTAGCTTTATGCCGTTAGTTTTAATGTCGCTATTTTCAATAGACTTTTTCGTTGAATTACCAGTAGATGGCTCCAGCTGATGAGAGTGTTTGTCATTGGCAATAGGCGTCGGAATATTAACACCTGGAGCCCTTGAAATAAGTGCCATCTCTTCGTAAAATGGCGTTTTGTGAACTGGAGGGTCATAATACACAGCCGCGCCAATCTTGTACTCAGTTATCAACTTTTTCAGTATATTATCTCTGATCCCATCCCTTGTAAAAGCCAAAGTGTACAAATACCAATTGGGTTCCTTCTCATCGATGCCCCTTTTATGCTCTGGAAGTGTTACAAATTCAGCTACGCTTTTTGTAGAGTTGGTACCTGAATCTGATAATAGCTCGGTCAGCAGTTTGGCGTTTCGTCTCCTTTGAGTTAACATTTTAGGAAGCTTTAACATTTGGGCCTTAGCCACGGCTGCACTCATTTCTGGTAAACGCAAATTTAAACCGAAAATGCGAGTATCATACCCTTCCACCATGCCGTGGTTTCTGATCATCTTTAGTCGATCAGCGATCTCATCACTATTAGTCACTATTGCTCCTCCTTCGCCTGATGTTACTACCTTACTAGCGTACATGCTAAAGCAGCCCATTAGACCGAATGTACCTGTCTGTTGTTTCCTATATGTCGAACCAAGCGATTGGCATGCGTCCTCGACAATATCCACATAACCATTCGAGGACTGTCGCAAAACTTCACCGATTTCATCTAAATTAGCCGGGTTTCCATAGAGATGAACCGGCACAACTACTCTAGTTTTATCCGTAAATTTCGATTTCAAATCTTGAATATCCATAGTATAATCGGATTCCTGTTTCTTAATATCAACGAAAACTGGTTTACCGCCAGCAGCTATGACAGCATTTGCCGTAGCAACAAATGTAAATGATGGCAATATAATCTCGTCACCTGGCTTTATCCCAAGAGCGACGAAGGAAGAATACAAAGCCGCCGTGCCTGAGTTCACGGCTATTGCATGTTTTACATGCAGAAACTCGCGTAAAAGTTGTTCAAAATTTTGTACCTTTTTACCACCATCCTTTGCAGGCGATGTGAGGGTGGAATTTTCATCTAAAACCTCTAATACTTCACGCCGTTCCTCTTCACCTATCATTGGCTTGTTAATTGGAATCATGTTTATTTCATTAGATCTATGCTCTATATGTGCCAATGGCAGTCAAACTCAATAATACTTCTATCTAGGCCAAGCCTAATTAGCCTGATTATCATTAGAGTACCGCGTTGCGCTCATTCTAATAGTCTAGGATGATCTGTGGGGTTATCCAAATCAAGTTGGTATATTTTCTTAGAAACTTGGATAAGATCATTATTAATTTTGTTTTCAATACGTCGTTTCACAAATATTATACAGCCTATTGATAATTATTCAATAATACAGCATATAATAAGAAGATTTGAATTAAAAAGAACTACCAATAATAAAAAGGTCAATCAGAGCTCCTCCATCTGAACCCGAAAATAATTCAAACATAAAAAGACTTTTGGATTTGGAGAGGTTTAAACCGACTGTGTTATCATAAATGACTAATATGTTCCGTCGGAAGCGACGACTTAAACGTTAAAAAGAGAGATTATATAGATTGAGGACATGACAAGTTCAACAGTTCTTTTGGGTTCGAAGAGCGAATATGATAAATCTTAATCGGAAGCCATCGTTACTAACTAGCATCATTTTTGCATTCAAATTTCCAAGTTTATGAAAGATATCTATTTACATAGTCAAAAAATATTACCATCTATGTTATAATATATGCCAATTAGAAAGGTATTATAGTTAGTACTTTGATAAGAAAGGAGCAACTGGCTATCAATAGGAGGCAGGTAACGCTAGACGGTTGGCTAGTGGAACAGTTTAGAGACAAACTAACTCATGCATCACTTTTATCTAGAAAGAAAAAGAGACCAATTCTACTATACAGAAATATTGTTGAGGAGTCGGAATCTGCCGCAGAAGAAGAAGTAGCAACAATCAACGAGAAATATGTAATAGTCCAAGTTTTAACGCACGGAGGCTTCATACCGCCAAGTTTTCAACAACAGTACGTATTTAACTTGGACGATTTTGCAAAATGGATAATAAAAAGAAGCCGGGATTTATATTTACAATGTATCGATAATATAGACGAACAAATCCGATAGATTTAGCTAAATTTTTTAATGTAAATAATCCCAGCCCATTGCATTTACGGCTTCTCAAGCAGCTCCTACTCTATTTCTGATATTTGATAATCCTCAATTAAAGTAACTCCAAACACAGATCATCTTTTATTGTAAGCATGGTATGATTTTTATTCATGCTTTACTTTATACAATCGATGTGACTAATATACCAGTTATTCGCATACCCTATGAATCTGCGATATTCATGAACCGACACAAACCTATGCTTATGGTATCTCAAACTGTTTATGCAAAGCTCTCTAAAGGGATCGAATTTTTCCCTAATAAACTTTGCGCTATTTCCTCCCAAGTGAAACATCTATAAAGCCAAGAAAAATGAAAAATGAAATTCAATAAAATAAAAGATATCAAATCAGATAATTTTATTCTTTTCGCATCATTACCTGATATTGGTAAGGTAGGAGGAATTGCCTCTTCCTACCTGGCAGAAAACCTCAAGACAGAATTTGTAGCAGAAATAATCTCAGATGAAAAGCCTTGGGTTTCGTACAAAAATGGTGTAGCAAGGTGCACGGTTGATTCCTACCAAATCTATTTTAGTGAGGATGCTAATCTGCTAATTTTTACAGGCAACACCCAACCGCAAGAGACTAGGGAGCTTCACAAACTATGTAATCTCCTTCTAGACTACACACTAGAAGTTGGAAGAGTTAGGCTCCTATATGCTGCAGGAGGATATTTTAGGGAACAAGTAACAGGTGCTCCGAGAGTTTGCGGCGTAGTAAACAATCCGGATCTCAAAAGTATATTGACAAAATTCAAAATAGAACTGATTGGGAATGAAATTGATAGTATAACATGGTTCAATGGTTTGATACTTGGACTCGCTAGGGAAAGAAAAGTAGATGCCCTAGGTCTTTTCGGAGAGATTTCTGAAACAACCTTCCCCCAACCCTTGGCTGCAAAAAGTATCGTGAAGGCCTTCGCCAGAATTGAAGGAATACCACTCAACACTAGATCTCTGGACAAACAATACGAAGCAATACTACAAGGCATTCAAAACCAAAAGAGTTCACAAAATTCCAGTCCTGGTATTGGTTGAGCATAATTTGCTGTATCTCTGTAGTGCTAATCGGTGCGTAGATACTAAAGGCCAAGTAACATAGATTTTTTGATAGTCTAAAGTAGATCCCCTCTAGTGCTCGAGGGCGATAAGACTACTCGTTTGTCTAGATTTCGCAATTTATTAAATCGAATCTTGGTCTAGAATTCAACACTTCAGTTTCCTCGCGGTTTTTTCTAGCAAATTGTTTTTTATGAATGAACTAGGCAGATAATATGAAAATTACATCACGATTTCCGATTATGAATTGAATCAATGCCTTCGTTCAATAACTTTAACATCTCTGTGCCTCCTTAGACTCTGTGTCGGAAAAATTGTATGAATAAAAAGAAACATATAGTACACTCCTAAGATTTAATAAGACTAGAACTTTATTGTTACCTCAATATAGTAATCGCTTCTATAATAGTGTTTGACGAGGTTTTTATTCAATGTTCGTATAAATTTACGATATTAGAGTGAAGAATAGAAATAATCTAGAAATAATTGCGCTGATCTTGGAGATCGCAAGGGGAAGAAAGGCTACGCAAATTAGGATAATGTACAAAGCCTACCTTTCATACGTGCAGCTTAAAGAATATTTATCTCAACTACTAGGTAATGGCCTAATTACATATCAGGAAGGCGAAAGGACATATAGTACAACTGAAAAAGGTTTGCATTTTTTGAGAATATATCATCAAATTAGCGAAGCATTCGTAACAACCAAAGCATCAACTATTGCCGGAGGATAGATTAATCCCAGTTCCAATGCACTGGCTCTACATTAATAGACTTTTCTTCCTGTGATGGTCAATATATAAGCAAGTCAAATAGATATTCCCTGGATAACGATATGGCTAGGATCTATGAACGACGGCTTACACTGAGGATCTGAAATATGCTCGCTAGCTCATTTACGTTGACCAATCCATTAGAACGATATGCGGCAGAATTGGCATGAATTACTAGGAGAACCACGCCCAACCCAGCCCAACCTAACTTAACCTAACCTTTATAGAGACATAATTTGGCATTAATAATAATAATAATAATCCCAAATTTGTACAGACCATTGATATCCTGGCAAAAATATGTTAAGACTGTGATATTATGAATGATTACATCGTCGAAAAAGGGCATTTTCATTAAAATCAGTGCGGAATAATGTTTAGTTCGAAGATTCTTTTGGCTTGCTCCTAATTTCTAAACATTCTGTTTCCGAGAGGCGATGGCGTAGGCGCTATGCTCTCCTCATGAAGTCAGGATCGTAATCTATATCTGTCAATTAATTCAGTATCGTATACCAAAGAATTGGATTCAAGTTTAAACTTCCCTCTACTGATTAATATTCTTCTAGGAGCCATTATGATTGCAATCCTGGGTACTTGGGTATATCTCCTACTTTATTCTATAAAGTCCTATAGAAGATCTCCTGTGCTGACTGAGGCTGTCGAATTGCGGCTGGAGACTTTTCCAAAGGTGAGTGTTATAGTACCAGCCCTTAATGAGGAACAGTATATTGCAAAATGTCTTGATAGTTTAATAGGACAAGACTATCCCAATTTTGAAATCATCGCTATTAATGATTTTTCCACTGACCGGACTGGTGAAATCATGGATCAATACTCTAAAAATGATCGTAGACTTGTCGTAATAGATGCCGACCCAGCACCTAAAGGCTGGGTTGGAAAAAACTGGGCCTGCTACCAAGGATATCTAAGGTCTAGTGGTGATATTTTGTTATTTACTGATGCAGATACCGTTCATAGCTCTCAACTAATGACTAGAGCCATTACAGTAATGATGGCGCAGAAATTAAAGGCTCTAACCGTTGTTCCAAGATTAATGTGCAATGAAATTTGGACGAGAATCACTGTACCAATGCTTTCGATTTTTTTACATACTCGTTTTTCTGCTTTGAGAGTCAATGATCCTAATACAACTATAGGCTACTTTTTTGGAAGTTTTTTTCTAATAACTAGGCAAACATACGAAAAAATAGGTACTCATGAAAGTGTAAAGCAGGAACTTATAGAGGATGGGGCTTTGGGGGGTAAGGTCAAACGGGGGAAATATGAAATGAAAATGTTTCGTGGCGAGGGTGATATTCAAGCTGTATGGGCTAGAGACCTGGAGACATTATGGAACGGATTGCGAAGATTGGTTATTCCTATGTATTCTCAACACAAGAACCGGACTATCTTGTTGACTGTCGCGCTCCTTTTTTTACTAATTGGACCGTTCATCATCCTCCCCTACTCCATATTCCTGATCCTTAATGGATATAATTTAGAAAGATTGTTGTTTTTTATTTTAATTTCATCGGATTTAGGAACTATTGTGTTAATAATCATAACTGATGCGGTTCAGCTAAAATTTGGTATTCGTGAGAAATTAATTTATGCCTTTGCTTCGCCAGTAGGCGGTGCTGTCATTTCTGCATCCTTTATATCATCAAATTTAGATGCGAACAAACAAAATGCAGTTGATTGGCATGGCAGAGAATATACAGTAAACAGAGATCAACACCCGATTGGCTGACCATTAAGCTGCTTAATTCATAAAATCGTAGATAGATTTGATCACTCAATACCAAAATTAGATGAAACCGCAATAATCAGTATTAATACTGTTCTTAGCTAATTGTTAATAATGAGTTAGGTATAAGATTTAAGGATGTTTTCGTGTACGGTTGAAAACGAAATTAACGAGGTACTGAATAAAACTTTGGAAGGCAAATCGATCTCGAGGACAGAAGCTGTTCTACTTCTCAAATCTGAGAACACTCACTCGATTTTACAGACAGCAAAGTCAATCAGAGATAGGTTCAAGCCTGGTCCGATTACCTATTCACCTAAAGTTTTCATAAATTTGATCAACTTGTGTCGTGATACGTGCTCATATTGTACCTACAAAAAAGAGCCTACCGATGAGTCCCTGTCGATGATGAGCCGAGATCAAGTGCTCTCGATTGCTCAGAGTGGAAAAATGACAAGGTGTACTGAGGCCCTGATTGTTACTGGCGAAAGACCGGAGGCAAGATATTCAAAAGCCAAAGAATGGTTAAAGTCGCTAGGTCACTCCTCAATCGTTGACTATATTAGTGAAGTTAGTGAGATGGTTCTTTACAAGACTGGATTGCTACCACACACTAATGCAGGTTGTCTCACAAAAAAAGAAATGTCTTCATTAAAGGATACGAACGTGAGTCTAGGTCTCATGTTGGAGTCCTCAAGCGAAAGACTCCTTGGGGAGGGAATGCCTCATGAAATGGCTCGGAGTAAGAATCCAAAACTCAGGACAAAGACAATTCAAAGCGCCGGCGAACTCAAAATTCCAATGACGACTGGATTGCTTGTTGGCATAGGCGAGACCCCTGAAGAGATGATTGATTCGTTGTTTGTAATTAAGGAAATTCAAAGCAAGTTTGGCCATCTCCAAGAGGTAATCATGCAGAATTTTTCCCCAAAGGCAAATACCGCAATGGTCAAGATTAATAGGCCATCTCATTCTTACTTCATAAAATGTGTGGCTGTTGCGCGACTAGTCATGAACAATATGAATATCCAGGTTCCACCAAACCTTAATCGAGGCCGACTTGGTGATTTTATAGATGCAGGTATCAATGACTGGGGAGGGATTTCTCCGGTCACGATCGATTACGTCAATCCCGAACACTCTTGGCCAGACGTAGAGATAGTCAGGAGCATTACTCTGCAAAAGGCTCACGGATTGAGAGCCCGGCTGCCGATTTATCCAGAATTCTTGGACAAATCATTGGGCTTTATTTCTGATGGCTTGAGATCTTTTGTTGATCCGCTGATAGATGATGCGGGGCTGGTAAAGGAGCACGATCAGAATTGAATCTTGATACGATTTTCAAAAATATAGATCCCATAATTTCTAGCACATTGAATAAAGCGCTGAGTCACAAGGAAATCTCAGTCCAGGAAGCTGTAGCGCTATTCGATACAAATTCGACAGAGATGACCATCGTCTCCCTTGTCGCAGACGAGCTTAGGCGGCAAAAGGTAGGAGACTATGTTACTTACGTAGTTAATAGAAATATTAATTTTAGTAATGTCTGTATAAAAAAATGCGGCTTTTGTGCTTTTAGTAGAGACTTTAGAGAGGAAGAGGGATATTTTCTACCTCTAGAAGAAGTTGTAAGGAGAGCAAAGGAGGCTTGGTCGTTAGGTGCAACTGAAGTGTGTATCCAGGCAGGCTTGCCCCCGAAGATGGATGGGAATTTATACATAAACATCTGCAGAGCCATTAAAAAGGAACTACCTGATATCCACATCCACGCTTTTTCCCCAGAAGAGGTACTATACGGTGCACTTAGGTCTGAGGTATGTGTTGAGGAATATCTAAAAATGCTAAAAGATGCTGGAGTAGGTAGCCTGCCAGGAACTGCGGCTGAAATCTTGGACCAAGATTTGCGACAGGTTATTTCACCTGGCAGAATATCAGTTAAGGATTGGATAAGAGTTGTTAGAGCAGCACATTCTATGAACATACCTACTACTTGTACTATTATGTTTGGGCATGTAGAAACGTCGCTACATAAAGCTCGGCACCTAGAAACCATAAGAGAATTACAAAAAGAACGAAGGGGATTTACAGAATTCGTCCCGCTAAGTTTTGTACACCACGAGGCACCAATGTTCAACTTTGGCCTGGTTCAGAACATGAGGCCAGGACCTGATGGTAACGAAATAGTCAAGATGCATGCCATCTCCAGAATAATGCTTGATGGATTTATAGATAATATTCAGGTATCATGGGTAAAGGAAGGACCACGGATGTCCCAGTTACTCCTAGACTGTGGGGTTAATGATTTTGGCGGAACCCTAATGAATGAAAGCATTTCTACAGCTGCAGGTGCTCAACATGGACAATTAATGAAGCCTAAACAAATACGAACAATAATTCGCTCCGCTGGAAGGGTTCCTGCTCAAAGATCCACGTTGTACGGTTTAATTAATTCACAGACACAAGTAAACGATCCAGACAGGTATGCCCTTGATAACGCCGATCCCACTAACTTCGGTTCATATCACGAATTGATCAACCTGGATAAATTCAGATACCATTCTATTAGGAAGTAAACAATTACTTATTTGTGTTTGATCAAATTGGACTTCCTAATTTATTACTATTTCCTGGATGAATTAACTGATACGAATCAGTCCAATGATAACGATAGAAAGTCTGCTGGCAACCTTTAAGAGTAATGAGCTAGGAGTTCACACAAAGTAGATGGAGTCTTCAGTTGCAGTTATGTCCCATAAATGGCGTACATTACAACATAATGGCGTTGCTTTTCCCCCTTTTTATATACCAAAGGGTTTGAGTATCTATATAAAAGATGAGAAGGTGATACTGAGTCCTGATCAAGAAGAACTGGTTTACGCATGGGCAAAAAAGAAGGATACACACTATGTAAAGGACTCGGTATTTCAGGTGAATTTTTTGTCAGATTTCAAAAAATTGCTGCCAGAAAAATATCAACAAATTGGTAGCATAGAGGAGATTAATTTTGAGGAAGCGTTCACGTTAGTAGACAAAGAAAAGAGATTCAAAGAACAAGAAATTGAAAGAGTCAGGAACTTAAGCCGAGACGATAGAAAGAGGATATCTCTTGAAAAAAAAGCCGAACGCGAAAGATTGAAATCCATTTTTGGCAAGGCAATTGTAGATGGGACTGAAGTAGACATTGCTAATTGGCTGGTCGAACCTCCGGGGATATTTATGGGAAGAGGGCAGCATCCATTACGTGGTAGGTGGAAACCACGAATTAGGCCGGAGGATGTGATTCTTAACCTGGGTGAAGACGCACCAGGACCTGAAGGATCCTGGAAAAAGGTAGTCCATGATCATGCTTCCACGTGGTTAGCTACGTGGACTGAGGTCTTGACAGATAAAAGAAAGTATGTCTGGCTTCACGATTCTTCTACACTAAGACAAAATAATGATAGAGAAAAGTATGACAAGGCGGATAGGTTAGGTAATCACATCAACAAGATTCAAGATGAGATTATAAAGAGGATGATATCTTCGCGCGATTTAAGTCATAGAAAACTTGCAACAGTCTGCTATCTAATCTCAAAGCTTGCAATGAGGGTAGGTGATGAAAAGGATCCAGAGGAGGCAGACACTGTAGGTGCGTCCACTCTGCGAGTCGAACACATTAGGTTTCCAGAATCTGATGGACAACAATTTATAGAGTTCAATTTTTTGGGTAAGGATAGTGTCCCATGGCAGAAAACTCTTGAGGTAAAGTCACGCGATATGCAGGGACTATATGATAATCTGAGACTATTTATGAACGGCAAGCAAAAGGGGGATCAGATTTTTGATGGAATAACTTCCAATAAAGTAAACTCTTTTCTGCGTACGCTAGATAGCAAGAGTGTGCCGGGCCTCACAGCAAAAGTGTTCAGAACGTATATCACCACTACTACAGTGAGAGAGGCTCTGGCTAATTCTTCGGCCAAGGTCAACAAACAGTCTTCTGAGCCACAAAAGATATACATTGCTAAGATGGCAAATCTAAAAGCGGCAATTACTTGCAATCATAAAAAGGGAATAGATCCAAATAATCCTGCCAGCAAAAAAGCATTAGAAAGATTTGAAATTTCTATAAAATCAAAGGAAGATACAATCAGGAAACTAAAAGATGATATTGCGGCCAAGAAATGGAAGACTGATCTTCAGAAAAATAGATTAGAAGCCAGGTTAGAAAAAGTACAAGTTCAGCTAAAGCTTCAGAAAGAGACTCGTGATTATAACCTTGGTACTTCTCTGAGAAACTATATTGATCCCCGCGTCATGCGAGCGTGGCTTGAATACGTTCAGCTCGATTGGAAGAAAATCTATACAGCCACTCTACAACGAAAGTTCATGTGGGTAGATACTTACGTCAAAAGTGAATTAAGACGGTTTTACCCGGGCAAAGATTACGGCAAGAAGGGGATCCAAGTCGTTCAAGAAGAAAGTTGATAGGGAGTCAAAACATATTCATGACGGAAAAGATATGTGACGGGTTTTGCCAATTTAGATAGAATACCAAGAAAAAAATACTATACCCAATAGACGTCAATATTAGACTACCAGATAACTTGTTTGCAGACCCGGAGGGCAACGAAATTGTAGATTTTGTTTGTGTTGTGAAGCTCAACCTTATGTATAGTGTTATAGCGTTAGGTAAACTAAACTTATGGACAAATATTATCCAATATCGATTAACAGGATACTAGAGCATACGCTTTCATATCCAGATTAACTCGAAAAATGTCTCTGATTCGCTATATAAATCGATTGAGATTAATCAATGAAACATCACTAGTTTGAATAGATTATATATGCTAGAAAGGAATTTTGTTAGCAAATGGCCTCTGAGCTTTGCCGGGGTAGCTCAGCATGGCCAGAGCGTTCGACTCATAATCGAAAGGTCGCGGGCTCAAGTCCCGCCCCCGGCACTGGTTTCTTGAACTACTAAATGACCATAGGTAAATGCAGCATAAATCAAGAAGGAGATCAGTTACCTGCCCCAACTGATATCAATAGAGTTAAAACTCACGAATTCGTTAAACTGGCGGTTAAATTTTAAGACGAGAAGCCTATATTAATTATCCTAAGAGTAGCAACCGGCCATGTATATTCTCTATTACTATTACTTGCTATAAGGGCGGCCCTATCCATCCTGACGTTGTAATAAAGAGTTTCGTTATCATAGAATCAGGGATGTTGTAACATCAAACTTCTATACCTCAACTACCCTTCACATAATTCCAATGCATTCTCTTGTTTGAATCCGATAAAATGCTACAGGGGACATTTTAACTAAATAGTCATACTTAATTTTGAATCCACTGTGTAAAGGTCCGGGAGAGCGATGTTCTGGCCGGTGGAACTCTGAAAAGCCAGAATCTTCTGAAACAGATATTTTTCCTTCTAACTGTCAACTGAATGTTTTTTTCCTTGCCATGTTTTCTATGTAATCAGGTATGTCTCAGTCGAGATCCTATTCCAATTTTCCTGTGAAGGTTACTATTGACATCAAGGGAACTGGTGATGTACATGATGTGGTTGACAGATTAGTCAAGTTCTATGGAGACGCTAACGATCAAGGCAGGTTTAGCTGTAGACTTTTGCTTCCTAGGGGGGATACCAAGACTACTCAACTCAGCAAGAAAATTGGCATTGCAATCCAAACTGGACTACTTCTGGGACTAAGAAAAAATAAGCTAAAGCCAAACATAAAAGAGGTAAGATACATCCATGACGAATATCATTATGGCTGGGTATTAGCCAACCCTTTAATACACGAAGAATTCGAAAGTTCGATATGAATTTGGATCTGGCTTTAATTTAATTCAGTTTTACCAACTTGATATTTTAGAATTTATTCTAGGCTAATTTACCAGTCAACCAATACCATCAATCCTAGGGCCCCTATATCAAAACATTTTTTAACATTTAGTAAAATTAAAATGGGGCCTTCGGAGGGATTTGAACCCTCCTCGAGCGGTTTCTTCCAAGATTATGATGATCGCTTATCTCGTCTTGACCACAGCCGCCTATACTCACCAGGCTATACTACGAAGGCCAACCAACAACTCTAAAACTACGACAAATATAATTGTTAGACGAGATCACAAAGTTCTCGTAAATGAACATAGCAGATGGTGGACAATATTTCTATCCTGCCGCAAATATAGCAACTAAATGTTAGGCGATTCGCTATTTTATTTCATTTTGAAGATATAATGCCTACTCTGACAGTTTCAATGCCTGTTTCTTCTAGTTTATCAGCTAGTGCATTAAGCCCTACAGAGTCGCCAGCTAGATGACCCAGGATAATTAGATTTCCTTGCACCTGCTCGTTTTGCATTTTTATTACCTCGTTATAATCAATATGAAGGTATATTACAGTGTCAATTCCATGCTGAAAATATAGCTTTGCTATCGGATACCCACCATTTGTTCCCGCAGCTACTACTAAAGCCCATCGACCGGTTCTATTATTCGAGCTTCCAAAAATAGTCTCCACTTTGGTCTCAACGTTTTTGAATTCTGCTATAGATTCAACTGACTTGATAATGTCTGAAACGTACTCTGTGCTCCCTGCAGTTATCCTTTCCAATATTGTTCTTCGCATAAATTCGTCACACGGTTGATGTATATTGACAAGTGGCAAGTCCAGTACTTTTGCGGCATGAATCACCTGATCGTAAATGCTTGCATGAGATCTTATTCTTACTCTTTCCTTCAGCTTGCGAGTAGCTTCCGCAGCAAGATCTTCTGGAATACCATTTTCAACCATATATTCCGCGTGTCGATCAATCACCTTATGGAAATTGAGAGCCGAGATTCCTATTGGATGATGGGCTATCACAGCGTCACAACCAAGATTCTTTGCCAGCATTAATTCTGCAATGCTAACATCAATAGCTATCATGGCCTTGCAAATATTGTCACCTCTAACGTGTACGTTGCTGTCTGCGGGTAAACTTCCCCAGTTCACCAAGTTCAGGCTGGTTTTAACTATATCTTCAGTGTTAATACCCAATTGTTAGGCATAATTTTATGATATTCCTAATAAATGCTGTCTGTCTGAATAGAGGAGGCTGTTCGAGCCACAAATTATTCAATTAATCATATTACCAATAATAGCTGATGTTAGTTCATCTAGCGATTGCAAGCTTTTAAATTTAAATGATTGTACCAGGATCTAAATGAGTTGCTCCGACGAATATGTCTCCCACAGTACCGAGGATAACCTTATCCAGATTACACCTCAGATCAGGTCAAAACTACAAAAAGCAAAATACGGAGTTTACAACCATTCGGCGGTAGAATTATGTCACTGGACAAAGAAGTCCTTTGCAGATGAGGGTAATTGCTACAAGCACAAATTCTATGGAATATCTACTCACCGGTGTATGGAAATGACACCAGCCGCGATGAATTGCGAAAATCGTTGCGTTTACTGCTGGCGCCCAACAGAATTTTATGATACACTAGAAATGCCACCGGAATTAGTTGACGAACCGGATGTCATAGTAGATAATCTAATGGAGGCAAGGAAAAAATTAATCAGCGGGTTTTACGGACATTCTAAAAATAGTAAGAAAAAACTGAACGAGTCTTTATATCCAGCACATTATGCAATATCCCTTTCCGGCGAGCCAACAATGTACCCAAAGTTGCCTCAATTAATCAAGTATTTAAAAACGTTGAAGGCAACCAAATCGATTTTTCTTGTCACTAATGGCCAGGAACCTGAAATGCTTGCTCGATTACAAGATGAGGATGCGTTACCAACCCAGATCTATCTTTCGACCAATGCATCCAACAAAAAAATGTTCTATACAGTTAATCGACCGCGACACAAGGATGCCTGGGATAGATGGTGGAAAAGTTTGCGCTTTCTTGCATCAGTCCAAACAAGAACAGTACTACGTATGACATTAATCAGGGGTTACAACGATCGTTTAGACTTTGTAGAAGAATTTTCGAAAATGATGGAGGAAGGTAATCCCCATTTTATTGAGCTAAAATCCTACATGAATATAGGAATGTCAACCACACGGCTTGGACGTAATAATATGATGGAGATGAGCGAAATCCAAAACTTTGCTCGCCTACTCTGTTCGAAATTACAAGGATATTCTATAATGGATGAAAGCGAGATTTCCAGAATTGTAGTATTACAAAATAAATTAAGATATACTGACAGATGGATAAAGAGCTACTCTAGTTGAATCAATATATTCATTCATAATGTGCAGGTTAATTGAACTAACTGTAAACTCTTTCACCATAACCGATGGCAAATGTTTTGTGTTTGAATACATAATGGCAATAAGTATGGAAAAGGTGACAGATAATGAAAGAGGCCAAGAATGAAAAATAAGAAAATAACGAAGCTATCTACCTCAGTTTACAAATCATAACCTTAATTCAGGTGATCGAATTTTAATCAGATTAAAGATACATCATAAGATTGTATCACGATAATGATATACACAAGTCTCGCGCAGTATTTCTGACTTACCATGGGAATTTGAAGATACTGATGTAAAGTAATTTTTATCCTTAGCCAAATTCCGTTAACAACCGATATTTTTATAGTCATTTTTACATCCTACCCAAGGTCAATTAATTGAAGCTTGAGAAATTCATGTTAATGTTAAGCTTTGGGTTAATAATTTTCTCTTTTGTATCAATATCAGCTGCCAGTGCTCAAGTAGCAACACCTAGCGTAAAGATTACTTCCCCCACCAAAGGAGAGAAGTTATCGGATGGAATCAAGACTCTAACGATTACAGGAACATCCTCAGACAGACCTGATACCAAATGTACTGTCGGCGTTCTGATAAATGACTTTAAACCGTACAAGAACGTTAATCCAAGTGGGACAGGAAAAAGCGCAGCAGACTTCTCATCTTGGAAATATACCTTCACGCCGTCTAATATCTCGGTGATCAAAGAGGGAAATAACAGAGTGACATCAAAAATTTCCTGTGTCAATACAAAAGATATCAACACTCCTGCTACACAATCTGTAAAGTATTATAGCGTAAATTTCACAGGCGTATCAAATTCGTATAAACCGATTATGCCGTCAACAGGTGTCAATTTTGCCGAGACCGAAAAGTCGAAAAATGTTAATCCAGAGCCTTCTTCTGTAACCAGCGTTAATAATGGCATAAAAGAGCATAAGAAGATTGTCGAAAATTCAGTAAATAAGGCAGCTAATAGTGGTATGGCGGAGCGCAAAAACGGTATGGCGGAGCGCAAAAACGGTATGGCGGAGCGCAAAAACGGTATTGAAAATACACTAAACCTGACAAATCAGAGCACTAGCAATGATAAAGGAAGTGTGTTCGTTCCTCCATATAATATCAAAAGTAATTCTGGTACTACTAATAGCAGACTATAATCCTAAAGCGGCCAGCAATCAAACTACAGCTAATACTACAAATATTATCCCAGGCAAAGTTGTAATTTCAAAACAAAATCCTGCAAAACCAAACTTTGCATCTATTCCTCCAAAGACTACTAGCATCAAGCAGCCTAGCAATCAAACTACAGCTAATACTACAAATATTATCCCAGGCAAAGTTGTAATTTCAAATCAATCTACCACCCAGCAGCTACCAAAGTCTGCATCGATTCCACCAAGACCAACAATTACGATCTCAATTAATAATAGCAACAGCGCAGCGAACAACCAAAATCCTACTAGCGCGAATACTCCAAGTAACAATGCTAATAACTCCAATATTACCACCAGCACTATAATTAATGAGCAAAATCAAGGCCAGAACGATTCGATACCTGGGAGCGCACCAAACGGAATAGGTCCCAGTCTAATATTTCCGGTACCGTTCCACGAGTTGGAAAGTACTAATTTGCCGAACCAAGCATCCCCACTTCAAACGAATCATTCCAATTTAAACGGTAATCTTGAAGTCCAAACAAGCAGCAATTCACCACCAATCGTTGCAATTAAACAATCAACTTCGGTCGTGAATGGACAAGAACAGGTCACCTTGAATGGAGCAGCTAGTAAGTCACCTAGCGGTTCGGTTGTATCTTATTCATGGGCGCCACTCAATAATAATTCATCTATAACGTCGAAAGTTAGCGACTCTCCAGTGTTCTCACTTACCGTTCCAAAGGTTAAGTCAGACACACACTTCGCGTACAGGTTAACGGTGACAGACAGCACTGGACGTGCCTCTTCAGCGACTGTTGATATACTTGCTAAAAAGAGTAATCCCTCCGTTGGTTCTACATCGTCAATTGACCAACTATCATCTAATTCTATTTCTCAGGCCAACTCAAATAGTCATGTACAGGTTAGTAATAGCAATCAGAACGTAAATGTTTCCACAGCAGTTGTACAATCTCAAAATATTCCATCAAAATTTCTAGTCAATAACGATCAAGTAAATATCCCAAGCCCAAACACGGCTAGCCTATTTAATTCGTCTGTTGTAAATATACCTCCAAATACGCCTCCTAATGCGCTAGATAATACCAACCCAGCTACATTATCAGGCAATTTATCTTCTGATTTAGAAGCCGAACAACCTAATTCGTCCGCTCAGCTTGCTCCTCCCTTTACTTCAGCGACAACTACATCTGAAAATACGAGTTCCAATAAGGTATCGCCAGTCGCAGTAGCAGGCCCAGATCAGATAGCAAACGGTGGGTCGTCAATTGTTGTCGATGGCAGTGGCAGTTATGATCCAGCTGGCGCGCCCTTGTCATATAAATGGGATCAAATATCTGGGCCTCAGGGTACTACTGCAGGTGGATCTAACACAGCTGGCTGGTCATTCAAACTTCCCGAAGTTCTGGATAATGCCCTTATAAAGCTAAAGCTTAACAGTTACTAATCAGGAAGGTATTTCTACTTCTGACTACTTGAATATAGTAGATAGAGCTGTTGCTAACCACGTTGAAACCAATCACAAGCATGGCAGCGACCACCACGACTAAAAAAACAGCACTATTTTTAACCTTATAGTCTGCCACTTTGACATATAGTTGAATATTTTTCTCTATATACTCTTACAACCTAGCGATTATCCTTATTGTGTAATGTCATACATCAATGTCACCAGTAAATGTTTTATATGACGACTAGATAACACTCGAACTAATGAATCGTCTAATTCTATCCGCCCTAATGGCAGGAGTATTGGCAGTGGGATTAATAGTAGGTCCTTCTATTCTATTAAAGTCCCAGTCTAATTTTGCCTATGCTCAAGCTCCACCGGCGGGCAAGCAAAAACATGTGACTTTTATCGCAACAGAAAAACAAATTCAAGTAGCTCCAGATAATGCTCTGCATCCTGGGGGAATAAAGTACAATGCAATGGTGTTCAATGGTTCAATTCCAGCTCCTATAGTTGCTATTGATCAAGGTGATAATCTAACCATGACCCTTGTTAACAAGGGCAAGCTTGTTCACAGCATGGACTTCCATGCCGGGTTTGGAACTAATGCTGAAATTCTGGTCCAGTCTCACCAGGTCAATCCAAATCATGGAGTCTTGTAGGTGCTATACCGGGATTCTTCTTCTATCATTGTAGTGCTGATGCACTCAACGGAATATGGGAACACATTGCAAGTGGAATGTATGGCGGAATAGTTGTACATCCAACAAATGAACAAAAGGCTAAAGAATTCTATGTAGCTTTCGGTGAAATATATGGCTCAAATATCCCAGCTCCACTTTCTGGCAAGAACCAAACTGGTCCAGCGAATTTCAATATTAGCAGTTTCTTGGCTAATAATAACGATCTAGAACTGACAAATGGTCTAGCATTTAAATACGTACCAGCAATTGGAAAGGTCGCAAAGATTGAATTAAACAAGAATGCTTCAGTGTTCACTGTGAAGCCAAATGAACTTACAAGATGGTATATTGCAAATGGCGGTCCTAATCACTTCCTTGCGTTCCACTTCATCGGAAGCATATTAACCGTCCGTGATGGCAGTAATGGTCAAAATAATGATTACGGCACGGTAGACAAGAACGATGATACTTGGACTATTCCACCAGGATCAGGTTCTGTGATTGAATTGACATTCCCACAGCCTGGACTCTATGTTGGAGTAACACACGCGTTATCTGATGTGGTAAAGGGTGGTGCATTTGCAGTCCTGGCCACTAGTAACGCAACAGATACAGACCATCCATCAGGAACCTGGGTACCTCCAAAGGGTAGCAGCATGGTTTCAGGTGAACAACAACCAAAGAAATGACCGTAACTGGCGGTCGTTAAGCAGAGTAATTAGCTGGTAAGTTAGCTAATAACTGCATGAGATAGGGGAAGA
Source organism: uncultured Nitrososphaeraceae archaeon (assembly GCA_963765895.1). Lineage (GTDB taxonomy): Archaea > Thermoproteota > Nitrososphaeria > Nitrososphaerales > Nitrososphaeraceae > JARBAU01. Next base: position 191,651 of record CAVXZB010000023.1, on the reverse strand, counting down.
AAAAATCTTCCTTTATCTTAAATTTTTATTCTTTTTAAATTTTTACACTATACAAGATTTTAACAAATTTTGTAAGGGGACAAATCCTGATTACCTATCGATTTATCGAGCAGGAATCGATCTCCGAGAGAAATATTGATAATGGGAAAGAAGTCTATAGGAATCGCTGGACAATCAGTTTACACAATTAGTCGCTAGCTAAATAAAGCAGATTAAATATACTGAATTATGAGGAAATCACGTGAAATTTCTCAGTTTGAACCTTGATTCCTCAAACGTTTAATGGTAAAGAACTTATTAATGCCGCCGGAAAACCCAGCAAAGCACAAAGTAAGGTATCGGATTTTACCTACGTTAATCTGGCTAGTCGAAGCTTGGACTCCGTCAAATGCTAACTTCGAGAGAAAAATATTGATTGAAGACTGATCAGGATCAAAAAGATCATTGATAATACGCTTCATAATCTTCTCCAGCACGCAAGAATTATTATAATTCCAAAAAAGTCAAATAAAAAAAGGATGTTTCTTATTCCTGATTCAACAAGAATTAAGAGTCTTTCTATTTCGTCATGTTGCCGCCGGTCATGTTGCCGCCGCTGGTTGCATTACCGCCGCCACCGCTCATGTTGCCTTGAGCATGTACTGGAGCAACTAGATTTCCTGTTGTCACGATACCGACTGTAGCCACGATACCAAAGGCCAATGCTGCTGCTAGTATTACACCCAATGTTGCAACTTTTAGATTTCTGTTCATTAAGACATGTAGTTGATAGCATTTTATATAAGCATTATGAATAATTTTCGGAGAGACAAATTTCATGTTACTATGTTATAGTTTATTGTATAGAATCGTCTGATAAATAAAATTTAAGTATCATAAATTAGGTTTATTTATAATAAATATACTGCATCCTATTTATCGTTTAATTTTCTCCATGTTGTGTTTATTGCATTTTATACCATTTCGCAAACTGAGTAAGAGCTATAGATCGATGGGAATATACTTGCTTTCTTCCAAGCTTATGTAATTGACCAAAGGTAAGATTACTGTTCATAGGAATAAAGATAGGATCGAATCCCCAGCCGCCCTCGGTCATATTCTCATTTATCCTTCCGTGAATCTTACCATCAAAAATATGATGTGTCTGACCATTACAAAAAGTGATAATCGAAACAAAACACGCAGTTCTATCATCATAATTTCGAAGTAGATCCAAAATGCCCTTGTTACCAATAGTCTTGAAAACAAAGGCAGAATATTGCCCTGGAAATCCACTCAGCTTATTGATAAACAATCCATCATCTTCTACAATAACTGGACTCTTTATCTCTGAAAATGCATATCGGCATTTTTCAAGTGCGATTTCCTCTATCGAATTTGACTGAATTTCCCTAATATCTAGTTTACAGAAAGCGATCTCCAAATCATGTGCCTGAAGAATCGATTTCACTTCGATATACTTATCCTCATTAGTACTAGCAAAGCTAAGCGACTTCACCCTAGTCTTTAAACCAATAGCAACCATAAAAACTAGGCTAGGTCAAATTAAAAGTACAATGATCTGAAAGTTTAGCCCACTGAATATATTTCAACGTATGCCAGATGAGGCTCACTCGTTTGGTGGGGTTACGCTGGATGTATTCTTAATCCTTAAAAAATACTTCACTTGTCAGCGATATTTCTGCTGTTATTGAGCCCACTTCACTCCTGTCCTCTTGAGCCAACTTAATGGCTATAATTGCCAGCTCGGATACCTCTTTTATATCCTTTTTTGTCTGTTCAACAAAATCCCGTATATCGTTAATTAGCATTTTACGTGCCTCTTCAATACCTTTTTTTTCTTAAGCGACTCTATTCTAGACTCGAAGTCCAGGAATTCCTCGATTTGTTCGAAAAATTGCTTGACTACGTTAGTCGCATTACTATCCGAACTGTCGCTATCCCTGGCTTCAGTAATTTCTACTATTGCTCCTCATACTATAGCAATTGATTACTGGATATTTTCTGTACTATCTGATTAATATCAAAATTATGCCTCCCCCCATTCTGGAGAGTTACCTTTAGCCTGTTAAGATGCAGCTATCCCTAATCCAAATCCTGAAATATATCCACGGACCTCGTCGGCCCTTCGAATTTCTACGCTCAACTCCCTAAGTGCAGCCAGCTGTTGGGTCTCCTACCTCCTCAGTCCACTTTGCAATAATATTAGTTACAGTACCTGCGCCTACACCAATCTCTCAGGCGATTTTATCCCTGGCCCATCCGCTAAGCCATTTCATCACAACCTCCTGTCTTGTTTCCTCAGCTATTGGAATTCTCAAGAGCGGTCCTCGTCGTTATAGCGAATATAAATATACCGTCACTTTCGTCGGCATATTCGACGTCAGTTTCGTCACTTTAGATTGTTCTTGACATAGGCTTAAAAAAGAATTGAAACAAGGTGCTGATAAATGGTGTATGCATGCCACGTTCGTATTGATGAAAATGATATTAAAGGACTTTTGAGAAATTACTTCAATCTATTATTACTCGAGCTCTATAATTCAAGTCATTCTTGCATATCTGCCTCTTTTCTCAATCGCTTGAACCGTACTTAAAATCCTGGCTGTCGTAAGACCATCTCCAGTAATATCTTTGTAACCTACCAAAAAGCTAGAATAAAGGCGTTCATAGTCATTTGCGTAGGCACTCATGAAAATTTCCTTGATTAAACGCACATCGATAGCTTTGTCTTCAAAACGCTGAGAATAATAAGATAGTCCGAAGTCGATTACGGTGAGTTTGCAATCCTTCTTATTAAAAATAAAGTTTGAAGTTGTAAGGTCCCCGTGAATAATATTTCGAGAATGCAGGCGGGCCGCATACCTTCCAATTTCTGCCGCTAATTCGGAGTCAACTATATCCTTCGCGTTCTCCCCTTCCACCCGTTCCATCACGATCTCTGCGTGTTTGGGATCAACAAAATAAATGAACGGAGTTGTTACATTCGCTAATTTTGCAGCGGAAAGCATATTGGCCTCATGAACTGTCCTTTTCTTGCGAATCTCGCTATCCAATGATACATTTCGATAGGGCTTGCGCTTTCTTATCTTTGAAATAGCCATCTCTCCAAACCATCTGACCAGAAAAATGTCAGCCTCCGCACCTCTTTTAATCAGCCTTATTTTGGTTTGGGGCAATACTTTCCTGCATCAGAACCACATATCTATCATAATACATTTACTATTCAGGTCATTTTTATGAGTGTATTCTGCTATTTATCCCGAACCAATTTTTGGGGCGAATTATTTAGTTTTTAGCCAAGCCCCACATTGATTTGATGCAAGATTTGCGTGAATCCCACAGTGTATTAAGCTGAAGCTGAATATTTAATTACTCGATTTCATTACATCACACCAATTGCCAGCCAGAAATAGATTAGACATTTGCATTAATTTCGGATATTGTAGTATGAACATCGAATATATAATAGAAGCCGGCAGTAGCCTCAAAGGTCTGTGGAAATAGTATGTATTCTAAGCAACAGACTCGTGAAGACGTATTCACTATAGTAAAAAGGAAAATTGATAGTGCCGCCGGGAAAGCATGCGAAATTATCCTACCGATAAAACAGGAATGTTACTTTGGAAACGGATCCTCTATTGCCATTTGTACTCTTTCGAGTATGAATTTACTAGTAGAAATTGCGAAGACTTCTAACTTGATGAACAAAATATTAATTGTTGGCAGATTGCTATCCGAAAATAGGGGAATAGATAAGATAATAAAGTTCAGTATAAAAAATCCAAGTTTACATCATATTATAGTGTGTGGTACTGATGTAAAGGGGCATAGAGCTGGCCAGGCATTACTATCTCTGCATAAAAATGGGGTAAACGGACAGGGTAGAATTTTGGGGGCAACTGCCCATTATCCACTCCTGTCCTGTTCTCCCACGGAAATTCAATTATTCCGAAGCCAAACACTCGTATATGACATGATTGGGACTCAGGATCTAGACAAATTGGTCTCGCAGATTTCACGTTTATCTCAATGACAGGAGGCAGAAAAACTGCTGAGCATATTATAATAAATCTCTTCATGAATTTAATTTATATACAAACTATCCCTACATTCTAGACATATCCACTTCCTTCGCATTGATATTAGACAGTCGTCATGTTATTCTGTAGGCATTTCGTCATAACACATGATCTAGTTTTGAGCAAATTTTTTGCTATACTTTTGTATTTGAAACCGAAAGTTTACATGTATTCACTAGAATCTCAGCTCAGTATGAACATGTACAGTTTGAATACATGGTAAATAAAAGAAGCAGATGAAATGCGGTTATTCCAAAATATCAAACAATCGACGAATCAAAGATGAAAAATAATATCAGCCCTGAAAATATTATTTGGAGAACATTTGACTTCTAGACTAGACGCACACAACACAGGGAATTATCATTTCAGACGCATACCTACAATATGCATAGATTTGGTCTGTTGCATGATTTAAGGGGATTTTCACTTATCGAATCGATGGTTATGTCATTTTATTGAACACGTTATACAGGGTTGTCTTTTAGGAAGAATCTCCTTTACCATGTTAGAAGACTTTCTAGCGGTTACATGTTCACCAAACATCCTTTTGATAGACAAGAATGCTGTTTCTACTTATCAACTCTGTACCTCCGTTGTAGCTCACGCTACTTTATCTTCCAGTCTTTTGAGGTTTGCTTCAGTTGTTTTAGTATTTGACATTATTCCTGGCATGACAATTAGTCAATTCTAACCTTGGAATTACTTCTTGTCTCTTATACCAGGTTTAATGTGGTTCTTTGATAAGGTATCTAATAATTGTTATTGCTATCGTACATACCGTCTGCTTAAATTATACCTCCTCTACTAATATTACCTTTCTAGTCTAAGAAGCATTATTCTATAACTTTTTAGTTCTCTGTAATATCTAACTTCTTTAGGTATTTCTCTGCCATCATCTATTCCTTTTACTTCTATACCTCTTCAAAGATTCTTTTTTATCCCTCTTGATGTATATCATTACTGCCAGATGTATCTTTAATGATATCCTTTCTTTTCTTAACATGCCATTTCTAATTTGTGTCGTATCCATTCTCCACGATTAGCTACCTTAATTCCAGTTGTCTAAAGCAATCATAATATCATTTCCTAATTTTTCATTGATTTTAATTTCCAGTTTGTTTATGCGTCTACTAATCGGTCACTATACTCTGGTATGCCTGGAACTTTTTTACTCGCATGAGCTATGACTACACCTTCTGTTTGTCTATATGGTAGATGGATGGAAATATGCTCTCATGTAACCTAGTAGCCACATAAATGAATATGGGTAATTGTAAGGTTCACCAACCTTACCGTGGTTCATTTGAGATAATTCATTATCCCATCCATCAAGTACGTCAAAATCTAAAGAGTACTTGGCCATGTCGTACTAGTGATTGATTATAGGAAGGCCAATCAACCATAAATACTCATCACTAGAAAGCTAAATGAGAATTGGTCAAATAAGTATCACTTATAACGTAAGAATCATGCAACAGAGTACATAGATTGACTAATCTTATAATATTGAGGATATTTTCTATAAAGCCAGCGAGCGTTTTTGTTATTAATATGGCTAAATGTTTTATTATGCTTATATCGGTTAGTTCCGTGGTCAATTTCTAGTTAATCTGAGCAAGCTATTGTAAAAATACCTTTTAATGATGTATGATACAATACTATTTTAATAGATCTACTCGTATTCATCTAATATATTGTTGAATCGTTTCATCATTTCTTCATTTTTCATAGGTTTGAGAATGAAATATTTTTCGTCTATTTCTCGATTATCTCTAAATTCCTCATAAAATAATTCACTGGCCGTCACAAAGCAGACTTTGACTTCTTTATCGATCTCTTTCATTTTCTGGTATAATTCAAATCCGCCTATTTTAGGCATCTTAATATCCAAGAGTAAAAGATCAAATTTGCCAGGTCTAAAATCCTGTAATGCTAACACAGGATCGGTGTAAGCATTGGTTTCGAAACCGTTCTCTTCTAAAAGGGTCCTCAGAGTCATATTGGCGTCAGGTTCATCATCAACTACAAGGATCATGTTACTTCTTCTTCTCCTTCTCTTAGTATCCTTATCTTTGGAAGTCATAATGAATTTACCTAATGTTATTTTCGTTCTTGTTGCTGCTCAAGTAAAAATTTTTGCAGCTGATCCTCCTGAAAAGAATTTTTTCCGATACTAGAAGCTGGGATCGTAAATGAGAACGCTGCACCTCCAGAACCATTAATATTATTTTTTGCCCATATTTTCCCGCCATGTGCCTCAACAATACTCTTCGAAATAAACAAACCTAGTCCTGTTCCTTGATATGATTTTGAGACAAACCTTACAAATAATTTAGAAAATACCTCGGGATCGATACCTTGTCCGTTATCCTCTACTGTCACGATAAGAATTCTGTTACCATCTTTTTCAATTTCTTTACTTGTTTCTTTAGTTGTTCCGTTTCTGAATTTCGCCTGATCATTTACAATGTCCAATTTGATATTAATTCTTCCTTTATCATCTGTAAACTTGATCGCATTGCTTATAAGATTGGACAGCACCTGAGATATCCTAGATTTGTCGGCATCAATAAAAGCACATCTATCCTTGTTATTGCTTTTTAGCGATTCGTACAGTATCTCTCTCCTGATGCTGCTCGTATTCATATTCTTTATCTGATCCTTAAAATCTTGAACTATATTTACAATGACATCGTCTAAATCAAATCTTTCTTTTTTCAGTCTAAGAGCCTGGCTTTCTATTTTCGTTACATCGAGTATGTCTTCTGTAAGTCTACTTAGACGGTTGGCATTCCTGATTACCGTGTCTAACATTTCTAAATATCGTTTCGTATTTGATTTCGCAGCATCATCATTTGTAGATATATTACTATCCTTTATTATTTTGGAGTATAGGATCTCAGACAGACCAAGTATTGGCACGATCGGAGTTCGCAGCTCATGGGCTGCTACATTAATGAAATCCTTCCGCATTTTATCATTCAACTTTAATTGTTCATAGACTTTTACTTGATTCCATAAACTTTCAAATATTGAAACATACGACAGGACAGTTGGATTGCTCGTGGAAAAAATAGCTAAGCCAATGGCTTCAACAAAATTTTCTTTAGAATCATCTCGCTTTTCAATTACCAAGCTTGATTTTCTATCGATTACTAGAATAGTTATAGTGGTAACTGCGCTTGCAGCAAATTCACTATAATCTATACATTGAATATCAAAATTACTGTATTTCATTTTTCTTAACTGGTCAATTATAGTATCAAGAATATCGCTGGTAGGTACTATGATCCTTGCCTTTACGGAATTTCCTCTCGTTGTAGCCGCTTCGATCATTTGGTCGATTATCCCAATGCGTTGTTCACGAAGAAATGCATTGGCTGTGGGACAGAACAATAAGACTTCATTTTCGGCGGATTTTATCATATCTACGAATGTTTCTTTTGTAATTTGTGGATCTTGAAGTACTTCTGTTGTACCCACAACTATACCTTCTTCTATTTCGGCAATTTTTTCCTCAGCTGGGGTGGCCCTATGCCAGAAACTTTCAAATATATTTTGCTGTTGCTCTATTACTTCCTTCACATTACTGTAAATGAGTTGAGGAACCGCTTGTTTCTCTTTTATAGTTGCAGCAGCAAGATACTCCCTACCATCACAAATTCCAAAGTTGCCCATGATTCCGTCTAAATGTCGTACTCAGTTACAATATTCAAGAGCTCTTTACAGTAATGTACGTTGATCGTATTAATGTCGGCAACAAAACGTACCCTGACTCCTCTTCGTTTAAAGTCAAGATATGCCTTCTTTAGCGGTTCAAAGCCTATGCAAACGGACGGTGAGATAGAATCTCCACATGCATCAAATTTTTCCTTGACGTTATAAAAAACTTCCAAAGACTTGCTGGTGGCCTCTTCGCCATAAAAAACTCGTGTAACATCCATATCGACCTTTTTGTTCTCAGCATCCCGTTCTCCTGCAGCGGTGGTCAGTGGGGCCATTTTATGTATAGGAATTCCTACTCCATTCATTGTATAAAAATATTTGAATACTCTTTGTAAACATAAATGACAGTAACTTACGCTTGGTAATACTAAACCTTCGCTTTGTTCTCAATCTAATTCTGTTTCCACAAGCCTTATCAGATTCTTTATCTTGATGGGTTTTTTTATGAAGCATCCCATGCTTCTTCCAGGATAAACGTCTCGAAGAGCAGACAGATTTATCTCACCAGTAGACATGAAACAAATCCTGATATTGAGGTCTAGTTCCAAGATCTTTTTGGATAATTCAAATCCGTTCATAAATGGCATATTAATGTCAACGAGAAGCAGATCATAATAATTTGATTTAAATTCAGATAACAGCAAGAGGGGGTTATTGTATGTATGGATTCGGTATTTCTCGTTGCTATTTTCCAAGGCTAATTTTAGAGTATAGAGAATATCCGGTTCGTCATCAATAATTAGAATAGTTTTGTATTGATGTTTATCTAAATTTATGCGCTTAAATTCATTTTGTTTTTGCTTGTCAAAAATGGAGTCAACACTTTTTGAAATTTTAGAAGAATTTTTGTTGCGGTTCCAAGGCGTTATATCGGCCATTCTAATGTAATCCTGCGCGCCTGTGCTGACTTACCAAGTTGAATTAGACAATACCTTTATACTTCATAATAGTATATCGTAGCGCCTGTATAATAATACAGTGCTAGCGCCTTATCCATTTAGTAAGTGGTCTGAATCTAGATGCCCCTAGGCGAGAGGTTGTATAGCCCCATCTTGGCGCCTTAATTCACAAAATTACCCAGTTAAGTAAGTATATTGATTATCAGCTAAGACTTTAATTTTGAAATACAGCTGTTAGCTCTGATGATAAGGACGTGGTCCGCTATATAACGACGCAGTCAGTTTACAGATCTGGTTAGACAGCGTTGATACTATAAGAGATAATAATAAATAACAATCATCTCAGAGGTGCAATTATACACTACACAGGCAAATTAATGTAGGCCTAATGGGTATACCTCTAATTGTACCTCTAATTATCTATTCGACCGGTTAATTTGCCTGAAGGGGCTTTCATATCAATTCCGCATCTATTGTATGATCTATAACAAGCACAGGTTTGAAAAATACATAATAATCTTCGACCACCGTTGTGTTATTTCCACAGACAATAGATGCTGGAAAGCTAAACGCATTATGGCAGACATAACAAAAATTAACGGTCAGCCTGTAATTTGAAGGATAGTATTAAATGAAACTGATTTGTGATAACACTGGATACTCGCAGGCCAATTTGTAATAATTTTAGAGGTGACAGTATCCACAATTTCACCATTTTGCTAGAGATTCAGTCAATTTCATTCCAGGTGGAAAAAAGTTAAAAGAATTAAAGTAAATACTAGACTTGGATACATATAATTTAGTAGGCTATTAACGGCAACTTCCATTATAACTGAAAGAACCAAAAAACATAATTGGTTGAAGATAGATACCAATCATCACGAAAATGTTAAGCAACTAACAATAATCTGCCCAAAACTTTCCTATTTGCCTAGGGTCAGATCATGATTATCAAAGTATATACCCATGCTTTATGTTAGTCTGGATATGCAAGGTGAAAAAGTCGCTCTTGTAACGGGTAGTTCAAGCGGTATAGGATTTGAAACCTCACTCATGCTAGCAAGGGCCGGATTTAATACGTACGCTTCTATGCGTAACTTGGAGAAATCAAAAAATATAACAGAAATTGCCAAAAAAGAAAAATTACCATTACAAGTTGTTCAACTTGATGTCAACAATGACGGATCTGTCAAAGATGCAATAGTCAAGATAATAAAAGCAGATCAGAGAATCGATGTGCTAATAAACAATGCGGGATATGGACTTTTTGGATCGGTTGAGGATACATCAATAGAGGAAATAAAAGCACAATTTGAAACGAACTTTTTTGGTGTAGTACGTGTAACACAACAAGTTCTACCTCTCATGAGGAGGCAGAATTCAGGCACAATTGTAAATGTGAGTTCAGTTGGAGGGCGGATAGGTCTTCCAGCTTTATCTGCATATCACAGTACGAAGTTTGCATTGGAAGGCTTAAGCGAATCTATCGCATTTGAACTTGAGCCATTCGGAATTAGAGTAGTTATAATTGAACCCGGTGTCATCAGAACTAACATATTGAATTCCAGCAGTTCTGCAAAAAAAGCTTTAGACCCAAAATCCCCATATTTTTCGCTCAGTCAAAACCTAAATGACAACTTTAAGTCAATGATGGAAAATGAATCATCATCTTCTCCGGAAGAGGTGGCTAAAGTTATACTACAAGCTGTAACATCAGAAAATCCGCAACTAAGATATTCCGTAGGAGATGATGCCGCTAATTTAATACATGCAAGGGAAAACATGCCTGATAAAGAGTTTCGAAAAATGATTATGAAAAACTTTTCGAAGTAGGTCTCGCGGCATCCAAAGTTAACAGTTATAGTTAGGTAGCTTAGATCTCCCAAGAGACAGATCACCAAATGGCTCAAAGGATTGAGATCTTGACCACCGTGATAGTGTTTTCCTTCCCAATTTTGCACAGCACACTGCTGTTTCGTTTTTGAAGTAGTTTAAGGCAATTCCCACTCTTCTGCATATACCTCCCCATCTAGCAAGCTGCATGTTTCCGCTAAATCTCTTGAATTACGCGAGCAGAGCGTAACCACGAATTTTCAATATTTGTTCCATCCAATATATCTTGATCTATAGGGCTAAATTGGCTAATTTTCTATTCACGTACATATCTGCATTATATTTCTTATCTCAAGATGTTATCTGTTCACTTCTGCTAAGAGAACAAAACATTTCTTGCTTATGTATCCAGCCCTCTCCCTCCTCAATAGGTGTTCCTGGTTTTTTAAATAACAGCCGGCAATGATGAATGTTGGTTGGAACCCCCAGAAGCTGTTTGCAAACCTGCTTCGTTCTTGTAAATCGCTTTGGGGCTACACCATCAACTCATCTTACGTAGCCCTGAGATTGCTCATCCTGTATATCTACTGCAGCGATTACAGTCTACTTATTGTTTTCACAGGTCGACCTTATACAGTGAAGTTTAATATAGATATCAATTGAGAATATATGTGAACGCTAAGTTAGAAGTATTGTGCACATTTTGACGACTCACGAAATATGTAACTGTAAAAACGACCAGTGACAGATATAGCCTTCGTTATAGAATCCAGAATAGGGCATTCAAGGCTTGTTAAATCAGTGTGTATATTAAGTTGATAATTGAGTTCAAGTTGAATGGTCTTTATCGAAGTATGAACTTATCCATTAATATTCATATTTATGGTAGTGGATGATGAATAAATGACTCAGAATTTATCTTCTATGATTTAGTTTAATATATCAAATTATACAGTATAGTTAACGGGTGAGTGTATAATTGTAATCCCCCTCGTTTTAAACTGTCAGTTCGATATTTTCACTGACATGATGCGATGAAGGTTGGCCTGTAGGCCTATTCTCCTTTAAGGTCATCACTTCTGGAATAAATCGGTACTAGACAATTGTATCAGAAGGACTGATAATTCCAGCCAACCCTCACCAGTATCTAACTTGTAATCTATTTATTTATTGCATATTTAGAATTCGGAAAAAGGTACAAAACTATAAGAATTAAGAAAGGAGGGATATGGATATACAGGCTAAAATTATGGAAAACAAATCAATCACAGACATCTCAGTAAACATACTGGATAGCATAATTATCAGACCATCTGGTGGCTCATCGATCAGATAACAAGAAACAGACCCAAGATTAGCATGGTTTCTACAGGGTCGAAAAGTAGCAGATAATTAGCATTGAATTAATATATAGCAATTAAGGAAGGATGAAATCCTCAGTTACTGAACAACTAAATTGCTTCCGAACCCTATTAATGATAGTTTAACCTGAAATTAAGAGATAGTAATACTAATACTAGCAACAACAGGCCAATCCAAACAAACATTCGACGACTAATGGAGGAAAACTCATTCGCCTTTCAATCCCTACCATCACAGTACAATTCAAATTCAAACCCGGATCAGAGCTGGTGAGCTGATCCATTTAGACTCAAAATCCTAGATTTTTCTACAGATAGTCCGGATGTCATCTCTCAGATCTAATTCATGAAAGCTATTAATTATAAAGTCCGTATCATAAAGAGAAACAGTAAAGTATTATTGTCAGCATATTCAATTCCAATATTTTAAACCAGCCTCTAAACTACGGATTCTATTATAGATAATTGAGTGATCAGCACCGACCTCAGCAGTTAAATAGAGTAGAAGATCCTCACCAAAAGGCATAGTAATACGTTTAACTTTTTCATATTCGGCCAATACATACATTCCCCTACCGATCTTGTCTGAAAATCCATCCCGTACTTTCCAAGCGACCATAGCCATTTCGAGAGATTTTTTACTTTCTTCTTTGCTCAGTAAATTCTGTACACCTTCACGATGACGATAAAAAATTATACTGCCATTTGCATCGCATATCGTTACTAACCGTATCCTCGGGTCGATATTCATAATATCTTTGTAATGTTGTCTTATTTTATACACTCTAATTCTTAGTAACGAGCTCATTGCATAACCATATATTGCGCCCCATACAAGGTGGAATACTATAGCCATAAGCGCAATGTTTATTATTGAATGGCTCAGCTGGTCAGCCAATATGGTCTTTTGCCATGCAATTGCTAAAATTACAACTATGCGCTGAATGGAAGGCTGTATTAAAAGGGATGTTATTGGGAGAAATAATATTAACCATACAATAATGCCTGCTGCTATTCCGAGCAATGAACTTTTTACTGGAATAAGAAGGCGTATTTTCCTCCATCTGATTCCGATCCCCCAGAGTACAGTTCCTATCAGTGTGCCAATTACTAAATGAAGACCAAATCCTAAATATCCAGCATTTACAACATTGTTCAAACCCAAGGTGATGCCAATAATTGAATAAAATGTACCCATACGCAAACCAGATGCTATTTCAGCTATCGCAACGGCCAATGATATGAGTAAAGTTGCAATTAAACCAGCGAACGCACCATATTTTAGCCCTTTTAACGTTACTAGCAATTCGTTTCTGCTCTTGTTCTTAGCGTGAATAGATTGCATATAGTTCACCTAACAACCGCTACCTCTTTATTCTGTTTTAGGTTACTACAGTTACTGTTCTCACCTAGCAATTTTCTTTTTAGTATGCTTATATGATATGCTATTGAGGTATCATTATAAATACTCCTTATCATATAGCGCCAAACTGGCCTGAGTACAAAATTACTGATAATGAATCGATATGATTCTGGAGTATAAACACGCAGACTTAAATTTTGATACATTAATAATCTCATATAAAAAGATAAATATAAAGTCCATGTTAAAAATATGTTACGTTTAAACAGTAATTAAGACTTGGGACTAACAAATGTTAATTATTCTAAATAATCATACCTAATAAAGTCGCGTCTGTTAAAGTTAATCGAATCAAGCCAATATCAAGATGGTTTAATTGATAATTAATAAAGACCCTGATCCAAAAGTTAAGCTATATTACGTGTTATATTGCCACCTGAAACTTATAGAATCATAGTCGATCCTAAATAAGGAACTAATTTCGAGTAATATGAAACCAACTTCTCAGTAATTACAGAAAAGTTCACTCGTGATAGAATTACTCAGCTCTCCGTTAGTAGAATCATGTAATAGTGCTTACATATGTATGGTGTACAGAACGTTTGTGTATTAATAATTTAGAATATTGGACTAATGCAAATATAATACTTATCAATTGTTAAATATTATGTCCAATAGCCTTATATTCTTTAAGCCTCTTAAACTAGAGATGTTAGAAAATATAGCATACTTCAGTCTCGGCTTTGTAACCGTTTTCCTTGCACTTGAAGCAGCGTGGCACTTTACGGCCTGCAAGATACACGACAAATCCATAAAGCCATGCATGTACAAGCAAGTAAAAATGGTATTAGTACGAACTTAACAGATACCGGAATCTGAAACATAGGTGGTGAAGGCCACTTGTTTGCAGAGCATGAACAGAAATCCAGAAATGTATTGAATCGGAGTTTCTTGAAGTTATTCAAGATGCTAAAAAAGCAAGGGATGTTTATGTTGACCTTGCACGATCGATAGAAAACGAAGGCCTATTGCTCTTTCCTAATAGTATGGCTTTGGTAAGATCTGGTAAACTGGGAACTGTGGATTATTTAAGAGCTTCCAACAAGAATGCATCAATAAAATTTATTTGCCTGATAACTGAAGAAAATTCCCAGATCATAAAAAAAATTCTGATAAGGCATCATCAATGAAGATCCTTAATGATGGGTATTCTCAGTCTGGTTCTGGTATTTAGCGAGATTCCAACAATCTTTCTTAATCTGAACCTGATCCTATTACATCCAAATCTTTTGGTTAATCGTAGATCAAGGATATCTCTTTTAGTTCTGGTGTTATCTTCTTGTAGATGATATTACAGGGTCTTCTTGAGGTATCTGATAAACCTTCAATTCCTTTCTGTTTGTATCTGTTATTCCGCTTGTAGTAAGTCTTTCTGGATATACCTTATCTCCTACATAACAGGAACTCCGGTCCATGCGCGAGTAGCATTGAAGATCTGCAATTACTTACGTACTTAAGGGCATTCTTTGACAATTGTCCCATTGGCTTGTAATAATCTCATTGTTTTTGATGACGGACTGCTTATTTTACCTTTTTCCGTGTCGTTCCTTGCCTTAATAGAAGGTTTTGTTACCGTAAAAAGACCTTTTAGTTGAAGTGGAATCATAAATAACCTCATTGTATAAGGGAAGGCTTGAGATCCGGCAGTTAGATAATCCTTCTGCGGGCATCAAGGGCTGTATTGGCATCCGAGAGAATTGAAGATGTCGATGGCAGGAGATGCGAAGCCAGTCTGTACCGGGGTCATTGAGAACACAGTGTTTCAATCGTTTCCTCATACTGACTAGCGTCCATCCCTTCTCTCGTGCTGACACTACTGATCTTCGACTACCTTCGTATACGCGAACTCGCATTCCACGTCGTTGTGCATTATGAGCATCGAGAACCCCGAACTCCCGAACATCTCGATGTCCACGTCGACATTGCCCGCCGGAAAGGCTGGCATCCTTCGGCGTGCCTAGACGAATACGTGCTCCACTTTACATGGCCCCAATGCAAAGCACCCCCAAGAATCTTATCGCCGCGTCTGATTTTCCCTTCCTTGTACTCGTTCACGAAGGGGCTATCCCTATCACGTGCTCTCCCGGAATATTCCTAGCGGACTTATCTATCACCCGCATGAACTCGGCCATTCTTTAGAGTTTACAAAGATTCGGAAGTCGTTCACGGCGAGCAGAACGGTTAATGCCAAAGCCCTCCAAAGTGCGTATCATGTATTTAAATTGGAAACTTTATCTCATTAAGTTCTCTATAAGAGATACGATTCAGATCCGACAACCATACAATACAAAATCAGTATATGTGAGACAACATGATTATAATATCAGATCGATATTACTTATAAAAAAGACAAGACTACCGTACGTTTTCTGTTTTACCTCATATGTCACGTAGAGGTGTAACTCCGAAATTTCGGAACTCTGAATTCTTTGCTGTGATGTCATTCCATTCGCGAATACAAGTGCACTACATTATTGCATCTTGCATTATAGACCTGTCTTGGTTGGCTTGAGCGTCGCCATAGCATTGCAAAAAAGACAATATACATTCGTTCCCATGTATCAAATCCTGACACGTTACTACAGTATAATAAATCTATTAGACTAATAGAGTCAAGTGGAGAGTAAACTTTAACTTCTGTATTAAAGTCTCCTGGCAGGTTACCGATATTCATAAGGATCCTTGGGCAAATGCTCACAGGATTGGAGTTGAAAAAGATATATCAGATAATGAGCGAGGCTATTACATACATCCAGAACTTCATAGTCAACCGCCAGACAGGAGGAATGAGCAGTTTGCACTTGCCACAGGAAATAAAAATCCCACTTCCAATAAGAACAGATGTCTAAGAGAAAATCCATCAGTTATTCTGCTTCAATTATGACAACGAATTATATTTGCCGGCATTTGTTCACAGAAAACTTCTGGATCTGCAACATACGATGTACTGATTACCGACCTATGTTTAATCATGGAATTCGTCATACTATAAATCAAGTTTTTTATGAGTTAATAGTAACTACTGGGGCTATATACAAGCAGGCCGTTTGACAAACATCCACATATCCGCTATGATTTTCAATATTCTCGACTATTCATAGTTAGCAAAACTATATGGTAGCGTGGATATTTGGATATGTTTTTACCAGGCGCTACGATGTCAAACGTCTCTTATCTCATGTATTGCCACTAAGGCTAATTATGTTCACTATATAACTTATAAACTTATAAACTCAATAAGCTTACTATAATAAAATTGTATGTTATTATCCAACAAACTACAATCGTTTATTTTTGCGGCTGATGGCGTCCCAACAAGACTACAATATTTTGTCTGTCTAAGACAGGTTCTCAATAATGAAATCTCTCTAATGCTGATTAACATAGTTAAGCAATATTATAAATATAGGAATCATTGTTGTAGTCTGAATTATTAATTTGATCTATATATTTAGAATCTCATTTGGAGTCTTTGACGCTATACAATTTGAGCATGGATATCTCCATTGTGTAATTAAAAGTTCTAGAAATCTTGTTGGCAATGACTGGATATGAATGAATCCGATCATGTCCACTATTGTGATGAGTGTAATCATTGGTATTTATGTAAACAAGTTGAATTTAGATGTGAACTAAATTCGAATTCCGTAACTAATCATCAGAAACATATTACGTCAATGGCAGAATATATTAAGCCGTTATTTTGGAAGGATTAATTATCTATTCCTTTAGAATAGAAATAATCAAATAATAGCATTATAGGCGTGCAGAAATTGTAGTCGATATGTTGTTATCCATTTCAGTACGATCTGTAGACTACATTTACTAGCAATATCATTTACATATTTTATGCCATTTTTAAGACCGGTATCATTCGCAAAAAATTGCTGATCAGATAATTTAATGTATTCTAAGCGGCAGTAATCGTTTCCTGCTTTAGTAGCGTACCAGACTTAGCAAGATCCAGTCTATGGTATAAAGGTACAATATTCATCGAACTGGAAAATAATACTGTGATAAGAATTTCATTGTTGTTTTTCTGTCTGCTTCTAGGTATGATTCAGGAATATTGGAGAATACTGTAACACCTACTAACAAATCGTCTTCTCCTAACACATCTTTAGGCGATTTGACAACATAAGATTTTATGCACTCGAATGTAGGTATTGGGATTTTCACCTGATAACCTCTTACTCATTCATAAGCTGAACAGATTAGAAGCCCAAAAAAAAGAATATATTGATATGAATGCTAGTCTGCCAATCACCCAGCCTGAAAATGTGGTTACTGAAAGATGATGTCTTTATCCTTTTCTCTAGTGCCTATATATGAGACTTCAATATATGTGCCAGTATTTCAAAGGGTGATAAATTCATCGAGCTACCCTTTGCATACAACACATTACAACAGACGAAAGGTATTAGTATATGAAAAAGGAAGCCTATGTTGAGAAGCCCTTTTGTCGGTAGTTACTCAATCGAGGCTATTATCATTATAAATTATTTGTGTTATGACTAGGAACAATCAATAGCTGTTTAGAATCTGGCCTTTTCAACTGTTTTCTCGGCACATTTTATCTTTCCGAGAGTATTTACCAACTCAACGAAGCAGCCATATAGCACTTTAGGCTCATCAACAGTACCATTGTTATTACTATTGGTATCACTATTTCGGATCTTATTCTTTCTATCTGTAGTAACATGCAATTTAATCTTCCTTATTTGTCGTAGATATAGTGATAACTTACATCTTGGTTGAGAGGTATGCATCAATAGAAATTCCGTCAGAGCAATCAATTGTTTGGCACATTTTTCATCTTTTAATTCTATTTTCGAATTAGTGCGACAATCTTTTTATACCCATCGTCTGTAATTGCAGATTCTATACTTATTCTATTATATATTTTTGAATTCTTCACTCTGTCCAAAGAATGTTAATGTTATTAAGGTTATTTAACTATAAAGATGCAAATTTATATTGTTCTGAAGTGATATTAAAAAAGCTTCTATGCCTTTCTTTCATTTATCAATAACAGTCAAACGATGCATTCAAATAAGACTTATATAATATAATAGCATATCAACTAATTGGATATCAAATGATACTTAATGATCTGGCTGAGCTTAATAGCGAAAATCATATAGGACATAAGATTATTCAAGTTTCAAAGACGATTCAACATGCATTTGATTTAGAATTACGTAATAAAGTTGGCATAACTATGGCACAATGGAGAGCCATAAATGCCCTAGCAACACAAACTGGAATTAGTCAGAGAGAAATTTCTGATAAATTGGGTTTAGATACTTCCTCTCTTATACCTTTAATTGATAGACTAGAGTCAAAGAAATTAGTCTTAAGGAGGCCAGATCATACTGATAGACGAATCAACAGATTATATCTTACGAAAAGGGCCGAAGCATTACTAGGGCAGATGCACTCGTGTGCACATCTATTTAGAAGGTATTTGACTGAAGGAATTAATAGGGATCAGCTGGAAATAACACAACTAGTTTTGGAGAGAATAAATCAGAATCTTGAGACTCATTATGCCTTAGACTCCGAGATTCGTAAAATCGTTGTCGAATCTCAAATAGCTAATCTAAATTCAAAGAGCAGAGTTACCTAGATACTTCAAGTGAATCAATATGAAGAATGCTAAAATTAATAATATAAATAACGATAAAAATGGTCGGCATCCAGACTTAACTAATATCAGAAATAGTTACTTACCATCACACAGATCCATTGCGGTATCGGAGCATACAGGAAAATCGGAAAAAATTTCCCCCGCTGCCTGGAAAGTAGTAGCAATTCTCAGTTTAATTGCAACGATGGTGACTTATGCTGAAACTATGCTAATACCCGCAATTCCTGATCTCATCCGAGACTTTCATGTTTCATATAATGCCTCATCTTGGCTAATGACTATCTACTTAGTGGCTGGGGCGGTTATGACTCCTATTGCTGGGAAATTATCAGACATATATGGCAGGAAGAAAATTTTGTTGATGATAATGGTTATTTATGCAATAGGCGTTACTGTCGCCGCATCTTCAAGCACCTTCTACACCATGTTAATTGCTAGATCTTTTCAAGGAGTAGGAATGGGGATGTTTCCTGTTGCATATACTATGATCAGATCTCAATTTCCACGTAATAAAATTTCGATAGGTCAAGGGATTATTACATCAATGTACGCTAGTGGTTCTGTAATAGGATTAGTAGTCGGTGGCGGCATAATCCAATATTACGGCTGGCATGCAACATTCATTTCTGTGATACCAATTTCCATATTCCTTTTGATCATTATTTGGAAATTTGTTAATGTTAAAGATCATAGAGACGACTATGCTAGTAACAATTACGGTGACAAGGATAGCAATAGTGGCAGCAAGAACGATTTGACTAGTGAGAACAATAATAACAACGATTCTAGACAAAGACCAAGACAAAAACAAATACAAAAATACAATAAAGATATGGATGATGACCTAGATCAGGTCAAAAATGACAATAACATCGGGATCGATCCCAATAAAATTAAAAGGCAACATTTAGATATAAAAGGCGCAGTCACACTTGCAGTCGCAATAGTTTCTATTTTGCTCGTATTTACGTTCTTACAACCACCTGGAGAAAATTTGACTGCTTCGTCGTCAGGGTCCTTTGTTAATAATAGAAATTATTCTACTATGACAACTATCTCTTTTGCAATACTAGGAATATCCTCATTTATAGGATTTATTTTAGTAGAAAGACGGGCACAGTCACCACTGTTGGATCTTAAACTTATGGCGAACAAAGTAATCCTACCAGGGAACTTGGTTATGCTAGTGATTGGAATGACAATGTTTATGGTGATGCAAACTATACCAATTCTTGCTAGATCTCCCAATCCTCTAGGATTTGGTGATAGTGTGATCGAAGCTACAAAGATTCAGATCCCTTATTCAATCATATTACTTATATCTGGCCCTACCTCTGGTTTCATAGTATCTAAGATGGGATCAAGAACACCCATGATTGCGGGAACTATTATTACTACGATTGGATTCTTCGCTATTTATGCGTTGCATTCAACTCAATTATTTGTATCGATAGGTCTGGCAGTTATAAGTGTAGGATTATCATTTGCTGCGGTGGGGGTAATGAACATTATAATATTGGCAACTCCCGCACAATCTTTGGGTATTTCTACTGGAATGACTAGCCTAATTAGGATTATAGGTAGCGCGCTTGGCCCTGCAATTGCCGGAATGCTTATGCAATCGCAACAACAAATACTGAAAATAAATGGAGCTACCAATTCGGTAACATTTCCTTCAAGCGGAGCATACAACTCGATCTTTCTCACTACCGCGATATTGTCAGTTTTTTCTATTGCCTTTGCGATTATGGCAGGAAAAAAAAGAGATGTTGATAAGGCTGCACCGTTATCAATGCCTTCAGAAAGACCATAGTGTTTATTCAGGTCTAATTAGCTTCGGACTTAAGCCGAAAAACAGCAAAATTTTTTTTAATCGTAACTACATGACTACGTCACTAAATTGCTTTATTACTGATGAGTTATAATGACTTTTTATGGAGCTACTCAAGCATTAGCTCAAAAGATTATAGCTAATGGTAAATAAGACGATTGTCTGTTGTTCGTCATGAGTTATCACTTGATATACTTTCATTTGTATTCAGTCCTGTAAGAGTCAGGTATCACATTATATCAAACCCCAGCTATTAAGCCTCAGCCATACTGAAATTCGTTTGCAGGCAAATAAGACAGTTCATTTCCTTTCTCTTTCTTCATTTCGAAAATACCAAGGTTCATCAAAATCATCCAATACAATTCGTACCTTTCTTCTTATTATCAAATTATCCATTCTATTTGTAATGTCTTTGATCGGCAAGTCTGCATGTCGTCGAGGCAGCATTTCAAGTATGTCGTCGTCAGTCATCATTTCTTTGGTACTGCGTTGTACTTTTCAGTTTCCACATAAAAATATTTTCGTTTTTATTTTGTCGATTTTTTGCGGTAAGACAAGATAAATAGCATAATCCAACCCGTATCACATCTCATATTATTCACATTTCAGCGTGATATTTATTAAAAGAAGGTCTGTAAAGTCTATTTACATTAATTAGTCACAAATCCAGATATTACGTAAATTGATAGTCTGAGATTAGCATTATTCATCGTTGGCGTTATATAGTAAACTGTCTAGGTCATGCCCACTCTCGTTGTCAAATCCTTATAATCATTTTCTTAACATTTATGACATTAAGAGTTTCTTATTGTACATATCCCAAGCAATGATCTTACCAATATCAGTTTACCTTAATTTTGTATTAGCCCGGGAGTATGTTCTGTATTTTTGAATTATTCTTCGAACTACAAAAGATGATTAGATGGAGAGCGTTCAAACTACCTATTAGGCCGCATAAATTAGAAATCAAAAAAGGTGTAGATAGTAAAACTATGGTTGTGATCTAAATCTTGCTATCTATTGTTATTGTGTTGTCACTAGGCTCCAGCGCCACTGCTGCCACCGCTACTTCCACTGCTGCCACCGCTACTTCCACTGCTGCCACCGCTACTTCCACTGCTCCCACCGCTACTTCCACTGCTCGCCACCGCTACTTCCACTGCTGCCACCTGTTCCATAGGTTGAGCCATAGCAAGTCTTTATTTGTGATTTGGTTGCAGACCCCCCACTTGAAGCGGCATCCGAGAGGCATTTCTGGAATTTATCATAGTCGCTTTTAGATGAGCTACTGCTCGCTACTACTACTACTTCCACTGCTGCCACCGCTACTTCCACTGCTGCCACCGCTACTTCCACTGCTGCCACTTTTATCGCTGGTACTTCCGCTTTTCTTTGCGACCACTGGGCTAACATGTGCCATGGACGATGTTAAGAGTATTGCTGCAAGTGCGATAACTGCAACAAATGAGATTGTTGTTAATCTATTCATTGTTTTTCTAGTGCCTTCAATGTTGTAATAACTATTTATTTATTAATTAACAATGGTAACTAACCATTTAACATTATAATAATAATATATATATTTGATATTCCTAGTACAAATATGATTTTATATACATAGCACCACTTCAAATTAGATAATACCGATACAAATCCCATGTTGATTTCAAAAATATGCTTTTTTACATGATTGTTTGTAGCCTAAGATTTGGCTCAGCGTGAGATTAGTATTATTATTTATACGTGCTGAGCAATATAGACATGACAATGGGCTCAGGGACTTTATATCAATTGGATTCAGTCTGTACTTGCAATTTCAGGCCACACTAGTCGCTTACATACAACAGAAAAATTATGATAGAAATCAAGTCAATATCGTGGAATTTGAAGCTTTAGTAAGTTT
Organism: uncultured Nitrososphaeraceae archaeon; assembly: GCA_963765895.1. GTDB lineage: Archaea > Thermoproteota > Nitrososphaeria > Nitrososphaerales > Nitrososphaeraceae > JARBAU01. The sequence goes on along the minus strand of CAVXZB010000023.1, from coordinate 168,940 downwards.
GGCAATATTTAGAAATCACCCTTAAGTCCGTGTCGAATCACCTCAACTTTAACCAATACTATTAAAATTAGATAAAGACTTCCACAAATACCACGTGGCAACACTCCTATATGGTCTCCAGGGGTTGGCTATCTCAATCATCTTCATAGGTGTAGGAAGCTTATCTAACGAATAAATTCTTTTCATGGCATTTCTCAAACCTAGATCAGTTACAGGTAATACATCTTCCCTACCCAGAAAGAACATCAAATACATTTCTGCTGTCCATCTTCCTATGCCTTTTACTCTTGTTAACCTACTAATTATTTCTCCATCTTCCATTCTAGGTAGGTCAAACAAGCTCAACCTATTGTCTAGAATATGAGTTGCAAGATCCTTTAGATACATAATTTTCATTCCTGATAGACCTACTTGAGTTCTTAGTTCATTGTCTGAGCTCGAAATAATTTGTTTTGGCGTTGGGATCGAATTTTCGTAATATGCATATAATCTCCCGCAAATGGTGTCAGCAGCACGTCCATTTAGTTGCTGATAGATTATAGATTCTATCAATGCTTGAAATGAATCATTCTTTTTCTTTATAGAATATGATCCAATCACAGCGATAATTTTAGCCAGGCGATGGTCTGAATTACGGAGATGCTCTAGATAATCCATATTCAAATATGAATAGTGACGATTTTTCTGATGTATAATTATTGTGTTTCTAGATTAAGATTTCAAATAGTCATGCTATACTTGATCCGCCAACTAATTTATATTCAGAACCTCTCAGGTCTCGCAGTTCCATGTTTTATTCTATGTGAGGATAAACCTATCAAGGAACTATCAACTCTGTCTGATAATATTATCCTTTTTCCAACGCCGTCAGAAGTGCATCTTATAAACTATAAAAACCAGATCAATATTTCGGCTAAGTTTAACTTTTGTTAGATTCTAAATTCAATTTATACTAGCTGCCTTCACAGATAAACTCTCACACTCTGGATGACGCAGCAGAATCTCTTACTACTGTTGTGTGTTTTACAAGTATGTTGATTATGCTATCTCTAGATAAGACTTACATGTGGCAGATTTTGATTCAGCACCACATCTCCTTGCATTTGGATGAATTTTGGCGGCATTTTTGATAATTTGGAGATAGCATAAGCATCGAAAATCTTAGGTTCGCTAGTTTGTACAAATTTAGAAATTTATTTGAATATTCTTTGTATAATTTTAAATTAACAATTGAAGTGGCCGTTGGATCTTGCAATCAAGTACCACCACCACGTAGAAACCTTGACCGCAATTTGCCAACGGCCAAAATATAATTGTGACGAAGATGTTATTTATCTAAATTTAACTATGTTATCTAATGTATAATACCAACCCCATCTCTATAATATTGACTGTCAATCAGCAGCCGATCGTTAAATCGAATTCAGCCGAGATATCATAGGTAGGTGAGTATCATCCCCTAAGACGGCTGAATTCTACAACGGTCGCCTACAATTTCTAGCTAAGTAACCATTGTAGATAGTATTTTATATGGTCCAAACTGTTGAGTTTAGAGCGGATTCAGTCCTGTGAAAACATGCATTTGTCCTCTCTATCGGTTCTTGGGATATCTCATGTTCTATACAGTAATTTGCTTACACATAGGTTGACGTATATCGTTAGGAGTATTTGACTGTAAATTATTTTACTAGTAGACTGATAACAGCAGTGACAATAGGTATAAGATATCCCATCATAAATGCGAATTATAGTTTAACTTGTGAAACTTATGATTGAGATTGGGTTAAAGAAACAAATTACAATACTCATTGCCTCATTTGTCACCGGCAGTACATTTGTCGAATATACTAATATTTGGTAACTGCATCAGTTTACTTTGTTACCTTAACCTAATATATAACAAAATCTAATACTGTAGTAAGTTGAAAACTCGAACCACCACAGTTATAGGCATACTTGCAATGATAGCTGCATTAGCTCTAGTAGCCACTGCGCCTGCTCTAACCAACAATGCATTCGCACATTCAGACCACCACCACCACCACCATCACCACCACTTCTTCCATCATCGCCACCATTAGAAAAACGTCCCCAGTAGGCTAGAGTATAATCAATATAAACTACGCTGACAATGCAGCCATTTTTTTCTTTTTTTGGAATAAAAAATTATGTTATTTTTTGTTCATGAAAATCGGTGTATTTTCAACAATAGACCTAGCCAAACAAGCCACAAGACATAGATGGAATTTACTAATGAAATCCCATAGTTACGTTAATTCTTTTGATGCTTTAATGAGTATCGAAGAATTAGAAATAGATAATCCAGAATACGAAACATCAAATGTGATTTATTTTGATTATGGCTACGACCAAGGATTGATTGAGCGCAAGAATGCTGCACTATTGACAAGAAAAAGAGGGAAAGCTAAATCGTGATTATTTTACAGATTATTTGTTTCATAAATAATACTATACAAAGTGTAGCCTTATATCAATAAGGGGCTTATGGGGTGCATCAGTGTTGGATATGGCCTTAGATTTATTTCCTCACACCTATATTAAGGAATCAAGTTAGAAATAAGCAATATATTCTAAAGATAGACAAGGGAATTTCGTTAGCGCCGCACTGAGTAACAATGTATATCATGATGTCTAAACTATAATTATTACTAATGATGGTGGTATTCACTACTATTGCATATTTATTGCATATTTATTCCAATATCCAAAGCTGTTTGAATAAGCATTGGATAACTATTGAATTGACAATTGTGATATTCATGTCTTTATATGATTGCTACTCTCAAGTTATATCGTGTAATCCATCTAAGTTACTCTTATGAGAGCGAAAATTTATTATCTCTCACAATCATCAATAACATCACAAAATTCATCTTTTCTATCTCCGTATCATTGAGCAGCTATTGTATCCTGTAGAGGTATCCCTTATTAACAACACATTTCGTGCCCTCAATACAGAATACAGGGAAATAATTGTATCGTAAACATTACTATGAAATCCATTTCGAAGATTTTGGTATCTACTAGAATTACATACCTGTATTTAACACTGTCTCAACTGGAAATCCTAATCGAAAACTAATACTAATCACGTTTTATTTATCAGAAATCATCTATAATCCGACTTGTGAGACTAGGCCTACGTAATCTATAATACGCGCCTAAATAATATAGTTCCGATGAGTTCTTCAGAAGCGGATCCTAAGGAGGGAGAGATAAGGGTATTTCAGGAAGATTGTGCAGAAGACAGATTAAAGAATGGAATTCTTACCCTAACTAATCAAAGAATCATCTTTGAGAAGACAGAAGGTATGATGGCTACATTGTCAAAGAAGGTTGAAGGAGTCCTTTTGGATCTGCCTCTAGACAAGATATCTTCTGCCAAATCAGAAGGATTTATAATCAAAAAAGTAGTAATAACCACAATAGATGACAAGGCATTCAAATTCGGGGTTTTTAATATCCATAAATGGGTAAAGCTGATCGAAGAACAGAAGGAAATATACCTAGAAAGAAATAATAACCCAAATGAGCGGTCAGACCACAGTCGTAAGTGAATATTTATCTCGGCTATCTCCAAGTGACCTCGACTGTGTCTAATCTCCATGATTGTTGAATAGCTGCCTAGTTCTACTTGGATTCTATTTCCAGTTGAAAGGTGGTCGATTGCACCAGTCCAGGCAATCTGAGCACCATTATCTCCAGCATAATGAATAGGGCAGATGAATAGGCTGCTTGATAACCTCTTACAGGCGCCCAGTAGCATCTGTCCGAGTCTTTTATTGGCAGCTACTCCTCCCACAACTAAAACCTCCGTTTTGTTACTAAATGAAAGCGCTCTTTCTACAGCTTCTGTTAGGATCGCAAACGATGTCTCCTGCAATGAGTAACACACATCAGTCAAAAGGGTATTCTTTTCTTTTCCACGTTCTATGGCTGCAGTAAGTAATCCAGAGAGTGAAACATCGTTTCCCTTTATAATGTAGGGCAAGGGGAGATACCGCCTTGAAGACTCACTTGCAAGCTGCTCTATCACCGAACCGCATGGTGAGGCAAATCCCATTGCTCTACCAAATTGGTCTAGTAGCTGTCCAATAGTGATATCAAGTGTCTCACCAAATACTCTCCATTTCTTGTTGTTAAATCCAAGAATCATTGTGTGTCCTCCTGAGACGAGCAGGACCACCGGATCGGACGAATTGGTTAGCATTAGGCTCAATTCTATATGTCCTAAGGCGTGATTCACAGGAACAAGCGGTTTATGATGAAAGGCTGCCAGGGTACGCGCAAGAACTGCACCGACCCTGAGACATGGTCCCAAACCCGGACCTGCTGAATATGCAATCATATCTAGGTCAGCAGCCTTGATTCCAGACTCACTGAGGGAATTTTTTACTATATATGGGGCTTTCTCGCAATGATGTCGAGAGGCTTCGCGAGGATGGATTCCAGATCCGGTTGGAGCTTTGTAAACCGCACGAACATCCGATAGGATCTTACATCTTTCGTCGGATTCTAATTTCTTTGGATTGACTTTAATCACCGAACATCCAATTGTATGAGCAGTACTTTCTATACCAAGCGAATACATAAAACGTTACCTTCTACTTGCGGTAGAGACCAATTTTATTACGTCTCTGTGTTTGAGTACATACTCAGCACCTAATCGTTGTTTAGTTCGGGCATCAATGGCGTAAAGAAAACTTTTCGCAAGATCTGCATGTATCTTCATCGCCAAGTCTTTCGGCGTCGATCCATCTGGTAGTAAATAAGTATCTGGTAAAACATTTCCCTTCTTGTCAGTTAACTTGAATTCGTCTTCAACAGGAAATACAGCAATTAGTTTTAATGATTCAAAGCACAGCTTATTTAGCACATCCTGCACACCAGTAGAACCATATTTTTTGAATAGTACATTAATGGTATTCAGGGCCTTTATCTGTTGTTCATTTAAATTAGTATTCGGTCTTATTTCAAACGAACGATCACCTGGGAGGTAATGCAAGATTTTATTCTTTGCTGCTCGTCTAAGCAGTACTTCAGCTTCTGCAGCGCAGGGGATAATATTATCATGTCCTTTTTCTTTCATAATCATAATATTTGTTTCAGTAGAAGAGATATCTATCTTATTTGCAGCAATTATAGTTGGTTTGGATAAAATTCGCACAATTCTGCTGAAATTCAAAATGTCCTCTTCGTCCCACTGAATTGGCTTCTTGTTATCTAGATTAGACTGATGAATCGCTCTTGTTATTTGCATATCGTTAATGGCTAGACCTGATAGTCTTTTTGCAAGTAGAACGTCAATCTTTTGCCCCTTATTTTCAGACTCCCTTGCGAACTTGTTCCATTCTTTTCCTGCGATGGAACAAAGCCAGCGATCAAACTCTTCCTTCACAAATTTAATATCATATAGGGGATCTGCAGTCCCGGAGGCGACCGGCCTACCTTCACTATCTGTAGATCCAGAAGCATCTACTACGTGAATCAGCCCATCTGCTTGACGGGAATCATCCAAGAACTTATTCCCCACACCCTTGCCAAGGTGAGCACCTGGAACTAAACCTGCAATATCTATGACTTTTACTGGGACAAATCTGACACCATCAATGCAAACCGAGTGGACCGGGTTGTCCTGGACTTCAAATTCTTTACAAACACATTCAATCCTAATATATGCAACGCCCACATTTGGTTCTATAGTAGTGAAGGGGTAATTAGCAGTCTGGACACTAAGATCTGTCACAGCATTGAAAAAAGTGGATTTACCAACATTGGATTTACCAATTATACCTATAATCATATCTATGATCGATAATCGATTCTTAATAAATCTAGTCGATTTAGAGGTCTAATGATTATGAATAACTTATATAAAAACTAAAACGTAAACGTAGTATTCTAATGTAGTTGACCATATCAAATACGCTTTAGGCTGCTTAATTTGAGATGATTGCTTCCTACTCGCTACATCATTCCAAAACGTTACTTTGAATCTGATATTATTGCAAGATAAACATTGTTGGATCTATAGGGTGTACTGCAACATAATAAGTCTATTAATCCAGGTGTCTGTTATATAGATTCGACTCACATAACAGAAATTCAAGCTGAACAACCGTATTATGACCGTAATTAATCGATTAAATTAATTCTCTATTATCATATTTTAAATGTCCTCTTCATCAGCTCGACAGTTTTGGGATTCGACTTTAGACTAGAAATTATTCCTTTTGCACTAATCCTCCTAAAGAAATAACCCATTTCTCCAGGTTTACTTTCATCTATAGACTTATTTTCTGAGTATAATTCGAAGAGCGCATCTGTAACTTCAGCAATCGCATTTCGCGGTACAAAACGAAGGTATTGTTCATTTGTCTCTTGATCCATAAGTGGGACTCCTTGATGTTTCCCATCTTCAGTTCCCATTATGATTAACTGGTAGAGGTTAAAGCCAGTACCTACCCAACCTATTGTCTTTGTCGCTGGTCTATAACACTGCTTCTCACAACCTGTAACGCCTATGGATTCATTTAATTCTCCCCACTTTTCTTCTAATGCATCAATTAGGTAGGGCTCGAATTTTTCCGAGTCAGTATATGTTAATCTACATGTGTCTCTTCCAACACACGCTCCTGACAACATCCTTAGCATGGAATATGGCCTTGGACCTTTCATATTTTCAACTGAATTAGTAAAACCCCTACGAAGACCATAACCGAATAACTTCATATCACTTTCAAATTCGTCTCTCTCATTATCACCAATATTTGAAAAGAGTAAATGTTGGTTGGGGGTTGTGAAAAGCTGAGTTGTTGTGTATTTGTTTAGTAAATACTTGATCATACTCTTCAAATCGCCGTTTGGTCCACCATCTATTAATCTCCCATTTTCTATAAAAGCGCCATACCACCATTTGAAATTCTTGTCATGACATGCAGGTTCATATTGTTTTGTCCATCCTAGATGTAAATTTCTTTTTCCATAATCATGATCCAATATTGGAGCATCAAAAATAGTGCCCGCAATATTTCTTACTTGCTCTCTAAACCATTCAACTCCCTTGACTCTTACTACATATTTCAATCTGCCCCAATGCCTGTTTTGTCTGTCTCCCCATTCTTTGTGGATTCTTACGATAGCATCTAAGCCCTTGAGAAGGTTTTCTTCGGTAAATATCCCAAACGGTTCACTGAGAGCTGCGATAGTGGGTTTTCCAGATTGCTGACCTTGACCACCACCTATGTAAACCTGAAACCGATCTACGCTCCGGCAACCATCTTTACAATCATTAATGACCGGAGCGACTCCTATGTCATTGGTTCTTAGCTCGACACAATTGTCTGGAACATACTTCTTGCCTTCTACTTTGTGGATAGCCGAGAAAGCGATTTTGAACTTTCGGTTTAATTGATTAGGACCATAATCAAATCCAGTTATTCCAGGATGCCTTTCGTATAACCCAGCCTCTCTCAAATAGTTTGGATCTATCTCAAATATTTCAACATATGCAGATGGCGGGAGTGCAAAGTATTTTGCTATTTTTTGCGCCCATTTATTAGAATCAAAAATGCCTGAAGATTTAGATAATGGACAACCAACTACATTTCTAGTATTGTCTCCACAGCCATTAATCGTAAAAAATCCAGATTTTGCTATTTCGCTTATTGTATTGACAACATCCTTTTTCTTAATCCAATGGAGCTGGATATTTTGTCGAGTTGTTATTCTTAGACTCGACGCAGCCGCGGATTTGGAATCTATTGAGTGTGCAGAGTACAAATCAGCTACCCTATCAAGTATATTCCATTGTCTATGATTTACTGGTCCCCCACCAGGTATACTTATACGTATCATGTACATCCAGTCTTTCTCGCGCCCAGTATTTGCTCTGTTGTACTCCAAGTAAATCCCGTGGGATTTTGCAATTTGTTCAGATTCCCATGATATATTTTCAGTATCTCGGTTCCTGAACTCGTTGAATAGATTTCCCCTTAGATTATTAGAATTGATTTTCGCAATCTCGACTCTGGAATAGTCTTTTGGATCAGTTCTAAAATTCGGATCTATATCAATTAGCATATCTAACCTTTTGCATACCAGTAAATGTAATGGTCACCCTATTTAAAACGTAATTCTTGGTTTATGATGACTCAGGTAGAAGTCCATCTCAGAGTCACAGTATCTACGGGTAGGTTTAAGATTTAGGTGCTAGAAAAATAGCTGAGCTTAATGGATCTAACTAAAGGTCTAGATCATCAGATAAGGATGTATGTAAATCATTAATATTTCTACAAGACTGAACTAGTCAGTATAGGAAACTAGTGACATGACAACTTTTCTGTTCATTAACTAATAGAATTGTGCAATACCTTATCCCGCTATTCGTAAGCTTGTACGTATTCTTAAAGTTCGTCCATTTGCATAGATTTCTAATGGAATGACATGCCGTTTGGAAACAATGAAAGACAAAGTGAGGATATTGGGACATCCAACCTACTTTTTCTTTTACAAATCTCAACTCCATGATTTACAGCGCGGTATATGTGAGGGCTTCACCTACTGAATGTTTTTATCCTGCCTTTCGAAGTTTTGAATGAGGATTCAGTCTTGGCCGGAATAATCGGAGTATCTAGTATAGATGCGAAATCAAATGCAAAAGTTGTGTATGTTCTGGCACACTCAATGCGCATGCTTCAGCATAGAGGTAAAGCCTACTGGAAGATTTCCTCAAATGATAAATTTATTGATGGTCAAGGTTCGCTGCCTGCAGATGATCATCTTTTGAAGTTTGTTGGACTCGAAAAATTGTCCGGTAGTATTGGACTAGGGTATTTATCCAAACGATATCCCCAATTTCAAAGTATGAACTTTATCAGTGCAGCTCTTGACGGTTTCTTTGTGGATACCGAAAAGTTACATTTACATCCGTACATTGGTGCAGCTAGAGAGTATGATTCGCTTTTTAAAATCTATTACATATTTACTGATCTGTTACTACAAAAGAAGCGACCTGACCGCGCAGTAGACTTTCTAGATAGACATCTACGAGGTAATCTGTTGTTAATGACAAAAAACACTATATATGCATTCAGAAACGGTACCTGGCTTTAAACCGCTTGTGATGGCTACAAACAAGAGGAAGAGCATGTACCTTCTGGCGTCAGAAAATTCTCTCCAAAGTTCACTAATCGATCTAAAATTCAAAGACGTATTACCAGGTCAGCTGATAAAACTGAGTGATGCAGATGGGTTAGAAATTATTGAGACATTAGACTATTCAAACCTAATGATGGATCCATTTGAATTTGTACGGGAATCAAATGTCGCAGCAACAATCAACGGCAAAAGCATTTATCAAGTCAGGAAAAACATTGGCAAAGAACAAGCCAACTTTGTGTCCAAATGGTTAGATATTGATACGGCACACGCCGAACCTGATTATACACGTCCTATGACCCTAGGATTCAGTAATGAATACCATAAACACCATGAGAATTTTGATATTTCAGAGGGTATAATTAAAGACAGATATGATGACTCTGACCATATGATAGATTTCTCAGAAGAGGTAAGTAAAAATAAGTTGCTTTTCACAGGCCGATCTCTAAAATTTGTGGTAAAAGAACTAATTGAAAACAAGAGAATTGCAATAATCCAAGGGACCATTCAGACCGGAAGTACAGTCAGGGAAACAATGTACTACTTGCGAGATGCAGGTGTCAAAAAAATATCTGTCATTGTAACATATCCACCGACGATTGATGGGAGACAAGTAGGGTTATATACTCAAAATAGAGATCTGATCGCAAGTAAATATGTAGGCCAGGTATCAACAATTGATCAGATTAATGAGAAAATCGGAAATCAGATCGGTGCGGATACTGTTTATTATAATTCACCAGCTATTCTAGCCAAGGGGATTGGTCTGCCTGAAAACAATCTATGGTTTCCAGAATGGGTTCGGTTTTTGGATTATCGTAATTGATTATGAAAAAAATAAGCGATGTAGAAAATGGTAGGATCAAAACTGAGGCATATAGATCTGCTGTACTATTGTCAAACGGTAATATTGACAATCAAGGTTATTTGATAAGACATATAGAACTAAGAGAATACATTGAGAATTTCGACCCTAAGCGAGGTCGATATTGTCTTGTAACGGTCTTGGTACACACTGAAAACGAGATCATCGAGATGAAGTATGATGAAGGATACATAGATGATCATGAATTTCAATTATTAGTTACATCACTTACAAAGTATACTGGTCTATCAGCTTTGATAAACAGGGCTCTTTTAGAATTAAAGAGTCAATGACATCTTATGTAGTCAAAGTCCATGAATTTATTCGCTATTTGTAAATACATTGAAAATAAAACACCCAGACTACTTGACTTCCGAATAATCATGAAATAGTAAGGTATATAGTTGAAAACAACAACACTATTTTGTAGACCGGGCTTATGAAGGTAGACCTGAGAAGGATTAAAATAACTAAAGAGCGCCTTTTTTTCATAGCATTAATTGGATCCACTCTGTTGATTGTCTTGTTGGCCCCGCTAATGATAAAATAATCAAATGTCGGAATCAATTATATCTCTGATCGATCATCAATAGTAGCCAAGATTCTGTCGAGTCTTACCTGTAAGAAAATTAGCTATGTAAATAATTTAAAAATTGATGCCATAGGATGAATCGAAGATAATGGTATGAATAAGTCGTTTAGTAGGTTTGTATTGGAATAATATGATAATAACAGATAGAATACGCGTAAGGTATATTATGATGTTGGATCGATAACAAGAATCCTACTTGAATCACCTAACCATTCACCAAATTTGGTAGGAATAATCCTAGTCATTTCAACTGAATCCACAATTCATTGGCTAGGATGCTACAAAATAAGAGAAATGAAGTTGTGAGCCTATGCTAGACCAGGAAGACCTATGCAGTTATCCAAGTTAATGGGAATGATAGTAAATGCATTAGTGGGACATTATAATAGCCTACGCATTCGATGAGCCATTAGGATATTACTAGAGAGATGACTAGATCTAGATTGAGCATCGGAAAAACACGTCTACGAGGGATATAAAGGGGATAAAGTATGTATAAGAATTTCCCTCTGACGAGGACGAAAAGGTTATATCGACTTTATCAACCCATAATCTAATCCCATTTCAGAATTTTAGCTGAATTATATCGTCAAGCTATAGTTATATAGACTATGTGGTGAAAATTATAAGAAAAAATATGCTTAATACAACACATATTGAACCCCATATCAAAGAGAGTAGCTATATTAGAGATCTAGTATTTGGTTTTGGAGACGGTGTTAATACATCTCTGGGCATAGTAGCTGGTGTAGGTGGCGCTGCGATATCGGCTGACGTGGTAATTTTGGCAGCTCTTGTTGGCATGTTTACTGGCGCGAAGGCGATGGCGGTCCAAAATTACCTGGCGGTAAAATCACAACGCGAGATTCTGGAATCAGAGATCAAAAGGGAGGAGTTTGAAATCGAGTCTGTTCCGGAAAAAGAGAGGGCCGAGATAGAGGATATTTACAAAGCGAAGGGATTTCAAGGAGAGGTACTTAAAACTGTCGTAAACACTATTACTTCAAATAAAAAAGTCTGGTTAAAGACTATGCTAACCGAGGAACTCGGTGTTAATTTAGAGATAGTTGGCAACCCTTTAAGAGGAGCTCTAGTAATGTTTGGTGCATTTTTGCTAGGTGGAATACTACCTATCTTGCCATATTTCATTGTTAAGGCGGGGCTAATATCCTCTGGGAGTGCAATTGCAACAGCTATTGGAATTAGTGTAGTATCATCATTTACTGTGGGCGCAATAAAATCTCGAATGGCAAAAAAGAATTGGCTGAAAGGGGGACTTGAAATGGCCGGATTGGGAACTGGCATTGCTCTAATTGGGTACGGGATCGGATCAGAACTTATTAAAGAAGGGGTAGTGAATTCCAGAACATGAACTTATGAGAATCCAACTTCTAAATCTCAATCTAATTATAGTTCCATTTAAGGGCTATATTCATACAGTTATACGTCACTTTATGATCTGTTTGAGTTACGTATATTATATCGTTACTGTAACTAATCGGAGATCAATACTGAATAGATTCTGGCCGACAATTCCATTTGCCAACCTTACTACATTGCACCTAAATCACCAGTTTTAATTGCTCTAGATCAAGGAATAGTATATTACATTTGTCATCCATCGAGGATCAAGATCAAGGTTAAACACAATTATTATCCTATCTCTTTTCATTGTATTAGATTAATCTTGCCATGTTTTCTATGCGTATGCAAGTCCTGTTAGAGGAACTCTGGCATATCTATGCGCACTATGATGACAATCACTGCTGGGTACAAATAGTGAGTATCATCTTTGCAAAGCTGATTCAAAGATTGCTCATGGTCTGCTACTCTTTCAAGTTCTTGTATATACTGCCAGTTTCCTGAACAACTTCGTTAACATTGTGTATAATGCCATTTTGTTTTGATGAAACTAACACAAGCCTTAATTCATCAATTAGACTCTTTAGAGAATTAATAAGCTCCTTAATTACTATGGGCATCTCACCCACTCCATTCTGATCGCCCATAGAATCTATAGCATTCTTTGCTGATTTGATAGCCGACGAAGCCTGATCGATTACTCCGGTTGCTTTCATTTCGATTACCATCTTTTCAACTCTGGCTGATGTTTCTTCGATCGACTCGGCCATAAGTCTTATATTTTCAATATTTTTTACCATTTCTGGTTCTCGCAGATTGGCCAATATATTCTGGGCAGTTAAGGCAGTTTCTTTTATTTTATCAAGTGATTTGTGAAGCTCAGGACTTCCAAGCTCTCTTATAATTTCAGCGGCATCTGAGGTAGTTTCTTTAATGTCTCGTAATTTATCAGCCACTATCGATAGTATGAAAGACTTGAATAATTACACTCAGGTACCTATTTGTACATAGCAATCATATAGAAGACTTTTATACGCTACGGGATTCGTCCTGCGCAGTATAATATCTACAATGTTTGCAGGCTGAAAAGGTTAAAATAAAAGAGCAGAATTAGGAGTATAATCCCACTTATCTTGATATTCACGCACAGGTTTTAAATTCTACTTGTTTATATTCTCGATCTATATTTATCTATGAATATCCCATGGTAGGTTCTACTTTATTCAAAGCAGATATGACTTGATTTAGGCTCTTTCCTGAACTTGTCAATACTAACATTACTTGATTCTTATCTCCTCCAGTTGTTCCACCACCTCCACGCAGACTTTTGAATGGATACTGATTGTCAATTCCAAGACCCTGATTTCTCAAATCTGAACTTACTTTATCAAGTTTCTTTGCTGGTACAATAATTGTACTTACAGTATCAATATTATTAGATGTTGCTGGTGTAGACGATGTAGTATTAAATGAATTACTAAGCGGTTGATTGATAACTGTTAGGGTTCCATTCATTTTATAGTTTGGAACTGCTTTATCATTACTTGGGCCAGAGTAAGCAAAAGCACCAGTATTATTAAACTTAATTGGTTTTGAAGCGGCAAAGTTGTCGAAGAGACCGCTTTCATATACAACGGTTTGAGTTTTATTATTTAACAACGTTATTTGATGTTTGTGACCAGCATCTGCGTTAAACCATGTTACTGTAGTACCAGGATTTACAATTGCATTCCGAGGAAGGTAAGGCTGATTGACAACTCTCAATTCCTTTGGTTGTGTGGGATCCTCGTGACCTTCATTTGGAATTTCTATAATGAGATTTTTAATATTCTTCCCAAGTGCCATAATATGAGTTTGATAAATATTTGATGCTTTTATGTTTGGTTGTTGATTCTGTTGTACTTCTCCAGCCGCAAATGCTGAAGATAGCAGTGGGTTAGTCGTATTAGGTGCAGATATTACAGAAATTACAGATGCAACGATGCCGACTAGTATGAATACAGGATAGTTGACTCGTCTTAAATTCATTCATATGCAATGGTAAATGACGTTTATTATACTATGCGTTGATTCTAAAAATAGAAAGGCTTGATTATCGTTCTGTCTTGATAGCGCCTACTGATCTATCGATTGTCTGTATTTCAAGAGGCTGGAGACGTCAAAAGAACTTAGCCATTGAGACTAGGATATAGTCTCAAGCATTTTCTAGCATATAATTACATGTGAAATTCTAAACTATAGTTATATAGCATATTCATATTCATACATGAGGTAATCGCTACCAAAAGAGTCATCTAGGAAAGCATAATGTTTTTGTACCAATCATAACTGGTTCCACTGGAATATTCGATAATGATACGACATTTTTTGTGATTTTAAAAGCAAGTGCTGAAATTGTTAATGATGAATTAACTCCCAAATAAGATGGGATAACTCCACCATCCACAAAGTCAGGTGATGTTTCTGCTAAGGTGACTAGGATGCGTTATATATCTGTCCAAAGATACCGCTACCCAATTATTCAGTCTTTTCCCATGGGGCACTCATCTAAATTATGAAAGACGATAGTGGAACTTTTATAAACATCGCTCGGATCCCAAAGAGGTGTTAAAAAGCTGGATGTGCCATTCTTTCCAACACGCTTTGGTATACATTTTATAGAATTTCTCATTTTTGTAAAAAGAGGAACTAATTTGTTTAGGTTAAAATTGATATTTAATACAGCTACCGTATTCATATCTCTATTAGGATCGTCTTTCCATGATTCATAAAGTTCAATTGTACTATCAGAAGTATCGCTACCCATACCGGCAATAAAGCTATTAGTAAGTTCTTGTTCAGAAAATATGCTGGATCTTTATGGAAAATTTTTGTGGTATAGACACATCTTTATAGAGCTTAAGTTAGCTAAGTCGTATAAATCAAGCATTACTATAGATTTGTACTCATTAGATAAGTTTTGAGGCTCAGCCTAGGTTTGTTCGCAATATTAATGGTAAAGAGGATCGTGAGATGGTGATATCATATTTGCTAAGAATTTCATCTAGCAAATCCTTAGCCAGATTACCATAAAGTTTCGCCACATCGTTTACTAGCATTATCCCAAAATCCTGTGCAATGTAATTATTGATATAAACTTGATGGTATATTGTAATTTGCTGATGAATAATTATCTCAGATTAGCGAGATATACTGTTCTGGGTGTTTCTTATAGATTGAATTACAGAATAGACAGCGAGTTTCAGAAGGATTGCTCCATTAGACAAAGTGGCATATACTTTTTCCTTTGCTACATTCATAATCCTAAGATATTCCTTACTATGTTCGAAACGATATTTGAATATCCGGATCCTAATGTAACCTCTGATAGTAAAGGCTTTATTGTGAAAGGAAATATCAAAGCAATCGATCAACCCTCTAGTTCATCTTCAGATCAGTCCTCGAGTAACAGAACAACTACAGATACGATGGGTGCTTTTATGAAACCAACAGAACGATGGACAAATATATTTCGCAACTCCAGATTCGATGTTCAATATAGAAAGTATGCACCAATTTGCGACCCTACGTGGGCGACAAAAGAGGACGGGTTCCCAACAGATATTACTAATTTGGACTAGCCAAGGTATGGATTTGCCTAAAGTTTTGGCTAAGCGAAACGAGATCACTTCGACTCTCCAATACAACTAATCTAATCTAATCTAATCTAATATATCTTAGCCTAGAACCACATCTCTTTTTTAAACAATCAATAGAATTAGATGTATTAAAAAAATAAGAGTGACTGTTCTCATCACTTTGTTCAGTTCATCGATTCATTGCTTATTCCTTTTATTCTCGCGATGGAGAATCATCGCTTGGATTAAATACGTTTTACATTATCTTCATTTCGTTAAATCATGAATGAACAATTTGGTCTATTAAATAGGAGTAGTGTAGCAACAGTCACAATAACGATAATCTCTTTGACACTATTAATAAGTACGACTTTACTATCTCAGCCGCCACTGATTCCCTCATCAAATACTCACACTGGATTGGCATATGCAGCAGATACTAGAGTGGGCGTTACTACAAACAGTAGTTTTGCAAAGAATAATTCAAGTCAAATTAAGAGTGCTTCGTCAATTGGGACTAAATCTGGTTCAAATATCAAGACACTTCAATATATTACGAATGTGCGACAACTATTAAAGCAAACCGTTGATATATACCAAAGACAGAATTATACTGGTGCTCTAGCGCTTGCAACAAAGGCATATCTAGATAACTTTGAATTTGTGGAAGGACCATTACAACAGCATGACAAAACATTGAAACAAAATACTGAATTTATGATGAGAGGAGATCTAAGGGAGCAGATCAAACATAAGGTGCCAGTCGATGATATCAAAACACTAATTGGAAAGATTAATACTAACCTCGACAAGGCGGAAAAATTACTATCTAGCACATAATTTTATTAGAATATCATTTCAAATATCGCAAATGGATGTAATATCCAGAGTTAAGCCAACTTAATCTACACGTCTATTTTGTATAGTAGCGGTAACCTATATAATATTAGACTCGATTCGAATCAATAGTTATCTTTTGACTTGCTTCTAATATATTCAGAATCCATAAAGTGACAACATTAAACTTTTTAATCGATAGATTCTACACAGTATAAGATTGGATTAAATGGGCAGGCATCAAATTTCCGAATCTAGTTATAATGAATTGGAATCATAACTATTCTCCAGATCTCGCTATCGTTGTGATGGTAGATCATTATTTGTAGGTTTTATTTTTACTGATCACCTCATTTAATTTCTGCCTAGTCGACGTCTCAACTCCTACAACGATATTATCATTTCATAGAGGTTAAAGCATCTTGTCACATCTTAGATTTTAAGTTACTCCACTGCGAACTCCACGCAGCTGAACTTTCCTATTGTGATATACTTTCTATAGAAGTTACTAACTCAGAGTATTGTTTAATATGTTTCTGACCTTTATTGATAATAGAAATTAGGTCATTATAATCGCACTGGATTATCCCTCTTCCAATTTTGAGAGTGGTTCACTATCTTATCATAGATAGTGTTGAGTAATGCTAGACATGCGTAGGCTTTGCTGTCCCCGGTACGAATTCAGTCCTTATAGCAGAGTATTTCAAAAACAATTGGAGGTTATTTTTTCTATCATGCCTTAATTTTGTCGATATTCCTCAATGCAGAAGATATTTCACAATATATTAAGCACAGAAACAAGGTCAAACCTCCTAAGTGGATGTGGAGAGTCCTCGTTCCAATTGCTCGCTGGCTATTATTGAATGACAAATATTGATTTTTGCAAAATTAATACCTTAGATCCAGTAAGGGCCAAGAATAAAAAGAAATAATCCGTTTCTATCATAAAACATTAAAAATTCCTGTATGTATAATATGAAATGGGATTTGAAGAAGAGATATCTACTTAGCGATCATAAGAAAAGAGAACCAGTCACTAGAATAAGTATGTCATTACCTACAAAATTATTAGTGGAATTTGATAAGAGTATGCTAAAATCTGGTTATACTGACAGATCTAAAGCGCTCCAGACCGCAATTCATTCATTTGTGAATGATTATGATTGGAATACTGGCGATAAACGGTATGGGGCTGGTGCAATTATAATAGTCTATGACAATCATGTCTATAATCAGGATGAAAAATCGATACAGGTCCAACACGAATATCAAGATATTATAGGCGCAACTACACACGTACATCTACAGGGTGACAATTGCTTGGAAACTATCATGGTAAGAGGAGAAATTAAAAAGATAAAAGAATTAACCAAGTATTTGTCAGAAAACCGAGGTATAAAAAGTCTAAAGCTCCACTTCGTAACCACATTTTAACCACAAAACTCAATTTTTGAACCGACTACGAAAATAGTACTTGACATGGTTTTATATTGTTCGACATTATGCAAAATCCAGTTTAACAAATAAAATTGAAGATTAGTTTATCGGACTACTTTGTACCTTTAGTTGTCTCATCGGAAGGACCTCGCATTATTATGCACTGTGTAAACTATAACAAGACCTCACTTTTAGATGATTTGAGCCAGAGCTACGCACATGCAGCCCATTAATATCGAATGTCTCGAGGTAGCATACAACCTTATACAATTAATTAAATCACATTCACATATAATACAAATTTTGTTTTGTAGATCCTACGCATTGCGAATATAAAATTACGAATAGGCTACCAGCCACAAGAAATTTTTATTTTGATGAATAAAACGATAGGCATCATGCTACCAAAAACCGATTTACACGGGACTGGAAATTTGATCCTACTTAGTATTGATTTCAGCTTGCGGCCAAAAACTTTTTTTATATGGATCGATAACCTTCAGACAGAACCTATTGCTATCCTTCACATGATCAAATTTGGCTGCAACTATCATCGAAACTTGTAGTTGCCATTAAGGTCTCATTATGTCTAGTTTTATGTTATGTCACTAACTAGTCATAGGGATGGGGAAGAATACTAATATTTGCAATTAAATTAATAGTGAATATTACTAAATATAAAACTATTAATACTTCGGTTCTCCACCAAATATAAATTGCTATCTTGTAGACTCATAGTAACGATTGGTATGTTATCTACAATATCAATACTTGTTGGTCATTCCGCCATTGCAAATTCGATAATGACACCTAACTTAAAAAGCAGTTTGTTCACGGTTACTCTTAATTCAAGTCGCTTAACCGAGGCAGGAAAATCTGCAAGTACTAAAATGCTTAACGTCGTTACATCAGTTGCTCCTATTGCAAACATTGTGAAGAATATAGGAGGTGACAAGATTAGACTTTCTCAACTAATACCTGATGGCGTTGACTCTCACACTTTTGAACTGACCCCTTCTGGTGCAGTCAAGATACAGAATGCAGACCTAGTAATAATTAATGGATTGCATCTGGAGTCGGGAGTGGAAAAGGTTTCAAACGCGTCAAGAGCACACAATCCAAGTCGGCAAGTCCTTAAGCTTGCAGATAATACCATAAACCGAAACCAATGGATTTACGATTTTAGCTTTCCAAAAGGAAAGGGGGATCCTAATCCGCATCTTTGGCTAGATGTTGCAAATGCCATGATTTATGCTAATCTGACCAGAAATAAGTTAATCCAGATGGATCCAGAAAATGCTGTATATTACAGGTCCAACGCAGACAAGTATATAACGGTATTAAAGAAATTGGACGAAGGGATAAAAAATGCTGTCCAAACTATACCACCTTCGAATAGGAAATTGTTAACTTATCATGATTCGTGGGCATACTTTGCACCTCGATATGGCATGATCGTGATAGGTGCAGTACAGCCGTCTGACTTTGGAGAACCAAAGCCACAGGAGGTAGCAAGACTGATAGATCAAATACGAAATGAGAAAGTGTCAGCAATATTTGGTTCAGAGGTTTTTCCAAGCAAGGTAATGGATCAAATTGGCAAAGATGGGAATGTGAAATCTGTCGCCTCATTGGCCGATGATGTCCTGCCTGGAAAACCAACTTATTCCAATCACACATACGTGGGAATGATGCTGAAAGATATGGAAGATATGATAATACCTCTCGGTGGTAACACAAATGCCTTAACTAGCATAAATCCTGCCAACACATACTTACATGGCAATGGTTGATAAGATCTAATGACTAACCCTGGACCACACAATATGCATGACAGGCAAATTTTCCTAAAGCATTCTAATCATCAGTTAATATGTTTACAACACTGGTCATGTCATCACTGATAAATTACATCAAGAATGATCTGAAATATGGGTTATAAACCAGCGCATTTTAATAATGACAAGATAGAACCGAGCCCAGGCAAGGTTGAAACTATACTAACAATAAGAAATCTGGAGTTTGGCTATAAGCCACATGTGCCAGGTACTTGAAGGAATAGACCTCGACGTACCTAAAGGTAGATTCCTTGGCTTATTGGGACCAAGTGGCTCGGGGAAATCAACTCTTTTGAAGCTTGTTATAGGACTTCATAGACCATGGCATGGTTATATCAGTTTTAGCTCTAGAAATAGGAATAACAACAGAACAGGTAAATCTACCTTAACTTCACTGATTTCATCTATGGTGGATCCTATGAAGAATTTTATGATAACGCCTTGTTTTTCGATTGGCTACGTCCCACAGATCGAAAGCGTTGATTGGAACTTTCCAGTTACAGTGACTGAGGTGGTCGGTATGGGCATATGGAATCGCTCGGGTATTTATCCATGGTTTAATAAAAATACCAAAGAAAAAATTAAACAAATGCTTACCAGTCTAGAAATAGCTGAGCATGCAAAGAGACAAATCAGAGAGCTTTCAGGAGGAGAACAACAAAGAGTTTTTCTAGCCAGAGCGTTAATAGGCAATCCAGAAATTCTGATATTAGACGAACCCACGTCAGGGGTAGACTACAATACTCGAGAAAAAATTTTTGGCATTTTAACTGATTTGAACTTGAAGGGAATGACAATAATTCTGACTACGCATGATGTTACTGGTCTAGGTAAACGTATCCCCTGGGTGGTGTGTATTAATAAGCGCCTTATTTCAGAAGGACCGCCAAATAAATCCCTCACATCAGATAATCTGTTAAAAACATATGGATTGGCAGTAGATGCCAACAATTTGCTGGTTAATGATGATATTATTCCGATCTCCGAACCTGTAGACACTAATGGCAGTGGGCTTTACAACAATCGAGCCTCGGAGTGATAAACTCATGGATGTCCTAACCCCCTTCCAGTACCAGTTTTTTACAAGGGGAATCGCTGCTGCCGTGCTGGTAGGAGGCACGTGTGGACTGCTTGGAGTTTATATTGTGTTGCGCGGCATGAGCTACATCGGTCATGGCATGTCTCATGCCGTATTTGGAGGTGCGGTAGTAAGTTATGTAGTTGGCTTTAATTATTACGTTGGAGCAGCCATCTGGGGATTTCTATCTGCAGTACTTATAAACGAAATTAGTAGACGCAGAAAGATAAAGGCTGATGCTGCAATTGGTGTCGTAACAACAGCTGGATTTGCGATAGGAGTGCTATTCATTACTGCCGCACAGAGCTTTCATCGGAACTTTGAAGCTATTCTATTTGGTAACATCCTTGGTATATCCGATCAAGACCTAATAGTTATTATCCTAGTTTCAATACTGACAGTCATTTTTATCTTTTTCTTCCAAAAGAGGTTATTATTTGTCTCGTTCGATAGCGAAACTGCCACAGTGTATGGGATAAGAACCGAAATCCTTGAAATGGCTTTTGCACTAGTTCTTGCTCTTGTTGTAATAGCCTCAATGAATAGTATCGGGGTAACTTTGCTAGCCGCAGCTATCGTAGCGCCAGCAATCTCTGCTAGAATGCTTACGAACAATTTCCTTAGGATGATTGTTCTCTCGTCCGTGATTGGTATTGGGACAGCCTTCCTGGGTATGTATACCAGCTTCTTTTTTGATTCTGCGTCTGGTGCTACAATCGTCCTGTTCGGGGCTGGTGCATTTGGTATTAGTTCCTTATATGCGTTCATTCGTAAGGCTTATCATTTGCATTCACATGGCTTGATGAAACATACACATCCACATATACATACTGATGAGCACTTACACAAGCATTAATATCACCACCACTAACAGATATGTTTTTCATCTAGGTTCAAAGTGACTGGAGACTAAATGTTTCGGCTAATCTATGAACGTGGATTTATAGGAGTAGATTGCATTTTCTCCTAAATCTGAATTCCTACTTGTCCACACTTATTTCAAGCGATTTCAGAGGTGGACAATAAGTGAAGGATTATGATGTATGTTCTCTGCGCAATGGACCATTGATTTTCGATGTTCCTACAGGTACTAAATAACTATGACTTTACTGCTGCAGTTGCAGCTTGTACCATCTTATGCCTTAATACCAGGACGAGCCCAATAGATATAATTGAAATCAAGGATGCAGTAAGGAATATCAGATTATATGATATCGGTGAAGGAAAGAAACCACTGATGACTCCTCTTGCAAGCGACTGATGAGTCTGCATATACGTTGCCGCAATAACGGGTCCGATCGCGCTTCCAATCAATACCAATACTACGGACACGCCAAGTGATACTCCGCTAAATTGGCGAGGAGTATACTCCATAGTGATATTAAAAGCGCCTACTTGTATTGCAGAAATTCCAATAGCTACTATAGCTAGGTCTATGGCAATTGTTAATTCTGTAGAGTGAATCGTATACAGCATGAAAAAACCGATTGTCATTATAATGGTACCTGCAATAGTGGGTCTAAGATTGCCGATCTTGGATACTATAAATCCAGATGCAGGAGCAAATATCAAAAATACTATCATGAATGGGAGTTGTACCATTGCACTTTCGACCGCATTTCCGCCAAACCCGAAAGGATGTGGACTTCTTACCATTATCGGAATAGTTTGGTAGACCATAAACATAGTCATTCCAAAAATCAAGATAAGGATATTGGCAGGAAGAAGTATTCCATTCCGCATTAAACTAAGCTCAATTAATGGTGTCTGTGCCCTTCTTTCTATGATAATAAATAGAAACAATGAGCCTAGGGATAATAGTGCAAGCAATATTATTATGATCTGTGTAGGATATGCTGAGCCATTATTGCCACTGTAACTGCTGTTTCCTATATAGGTTAACATTAGTAAAAATGAGGCAATCGTAGCAGCCAGTGCAATCGCTCCTGTTATATCAAGGCCTAGCCTTACGCTATGTCTACGAACAATATCAACGTCGCTAGGACTGAGCTTACTATTGACAGTATCGTTATTTGTTCTTAACTTATTGTCTCCAGGTTCTGTTAATGCATCTCTTTTGTCATGAGGTATGATTATTTTTATAATTATCCAGAGACTGATTGCAAAAGGGATTATTGAAAGAAATGTCGCATGCCAGCCAAAAGTCTGAATAACGTTTCCACCAACGGCTAGTCCTACCACAGATCCTGCAGCAAACATTGAGCTAAATACACCAACTCCTATAGCAAGCTTATCTCTAGGTAATTGATCTCGAATTATGCCAAAGGCTATCGGGAACATGGAAATGCCTATTCCTTGAATTATCCTAGCTAGAAGAAGGATGGATAGATCAGTTGAGAATCCTCCAATACCAATTCCTGTAATATAGATTATTAGTATCAATAGAACCATTTTTTTACTCCCATATATATCAGACAACTTGCCGGCGATGGGCGTTGCAACTGCACCAGAGATGAGATATGCTGTAAGTAACCATGAAGATGTACTATAAGAAATATTAAATTCTCGTATAATATCTCTGATTGCTGGTAATAGCATTGTCTCACCATACATCGTGATAAGAATGGTAGATCCTAGAACGGCAATGGTAATCCAAACGGAAGTCCTAATATTCTTAGTGGGTTCTATTACACTGGATTTTATATCTGATGATGACTCACGTCCCAACTTGTTATCTCCTTGATTTTTCTTGTTGTTAAAAGTGTCTTCTTTCATAAAATCACATCTGGATCAAATAGACCTCGTATTGAATTGATACTTTATTAATTTTCTATCTCCCTCAATAATAGGCTATCTATTTAATCTACTACCTTAACGATAATAATACAACGTACGAGTCATAGAAAAACAGACCAAATAAATCATTACATGTTATCAGGACGTACAAGCCTATGTATTGTAGAGTAGGCTTTAGTGAGAAATCCAAGATTGATAGTTCGACATCGTCGACGTGGAGGTCCGAATTAATTCAGTAAACTAAGTTCTACCACAACCTCAGATAGATAGTAACTTCTGATATCCGCATAATGATTCCAGTTTCTAGGCTAATTTCACATGGATATCTGGTGGCGACAGCGCAATTCTTCAATGGTACTTAAAGCTGTGAAAGGGATCTAAATTGAACCAACAACATATCTTTCTCCTGTAGAGTAAAATGACGCGCCTATAGTTTTAAATATCCTAGGCAGAGGAATAGGGCCTAAGGCTGTACATTTACAGAAAAATAAAATCTCGAATTTTTCAACGTTTGTATATAGTAATAATCTTTTCATTCTCTGATTTACTCATATAGAATCTAACACCATATAAAACCGCTATCTCTGTGTTTCCACAATATAAAATGATTTATGATCAAAACTCATAGCTTCCGTTCTGTCTTTTTATATCCTTTTAAAAGTATGGCGGGAGGAATTCCCCAAGGTTCGCGTTCAAAATCCATGTTAAAGTCCCTATTGGAATTGGTACGAAATGTCAGTTCAAGATGCTGCCATAGATTCCCATCATATTTGAACTACATTTTACGATGTAACTCTGGACAGTCCTTGTTTTTGTTGTAATATCATCTGCTTTCCCCTAGGAAATATCTCTCTACGTAAGATATTCCACTCGATTGATAATCTGCCTGGTCCGGTGAGTATAAGGCTTATTGTCAAAGCCATCAACAACAAATCGAGTTCGTAACCCCCAACAAATCCTTTCGGTAGCTTGACGACGATTGTTGATCCTATCATCTCCACCATGAGAAGAATTGATGCAATCCTTGTCAACAGTCCTAATAGTAATACAATGCCTCCTACTACTTCTAGCAATCCTATGGGAAGAGCCAGCGAGGCTGGCAAACCTACCATATTGGCAAAAAAATGCTCAGTACCTGAGATATTAGAAAGCTTAGGTAGACCGTGAGCTATAAATGCAACTCCCGCTAGGATTCGTAGCGGGAAAGGCCCATATTGCGTTAACCTTTCAAATATCATTTAGCTCATTACTCTTCTTATGCAGCCATTGACAATATCAAATAAATAGCTTTTCGAGCTGGAATAAACTTGTGCAATACGTCCTTAGAAATAGACTATTTACTGCATATGAAAGTTTGGTACTGGTATCAATAAATATATGATATCGAACAAATGATATGCCTCGGTCTTGTTCTGTATAATAGAAAGGTTACGAAATTTGCTCAGCAATCACGAAGCAATTATTTCACAGGACTTATCATAATTTTTCAAGTAGATCAGATAATTTGGTACTTGTATTGACCTCTGTATAGGCATATGAATTTCTATAATCAACATCACTTTGCTCACATATGACATCTTTTCCATTATCCTATTTGAAAAATTGCAATATTTGTAGAAGTGAATCAGATCTCGGGATTTTTATAATTTACTGAATGACCGAATTTAACAACTTCGATTACTTCGGCCAATAATAAACCTGAATCACTTCGTGCATTTTGAATCAGTCCCTTAATGTAGATTCTCTCCCAAACGGTATGCCTACGTTTAATAACCTAACCTGATTTACTTGCATATCTATAACATCATGATCTTGATGCTTATCGCATATGCCGCATATGCCAATATTGTCGCATTCCGTTTTAATATTATTCGTTCGGCTTTACTCTAGGTATTTGCACATTTATATATAACTACTATCTGTGGCGTTCGACGCATTGCAGACATCAAATCCGTTAGTTCGCGGGTAATATTTAGTCATGAATATTAAAATTCTCCAGGTTCTTGAGAGTCGAAATGCCTCTGGTACATTTGTATTTTTAATGGTCTGTCTTAGATCGACATAAATATAAGAACAGATCCAGTGGAGAGATCCAAACCTTACATATAATTCTAAGATTCGACGTATTTTTTCAACTGATAATTAATCTCCAGTATTATTTGGATTAATTGTAGGCCCAGATTATTGTTCCCTAAAATTTAAAAAGAAGTTCATTCATTTGTAGTAGATCTAAGTGGAATTGTTTTTAGGTAATCATGGGTTAAAAGTTAAACTCCAAAGCCGTTATTACGGACATGTTCTGTTCATCCTGTGTGCCCTTAGTTTAACGTTAATCATTATTGGCATACCAACTAGTAACATGACCTACAAGTTAGCTGGAACGGTTTTTGCAGCCTCCACTCCCAACGTCAGCAGCAACCCTCCAGGACTCTTAACCTACAAAAATGATTCGTATGGCGTAAATATTCAATACCCAGCTAGCTGGAGTTCGAGTCCTGGAGAAGGGAATGATAATAGTGGTGATTCAAGTACTGACATAGCTACGTTCTCACCCAAGGATACTAGTTCCTCAGCAACGTTCGATGTATCGATGGACAAGGTTGATTCCAGCGAGAACCTAAAACAGTATGTGTCTGACTCTATATCTGACAACAAAATAGATCTAAAGAATTACACAGCAAGCGAACCAACACTTAACGGCGTTACCTTAGCTGGCTCTCCCGCCTACAAAGTTATATATTCATTTACAGACCAGGGCGAAAATATCAAAGGATTAGAGATGGGAACAATGGTCGGAAATAAGGTATACTTCATCACATATGAGAATTCACCATCAAAATTTGATTCCGATTTTTCTACGGTACAAAAAATGATTGATTCGTTTAAATTGACCAGCAGCAAGAGCTCTGGTTAATCTGTCAAATAGTCGTTATCCGATAGATACCACATAAAATGTCCGCAATATGTTGCGTATTGCGTTCAGTTTCCACTTAAGTAAATGGCTTAGCGAGATGGGACAATATTCTTGTTTCTCGCCATAAATGTTTGTACTAGACCCATTCGGTAGCGAACGAATATGTATTATATAATCACAAAGAGGTCCGGAAAGAATAGTTTTACGCTAATGCTTGCACAATGTGCGCCTCCGTGAACTGCAATTAATCCTGCAACAATTTATCTACTGTGGCTTTTTAATGGCTTGGTCTTCTTTACTAGATTTGACACGCAATATTCGACATTGGGACTCCACAAAAGGCTAATCTATATCTGCATTTGGAGCCATCCGGTAATATTTTTGCATTAACTCCAGGAGATATCATGTTAAGTGGATTGACAGTCAGACTGGACAGTTTTTAATACTTGTCGGATATTGATTCGTTAAAATCCTGAATAAATATTGAATCCAGGTGTTAAACATCGGTAGATACGCGTACAAGTTTTAAATGAAAGACTAGAATTGGTATTTCGATGGAAATTGGACTACGCATTGGTTATACACTCTACCAAGCAAATTTGAAGCATAATCCGTAAGTCTCAACTTATTATAGGATTAAGTGCATAGTTTGTGTCTATCCTTATGTAATGAATAGATACTATAGTGGTCGAGAGTTGTGATCCTCTTCTGTCTATACCTTCTATAATCTTCATCTACCTCTATTGCTGACGCCAATATCTTACTTCTTATTGACTTGGAAGATTGTAAGAACATTTTAGTATCTTTTGGTAGACAATGACCACCTATTCCATCTCTTGGTTCAAGTATATTCACATTCCATTTTGTATTTAGTGCATCTCGTAGTTCTGCAAAGTTTATGTTATTTGCTTGACAGTAAAGATATAGATCTTCTGCAAATGCTATTTGTAGATATCTGTGAGCATTTTCAGCAATCTTTGTAATTTCAGCAATTTCTATTTGAGGTACTGCATGCATACGAATATCCAAGCTCTTTTTGTGTGGATTTATTGTAGCCTGTTGTTGCTGTAGTTGTTCTTCTTCTTCATCTTCATCTATGACGATGTTATCATAATTATTATTTTCACTATTTTCTTTATCTATTATTATTATTATTATTATCTAGATTGCCTTTCTTTTCTGATTCTATTTCTATTCCGTATGCTTGACCCTTTATTTCTCCATTTATTCGTACTCTACCATCATAAAACTCCATAGCTACATCTAGACAGCATTGACAGACTCCACCAAGTACTCGTAGTTGATTGACACCGTGTTCTTCTTGTTCTAATGCATACCAGCGATGAGGTGCATGAGCTACATGCAGTCTATGATTAAGCATTTCAAATACCTTCTTTGATGTACCTTTTGGAATAGTACTTTCTATTGAAACTAGTGCTCCATTCTTTGCTTCTTTTGATATCTTTTCAACTATAGATAATAGACCATCTATTTGTGGAGAAAACATGTCATCTGGTTTGTGTGTAGAAACACAGATGATAAAGACATCAAACTGACTAAAATAATATGCAACGGAAGTATTACCATCATAATTATTATTATTATTATTATTATTATTACTACTACTACTACTTACACTAACACTAGCACTATTACCATTATTTCTGGAGCTATTATTGTTATTATTACTATCTCCAATCCTTTTTATTCCAGCTATTTTCTGTGCACGATCCATTGCTTTTGTACTTATGTCATAACCATATGTATCAAATCCCGTCGATCCTTGATGTATTTTGCTACTGGTAAACCAAGTTGGCCCAAGCCTATTACAAGAATTCTTGAGGTAGAAAATGGTTTATTTATTATCTAGCCACCAATCATGGGTCACACACAAATATTTCTGATACGATGACGCTATTATGTATCGAAGCTCACAGGCCATGCATCCGATGAATGTGGTCAGCTAATTCCGACTTACTGTCAAATGAATTTGCACATTCTTCACAAGTATAAGAGCTGTTGTTTTCCTCATGGTGATTCTGACTAGTATACAATATAACTGGATGTCAAATTATTGTATACACTATAATAATATATAAGTCTTAAAATGTTTTATATCCGATCTGATACTATATTTATTATTATTAAATGACACTAACCAAGTACGATTATGAAAGTAGTTTAGGACGCAAAATTGTTTTGGCATCGAAGACGGTTCAACAGGCCTTCGATTTAGAATTACAGAATAGGGTAGGTGTTACACTGGCTCAATGGAGAGCAATTAATATCATTCGCCTCCAAAACGGAGTCACTCAGAGAGAAATTGCAAACAAACTGAGTTTAGATGCATCATCCATCATACCACTGATCGACCGATTAGAGAGGAAGGGACTTGTGAAAAGACGAACGGACGCTGATGATAGACGTATAAATAGACTCTATCTTACTGAAAGAGCCGAATCCTTGCTAGACCCAATGTTTGAATGTGCCATATCGGTCAAAAAAATTTTGACCAAGGACATTTCAGACGACGAGCTAAAAGTACTTCAATATTGCCTAGAGCGAATAACTCAAAATCTAATTAACCATTATAATCTTGACGTCAGTTGTGGGATCGAAACCAGTGTAAAAAGTTCCTCTTTGAAAACCACATCCAGGGTAGTTCTACTCAAGACTGATAGAAGGCATCATAAATAAATTATTATTTAAAATGGGAACCTGCTAATTGATTACTAATGTCTTGCCGATGATGAAATACTTATTGTCTAGCTGTATCTTTTCTGAACAAAATTGAGTACTGTCAAGACAAACAGGTAGATTCCAATGAAACTGGCAACTGATGCTGCCTAGATTGCCCCCAATTCAAATCTCCTTATTCCAAAGTGTCTATCATATTAATGACGGTGAATCTCTAATGAATATCAAAACTCCTTAACATAAATTCATCAAAATCAGTCATCCTATCCTACTCTATGTTTAAACTCTTTTGTAGATATACGAAATTATGCTACTCAGTATAGTTTTCAATATTCTCATCGGTTGGTTGGCTAGATCTAAAGCAATTAAAACTTCTAAAGATACTATTCAACAGATTACTTTAGTTTGGTCGAATAAAATTAATTTCACGATTTTTGTACGACTAAATCCGATGTAAGAAAGTCCCTAAAAATTCAGGCAGAAAAGATGCAACGTTGGATAAATTCTTGAAATAAATTAATATGCGAAGGTAATAATATTATCGATAGGACAAGAATGCATACTTACGTTAAGACCTTACAAGAAATATCAAGCAGATATGCGCCGAGTAGGATTCTTTCTTATGATATGGCACATATATTTAAAACGTTGCAGCTAATGCATTATAAGGGTCATATCAGTAGGGGATTGCTCTGCAAGGAACTTAATTTAGGTGAAGGGTCGATCAAGACTTTAGTAAAACACTTGAAAATGCAAGACTTGATATTCACTAGTAATACTGGAACCAAGTTATCCGAAAAGGGCGTTGATCTCTTTTCACAGTTGCATGCTTCCATCCCTACAGAATGCGTCATTCCAAAATGCTCTGTCGCATTGGGCAAATATAACTATGGTGTGTTAGTAAAGCATCTCGACTATGGAATAAAATCCGGAATCGAACAAAGAGATGCAGCAGTAAAAATGGGGGCATTGGGAGCCACGACTCTATTATATATCGATCGAAAATTTGTAATCCCTCTTACTGGATATGATTCATTAAGAAATGAAATACGAATATACAAATTGCTGGTCACGAGTTTGATACCTGAAAGTGGCGACGTAATAATAGTCGGCAGCGATGAATCGGATCCAAGAACTGCTGAGCTAGCTTCTAAGAGTGCAGCATTATTGACAATCATGAATCACGAAAACCATGCTGAGTAAAAAAGATATGCGGAGCCTAGTTGTCAGACGAATTAATGAGATCGACCTACTTGATGTCAATTGAAACCTTTAATTAGTAACTGATAGGATAAGTCAATTGAGCGAATGTCCCATTCAAAGGATGAGGTAGTATTTTGGTACGTTTGGTAGACATCTTTAAGGGGTAAATCAATTATCCATTTCTTTGAATGTTATCTTAAGATTGTATTCAATTGATTAACTATGTGAGAACCTAACGATCTTGAACTTATGCCACTATTAATTTACAGATTACTATATTATAATAAACCAGATAGGTTCCTGCTACAATTAGATTCACGCTAGTTATTGTGTTTATATTATGCGCCAATTTTTTTGGATATGCCTAGCAAATTTCTGATTTGAGATGCCCCGTAGTGTCGATATTATGGTCATCATGATATCCACTTCTAATGCATAAGTTAGAAATATGATAAAACCTTGTGCTTCACTTTGGCCTACGCATGTAGGACAAGCTGCCATAAACCAGAGTCTTACAAGCTTTCCCCTAAATGATGTCAACGATATGCGATTTCCGTCTATCGTTCTCAATTGAAAAATAGGGGCAGCTCTGGTAGTATTTGAAAACGATCCCACAAGAGTGGGACCCAATAACTACAACAATGACGACAATACTTACCGCTATCCATACCTTTCTTGATTTCAGAAGTACGAATGGCTTTAACATTTCACAGGGAGGCAGCAGAGCCTAAAGACGATTGAGAAGAGCCATGGTCACTCTCTTTTGTATTAAAGTGATGGCAATGACTCTATTCTTATCTGCATGAGCTTGCTCGCTTTATTGGATATTACATGCTAAATGTTGTGATGTTTTCACACATCTCATTGTGTTAAAGCTGTTCACTTCGTCTCAATGATAACTTACTAGTTTTTGTTATGAAAATCTCCGCAAGTATATTGACTAATCAAGCCATATCTATGTTGGATAAACTATACAAGACTTTATATATTAACAATTTCTACAATACTGAGAATGAGTCTTAGCCAAGATCAAAGAACAATCCATAGACGACAAGTTCCAATCATAGGCGTAGGCATATTAGCCGGAATAGTCACTTTTTAGCTTGTTTGCAGTAGGATATGATACTGGTCAGATTTTTAGTCTAGTACAGGGTAAATCTGCGTACGATAATATGTGGCTACACGAATTCGTACATGATATAAGACATGAATCAGGATTTCCATGTCACTGACTTCTTTTTTTGAAAACATGACAGTAGTGATTATATGAGAACTCTTCTTTTCATTGTTATCTCTCTTGTCTCTGGCATTATAGCAGGCGAGATTTTAGCGGGTATAAATTTATTCGTGGTGGAACCCTCAACTGACAAGGCGATTAATTTTGAAACTCAGAAAGACATTGCCAAAGGAGAAAAAGTTGATTTTGGTGCATTAAATTCTTACAGGATATGGCAAAAGTCAGGTACGTTTGCCGCAGGGGCATTTATAGGAATGGCATACGGAGGTTTACTAGGAATTACCTATATTTTTGTTAGAAAATACCTGCCATTTTCTGATGATAGAAAGAAGGCGATTCTTTTAGTGGGACTGATGTATCTCGCAATTTATCTAGTTCCATTTAGCAAGTACCCGCCGAATCCTCCAGCTGTAGGGAATCCTGATACTATTAGTCTGAGACAACATCTATACACTACGTATCAAATAACGTCAGTAATAGTAGCTGTTGCCATGGGTGTCATATTCTTCAAGTTCAGGAGAGTTAATAATATTTCGTATATTGTACCAGCATTGTATTTGATATCGATTGCCACAATGTATCTTACTTGGCCGCCGAATCCAGATAAAATTGAAATACCAATGAGTGTGGTCAACACTTTTAGAATCTTGACTGGAGTCACCATGGCAATATTCTTTGCTCTGATTGGGATATTCTTTGGACTACTTTGGAATAAATATAGACCCGATCAAACGTCTAAAATAGCTACTATGCAGTACTAGCTAGCATATTTTAGTAGTTTGAACACCTCTTATCTCTTAATTTTTTACTTCTGATCAGTCTTATTTTGAAACATGTGTGCTTGATCCTTTTTGTATATTTGTTCACTTGATATTTGGATATACTGTCAAATAGCTACGATTTGTAAGCCTGTCTGGTCGATTATATTAAATTCATTAGATCTCGCAATTCACTATTTGCTTATAAAATATATGTCAATTGGTACTATGTAATAATTCTCAACTATGAGAATCGCACCACTCTTTAATTATAAGACGTGCAGATCTTTACCGATCTGCAAGTTTAATGAGCGGGACACTTGAATAGATATGCCGATGGTAGAAAAGAGACATAGACAAAGAATTTGAAGAATCATGAATCTGTAACGTTAGCATGGAAGTCGAAAAGTGGAAGGTTTGCATGATAGATAAATGAAAAATTCTTCTTTTATAGTTAGGATAGGTATGCCACTAATTGCTATAGTATTGACTTTGGCATTCATATTTATCCAGAGTGAAACAGGGTTCTCGCAGATCAGACCAGGTTTTGCACAAAATATCAGTGGTGAACAACGAAATACAACTCTAAATCATTTGCTATTATTACGAAAGCCGGAAAGTATTTCTAACTCGTCATATATTCACAAGCCAGACTCGCCGCTGTCAGTAGTTGAGAGTATGAGGAACGGTGATAATTCCAATCTCTCGTCACGCGCACCTTCGACTATCGGCTCAGAAAAGAACAATGTCACGAATATGGGAAGGAAGGGTGAAAATAATAGTAACGCCTATTATACCTTCTCCAAAGACAAGAGAGAGTTATCAACCCCAGATAACAATACACACACCGACGAGTTCGGCGCCGGCATAAGGATTGCTCTTATTAATCCCACTTTTACAACGGCAGCTTATAATCATGCTTTTTATTTGTTTTACAAAAAGTATGGTGAAACACTGCCAAAGGTCAATGTGACCAGCGATCTAAAACTGCTCTCAAGCAAAGTGATTGGTACCAACACCAATTTGACCTCTCCGTCGGCCAAATCAGCTTTTACAATGCTTAATTTGCTTAGTAATCTCAAATGGTTGACACAAGATTCCAATATTACAGTAATGTCAGATGCTGACGTAGATGAGGGATCAATTTTTAAAAAGAATCAGGATACGACTGATACTAATGCCTTCGATGTAATAATTCTGGGACATCAAGAATATGTTACCCAACAAGAATATAATAACCTAAAACAATTTGTTGTACATGGGGGGACTATGATTATTTTGGATGGAAATGTGTTCTTTGCTCAGGTAAAATATGACAGAAATAGTCAAAATGTAACATTGGTAAAAGGACATGGGTGGACATTTAACGGGAGATCTGCGTGGAAAAGCATCAATGAGAGATGGAAAAGCGAAACATCGCAGTGGGTGGGTAGCAACTACTTATGTTATAAATGTGTAAGCAGATTTGTTAATGATCCATTTGGATATAAGCCTCACGAAGAACAATATGTGACCAATCCTAGAGATATTGTCCTCCTGAATTACAATGCCTCGGTTCCTGAATCTTTATTTCACGCAAAGCCTATAGTCGCTTCCTATGAACTTGGTTATGAAAAGGGGAGAGTGATCGCCCTGGGAATCTATTCAGACGACATAATATCTAACGGAAGATTCCAGAGGTACTTGGACAGTCTGCTATTGCAATACGACATAAAGATCACTGATTAGACTAGCGAAGTACCAAAGTTTGGTATGCGTGCCTCAATTACGCGATCTGTGTTCTTAATTATATAAGAATACATTTAATTTGATACATTTTTATTTCCTCTTTGCTTTGCCATCACCAACCTACCTTGTAATTCGCTATAGAAATGCAGCAAATAAATTTTGAAGTAGTTGATAATAGAAAAGTCTAAAGTTAGATATTATTTATAAAAAATAGGACTTAACTGAATGATTTAACTCAAAAAATGAATTTTTGTTTTATTTTTCTTATCTATTGGCAGCCTTCCATCTCTTGTATATAATATCCACTAGAGGATATCTCCTTCTCAACTGTATCTGGCGCTCTTTGAATATGACAAAATTGGCATTCTTCCTGGGTCATGTTTTGACCTCCTTGGCCTACACTCTCCAAATAGCTTTTGCCATATTCGATTGCCCTTTCATGCGGCGTACTCTTCTCAACAATCACATCAAAATGCATCACTTTGCCATCTTTCTTCTCTACATAAGTATCATATACTGCGCAATCCATGAATAGGACTGTACAAAGACGATATTTAATTTATTTGGATGATTCTCACATCCGAGAGGAGAATTGCGCTTATAAATCCACGACTGCCTAAAGGGGCCACGGTAGGATAAACCCAAATTGCTATCCATCTGGTAAACTCGAATATTAGCAAAGTCTGGTTCATTAGTAGAATAGATATTTGCATTATTTGAAAAGACATGCTTAAATTTGGGTCCGCTCTACTAAATGCTTACTTTACCCTAATTATTTGTCGTAATGTTGATACTCAAATCAATAAATATTAACTCTAGCGGACAGCGTTTTTCGACTTTGATAAATAAATCTGGCCGAACCTAATGTCTATATTTCAATTGTGCATAGTAGGACTCCCTGTAAGGCTACACCTCCACTTCAATTACCAATGGTGAGGTGTGTAGTAAAGCATTCTCAACCTAGAGAATGGAGCTAGAATTTATAAGAGGTATCAATAATAGAGAACCTCATAATGCAATATTGTTCCCATTAAACTTGGGGGATGATATGGAATTAGCAGCTTGAGTGACCGGACAACATGGAGATAAAGACCCCTACACCCAACAACTCGAATTTGACCAGGCATAAAAGATCTCAGATTAGTAGGATCATTGTGGCTTTCCTGCTAATATCAAATATTCTCGTTGTATACTCTATATTCGAGAATCGAGCCCGTGCCCTGAATATTGGTTCTGCGATTGAACTAAGACCTATGGCAGGCAGCTTATACTGGTGCGGTATTAGGGAAATCGAAGGGTGCGGTTAATGATACTGACGCGATTATCTTAATGACAAACTTTGATAGGATCCGGACGCAGTTAATGTTGGCTGAACAAAGCCTAATAACAGGAGACAGGAATATGGCTTTTGCTCACTCGTATATTACACATTCCGTCATATTTCCATCTATCAAAAATATTCTCGAAAAGACTGGTTTTTCAAATTCGGCAAAGCAACTCGAGTCGGAATTGACTGATATCACGTTCTCAATTAAAACGGGGGATCTAGATACTGCAAAGAGAAACTTGATCGAGGTTCGGTCTGATCTGATCATAATCTATGATCAGATACTGGGACCGGTACTTAAAACCGATAAAAGTAATGGTCTGCTTGCTCAAACGGCGGCGCTCTTATTATTTGATGCAAATAGATCATATCAATTATCCAACGTAGGCCAGCCTCAATCAACCAATAAGGCACCTGAACAGGTACCATCTACAAGAACTGCGAACTATTACAACACCAATGGTGCCAAGCGAAACGTTGGTGGTACTGATATTGATTATCAGAATGCGATAGGTTTGGTTCATGTATCCCAATTAAATTATGGGAATACATCTGCTTCCTTGAATAATAACAAGAACTCTGAAATTAAATTAGCATACACTCAGCTCACTAATAATGTTGTGAAAAGATCCGATAAGCAGACGGTTTCAAGAGTGATTTCCGAATTAGAAAATGATCTTGCTCCGTGGCTGACAACCTCTCCATCTACTAATCCTGGCAAAACTAATACGAATGGGAATAGCGTTGGAAATTCTACTACCAATTCCGCTAAAAACCAACCTCAAGATCAAAATGCTAAATACTTTTCAACTATCCGAACTGATCTCAGCTAACTCTATTGCCTACATCAAGACTGGAAACTATGCCCAGGCCGATGATACTGTTGTTACGGCATACTTGGATAACTTTGAATATCTTGAAGCTCCAATCGACAAGTACGATCATAAACTTAAGATCGACATTGAATTAGCAATGAGAGAACACCTTAGAGAAATGATTACCAAGAAAGCCCCACTAGGCAAAATTAGTGTCTACGTGAATGGTATACTCGAGAACCTGAAAAAGGCGGAATTTCTTCTTAAAAGCAAATCGCAGATTGATTCAACCATATCTGGCGGCCTTTCCTCTTCTAATAGTAAGCTTTCATCCGCGGCACTTCGATCGTTGAACACTGGTATTGGAGCAAACGAGAGAAACCTTACTAACATTCAGGCTCTTAGCAAAGGTTTTGGAGTATATACTGGAGATAGACGGAGTATAGGACAGGCAGATGAATCCTCTAAAGGAATTGTTCGAAACGATGTGGACAAGATCGGGTCCAAGTTAGATGATATGCTTTCGATATATAAAAAGGGTGATTATAATGAGGCATTCTTGACATCTCGATCAGCTTATTTGGATAACTACGAAAGTGTAGAAATTCCATTAAGACCTATTAATTCGGACTTTACCTTAGATATGGAAATAAAATTTGCCGAGTTACGAAACCTAATTCAAGTACACGCCCCATACGATAAGGTTCAGAGCAAGGTTTTTGAGATAAAACAGGGTCTGGATGAATCTGAGAGACTAGTATCAGGAACTGGGGTTGTGGCACCTGGGATTGCATTTTCTACATCATTTTCGATAATATTCAGAGAAGGATTGGAATCAGCATTGATCATAGGAGCAATCCTGACTTATTTGGAAGCATCCAGAAATAATAAGTTTAAGAAGCATGTTTATTATGGTATTCTTGTCGCCATTGCTGCAACCGCTGCAACGTGGTCTATTGCGCAATATATTATAGAAATATCAGGAGCAAGTAGGGAAATTATTGAGGCAGTAGCTGGTATTTCTGCAGTCGCAATTTTATTCTGGGTTAGCTTCTGGGTCCTGAATAAAATTGAAACTAAAAAATGGATAGAATTTGTAAAGGCAAAAGTGTGGAAGGCAACTACCACTGGTAGCGTCATAGTATTTATTATGCTTTCTTTCTTTACCGTTTATAGAGAGGGTTTTGAGACTGTCCTATTTTATCAGGCTATGCTGTCATTTGCAAAGTATATGGAATGGTACGTGATAGCTGGATTCATCTCCGGACTGGCGATAATTATTGGTATAGTGTTTGTTATTCGAAGACTGGGTAAAAAATTGCCTCTTCGAATATTGTTTGGTTTGACTATGGCAGTAGGTGCGTATATGTCAATAGCATTTTTGGGTAATGCAATCCGTTCACTTCAGGAAATTGGGTATATTTCGACGACTAGTCTCATTGGGATCGTTCCCAGATTTGATATAAATTTGGCAGAAATGACTGGCATCCATCCTACACTTGAATCAGTGGTAGCTCAACTAATCCTGCTTGCTGTTTATATAGCAGGGTCAGTGTACATATTGGCGATTAAACCAAGGAAAACAAAGGCTATCGAAAGTGCAAGAAAGTCTATGGCTGATATCGAGAGGAAATAGTAGTAGTTTAAATACGAGATACCTGTTCTGTAATTATCTTAAGCAAATCATTAGTTTGGTTTTCCGAGTACGATCTGGATCTGTGGGTTCGGCCTAAAGACGTATAGACGAGTAGGTAGTTAATAGAGATCTTTTCCTGTGCCTACAACAACAAAATATAATATACCTATTTATCATTTCTTTTCTACGTCTATTCGTATTTTCTCCAATGCTTTTATTACATGGTAAGTGATGCATATTTAATTCCTTTCCTAGATCCATTTTCAAACCTTCTTTTTTTATTATGATAAGGAGTATCAAAAGCCATGTTGCATATGGTACATCGTTTAAATATTAGGTAAACCTAATTAGTGTAACCTAATAAGACATGAACATGAACATGATAGACTCACACAGGTATATTCCAAATGATGATTCTAATGTCCTGCTTATGTTAAGAGAGATTGCCGACAAGGTGACATACAGTATAATAACGTCGACAATGAATTCGCCCAAAACTGCATCCGAAATATGCTGCGAATACAGGTTGCCTTTGAGCTCCACGTATAAGAAAATCCAAAAATTACAGAAATCTGGTCTAATTTCAATCGAGAAAATTCAATTCGATGTCAAGGGGAAAAAGATCCTTTATTATAGGAGCAAGATAAAGTCTTTGGAGGTTAACCTAAACCAGCAGGGCTTGGCATTACAGCTAATTAAGAGGTGAGGTAGCCAGACCATTGGCAATCGAACTTCAGTATCTTATTTAGCATGATCGAAGAGAAAAGAGACTTTAAGGTAAACAATTCTAATTTTATTGCATTGGATTTTATGGTGCAACCTAGTTTGTTATATATAATCAAGATCTCTAACATAATATAATTCAAGACTGTGTGAACATTCTGGAAACTTTCATTCACCCCAATTGCCTTACAATCTTAATCAGTATTTGTAAGCTGACACAAATATGCAATATCGTCTGGTAATATTACGTTAAATATACTAATTTTAGCATTTTGACTGGATCTTGCCTAACGGCTTCCAAATATATATTGTTGGTGGGTGGGCCACGAAGGCATAGATTACTTAGGAAACGTTCTAATTTTATAGAGTAGAATTCGTGTCTAGAAAATAACAGGTACTATCCGTCACATTTCATTTATACGGATTAGCTGTGCATAAATAGGAATGAATTGTATTAGTAAGACTGCGCTTTTTTTTGCCTTGGCAGTCACGTTGTTTTCAACATCATTTAGTATCATAGGCTATTCTCGGAACTATTCGGCCTTTGCTTTTCAAGACCAATTTCCTGATAAACAACTGAAGGAAGGCATCTCATTCACTAGATCAGGGTATTTACCGTCATCAGAATATCCTGATGCTACAGTATTTTCAAGCAGTTCTGTCGCGCCATCTGTACAAGAGGTCATGCCTAGCTCAATTCCAAATCTGGATAAGACATCAATAGATAATCAAAAAGATCCAACGTTAAACACTACAGATATTTTTCAGAATTCTATATCATCAAGGCTCACTCTGCAAAAAGAAGCACGTCAGGAAATAGGTGGTCAGTATATTGTAGTCCTCAAGCAGGAGGCAAATAGTTTGTCTACATCTGGAGAATCCGATATTTCAAACATTAAAGAAATGAGAGCTATGGCTAGTGAGATCAAAAGTAGAGGTGCAGAAATCCTCAATATTTATCGTCATGCTTTAAGTGGATACACCATAAAGGTAGGCGACAATCCAGATCTTTTGACGAGTCTAAAAGATGACCCAAGAGTGGAGACGGTGGAGCAGGATCAAAAGGTGCGCATGTTTTCCGAGATTGTCCCGACCGGAATAGAAAGAATAGGGGCTAGTCCACTCAATACAAATGTCCCCAACACCACAACACCATCTGAAAGAGCAAGAGGCAGCTCAGTGAACGCTGATATTGCGATTTTAGACACCGGCATAGACATGAACCATCCTGATCTGAATGTTTATGCTCAAAAGACATTTGTCGCCGGGACTTCCACTGCTAACGATGACAATGGTCACGGAACGCATGTCGCGGGAATAGCAGGAGCAATGGACAACTCCATTGGCGTAGTTGGTGTAGCACCAGGTGCTAGACTTTGGGCAGTTAAGGTCTTGGACAGAAGTGGAGCAGGTGCACTATCAGATGTCATAGCTGGAATAGATTACATCACAGAGCATGCCAAGGAAATTGATGTTGTGAATATGAGTTTTGGATGTAAGTGCGATTCTACCGCACTCAATTCAGCGGTAAATAATGCTGTAACTGCTGGAATTACATTTGTGACTGCTGCTGGAAACAGTGGAGAGGATGCTTCTACTTTTTCTCCGGCGTCAAACCCCAATGTAATAGCCGTCGGTGCAATTGCCGATAGCGACGGGAGATGTGGTGGACTGGGCCCCGCTACACAGTATGGCAACGATGATACATTTGCAACATTTAGTAATTATGGCCCCAAGGTAACAATTGCCGCTCCTGGAGTGAATATCTTATCAACCTATTATGGTAGCTCATATACCACATTAAGTGGAACGAGTATGGCGGCTCCTTATGTTGCTGGGGCAGCTGCTCTTTTATAAGGCATCCCATCCAAATGCATCACCAGCTGAAGTAAAAAGCGCACTTACCAGTTCCGCATCAAGTGCTTCAACTACTTGCGACGGAGATGGTCATGGATACTTCACTGGGTCCTCTCAGGTCACCAACGAGCCATTACTATATGTGAAGAACATGAGATAATTCAAGATAGTTCAAGATAATTCAACGACACTAGTCACTGGAACCAGCCTACAATAGGCGTGCTATTAATATCAATTAGACTGGGATAGGCATCTAAACTATGAATTATGTCGCCTTTGGGCTATGAACATATAGTAAGCTTCGGACACATGAATAATATGCGCAGTAGGTCAAAGCCTAAAAATATATTCGAGAACAAACTTGACTAAGATCCCTGAGTATATCGGTAATCAATCGTATAGGAGTCATCTAATTGAAAAGCCATATCTTTTAATCCAAAGTCTGCCACTATCAGAGACTATCCATTTAGACCCATAAAAATTCTCTTTCTTGATCCAATTTATTTCGAGTAAGGAATCTCATCCAAGACGAAATTACTTTCTCGTCCCAACCCATGCTATGCATAATTTGACTTTCAGAATGGCCTTTGGATATGCAGTCAAGTACGTAAACAGCTGCAGTGAGTCCAGATATACGCTTGTTATCGCCATTCTTTTGTGGAATGGAATTATTGGCTAACGTTAGCAGTTCATTCAGAAATTTGTCAGACTCATATATAACAATTAGCA
Source organism: uncultured Nitrososphaeraceae archaeon (assembly GCA_963765895.1). Taxonomy (GTDB): domain Archaea; phylum Thermoproteota; class Nitrososphaeria; order Nitrososphaerales; family Nitrososphaeraceae; genus JARBAU01. Next base: position 127,750 of record CAVXZB010000023.1, on the reverse strand, counting down.
AAATTGGACCTATAGTCTTTGACTTCAAGAGATTGTTTTAGAATTCGTGCAAGGTCTCCATTATCTAGTTAGGAGTTAGTTGATGATTGTCATCTACCAACAGATCCTTGGATGCTGCGTCCAAGAATATGATAGGATTATTCTCGGTATAGATTGAATGATATGTAGTTCTCTCGAGATCAGAATAGGCACCTCATTTGACATGGTATTGAACCTTGAAATACCCCACGAAATCGCTTGTATTTATACTCCCATTCAATAAATGAACAAGATCCAATCATTTAGTATATGATATCAGATCGTATTTGTATTGGAGTTGGCCCTGGCTGTTGTATACCTCTGCTCTAACAGGCAGAGGAATATCGGGAGTAATCCAAATGCGACTGGTTTTTGGGCCTAAGGTATAGCTTAAGACGTAAGCGTTAAATTTCCCTGCTTTTGTATTTATATTTTCCTGCGAGGTGACCTTTACTGGAATTGTACTTACCTCTGTAGAAATCGAATTCCATTGAGCTCCTACAACTAAATATTGCGGTTGTAACGCAATATCTCTAATTTCTAAAATAGATGATTCTATAGGTTCATAATATGGTAAAAAATTCCGAATTATTGGTCCAGCATTAGTTAGTTGCTGCTTCGACATCATGACTACCCCGGAGCTAACATTTGGATGTGTTGTTATTTTTGCATTTGTGGCATTTATAATATGCAGTAATACCTTCCAAAGATTCTGGTTCTTACTGTTCCCTCGATCCTGCACAAATTTTATTGCTACAGTTGAATTTACAAGAGAGCTATGTTCCCCTAGACTGCTCCACGGAGAGGCATGGTTTCCTATTTTTGTTACCGAATAGTTTAATGCGGTTCCTGGATGAATTGTCTGGCCAATCGTCCATAAATTTGTACTAGTTGGCGGCTTAAATATCGAGGTTGGATTAGCAAAACCGCCACCAATAGCAATGATAGCGATGCTCACACCGAGTCCAAATACAGCCATAATTCCAAAAATTAATAATATTTTGAGCTTTGGAGACGTAATGAAGCAAATCACACTGCCATATATTATTGAATGTATCTCCCCTCTATTCCAAATATACTGATAATACATATTTTGCACGTTGTAATAATATCCTGATTTATTCTGCAGTAACTTCTATAGCTACTGAGTAGATGATTAAGTAGTTTGTTTACAAGATAACGACGACAAAGGAGCCCAAAAAGTCGAAACACCGCCACTATTTGTTGACGCTATTTCGGATGTTTTTGACTAGTTCAAATAATCGGAATATTCAAGGCCGGAGTGGTTCAGAAGATCACACTCGCTTATTCACCAACCAAGTTAACAAGCAAATTGACTAAGTATATTGATAATATAACCAATTCCAAGTATTACTGGGGAATTGACGCTACGTACGTTCCGAAATATATCATTGTACGTTATAGTGTGAAAAAAATATTATGAAAGTTTCAGCACATGATTAAAAAAATATTACTATAATACTCAACAGCGGGGTTTTTATTTTAAGTGAGTAATCATGTTAATATAATGAAACATAGGAATAGATTAGAAATAATTGCGCTAATTTTACAAAACGCTGTCGAAGCTAATGGCGCAACTCAGAAAAGAATAATGTATAAAGCATATTTATCATATCATCATTTAAAAAGCTATTTGGTACTATTGCGGCAAAATGAGCTACTGTTCTATGATGAATTTCGACGAACTTATAAGACTACTGAAAAGGGAGAACGATTTCTTAATATTTATTATGGATTAAACGAGGTTGTTTCCATGACAAATAGTATAATTTCGCGATAAGGCTGTTCTCCGGAAAAGCCTTCTTTTATGTACAAAATAAGCCTCACGCTTCATATAAATGAACAGATAAATTGTCACTGAACTTCTTTGGGTCAAGCGTAATTCCAGCGTAGACTTTCGAGTAAGCTATTGTTTCTGGATATTATTCACACCTGATTCGATAATAGATGACCCAACTCCTCACTAAATATATCAGTATTGGCCTTGATTCCAAAGCGATCACTTATGCTGTTACCATTCTAGATTGTAGTACTATTCATGGTAGATTTTATTCCTAATCTATAATATCAAAAGGTGTAGCTTAGTATTGGTTAAATATTTAAGTATATTCGATAATTCTAAGCCGAGTTATCCGGTTATATTCACCTAACAAGACGAGATTCGGAGGTAATCCAGAAACATAGTTATAACTAATCTTGAATATTCCAATAAATGCCACGTCTGATAAGAACTATCCTGGTTACTTATCCTGAGCACAATGCCATTTCAGAGGCAAAATCCTTGGCTGATACTGCTGGATATTCGGTTGAGAAGATAGTGACTCAGAAGAATATCACCGGTTCAAAATATGGAGTTGGACTTGGAAAGGCACAGGAAATTAAAGACCTTGTAGATCAAATGAAGATTGAGGTGATAATATACGATGAAGTACTAAGGCCAACTCAACAATATAACCTCTCTAAGCTTTGTAAAGTAGAAACGATAGATAGAGAACGTCTGATTCTAAAAATCTTTGAATCAAGAGCAAGTAGCAATGAATCAAGAATCCAGATAAGGCTTGCTCAATTGCGATATGATATGTTTAGAGCTAGAGACAAAGTAAGACTTGCCAAGAAGGGCGAACAACCCGGTTTCTTCGGTATGGGTAAATATGATGCTGATGTTCTTTTCTTGGATATTAAGCGTCATGTATCTCTATTGAAAAAGAAACTGGAAAGGGAAGAAAGAAGGAGAAAGTTATACAGGACCCAGCGGTCAAAGTTGGGCCTACAAACAATTTCAATTGCTGGATATACATCTGCAGGTAAAACAACACTATTTAACGCATTAACAGGAGAGTCTAAAGATGTAGGACGGGAGATGTTTACGACGCTATCTACCTACACTAGAGCCATCTCAATCCGAGATATCAAATTCCTGTTGTCTGACACAGTAGGATTCATAAGTAAACTACCTGCATACATGATTGACGCGTTTAGATCTACTCTTAATGAGCTCACATATTCTACACTCATATTGCTCGTTCTAGATTTCAGTGATCCTATCCCTGAAGTTAAAAGAAAATATGATAGCTCTATACGTGTGTTGAATGAGTTGGGAGTTCCGGTTGGTAAGGTATTTTACATTTTAAATAAGGCGGATTTGGTCAATGAATTCGAAAGCGTGACAGATAAAGTCAATAAATTAGATATGATGGATAAGGAATCAATCATGGCAGTATCGGCCAAGTCGGGATTTAATATCCTCAAATTAAAAGAATTGTTGGCAGATTTATCTTTAACTAATGGGATCTGAATACCAATTGTGAACTGCAGCAGTAGATTTTGTGATATAGGGCAACGTCGGAAATTGGTTAACAATATGTACTCATCTCATCTTCAATATTTCATCTTGTGGTATAAGCATCGATTTAAACAAGCTCTCGCAACCACAACAAGGGCAAGTCATACTATGATATGTCTCTAAATCAGTAAATGAAGCACACCAATAACACGAGTTGCAAATTACAAATTGGCTTTTCCTGAAAATTCCACTTCCAGTATCTATATCACAATTCTCTCTGCTATCGTGAGTACTGATACTTTCGTCTATTTCCAGTAAACTCATTACTAGAATAAAGAGTAGAAGTTTATACTATAAAAGAAATTTGTAGCATCATCATATAGTTTCAAATTTGACATAATATTCAACTTAGAGCCTATCCTAAAATTATCCTCCTATAGATAATAATACAAGAGCCTAAACATACTACTACTAACGCATCGCAAATTGTTTGGCATAAATTATCAATTTCCATTCGGCTTCTACAACTAAATATCGCAGGTTCACGACCTACACGGATTAAACAATCGTGCTAGTGATATTAAGTATTGTTAATTGCTACACTGGCCTAATAGTCTGCCTTAAAGAGGTATTTTGTATTCCATGATCAATACATCAGCTTTTTAGATACAAATTAGCAAAATCATTATACAATAAGAGATTTAAAAAAAATTTAGTATGCTAGTTGAGGGACAATGGGCATGATTTCAGCAGAAGAGGCGAAAATAAAACTTTCGGAGTGCAACGTGTTAATAAAATATATGAATTTCCTGCAGGCAAATGGCTTCACAGATTGTGGTAAGGGTCAGATATTAGGACGAGTATCTCTGATCAGAGAATGCTTAGGTGATAACATCATAATTGATGAGGAAAATACGACTGATGTTAGAGAAAAAGAATCTATGCCAAAGAAGGTAACACGGAGACCTGAAAATGGCGCCGAAAGTGATCTGGCTTCAAGTCTTAAAGAAAATGAAGCGTCTGAAGGAGGATCGGGATTGTTAAAGCAAGTCAGTAATTTAGTTTCGGAGGGGTTGAAAGGTGAAGTTCAACTAGTCGCATCTCGTAAAGATGAATCGGTATCTGGTGACTTTAGACAATTGGCAGATGATAGCGGGATACCAGTCGATAAACCAAGGGGCTTGGTTTCAAGACGTACAGAATCATTAGTCGCAAAAGAACTGAATGGTTCTTGGCTTGATAAAATCAAACGAATAACAGAGATTGAAGAGTGGAGATAGAGGAATATTAATAGAATTATCTTCTCCTCAAAGATAACTAGCTACTAAATCAAATAAATAAGTCAAATAAATAAGTACTCTTTTTAAGAACTTGATAAAGCAAAATCAAACAAAACTAGCACTATTAGATCCTAACTGTTATTGGATGGCCTCATGCAAGACATTTTTTTCTTGTGATTGTCTTAGCGAGGATATTATTGAATATATAAATTAAGTGATGCCGCCTGCAGTAACATCAGCGTCTTTAGAGCCCCTTCTTTTAGCTCCAATCTCTGGTTTTCCAAACTCTTCGGATATGCGCTTATACATGGTCAACTCCTGACTAGAGAGCGGTCTTATCTTCTTCATTGCTTCTTCGAATTCCTGCATATGTAATTTTAGCTCTTTAGCATACTTCTCAGCCTCGTCTGGATCTGGATATTTGAGGATATGTTTACGCAAAGCGAGCATAACCGCTGCTGAACTCATAGATGAAATGTCGGCCCCCGTATATCCTTCAGACAAATCCGCTAATTGCTGTAGATTTACGTCATCAGAAAGAGGTTTACTCTTTGTATGTATCTTCAAAATTTGAAGCCTAGATTCGCGATCCGGCGGCGAGACATATAACAGTCTGTCAAATCTGCCCGGTCTCAAAAGAGCAGGATCTATAATGTCTGGTCTGTTCGTAGCCGCAATTACAACCACGTTAGTCAATATTTCGAGACCATCTAATTCTGTCAACAATTGGCTTATCACTCTTTCTGTTACGTTTGAGTCTCCAAAGCCACCCCCTCTCGTAGGGGCTATTGCGTCTATTTCGTCAAAAAAGATTAGGCAAGGAGTCTGCCTGTCGTGCCTTTCTAAACACCTCTCTGATGCCTTTTTCGGATTCTCCTACCCATTTTGAAAGAAGCTCGGGCCCTTTTATGCTGATAAAATTGGCTTCGCTCTCATTTGCCGCAGCCTTAGCCATCAAAGTCTTGCCTGTTCCAGGAGGGCCATAAAGCAAGATACCCTTTGGAGGTGCGGCGTCAACAACTGTAAACAGTCCTTGGTATTTCAAAGGCCATTCTACAGCTTCTTGGAGTTCCTCCTTTATATCAGGCAACCCACCAATGTCATCCCATTTAACATTAGGTACTTCTACGAAGACCTCTCTCATCGCTGACGGTTCCATTTCCTTTATCACACCTGTAAAATCTTGCATGGTGACTATGATCTTCTTTAGAGTCTCGCTGGGTATACTCTCAGACGACAGATCTATCTGCGGAAGCACTCTCCGCAACGCTCTCATTGCGGCTTCTTTAGATAAAGCCTGCAAATCTGCGCCAACAAATCCGTGAGATATGTCAGCAAGTTTTTCCAAATCCACATCTTTTGCAAGTGGCATTCCTCTAGCATGAATCTGCAATACTTCAAGTCTGCCATCTCTATCAGGTACACCTATTTCGATTTCTCTGTCAAATCTTCCAGGTCGTCGCAAGGCTGGATCGACTGCATTCACTCTGTTTGTTGCTCCGATAACTACTACTTTACCCCTTGAAGACATTCCATCCATGAGCGAAAGTAATTGTGCGACTATTCTTCTTTCGACTTCTCCTGACACTTCCTCTCTCTTAGGAGCAATAGAATCTATTTCATCAATAAAAATGATGGACGGCGCATTTTTTTCTGCTTGTTCAAAGATATTACGAAGTTTTTCCTCGGATTCTCCATAGTATTTACTCATTATCTCTGGCCCACCAATCGTATAAAAACTTGCATTGGTTTCGTTAGCAACTGCCTTTGCCAATAGAGTCTTTCCTGTACCGGGAGGTCCATGCAAAAGGACACCTTTAGGAGCTTCGACTCCAAGCCTTTTGAACAATTCAGGATGCCTTAGCGGAAGTTCTATCATCTCTCGAACTCTTTCAACTTCGTTTCTTATTCCGCCAATGTCTTCGTAGGTGATAGAAGGAGCGCCGCCTTCTTTCGAGATCTGTACGGCCTTTGCACTCTCTTCAGAAACTGTAATCTTTGTAGAGTCAGTGATTATAACTGGACCGGAAGGATTGGTGGATATTACAACCAAATCAATCCTTTGACCCATTACGCTTATGGGTATTGTGTCACCTTTGGTCATCAAATGGCCATTTAGATAATCCGAAAGATAGTCTTCAGCACCGACTATTCTAAGGGGTTCCGTAGGAGCTAGGGTTATGCTTCTAGCATCCTTTGATTCAACCTTTTTAAGTTCCACCGAATCATTAATACCTACGTCTAGCTTATTTCTGGTATAGCCATCGATCCGAATTAGACCCTTGTCTTTGTCAGTTTCCCTTGCCGGCCAATTTAAAACTGTAGTTTTTTTTCCAAGTAAAGATATCTCAAGCGCATCACCAGTTGATATATTTAGTCGTTCGGCTACAGTTGGGTCTACTCGAGCGATCTTTCTTCCCACATCTCTCTGCTCTGCCTCTGCAACCTTTAGAGTGATAAATTTATTTTTTTTGCCATTGGAAGTGGTAGGCTGAACGTCTTTACCATTATCATTACTATTTCCATTTAGATCAGATGACATCCAGCAATTCAATTGCAATATGTTATGTTAATACTTTACCATTCATACGATGACTCATTCAAGTGTTCAATGATAAAATCACCTAGATTATATCTTGCTGCTATAATAATGCACAAATAGCACTTATCCCATCGATCATTAAGACTTCAAATTTGTCTCGAAATATCCTATACGTTATTTGCCGCTACTGGGTCAGAATTTAGTTAATGTTTCGTCAACGGATTCAACTGTCAGATGACGGTTGGAAACATTCGGGAACTAGCTACAATGAGACAATGATTGTTTGTTGTGATCGATAAATGAGCCTAGACGCACTGTCTTTAGTAATTATATAAAAAGCTAAGAGATTTATGATCTTATTATCTAAGATAATAACCACGCAACTATGTAGATTTCTAAAAGGTTTGAACTTAAATCGCATTAATTGTTGTCGTTAAGGTCATGTTATGGTTATACCATTCTCAGTCAATTTGTAAATGAATTCACGGCCTCCAAGTGAATTTTGGTGATTGCTTAAAGAACTCGACTGCATTTGAGAAAGTAACTTTTTCAATTTCGTTCTCACTAAATCCACCAGATTCTTTCATTTTTTCGGCAACTTTTGGAACACTAAGAGGATCGGAACGACCCCAATCAGCCGCGCTATGAATCATCACATGTTCTGTGCCGTATTTGTTCAGAATTTTAATTGCCTGATCAGGAGACAATTTTGTGACAGGGTATACAGACAATCCTGCCCACATTCCCATTTCTAATGTTTTTCCTATTGTCTCCTCCACATTGTGATCAATAAGCATCTTTTTACTGTTGTATCTTACTTTGTTACTATCAGAGTTATCGTTCATTATCCTCTCTATGTTTTGGATTCCCTTTATCTTGTTCTTATGTGGAAGATGAATAGTCATAAGCATATGTCGTTCAGATGCTATATCCATCTGCTTAACAAAAATATCTTCTTCCAATTCATTTATTTGATCGTAACCGATCTCACCTACTGCTACTACTCCCTCTCTTTCTAAGTAACCTTTCTTTACCATTGCTTCAACGGCATCAAGAGCAAGTGGCCGTTCAGCCAGCTTCTTTTGGATTTACAGAAATGCATGAGTAGTGCTCAATTCCAAATTCCTTAGCCCGCCAGGGTTCAAAAGAAATTATGTTCTCCCAGTAATCTTCAAAAGTTCCGACAAATCTCCGAGGGCTACCTAGCCAAAATGAAGGCTGAACTATTATTTCAATCCCGGCTTTTGACATAGCTTCATAGTCATTAGTCGTTCTAGAATACATATGGATATGTGGGTCAAATAGTCTTGGCATTGATTATATTGCACCTATAGACAATTATATTTATTTAATGACTCATAGGGATGATTTGTTGGTTAGAACCCATCCCACAAATAGATAGAGTATAGCTTGTGAGAGTTTTGTTCGTAAGTGACGCTTATGATAAAGTCAAGTATCTTCTAACTGTCAAAAGATTCCCTGATGCGTTATGGAATGAGGCCAGGTTGTTGATATCTTCCAATAGAAAAACCGAATAATACCATCTCACTTACAGCAGCAGTCTCATTTAGGAATGTATTTGATTGCATTGTATATGTTTTTGGAATGTCTTAAGAATTGAATGTCAATGTCAATAGAAGATAGATGTTGCCAAAGGAGTATGGTTCAGGTTCGACATATCATAGACGATTTCAGCAATGGTCAATATAAGATATTTGAGAGATTATGGACTAGACTTGCTAAAAAAAAGTGTATGATGCTAAGGTAGAAATTCAATAGAGAGACAATCACTTGATAGTAGTAGTAGTATATCGATAAAGGCATCTCCAGGCAGAAATGACTGATTAGACCTAATCCTACAGACAGAGGTAAGATAGTTAGGAACAAAACGTCATCATGTATTAATAACTGATGGACAAGGTATTTCCATTATCTATTGTTGTTGTTGTTATAACTGCGGCTAATACGCATGATGATATGAAAGGCCGCTATAAACACGCTGGATAATAATACCGTAGTTAAAAGATCACTAGGACATATAAAGAAAAACAGAATCTTTATCTATCTTGATAAAGGATATGACTTTCAAACGATCGAGGTCCATCAATCAATAAAGGATATCTATCACATATTTGACATAGAGGAGAACAATCAGTTATAAAGATTAAATGTGGTAATAATCATCGTCATCATGCTAAAAGAAGATGGGGTTGTAGAAAGAACCAACTCTTGGCATAACAGGTTCAGAAAACTTTTAGTTGGTATGAGAAGAAGTTAGGAAGCTATTTTGCCTTAGCAGTAGTATGTTTAGGCTCTTGTATTATTATCTATAGGAGGATAATTTTAGGATAGGCTCTTAATTTATTCGCATACTGACTGAATCCCAAGTTACTACGAAATATCCAAATCGGTCTCGGGAATACTCTATAAAAAATATGAAGGCACTTCTTCTAGGACTTTTGGCCGAAATCAGTTGAATATCTGGGGCAATTAATGTTTTCATGCTAGTGATTTTATTTAGTGAATATGGAGATCAACTGCAAACTCAATAAAATGAAAGGGTTAGAATATTTTATATAAATACTTTATCCAGACTGACAATATAAGTCGATACTCCAAAACAGAACATTTGACAAGTAATTTGCATTTCAGATGTAGTCAGATTTTAATAATGGCTACAATCTGAGCACTAGTGGATTTTTCTAGTTCATCCCTGATAGCCTTTGACACATGATCTCGAGATGTTAAGCTCGAGAAATCTACAATTTTCGTGCCGTCCAATAAATGGACCTGGGGGGCTAGATTCATATTATTATTTGATTCTTCAGATTGATTAAGCATGGTGTCAATTTTATTAGCGACTTCTCCTGGACTCCCATTAATTATCGAGGCATTATCAATCGATAATTTCACTCGACCATGGTTATCAAGTACCAGAGCTGGCCTCCTCTTTGATTTTAGAAATAACTTTTTCTTATTGATCTCGCATGCAAAAACATGATAGTTCTTCATGTCGTATAATTTCTGAAGGCCCTGATTAATTCCAAATAATTCACATGCTAGTATTCTGGCCTGTTCTTCATCGATTACTTCAGAGTTTGATGAACCAATATCCAGGTTCACATTACCAGTGGCGATGGCACGCAACACTGACCTTTCACTAATAAATTGGGATTCTATAACAAGCGATTCTGGGGAAACCCCCCTATTCAGTGCTGATTGTTTTACCTCATCTGCCAATGATGCAATATCGCTTGGATTGGGATTATTGACTGTTCTTTCACGTTCTTCCCTAATCATAGCTGCCGCTACTCCTATAGAGGATATGACCTCTGCATTTTCAGCAATGTGAAACGGTAACTGAAGTTTTTCGAGCTAGGAATGGTATTAAAACTGAGGCGCCTCCTCCTCCGCCGACCAACGAAATACTATCTAACTTTAATTTGTATTCTCTCGCCATAGTTTCTATAATTTTGATAATTTTCTTTGCTGAAATCTCAAGAATTGATTGTGCTACTTCTATCATTTCCATTCCCATTCTGTTAGCAAGTATTGACAAAGCAACCCTAGCAGACTTTATGATTCGCCATTGCATAATCCCCGTTTGGGATTAGTCCCAACGCGTTAGCCGCGCAGGTATTCGTAATAGCGTAGCGATTTGCGCCACCTGTTTCTATAGCAATATAATCAATGGGATCACCATCCTTGGGTCTGAAGGTAATTATTTGACCGTTCTCTAAGTCTTCAGGATTTGCGAAACAAGAATATGGGAGATTTGCTATATGTGCTGAACGTGGACCTACGTCGGTTATTTTTCTTCCAGACCATCGTATTAGAGAACCACCTGCTATACCGGCGACCCGAACGTCTAGGGAGCGAATACAAGTGGGATGTTCCATTATGGTTACGTAGTTAACCTCTGGTTTCCCGCCCTTTATAACGCAGACATTGGTGGATGTCCCGCCGACTTCGATAAAGATACCATCTAACACCGACAGATGCAGCAATGCGCCCGCTACACTTGCTGCAGGTCCAGACAAAACCGTAAGAATAGGCCTATTTCGAAATGTCTGCATATCGGTAACTCCTCCGTCGCCCTTCATCAGCATAACAGGAGTGACGATATTCTCGTTTCGTACCTGCTGACTCAACAAATCCAGCTGTGGCCATGGCTTTGGGTAAGATGCTAGCATTGATGGCGGCGGTCAAGGTCCGAATTTCAAGGCCGTAGATCCCAGTTAACTCATGGCCAGAAGTCGATGGAATGTCAGATTTTTTCATCACGAATATTTCGTTGCTGGGATCATCCACGCCGTAGGCTTCGCTTACTACAAGCACCTCTGCTCCTTCCTTCTTGAGTTGACAGATTGCCGACGTTACCTCTTTTTCATCCAAATATTTCGAAGTATCTAAAAATCGATAACAAGACTTTAGGTATTTATGGGATGCCAATTTTATATCATGAATATTTGTACGTCTGATAACACTTGATTTTTCAAGACCAACCCCCATACCAATAATACCAACTTTGGCTGTGTCACCCTCCAGCAGCGCGTTAACTGCTTGGGTTGTACTATGGGCAATCAGTTCGATTTGAGAATGTTGAAGGTTACATTGGTTCACAAGGTTAGTGAGTGCTCTAATTATCCCAGTTGACACTCCCTCTTTAGAACCATGTGTGGTAGGTACAGTGACTTTACCAACAACGCTGCAATTGGAAATGTCCAACGCAACGGCCTTTGTAAAAGTTCCTCCTACATCAATTCCTATTCTTATTCTATTTGTCATATCCAAAAACCGTTAGGTGTGCCTAACTCAAAATCAAGAATCGATTATTTAAAGCCTATCCAAAACCTTGGTCTTTATCTCCCAATATCAAATAGGTAGAAAAACTTCCTTTATTGACTCTCGTACACCCATGATTCGCAGTATCCTCTCAAATTCATTTTTTTTATCTGACACTTGAATTTCTAATTGCCCATTGCCGCTTTTTCTTAGCATTCTATTAAATTTTAGAAATTTCCTTACCTCCTGGGCCATCATCTTCGCAGGATCGAGAAATTTCACCGTAGGCAAAAGAGCCACGAGATAATTTTTTACAAATGGAAGGTGGGTGCTGGATAAAGTAATAACGTCGAGTCTTTCGTCAAGGTGTTCCCCCACTATCTGCAAGAGCGTCTTAAATGTCATCTTCTCATTTGTTAGGTAGGTTCCATTTTCAACTAACTGAACTGCTGCTGAAGCGTTAATCCTAGTAATAAAGATGTTCTGGGGAACTTCTTTACGAATTAAGGATTCCAATTCGTTACTTTGCAGAGCTCCTCCAGTTGTCATGATGCCGATATGCTTTTTCTTTGTTAACGTACAGGCTTGTCTCAATGGAGGTTTTACGCCCATGACTGAGAGACCTGTTTTTTTCCTAACCTCTTCTAATATTTGAATCGAGGGCGTATTTGAGGCTATAATAACCAGTTTGGGTCTGTATCGACGAAGATAATCAATTGTCCGAAGTACAATATCTAGTAGATCATTACGTGATTTATCACCATACGGAAAGTTAGACTTGTCTGCCAAATAAAGCAGATTCTCACTAGGAATTACCTTCCTCAGCTCCTTTATTATCGAGAGAGAGCCCACACCTGAATCAAAGACAGCAATAGGATTATTTAGCAACGTTGCTGTTGAACGATTTTTGCGTACATATAGTTATGCCAGACCTCAATCAACTGTTGTGATTTTCACCCCTGCTTCACACAAGAAATAGTACTGGGTATGCACTACACGGATTATAGAAGTCGATATTAAAAGTTAGGATAGCGAATTAAAACTGGCCAATGCTTAAACTTTAAACTTCAGCCTATCCCTGAACCAAATATACACAGGAACTAATGAATGCTTAAACGGAACAAAACTCTGATCTCTCCTATTAAAACCTACCATCACTATTCTGTTCATAAGATCTGCCCTCAGCTCAGTTAGTAATTCCGATTCCTTTAATGGCCCAAATACCTGAAAAAAGTATTCCTGTCTATGGAATGAAACATGCCGCGCAAAGGAATCAGTTAAGACAGTCGGATCGTTCCAGATTTGAGGTTTGGAGGTGTGCTGTTCTTGCACTATCTGTAGTTCCCTTCTTATATATTTACTCTTGATGAATTCTGTATTGAACCTTGCTTTTGAATTGTTATAATATTCAATTTCTTTAGTAATATTTGCTACGGTACGCTCAACCAGATCGAGTGCCTCATTCACTTCAGTCTCGGTCTTAACTCTGTGATCTCTGCCATAGACAAACAGCAGACACATTAATTCATTTTCTTCGATGTAGGGAAAATCTCGGCCTCCAGTTATAAAGTCCCTAATTCGGGTTGAAATGTCTTCTGGAAGGATCAAATTCATGTAGGAATCGCTTATAATGCTCATGAGCAATAATGCAATTCACATTACCAACACGTTTATAGATTATGAGGGTATCACCTGAGTCTGAAAAATACATATGGTAATCTTAGATCCTGCTAGAACTATCTATCTGATTGTTCACGGCCAGAAGCAACTGGAAGATAAAGTTAGAGAAAAACTGGTATCAAACGGTTTTAAATCTGAATGTATGCGACTGGCTAGTCTCGACAAAGCTGGGGAACCTGGAGAGTATGTAGCCATGGTTTGGCCCCAGTATCTCCGCGTGAGATAGTAGTGAGCGAAATAACGGGTAAACACGATGGAAAAAATCAATCAGAAATGGGAGCTTGGGCCTCAATAGAAAGAAAAGACATCCAACGAATAGCACTATAAAAATTTGCAAATCAGACGTCTTCTTGTTTCGGCTCGGGGGGGGGGGGCGGGAGGCGATAACTCTCAAATTCATATATATTGAATTAAGATTCTTATATAGGCTAAAATATCAAAATTCTAGTTAGTAACTTGATATGAGTAAGATTAGTATGCCAGCCAAGATCTTCGGGACAGTACTATCCCACGGTATAAGAGGTAGGATGCTTTCGAAAGGCGAATTACAAACTCTTGCTGAATCCAGAGATATCGACGAGTTAGTTACCAGAATAAAGAACACTGTTTACTTGGACGCATTTGCAAAATTGGTCAAGCCATATACAGCAGAAAAAATCGAGGGAGCACTCAGAGAGTATTTAGTAAACAGCCATGCCAAAATGGTTAATATTACCGGCGGATCAGGAATTCTGAATGCATATTTTATCAAGTATGTTATTTGGAATTTAAAGATAGTATTGAAAGGAAAGGCCCTGGGAAAGTCTTACGAGGAATTATTGCCTAAGGTCAACCTTCGCGCTGAAGAGCTCGTTGGGAGAAGGGATATTATTGTGAAGGCTTTGGTTGCTAAGAGTCTGGATGAGGCAATATCTGCTACTGCAGGCAGCGAATTCCATGAAGACGCATCTAAAGCTGCAGTAGCGTATAAAGAAAAAGGCGATTTGAGATTATTTGATATTTATTTGGACCACGTCTTTTACCACGACTTGGGCAGGGCAATGAATGCAGAATCACAATCTATAGATGCAAAAAAAATTGCCTCAGTTGATATAGATTCTTATAATATACTCGCAATCCTACGAGGCAAATTTTGGGGTCTGAGTTCAACAGCTATAAGCGAACTAATAGTGACTACAACACCGAAAGTCCCAAATGATCTCCTTCAGAAGATGATAAACATTGAAAAGATTACCGAGGCAGCAGGAGAACTTGCCAATACCGTTTATAAAGATATCATCCCGCAAAATGCTGTAAATGATATCGAATTTATTTTGCAGCTTGAAACAAACTTCGAAGGACTGAGCGTTCGTAGGGTATTGGGAGCATTTCGCTCTATGTTTAGTGTAGGTATTATGGTTGCTCGCTATAAAGCTAATGATAATAGAGGTTAGAAATTTATCTGCCATAGCAGCAGGGATTGAGCAGATGGTACCTCCTGAAACAATTCTTACTAGACTAATCAAACCTGAATAGCAGACTTAGCATTATCTTGGGCTATTTACTGTGGAAGTCTTTTGTATGGTTGCTCCACTCTATTTACAATAATATACAGTCCAAATAGAGATAGGGTAACAGTATTACATTAATTTGTCACAAATATAGCCCTACTTAAAATGACTTGAGAGTTTAGTTTCTAGTTTCATACACCATTTTACTCTATCGAAAATCAATAAAATAATATATACTGGTCATACTGTTTCAGGAAGCTACTGAGGGTTGGCTGCCTTAACATCCCTCTCTAAATGGAACTCATTGCAATATATTAATATTCACTCTACTTGCATACTAGAGGCAACAAGAATGGACTGGAGATCATTCGCCTTATGAATTTATTCGCACGCTTGTAATTGTCAAAATACTAACCATTTTCCTTACAATTTTCTTGAGCGTAGATTATAAACCTGTAGGATTCTCCGGATAGATATTATAACAGCTTATGAATTTCCTACTGCCAGAAAATGTAATAATTCCAGCCATGCTACGGTTGGTTGGTTCTCACCCGGCCGTAAACTTTCATCCCATACTCGATCATTAATCTGTTACAATATAGGAGAACATGAATTGCTGAGCAACAAACGTCATTCTGTTAGTCATCGACTACAACCCAATTTTTACTAACGAAAAATTCAGCAATATTTATGAACCGTACTGAGTGTATGTTTACGATATCTACCTTTACGAGACCATTATTTTCAAGCCTCGTCCATTAGAAAAATACTTTGCATCTAATTTACATGTAATATAAAAAATGTGAAATGATGTTTAGGATACCTAACTGTTTTTACCTATTTTTTAGTCATTCGGAGCACGTCAACTTGGCCACTGTGAAGCCAATCTTTCAACTCTTCATGACTGGGCTTCGCGTCGTGTTTTCCAGCCAAATGGAGATGTAGGAGAACATAGTTAACTTGATTTAGCAACGGCTTGTTCTGTTCGTCGCCTTTTCGGCTTTTGGTCTTGAGATCGTCTGGCACCGTGGCCCACCAGTCGTTAAAACTCCTTTTCCCAACATTTTTTGGTTGCTGACCGAATCCTTTTGGTAATGTCATAGTAAACCAATATTAAAATGCGATGCTTTTTAAGCGTTTGTGTTATCTGATGTTCCATTCATTCATTAAAAGAACAACCTGGTGAAGTCGTTTCAAGAAAATTTAACAGTTTAATTTTAGTATCTGTTACAATTTTTCAAGAATCTTTAAACGAAATGCAGTGGGATTGTCAACCCTATTCCGAATTCACAGCGCATACAGTTTGTGACTTTTTAGGATAACTGAACCCATATCCGACACCTATTGCGATAATTGACTATTCTTCTTTCACATCGCTTTCCTACAGTCTGTGGTATCGTTTATTTGCTTAACGTGTTAGGAATCGAAACATTAGTTATCGGCAAGAATGTCGATAATGATGGATATTGGATCTGCTTTAATTTTCGATATGCTACTACGCATTTCACATATCTATCGCATTATTATCGTGAGATGTTAGCCGTTTAGAAATTTTGAATCCGAAGCCCATAGTAGTAAGAAAGACTAAAACGCCTATTATCATAGTCGTTATAATATTTGTCTTTACTATGTAATGAAGCAGCAGCGTTAGAGCTATGGTTGGAACCGTAATAATAATTGCCAGGACCGTAGACAATGCAAATAGTTTTGCTGTACTCATTTTTACAGGTCTGGAGTCATCATTCAAGATTGATTGCATCCACTTTATATACTGAAAATGAAGTGCAATTGCTTTCTATAGTTTTGAAGAATCAAGTTCGCTGGAGTGGTCTTATTATTATGTTATACCTAACTTTTCCATTCTGTCCCGCTGTCGTAGGATATTTTCGCTATAGTGATTCATTAGTTTAACGTATCTCAACCTGTCCCCCATCGATTTAGCCCGTTCCAATTTTCTTGCGTGTGAACGAAGTATACTCAGGTCACACATACAAAAGCCAGTAATTGGCCGATATATGGTTCTGGATACTTGATGCTTCTTGCGATCAGCATAAACGATAGCCAATCTGGTTATAAGCATGGTCATTGAGATACCTCCGATAACGCAATAAAGATAGGGAAAAACGGTAATTCCACTGAATGGATTACCACGAACAAAAAGGTTATATAATAAGAGCGGGATGAAGATAGAACACAATATACTTATAGAACTCATTGCCGCAGATAGTTCAGATAGCTTATCATAAACAGCTACATCTCTTTCAAACCTATTTAGCATATCGATATTTTTGTCATTCAGTATCTCCTCTTGTAATGAAGGAAGCATTATATTAATAACTAATGACTATTAAATAAAATTAACTAAAATTTAATGAATTTTATTAGCCAGATACAATTTTTCGTGTTTTTCACCGGCAATTTTATCTAGGTAGTTTTTTCACAATATCCAAATATCTTTTGAAAGTATATAATATTTCTACAGAAATTGTCCCAGAATTTAGAATCAGCAATATAACTTGTTTATGTCATAATTTTATTCAATTATGAAAATATAAAGAATAAGAATTATTAGGTTAATCTTATTATGTCCTAAGCAACCTTATATTATTGAAACCTATTTGGGTAGATCTAGACTTGTTTTCTCTAATAAATATGAAAATATTACTCCAGAAGTACTGAGCAGACTCGGTGTGGGTTAGTACCGCTCTGGCATTGACTTTGACGCTGCCTTCGTTAGGACTATTTATAGTCTGTTATCAACTTACATCTAATATACTGATAAGTTCGACAATAGGATTTGGTTTTCATTTTTTCTTATTCTCGATCTCCGATAGAATATCCGCGTCCTTGATATCCTTTATCAATGACTAAACGGATACTGCATAATAATAACAGACTTCTCATATATCGCAATTTATGTTGGCTTTGATAGGAAATAATCTTAACCTAACAAGAAGGACTTGAAAATATACCCAATCGGGTAACCAAACTAATTCACAGCTTTTCTAAAGCCATGCGTGAAATCTGGATCATAAACTTTTGAAAATTCATATGTCCTAGGAGCAAGGGCTCCTCCAACGATCAAGACTGCAGTTTTTGTTATTTTAGCTTCCTTTGTTTTTGATACTATATTGCCCAATTCACCTCTTATTATTTTTTGATCTTTCCAAGTAGCCCTGAATACAACTGCAGCAGGGGTCTCTAAGTTATAGGTTCCTCCTTTTAGTAGCTCATTTACAACCTCCGATATCAAATGTATGCTCAGGTAAAAAGCAATAGTTGCTCCATGTCTTCCAAGTTCACTAATACTCTCGCGATCTGGCACAGGAGTTCTCAACTCTGCCCTAGTAATTATGATTGTTTGTGTAATTCCAGGAACGGTAAGTTCGGTGTTCAATTCTGAGGCCGCTCCAAGGAGAGCAGTAATCCCTGGAACTACTTTACATTGTATATGATCCCTCTCGAGTTTATCGATCTGTTCCCTTATGGTGCTAAATATTGCTGGATCACCATCATGGAATCGTATAGATAGCTTGCCCTTTTTAGTCGAATCTCTAAGAATTTCGTAAATTCTTTCTCTATCGATCAAAGCGGCGTCAATGAGTTCAGCGTCCTTTTTTGCATATTTTAGAACTTCAGGATTTAAAAGCGAACCGGAATAGACTATCACATCTGCAGTTTCTACCAACACTTTGGCTCTCAATGTAATAAGATCAGGATCACCGGGTCCTGATCCAACAAAATAAACTGTCCCAGGATCAATCATTTCTTTTCTTCGCCACCATCACCGAAAAATATTTCTGGGTGGTACCTTTAGATTTTCGCAGGTCTTCGAGCTTATTCAATAACATCACTTCTCCTTCCGATGATAAATCCTGTGCTATGGCAATAATGGAATCTTCTTTAAAACCAGCATCAGATAACATCTCAATCACGCTATCGAAGTAGCGACCATCCTTAAGGAATATTAGAGTATCACAGGATTCAGCAGCTTTTTTGACTTTACTCAGATCATAGCACGCCGGAATGATTCCAACTGTCTGATCTCCTTCAGCAAGGCTTAACTTTGCCTTTGCTCCAAAAGCAAAAAAAGAAGTGATACCAGGGACGATGTTTATTTCTATTTCTGGATACGTTTTCTCTAATTCTCTTTGAATATAGATCCACGTGCTATAAAGTGCAGGGTCTCCAATTGTCAAATACGCCACTCTTTTGCCGGATATAACAGCATTTACTATTTTTTCAGTATTGTTCTTCCAATGATCCCTTAGCAAGCCAAAATCTTTTAGCATTGGGAAAGTTAGAGTAACAATCTCAGTAGATTTCATTATATATTTTTTTACTACACTTAACGCTATACTGGGCTTTCCCTCCCTTGCTGTGGGTGTAAAAATTACATCTGCATTTTTTATTAACTCAATAGCTCTAAGAGTAAGCAAATCTGGATCACCCGGTCCACATCCGACGCAGAATAGTTTCATTTGATTGAACTTTAAAAGCTGAGTTATTTAAACCAAAAACATTTTTTGCTTCTTAGTCAGCTTCGAGTAGCTGAAAGAATTAGAACAGGATTTCTTGCAATCATCATTGTCCCTTTACTTACCTTTTTTGCTTTGGCAATTATAACTTGAGTTACATCAACTTCCTGTAAGTCTGACCTCTCAAATGCATTTAACGCTTTATACATTGTTTCAAGTAAGATAGTGTCGACAACTATTCTTCCACCGATTTTTAGTCTTTCTATTGCCATTTCAATGATTTGTTCGGTGTTCCCCCATGTCCCACCTACAACTACCGCATCTACTTTAGGGAGGGAACGCAGTATACTTTCAGCCTTGGACAGGACCACGTTAGAATTTAGCCCAAATTTCTCAAGATTTCTCTTGGTCAATTCTACGGCTCTTTGGTCAAAATCGATACTGTATATATTATCCCCCTTTGTCTGAATGCAGAGCTCGACGGTTATGCTTCCACTACCACAGCCAATATCAATCGCAGTAAATCCATGTTTTAGACGAAGTTTGCTGATGACAAGTGATCTTATGTCCTCTTTTGTTATAGGGACCAATTCATCCCTTTCAAATAGCTCATCAGGAATACCTGGAGTCGAGAATTCCCATGACATAGCATATTCTCATGTCATATGCATATATTCTAACGTGCAAGCCCCTGATGAAGTCCAGTGTATACAAATATCATGAACATTAGTAACAGAAAGATGAATGGAAAGATCCCGTTTGTAGCAAGCTTTCGTCTTTCGCTTCTAGGTACACCCACTGCTAATCGTTTACTAATCATATAAGTTATGATGTAGAAAAAAATTGCTATCATAACCGCTATTCCTATTGCATTACCCTGGCTTGTGCCGGGAACGATTATGAATCCGGTGATTATGCCTGCTATTAACCCCACGATTGCCCTCATATAAAATACTCGATCAAGCGGATCCAATTAGATTACATGTCTGGTTAATTTCACTCGGTTTAATTCCTTGCGGTCCCATCATGACTAAATGCACAGGACATTATGTGTATATGTCATTTTAATTAATATTTGTGATAGATTTGTGATATATGTAAGATGGAATTATCGGGACTTGAGCTTCGATATATAGTCAACCAGATAAATATGACTTTAAAATCCGGATATTATGTAAGTTCTATCAACACAGTTACAAAAAACTCATTTCTCTTTAGATTACACCATTCAACAGAGAAAGAAATCATTCTAATGATTTCGACACAGGGAATATGGCTTACAAAGCTCAAATTCAAGTCCCTAGAGGAAAGTACATTACTAGACACATTTAGGAGAGAACTTGAAAGATCCAAGGTAGAGTCAGTCGAACATATTGATAATGAACGAATTGTTATTATCAAATTTAGTAGTTTAGAGGGTAAACAGGATATTCTAGTCTTGGAATTTTTTAGGGATGGAAATTTAATTCTTTGCGATAAAGACTTTCAAATAATCTCGATTTTGAATCGTGTAGAAGTACGACACAGGATACTAAAGATTGGTTTGCGGTATTCTCCCCCCCATCGCGAGGGACAGATGTATTTAATATTAATCCAGAGTTATTCAAATCTCTCAGAAACGAGGCTGCCCAAGACTTGGAAGTATCGAGATGGATAGGAAGAACTATGTCTCTACCCAAAAAATTTGTGGAGGAAATCGTTCATTCGGCCAATGTGGAGGGGAAAAAGCTCAGCTGATATATCTGACGCAGATTTGTCGAATATATATACAAGTTTGAACGAGCTGGTTATGAGTGTAAGTACGGGTACAAATCATACGCCTGTCATAATTTCAGATAAGGCGGGAAGATATTTGGAAGCTCTGCCCATATGCCCGAATGATATCGACAGTGTCTGTGCTGAAGGACTATCTGTAAAGAAGGTTCCTTGGTACATGGAAGCACTTGATATAGTACTTAGTAACAACATTATCAGTACAGGGAAAAATACTCAAACAGGCGATATTGATAAGCAGATTGCTCGCCTTAAAACATGACATAGCTGAACAGGAGAAGGCCAAAGACCTAGTCATTTTGAAAGCTACAGAAATTAGAACATTGGCTGCTCGCATTGATGACTTATTCGTACCACCAGCCGATTGAGACCAACCACTCAGAATCTCTAGGAACATTGCTGGCTTCTATGTCTGCTTCAATCGTTAGTTCAAAGGGAAAAAAGTATGTGAAAGTGGCTGATGAACTTGTGCTACTTGAGCCTAACGTAGCAAAAACGGCTTCATCCCTTTTTGCTAGAGCAAAGGAAATGGAACGTGGAGGGTCTTCGATAGAAGAGGCTAAGGACAAACTTCAGCTCAACATTCACAAATTGAGCAATCAGGCTGATTCCATACACAAAAAGCACACTTTTGTTAAACAGCAGAGAGAAAAGGAATGGTATGAGCGATACCGTTGGTTCATTACAAGTGATGGGTTCCTTGCTATAGGTGGTAGAGATGCCTCTTCCAACTCCGCTATTATACGCAAGTACCTTACCGAACAAGATCTTGTTTTCCACGCTGAAGTTCACGGTTCACCATTTTTTATTATCAAGAATGGCAGGATTTCCGTTTCGCAAACTAGTCTACTAGAGGTTGCTCAAGCCACAGTTTCTTACAGCAGAGCATGGAAAGATGGATTGTCTACTGCAGATTCCTATTGGGTCCTGCCAGGGCAAATAAGAAAAGGAGCTCCTTCAGGGCAGTACCTACCAAAAGGCTCATTTGTAATTGAAGGAAAGAGGAATTACATGAAAGGCAATGAAATCCGGCTTGCAGCCGGCGTTATGGTTGTAAATAATCAATATTCATTTGTATGTGGACCTGTAAATGCCATAAGGGAAAAATCGGTCCTCTACTGTATTCTGCTTCCCGGAGGATATGACCCAATGGAGATTACAAAGAAACTAAAGAATGAGCTTTACCGCGCCAGCAATGAGACCAAATATACTAATCAAAACGAGGCAGAAGAGCTTTCCTCATACGTAAAGGCGATTTCTTATGACGAGATAATCACGATGCTCCCAGCTGGCAAGTCGAAAATTTCTCAAACAATTAAAGGAGAGGCTAAGCTACGGGCTGTGCCTGATTTATCAATTGTTAAGCAAGAGATTGGACTAGATCAGGAAAGTAATTAAAGCGATAATCATAATTCACTATCGTGGTAAAGAAACCCACTGAGCGACATAGAGATGCAAATATGATAACGCGTGTGCTTGTCCGAGATATTATGAATAGTCCTGTAGTTTCAGCCTCTGCTGAGACAACAATTAATGATCTTGCCATAAAAATGAAAAATGAGCGGGTTGGTAGCATTGTGGTCACTGATAGAAATGGTGATCCAGATGGCATTGTCACGGATTGGGACATAGTTTCAAACGCAGTGATTAAGGACGTGAGACCAAGTTCGATTAAAGCCAAAGATGTGATGCAGAAATTGTACACTATTGAAGGAGAGGATGGAGTTACTGAGGCCGCTAGAGTGCTTCGTCAAAATAGAATTAAGAGATTGGGCGTAGTTTACAAGGGTAGATTAGTTGGAATCATTTCCGCATCTGATGTTATTGCTGTTACACCAGATTTGGTAGACGTAATTTCCGAGAAAGCCGCCATTATTAGAGGCGAAATTGGTCGTTCGGCAAATGATATATCAGGATACTGTGATGAATGCGGTGAATGGTCTGATCTATTACAGTATCAGGAAGGAACTTTTACATGTGAAGAATGTAGAGCTGAAACACCCAGCTAAAATTAAGCTAACCTTTTTTGCCGATGCTATGCTCGGCAGTATGGCCCGCAAATTGCGTGTACTCGGCTTTGATACATTGTATATTCGCGATATTAGTGATGATGAGATTTTGGACATAGCCACCAAACACGATAGAGTCATACTTACTTGTGATAAGGAACTATTCAAAAGAATTCTTAAAGTCGGAGGATACGGAGCCCTACTAGACGGGAGCACTGATTTAGATAACATCATCTACATATTTGTAAAATACGGTATTAAAGCAGTAGATTTGGATACTAACTGCTCTCGTTGCGTTTCATGCAATGGATTTTTGGAACCCAAGAGGACTAGAGAAATAGAAAGCAATTCAATACCACCTCGGATAAGAAGGCAATACAAAGAGATTTTCCAATGCACACTGTTGTAATAAGTGCTTTTGGAAAGGTAGTCATTTTCAGCATCTAAAAAAGATGGCAAAGCTGATTGGGGCAAGACTAAATAGCGAAGTGTAGCGCAAGACCGAATGTGGTTTATCATAAGGTAATCGAAAAGGCAAAATCTACTATTTTTGATAACATTAGATAATTAATTAATGATCTTTAGTAATCTAAAATACTAAAGCGAGGCGATGCTTTTAGTAATTATTAAGCTGATATTCATATCAAAAGATTAAAATCACGTATTTTTGCGAAAAACAGTTAATATGAGTTCAAATTCAACTCTTGAACGGACTGTAAATAAGGTTTTATCCCAGAAGGAGTCAGATTTGATTACACAGATTGACTCGGCTTACCATGAATCAATGAATAATCTAGAATCATCTAGGACATCGATAGAATCCGATTACGAGAGGATTATTGATGCAGCCAAGAAGCAAGCGGATAATTTGAAAAGACAGATAATTGGTTCGACTAGATTGAATGCGAGAAACAAGCAATTATTATTAGTCGAGGCAGCGGTTAACGAAGTGTTCGAAAAGGCAAAAGTAGCATTGCGTTCTGTAGGAAAAGATGAAAATTACAAGCAATTAATGAATAGGCTACTCGATGAAGGTTTGTCGGCTATAGGGAAAGATGACATGATCGTTGAATGCAGCAAGACTGATATGGAATTGGTCAAAAAATTGACTGCCTTCTCCGATAGACAGAAAAAAATCAAATTGACATTAAGTGAAAAACCGGTAGATGTTATTGGTGGGGTACGTGTCAGATCAGCTGATCTTTCGCTGACCTACGACGGAACATTGGATTCTAGAATTGAAAGACTCAAACCTTTAATAAGGAAAAGTATTGTCCAGATGCTAAGAGGAGAGGGTTAAGATTATGGTTGCCAGAGGCAGTATTGTTTGGGTCAGTGGTCCAGCCGTTAAGGCAGATGGTATGTCTACGACTAAGATGTATGAGACCGTCGAAGTAGGAGAGTCAAAACTAATTGGGGAAGTAATTAGATTAACAGGAGACGTTGGATTTGTGCAAGTTTATGAATCTACGTCTGGATTAAAGCCTGGCGAACCAGTGGTAGGTACTGGTCAACCGCTATCCGTGCTTTTGGGACCAGGAGTTATTGGTAGAATTTATGACGGGATCCAACGGCCACTTGTCGAAATGGCCCAAAAGACGGGAGATTTTATCGGAAGAGGGATTGCGACCACCCCAGTCGATATGAAGAAAAAATACAAATTCGTTCCGCAGGCAAAGAAAGGGGAGACGGTACAACCAGGTTCTATTCTCGGGACCGTGCAGGAAACGCCGTTACTGACTCATAGTATCTTAGTTCCTCCAAACCATCGTGGAGGAACGATACGTGATATGGCAAGTGAGGGAGACTATGATGTAAATCAAGTTATAGCGAATACTGAACGAAGTGGGTACAAGACAGAGTTGAGCATGTACCACAGATGGCCTGTCAGAAAGCCCAGACCTTACGCTGAGAGATATGACCCGTCGGTACCACTTATCACCGGACAACGTATAATTGATACCTACTTTCCCATTGCGAAGGGAGGGACAGGAGCTATCCCAGGAGGATTTGGAACAGGCAAGACCGTTACATTACATCAAATTGCCAAATGGGCCGATTCAAAAGTTGTAGTTTACATTGGCTGCGGAGAAAGAGGTAACGAGATGACTGAAGTACTTGTAGAATTTCCTCATTTAATTGATCCACGGTCAGGCAGACCACTAATGGAGAGAACCGTGCTTGTTGCGAATACGAGTAACATGCCTGTTGCCGCTAGGGAAGCATCTATCTATACCGGTGTAACTATTGCAGAGTACTATCGTGATATGGGATTTGATGTTGTCCTTGTTGCTGACTCTACAAGTAGATGGGCAGAAGCATTAAGGGAGATGTCCGGCCGACTTGAGGAAATGCCAGCCGAAGAAGGATATCCATCATATCTGGCCTCAAGACTTGCAGAGTTCTATGAAAGAGCCGGTCGTGTAAGGGCCTTAGGCTCTCCTGAGAGAGCAGGATCAGTCACGATAGTAGGCGCAGTGTCACCTTCTGGAGCAGATTTTACTGAACCGGTAACAACCCACACCATTAGATTCATCAAGACGTTTTGGGCGTTGGACACAAGGCTAGCTTACTCTAGACACTATCCATCTATCAATTGGATGCAGTCCTACTCGGGATATTTAGAAGATGTATCGAAGTGGTGGAAGCAAAATGTTAGCGCAGACTGGTATGAACTTAGGGCCCAATCTTATGAAATTTTGCAAAGGGAGGACACATTAAAAGAGATAGTTCGACTATTGGGACCAGAAGCCCTTCCGGACGAAGAAAAATTAATCCTGGAACTCGCAAGGATGATCAAAATTGGAATACTACAACAAAACTCCTTTGATAATGTTGACACCTATTGCAGCCCTGAAAAGCAATTGAAATTAGTAAGATTAATGATTAAATTCTACAAGGAATCTCAAAAGGCTCTTAGAGAAGGTATTCCTTTGACTGATATACGGGCTTTACCAATCATCACTACTCTCTTAAAGGCTAAATTTGAAATACCTGACGATCAGGTCTCAAAGCTCGATAATCTGGATAATAGACTGTCTGAGGAGTTTCACGGTATTTCACGAGAGGAGGCGAAGGTAGTTGTCTGAAACTGTAGGAATAGAGTATACCAAAGTTGCAGAGATTAAAGGCCCACTTATGGTAATTGATGACATTACAAAAGCCTCATTTGATGAGCTTGTCGAAATCGAATCAGCCGACGGAGAGCGACGATTGGGTAGAGTCCTGGAAGTTGGATTTGGCAAGGCCGTTGTTCAAGTATTTGAAGGTACTACAGGCCTTGCAATTTCGGGGACGAAGGCAAAATTCCTCGGAAAGACTATGACCATGCCTGTTTCCCAAGAGTTGCTAGGAAGGGTTTTTGACGGTCTAGGTAGGCCAAATGATTCATTGCCTGAACCTGTTGCAGATAGGTTCATAGATGTTAATGGGGAGCCTATGAATCCGGAAAGAAGAGAATATCCCACGTCATTCATTCAAACCGGTGTGTCGGTAATCGATGGAATGCTCACATTGGTAAGAGGACAAAAACTGCCAATATTCTCTGGCTCCGGGATGCCGCACAATATATTGGCTGCTCAGATTGCGCGCCAGGCCACTGTTGTGGGAACTAAGGAAGATTTTGCAGTAGTATTTGCGGCCATTGGAGTGCAGTACCTCTGAGGCTCAGTATTTCAAGCGGAGTCTAGAAGAGTCAGGGGCCTTGCGTCGTAGCGTACTATTTCTTAACTTGGCGGATGATCCTGCGATCGAAAGAATCATCACGCCTAGGGTGGCCCTAACTGTGGCTGAATATCTTGCATTTGATTTGGGGATGCATGTTCTAGCTATTTTGACTGACATGACTAACTATGCTGAAGCCTTACGAGAGATTAGCGCTGCTAGGGAAGAAGTACCTGGCAGAAAGGGATATCCTGGATATCTCTACACAGATCTAGCTAATAACTACGAACGTGCAGGAAGAATAAAGGGAAAGGATGGCAGCGTGACTCAAGTTCCTATCTTGTCAATGCCAGCTGATGACATTACTCATCCGATACCGGATTTAACTGGTTATATTACAGAGGGACAAATTGTTCTTGGTAGAGATTTATTTAGAAAAGGAATCTATCCATCAGTAAACGTGCTCATGTCCTTGTCAAGACTAATGAAGGATGGTGTAGGGGAAGGTAAGACTAGAGCGGATCATATGGAAGTTGGAAATCAGTTGTACGATGCCTATTCGAGAGCACAAGAAGTAAGAGCCCTCGCAGAAATTGTAGGTAAAGCTGGTTTGACTGGTGTTGATCTCAAATATCTTGAGGCAGGTGATTTATTTGAAAGTCACTTTTTAAAACAAAATCATGATGAGAATAGGACGTTAGAAGAGACTATGAGCAGGGCATGGGATGTCCTTTCCTCACTGCCTGAAGGTGAATTAACCAAAATAAAAGAAAAGAATGTCAGGCAATACTACAAGGGGAAGTCATAATATCCAATGTCCTTCGGGGGCCGAGTTATAGCCACAAAGATCGAGCTGATAAAGATCAGACGTTCGCTGCATGTAGGAAAAATGGTTCACAAAATATTGGATGATAAACGAGAGGTACTTCTAAAAAAGATAGATGAAATGATCGAGGAAGCAAACAAGGCGAGAAGCGATATTTGGAGACCACTTGGCCAAATTTACACTTCAGTCTATGATTCGTACATGTCATTGGGCACAACTACTCTGGAATCAATCGCTGATTCCACGCCTAGCGTGATGGAGGTAGATGTTAACGTGAGAAGGATTGTTGACGTAAAAATACCAACTCTTCAGGTAAAGACCAGGGAAGGTGGTCAGGAGCTGTCGTACGGGTTCATTGAAACGAACTCTTCAGTGGACAAGGCGGCCAAGCTGATTAAAAATATCCTTCCGAAAATATGCAAAGCTGCCGAATACGAGAACGCGATCTTTAGCCTAGCTAAAGAGTTAGAACGGACTCAGAAACTTATCAATGCACTGGAATACGTAATTATCCCTCAATACGAGCACGCAATTTCCTTTATCCGGTCCACATTAGAAGAACGTGAAAGGGAAGAATTTGTGCGTCTAAAGAAGGTAAAAGTCGTCCTGGATAGAAAAAAATCAAGTTCGTACCACGAATAAAGGTTACGAGTTAGTAGTATACTAAAATTTTAGGGATTATTTTAACTACTATTCGATGTCCTTTTAAAAACTCTTGATCAATTTAGTTATAATTAAATAGGGCATCTGATCTCGAAACCGTATGAATATTAAAACGGGCGAGCGTATACTCGTTCCTGTTTTGGCGGTTACAATTAGTCTTACCCTTGTGTTTTTGGCAGTACCTGAATTTCCACTGGCCCACGCACAAACGGCCGCACAAAAGGCAGCCGTAGCTGGTGGCGCAGCTGGCGCCCAAGCTCAATCTTCAAAACTTATCGGTGCGGGACTGGCTTTCGGTTTGGCAGGAGCTGGGGCTGGAATAGGTTTGGGATTTGTTGGTGCAGCTGGTTTAGCGGCAATTAGCGATAATCCAAAAATGCAGTCAAGAGTTTTCATCTTCGTAGGTATGGTGGAATCCATCGCAATTTACGGCATTGTAATGATGTTCATCATCCTAGGTCAATAGAATAAACGATTCGAAATTTTGGCCAAAAAATAATAATTCAAATGCTTTTGTTATGCATCACGTGGCGATCATCGCTGGTAGGGATAACCATTACTATCACCCGAAATTCAAAATGAAAGAGCAAAGAATTTAAAGAGACTACGTTTACAAGCAAGTGTAAAAATGGGCCTGGCCAAACTGATGAAAGCCACCGTAATCTTGCCTAGAGTGGAAACGCAGGAGGTAGTGAGCAAGTTAGCAGAATTAGAATGGTTTCATTCCCTTCCAAACACCTCTGAACATTCTAATCCTTTTTTAGATGACTTGTTACTAAAGGCTCAAAAAGAATTTCAAGATATAGACGAGGTAACAAGAGCACTGAATATCCCATTAGAGACTGGCGTTATGGACACTATGTTCAAGGGAGCGCCAAAGGGAAAAACCGAGTATGTCATAAAGGATATTCAGAATGTCGTAGCAGATTTGGAAGAGAGAGGAAGATTGATACTCGATGAGCCAAAAAAGATCTTGGCAGAACGGAACATAATAGCAAAGCAGTTAGAGGAGCACAAGAGCATCGAGAGTGCCCTAAAAGTAGCAGCTAATTTGAATCTCAATTTGGCATTATTCAGAGAGTTGAAATATTTTTATGCTGAGATATTCGTCGTAGACTCTAAGGACCTCGTCGAAATCGAGAAGAGCTTGGGTGATCTTCAAGTCTTTACTAGCAAATTGTCTGATGATAAATCATCAATTGTAGTCCTAGGGACATCCGAAGATTCAGAAAGAATCGTAAAGGTGCTCAGAGGGTTTGGTATACACCCTGTCCAAATACCTGCCAGCGCCACCCAAAATCCGAAAGTCGCCTATTCAGAAGCTCATACTAAAGTAAAGGAACTCGAGGTCAAGTCTACTGAAATTGGGAAGAAGATTGAAAAGTTAAGAAAATCTAACTTAAGTCAACTACTATCATTGCATGAGACGGCAAAAATTGCAAAAGACGTCTTAGAAATAACCAGAAAACCAGGCGGCACAAGAAATTTTGCTTTATACAGTGGATATATACCCGATAAAATGAAGGGTAAATTTAATAATCTTACGAAAAATTACATTTCAGTTGTCGAGGATGCACATGTTCATACTGTGAATGAAGGTAATCAGGAGCTAGTGTTACCAACACTACTGACTAATAAAAAATATATACGCACATTTGAGGTGATTACAGAAACTCAGGGTACTCCTAGAACAGATGAGGTAGATCCGACGCCAATTATTGCTTTTGTGTGGCCTCTTTTCTTCGGATTAATGTTCGCAGATTTAGGTCATGGATTGCTGCTTTTCGGGCTGGGTATGCTGCTGAAACAGAGAGGTAATGGATCCATTACTACATGGGGCACTCTTATAGCTGCTAGTGGAGCCGCTGTTGCCATTGCTGGCTTGGGTACGGGTGAATTTTTTGGCTTTCATATCCTCGGAATAGCCGTACTTGCACCAATAACATCCCATATTCCATTCATTGGCGTCTTAAATATTTCAGAGCTAACATTTGTACAAGTAGTGAAGATTCTGAAAGTCTCAGTGGCTATAGGAATTGTGCATTTGCTCCTGGCATTCTTTCTTAGGCTTCACAAGGATATTAAAGACGGTAACAAGCTCTTTGTGTGGTTTCATGATATTCCTAACATTATTCAATTTCTCGCAATAGTGTCACTCGGTACCTAGCAGCTATAGGTTCTGGATACGATATCATCGGTATGTTTGGAGTTGCTGGCCACACTCATACGGAACCTGTTCCGTGGTTGTCATATACTTTTGGCCGATGGGTAACGGTGGATATTGTAGCAAAGGCAGCAGTTCCTGTGATTTTTGCGACTGTTGGAATCATGATATACGGTGGATGGAAAGAACAGAAAGAGGCGAGCCAAACATGGTCACGATGAGGGTGGAGGGTTTATGGGCATCGTTATTGAAGTGATACTTGTTAGGATAGTTGAAATGCTATCAAATATAATCAGCTATACCAGATTAGGGATAATGCTCCTAGTACATTCTGCCCTCTTAGTGACTGTGAACCAATCGTATCTACATGGAGGCGGGCTTGCAGTACTAATAGGTGGGAACATTGGAATTATGTTAATTGAGGGATTGATTGTTTACATTCAGACAATTAGATTACATCTATATGAATGGTTCCCCAAGTGGTATATTGGCGAAGGGGTTGAGTTCAAAAAACTAGTGCCTAGCATGCTATATTCGAATGTGATTTGGAGAAGTAGCAAAGAAGATGCCGGCCCACGATATAAGAAGCCTGACAAGATAGTGCAAGAGCAAAGAGTCTAATAAAAATACGTTAAATCGAAAGATATCGTCCTTTCATGAATGGTGAAAGGAAAATATCAAATTAAGACAATTCGAGTAGCTAGATGAAAATATCAAATTCTGCAAGAACAAACGTTGGATAATGATCTAAAATTAAATACAGTAACCGCGAGTTAGGTAATATATGCCGATGGGGAAGACATTATGATTATGAATAAGAATATTGTCTGAGATAGCTCCTACTCCTATGGAATCCATTTGCACTGGATTAATACCCCGCGATGTTCCGCGGTATGTCACTAGAAAATGAACTATATTGACGGATATTTTATCAACTCGCTAATTGGGAAGTGGGCAAAAAATTATCAATTAGTGTAATCTATAACTACTATCAGACTATAATGATCGGCATAAAATGACATAATCTATTGTATTTAAGCGTCCTCAACCTAGTTTGTCGGATCCAACATAATTGAAAGATGACTATTTAAAATGGATTGAACTGTTAGACAAAGAACCCTGTATACTTTGATTTACCCATCATGCGTCCAGTATTATCACGTAAAATGATTGAACTTACCGGAACAACACTATGTATTCCAGCAAGATAATGACGATTATGAATCACTGCAAGTACGTATTCATATCTCCAGAGAAGATATTTTTCCTTTTCATTCATCAGATCTTTTATTGGTATTACTGGTTCAACAAATTGAGTAGCGTAATCATTATTTAGAGAACTATCGATACTTTCACTTCCACTTTTCTGTTTGTAGTCCCATAATTGGTAGCTATCCCACATCGAATCAATAGATTCAGGCCTATTTCTTGTATAAAGCAAGCGCGGCCTAAATACTATTATCATGCTTAAACACAACATAGAAATACCCAGAAAAAAATAGGCGTCAGCAGCCTGCACGATCGATTCATGGGTTATGAGTACCTTTATTCCCTTAAAATTGCCTTCTTGATGTATGTTTAAACCATAAAACGGAAGAGTAATACCTGTAAAAACCAAAACAAGTCCTAGTATGGAGATACTTATAGGTAGGAGTCCAGCCCATACAATAGATACTTCGACAAGGAAAAGTAAAATAATAGTTGCAGTAAGGATGAAATTCTGCATTGTAGATTCACTGGAGATTACTGTGACAGCAGCAGAATGAAGAACAAATAAAAGTATTATACTGAGCAATCCTGGGACCAGAAGTGTAATTTTATTTGCGAATACTCCTCGAAAGATATTGCGAATACTTTTGTAAATTAGATTACAAGTTAGAACTTTTGCAACATCATCTGTATTCATGAATTTTATAAACCGCAGTCCAGGCATTAAATATTATGCAGTATGATCGCCCGATCATATAGGCTATTTCTAATAAATCCATTATTCACTATCGGTTAAGACACTAGGTCATTAATCGTAAGGGTACGCGCACAGTACCTACATTCAAGTATGATGTTTTGCTTATCTACAATGTCTAACGTAGATCTAATGTCCTCCTCGCTATTACTGATACATTTAAGATTGGGACATCTAAAAATTCCTACTATAGAATCTGGAAGCTGAATTTTGCGCTTTTCGACTAGTTTATAGTCCTTTATTATATTGATTGTGGCCCGGGGAGCAATTAATGCAAGTTTATCTGTCTCATATTTCATCAAGAATCTGTTTTCGATTTTGACAATATCTTTTTTTATGTGTTTGTTGCTTGGTACGTTCAGTGCTACTGTGATGACGTTCCCATCTTTACCAGTTATGTCGATGACGCGCAAGACTACTAATGCTTTCCCGGCTTCGATATGATCGATTACCGTTCCGTCCTTGATTCTTCGGACTAGTAGCTGACTTGCATCAGACATTCAAAACAAATTATGATTCCGAGGATAAAAGCGTTGGTTTATTGGGAAATCCAACCAAATAACTTGGGTTCAGAAAATACCTGAATTAATATTATTTATTTAATATTATTTAGAAATGCCAAATAAACACCTATTCGTAGAATATACTTGAGTTTAGCACAGTTAATTGTTTTTCCTTTCTACAATGTTCAGAAATCAAATAAATAGCATCGCTAACAACCCATACATTGGCTATCCCTCTTCCAAGGTTACCATGCTCAACGGATGTCCAGTCGCATTTCTGTGTTCTGTAGCGGTTTCCTTGTCCGGAAATTGGTTATTACACTTATCACACTTGTATGCATAGTCCATAATAAAACTCTCTGTACGCTATTGGTTAATATTGTTTCATATTTTTGCTTACCAATTAATATGCACCAAACTCATTTGGGAATAACAAGTACTGACTTCCGTGACATAGTCTCCTCCTCATTACAGGTACAAGATCTACCGCAAAATAGCAGATATTCTCCGAAGGCAATCTGACGATAAGCTTTGCTATGAGATCCCGAAGGGAAGATTCATCTGTTTCTATAGAAGACTTTTTACCTAGTATGGATCGGTACATGTGTTAAGATGGGAAAGACTAAGAGTGCGTCTAACAAAACTAAAGATCAAGATGAATCTATCCCTAAATGGGCTGAGGATGAGATCAAATCTGTTCAATTTGATCAGCCAGAGAACTTGACCAGAACTGGCTACATACTCGATATTTATGGAAATGACTATAAAATAGATATTCAGCTTTACGAATCTCTTCCTGATGGTAGAAACATTATTGAGGGTTTGGATGTTCCTAGGTCAATGAATATAGGAGAGTTCATGAAAGGTTATGTGTATGAATTTAGGATAAAGATGTACAAAGGACCTCTTAGTGAAAAGGTCACAGAATTTTTGGGGACAAAGTTTAATCTTGATATGAATATGATTTATAAATTCGAACTGCAGGAATTACAGCTCATGGATGTAGAATCTGAAACTGCTGAGAGTCTGGATAACGAAACAGACTAATCTTGCCTGACTTTAGACTAATAAATTATCCAGAATAGAATAGTTGCGTAGACGCAGTTGCCTGTTCACTATATAAGGAACAGGATTCCTATATATTTACGGTGTCATTTCCGTCCTTCTTATCTTTCCAATCTTTTGATTCAGCGGAGGTTTTGTCCAAATTAATATTCTTTCTATGTTTGATCTCGCTCGCATTATATGAGTTAGACTCTTTGTCTGGAGAATCTAGAGAATCAGGAAGTTCCGCTTTATCTATAAACTTAGAGTGCTGCGCTTTCGTAACTGTGACTTTGCCTAATGCAAGTCTCATAAGGGCAATCCAAGTGATTACTAATGGAACATGATAAGATGCGATCCTCCATGCGATTATTACACTCAAGTGTGAGTTTATTGTTAGATCGTGAAGCGAAGGAAGGCTATTCAAATTCGAAATATATGCCCACATTCCCAGTTCTGCAAGTCCGGATCCGCCTATCGTGATGGGTAAATTTGATAACGCAGTAGATGCCGAGGTGGCCATAACTGAATCAAAGATGCCAAGATACGGTCCGACCGTATCAATTAGCACCATAAACGACACACCCTGTAGAATGAATGCCAAAAATGTGATTGCAATCCCTACTGCAAAGGTCTTGCCGGCAGTTTTTGAATTAAAGTTTTCTCTACTCATTTGACATAGATCTGCAATAGCAGTGTTGATGGAGTTGATAGATCTTTGCGCCCTTTCTCTTGGAACAAACCTTTGAACTACCAGCAAAGAGAATGAAGGTAGCCTCAAAACACGTCGAGCAGAAAAGAACATTAATAGAAACCAGAAAGCAAAGGTCGGGATCGTAATCAATATGACTATGATTCCAATGAAGTAACCTCCGTGCAAGATTGATACTGCTCCTGCCATGAATGCAAGGAAAGTACCAACGAACACATCAGCTACGATCTCCATTGTAGTGATCCAAGCGGCTTTTCCAGTCAATACGCCCTTCTTGGTCAACCATGCAATCCTTACTAGTTCTCCTCCTACGTAAGATGGTGTGGTTTGAGTAACAAACTGGCCTCCTAAACTCGCACAAATTGTTTCACCTGTAGTACCGACATTATGTCCTATGAATTTTTTAATGAAATATTTGAACCTGACGGCTTGCAGTAGGTATTTGCCCATGATTGACATAGAAGAAAAAATAAATGGAACTAGGCCGACCTTGAAGATATCCGCTGGAGAAATATGAATAAAAAAAATCATAATAAGGAAAGGTACTATACTAGCCGGAATTGCTATCAGCCGCCAGTTCATTAAGGCTCAATCATGGTCTACAATAGAGTCATATAATAATCAATAGAAACTAATAAGACAAAACGTCCTCATTGTTGGAAAGAAATCATTTGGATGCTATATTTATAACTGGGACAGCGGGGTCGGGAAAATCTGCCTTAACATCAAGATTAATTCAATGGTATAAAGATAATAGCGCCTACCCGGTGAGTCTTAATTTAGACCCAGGATCCTTCAAATTGCCATACGAGCCAGATGTAGATGTAAGGGACTATATTGAAGTTAATACTCTAATGGAAAAATATGATCTAGGTCCCAACGGTTCCCTAGTCATGGCAAGCGATCTGATAGCAACTCGACTGGATGAAATCCAGACTGAGGTAAACGAGCTAAATCCAGATTACGTCATTATTGACACACCAGGACAAATTGAATTATTTGCATTTAGAGCTAGTGGACCATATTTTGTGACAAATTTTCAAGCGGATAATAAGGCATCGCTTTTTGTTTTTGACGGGATGCTAGTTTCATCACCTGTTAACTATATTTCCATCTCATTGTTGTCATCCGCTGTAAAGTTACGATTGAAGATGGCACAAATAAATGCCTTGACAAAACGAGATCTATTACTTGATAGATTGCAGGATATACTCGAATGGTCTACTTCGATGACTTCTTTAGAAAAGAGTCTTGATAGTGAGAAAGACAGTGAGTATTCTCTTTTATGCAAAGAAATAGCAAGAAGTTATAACTTGGGAGGGTTCGCAGAGGATCTTTTCGCAATTTCTAATCTCACAATGAGTGGAATGGTAAATCTGGTTGCAGCTCTTGCAAGAATACTTAATCAAGGGGAGGAAGTAAGAGACTGATATATAGTGAATGGCCATGATGCCCACCAGAAGTTCAGATGCCTCCAATGAGGAGCGCACTGAATTCATAACTTGCAGTGCAGTTGCACATTCATCAACTGCTAATCTAGGTCCTGGCTTCGACGTATTCGGACTAGGCCTTGATGCGTTCGAGGACGTTGTCACAATTACAAGAGGAAAGAAGATAGAAGATCCTGTGCCTCATGTCAAGCTTGCCTTGTCAGGTGATGGCTCTGAGACAATTTCTCCGAACGCAAGCGAGAATACTGCCGGGTTAGTGGTTAGAAGGATGATGTATGACCTTAATCTGAAATGCAAGACGAATTGGGATCTAGATCTTCATATCTTAAAGAAAATACCCACAGGCTATGGAATGGGTAGTAGCGCTGCCTCTGCTGCCGCTGCTGCACTTGCATTCGACGGCTTATTCAACTTACGGCTCCCTCGGA
Source organism: uncultured Nitrososphaeraceae archaeon (assembly GCA_963765895.1). Lineage (GTDB taxonomy): Archaea > Thermoproteota > Nitrososphaeria > Nitrososphaerales > Nitrososphaeraceae > JARBAU01. The sequence goes on along the minus strand of CAVXZB010000023.1, from coordinate 90,974 downwards.
ACAGGCTTATTAGGTATGCAGCAGAAGGAGAGATAGCAAGTGCCGGTACGATACATTATGATAATGTTTCTGGCTCTATGCTTGGAGGTTTTGTTATAGTCCGTTCTGCTCCAGACATTGATTTCGTAAGACTTGATGTTCCTAATGATCTATTTCTGGCTATAGCTGTTCCAGTTATGAATGTTCCTCTAAAAAAGACTGCCGTAGCCAGGAGCGTCCTGCCCAAGACAATTCCATTGGACGATGTAATACAAAACATATCTAATGCAAGTATAGTAGTAGCAGGGTTTGCACTGAAGGATACTACGATGATCGCAAAAGGCATAAACGACCTCATCGTCGAACCATCGAGAAGACATTTAATTCCTGGATACGATTTGGTAAAGCGAAATGCACTAAATGAAGGGGCCCTAGCCGTTACGATTAGTGGTGCAGGTCCTTCCATGATCTCTATCCTTAATGATAAAAAGACTGCAAGTCGTGTAGCTAATTCTATGGCTGAGGGATTTCTCGAGGCTGGTATAAAAAATACCAAAGCAATCGTATGTCGCCCAAGTCAAGGCGCGAAAATAGTTGAGGTATCTAAATAGCATTTAGGAAATAATGCTACTTAAATTTCGCATTCATCCCACATAATGCTGTAGAACAATCTAGACTCGTGGCATCAGATGCATACCATCACTAAATGTCAAGCTTTCTGCGTTATCATTTCGAAGCCTATTTCTTTCCTTTGTTTAGGAAGTCGGACATCATTTTCTGTCTGTCACCATGAGCAAAGCATAAAGCCCATCCATAAATCTCTAACCGAAGTCCTGCATCTATATCAACATCCATACCTTTATTAATCAACATTTTACTAGTTTTAACTGCATTGATACTATTTTTAGTAATCTCTTTTGCAAATTGGATGCAATCTTCGATTAGCCTTTTATTAAGGGTCTTGGTAATATCAGAACCAGCTTGAGTATTTGAAGCTCCTTTCTTTTCAGTCTCGCTCTTGTCACTTGAGGTTTTTGCGTGGTCCTGAGTGGATTCTACTTGAGCGGCTGACGCAACAGGGGTTTCATCTAATTTCACTACTTTGTTTACGAGACCAATTTGGAACGCCTCTTCTGCAGTAATCATTTTGCCAGTAAATACCAACTCCTTGGCCTTTGCGGGGCCGACGATCCTGACTAGCCTCTGAGTTCCTCCCCATCCGGGTGGAATTCCTATTGTAACTTCGGGTTGCCCTATTCTGGCAGTACCTCGCGGCAATTCGTATATCACATACCAATGCAAGCTCGCAGCCGCCGCCTAATGCATACCCATTTATGGCTGCAATAACTGGTTTTCCCATCCTTTCTATTTTATTGAGAACACTTTGTGCAGAACTCGCATATTTTTCTGCTTGCACGGGGTCGATGTTAACCATGAATGCAATATCTGCACCAGCGCAAAATGCTTTTTCACCAGAGCCAGTTATAATTACAACCTTTATGCCGTCATCAACACCAACTATTTCAATTGCCCTAGATAGCTCTGCGATAACATCCGTATTCATGGCGTTTAGAGCTTCTGGTCTGTTGATCCTAATGATTGCGATATCTCCTAAAGGTTCGATTTGTACATATTTCATGCCAGTGGACATAGTTACCGACATCTCTTACTTTAAATATAACCCTATCGTCATGTAGACTCGTCTGTAGTTCCTGGTCTCAGGATCGTCCACAAGTAATTTTGCAAATGTCAATTAGACGCAATTCAAATTTATATTAATGTAAGTAATTTGGCTAAGTTTCTTAGTCTATCTGTTAATGTTACAATTTATTTAGAGTATCAGTATTAGGTATCGGTAATAACTTTACGAATCACTAAGCCTGATTATCAACTGCGCTAGGATTAGACTTGGTGAGATTATTGACATTTTGCTTGTCCTCTCCACCTGCATCAGTCCAAAGATATTGAAAATAATCCTTGGCAAAACGAGCCAAACCCGGATGATCGGCCCAAATAGCTATGGGTTCAACAGCCCCATTATCGCTTCTACCCTCAGCCAACAATATCACAACTTGTCTACTATCTCCTATGACCCCGCCACCAAACATATTGTTCTTGAGCCTTACACTGGCTACTCTAGATATCATCCGCACGGTTTCTTGGCTTGTTTCTTCAGAGACAAGTACTGTAATTCTTACACCTTTTTCGTGAGACATTCTTAGGAGAGGCTGAGTAAGCTTTGCAATATCTTCTGCCGCCTGAGGTAATGCTATAAGCAACTCTTGTTCAGAGGTTTCAATGATTTCATTAACTTTGGCAGCAATATTATAAACGCCACGTACCACCCATATCTCTGGCTTCTCTTTCATGCCACTCTTTTCGTAAATCGGCATTAGCTCACTTTGGATAAGGTTTTGATTATCGCGTATAACATTTTCCATTCGCATCTTCATAGCATCAAGCGCTGTTGAAGGAGACTTTGGGAAGAACTTCTGCGGTCTAGAGCTATCTGACTCGAGCCAGCCATTGTCCTCTAAACTATTTAAGACTTCATAAATCTTAGAATATGGCACGCTTGACGTCTTGCTAATAGCAGCTGCAGTCATTTGACCGTACTCCAATAGGGCCATATATACTCGGATTTCATAGCCTGTTAGACCAAGGCTCTCCATAGCTTTCTTCGATTTGTCGCTAATACTCATGTCTAGGGGTTAGAACAAGTTAAAGTTTGTAATATATTTACCTTTAAGGCTGATAAACCTCACTTCTAGAATATTTTTATTTATCTTTTTAGACATTTTCTCTAACTACCCATTCACCTTAGGAGTAGGTAGGTTATATTTATATAGATAAAATGTGCTAGTCGTAAAAGGTATTGTAGATAATTGACTATGGATTTAATTCAGATTTCGAATCTATCAACAAGGACAAATGATGTATCTAAACATTCCATAAGGTTCACCCAGAGTATATGTCCAGATTGTAATATGATATTAGACGCAGAAGTTTTTGAACGGGGAGGTCAGGTCTACATGACCAAGAATTGCCCCTCTCACGGTGAATGTGAGGAATTGTATTTCGGATCTTATGACATGTATAAAAAATTCAGTACATATTGGAAGGATGGAAAGGGAGCCCAAGCCCCGAATGTTATGATCGATAAATGTGCATGTCCAACGAATTGTGGGCTCTGTACAAATCACTTGTCGCATTCAGGTTTGGCAAATATGATAGTGACCAATAGATGCGATTTGACATGTTGGTATTGCTTTTTCTATGTCAAGAAAGGTCTTGAAGGTGCGTACTTGTATGAACCAAATCATGAGCAAGTAAGAGCAATGATGAAGACGTTGAAAGCTCAAAAACCAATTGCAGGAAATTCAATTCAGATAACCGGGGGTGAACCTATGCTAAGAGATGATATTACTGAGCTGATTCGCATAATGAAAGAAGAAGGTGTTGACCATATTCAGATGAATACGAATGGCATAAAGTTGGCGCTTTCTCCCGAAACCATGAGACAAATAAGAACAGCTGGTGTTAGCAATCTTTATCTTTCGTTTGATGGAGTTACTCCTAGAACTAATCCAAAGAACTATTGGGAAGTTCCGTATACCTTAGAATCTGCAAGAAAGTGTGGAATGACGGTTGTATTTGTACCAACTGTGATTAAATCCATTAATGATCATGAATTGGGAGGAATAATTGGATATGCACAAAAGAATATGGATGTTGTGCATGCAGTGAATTTCCAGCCTGTTTCATTAACTGGTAGAATGTCAAAGAAGGAACGGGAAAAGTATAGAATCACGATCCCTGATTGTATCAAAAGAATTGAGGAGCAAACAAATGGTCAGATCACTACCGATGCATGGTTTCCAGTTCCGTCATGCATGCCAATGACTGATATCATAGAAGCTTTTTCAAAGAAGCCGAAATATGAGCTTTCTATTCATTTCGCATGCGGTGCGGGTACATATGTATTTGAAGACTCGGAGACAAAGAAATTAACCCCACTCACTAGTTTTGTCGATATTAGGGGATTGCTAGAATACTTTGAAGAGAAAAGTGATGAAATAAAATCAGGTTCTAACAGATATTTAGCAATATTAAAAGTAATGCACAAGCTTAATCAGTTTGTTGACAAAAGCAAACAGCCGCGCGCGGCTTGGATCTTGCAAAAATGTTTTCAAGTATTCTCTTGAAACAGAACTTTGACTCAGTCGGGTCATGGCACGGGAGATCACTATTTTTGGGGATGATGCACTTTCAAGATAAATATAATGAAGATCTGGAGAGATTACAAAGATGCGACATCCATTATGTTACTCCTGATCTTAGAATAATCCCATTCTGTGCCTTTAATGTCATTCCAGAATGGTACCGAGATAGAATTCAGAAGAAGTATAGCATTCCAGTAGAGGAATGGGAGCGAACCCAAGGTCACACACTTGAAGCAGGTTTGTATAGAGGACTAATGCGACGCGGTAAACCAGAAGCTGAAATGGGATGCGCCATGTCTGAGATGCACAAGGCAGACTGCCGAGTCTGCAGGGATCGGCGATGATCATAAAGGCGTCGAGCTTCGTAATGGTATGGCTGGAGCTTAAGAAACATTCGAACAAGTATCTGTACAGAGACTAAACCAATCATGGTAAGATTGGGACTCGGCCCACTTTGCATTTGTTACAGGTTCAGCGTTGTGGACGGCATTCTTCCACATTCCTGAATGAGGAAATGCTGTACTGATCTAACTAAAGTACAATTGTTAAAATTATAGCGGTTTTCTTCAAATGTGATATGCTTCCTGATAATTTTTAAAGATGCATTGTTTAGTCTCACAGCAAACAATCACTTTTATATAACTAGCGAGAAAATAAGATTAGACAAACGATGACGAAACCAGCCCTACTGAGTTTCCAGTGATGTAGATCTTGAGTTTGGAGTCTGTCTAGAATAATAAATACAATTCTGTTGTTCTAAGACGTAAGTTCATAAACTTGATAAGTGGCTAAATCTTTTTATATACCGTAAATTGGTGCATATCGAAACAACTGCGTCACTTGAGAATTTTCGACAGTTTATTATCTTTAGTACATGCAGATCCTTCATTCCTGAAATATATCTTCGAGATTATGAGGTTTTTCCAGAACGTGAAGAGGGTCCAGGCGCTATATATATAGAGGCGGCTGACAAAGTTACGTTAAAAAGGATTCGTGAAATGACATTTGTTAACGTCAAAGAAATCCTAGGGATTATCTATTCGTCAAAGAGTGGTAATACTCAACTAAAGTGGAGGCAGACGAGGAAGAGATCTGGAAAAGTGCAGGGAGAAGCCTCGGCTAATGCTCTTGTTAATCTTGTACAATCCGGAGTTCTTACTCAAGAATGGGTAGATGGTTATTTGAAATCACCTCAAATCAAATACAAGAATAGTGAACAAGGGTCTCCATCTGGCTCCATACCTTAAGCGAGCTAAGAATTAAGTGAAAAGAAGAAGAAGAAGAAGAAGCAGAATGAATGGAGCACTAGATAAATTTTAGTCTTTTTCTATGATCGTTAAAGATGTTAAAGGATCCTCCGAAAAGGCCTATTACATTATTCCTGAAGATGCAGATGATCTGTTCACAGTAAGAAGGATAATCGAGAAAGATGATCAGGTTATTTCTGTCACAAGCAGAGTAATAAAACAAATCAAGGAGTATTCAAGACCTGACAAAGGAGATCGCGTCAAAATTAGAGTCGCCATTAATGTCGAAAAGGTTAGCCTGGATAGTCTCGTAGATCGATTACGAATTTCAGGCATCATCACAAATACAGATAACGATCTAGTCCCAAGAGGTGCGCATCATTCACTTACTATTCAGATAGGTGATTCGATAACCATTGATAAGGGAAGGGAGTGGCAAGCCTCAGAGATCGCCATCCTAAAGAGATCTCTAAGCAATGCGGGCTCGAATTTTATCCTTGTAGCAATTGATAATCGCGAGGCAGCAGTTGCCAAACTCTCTGGAACGCATCTCAATATTATTCAGAACATATATTCTGGTTATAGTGGCAAGCGATATCCGCAACATTCTAGGCACAATAGCCTAGACACCTTTCTAGGTGATATTGCCAGGATGATCAGATCCATAGATAGAACAGTTGGTGATACCGTCGATACCGATGTTGAAACAAGAATACTTGTATTTGGTCCGGGAGAAACAAAACGTACTCTCTATAATTTCCTAATGGCCGACAAGCCGTCCATCAGCAATGAAAGACTATTGATAGTTAATGGAGTAGATGTCGCTGGCGAAGACGGAATCCTAGTATTTCTTCGCTCAGATTCAGCCAAGGATGTTATGAGTACAAGTAAAATTGTTGCTGTCTCAAAAATCATAGATGAAATAATGCGACAAGTACAAAAGGGGATCCCAAAATACGCTATGGGTATGAAGGAAGTTTCAAAAGCAGCTTTCGTAGGAGCTATTGAGAGTTTGGCCTTCTCTGATTCTGTATATTCAAATGCAGAAGAGGATACGATAATACAGTTATTGAATAAGGTTGAACGACAGGGTGCAAATACATATGCAGTTGATTCATCAACTGACATGGGACTCCGAGTGACTTCACTAGGTGGAATAGTTGCTCTGTTAAGATACCATGTTTCGTAGCCTTTTTCAATGTATTTGTATAAATAGAACAAGTAACGGCTTTTGACTATAAGATGAATTGAAGGAGGTTAAAGATGAAGATGAATTTTAACTCTTATTTCTTATTTCTTATTTCTTATTTCTTATTTCTTATTTTTATTCTTATTTCTTATTTCTTGCCAGATTTTTTCTCATTATCTTCTTGGAGTGTGTCGGGATAGTCAGACGTTTCGCTATCTAACCAAGAGAGGTACGCCTTAGAGAATCTGTTAGTTTTCAGCTCTATAATTTCAGGAACCTCATATGGATGAATTTTTTCTATTTCATGTATGAGAGCAGGTACTCTTTTGCGTGTTGACTTGAATAGAGCCAGGTACTCTTCATGAATTTCCAGCTTGCCTTTCCAATGATAAAGCGAGTCAATTTTAATCACGTTTATGCATGCACACAGGTGTTTATCCACAATCAAATTTCTGGCTACAGCTGAAAATATGCGGGGCTCTGGAAATGTTGATACTATTATAGCGCCATCCTTTCTATTCTTTTTTAGAAGAGTCTTCGATGCCACATACCTAGGTAATCCTACTTCTAGTAATACTTTCCAAAGACTATTTATAGTTCATTACAAATAGACCTTCAGCATTTTGTTAACAAAAACAGACTATACGATAGAGAAAAATTGAATAAGATCAGATTAATAGGACGATAAATCAGATCAGTCATCCATATATCTAATACATTATTTAGTATATGATAACACGCATTAAAGTAAGTCAGGTTAATGTTGCTCAGAAACGTAGTTATGAATTGATACGCAGAAAGGGCAGTTGCTTCCTGTACATCGTACTACCAAGAATGTCTGGATTAATGGCCGGGACGTTTTTATGAATTCAGGCAAAAACCCATTTGTATAGCACCCTACCAACGTGAATCTGTTAATACCTTTACACGAATTCAAAATATCTCCGCTCGCGTGTAAATTAAGCAAGTTCAAGCGGTAAGTCTAGCCAATGATATCTTCTGATAACTCAATGGTGTCGTTAGATTATTAAGGATCACAAAAGTTCATCTAGATGTGATAGATGCTCAATTATGCTGAAAGCCATGATAATCCTTTTGCTGGTTCTTGAGGTGAACTTTTTGATTGAGTCCTTATTGCAAGGACATATCGTTAGCCCTGCGATGGCTACTAACGAATCTTTACTAAGAGTTGTAGGTCATAAATGTGTCAAAGAGGTGGAAATCTTGAATTGTTCAGGTAGAGTAAATAACGAAGGCTCTACAAATACTAACCTTGTCGACCTAATAATTTACCTGAAAAATAACAATGGCAAAGTCACGAATATGATAGAGACAACCACTAGACCTCTTATCATTGCATCTAGCGGACATGGAGTATATAACATAACTGTTGATGAATCACGATTAGCGCCTGACTGGGCAACGTCTGGAGCCTTTGCATTTTCCAGATGAAATGCCATTTCGAGCAATATCATCTGTTATGCACAGATAACCTCTCTAAAACATAGCCTGCAATAGATTACATCGGTATCTTCACTGGTAGTTTGAGCGAGTTTGTTGATTTATCCAAAATATTCGCCAACCCTTGCGGAACATAGTTGTATGGCAAAAGATAGATTTAGCTGGCCTACAGATAATTTGAATTTAATTCAAAACTGTAATAGTACTCTATAAGAAAGTATCAATTATTTCTCTCAAACAATCCTCCCCCCGCAAATCATATACTCTTTTAAGAGAAGAAAACTATACTATACGATACACTGAGATAATACCATAAGAATATCTAAGATATGTTGAGTATATGTAAGATAATTAACTATCCCACTATTTCAGCTAAGATTGTCTAACGATGTGTTACGATGTCTCACTGCTTACTTTATATTGAGATATAAATTTAAAAACCTATGTTTGAATGCCAATTTCAGATTATTTAGAAACTATAATTCGGAGCAGGGACATGACTTTTTTTCGTAGTACATTTTTTTTGAATACCAGAAGACTTACTGTTCAAAGCTACTTTCTAATCGCCGTTATAGGCCTCCTAGTCCTTTCCACAATAACGTATGGCAGTCCAAATTCTATCAATCTGTATGCAAAGTCTCATCACGATAAGGGAGAAAATAATGATAGTGGTAAGACCGTTGCATCCAATACAGCTGATTCTAATAATGAAAATTTGCAAATGAAAGACAATGCAGACACACCGCACGATGAAACGCAAGTCCCTACACACCCAATAGTGGCGACAAGTCCGATTACGTCAAACCCATCTATGATGTCTGTACCAATTGGAAAAAACTGTGCCACCAATCTTAGTGAGAGACCAAATCCTGTTGAATACTTGACATACTTTAATTGTGGACACGTTACCAAGTTACAAAACGGTACTACATTAAGAGAGTTCTCACTGGTAGTTAGCGAGAACAATGTTCTTCCAATTACTGATAACAAAACTGACCCAGGTACTGTATAATGCATGGACTTTCAACAATACAATTCCGGGCCCAACGATGAGAATGACTCAAGGAGATCTAGTAAAGATCACAGTTTATAATTCGAAATCGTCTCTTCATCCTCACTCGTTACATATGCATTCGATTCATTCCGGGATGATGGATGGAGTAACCGGTATGGCCGGCACTATACCACCTGGAGGACACTACACTTATACATTCACAGCTGACCCGTATGGTGTATATCCTTACCATTGTCATGTGGCGCCTGTGCAATCGCATATTAATCATGGACTATATGGTGCCATGATAATCGATCCAAAGGTGCCTAGGTCTCCAGCAAGAGAGATGGTGATGCTAATGAATGGCTATAACCTGAAAGACGATTATAGTCCTAACGCTTCAGCCTACAGAACAACAACCTCCAACGGCCTCTGCTTTGCGCACAAATTTTGAGAAAGCAACTGCATCAGATGAGGGTTCAGGACCAGGAAATCAGATATACAGCGTGAACGGTCCTGCATTTATCTATAATGACTATCCAATACAGCTGGCGACAGGACAGCAGTATAGAATTTACTTGGTCAACATGCTTGAATTTGATCCCATGAATAATTTTCACTTGCATGGAAATATGTTCGAATATTATCCTGCCGGCACCGGGCTAAATCCTACTTATAGAACCGATATCGTTGAACTAGCACAGGGAGATAGGGGGATAGTTGAATTTAACTATACTAAACCTGGAATGTATATGTTTCACGCCCATACTACTGAATTTACCAACCTAGGATGGATGGGCATGTTCAACGTTGTCAACCATCACGATGCAATGACACAATCCGTAGCTATAATCTCCACGACACCTGTTAAATCACATCAGACTTTGAAACTTCACCACCATCAGGATTCGCCGATTAATATCAATAGACCACCATTTGTTCCTGGGATATAGAGACAAGAGAACATTTCTTCAACCCTTACGAAAAAGGGTAACGTTTTTTATTCCCTAATACCATCTGTACAACGTAATATAAAATAAAATAAAATAAAATATAATATAATATAATATAATATGACTTGAGCAGACAATATGTTGATTTTCTGGCAAAGACAATTATATATGAATATTCAAACAATTTATTGGTAGTAGTAGAAAAAGAGAACAATACTCGTAGTGCATGATCCTTGGATAAATGATCAATATCAAACACGGCAACTATCTTATTGGAAAGTAAATTTAAGGAACAGGTAATTGAGATGATTGAATTTTCCTCTGATTCCACATTAGATATCGACAGTATTATTAACATAGCTTGTCTCTTTTTTCATTTGAAAATTGTAATGGATCTAATTATATTCGCTATTAGGGACTTTAACAGAATATTTTCAAGCTAAAACAATAAATACCAATGTTGAAATTCAGGTCAACGATATCCAGAATGTTTAGCACGTAAATGGTATAGCTATCGAGAAAATCATTATAGAAGCTTTATTGATATGGTACTTTCACAATGAATAATACTTTCAGCAAACATTTAGCTCACATCTTAACTTCAAAATATAGGCTTTTTCATTCGCGATCCACATTTACTACAACTATTAATACCGTCTATTTCAGCCCCGCATCCTAAGCAGACATACCTTACTTTTACCGACACGTTACTAAACCAGCTGAAACCTGCTCCTCCTGCTTTTTCATCACCAAAACCCAAAGATTTTAATGCTCCTGTCTGTTTTTTCCTAATGTAGAATAAAATTCCTACGAATATCGCCATATTTAGAATAATACCTATGAAATAGCCAAACACGTAACCAATTACAAAACAAGCCGCTAAACTACCTCCAATAAACAATAATTGTCTTTTCAGAACTGGTTTAAGGGTATGGTTCATTATCTCCTTTACAAGTTTATAGTGGAGTATATCATATATATGAATATGTTTAGACTTGATTTAAGTAACTAGTCACTGTAACTAATCAAACAATAGGAATTCCAGACATTGATCCCAGTATTACGGAATGAGTTTTGGCTTAATGATGTAACCACATTTCATAGGATCGATTTTCATGTGTCAAGGAAACATAAACTTTAAACTTATTTGATTCCCTGTTTGATCTACTCAGTAGTTCTCAATACTAAATATAGTGCAAGTAACTCAAAAACTCGATCTAAATAAATCATTAAATAATTGATTCGATATGATTCTTATGGAAAAGTATGACTTCTGGAAAGTACTTCAACAAAGGGGTAAAAGCTCTGGATTCACCTGATATCGGACACGTTGTAAGAGAGACCCCAGATAAAATTATTGTATTTGGAGGAAAGCATGAAAGGTACGATATACCAATTTCTGAAATTCAACAAATTGGTGCTAATGTCCTAGTCGGTCTTAGTTTCAAGGATATTGTAAATAAGTACAAAGTAGACCGTGAAAGCCCACTTCCATCTAGCCGTGAAGACCCCTGGGCTTCGCCATCTGGGAGAATTGATCTTGGAACTTATGAAAAAGAATACCCTAAATCTCTGTTTAACAAGGGAGTCCGCGCGAATAATGAAGACCATGTTGGATATATTATGAAAGAAACTTCTGATAAGATAATTGTCTTTGGAGATCGAGGTTATAGGTACGATATTCCTAAATCGCACATAATTGCAGTTGGCAGAAACGTAATATTAAATTTAGATTTTCCAGAAATTTTCAAATATGAAGTTGATAGAAACGCTCCTTTGCCGACGGGCGAGGCTGTTAACCAATTGATACATGAAGCATACCCAGATGATTACCATGGACCAGCAGATAAAGCCTCTTCATCGAGTGAAAGGTATGTTTATCCAAAAGACAAAAAATAGTTGTAAAGGAGGCAAGAATTGCGATACTTTATGTTAATATTTCTTTTTTCTGATGTTATAGCTATAGGAATGCTTTGGTTGTAGATCTCTGAAATTCATATTAGATAGAAGAGGCAGACAATTGGCTTTATAAATTCGGAATGGCTCTTGAAACGCCAGACGAGCGAAATAATCAACCTTTTATTAGTGCTGAGCTTTCTAATGTAATTTTACAATATTTACTGTAAAAGAATACAAAGCTAGCATTACCATAAGTGGATGAGCATAGGACATAAGGAGTGCAAGAAGTCAAGGGAAAATGGTTAGCTATCATTAATGGATTAATTTAGTTATCAATTGAGGTAAAGATAAATTAAACGAATTTGCCGCTAACTCAAGATTCTCACTATAAAGTGCTACGTATAATTAAAGTCATATCATTTAGATATTCTGATTGGATATTTACAATTGGAAAGGGAAGTGAACTAAACTGAAAATTACCAGATTCTGCTAGGATGGGTTATAAGCACTACATCTTAGGTTACTAATTCGGTATAGCTGCATTGCTAGAGTACCAGATTAAGAAATGGAATTATTTGAGTTTATGAAATCATTAGATCATTATTCGGCAAAAGCGCGAATGTACTGCCTGGTAGCAATTATTCATATTCCATTTGGTACAGCTCCTAAAATCCAGTATTATATTTAATATAATTTACTATTATCTTCATGTTTGCAATATTATTGCAATTTATACTTGGAACTGCCTTGTTGCAAATTATGCAAAAAATATTATGCTACTACACTGTGTTTATAGAATTGAGGATTTGCTTAGAAGAGTCATTTTAGATGTAGATTCAGGTATCGATGACGTCATTGCCATTTTAGTGGCTTTGAGGTCAAGTAATATCTGTGTCGTTGGCATTAGTACCGTAAATGGCAACGTCAATCCTAATATTGGCATGTCGAATGTTTTGAAGGCGCTTGAAATTGAGAATAGGCTGAATATTCCTGTATTCCAAGGTGCAAGAAGATCCTTAAGGAACCGCTCACAGTCCTCTAAAATGAAAATAGGAAGAGAAGTAAGCCACGGAAGGCGAGGATTAGGTAATCTGGTTCTCGACGATAAAAAGATGAACGAACTCTGGAATAGAATCACTCCTGATGCTCTAAAGGGAACACACAATTATTCGGACTTCATTGAATTTATTTTACAAAAGTATCCGGATGAGAATATTTCAATCATAGCTACTGGCCCTCTAACTAACATTGCAACGATGGTAATGAAAGAAGGTAAATCTCAGCAGAGGATCAAAGAAATCTCAATAATGGGAGGTTCATATCGTGAAACTGGAAAATCAACTGGAGATATAAAGAGATCTGTAGAATTCAATTTTTATTCTGACCCTGAGGCGGCTAAAATAGTCCTAAATGCTAAACATCGATTCATGATAAGGATTGTTGGACTTAATCTCACTCAGAATCCTAAGTGTTCAATAAATAAGGATTTAGTGAAAAGAATTTGTAATACTAATGGCCATGGCAGATCCCCCTCTGAAGCTTCAAAATTCCTATCATCATTGCTTGATTACAAACTAGAACGAAATACCGTTCTATATTTGCACGATGTAATAGCCGTATTCATGCTAGAAGAGCCTTCACTTTTTAGGTTCGTTAAAGGAGAAGTGGAAATTTTGACCGATGAAGGAAGTGAACGTGGGTTATCTATATTTAAAAAGGACTCGGCAGGACAGGTACTGATCGCATTTTATGTCAACGGCTCGAGGTTCAGGCACTTACTCCTAAGCAAATTGAGATGTGTAGGTACATAATACCAGATTACATTACCAACTTACGAATTTGTTAGATATGACTTTGGATTAGAGCTGTCCTAGTGAATATATTCCTCAATCTCGAATGTAGCTTATAAGAATAGTTATGCAGTATTAAATAACAATATAAAAATTCTACCAGATTACCGCTAAATAATAATATACCTGAATATATTACACGTATAATCTTTAGAAATTTCTATCAGTCCTTTTATATACGTGAGAATGTTCTAGTATAATGATGTTTACAAAACAGACGTCATTAATCATTGGGGTAGGCGTACTAGCGATTGCGCTATCTTTGCTTGCGATAGCACCTATTGTAAGCAATGAGGCATTTGCTGGGGGTCATCACGACCATCATCATCACCACCACCACCACCACCATCATCATCACCACCACCACCATCATCATCACCACCACCATCATCATCACCACCACCATCATTACCACCACCACCATCGCCACTAGAGGTAAAAACTCGATAACAAACAAGGCATAATAGCCTAATTTTTTTTCTTTAATTTTTCCAACCTAACTTTAGTACTGTTTCTGATGCCGTAACAATTGTATAAGTACAGTGACTAGTGGTATTTCATGTTATATTTTGACATCGTACAAACGGGCGCATGAGAGATTCTACGCTCATACTGAAATAATTAATGCAAAGCATATTTTTATCGAGCCCGATAGGTTGGATCTCAGAGGACTATTTTAGATTTTCATGCCTCCAAAGATGACTACAAATACAGACAATCTATTCTTATTCAATATTCAAATTCGATTTAGATTTAAATTGAACAAAATTTTAGATGCTAATGTAAAAATACTTCATTATGCTCGTAACCACATTTAGATTGGTTGACCATGCAACGCGTAGACATTTCAATATGATTTTATACTAAAATCGCTCTGCATAAAGTATAAAGTATTTACTTAATATAACAAATAGCATAACCAATAAATAAATTTGCTTAGCGATATTAATATAATTGCAAGAGGAATCCATTATGATAAGGATACTAGAATCTCTGATCCAGTCTAGATCGATATGTAAAATTCTGAACACTGCAGAAGAGATAGATTCTCATGACAAATACTATAAATCAATAGATAAGAATACTCCAGGCTATAATAATTCTGTCAGTATTGCTGGTCAGTTGAAAGGACAGACTAAGAAATATGATCGGTTATTCAATCGTTGGCTGAACTAGTAAGAGCAGTCAATAATTATATTACAAATCAGACGGCTTATTATTGAAGTTATCCGAGTCAAAAGTATTCCTACAGTGCGACTAGACTAGCAATTGTAACAAATACATCTTTAATCATATTGTTTTTTGGTAGGCCTGAACCTGTGGTTACCTTTTTATCTCACAACCCAAGATGTTATTTTCAGAACTTGGCCTTTTGGCTTGCATTTTACAGGATCAATTTCAGCTGAAAATAATCAACCTGATGGAATGAATATGATTATAATACCGATAATTCACAAATATATTGGTCGTGTGCATAATGGTATTTGTGTTAGATTGACTGAAACAAAATATCTTTTTCAAGACGTCATGCTTACTAAAAAACAGCCTGAATTACACTACGGAGAGCCTAGGAGACTCGATTATTGCTAGTTGTTACAACTTCAACTATTGCGATTTAAGATTACCAATAAAGGTAAGAGCATTACTCCTTTACTTTGCGAACGGTCCGATCCTAAATTCGATATCTATATCCAACTAGCTAAAAAAATGATAGATGAACTTAAGAAATCTTCATCAATGAGAGAAGCGAAAGGGGCTCTTATGAAAAAAATAGCGTCTCTTGAATCAATCTATGATGACTACAAACTGGTAAGAGGTTTTTATGCTTTGTTAGAGCGAAGATGTACTTATGGCTACAGCTATATTCTGAGTGACATGGACTATATTCCAAACAATAAATCAGGCAACATGAATAATTTCGCGGCCAGTTATAATTCTGCATTCGAAAATAAGAATGTCCCATCCTACATTCGGAAGATGTTATTCGAGCTAGGTTCAGAGAGAGGATTTCCACTCACAGATATCGACAGGAATGAAATCGTCAATACGGTTGCAGCCAAGATGGGCACGTCTGCCGGGGTAGTTTCGAATCTTATGTGGAGCGATCAGGAAGAAAACTTATTATTAGAAAAATTCGAGCCGATTACTCCAGAGGGATTGATTGCGTGGTATAATTTGTCACTTGTTCAAACCCTTCTGTTTAATTGTATAAAACTCGAGTTTTCATTGAATGGTGGTACGAATTGGAAGTATGCTCTTAGAGCTGTAAAAAGGCTTGGACTGATGTATAATCTAGAGTCCCGTGCTTATACTGACGAAAAATCAGCCTCTGAGGACATCTCTCGGGCTATTCAGAATAATGATCATGCAGAGTCGGATAGTGAGGACTCAATAATTTGTTCCATCGATGGTCCGCTTAGTATTTTCAAACTCACTGATAGATATGGAACATCTATAGCAAGACTGATTCCGTTGATAACCTCTTTGACCAGCTGGTCATTAAAAGCATGGATTGTAAGAAAAACTTTGTCATTAGGCAAGAAGATCTATGAATTCGAAATGGCAGATACTTCTTCTTACCTGTTAACAGAACCAAAATTGAAAAATACGGAATCTAGAAGTGAATATACGTCAGGCAGTGATTATTTCGATAGTAACGTAGAGAAAAAATTTGCTACTAGATTCCTTCAATCTGTTAGTGATTGGAAGCTGATTAGGGAGCCTGACCCACTGATACTTCAAAATGGTAAAGCCATGATTCCTGACTTTGTATTTGAAAAATATGACCAAAAAATATACTTGGAAATAATAGGATTTTGGACCAAAGAATACCTGTTGAGAAAGGTCCAAAAACTGAAGGCCATTACAGGTATAGCAAACTCTAGCCGGAGAAATAAGATTGATCTCTTGATTGCGATAAATCATGATGTCTATGCATCGAGTTCATCAAATTTGGCTGAAACTCGCGCATGGAATTCTTTGGTATCTTCGATAACTGACAAAAGATTGATATTCTATAACAATCAAAATATACCACTGAAGCCCATCCTGGACTATCTTAGAAGTATAGATCAGGAACATGCTAAAAATTTGAAAGCGAACGAGTGCACCCATATTGTAGACGAACTTTTTCAGGTTATGAGTAATCATAGTGAAGTAATTTCAATCACTGCGTTAGCAAAGGCATGGAATATCGAGTCGGACACTCTATTGGAAATAATTCAGTCACAAGCTCAAATTAAAGATCGTTTAGGTAATTACATTATAGTCGATAAATATTTGATTTCAGATAGGAAGCTGAAAAAGCTGAAGGATTTAATTGATAATACTGATAGTTTAAGCGAGGTAAATGGCATATTGGGTAAAAATGATATACCTGAATCCTGTCTCTTGGACATTATCTCAAAATTTGGATTTGATATAATTTGGCACGGTATGGATAGCAACCGCGCGTCTCTCAGAAAGAAATTGAGCTTGTAAATTCGATCTATTCTTTTTCAAATAAGGATTCGTGTAAAACCAGGGGCTTGATTAAGAAGCAGGACAAGATGTTAGTCTGTGATCTAAAACTGAATAATTCTAATGCCTATGAGAATATTCAAATTATATCTTCTAAGCATGAGCCAACAATAATAAATATAATAAAATTCCCCTTAGAAATGTTGTCCGCCAGGCAGGAAGTACCAAGTCATTCGCCTAATAACTGTCACTGGCTGCAGAATGTTAGGTCTGATTGGAGAGATGCTGAATGTCCGTGTGGAAGCGTATACCATTTTGATGGGGACATCGATAAACTGTTTTCTTGGGAAACAGTCCATCTGCCCCATATGGCTTCGGATTATGCTAATCACAATATGCTGTCTTTTTACCCCAAAAATATGGTAATTTACTATCATTCACAAAGCGGATACGTCATAGAACTTCGAGAGCATAGATCGGAAGAAATAGGATCTCTTCGTCATGCATGTATTTACGGTAGCATAAAGTTAGCAGGCGTCTAATTACTAAACAGACTAGAGCATATAGCATAGTCCTGAGATGTACTATTGTATTATTTCAATCCGAGCGTCAAGCGTAGCGCAGTTTGTTCTGGTATCTGAAATCAGAATAATTTAATACTGGTACCAAAAGTCATATTGACATCAATATTTGGTTGTTTTTATCGATTAGTCCTCAAAGCGAAGTAACGGTAGGCTATTAGAAATTCCCTGACTTGTATCAATATTCAATCCTGCACCTATTACACCTGCATCACTCCTTCCACCAGAAAAGGATCAGGTCTCTAATTTCTGTCAATGAGTTTTTAGTTTATAATAGAGGCTTGAATATTTTTCTAAAGGGGGCCGTTGTCTAGCTTGGTATGATGCCAGCCTCGGGCGCTGGAGATCGCTGGTTCGAATCCGGCCGGTCCCATTGCAATTTTCAATAGATTCCATATGCATTAGAAAATATTCATCTATTTTTCAACCTTTGAAACTGTGATTAGTGACTATTGCAATATCTATAAATGCAACTTTTTACCACAGAGAGTCGAGACAATCAGACTTGTCTACAGATCACAGGTATGCTAATTCGTCAGATCTTCTAGATTTAAATATCCTGAGGTGTTTACCATCCTTATGTCGGAACCACAATCACAACAACCACAATCACAACAACCACAATCACAACAACCACAATCACAACAACCACAATCACAACAACCACAATCACAACAACCACAATCACAACAACCACAACAAAATCAACAGTTCTTTAGAGATGCACCACGTGATGCGATATATATTGGCAAAAAACCATTGATGGCGTATGTTACGTCTACTCTGATTCAATTGGCCAATCAACCATATGTAACGATCAAAGCGCGAGGCCTAAGCATAGGACGAGCAGTCGATGTCTCTCAGATAATATTGAAGAGGATGGAAAACGCCGGTTACAAGGTAGGCGAAGTAAGAATTGGCTCCGAGACGGTTCAGTCAGAGGATGGCAGAACTAGAAACGTCTCTACCATAGAAATTGAAATAAAGAGAAGCTCTTAATCGCTTACTTCGGCACTTTTTGTTTTATAACCTTAATTTTTGTAATATCTGATGAAAAACTCTGCAGTTATTCTTCTTGCACATTTAAACCCACTAACAAATGCTCATGAGGAAATCATTCTATCACTAAACAAAGGTTACAATGTTTACGTGTTGCCAGTAATATTCTTAAAGAACGGGAGGGAAATCACTACACGAAGCTTTCCATTTCCCTATCACATTAGAAAAGCCATGATAGAATCGATTTTCGATGACATGGGTATAGTTGTATTGCCCAGTTATTCGTTTGAATCCCCTTTCATAAAGTACTTTCCGCCTTTAATTTCGCCATTCTCTTGGAGACTTAGGAAGAAGATACTTGAAAATGTTAAAGAAAATCGTTTTATATCATATACTGGCGATACAGCTGAACGGCTAATGTTGAGGTTTTATTTAATGCATCCCACCCAAACCAAGCGACTGGATATTTCAGCTTCAAATGTGAAAGAATCGCTTTACCGCCAAGCCAAAACTGGTAATTCAAGCAATTATAAAGTGAGGCATAATTGGGAGGATATGGTTCCCTTCAAGGTGGCTAATATTATCAAGGACAACTGGATAATCGTAGAGCGCTTTGCGAATTGTCCTGACCATACAATCAAAATAATGGGTATGAAATTCCCAAGAGAAGGGTTGTGCTTTAGTTAGAAGATATTTATAGTGCACAAATGAAATTTGCTCTGGATGAAAACTAAAGGAGCGGAGCTTATCTGGTTTGACGGAAATTTTTTGAAATGGGAAGAAGCCAAAATCCCCGTCACAGCTCATGCCCTGCATTATGGCACCGCGGTATTCGAGGGAATACGAGGATATGCTACTGAGAAAAATCTCTTTGTATTTAGGCTCCGAGAGCATATGCAGCGACTACACAGGTCGGCGAACGTCTATTCCTTTTTGGTGAAATACAGCGCAGATGATCTTTGTAATGCAACTATAGATCTACTGAGAAGGAGTAACATTAAAGAATCGTGCTATATACGTCCATTGACATTTGTTGGCCTACATGGAATCGACCTTAATATTACTAATTCTTCCCCGACACACGTAGTAATAATCGTATTTCCGTTTGCCAAATACTTTAACTCTGAGGGCATTCACACATGCATTTCTTCTTGGCGAAGGATCCATGATACTTCTACCCCTCCCATGTCAAAGGCGGCAGGAAATTACCTTAATTCGATCCTAGCGACTCAAGAGAGTAAAAATAATGGTTATGACGAATCAATACTTCTCGATAGAGAAGGAAATGTAAGTGAAGCAGCTGGCGAAAATATTTTTGTCATACGAAATAATATTATTTACACGCCTCATATTGGGAGCTCTGCCTTAGAAGGCATTACCCGCGATACAACGATCACTATTGCAAAAGGCCTAGGTTATGAAGTAGTTGAACGACCAATTCCAAGAACAGAATTATATTTTGCAGACGAACTCTTTTTGACTGGCACTGCAGCTGAAATCACGGCAATAGTGAGCGTCGATCGCCATGTTATAAGTAGCGGCAGGGAGGGACCTGTAACGAGAAGAATTAGAGAAACCTATTCGAAAGTAGTTACAGGACAGATTGGGCAGTATGAAAAGTGGCTAACGTCAGTATGGTAGGGAGCAATAGGGACCTTAAAGTAGCTGTAATAGGAGTTGGAGGCTGGGGCAAAAATCATGCTCGGGTTCTACATGATATTGGAGTACTATCTGCCATTTGTGACGCAGATGCAGGTCGATCAAAAAAAATTGCAGATCTTTATAATACCAACCTGTATCTCTCAGTTGATGAGTTACTTCAAGAGGAACGCTCTTTGGATGCATGTATTATATGTACACCTACTAAAACTCACTCTGTAGTAGCAAAAAAGGTTATAGAAAGTGGCATAAACATTTTCGTTGAGAAGCCCTTATCCTTTTCTACTATGGAGTGTGAAGAGATGGTATCCGCAGCAGGTAAGAAGGGTGTTATTCTCACATCAGGCTATATAGAGCGTTTTAATCCAGCAGTGCAGGATTTTAAGCAAATAATAGATAGAAAACAATACGGTGACCTTATAATGATGGAATTTCATCGAGAAAATAGGATGCCACTGCATATAAGGGACGTTGGCATAATCTACGATACCTCAGTCCATGATATTGACACCGCGATGTTTCTATTTAACGGCACTCCAGATATGGTTTTTGCGAGAGCAGGAAAGAAATTCCATTCCTATGAGGACTTTGCTACCATAATGTTAGGATTCGCTAATCAGAAGGTTGCGATTATAGCTTCTAACTGGATTACACCAAAAAAGGTAAGAATGTTCAGCGCTGTTTGTACCGAAGGTATAATTACGGGCGATTTTATTACACAGGAGATCAAGATAGATCACGGGGATGCTACTCTGATACCTAGAAGGCATCATTTTCAGGAACCTCTTACATTAGAATTGAGGAGTTTCCTATCTGCTATTAGTGGAGAAAAAAGCACACCTTTGGCTTCTGCTATAGACGCAGTTAATGTTACGCGCGTGGCAGAGGCGAGCCCTTTTATCTAGCAACACTGGCTCCCCAATTTACATGGATTTGAGATAGGCAAATTGAAAAAATCAATGCTGAATATCCTAGCATGTCCGATTGATAAACATTATCCGTTAGTTTTATTTGAGATCAGCGTAAGTGAAGATGAACGTACAAGCGATGAAACCATTAACATGGGAATATTATACTGCGACAAATGTACTCGGTTTTACCCAATTATTGAGCAGATCCCAATTATGTTACCTGATGAATTACGTGACAAGCAAAAGGATATAGAATTTCTGCAAAAGTGGCGGGACGTGATCCCTATTGACATACTGCATAAGGCACGACCGTGGCATCTCTAAGAGCAGCGATAAGTATTAAATGAAAACACGTGAATGATCAAAGATATAATACATGGTACAATTAGGATATGGCTAGGAAATGAATGAGAAGCAGAATGCAGCAAATCGAAATGATGATAAAGATAATGACTCCGTCGATGCTAAATTTTCGACAATTAAAAATAACAAAAATGATGACAAGATAACGAATTACATTTCGAGGAATGCAAAGATTGGCAAAAATGTTAAGATCTGGCATTTTGCATATATCGGTGGAGATACCGAAATAAGTGATAACGTAGTGATAGGCTCTCTAACTCATGTAGACTATTCAGTTAAGATCGGTGAAAACACTAGAATTGAAGGCTCAGTATATATACCACCACTAACATCTATCGGCAAAAATGTGTTCGTGGGTCCAGGCGCTACTTTCACTAATGACCCTTATCCGATGAGTCCACATATGATAGGCGTAATCGTTGAAGACGGTGCAATAATAGGCAGTAGAGCTGTTATTAGGCCTGGAGTCAGAATAGGCAAAAACAGTGTAATTGCTATGGCCGCCGTCGTGACCAGGGATGTTCCTGCTAACACGGTTGTTATAGGACATCCTGCAAGAGTCGCCTATTCTCGGGAAGAGTACAATTCTAAAAGAGAAAAGTGGAATAAGTCACGAGCGAGTTTACAAACTTAACTCCAAATTTTATATCGCTCAAAAATCAATCGGTATCTGGCCATAGCGGTAAGTATTCTCGCGTCTGTCTCAGTCGAGACAACTTCGTGATGATAATTGGTATTATGATAGTATAATTGCTGCTTCCACTCTGGCTACGGATGCTACGTTTCCTTTGATACAATAGACTTGAGCCCAGCTTACTCTTAAAATATTAACCAACTATCTCGCAGACAGGATTTGCTTTCATTATTATGCATTCGCTGTTAACAATTCCTTCATCTTCCAATTTTGCATAATCTTCTTTTGAACATGTAATAATAATAATCGTCTTGTCATTGGGATACAGATCTATCGAAGGTCCATTATGTAATTCTACATCACCTATGTAATCCTTCAACTTGGATTCTAGCGACGACAGTAAGTCTAACTTATCTCCTCTCATTTCATTTAGATCCAATCCCCATTTTATCACGACTTTTGTTCTGCTTGCTTTAAGATCGCGTTTCTTGAGGACATCCCTAACTTCGTCTATGAGATGTTTTATATATCCTTCAGTCCCTTTTATCGTGCCGTTAACGAGGTACATTAACGGACCTGCACCACCTAAAGAAGCTGCTATTGCGCGGAGGTCGTACAAGCCATCTGCTACTTCATCAAGATAGATATTTCTAAGAGGATTGGACATTAACTCGTTACTTATGCGCACGTCGTTTACCTGTTTACATACTTCTAGAATACTCGCTAGTCCAGCGTAATGTCCAAGGATTCTAATTGAGTGTGCAAATTCAGCAGAAAGAACGTCCACAAAATCTACTTTCATGTCTGTATCTTGATCAAGGAGCAGTCGCTCCATCTGTGCATCTTGCTTTGATTGGATTGAACCTACTAATAGATCGCGTGAGGAAGAACCACTACTGAAGATTGGAATATAGTAATAATTTATATCACTTCCTACTCTCATTCCAGTTAAATGTTCTATAAGAGCTATATTTTCATCGTTTCCCCCAATCCCCGTAGGTAGCGTGTAGACAAACGATGATCCCTTCCTCAACGTCTTTATGGCATCTCTTAATTTAGACATAACATCACTCTTCACATCTTGGCCTATTTTTCGAATTTTAGGGGCAAAAAAAATATACGAAGCAGTACTAATGGCAATATCCACCGGCTCAAGATTCAATAAGGATTCATCATCTATCAGAGAGTTCACATTCGGATAGTTACGTGCAATATCTGGCTTAAGTGCTATTGCTACTCTGGCTGATTCATCAATCAACGATACTTTCAAACCCTTAAGTGCAATAGAGGATGCGATTCTATACCCTTCTGTGCTGAGACCATATACGGTGACAGATAACGATGATGATGATGACTGTCGAAAGCTCAATTGATTACTCTCACCTCTTCCGCAGGCATTTATCTATTGATGCATTACTATATATATAAAAGAAATTAGGCAAAGACTTTATTCCATTATAGATCGTATTAACCCTGCTATTGAGGATCTGGTTTGATATTCTAACACCTAAGCAGGTTATGTTTTTTAAGCCAGCTGTAGATTACTTAAAGGAGCAGGGGCACGATATCCTATGTACTTCAAGACAATATAGAGAAGCAGTCGAATTGGCCAGCATGAAGAATCTGCAACTTAAGATAATAGGAAGACATGGAGGAGCAGAAAGATATGAAAAACTTCGTGCAAGCACTAGTAGAACATTTAAGCTGGCTTACGAGGTAAAAAAATTCGAACCATCTATTGCTATTTCATTTTCATCTCCAGAATGCGGCAGAGTTGCCTTTGGCCTTGGTATTAAGCATTTAGGTTTTAACGATTCGCCTCATGCAACTGCCGTGACAAAGCTTACAGTCCCACTGCTAACTCGACTCTTTTGTCCCTGGGTTATACCTATTTCGGCATGGCGAGATTCCGGGATTTCGAGTAGTCTAATAACAATGTATAAAGGCCTAGATCCTGTAGTATGGCTAAAAAGAGATTCGAACACTGGACCTACAAAACTGATTGCTAATTCGGCTGTGGAAAAGGGTAGAAAAAATATCTTGATTAGGTTAGAAGAATTAAAGGCATCTTACATAGCGGATAGAAAGTTGAATAGTAGCCTCTTGATGATAGATGAGCTTATACGCGATCTATCTCAGACGACGAATATTATAATTCTCTGTAGATATCAGGATCAATTTCGTCAAGTTGAAAAGCGATATCGAGGTAAAGCAAAAGTACTAAAAAATATTGTAGACGGTGTCTCGTTGATTTCCTCGGTTGATGTTTTCATAGGAGCAGGGGGTACAATGACCACGGAAGCTGCGCTTCTTGGAAAGCCTACAATTTCTATTTCTCCATTTCGTTTCTATGTCGAGAAATATCTTGTCCGTTCAGGGTTAGCAAGACGGTCTTCAAATGCTCGCGAGCTACTGTTATTAGTTAGAACGATGCTCCAAAGTGAAGTCTATGCAACTAGGCAGAAAAAAATTGCGAAGCATATCCTTGATAATATGGAGGATCCTATGTTGGAATTGTTGTCCTTCATTAGGAATTGTGCGTAACATTATAAAGTTAGCGCATTATAACAAGATACGCCCGGAAGCCCGGTAGTGGTATTTTAGAGACCGCTGAATGTAGTGGCCAAGCATAGAGGCCTTTGGAGCCTTTGACCCCAGTTCGAATCTGGGCCGGGCTAATGTTAACATGGCTTCCTAGACTGTTCACGGACCTGCCTCTTTTCTTAGTTTTTTCCTAGTCGCTAACATCGATGACTCGGAATTGAATATTAAGATCTATTTCGGGTTATTGGACTACTTAACCTGGGAGATCGACTACTCTTTAATTTCGATCATCATGATAATATTTTGGACCGAATAAACGGCTAGACGGAATACATTATGCCTCCAGAGACGATAGGCACATATTCTATATTGGCTAATTCTTTTATCTTGGCTATGATGGCGTTAAACCATAGGCTATCTATTCCCTGACTCCATATTGTTATTTTCTTATATTCTCTTTGAATTCCCCCATGAAAGAATCCCTTGCACTCCTCAGTCGTCATATTACAATACTTTTCGCCTATTTCTCCGATCAAGGATTCGGCTTTGTCTGGAATGTATAGAATCGTTAATGTTGGAAACGGGATCGTGTTTGAAGCTGCCGAAGATGTATCTTTAGCCATCAGGTATGGCTATTAATGTTCACTTATATCTGGATTTCGTGTTCAGAGCCCCCTAATAAAATTGAACGATAGTCTTCAACAGCAGAAAAAGGAGGTGGAAACAGGACGATTAAGGCTGCCTCAGTTGACATAAAGCGTTAACACAGTTTTCAATATCTAACCAATTTCGAGACATTTTCTATTGGCCAGAATTTATATTGATACCTATGGCAGATTTGTGACCACGCTAGTTGTTAAATACCAAAATAGAACAAATGAATGACAACTAGTACTATGAAAAACGTCTGTGACACACTAATTGCTAACGCCAAGGGCGTGGTTATACCAGAAATCGGGATCATTCAGACGAATATCTTGATAGAGAATGGAAAAATCAAATCACTTCAACGGTCAATTGATAACATTCAGGCTTCTAAAATAATAAGCGCTAATGATAAATACGTGCTCCCGGGTGTGATAGATCCACATGTTCACTACGGTGTATATAGGCCGATAGAAGAGGCTGCACAGACGGAGTCAGCATCAGCCTGCATAGGAGGAGTAACGACTATGATGCGAATACTTAGGATGACTGGGAGTTACACAGATATCGAAAAACAGCTCTCAGCAAGTAGGGGTAACCATTATGTAGATTATTCTATTCACGCTTCAATTCTACATCGGTCCCAGATCCAAGATATCCCATACCTTGCAGAAAAAATTGGAATCAATTCCTTTAAGGTATACATGAACCTGGGTGGAGAGCTAAACCATATTTATGTGGATCTTGAACCTGGATCAGATTAACCGCTATACTCTGAGGTAAATGTGAATGATGAATTGCTCTCTTCAATAATCATGTCTGCAAAAATAAATAATTCTTTAACAATGGTTCACGCAGAAGATCCGTTGATGTGTGCTGAATATATGAGGGCAATCAAAAACAAACAGGAGAACCTGCCCATCTTGGAAACATGGTCTAGATGCAGACCGGCTTTATCTGAAATAAGAAGCATAACTAAAGCCGCTTCATTTGCACGACAATTTAATTCAGAATTATACTTTGTACATATTGGATCCGCACGGGCTCTAGAAACGATATTGCAACAGC
The DNA here is from genome assembly GCA_963765895.1 of uncultured Nitrososphaeraceae archaeon. Classification (GTDB taxonomy): domain Archaea; phylum Thermoproteota; class Nitrososphaeria; order Nitrososphaerales; family Nitrososphaeraceae; genus JARBAU01. Next base: position 64,316 of record CAVXZB010000023.1, on the reverse strand, counting down.
GAAAAAGGGGAGGTGGAAGGAACAGTTTATACATTGAAACGTGTCCACATTATCTTACTCACAGCACGGACTTTGATAGTATACTTGGCAAGGTTGTCCCGCCCATCAGATCAAAAAGCGATCTCTACCATTTATGGTCTGCGTTAAGACATGGCCAAATCGATACTATTGGTACCGACCATGTTGCTAGCAGACTATCAATGAAAGTTGGAAAGGGGGATATCTGGTCTGCGTTGGCTGGGTTTCCAGGTCTCGCCACTATGATTCCTGTGCTTCTCAGCAATGGTGTTAATAAACATAGAATTAGCTTGGAGAGAGTAGCTGAAGTAACTAGTTATAATACCTCCAAGATCTTTAGCCTTTATCCAAGGAAGGGTACTATCCAACCTGGTTCAGACGCCGACCTCATAATCGTTGATCTAGCGTTAAAGAAAAGAGTATCTTCACAACTACTCAAGTCTTATTCTGACTACACTATATATGACGGTTGGGAATTGAAGGGATGGCCTGTTTTGACTATGGTTAGAGGAATTGTAGTAATGGAAAACGGAGAAGTAGAAAAGAGAAGCCTGGGTCACGGAGAATTCATAAGTAGGCCTACGAACTGCCACAAATAATTTCAAAAGACCCATCATTGTTTGCTTTATAATATGCATCAGCTCGACGTGTGAAGAGTCCCACTTCGATGACACCAGGAATACTCTTGATTTCATTTTCCTTCTGTCTATGGTTTTCATGTGGCTCAAAAATGGTATCATAAATTAAGTTGGAACTCTCGGTAATGAATGGATATCCCTTTTCCAAAGTTCTCAATTGTGGCTGACCACCTACTTTCTTTAACTTGTCGTAGACTATGCGCCTGGCAAATTTGTGTACCTCTATGGGAACGGGGCGGGTAAATGAGCTCACATATTTAGTAGAATCTGCTGTAATTACTAGCTTTGGAGAGGCGGAGGTGATAATCTTTTCCTTTAGTAATGCCCCCCCTCCTCCCTTAATCATGTTAAGATTTGAATCGATCTGATCAGCGCCATCAAATACTATGTCAATTTCTGAAATTCTGCTTTCATCATTAATCCTGAGGTTATTTTCTTCAGCCACTAACTCAATCTGTAATGATGTAGGTATGAATGTCAAGGAATCTTTGATCGATATCCGTCCTAACTCTCCGACTATTGCTGCAACTGCACTACCGCTCCCTAAACCAATTGTCATGTTTTCGATAATGTATTTATTCACGATGTCCTTGGCCAGTCTGCGAATTGATGTGTTCATCGAAGACATGGAATGCAAATAATGTCAATCCAACTTTAACCTTTCCCACAATGGGTTGTGTCTATTCAAATTCTGAAGCATTGAAGGTATCCAAAGATAGTTGGAGGAAGAAAGCTAATATTTCATTAGGATCTGTTCTAACAGTATTTTTAATCCTGTCCAATTTTATATCTCTAACTTTTTCAGATTTGATGTCGTAGAACTTAAAGACTGTGTATAGAACTGTACTACCTCCATCGGCGTATCTTGCCATTGCGGCCATGTTCTGAGGACATAGTTACAACTTATTCATTGAAATAATCGAAAAGCACAGGACGAGCATTTCTTCTCCAAGTTATTATATACGATTATGAAATTCTACATAGTAGTTAAGACTGGCGACCCTGGTCTGAATTATACAAAAAAAGTTCGTCGCCTTTTCCGAAGGAACACTTATGGTGATACCCTTTCTTCAAACTTATCCCACGGACTTTGTATTGACTGATACCTTGATAGCTCTTTGAAATCAAGTCAACAGTCATTTAATTCACAGAACATTTGTATAACCTCTTCGGTTTGCTTGACATTCTTTTATTATGGAAAATTAGTAAACCAACCAGCTCCTGATGTGTGCCGTAAGAACGATCGCTGACTTTGACGTACTTGAGTGGACGTCACTTGGCCATGGTTCTACAAGAGTATTCCTATTTTAATGTGATGTGCAGTAAGTAGGCGTTGTTCGCGTAACGGATAGTCCCATAGTTAAAGACTACTAGGAGTTATGTGCAAAGTAAGATCTATGACTTCAGTGGAATATCTTACTACGCACTATAGTTATATTTTGTAAGCCTCTCCTGTGAAACGCATACTAGGGCTATGTCAATATCGAAAGGGCTATTTTTCCATTCGGAACAGAAAGCAGGTACACAAAACAAGTTAGCTATTGCAAACAAACCAGATGTAAATTCTCCGAATTCATTATAGACTAAGCATTGATTAAAGTAGGTAGTAACTAGATATGATAAAGAGTTGCAAAAGACAACCAATAAGGAAATCTTTGTTAGATGTCCCTCAGGCGAAAGGAACATGCTTGTGGCTAAACAAGGTATACAGCCTCTGATAAGAAGATACGCAAGACACAATATTTCAGCAGATGGTGGCACATGTATCCATAGGTATGTAGATTCCCAAATATTGAATAACATAATTATCCTCAATTTAAAAACTTTCATAGAAATAACGATACAGTACATAAAAGATAGAACTGGGTTTTTCGATTTCTATTAGAAAGATAACAATTATAAACTAAAACGCGTCATGAATAGGCGGAGTTATTTGCAGATATGCACACTAGAGTGCTTATATGAAGGATTGTAATGTAAATGGAGCCTGGTCAGGAGATCGCGATAAACAGTCGTTTCAGATGTCTATTATTAATTACCGAATGAATATCGTGACACAGCCTGAGATGATCAAATCAGATTTTAGATCTTTTTTTTGCCATTAATAGAATGGGAATTATGATTTGTCATAGAAGTAATCCAAAAAAGACAATGCGTCTCTATTCTGGGCTCGTTCAAGAGTCATTTTTTTGTCTGATGGTTGGTAATTCCCTGTGGTGTTATTGATGGAATTAACGTTTGGTTCTTCCAACTCGGCTATTGCCTTAGTGATCTCGTGCTGAATCTTCTGGATATTCTCTTCAGTATAATTATATCCTTCTGATCGATGGTTATTTTTTATATTTGTAGCGATCGGTGTTCCGCCTGTGAATTTTTCCTTTACTTTTTCATTAGGACTGGTACTGAACGGCTTAGATGAATCAAGGTTAGTGGCGCTGTTTATTATTAACTTTGTAGATAATTCCCTTAATTTACTATCAATCTTTGGAATTCTTGTCTCTAGGAGCCCTATTAATTCTGATCGCATTTTTAAAATCTCGGAATAATTGCTTACCTCTTCCAGGTCTTTGATTCTTATATTCTGTAATCTTATTTGTTCTTTGCAGTTTAGGATTATCTTGTCTCGCTCGTATGTGTCGATCTTTTCCTCATTTTTAGCTTTGTAGGCTCTATTTATTTTATCAACCAGAGAATCCTTATCAAGCTTCAATGATTCTAGTTCGCTGCGTGCGGACTCGAATGGATGTAAAATGGCTTTACCCTTAATTTTATTTATATGATTTGTTACTGCCTTGCTACCATGAAGAATAAAGACAGACAACGCACCTAATGCTGAGGATGCGGCTATAATAACTAGCTCAAACAAGATTCAGCATTTCCTCTAGCCCAGTTTTCGATAGGATATAGACTAGGTCATCTCACAGAAACAACAGTCGGATATTAAAGAACGCTTCTTTTTATCCAACTATATTTTCGCATTTTCGGCTCAGGATATCCACATTTTGAACAAGCCTTTCCTCGCTTGTGAAATGAGTTGTGTCCACATCTCCTACACCTAATGTGCACCTTTTTCCTCGTAAACTTTCCCATCGATGTAGTGCCTTTGGTCATTTATATCACCGAATTTTTTTAATTATTATTGAGGCGGCGGAGAAATGATTACGACATTATCGCCCCTGACTACTATAGTCCCTAGATCATTAGATTTGCCATCCTGAAGTATTTCTACAGAATTCTCTAACAATAAATTCATGTGTTGGTCAAACCCATGTAAATTACCTCTAATTACCTTACCCCCTTTTAGCTTTATAAGGACAACCTTACCCAAGCTTTCGTCCAAGACTTTTACAGCCATATCAACTGACATCGCTAAATTCTACCTATGGAATAGGCGTAACATGGTGATATATTAAAATATCATTGTCGGCCAAGTCTAGGCCTGGCCTGGTATAAAGAAGTTTGAAAAGAATTTGTATAAAATCCAGAGTATACAAAAATAGATCAATGTAACTTAATGCTGGCATGTTCGGACCATTTCCATTAGCGTAGTTCGGTAATGACAGATTTAATATTATTGACAATTTCTCGCAATAATTCGATCCCTTTTTCTATGCTTGCGCCTGTTGGATCGCCCCAAACACCATTGCCTGTAAGCCGTGGGAAACTACCTGGAGAGTTTGCTATAGCAGTATATGCAATCTTTGATTTTTGTAATTCTTTGGAGTTGGGTTTTGCCTTTTGCATCTGGACTAGATTCGGAGCAATGGCTAGCAGTAAAGATGTCTCGACGTTACCGGCATGATCAAATTTGTCTGACATTAATTGCCAATAGTTGAGAACATAAATATTAGATTCCCGCGAAAAATTTCCAGGCGTGGTTTGTGATACATATTGTAGTATACCAGCATTTCCGTGATGACCGTTAATTATGATAATGGTTTTGATTCCGTTATCTAGTAAAGAACAACATATCTCAGATATGACAGCTAACAGCGTGGAACTCTGTAAAGATATATTGAACAGTGGCCTATGTTCATACGATATCCCATAATTAACTACTGGCAGTTTAAATGCGCCAACATCCAATGCCACCTTGGAAGATATGTAATCAACAACTATTGAATCAGTGGAGATTGGCAAATGTTCACCATGCTGTTCAAGTGAACCTACTGGAATTATAGCTGTCTGATTTCGGGCCACGGCATTACGAAATTCCGGGTCAGTAAGTTCATTGATATGGTAAGACAATTATAGAAATTATATAGGACACACTTATCAACTTTAAACTAGCCTTATGTACAAATAAGCCATAGCAAAGAATTCTAGTACCTTTATTCAATTGACGAGTACATTTGGCATTCCAAAATGTTTAGCTACGTGACTTTGTAATTACTTTTCCCCAATAGACCTCTAGCCTTCCCTCTAAATATAACTTGATCGCATTCAACAAGGTAGTGGCTTCTAAATCTCTTCCTTTTGTCTTTATGGTGTCTAATGTGTCACTTTCTGACACTTTGAATGCATCTTGACATATTATTGGACCTTGGTCGAGATCATCTGTTACGAAATGAGCAGTGCAGCCAATTATCTTAGCACCTCTCTCATAGGCCTGAGCGTATGCCAGAGCCCCAGGAAAGGCAGGCAGCAATGATGGATGTATATTTATGATCCGATTCGGGTATCTCCAAACAAAGTTAGGGCTTAGAATTCGCATATATCTCGCTAAAACTATAAGGTCAATATTATATTGTTCTATCAATTCCAAAATGTTTTGTTCAGCAGTATCGGTTCGATCGTCGTAGGAGACTGTATGAAACGATATTTTAAAGTCATTTGCAATCTTAGACAACAATCCATCGTTTCCAATTATGGCGGAAATATTTGCATTTATTTCGTTCCGTTTTTTAGAATCTAAAATTTTCTCTAGGCAGTGCGCCTCTTTGGTAACTAAAATAGCTATGTTTTTGAGCCTGTTCGGTTCGTCATAATGGACTCTAATCTCCATATTCAGCTTCTTTGACAAGGCCATTAACCCTTTATCGAGAGAGACTCTATCAATTTCGTGAAATGATGCTTCCAAATGCATTCCAAACAGGCCTCGCGTTACCTTCTGGTTCACATTTTCGATATTTCCACCTTTTGTAAATATAAAATTGGTTATGTCAGCGACGACCCCTTTTTGATCCTTTCCTATTACTGTAAGCTCCGCGAGTGCCTTTGGTTCATCAACCATAAGCTGCCACGATCTATAATACCAAAATTAAATCTTCCATTAGAAGCAAACAAACATTTAAATTCAAAATATGGTGGTCAACTTGTAGTTGGAATTGTGCATGGACTTCATGGAATTAACAATCTGAGGACAATATTTTATGACAATCAATACAGTAACTGTTGTTACGGAAATTGTTAGTGTACAGATCTTATGAAGCAGCAGACGGCAGCAACAAAAATCGAAGGGAAAAAAAAATTACGACTACAATATGCCTTTTCGTAAATGTACGGTTTGTTATACCTTATCTGCTTGGCATTGTTATGATTGTGACAATGATTTTTGCGAGATCCACTTTCAGGATCATAAGGAGAGAAGCCTTTGCGTACGACTTACATAAGTTGCTATTACATTATTTCTCATAGCTAGAGAGCGATGGGAATTAGATGATACATAATATGATATGATGCGGGAGGTGGGATTTGAACCCACGAATCCCTGAGGAACAGGGTTATAGGAGCCTGACTCATTCTAAGCTTCGCCCTCTTTTTATTAGAGTTATACAATAAAAACGAGACCTGCGCCGTTGGCCGGGCTTGGCGACCCCCGCTCTATCTGTTTACTATTGTAGGTAGGTTAAATTTGTTTATTTGGGCCGAGCCATCATCTATGCAAAAAAGCAAGGAATAACTCATATATGTTTACCATTCAAATGCAAGTCTGAAACTATAGTTAAGGTTGTGAATCGTACAACCAAATCTTAAGGAACTATAGATACCAATAAATTGTCTGTATTAAATTATAACCCAAATTGATCTAGATGCTAATTAGGAATAGGCTTTTTGGTACTAACGGAGTAAGAGGTATTTTCGGAAGAGAATTTGAATTCGAGCTAATTACAAATCTATCTTATTCTCTTGCTACCTTTTTCAAAAATGGAAAGATATTGATTGGCCAAGATGCAAGACTGTCGAGCCCAATTATTGCAAGACTGGTTAGCTCTGCAGCAAATTCGGCCGGCCTTGACGTATGGGATGCCGGAATAATTCCTACTCCCTGTTTGCAGTTTGCAACAAAGAAATACCGGTACAGCGGAGGTATAATGATCACTGCTTCGCATAATCCTCCACAGTATAATGGAATTAAACCGATAGCATCAGATGGTGTCGAGCTTTCGAGAGAAGACGAATTAAAGGTAGAAAAAATTTATCTTGAAAAAAAATTTTCTAGAACTGATGGTTTGGGAATTCTATACAAGGAAGATAATATTATAAATCCATATCTTGATGCTGTGCTCAGTTTAGTTAATTCTGACAAGATACGCGAACGAAAGTTTAAGGTTATAATGGATTTGGGAAATGGCGTTCAGGCCCACGTTGCTCCGCTCTTGCTAAGACGGCTTGGCTGTCAGGTGGTAACAATTAATGGTGATCTAGACGGTGCTTTCCCCTCGCGAGGTTCAGAACCTACTGTGAGTAATCTTAATCCGTTATGCGAAATTGTAAGGGATCTAGACGCAGATTTCGGCGTGGCTTACGACGGTGATGGAGATCGAAGTATATTTTGCGATGAAAAAGGCATAGTACATCCAGGAGACAAAACTGGAGCCCTTCTGGTTAGATTTTTACTAAGCTCCGGGCGTAGCGGTACTGAGATTGTATGCCCGATTAATACTACTATGTTAGTCTCTCTAGTGGCGAACGAAGAGAAATCAAAGGTCCTATTTACCAAGGTAGGAAGCGTGGAAGTCTCTAGAGAAATGGTAGCACGTAAATCTCTCATTGGACTTGAAGAGAATGGTGGATTCATGTATGGCAAAATGAATGAAGTGAGGGACGGTGCCATGACAACTGCACTTGTGCTGGATATGCTTGCTTCCTCTAAAACGAATGAGTCACTATCTCAAATGCTAGGTAAATTGCCTAAAACATTTCAATATAAATCCAAATTCGAATGTGATACAATCCACATTGCTAATGAGGTAGTGGAGGCGTGTCTTATCTACAAGAACCCGCTGAAGACCGAAACGATCGATGGAGCAAAAATGTGGCTTGATAAAGATTCATGGATTGTAGTAAGACCTAGTGGTACTGAACCGATATTGAGGATGTACGCTGAATCTATTGACGAATCAAGATTGTATTCAATGGTAGGGGAGTACACGTCCGTGATAGAGAACATTTTACGACAAACTAGTCGATAGAGATCGGTGATTGACAACATTATTATATAATATCTTTATCCTACAAGAGAATAGAAATGATCCCTACGGGTGATTGCATCAAATATGAGTAAGCCTTATTATGTTAAATTTGAGACTCCAAAAGATCTAGTCAGTGCTATCTATGAAGCTGTACGCGTGGCCAAACAGAGCGGCAAGGTTAGAAAGGGAACTAATGAGACAACAAAAGCGATAGAAAGAGGAAACAGTAAACTAGTTGTGATAGCAGAGGACGTAGAGCCACCAGAAGTTGTTGCGCACTTGCCTATTCTCTGCGAAGATAGACATGCTGCATACATATTTGTGCCAAGTAAGCAACAACTTGGTGCTTCACTTGGAATAGACGTAGGTTCTGCAGCCGCAACTATTATGGAAGCTGGAGAAGCCCAACATATAGTGGATGAAGTAATAAGTTCGATTTCGACAGTGAAAAGCAAAAAAGAATAGGGGATCCTGATGAGTAAAGCATCTGAAGAGAAGGTCATACCTGCAGAGGTAATTCAAATAGTTGGTCGAACGGGTATAGCCGGTGAGGTAATACAAGTCAGGGTCAAAGTATTAGAGGGGAAGGATAGAGGGCGGATCTTGACGCGAAACGTGAAGGGATCTATAAGAATGAACGATATCCTAATGCTCAGAGAAACAGAAAGAGAAGCTCGAAAAATAAAGTAATTAGGAGATAATTGGTAGGGGTTATTATATGAGCAAGACAGCAACTTCACTTCGTAATTGTTTCTTCTGTGGTAAAACCATAGTGACTGGTCATGGACTAATGTTGGTGAAAAATGATGGAGTGATTCAGTGGACCTGTTCTTCAAAGTGCAAGAAAAATTCGCGAAAGCTGAGACGAGATCCTAGAAAATTAAAGTGGACTCGTAAGTATGTAAAAGGAGGAATTAGGGTAAGAAAGTAGAAAATGGTAATACAGAAAACGCTTGTTGTAATCAAACCAGATGCAGTCAAACGACGGTTAGTTGGACGAATCGTGAATAGATTTGAAGAGAAGGGATTTCAGTTACTCGAACTAAGATTGTATTTATTCTCTAAAGAGATGGCCGAGGCGTTTTACGATGTCCACCGGGAGAGAGATTTCTTCCGAGAGCTAGTTTCATTTATTTCCTCTGGTAAAACTGTGGCCTGTATTCTAGAAGGAAACAATGCGATAGATGTAGTTAGGGCGATGATAGGTCAAACAAGGTCTTATGAGGCATCTCCAGGTACAATAAGAGGAGATTTTGGTTTAGGTCTAACCGATAATATTATTCATGCTTCTGATACCAATGAAAATTTTGTAAAAGAATCCAAAGTTATTTTTGGAAGTAGCTAAGTGCAGACTCAGACAACCGGTCGTAGTTGTATTAGGCCATGTAGACTCCGGAAAAACATCCCTTTTAGACAAGATAAGGGGTACTGCTGTTCAGGCTCGTGAAGTAGGAGGGATAACCCAACATATTGGTGCAAGCTTCTTTCCTATCGAGACAATTAAACAGATCAGTGGTAATCTCTATTTGAATCTTGCAAAAGCCGAGGCCCAGATTCCGGGATTGCTTGTAATAGACACTCCGGGGCATGAAGTATTTGCTAACCTCCGTATTCGGGGTGGCTCGGCTGCTGATATCGCCATTGTTGTCGTCGATGTGAACAAGGGATTAGAGGCACAAACCATAGAGAGTCTAGGTATACTTAAGAAAAGGAAGGTTCCATTCGTTATAGCACTAAACAAGATCGACTTGATTAGCGGCTGGCGAAATACTGGAGATAACTCGCTTATAAGCAATGAAATAAAGAAACAAGACCAAATTATTCAACAAATGCTAGATGAAAAAATCTATGATGTCGTAGGATCACTTTCAAGACTCGGCTATGTCTCAGAAGCGTTTTGGAGAGTCAAAGACTTTACCAGAGAAGTTGCTGTCGTCCCAGTCAGTGCAGTAACTGGTGGCGGAATCCCAGAATTGCTTGTAGTATTAGTTGGTCTAACTCAACAGTACCTCGGCCTAAAATTGGAACGACACGAAGGTCCTGCCAGAGGAATAGTGCTGGAAGTCAACGAAGAAATAGGCCTTGGTCCTTCTGCCAACGTTATTCTCCTAGATGGAGTATTGAAGCAGGGTGCAAGTATAGTAGTTGCGAAACGCGATAAATCGGTTGTAACAAGAGCGAAGGCACTCTTGGTACCCAAACCTTTGGATGAGATGCGCGATCCTCGAGATAAATTCATGCCAGTAAACGAAGTGATATCTGCTGCTGGCCTGAAGATAACGTCCCCAGATTTGGATGGCGTTCTTGCGGGTAGCCCCATTTATGTTCTTGAAAGGAGAGAGGATGAAGACCGTCTCAAAACCTTATTGCGATCTGAAGTTAATGCTGCATTTATAAACACCGAATCTAATGGCATAATTCTAAAGTGCGATACCATTGGTTCAATAGAAGCTATCACAGATATGCTATACAAGGCGAACGTAGCGATTCAGTCTGCTGATATTGGTTATATTACGAGGAGAGACGTGATAGCCGCGTCTGCGGTAAAAGACAAGGATCGCTACCTGGGAGTTGTGTTAGGATTTAATGTTAGAGTACTAGATGATGCGATAAAAGAAGCGCAAGAACGAGATGTGAAGATATTCAATGAGCAAATTATTTACAACCTAGTACGTAGCTACATCGAATGGGCAAGATATCAAAAGGAACACGAAGAATCGATCCTATTCAATGAAATCCCCCCAGTTTGTAAATTCCAGTTTATGAAGGGATTTATATTTAGACGAAATAGTCCTGCTGTCTTTGGAGCAGAAATCTTGGTTGGAAAACTTAGGCAGAAAACAAGGGTTATAAACGATACAGGCAAAAAAATCGGGATTGTGCATCAAATCCAAGATAGCGGTAAGACGATTGAAGAGGCAACAAGAGGTATGCAGGTCGCGATTTCGATTAGAGAGCCTACAATAGGAAGACAAATTAATGAAGGAGAATTCTTTTATACGGATCTGAATAGTCGACATGCTAAGATGTTGATTGAGCGATTTGAATATAGACTAACTAAAGAAGAAAAGGATATATTTGATGCAGTATTACTACTCAAAAGAAAAGATGATCCCGCCTTCGGGTATCTTTAAGCTTACCCCACCGATGCGTGGATTCGATAAACGAGAAGTAACAAATACTACTGATACTTCTGTAAGAGGCCTTCCAAACCCTTCTCGCCTACTGCTCCCACCGCCCGATCGACAGCCTTGCCATTCATGAAAATAATGAAGGTAGGAATGGCGTAAACATCAAATCGCATTGCTATACCTTGATTGTCATCGACATTTAGTCTACCAAAAGACACTTTTTCGCCGTATTTCTTTGCCAGTTTGTCGAAAATTGGAAGCATAAATTGGCAGGGTCCACACCATGTAGCCCAGAAATCAACTAAAACCGGTTTGTTTGCATTCACAGCCTCATCAAAATTCTTCTCTGAGAGTTCTAACAGGGCAGTTGCGCCGCTTTGGGATGAGCTAGCTGTTTTCTTATCCTCACTCATAATTCTTAAAACTTAAAGGTTATACTCAGTATTTAAGATTTGTCAACTTGGGTAGGGAGCTATTAGTAAGTGAAAAGGCTTAGAGGTCGACTATGTACCTTATAGTGAAATTATCCTTCTCTTGCATTATGCTCATCTCGTGGTATGTTATTGCTTTAACTTCGATGCGATATATGTGCCTCCGTAAATCAATATTTTCACCTCTGACAATACCGGTTAACAGAATGCTCGCTTTTCTCCATGCTAATATTGGCATCAAATTCTGAGGGTATAAACTCGTCCACAAGTAAAAGTAACAGGATTTTCTCAAGCCAGCAATACAGCAAACTCTCAATATCTTTCCCTTGTACATCGATTCTCATAGCCTTCTTAGTAACAACCTCATCTATTCCAAACATGATATTAACAAGAGCAAGGCCAGAATTTTCAAATGCTTCATCCAAACTCCTACCGTACGCTTCAACAATAATATCTGCCATATGATCTAGATAGCGAAAGCCAGTTGTTCTCATTAGTAATTACGTTGAGACTAATTAATTATAATAATTGATCGCAAAATCTAAATGAGAACAATGATTGCAATCGATTGTGAAATTCGAAATCCCGAGAGGGATGCGTGATATCGATTATGAGGAAGCTGCGAGAATTAACGAAATGAGAGATGCCTTTTTCGATACCTCCAAAGCGTTCAATTTTAGGTTAATCGTACCTTCAACCCTTGAATTACTGTCTACCTTAGAAGTCAAGGCTGGTCCATCAATCTCGAATGAAATCTATACTTTTAAAGATAAAGGCAGTAGAGATGTAGCGTTGAGATTTGATCTCACGATGGGTCTCACAAGATTTGCTACGTCCAGAAGAGATTTTAAGATGCCCATAAAAGTAGCGGCATTTGACGGCGTTTGGAGGTACGATGAACCTCAGGCCGGCCGTTATAGGTACTTTCATCAATGGGATGTTGAGATCTATGACTCATTTAATATCGAATCGGACGCCGAGACTATTCAATTTGTCTCTGTATTCCTAAAAAAACTGGGATTAAAAAATGTCGTTATCGAGCTGAACGATCGAAAGTTGCTAGAGGAATACATAAAAGATTATCTTCACGTTTCGGATGAGCGTATTATAGGTGAGATATTTCGAGCTATGGACAAGGTTCCTAAAAAAGGTAACGAGGCAGTCTATAACGAGTTTAAAGGAAAACTTAGCATCCCAGTTTTAGATAAATTGATTGGCCTGTCAAGTGTACGTGGTAACGTAGATTCGGCTTATTCAAGTGTCGATGCTAGTCATTTGAAGAGTTGGAATAATTTATTTCAATTGAGTGACTCATTGAGATCGCGAAAGGTTAGGAATGTGAGTGTAAATTTGGGAATTGTACGGGGTTTAGATTATTATTCTGGAATAGTATTTGAGGCCACTGATCCATCCCTCAAGATAGGTGCACTTGTAGGAGGTGGAAGATATGATACTCTTACGAAAGCATTCGGTAGGAAAGATATGGGTGCCTCCGGAGCCGCAGGTGGAGTAGAAAGGATTCTTGTAGCGCTTGGGAAGGATAAAAATATAATGCAACCTAGAATGATTTATGTTGCGTTCACTTCAAATGACACAAGGGTTCAGGCGATGGATATAGTATCAGATCTACGAGAAAAAGGCTACATTACTGATTACGATCCTTCCGGCAGACCATTGAGGAGACAGATCGAAGACGCAGCTACAAGAGGAGCAATAATTACAATTATTGTAGGGGATAGAGAGTATAAGAATGGCCGCGTAACAATAAGATTAATGGATGATGGCTTAGAATTTACTCGGGAAATTGGTGAACTGCCTAAGACTTTGGAAGAAAAGCTGACTCATCGTTAAATAGTTAAGAGTGCACAGCTTTTCATTTTAATCATGCCATTAGATTTCTTCTCGTATACTTGTCTAATCACTAAGTTCGGCGGATCATAGTTTATAAATAAGTCACCGACTTCTAACTCCTGTATGTTATAGCTAATTTCGATATCTTCAGGCTTTATTCCCTCTTCGACCAATCTCCTTTTGGACTTTTCAACAATAATATCATCAGAAGAGTTCGGCGAGAAGTATATCTTACCACTATATTCAATAGGCATTTTTCTGATTCCACCATCTATAGTATATAAAACGTGTTTATTGACAGGCGGCAAAATACCGTACAAATATGTACTGCTAAATTTAGGGCAAGGGCTTCTAATTCTAGGTCATGTATTAAATGTGTTGCAGAAAATTGATAAACGGGGATGATAAAGTTCAGACTGAGAAAGCATTTGTTGGCCATAGCTGTCTAAAGATATTTATGAGAAATGAATACCAAATCATGGATGAGTAACTGCATCTTAATTGACAGAAGCTATTTCTTATGATGTTATTATTATAGGGTCGGGTTTGGCAGGCCTTAGAGCCGCGATCTCTGCTGCTTCAAAAAGCAATAAACTGAGTATTGCAGTAATTTCGAAGGTGCAAGCCATGCGATCTCATTCGGTCTCAGCAGAAGGTGGGACGGCAGCAGGTACTATTTGAGGATGAGGGAGATAACCGCGATTCTCACATATACGATACCATTAAGGGTAGCGATTTTCTTGCCGATCAAGACGTAGCCGAACTATTGGTCGAAAGCATTCCTTTCGAAATATATCAGTTGGATCATTGGGGAATGCCATGGTCAAGAAGGGATGACGGGAGAATAGATCAACGTAAATTTGGAGGCTATTCATTCCCGAGAGCAACTTATGCTCAAGATAAGGTTGGGTTTTATGAAATGCAAACCCTCTACGATACTTGCCTGAAATATGACAATATCGATTTCCTTCACGAGTGGTTTTGCACATCGATACTTTCTAGCGAGAATGGATTTTGTGGAGTAACTGCAATTGAAATTAAATCGGGTACGTTCTTTGTAATAAGGGGGCGTGCGGGCATAATTTGTACAGGCGGCGCGGGAAGGATTTATAGCTTTTCTACATACGCCTATTCCTCCACTCCGGATGGTCTACATATGGCTTATCGCAAGGGGCTTGCGCTCAAGGACATGGAATTCGTTCAATTTCATCCTAGTGGCATTTTACCTTCTGGCATACTTATTACCGAAGGAGCAAGAGGTGAAGGAGGATATCTGATTAATAATCAGGATGAAAGATTCATGAAGAGATACGCTCCAGAAAAACTTGAATTGGCACCAAGGGATGTGGTTTCACGTTCTATGATACGTGAGATTCAAGAGGGAAGAGGATTCAAACACGAGAGTGGTATGAGCTGTCTAAAATTAGACCTCACTCATCTCGGATCGGACAAGATAAAAGAGCGTCTAGCTGGAATAAGAGAAATCGGTTTTAAATTTTCTGGAGTCGATATTATCAACGAGGCAATAGAGGTTAGACCGGTTTGCCACTATATGATGGGAGGAATTCATACGAATATTCACGGGGCGACTGAGTTGAATGGACTCTGGGCTGCAGGTGAGGCGAGCTTGCAATAGTACCCACGGTGCAAATCGCCTGGGAGCCAACTCGACTGCTGAATGTCTGGTCTGGGGGAAAATTACTGGAGAACTTGCTGCAAACCATGCGTTGAGGCATACTGACCTAAGCCTGTCTACACCATTAGAACAAGTAAGTGAAGAAGAAAAACGAATATTCGATGGAATATTTAGGGGAAAAGGAGAAGCAAATCCATATGAAGTCAGAAAATGTTTAACAGATATCATGGATGAAAAAGCATATGTGTTCAGAACTGAAAAAAGTCTTATCGAAGGTCTTAAGGGTCTGAGGGGATTGAAGTTACAAACATGGAAACACGTTGATGATAGAGCTACTGAGTATAATACTAATTTCATTAATGTTATGGAGACCGATTCCATGTTATCTGTCGCAGAAGTTGTCTTAGTGAATGCTTTGAATCGCTGCGAATCAAGAGGAGCGCATGCGCGCCTTGATTATCCATTAAGAGACGATGAGAGGTATTTGAAACACTCTCTCACCTATTACTCTACGGAAGAGCCAAAAATAGCTTGGCACCCTATAGCGTTTACCCGATACGCACCAGTCGAGAGGAAATATTAATGGCAACTTCGAAAAGGAATGTCAATTTCGGAAATCGATTTGTCAGTAGCGATAATCGGGAGGGTATCAAGGCCTGGCTTAATCCGTTTGGCTACGGCTGGGAAAGAGTATCTTATTGGCTTCAGAGGCTGACGGGTATATTCCTACTAGTCTATTTTGTAGGTCATGTATTTGAAACCAGCTCTATAATTGGTGGTCCAGATGTTTGGAATTCGATGTTGCAGCTAACACAGACACCGATGGGCCACTTATTTCTGATATTGGTAATAGGTACAAGCACTTTTCATTCGGCTAATGGAATCAGGCTAATCTTTACACACCTTGGAAAAGGCCTGGGTAAGCCAGGGAGACCTGATTATCCTTATTTAGCGAGTTCATTGAACTATCGCCAGAAATCAGGAATCTGGGTCGCGTTAATATTGGCTGCGCTTGCAATGCTATTTGGGGTGCAAGTTCTATTTGGAAAAGGCTAGATTGGGGCATAAGATTGATTGTAGGGGACATGAACTGAAATGAATCTGCGTGAGAGCCAAATAATGAAAATCCACTATCTGACAGGAGTTTGCGCACTCTTTGTGGTTGCTGTACACATAATTATGCGTTTAATCGTACCGTTTTCTACAAGCCTCACCTACAAGAATGTGATTGGAAACTATCACAACATCCCGTATGCGGTTCTGCTTGAAATCATACTTATACTTATAGCTATACATGGTTTCAATGGTTTGAGGATTATTTTGCTCGAATTACGTCAAAACAGAATATGGGAGAAGTGTGTCAGCTATGCCATAATAATTGCTTCAATAGCAGTCATCGCATACGGCACTCGAACCATTATATTTGCAAACGGATTAGAGTTATAAAGTGTTAAAGTATGAAAGAGGAAGGTACAATGTTTGAAAGTAATTGGAAGTCTGTAAAGTGCAGGGGGAGATATTTGTATGGCTTCTAAAACTGTTACCTTCAGAATTTCCCGAACAATGACAAACAATAAGAAAATGCCAAATCATGATGAATTCGAGATACCCGTCCAGCGATGGACCACTGTGCTCGACGGATTATTATATGCGAAAAGCTATCTCGACTCAAGTATAGGCATAAGATACTCCTGCCGAATGGCTTCATGCGGATCTTGTGGTATGAAGATAAATGGGATACCTAGGCTTGCGTGTTATACCAAAGTGTCTGAGCTTGATTCCTCTGTGATAACATGCGAGCCTTTGGGAAACTTTCCAATAATACGAGACCTTGTAACAGATTTCACCCAATTCTTCAAGCACCATAAAAATTTGGAACCCTTTATACAAAACAAATCTGCAGATATTAATAATGAGGAGGATCTATCGTGGTTTACGCAAACCCCTAAAGATGTTGACAAATACCTACAATTTTCATATTGTATTAAATGTGGCTTGTGTTATTCAGCGTGTCCGTCGGTGGCAACTGACTCTAAATTTCCTGGACCCCAATCACTGGCACAGGCCTATAGATACTTTAGCGATTCTCGAGACAACGCAAGCAAGAGACGATTGAACCTCGTAGATGAAAGGCACGGCATATGGAGGTGTCACTTCGCAGGTTCCTGTAGTGTTGTTTGCCCAAAGGGGGTAGATCCAGCCTTGGGAATACAGCTTATGAGAGGCCATCTCATGAATTTCTCAAAGAACGACATGAAAAAAGCAAAACAGGAATACGTTCGTAGACAGGACCAAATAGACAGCTAATATCAAGGTATTAACCGTCTGATAATTTATTTGCTCGATTTCTCAGGAGGTTTGCTCTCATTTACCTGTTTGTTTATGGCCTCAGCCATGAAATGGTTACTAACCGTTACTTTTACGTTTTCAATGCCATCGAGGCGACAAACGTTGTCCCTTACATCCTGTGCAATCTTGAAACCAAATACCGCAGGACAGAAAGGGCTTGTTAAATGCAGATCGATATCGACTTTTCCATTCTCTATAACAACCTTGTCTATCAATTCCAGTTCCATTATAGAAATACCGATTTCAGGATCAACTATTTTAGTTAATTCATCAAATATCAATCTACGTGTTTGCTGGAGATCTTGGCTCATTGCTGTAAAAAAGAGATCTACTCAATCCCTATATAACTATTGCAGGTTAGCGTCCTGATCGAAATGGCCTTGGCATTAAAAAGATTAGTCAATCATCTCTCCTGTATGATATTTTTCATCTACAGCTCCGATGGAAATCGATATACAAATTAACCTCTAAGAATCTGTAAAATAGGCATTGCAATACATTTTTTTGAGCCATGACGTTGACTGGAGGCGGCAAGGCCCATCTTTAGATCATATCATAGCAAGAAAGACGCGATTTGATCAAGAGACGATCAGGGATGCTGAGAGAATAAATCCTTACTATAATATTCCAGACTATATGGAAATCGAAGAAAGATACGGGCTAAGGTCAACATTTTTTTTTAGGACGACGTATGAAAATGGAATATTCCTTGATTATGAGAATGATATAAAATCACTAATTAATGGCGGCTGGGAAATAGGGCTTCATTCCGATCCTTCATCCGTTGATGCTAAGGACAAACTCCTCAAGGAAAAAAAGGATCTGGAAGAGTTATCCAAGGGAATAATCGCGGCGAACAGAGTTCATTATCTAAAATTCAATATAGACCTCCCAACTAAACTGCGAGAACTGGGCTTTGTTTACGATTCTTCTATGAGAACAACCAAACATCTAATTGGATCAGAGGAGTTTGGTTTTTATATATTTGACGGCCTTTTGGAATTCCCCATTACTGTTATGGATGCATATTTATTTACTTACATGAAGCTCACAGAAGATGATATTCTTCCTACCTTCCAACGAGCTGTTCAACAAGGCAGAAAGTTGAACCCTGATTTCAATGTCATCACAGTAATCTGGCATGATAACGTATTAAGGATGAAAGGGGGCAGAATGTATAGACAGATAGTAGAGTATTTGACGTCTCAGACTGATGTTAAGGTTTTTAGAGGAATAGATTTAGCAAATCACATAGTAGATCATGCCCTCACATATAAATATAGCAAATAGTGCGGAGCTAACGAATTCTAATATCGACGCAAGAGATGTTGTCATTTGCGCAGGAGCAAAGATAAACAATGTTCAGATAAAGGCCAAAAATGTACGAATAGGATCAGTTTCCTCGTTGACAGACTGTAAACTTTTTTCTGATGGCACCATAAGTGTGGGGTATAATACGGTCGTTAAAGAGCGAACAGTAATTAACGCATTCAAGTCAATTTCGATTGGTAACCACACTATTATTGACAGGGATGTACTTATAGGAGGGATGCAAAGCGAGGCTAGCCAATTTAAGATCGGCAATAACTGTGTAGTGCTTTACCGGTCCTATATAAATACTACAAGAACAGTTATGATAGGTAACGACGTCGGCATCGGGGGGTATTGCTTACTCTTTACACATAGCTCATGGCAGAATGCTTTGAATGGCAACCCATATCTTTTTGCAAGTATTGCTATTCGAGACGAAGCTTGGCTACCATGGAACGTTACCGTATTACCTGGGGTCACGATTGGAAAAGGAGTCACTATTGGAACAGGATCGGTAGTTACGAAAAATCTTTCGCCAGGTGTATTTGCTGCCGGCGTACCAGCGAAAGTAATAAAAAAGGCTAGGAGCAGTAAACTTGAAGTTGATGCCAAACACAAAGTTATGTTAAATATTCTTCCGGATTTTTACAAATATGCCTCGAAATTTCTAAAGCTTCGAAATATTACATTTAGAAAATTGAATAGTAGTAGAATAATTGCATTTAAGGGTAAAAGGTTAGTGTACGGAATTAATCTTAAAAATCTCGATGCTAACGACACGATAATTTCATTTCAAATACCGTCACATCTAAAGAAAAAATTCGAGTGGATAGAATTAGATTCTCTGACATGTGAAGGAAGCTGGGAACTCGCAAATCATCTTGTTAAATTCATGAGAAGATATGGTATTCGCATAACACCAAAATGAGCACTTTGTCTCCAAATTCAGGAATTCAATATCTATGAATAGAATGACCCCAAATGGCATAACATCTAAAAACTATATATGATATCTAGTGTTCTTCAAAACGCATCAATCGTGTATAGATCCAGATCAGACCGAAATCTTGAAGACAATATGCTTAGATTTCTTTCATCAGGCGAGGAAGACATCGAATTATTATACTACGATGTTTTAGGAACCGAAGCCCATTGCATAATGTTACACGAAATAGGGATATTAACCATATCAGAACTCAGTCAAATTCTACATGCTCTGCTGAAACTGGAAAGAAATACTACTCTAATAGACCTGGCCAGTTTTGAAGATGTTCATGAATCCCTTGAAGCATTTGTGATTCAACAGACCAGTCTTCAAACGGGAGGAAAGATGCATACTGCAAGGTCACGAAATGATCAAGTAGTTTTAGATATGAGGATGAAGATTAGAGATGACATCAACAAAACTTGTGCCTATATCTTAGACCTAATTCGTAGTCTACTTAAAAAGGCAGCAGAAAACCAAAAAACAATTACTCTGTTATACACTCATCTACAACAAGCTCAAGTAGGAACGTTTTCACACTTGCTTCTTTCATATGTTGAGGCACTCTTTAGAGACCTGGACCGATTGTATCTAGTATATAATAGAATCAACCAATGTCCACTAGGAGGGGGTGCGATAGGTGGATCGTCTATACGAATTAATAGGAATCGGACCGCTCTCTTACTGGGCTTTAGAGGGCTTGTGATAAATTCCATAGATGCGACTAGCTCACGCGATACTATATGTGAGCATATGTCTACATTGGGAATTATTATGACCACGTTGAGTAGGATATCAGCAGATCTGATCCTGTGGTCAACATCCGAATTTGGCTATATCGATATCTCAGAGGAGAACAGTTCTTCGTCTAGTGCCATGCCTCAGAAGAAAAATCCAGATCCGTTGGAAATAATACGCGGAAAATCTGGATTATTATTGGGCAGCATGAATAGCGTGTTTTCAATCGTGAAGTCACTGCCTACAGGATATAGTAGAGATCTCCAAGAAATTAAACCAGCTCTGTGGGATGCCTCACGCTCTGTACAGGACTCCTTGCAAATAATGAAAATGGTTATTGATTCGATCTATGTTCATAAAGAAAGAATGGCACAGGTAGCTAACAACAGCTACGCCATTTCGATTGACATAGCAGAGCAGTTGGTCGTGCGCAAACGCGTTCCATTCCGTACCGCGCACATGATAATCGGTAAATTAGTAGAAAAAGCGGTGAGAAACGGAAATATGTCTTTGGCACAGTTGAAAACAGAGCAGGTGGAAGAGGTCCTCCATAAGGTAAAGTCAGATCTCCAGGCTAAAGAGGTCTTACATATAATCATGGGACTTACCCCTGAAGCCTCGGTTTCTTTGCGAGCGTCAGCAGGCTCACCCAATCCCAAACATCAACAACAAATGATAGGCGTTTTGAACCGCAAAATGTCAAAGTACGAGTCAGCATTGTCAAATCGAAAAAGGCATCTCGGAAGATCAGTAGACATCTTAAGGAAAGCCATTAAAAATTATCTTCTAACTAGTAACGAATGAATACCACGCTGGTTCTAAATTGCATCTTGACCTATTAAGCCCTAGGTGAGATTTGAACCCACGACCTAAGGTTTACGAAACCTTCGCTCTGACCAGTCTGAGCTACTAGGGCAAAAGATGACGAAAATTTGCTTAGTCTATATTTAATTGTTAATATGTAATATGTTATGAATAGCAAATCAATATAATATAGCGGGGATCTCTAAGGTTTCTATGAAAATATCGGTCTCCGGTATAAGAGGAGTATATGGGCAAGATCTGACTATAAATGAGGTTTACAGATTAGGTAGATTATTTGGATCAGGTCTCTTAGATTTGGGAGGAAAATGTGTCTTAGGCAGAGACACTAGACCTTCCAGTCATATTATTGCTAGGGTTGTTGAGTCGGCATTAATGGCGCAGGGCATAGACGTATACAACATCGATATAGCGCCAACTCCAGTAGTTTTTCGCGAAGCTAGAAATTATCATGCCGGCTGCGTTATAACAGCTTCTCATAATCCCTTAGATTGGAATGGCTTGAAATTTGTTATTAATGGTAGGGGTCTCTATGAAAATGAATTAGATATCATGCTCGATCGAGCGGTTCAGCAACAGTCTAATAATTTTGGTCGGTCAGTTAGTTTTTTCTCAAGCTACATCAAAGAATTGCTAGAACTGGCACAGAGTATACAGATGGCGGAGAAAATAAAGATTGGTCTTGACCCAGGTGGTGGAGCGGCTTGTCAGTATTCAAATATCCTGTTTCGAAATCTAGGATATAGAGTCGCTAGCATAAATGATACAGCCGGTATTCATTCACGAAATCCAGATCCGACCGTAGACGATCTTAGGGAATTAAGGGCGCTGGTCAGGTGCAACTCTCTAGATTTAGGCTTGGCTTTAGATCTAGATGGAGATAGACTAGTAGTTATCGATAAGACAGGGAGGAAGTTAACATCTGATGTAACGCTTTTATTTTGTGTAGCAAATGCAGTGAGACTTGGAATTAGAAACTTTGCGATAAGCGTGGATACTAGCATATCTGTGAAGGAATTTATTGCCAACCATAACGGCACGGCGTATTACTCAAAGGTAGGCGAAGCTAATGTAGTTAAGAAGATGTCTGAATCAAGCGCAGAGGCAGGTGGTGAAGGAAGCAGTGCCGGCTTTATTATGTCTAAATTTAATATGTGCAGGGATGGGCTACTAGCAGGCGTTCTTATTTCATCACTAGATCGTAAATCAATGACTGATTGCCTGAGATTATCGTCAAAATATGTCCAAATTCGATCAAAACTTGCCGCTGATTCCAGGTTACATAAAGATCTGATAGAGAGGTTATACGATGAGCTTGGTCCTATTTCTTCTGAGGCCTCCGAGATTGATGGAATTAAATTAATAATCGACGAAAATTCATGGGTCCTTATAAGACCTTCAAACACTGAACATGCTGTACGCATTTCAGTTGAATCGTTGGCAGACAAGGCTAGTGCTCTGTACGGACAAGTGATTAGTAGAGCGAAGCTGGTATATGATGAAATTAGATGAAAAACAAATAATTCAGCTCTTTATTGCCAAACTTAAACAGAATAATTTGAAAGATTTTGGGCAAAATGATGTTACTGTCATTCCTCCGGAGAGATTAAGCGGCTATCTCATTATCGCATGCTGTAGTTTTCAAATGTGATATGCTAGTAGAAAGTACTGATGTACCTGCTGGAATGAAACCATGGCAAATTGCCAGAAAAAGCATTGTATCGGTTATCAGTGATCTCTCTGCCAAGGGCGCCAAACCATATGTATCTTTAATTTCTGTAGGAATCCCTGTGGATTATTCAGCAAAAGCAATTGCGAGTCTGGTTGAGGGGTTTCGGATGGCGTCACGAGAATTTGGTTTCATAATAGCAGGAGGGGATACAAATCAGACAAAGGAATTGATTATAGATTGTTGTGTTATAGGAATTACCTATAGAAGCCATCTAGAGATCCCTGGTAGAAATGGAGCAGGTCCTGGTGATTTGATAATTGTTTCTGGAATGTTTGGCTATCCACCAGCTGGGCTAAAAATCATTATGGATCGAGCGAAAGCCACAGAGAAATTTAGAAAAAAAGCCATTAGTTCGGTAATGATGCCAATACCTAGAATTCGGTTTGGCACGATCCTATCAAAGTATTTTTCGTCCTCCATTGATTCTAGCGACGGCCTTGCAACGTCGCTTTACGAACTTGCAACACAAAGTAATGTAGATATCCTAATAAAGAGGATTCCGTATGGATTAGATTTGACTGAATTCGTGAAACATAACGACTTGAGTTCAAGAGAATTAATATTCCATGGCGGGGAGGAATATGAGATAGTCGCTACAATTCCGCGATCAAACTTTAAACAAGCTATCTCTTGTGCTAAGAGATCAAGAATAAAGTTTTTAGTGATAGGCGAAGCTACGAATGGCTCTGGAAATGTATTCATACGTTCCAGGAAGGAAAATAAATACTCACTGCTTGAAAATAGGGGATATACTCATCTTTCATAATCTCGAGCAGTTTAAAAACAAGATAAATCGCACAAAAAGTTTACATGATTAGAATATTAATTTTAATTCAGACTACATAAAGGAGATGCAGAAGCCAATAACTCTATTGGCTAGATCCTCCGTGAGCATGTTATCTCCTTAAGTTAATATACCTGCAGACATTCAAGAAGTGGCATGAGTAGCGAAACCGAAGATCTATTTAAGTACAAGTGGGGAGTAGCACATATCTTTAGTAGTTATAATAATACATTGGTTCATATTACCGATATTAGTGGCGCAGAGACAATCTCATTTAGCTCTGGGGGGAGGCATGTTACCGCTGATAGGTATGAGTCATCGCCATATGCTGGCTATGAAATCTGCTGTGGCTGGCAGCAGATGTGGCCAAGACAAAGGGCATTAATGCGCTTCATATTCGAGTCAGGGCTGTAGGGGGAGTAGGTCCCAGGATACCTGGTCCTGGCGCACAAGCTGCTATTAGAGCTCTTGCTAGGGCTGGATTTAGAATCGGTAGAATTGACGACGTCACTCCGATACCTCATGATACCACTCGTAAACCTGGGGGACGAAGGGGCCGTAGAGTATAGCGGTCGGTTTCCTTGGAATTATTTTCCAAAACTCTATGTGTTTGATCGGGACTAAATTGATTTCCTAGGATAGTTGATCTATTGCTAAATGAAAGGTCAGACGGCAGGACGTGATTTATCCTCTATTCAACTGAATACGTGCTACTTAACATTTGAATATTCTTTAATTCGTGGTCTTTATATTTGATTGACAATTTATCGCGTGTGGGGTCTAAGACCACATGAATTCTACATTTCTCTGATACACTTGTTAGGGTATGTTCAAAAGTTATAGGTACAGAATTATTCTTTAAAGATTCGGGAATCTGAGGCTCAAACTGGATTCGATTTTTGGTCATATCAATTCTCATACCAAGCATCATCTCACGCAAAGCGTAGATGTACATTCCAACTGACCAAGCTTGGAGAATGCACGAATTAAATGGTTCAGGCCTATCACCTCGGTAAGTTTCGGCAAACATGCCATTTTCTGCGAGAATTCTCTCTGCCATACATTCTAGATAATACAAGGCTTGTTCTCTCCTACCATATTTGATTTCGCAAATTGCAGCCCATCCTGTGACAAGTGGCCAGACTGCTCCATCATGATATAAAGTTGGATGGTATTTCGGATCGAGAGAGCTTAACGTTCGTACTCCCCAAGGAGTAGTCAAGTCACTCTTTTCAATCCTTCTCAATACTGATTCCGCTTTGGTCTTTTCACTGACCATGTCTGTTAGGATGGGGATAAGTGCATTAGGTCTAATGCTTGAATCCCTGCTTCCATCCCTACGGATAGTATCATAGTAGAATCCACTATTTTCATTCCAATAGACATGATCAATACGATCTCGCAATAATCTTGAATTGTTTGACCATTTTTGTTCGTTACTGTGATCGCCAACGATTGTTGCCAATTCACTCCCAATATTTAGACATTCATAAAAAAGAGCTTGAACATCATTTGCACTCTTCCTTCGATCGATATGATCCATCCAAGTCGAGTCTTGGATCGGGAGTTTCTCAGCAATTCCTGTAAATCCATGCTCGATTAGACCATCACCGTCCACATCTTTTGAAAAACCCCAATTTACGAGATCAGTTATGTTTCTCCATCTCTTCCTTAGGGTACTTTACATCTCCAGTAGAATAGACATATTCTCGGATTATCCAAGGAAATAAAAATGTAGAATCAGCTGATCCAAAAGTGGTGTTGTGAAGAAAGGCCTTACCACTAATTATCATTGGCAGTTCGCCTCGGGTTGCCGATCCCGCCGTTCTTCGGGCCTGGTGTTTAAAAAAATTTTCTAGGACATCTAGGACAAAATCATAATCTCCGAGAGAAATATACCCTCTTAACGACCAACCAGTATCTCTAGCCCAATAATTCGGAAAACGAGGAAGACCTGCACATATGCCAGGACCTAATTCATCATAGTCGGCCTTTAAATATTCCATACTCATTCTGGCTTTTTCGTATGCCTTGATAAGTTTTGAGAAAGTGGAGTTCTGATGTGGAGTCGATTGGATATGAAGAAGGGAAGACGATAATCCCTTGAAATAAATCTCGGTATCTTGTAGCAATCGTTGATAATTTTCTCTCAAAAATTTGTATTCTTCAATGCAATCTTGAGAACTGATATAGCTTCCTGTTCCTATCAACGCAATCTCAACATTCTTGTCCGGTTCGATTACTAAGTCATAGGAAATCTCCAGGTCATTATCGAAAGAATCAGTCAGGACTTTGGAAGGTTTCAATGTTTTAGGGGAAACACCTATCGTTCCATAATAATGCGCAATGTCCCTCCTAGCAGCAGTTTGGATGAGAAGACAATTTTCATTATCAATCAGATCAGTCGAGTTATGTTGTGAGATTGCTGCCCAAGCCGTAACTTGTTATATTTCCATCTATCAAAAAATGAATTCTTATCTTTCTTTGTGGCCTACTAGTCTTCCTTCTTAATCCTAGTTTCTTATAGTCCAATGTCTTATCTGATAGCTCTAGACGCATAACAAACCCTCTGTGACTCAAGGGCAAAAATAAGGTTCTCTTAACTTGCAACCCAGAAACTTCATGTCTTGTATAGAGGATTCCATTTTCGTGTTTAGATGACGCAACAAAATTCGGAAGTCTTTTGCGGACTTCGCCTTCTATTGAGATCTCTACATTAATCCTTCCAAAAGCTCTCGCTGGAGGTACATATAGTCCGCCGTTATCATATCTTGCCCCCATCCACGTCCAATTTGCTGAAAGATTTGCATTCGATGAACAAACAACATATGCCTTTTTATTCGAAAGGATTAGAGGACTCATAAAATTTTTAAAAATTGTATCATAACTATCGGTAGCAAAATTTGCTTCGTCAAAAATGTTCGACGGAATAAATATTCTTTCCCTCTGATCTCCAGCACGGTCTCTGAATGTAAATGGGATAATTATTTGCTCAAATCCCTCAAGCTTGCTAAGTATGACTATTTTGTGTTTCTTGGTCTTTTCTAACATATAATCCCTTGTTATTAAAAATCTAGCACTTTGAAAGGGTCTAAAAGATATGGGTCTGTTTTCTGAGATAGTGGACGCATTGACCACGTCATCGGAAGTAGCGACAAAGATTGATTTCTTTGCAATAGGGATTTCGTCAACGTATAAATCAAGAGATACAATGTTTCCGCCTAATGGGATCGGTGGATTTAGCAGAGAAAAAATGAACCCTGGAAATTTACTTTTGCCATTAACAATCGTTACGTTTTTAAGACTCCCCTCAATATAGGAGAGAACGGTGTGAGTCTTGTCAAGCGTTCTGACCATTGAGTATATCTACCATGTTGACTTTTAGTTAAAGAACACTTTTCCCAGGAACCAATTCATAATATCGTAATTCAATACAACGTATATCACAGGCATATTTTATCAAGAGAAAGATTGCGAGTTCTATATTAACCTTAGCTAGTCTCATGTATAAACAAGACTGTTTATATAAAAAAGCAATTCTGAGTTGTAATGTGATCCCAATAATTGACTTTTCTAGGAGAAGTGTGCGTAGGTAATAATGCACCTGTGAGGGTAATGGGAATAATAAACGTTAGTCCAGAATCATTTTACAAGGGATCTGTCCTGACAAGATTCGAAGAGATCGCGAAAACTGCGCAGAGTATGGAAGATATGGGAGCCAGTCTAATAGATATAGGTGCAATGTCGACTGCCCCATATCTGCAGACACTCATCCCACTCAACCAAGAAGTAAGGAGGATGGTTGATGCAGTCAAAGCAGTTAAGGTAAGTTGTAATCTTCCAATAGTAGCTGATACGCCAAGGTCGGCTGTTGCAAAAGAAGCAATCGAAGCAGGTGCTGATGCCGTTAATGACATTTCTGGACTCAAATTTGATGCAAACATGGCTAAGATTGTGGCGGACACCAAGACACCGATAATACTTGGAGCATACGGCGGTCCGTCACTGCACTCTTCCTGGCAGATTTCAGCAACGAAAAAATTCTTGCGAGAAAGCTTAGCAATATCACGTCAAGCCAAGATTGCAGAGAATAAGGTCATTATCGATCCATCAATTGGATTTTTCAGGAGTGAAGGTAAAAACCCATTCTTTACTAAAATTCAAGGTGCAGAATTTTATATTCGTGATATAGAGGCAATTCTAAACTTAACCAAATTGAAAAATTTTCAAAAGCCTATATGTGTGTCAGTTTCGAGGAAGTCTTTCATCGGTCATTTATTAAATTCAAGAACGGAGGACCGCTTAGTTGCCTCGATAGTTGCCGAAATAAAATCTGTGAAAAATGGAGCGAACATTATTAGGACACATGATGTCTCAGCAAACCATTCACGGATTAATGATGGCAGAGATCTTAGACTGTTAGTTCTGCTGAAGCCAAGTTGGGCCTGAATATTACATAATAGAAGCACCATCAGTTGCGTTACGTTTACTCAGTATTTTTTGTCGCTATTTTTTAGGCCTGATGAGTAATTAAATCACTCTTGCTACCCATAAGAACGATCGCTATCTATTTCATTGACCTAACCTGCCATTTTGCAAAATAGGAAATATTACGGTCAACTTGGATAGAACCGTCTTAATAAGTAATATAGAATTTACAATACGAAAGTCATTAAATCGAATAGAAATTTGATACTGATTAAAGCCAGGAATAATCAAAAGCAGGATTAGTTGCGCGAATATGGCTTCTAGGAGAGATTTCCATTAGAACTTTGCAAATTTGGTATATGCTTGACTCCGTCCTTCTACACTTATATTAGTATCCTTAAGATCTGCTTCAATCAAGACTGTCCGTATCATCTTGCTACCAGATAGGTTGGCGTTTCGCAGTCTTGCCCCCATTAAATTGGTTGCCGTCAAATTTGCATCAATCAGGCTACAGCGATCCATCTCGGCCAACATTAATAACGCTCCTGCTAGATCTGCCCTTGTGAGATCGGCATCAGTGAGATCTGCTTGAACTAGGTTGATGCGAGATAGCTTGCTATCGGAAAAATTTGAACGTGTGCATAAGGCCCCGTTCAGACAAGCACCCGACAGATTTTTGTCAGAAAAATCCATATCACTTAAATCTAGTTTTAAAGTCAAATTCTTAAATCGCCAGAGGTTAAAATCCGCGACTCTCGAATTCTGCAATAAAAGAATAGCTTCATTTAACGATACATTTCCCATTGATCCACCTCATCATCTGTTTCCGCCTATATCAATATTGCAAATTATTATAAAAGTCACGTTTCAGATTCATTAGAGTCCTGATTTGCGTGGGATCTATATAAGAACTTCCGTAATACTTACATAATTGCAATCTTCCAAAATCTAATACTAATCAGGACCTACAATTGGTAATGCTTTAGCGGCCGGAAGACTCAGAGATTCCAGCAGCTTTTCTTCCTCGGTTATCCTTTCAAATTCAATACTGATTTCAGCTGGAGAGTTGAATTTCAGACTCAGTTGATTTGCCAACATGCCGACTTGGTCTGCTGCTGCAAATTCCTTTGAGCCGCGTAAGAAAACCCTTGTTTGTCGATATTGAATATTGCCCCCAAAATTTTCGTATAACAACTGAACGATTTCTTCTACAGTCGTATGAGGAATCTCATTGTAATAAAGGCATATTCCGGGGATAGGTTCCTTGTCAAATGGAGTGCCATACTTGTACCAGAATACCCCAAAGTGTTGGTACTCCCCCATCATGCATTTAATTTCCCAATGATTGACTTTGTTAACTGGATATTTGGCTTTTAAAACTTCTGATATCGCTAATCTCCAATATCTTATCCTCATTCTCATAGTATCTGACTTTGACCCTTATTAAATCGTCGAGGTTATTCGGAAAAGTACGCCACAACAAAAAAATAAGTGTTCATCTTGACCTAGACAAATCTTATGGATACTATTAACTCGATTGAAGGTCCGGATAGCAGAATGAGTACATTAGAAGAGATGGAGCGGCAGTATGAAAACCACAATGTAAACTACTTTATCGCGCTACTAAATCATCGGGATATGGTAATTCGGACTAGGGCAGTTTGCATACTTGCGGATATTTCAACCGAATCAGTAGTTAGGGATATTGGTACAGTTCTTAGAACTGACATGGAGCCGCTTGTCCGACATGAAGCAGCATTCTCCTTGGGACAGCTGGGATTTTCTAGTGCAATCGAAGCACTTGCCGACGCCGTCAAAACGGATGCTAGTTTTTTCGTGAGGCATGAAGCAGCCATTGCGTTAGGAGTCATTGGATCTGAAAAAGCTAGAGATGTTTTGAATGGAGCGCTTAGTGACCCAAATGAAGAAGTGAGAAAGTCGGCTACAATAGCACTGGCAAATCTAGATTATGCAGCATTGGCTGTAAAACATACTAACGGAGAAAATAGATTTATTAGACTAACTGGCGGATAAAGCCAAGAGCAGGTTCTCCATAATGTGTGATCAGATTAGAATGCAATTACCAGATGATGAAAAGCCATATACTTCAGAAGGTCAAAAAGTGATATTTTCAGTAGCCCTAACGCGAATTATTTTGTAAATAGATAATTCCTGATAGTCTCGAACTTTGTGGATTGTTTTATATAAGCACAGGTCTTATAGTTTGACATACCAAATTAACACTTATTTTTACAAAGACCTCAGGGTTTAGTTTGCCGCGTGCAAATTTCATGGCTCTTACGTTACATTAAATGAATTTAAACAACGGAAAATTGTCCCTCTACTAATTATTCAGTTACTGGGGCTTAGCCAAAGGTAGTCGCCATGCGCTAACTAAATGTTGTATATGTACGCAGTATTATCCGAATTTGTAAATATAATTTAGTTCTATTAAAGGTCTTATTGGTTCCGTCAAACCTCTTGGCTTTCTAGACTACATCTGCTACCAGAGATTTCAATATTGATCTAATAGTGCAATACCTATTTTGTAAATATTTATTGACAAAATTCAATAGAATAACGAAGATTTTTATCATATTAAAAGCGTTCGAGTACCAATTATGAGTATCGAAGAAGGCTCCTATGTGTTGTTATTTCATAATCGAACTAAGAAATGGCTAGTTAAGGTAACGTCAGAAAAGAAACTACATACCCATCTAGGAGTAATAGATATACCATCTATTATTGGAATGAACTATGGATCATTTCTTCAGACTCCACTCGGTAAAGTCATCTACCTTGTAAAGCCCACAGTTCACGATTTTATAATGAAATCAGAGCGGAGAACGCAAATTGTGTATCCTAAAGATCTTGGATATATTGTCGTAAGAGCAGGAATAACTAGTGGATCGCAGATTCTCGAGATTGGTACTGGAAGCGGTGCTATAACCACGTTCCTTGCTAGTATAGTTAAACCAACGGGTCATATTCACTCATACGATATTAACCATGAGTCAATAATCATAGCAAGTCGAAATCTAGGCAAAGCTGGCATGTCAGAATTTGCGACCCTAAACGAAGCTGATGCCCATCATGCTATCGAAGAAAAGGATTTTGATGTGGCAATCGTTGACCTGGGAGATCCTTGGACCATAGTCCCACAGGTCTATATAGCACTAAAAGAAAGCGGATCCTTTGTAGCAATTTGTCCTACAGTCAATCAAGTAGAAAAAACTGCCATAGCACTCAAAAACGGGTTTGTTGATATCGACTGCAGCGAAGTTTTTATAAGAACCATTGAAGCGAGGGAAGGAATGACAAGACCCTCGATGAGGATGATTGGACATACCGCCTACCTTATATTCGGAAGAAAAATAGCTGAACTGGAACTTCCAAGCTGATTAGGAGATTGCACAACAAATTCAGTTCTATTCAACTATACACCCAGAATTTGCTTAAGTAACGCTCTGTAATCAATACTTTCTTTTGTGCTTCCAGGAGCAGGTAGTTCAAAGATTAAAGGTATAGGTTTTTTTGATCTTATGTCAGTCAGCTGAAAGCGAATCTCTTTTGCCATGTCATCACTCAGAAGAATGAGGCCGACGTCCTCGGACGACCGTAATTTATTAATTTCACTCAGTATTTGAGCAGATGAAGATATTTTTATTCCTTCAACACCAGCAAGTTGAAAACTAGTCACAAAAACGCGACTTCCAATGGCGATTACGCGCAAATTAAATAAAGTTTCATATTACCTCTTTTAATCCTTTTGAGCACAGGTCTCCAAATTAGATAGATTGATTCTAATCACGCCTGTTCTAGCTATTTGCCTTTGTGCAGCATAGTTCTAATAGCCTTGCCAAATAAACCCTATATGTTCTGGAATCTAATTTGATCTAAACTAATCAAATTTAATATTTTTGGCCTCAACGAAACATGATAATAATTGTCACCATTACGGCAAGGCCTCCAAATAGTATCATTGTGGCCTTCCACATTCCCATGCTTGTTCTTTCACTTATATCCCACATCCCACCCGTTATTGCGTCATTTGTATATTGTTTTTTTATTTCCGAGTAGCTATAGATTTTACGGAAGTCAGCTGACGGTACCCATCTTTCTCGGCCGACCTGGTTAGACCTTTTTTCGGAATTAATAGAATCATATCTTTTTCTTGCGTATTGGTCAGAAAGGACTTCGTAAGCCTCTATAATTTGCATAAATTTCTCCTTTGAACTTTCAGAATTCTTATTCTTGTCAGGATGATACTTCAATGCTAAAGTACGAAAGGATTGCTTTATCTCATTCAATGTTGCAGAAGGGTTAACCTCTAGGATTTGATAATAGTTGACCATAATACATTAACGAATTCGGTACTAATATTCTTGTCTCATTGTAATTGTTCATGTGTAATCGGTGCCACGAATTTTCGAGGTAAACATGCTAAATCTACCAAATTGTAGTAAAAATCATAAAGTGGGAAGCAAATCATCCTCACGTGGATTCGCTTCTTGCTATGTATATTGAGGTTAGATATCAATTGGAAGATCTTACCTATCTAAATCTCAAGTCGCTAAATAGTCCCGAGAATTCACTGTTTATTGGATCTGGAGACTCTCATGCCGAGCGCTTGTTGCACAATATGCTTCGAACCATAGAGCCCAATCTTGTTATCCTTCAGATATATTGATCAATCCTGATATTGTAAATAACAAGACCGCATATTTTATATCGATATCTGGTAACACTTTAGATAATATTCTTGCTGCAAGGATGGCAAAAAAGAAAGCAGTGAAAACAGTAGCCATTACTAAGGATCCGAGAAGCAAATTGGCCAGAGTGTGTGATGATTTGATTGAGCTAAAGTATCGTACTACTGGAATAACTACGTCTGGTTCAATAGGATTTGGTGCTTCTCTCCTCATTTGTCTTTCGCTTGTTAGGAAAATCAATCGCCTTCCAGACCTTACATGCCTCTTTGAAAGTGCTGACAGGATGAGCGATAGTCTACTTAGAGCACAAAATTTTAGTTCGTACATAATTTTGGGCAGTGGGCTATTGTTTCCAATTGCTCTATATGGGACATTGAAGGCAAATGAAATTCTGGGAATAAGATCATATGCATACACTATTGACGAGTTTTTCCATGCACCAATATTTGGAGTAACTAGAACAGATCGAATACTAATACTCGGTAATAGAAGCAATTCTCCTTACCGCAGCTTACCTCATGGTGAGTCTAATGATTTGAATATTAGTTCACTAGACTTTGATTATTCGACTCAGAATTATCTTAGCACATTACTTCAGTCGCTATTTGTACTACAGCTTTTTATGATAAAGACGGCTACGCAGCGTGGTTTTAGACAATGCTCCTTTTTAACAAATAAGAAAATTTTGAAACTAAGCTCACTTTATATTTATGGCTGAATAACTTGCAAATTCGCGATAAGGACTAATGGGGGCACGTCAAAGAAGCTTAGTCTTTTTGGCAGGACTCACGCAGTATATCAGCATGATAACCCAAGGATATTTTACTTGGGTAATTCCGTGGCACAAATTTGCCATTATATATAGTATGATCAGTAACAATTATTGGATAGTGAAGTGATCTAATCAATAGCCATTAGATTGCATAGTGTTTCTCATGGCAATAAATAAAGCGATACATAAATTTATATTAAAATCTACTATAATGATATTATAAACAGTATATATAGTGCATATATATAAACCCCACTTATATTATGCCACAGACCAAGCCCATCGTCAGCATCGAAAATGTCGTAGCTTCGGCTACCGTGAATCAAACTGTAAATTTAAATCTAATAACTCAAATTTTTCCAGACGTTGAGTATCACCCTGATCAATTTCCTGGATTAGTATTCAGATTGAAATCCCCCAAAACAGCTACATTAATTTTCAGTTCTGGAAAGATGGTGTGCACTGGCGCGAAGTCGGAAGACCAGGCTATAAAGGCAGTGAAAAACGTAGTCCAAAAACTAAAGAAAGGAGGGATCCCTATAGAGCATGAGCCGCAGATAGAAATTCAGAATATAGTGGCATCAGCGAGTTTGGGTGGAAAAATTCACTTGGAGCTAGCCGCCAGAGTACTTCCAAGAAGTATGTATGAGCCGGAACAATTTCCTGGCTTGATACATAGAATGTTAGATCCAAAAACTGTAATCTTGTTATTTGCTAGTGGAAAGTTAGTCTGCACAGGTGCAAAAAAGGAAAGCGAAGTTTACAGAGCAGTACATAATCTGCATACGTTGTTGGAAGAGAAGAATTTAATGATTTACGAAAGCTAACGATAGTTATTCTATTCGTGCGGATTAGTACGAAAACAGCGTTAGCATCTGCTTAATATTTTTAGACCCGTAGAAAATAGATGTAAAAAATATCAGCCAGATCAGGAAATGTCACCAGAATGATTGTCTTTTTATTTTCTCCCTTTACGCGATTTATTATTCTTCTGCGGGCTTTTCTGTAAAAGTTAGCCTGTTCCTAGGCATTATTTGAGAGCTAGGCTTCGACGGTAAATTTTTTGCCGGGAAAGCTCACGATGATGAGAAAGCACGAAGTAAATAGTGATAACTACGCGAGAAGGGAAAAAGATTTATTTTAACGGGACATTTTTAGGTTCTTGATGCCTGAAATATGGCTCAAGTATGGAGGTACCCATATAGTACTTGATATTAAATTCGAAAATCTTCTAAAGCATATTTCATCAAACCTAGACCTCCTATCCGATGAACAGGTAAGGGCCAAACTTAGTGGAGTTGTACTGATGGAAAATACACTTATCCTTGCAACTGACGGGTCAATATCGGTAGCGCGAGCTATTGATATGATACTAGATCTCAATCGTTCGATAGATTTACCAAAAGTCTCAATCGAGACCTTTTCCAAATATGTTCGAACATTACGTGCTAACATTTCTAACAAGGGTTGTTCAATAGAGAGAATTGGTTCAGAGCCATTTGACGTTATGATTAAAAAATTTCAAAAAATTTTAATCATCTCTCATACAAAACACGACCCATTATTTGGGTATTGCGGAGCCCCTACAATGCTACTTCGTAATTTTTATCCAGATAAGATGACAGAAGCATTTAATTCTAGAGTCACGAATTTGCCGGCACCAGGGATAGCTGGACCGCCTTTAGAAATTGCATTATCAGTTTTCAGCGAATTGAGGGCTGAGGTTATTGAAGTGGTAGGAAATTCTTATGGTATTTCAGCTATATTCCATGGCGACATAATTGAGGCATTTGACAGCGCACTAGGCTATTTGTCTGCGATAACAGAGACTGAAGAGATTAGTAGCGGTTCTACAATTATCTGTACAAGTAACGAAGAAGGGCCCCATGAGACTCTCTCGAGTTCACTAAATTCGTTGTGGAACTCAATACACCTTGTAAAGAGAAATGGCTCGGCAGTATTATTGGCCGAGAATACTCAAGGCGTAGGAAACGGCGCCTTACGCGATTGCGTTGAGGGAAGGATTGAACTGCAAAATGGCCTTGATGGTCAGACCTATGTTGAGGGCCAGGAACACCTCCTATACTTACGAGAGTTGCAATCACAATATGATATGGGTATTATGTCTACTATCCCTCAATACTATCTAAATGGAAAGCTCGGTTTATATCCATATACGGGAAGCAAAGAGATATTAAATCGCCTTATGGAGAAACATGGAAGAAATCATAAGATCTTAGTAATTTCTGATGCTGAAAACATATTAATCAAATCCAAAGCAGAGAAAAATTAAGTAGATCATTACCTTTCTAAGATTTACCAATCATTTTTTGTTTCACATGAGGATTTGATCATAAAAACGATATCACTTATATGTGCTATCTTTTCTCAAGTGGTACAGTGAACGCTGGAAATTTTCTGACGTGGAACTTGTCATTTAAGTCCGGTGTGGAGGGGACGTAAAATATGTCCTCAGAAAAGAAGGTTATAAAGATATCCAATCATGTTTATCAACCAAAGCATGAGATACTGCCAAAGGACTTGGCAGAAGAAGTATTGCGAAAATTTAACGCAAAGCCTAGTCAACTACCCTATATTACAACTACAGATAAAGGGATTGAAGACCTTGAGGTACGTCCAGGGGATATCATAAAAATAACAAGAAAAAGCCCAACTGCGGGTGAAAGTGTATATTACCGCTACGTCGTAGAAGGCTAGATATTCATGACCGAGTTTCTTGATATGTGGCCAATTATTAATGATATTCTTAGACGAGAAGGAGTAGCCCGTCAGCACTTGAATTCCTATAATGAATTTATGGAACGAGGCCTGCAGAGCATCATTGATGAAGTTGGAGAAATCGAAATCGAAACAGCCGAATATCCGTACAAGATTAAACTTGGTAAGATTAAGCTGCAACAGCCTAGAATCATGGAGCTCGATGGCTCCATAACCCATGTGGCACCCGTGGAAGCAAGACTTCGCAATTTAACGTATGCCTCTCCGATTATGCTCGAGTCTAGTATAGTGGAGGACGGTAAAATATTAGAATCGAGGTTTATTCATGTAGGTGACATGCCAGTCATGGTCAAGTCAAATGCGTGCATACTACATAATTTGCCTGAACTAAAATTGATAGAAACGGGCGAGGACTCCAGAGATCCTGGTGGGTATTTTGTGATCAACGGCTCTGAGCGTGTGATAGTTGGATTGGAGGATCTTCTGTACAATAAAATTATAGTAGATGTGGAGGAAGCGACCGGAACTTTACTTTACAAAGCCAAAGTCTATTCTTCAATAGTTGGCTATAGAGCCAAATTGGAATTGATCATGAGACCAGATGGTTCTGTTGTCGCCAAGATCCCCGGTTCTCCAGTAGATATTCCACTTGTTACGCTAATTAGAGCATTGGGATTAGAATCAGATAAGGATATTGCGAATGCGGTCTCGCTAAACGAAATTATTCAAGACGACCTGGAGCCTTCTTTCGAGAAGGCAGGTGATGTAATAACTAGCCAGGATGCCATAATCTATATAAGCAAGAGAATTGCTCCTGGAATGCTTGAAGAGTTCCAAATAAAAAGGGCAGAAACGCTTCTTGATTGGGGATTGCTTCCTCATCTGGGTAAGAATCCAGATAATCGCCATGAAAAAGCACTCTTTCTAGGAGAAGCTGCAAGCAAGCTGATTGAATTAAAAATGGGTTGGATAGACTCCGATGATAAGGATCACTACGGTAATAAGGTAATAAAATTTGCTGGTCAAATGTTGGCAGATTTATTCAGAACCGCATTTAGAAATTTAATAAGGGACATGAAATATCAGCTGGAGAGATCTGGACAAAAGCGGGGGATCAATGCTGTAGCGGCGGCCGTTAGACCGGGGATAATTTCTGATAAACTCAATAATGCGATTGCAACCGGCAATTGGGGCCGGGGTCGGGTGGGCGTGACACAGTTACTGGATCGAACGAATTATATGTCAACTATCAGTCATTTACGAAGAATTCAATCCCCTTTAAGCAGAAGTCAGCCGAATTTCGAAGCCAGAGATCTACATGCTACCCATTTTGGTAGGATCTGCCCAGCAGAGACACCAGAAGGTTCAAATTGTGGCCTAGTTAAAAATCTGGCCTTATCTGCGATTATTTCTGTGAGTGCTCCACCAGCAGAGATTGTCGAGAAGTTATATGAGCTTGGAGTAGAACATATTGATGAGGCCAAGGAAGATCTCAGGAGGATTGGTACCAGAGTTTTCGTTGATGGACAGCTTATAGGCTACGCTGAAGGTGGTGAACAATTGGCTCACACTTTAAGAACAATGCGAAGAGGTGGTAAAATTTATCCGCATGTTGGAATCTATTTCTATTCCACGTTTAACGAAAATGCCACTAGACGGATGTATATTAGTTGCAATGCCGGAAGGGTCTTGAGACCACTTGCAGTCGTCAAAGATGGTGCTCCACTTATAACAAATGAAATTGTCGATAAGGTCACCAAAAAATTTCTATCATGGTCTGATCTCCTGTATATGGGTATCATAGAACTAGTCGACGCTAATGAGGAGGAAAATTGTTATATTGCAATTGATGTATCGAAACTTAGTAAATCCCATACTCACATCGAAATATTTCCATCGGCAATTCTGGGAGTTGGCGCTTCAATTATACCTTATCCCGAGCATAACCAATCACCAAGAAATACATACGAAAGTGCAATGGCAAAACAGAGCTTGGGATTTTCGACACCTCTAATGAACGCAAGCACCTACGTTCGACAGCATTTTATGTTATATCCTCAGGTTCCGATGGTAAATACAAAAGCAATAAACTTGTTGGGTTTAGATGAGAGGCCTACAGGACAGAATGCAGTTGTTGCAGTTCTACCATTTGAGGGCTACAATATCGAGGATGCTATTGTATTTAACAAGTCATCGGTGGATCGAGGGCTGGGTAGGACATTCTTTTATCGAGTATATGAAGCGGAAGCAAAACAATATCCTGGTGGGATGAAGGATAACTTTGAACTCCCACTTTCAGACGCAAATATTAGAGGATATAGAGGTGAGAAAGCATACAGATTGTTGGAACAGGATGGTGCTATTATGCACGAAGCTATAGTGAGTGGGGGTGACATTCTCATAGGTAGAACATCCCCACCGAGATTTATGGAAGAATATAAAGAATTTGAAGTAAAGGGACCTTATAGAAGAGATACTTCGGTTGGTGTTAGGCCTTCAGAAAACGGCGTTGTGGATACAGTGATAATGACTCAGTCAGTTGAGGGTGGGAAGATGTTTAAGATAAGAGTGCGAGATATGAGAATACCGGAAATTGGAGACAAATTCGCATCAAGGCACGGCCAAAAAGGAGTTGTAGGAATGCTTGTAAGCCAAGAGGATCTTCCTTATACTGCCGAAGGAGTTGTACCGGATATCATGATAAATCCACACGCCTTTCCTTCAAGAATGACTGTGGGACAATTTATGGAATCGCTGGGTGGTAAAGCTGCATCATTGAGAGGGCAAGATCGTCGATGGATCTGCCTTCTTGGGTGAAAAACTGGACGATATTAAAGACGTTATGGCACAATATGGCTTTGAATATAGTGGAAAAGAGATGATGTATGACGGTAGAACCGGAAAACGGTTTCCGGCAGAGGTTTACATTGGCGTAGTATATTATCAAAAGCTACATCACATGGTTGCCGACAAAATTCACAGCAGAGCAAGAGGACAGGTTCAAATGCTCACAAAGCAGCCTACGGAAGGAAGAGCACGTGGCGGTGGGCTCAGATTTGGAGAAATGGAAAGGGACTGTCTCATTGCATATGGAGCATCGATGATGCTGAAGGACAGATTGCTTGAGGAGTCTGATAAGGCAGAAGTAAATGTTTGCGAACGCTGCGGACTTCTGGCATATTTTGATGTCAAAGCAGCGGAGATTTGTCTGTCGGGTTTGTGGCGAGAAGGCAAAGATATCTTCGGTAATCATCGCATATGCATTTAAATTACTTCTTCAGGAAATGATGAGTTTGAATGTAGCTCCAAGATTGATAGCGAGGGAGAAGGTATGAATCGACAGGAGGATGTACTAGTATGATGGAGGAATCCCTAAAAATTCTTGGAGGAATTAGATTCAGTGTATGGTCTCCAGTTGAGGTGCGGAAATTTAGTGTTGCAGAAATTACGGCCCCAGAGACGTATGATGAGGATGGAATGCCAGTCCAGGGCGGATTGATGGACAATCGTCTTGGGACCTTGGAGCCTGGTCAAAAATGTGCTACCTGTGGTAATACTTCTGCCAAGTGTCCTGGTCACTTCGGACATATAGAACTGGCAGAGCCTGTTCTTCATATAGCCTTTGTTGACGACATCCACAAGCTACTTATAATAACATGTAGATCTTGCAACAGAATCAAGTTAACTCCTGACGAATTATCGAAATACAAAGATTTGCGAGATAGCAAAGCCGCATACGCTGTGATTGCCTTAGAGAATGTTAAAGACGAGATAATTGACAAGGCAAAGAAGGTCAAAGTATGTCCTCATTGCCAGAAAGAACAATATGATTTAGTATTTACGAAACCGACAATCTTCGTGGAGAAGACAGATGTAGGTGAAAACAGGTTATTGCCCATTACCATTAGAGAGAGATTGGTCCACATTCCCGATGAAGACTTAACTGTGCTTGGATATGATCCTAAAACGGCCAGACCAGAGTGGTTCGTGCTACAAGTGCTACCTGTGCCACCCGTGACTGTCAGACCATCCATAATACTGGAAACTGGAATCAGATCAGAAGACGATCTGACTCATAAGCTCGTCGATATTATAAGGGTCAATCAAAGGCTCAAGGAAAGCAAAGAGGCTGGAACGCCTCCACTAATCGTACAAGATTTGGTAGATTTATTACAGTATCATGTAACCACTTATTTTGACAATGAAGTGTCCGGAATCCCACAAGCTCATCATAGGTCGGGACGACCTCTAAAAACTCTGACTCAAAGATTAAAGGGGAAAGAGGGACGGTTCCGTGGCTCACTGTCTGGAAAAAGAGTAGATTTCTCAAGTCGAACAGTGATCTCGCCCGATCCAAATCTTGCCATTTCAAATGTAGGTGTGCCAGTGGATGTTGCCAAAAAACTGACTATACCAGAGACTGTATCCCAGTGGAACCTCGAGCGACTAAAGAAATTGGTTATTAATGGACCTAACATATATCCTGGTGCTAATTATATCATAAGACCAGATGGAGTTAAGATTCGACTTGACTATGTAAATGATAGGAATACAATAGCAGATTCTCTTTCCAGTAATTATCTAGTTGAGAGACATCTGTCGGATGGAGATATCGTAATTTTTAACAGGCAGCCTTCGTTACACAGAATGTCCATCATGGCTCATTATGTACGAGTTTTGCCATATAGGACATTTCGATTACATCCTGCAGTTTGCCCTCCTTACAATGCAGATTTTGATGGAGATGAAATGAATCTACATGTCCCTCAGAGCGAGGAAGCCAGAGCGGAGGCGAGCATTACTCATGCGAGTCCAGGATCAGCTTATCTCACCGAGATATGGCGGACCTATTATTGGCGGGATCAGGGATTTTATTACGGGAGCATTCATCCTCACATCCGATCAAACTATACTTAGTAGGGAAGAATTTGCAAACATGGCTCTAATAGGTGGCTATAAAGGCACCTTGCCAGAATGCAAGACAAATAGCGCAGGCGAAAAATTCTATACCGGCAAACAGTTGTTTTCACTATTCTTTCCTCATGACTTCAATTTTATAATTACCTCAAAGTGGAACAAGGCAGCAAAAGGTGAAGGGAAAGATGTTGTAATCAGAAATGGAGAACTCGTGAGTGGAGTGATAGATAAGGCTTCAATAGGAGCAGAAGAACCAGATAGTGTGCTACATCGAATAGTAAAGGATTATGGAAATGATGCTGCTCGAAAGTTCCTTGATTCTATTCTGATTATGCTCAAGACGTACATAACCCACCGAGGTTTTTCATATGGCTACTCAGATTTATGGCTAAATGATAAAACACGACAGGAAATTAATGATGTAGTTCAAAAGGCATATGACAACGTTCATGATTTGATCTTGCAGTATAACCAGGGAACCCTGCCACTTACTAGAGGTCTTGCTCCTGAGGAGGCTCTTGAATTATACGTGGTAAATGAGCTGTCAAGAGCAAGGGATAGAGCCGGAAAAACAGCCGACAGAGCATTTCCGGATAACAATTCCGGTGTAATCATGGCTTCCACCGGCGCACGTGGATCAACACTTAATATTGGACAGATGACTGCGGCATTGGGACAGCAGTCTATTAGAGGAAAGCGAATTAACAAGGGGTATCACAACAGATCTCTGCCACACTTTACGATAAATGACACCAATCCCGCTTCGCGTGGGTTCGTTAAATCAAATTATAGAGATGGTCTGAGTCCACTGGAATTTTTCTTCCATGCCATGGGAGGCAGGGAAGGTCTAGTTGATACAGCAGTTAGAACCCAGCAGTCTGGGTACATGCAAAGAAGATTAATTAACGCTCTAGAGCACCTAAAAATTGAATACGATCATACTGTTCGTGATCCCCACGGGAATATAATTCAGTATTTGTATGGTGAAGACGGAATAGATCCAGCAAAA
This sequence comes from uncultured Nitrososphaeraceae archaeon, assembly GCA_963765895.1. Lineage (GTDB taxonomy): Archaea > Thermoproteota > Nitrososphaeria > Nitrososphaerales > Nitrososphaeraceae > JARBAU01. Next base: position 21,898 of record CAVXZB010000023.1, on the reverse strand, counting down.
AGCGATCACGGTGAAGCTATAAATATATTAAGATTGATTGAAAGCGCATCAATTGTAGATACTGGCAAAAAGGCAACACCGGCTGAGATTGAGGGAATATTAAAAAAATTCGGTAAGGATCTGAACGACAGATTGAAGAGGAATCTTGAGACGACGATCACTGGAAACCCACTTAGCTTAGAAGGCATCGAAAGCGTTCTAAAAAAGACTATGGATTTAATCGAAAAAGCAAGAGCAGAACCTGGCGAAGCAGTCGGGGTAGTTACTGCCCAGTCTATCGGAGAACCAGGTACACAGATGACTCTTAGAACCTTTCACTTTGCTGGAGTTAAGGAAAGGAACGTCACGTTGGGACTTCCCAGGTTAATAGAACTAGTGGATGCAAGAAAAAAACCAGTTACCCCTACTATGGATATTTACCTTGATAAAGAACATAGTATCTCTAGGGAAAAGGCGCTTGAAGTTGCAAGGGAGATAATATTTACTAGAGTTAGCGATTTAATAGAAAAAACAGATACGGATTATGATGGGACACTTACCTTTTCAGTTTCTGATACTAAACTAACAGAGCGTGGGTGCGCGCTGGAGGAAGTATATGAAGTATTGAAAGGATCGAAAAAGAAATATGAGATCTCAATGAACGAGAAGAAATACCTCATCAGGGTTTCAGTTCCAGGAAATCCTGATGCACAAACACTACTGACACTTAGAAATAAGCTTCTCAATAACAGAGTTAAGGGCGTACCAGACATCGAACGAGTTACTATCGTCAAGCAAAATGACGAGTGGGTTATACAAACAGCCGGATCCAATCTTGCCAAGGTAGTAGCGATTGAGGGTATAGATACCTCTAGGTCTACTACTAACAATGTATATGAGATATGGCAAACGTTGGGAATTGAAGCATCAAGAACTGCTCTCGTAAAAGAGATTACAAATACCTTGGAGGAACAGGGACTTGAGGTAGACATGCGACATATCATGCTAGTTGCTGATCTCATGACTTCCAAGGGTTATCTACAACAGATTGGTCGACATGGCATTGCTGGTACAAAAACATCTGTTCTAGCGCAGAGCCGCCTTTGAAATTACAGTACCTACTATTGCAAAAGCTTCATTGGAGGGTCAGGTTGAAAGTCTGAGAGGGGTTACAGAAAATGTTATTGTTGGCGCAACAGTACCTGTAGGGTACAGGCATGGTGGATCTTTATATGAAGGTGAAAGAGGAAGAAGATAATGGTAAAAGTACTCAATAAAGTAATCAAAGATTTAGTGGCGCCTGGTAAATACAAGTGCGGGATTAAGGAGGTGTTGCCCTCGATTAAGGCCTCTAAGTTGCTAATCATATCGAATTCGGTTCCATCAGCAACAAGAACGGAAATAGAAGAAATATCGAGGGAATCCACGGTTCCAATTTGCTATTACGAAGGTAATTCTGTTCAACTAGGAAAGTTATGTAACAAGCCTTTTAGAGTCAGTGTAATTGGACTGAAGAGTGGAACGGAAGAAGATATTAATGTAATACTTGATGCTCAGAAAAATCAGAACATCAATGATCATGAACGGAGAAAAAAAAGATTCGCTAATAAATTGGTTTTCCCATTTGATCTAGAGTGTCTTAGTGGAGTATGAAGACTTAAATTGGACTTTGATATTCAGCAAGAATTACCAATTGATGCTAAAACGTAGGATAAATTATCGTGATTTGAGATATGACTGAAAAAATTAAGCTTACTTCTGATGAGCTACGCCTAATGTCACTTTTCCAAAGCGTTACTAGCGTTACGGCTAGGGACTGCATCGTAGATGATAAGATGGATCGGGTAATTTTTGTAATTAGTAAGAACCAAATGGGTCTTGCTATTGGGAAGGGTGGCGCTACCATCAAGCAACTACAAAGCGTTGTTGCCAGAAAAGTCGAACTTGTAGAATATTCAGATGATGTTTCGGAGTTTCTAGGCAACATATTGAATAGTGATATGATAAATCAGATACGGATCGATGAGCGAACAGATGGAACTAGACAAGCTGTGGTTGTCGTAGACGCGAAAAAAAAGGGAATAGTAGTAGGTAGAGAGGGTCGAAACGCAGAAAAAGCAAGACTTTTAGCAAGGCGTTATTTTCAGATATCTAACGTTTTTATTATCAATTCCGAACAATCTCCAAGTGATAGTAATGAGGTGTATGTATGAATGTCTAAATCTCCATTAGGACTATTTGCTGGTCGCGTTTTACGCTCCAAGAGAAATCGTGCCAGATGGGCAAATAAGTATTACAAGCGTCGGATGCTGATGCTTGACAAGAAGGCAAATCCACTGGAGGGCGCACCACAAGCTAGAGGTATTGTATTAGAAAAGGTGGGAATTGAATCCAAGCAGCCCAACTCAGCGGTAAGGAAGTGTGTTAGAGTTCAACTTATCAAGAATGGAAAATCTATCACTGCCTTTCTACCCCGAGATGGGGCCCTGAATTTTGTTGATGAACATGATGAAGTAATATTAGAAGGCATAGGTGGTTCAATGGGCGGGGCCATGGGTGATATACCGGGGGTCAGATGGCAAGTTTTTAAAGTCAACGGTGTTTCTCTGAATGAGCTCGTATACGGCAAGAAGGAAAAGCCTAGGAGATGATTTGGCACGAGTGGTAAAGAACAAGTAAATATTCTGCTATTTAACAAATGGGATACCAGGAAAATCGAGATAAATGACGTGGGTCTGCGCAAGGTTATATCTTTGCAGCCTGCTGTTGTAATTCCTGTAACGTTTGGAAGACACGAACACCAAAGACTGAAAAAAGCTGAAATACACATAGTAGAGAGGCTGGCAAACAAGATGATGCATTTTGGTAAAAGGTATGCCAAAAACACCGGAAGGATGGGTGGTAAGAAGGCAAAATCTCTTAACGCTGTTAAAACGGCCTTGGATATTATTCATCTTGAGACTGGCAAGAATCCTATCGATATACTAGTCAAGGCAGTCGAGAATTCTTCCCCGAATGAGGACACAACTAGAATTGTCTATGGTGGTGTTGTATACCATGTGTCAGTCGATGTTGCCCCTCTTAGAAGGGTCGACCTTGCACTAAGATTTATCGCAGAAGGCGTCAAAGAATCTACTTACACTAACCCTCAAACAATCGAAGAGGCACTTTCAAAGGAACTTGTAATGGCTTCCAATAACGATATGTCAAGCCATGCAATAAAAAAGAAGAATGAACAAGAACGAATTGCCATGTCATCACGATAGAAAGCGAGGGACAAAGTTACATGAGTTCAAAGATCTCACATGCAAGATCTGGATCCGCAGGATTAATAATATCTTGATTTGCCGGACCAAATTAGCAATTTGCATATATTTTTTTAATGATAATATTTTAGAAACCGCGAGGAGCCTTCCAAATTTAATAAATATTAGCTATGAAACTTAAATAACGAGGCAATATACTGAAACCAGTATACATGAATACCAAGGATGGCTCTCTCTTTAAAAAAAGTACATTAATGAGTACCGAGGGCTGGTAAGGACATCATAAAGCAGGCATTACTACGTGAGAAAGGATATAGGCAGTTTAAGAAATATGATCGGGAGAATGAAGAACAATTCCAGGAATTTACCAAGAGATTTCTACTATCATTGCACAGACAGATTATTTCTGATTCGAATCCCGCCATCACACTAAAAAAATTTACAGATGAGATTGGGTCTTCTGAACTTGTTTTGGAAGAAAAAAAAGTGGTTGACACAATGGCTAGGTTATCACGACCAGAAATTCTTGCTGACAGAGTTGAAAGAATTCTTAATTCTAACTTTGTTATAATGACTTTTCCTGTTCTGCACGCACTATTTGATGGTGCGGAGGATTACTTTAAGGAAGGACTGCCTCCTGATACTAGAAATTCTGTTATCGATGGACATCTTATCGCCATTGATTTAAGCGAACCAATGGATAGAATAATGGACAAGGATGAAGATTTAGAATATCTAGATGACTATAAGCTTATGAATCCTTACATCCTTGAAGTCGCTAGACAAAAGATCTCTCAAGGGGGAGATTCTGTACTGGGAGCGTTTGAAGAAGGCTTTAAAGATGCTAGAATTGGACAATATATCGACACGCGACTAAAGAAGAAACCTGAATCAATTACTGATGAACAAATGATCGGATGTTATAAAAAATACCGTGCAGTCATGGGCACAGCAGCGCGTAATATGTCGCTTAACCGTAGGCCTCTTGCAGATGTATATCATTTAGGGATGGCAAAGGCAAGTGAGTGTGTTGGATGCGGAAATGAGATCCAGGATGCAATAAAAAATGGTTCGATAAAGATCCCATCATGGCCACTTTATTATTCTCTTGTCACTGATGATGTAACAAAAGGCTTCGAGTTGACAATAAGAAAGTGCAAGAATTATTTGGATGAAGCGGCAATGGCACTTGATATGCTACCATATGAATTCCAACTAAGACCATTTTTGGAATTTTTGTTCCTTTCAATTAGCCATTATAATCAATATTGGTATAATGAAATTGTCAAAAGAGATCTTTTCCCTCTTTTACAAAAAAATCTTGATAGCTTATTAAGGCAATGATCCAGTTCTTGACTACAAAATATTACTGCTACCATACCAATATCCAGCATAGGATGATAACCTAATGAAGTATTTCGGTCTGAATTTCTGACTGTGGAAAGCTACGAGTAAATAAGGCTGGAAGCACCTTATTATCATTGCTACTGGTAGTAAAGAATAAATCTAATCCCTATAAAACATATCTCGTATGTCAAGCGAATACGAGTATATTGTGGCTGAATTATTGGTAAAAGAGAGGAAGAGATTAGAGGAGTTGCAAAAAAATGCTGAGAAAAATAAGTTGGAGATTGAGGAACTGACTAATCGCTTGAGTACAACGCAATCATTATTTGAGAATTACAACATGGGTATGAATTACTTTCGTAGGGCCAAGGGTGGAAGAAGCGGCCTACGTGAGTAGGAATTTACTTTTCTAATGCACGTGCTATTATCCGACACAGGCGTTGACCTATTCACCGGTTTCCGCTCTCAGGTTGTTTATTAAACGTTTTACCTAATTTTAGAGGGCAGAGGTCAATTGTTGTCAGTCGTATGAGTAGAGAATAATGGTAGGGATTATTACGATAGATCAGCCAAATTTACTATAATTCAATACAATTCAATGTAATCTAATTTAATCTAATCTGGACTAATCTATTAGCTCTGTATAACAATTGCATTAATCCTGAGAAACCATTCAGGCAGTCGTATCGTTCACGAGTTATTAGCTTGTCCAATAATTAGTAATACCTACATGGTCCATATCAAGACGAAACGAAATACCTACGACTTCAGGTTCAAGACCTAAATCTTGACTCAAAGTATATACCTACTAACATAGTTTTATGCGTAATTAATTTATATATCCAACTCCTGGCATTAATGGACGGCCATGCATGAAGATAAATTAAAGCGGTTGTACCAAATGAAAAAGTCGGCCGAGGGAGGCGGTGGTCAAGAGAAGATAGACGCCCAACATTCAAAAGGCAAGTTGACTGCCAGGGAGAGGATCGCTCTACTTTTGGACGAAGGAACATTTCTTGAACTTGACAAATATGTCGTACATCGCAGTGATGATCCTGATTCGAAGAAATATTACGGAGACGGAGTCATAACGGGATTTGGCGAGGTTCATGGCCGCCAGGTATTCGTATACGTTTACGACTTCACCGTGCTTGGGGGTTCTTTAGGCGAGATGGCAGGAAAGAAAATTTCAAAATTAATGGATCATGCTATGAAATCTGGCGCTCCATTGATTGGTATAATTGATTCAGGCGGCGCTAGAATACAGGAAGGTGTCATGAGTTTAGATGGTTATGGCGATGTTTTTTTTAGGAACACTATGGCATCAGGGGTGATTCCTCAGATAACCGCAAGCATAGGACCCTGTGCTGGAGGAGCAGTTTACTCCCCCGCTATGACGGACTTTGTTATAATGGTTGAAAATATTGGGCAGATGTTTGTAACAGGCCCAGAGGTCGTAAAGGAAGTTTTGAGTCAGGAAGTATCATTTGAAGAATTAGGTGGTGCAATAACCCATGCTACAAAATCTGGTGTTGCTCATTTTGTGGCGAAAAATGAATATGAATGCATGGACAAGATAAAGAAAATACTGTCATACATTCCCCAAAATAATTCAGAGCCTGCGCCGATAGTAGAAACAACGGATGAGCCAAATAGATTTGATACAAATTTATTAAACATTCTTCCCGAAAATCCGTACGAACAGTATGACATGAAGCAAGTGATAAACTCAATTGTCGATAGCGGAGATTTTTTTGAAGTTCACGAGCTTTTCGCGGAAAATATTATCGTAGGATTTGCTAGATTGAACGGAAGATCAGTTGGAATAGTTGCCAATCAGCCGATGTACCTGGCAGGGGCACTTGACATAAATTCGTCAAACAAGGCTGCGCGTTTCATTAGATTTTGCGATGCTTATAATATCCCACTTGTTACCTTAGTTGATACTCCTGGATACCTGCCAGGGGCCGATCAGGAACATAACGGAATAATTCGACATGGGAGCAAGCTCGCTCTATGCATACTGTGAGGCAACGGTTCCAAAAATTACATGTATTATAGGCAAAGCGTACGGAGGGGCCTACATTGCAATGGGAAGTAAAAATCTGAAAGCCGATGTGAACTTCGCGTGGCCGACAGCCGAAATCGCCGTCTTGGGACCTGAGGCCGCAATTACAATTATCCATAGAAGAGACTCTAAAACAGTCTGATGACGCCACGTCGGTAAAGAAAAAACTGGCTAGGGAGTTTCGTGACAAATTCGCTAACCCTTACATAGCTGCCGAGAAAGGAATCATTGACATGGTAATAGACCCGATGGAGACAAGGCCAGTAATAATTGCTGCGCTGAATGCTTTAACAAATAAGAAGGAATCTAGACCGGCGAAGAAACATGGAAACATAAATCTTTAGAAATGTGATGGGTTTGACAAAAAAAATCCAAAGTCTGCTAGTAGCCAATAGGGGTGAGATAGCCCTTAGAGTTATTCGTGCATGCGGTGAGCTAGGCATTAAGTCGATAGCACTTTATTCGGACGAAGACACCAGATCTATTCATGTAAAGAGAGCAGATAAGGCGTATTATCTCGGACCACCTTCTCCTTCAGAAAGCTATCTTAACATTGACAAAATAATCGAGATTGCAACTAAGGTTGGTGCGGATGCTATTCATCCTGGTTATGGGTTCCTTTCTGAGAATGAAAACTTTCCGGAACTATGTTCAAAAAACGGAATTATATTTATTGGCCCAAAGAAAAAGGCTATGGAAATTACGGGCGATAAAATGAAATGCAAGGCCGTAATGAAAAAGGCAGATATTCCATTTGTTCCGGGAAGCGATGGAATAATTAATGATATGGAAGAGGCTATTGATATAGCGGCTACCGCTGGCTATCCTGTATTACTAAAATCAGCCTTCGGAGGAGGAGGTCGAGGAATTAGACTTGCTAATGATGAAAAACAGTTGCGTCAAGAATTTGAGATGGCTGCGGCAGAATCAAAAGCTGCATTCGGAAAGGCTGCTCTGTATGTTGAAAAATATCTACAGAGGATTAGGCATATTGAGTATCAGTTAGTAAGAGACTCACACGGCCAGGGTAGGCATCTCTTTGAGAGGGAATGTTCCATTCAGAGAAGGCACCAAAAACTCGTTGAGATGAGCCCTTCGCCAGTGTTGGATCATGAGACCAGGAATAGAATTGGAGAAATAGCAGTCAGAGCTGCAGAAGCAGTCGACTATCTAAATGCAGGAACGGCTGAATTTCTACGAGATGAACAGGGAAATTTCTATTTTATAGAAATCAACTCGAGATTACAAGTTGAACATCCTGTTACTGAGCTGGTTACGGGGATAGATCTTGTAAAACTCCAAATTTCAATTGCACAGGACGAAGCAATTCCTTTCAAGCAAGATGATTTGAGCTTACGTGGATGCGCAATTGAATGTAGAATTAATGCCGAGGATCCATTTTTTGGCTTTACACCATCAGTAGGGACTGTACCTACTTGTACTATACCATATGGGCCAGGAATAAGAGTTGATACGTATCTCTATCCGGGGTGCTCAGTATCAGGATACTATGACTCCCTGGTAGCAAAATTGATAGCATGGGGTAAAGATTTTGAAGAGTCTAGGGTTCGCACTAAAAATGCTCTAAACGAATTTACCGTTGAAGGGATTAATACCACCATACCACTGTTTAAGACTATAATGGATGAGGATAATTTCATAAAAGGAGAACTTTCAACAGATTATCTTGAGAGGTTTAGTATATTAGATAGGATGAATCGTGACGCCGTAGAAAGCTCAAAAAGAGATTTAATTCCAGCTATTTCAGCCATTCTACTAAGGTCGGAATTTGTCAAAAGGAGTCACCTATACCAACAGAATATCAGTTCGAAACAGAGAACTGGCTGGCAAAGCAAAGAGTGAATCATTCATGGATTTTGAAATTGGTGGGACTAAGGAAATTGCAAACGGTGAATTGGTTAGATCTCTTGGGGGTGGATTGATTCTCGTAAACATAAATGGTAAGGAGTATCAAATCAAAATGTTAAAGTCAGGATCAGATTACTTTGAATTCATTCTAGATGATTCCTTTTATTCTGCAAAGATTATTCAATCCGGGAGTTCAGAAGTAAGGTTATCCATTAATGGTCGTACGCATACGGTCAAGCAACATTCTAAACTGGCCGAGATTCTCGAAAAATCTTTATCTTTGACTGCGAAAATAGGGGGAGAAAATATACTGGTTAGTCAAATTCCGGGCCGGGTCGTCAATATTCTTGCAGGCAGCAAGGGCTGAAGTGAAGAAAGGGGATTCCCTTGTGGTATTGGAATCAATGAAGATGCAGGTAGCTGTGAAGGCGCACAAGGATGGAATAATAAAGGAGCTTAGGGTTAAGAAAGGAGCGACCGTTTCCAGAAATGATATCATTGCAATAATCGAATAAACAAGTAAACAAACAGAATACGACCACTCCATAGAATTGAGATTCTGATGATAATTGTCATTATGATAGGGATTTAAATTGCAGTGCACTGCGGTGGTTTTTACAATGACTACCAATAAAATGCTAATTATTCCTATTCGTGCGATACCAACGGATATCGAAATACTGAAAACAAAGGAGGATTGGTAGACAGGAATTTATGTGTAAAGATAAATAGAGGGTTTACAAGGTCTTCAATACCTGTTTTATTTCCTCGTAGTTGGGTTCAATTAGTGGATTGTCAGATACCCATCTATATTGTATCTTCTGATCTTTATCCAAGATAAAAATAGACCTCTTTGCTGCATCATAGTCAGCTAAAGGGCCTAGGTTTTTCATAACAATCCCGTATTTGTTAACTACTTGTCTTCTATAATCGCTTAACAAGGGAAAATTAATGTGATGGTTTTGACCAAACATCTTATTTGCAAATGGGCCATCGACTGAAATTCCAATCACTTGTGATTCATATTTGCTTAGTTCGCCAATAGAATCTCTAAAACTACACATTTCCCGAGGTACAAACAGGGGATTCTGCGGCTGGAAAAAAAGCCAATATCATTTTTTTCCCTCTGTAGTCACCAAGTCTATGTGTCTTCATGTCAGTATCAGGCAGCTCAAAATTAGGCGCCTGTTGGGATTTATCTGGAACATTAGCATAGGTGTCCGCAATCGATCCGTTGGACATTATTTCCAGGGTATGAAGCCTAGAATAAGAATGTTGTCAGCGTATGGCTATAATCTAGGGGTAATGGGTGAAAATTTTCTTAGTTCTTTGATAACCTGGGATAATATCATGACGAATCGATCCACCTCCTGAATTGTATTCTGGGAACCTATACTTATCCGGAGTGAACCAGTTACTTCATCATAGGAAAATCCCATCGCCCTTAAGACATGAGAAGATTTCTGTTTTCTCGAGGAGCATGCAGACCCTGTAGAGGCTGCTATACCATATTCGTCTAGTTTCATAACTAGATCCTCTCCGTTTACCCCTGAAATTGTGAAATGAGCATTATTCGGAATTCTGTGAATTACTGAACCATTAAATCGTGCACTAGGTATATCATTGAGGACTTTTTTAACCAAGTAGTTACGAATTATTGAGATTTCACGTTCGTTACTGGTAATATTCGACAGAGCGATTTCACATGCTTTGCCAAAGCCTACAATGCCATATACATTTTCTGTGCCTGAGCGGAGTAATGCCTCCTGTCCTCCTCCAAGTAGCAGGGGATTTATTCTTACGCCGCGTCGTACATAAAGTGCACCAGTACCTTTCGGACCATTTATTTTATGAGATGAGATCGTGAGTAGATCAATCCCGAGGGTCTGCACGTTTACAGGGATTTTTCCTACACCTTGAGTAGCATCACAATGTAGTAAGATTTCTTTACTTGTCGACTGTACTATTTTCGCAATCTCCTTCACGGGCTGGATAGTTCCAACTTCATTATTTACAAGCATGACACTTACAAAAGCTGTCTTCGTTCCTGAAATATTTTCTTTCATTTCATCAGGATTAACAATCCCATCATTTGATACTGGGAGGTAAGTGACTTCAAACCCCTCTTTTTCAAGTTCTCTAATAGGTTCTAATACCGACTCGTGTTCTATCTTGCTTGTAATTAAATGAGTCCTTCTCGAGTCTTCAGATCGACATTCTAGTGCTGCTCCCTTTATCGCTAGATTATTAGATTCCGTACCACCCGAAGTAAAGACTATCTCCTTATCTGACGCGCCAATTATCGATGCAACTCGTCTCCTTGCTACTGAGATAGCACGCCTAGCATCAAATCCGTGCTTATGGAGGGATGAGGGATTGCCATAATGTGTCCTAAGATAGGGCATCATTTCAAGGAATACCTCATTTAATAAGGGAGTGGAAGCGAGCATTATCCAAATAAATGGAATCAGTTTGGGTAGTAGTATTAGGGGCAGTATCAGCTGACATACTATCGACTTACGATAATTATCACTCTACTATAACAAGATTTCCTGTGCGGTAGCCTCGAGTGTCGATGCAGACATATCTGAAACCTAGCATCCTCAGTTTAAGATCGAGCCTTGCAAGCTTGCTTGGCTCGAATAATTTAGGAAGCTCATCTGCACCGACTTCAATTCTAGCGATCTCACCGTGATCCCTAACTCTAACTTGCCTTATGCCAAACATCATCTTTACCAATTCTTCCGCCTTTTCAATCGTAGCTAGTTTTTCAGCAGTAACTTCTACGCCTTGGGGTAACCTGGATGCGAGGCAGGAATTAGATGGACGATCAAAGACGGATAACCCATGAACCTTTGCGATTACCCGGATTCTTGATTTATCTAGCCCTACTTCTACCAATGGACTTTTGATCCCGTTTTCGGTAATTGCCTTTATACCTGGCCTGATATCATTTGCGTCATCCACCTGTGTTCCATCTGTAATAAGTTCTATTCCCACTTGTTGTCCATATGAAACTAGCTTCTTAGCTAGTTCACTGCGACAGTGATAACACCTCATTTCATCATTTTTCCTGAAAAGAGGATTGTCTAGCTCATTATATTCGATTATCCTATGGTCTATACCAATTTCATTTGCTATAGACTTTGCCGACTCTAGCTCAGCCCTGGCTAGTGTCTTGTAGTTTGCCGTAATAGCAATAGCCTGATCATTCAAGGCAATTTTCGCTGCAAGGGCAACAACTGCACTATCAACACCACCAGAGAGTGCGACGATAGCCCGAGTACCGTGTTGTACAAACCAAGCCACAAGTCTGTCCAAATCAGTAGTTGAACTCAATTTGAAGTTATCCTATTCGAATTTTACTTGCGATCTGTGAATTGACCTGCTCCATAACAACCCTCAGCGGAAGCCTAAGTCTTGAAGATATTAATTTAATATCCCCGTATTCAGCTTTTGCGCTTATGATAGTATTATGAGCATCCTTGGCAACCTTTACTTGCACACTATAATTATTGTCACCAATGATTATAGGAACGGTAATAATACTTCTAGGAAGAACAAACCGCATTTGTTCTTGAACCCGAATGCCCATAGTACCTGTTTCTCTAAATATGAGTTCTAACACCGAATTTAGCTGTGTATGATCACATATGACTTTGACAATGTAATTGGGCCTATTTTTCTTTGAAAGCCCCTGCACTATTGTGACATCTTTGACACTGTATTCGGCTAGACGATCGATAAGATTGCCTATGATCTCTCCAGAGACGTCGTCGATATTTGTTTCTATCACTGATACCGAGTCTGTGCTGATTTCATTAGCAAGATAGGATTTGCCCAATAACAATCTTAGGATGTTTGGAACCTGTTTCAATGCCTTTGTGCCGGCTCCGTACCCGATTCTATCTGGAATAATGTCAGGATAACGACCAACGCTTCCGGCTGCGAGGTTTGTGAGCATTGCGGCGCCGGTTGGCGTAGTTATTTCTTCATCAGCCTGACCGGAAGTTAACACGAAGGGTTTGCCCTTAAAGATCTGCAATACCGCATTACTGGGATTAGGTACCTGTACCGTGCGAAAATTTTACCGTGCCGCCTCCCACCGCGACCTTTGTAGATATTATTCTAAAACCAAACAAGCTAAGGTCCTGCAATGCAGTGGCGCAACCAACCAGATCCACAAATGTATCTATGCTAGAGGTTTCATGCAAATTCACGTTGGTAATACTGCTGCCATGTACTTCGGCCTCTGCCAAAAGTATAGACTTGAAGGATTCCAGCGCGAATGACTTTGCGGTTGAATCTAGATTCAGAGAGTCACAGCAAGACGCCAATGACCTATACATATCCATTCCCTTCCTTATTCCTTTATTTTCATCATATTGAACCTCGAACCTTGTGGCATTAAATCCGTTGAAGGCTTTTTTTTTGAAATTGGCAGATATAATTTTACTGCCGCTAAGAAAGTCCTGACAGGCAAAAGCAGCTTGCAGGATCTTTTTTTCCTGTGCCCCCGCGTGGACGAGGGCAGAGAGTAACATGTCTCCAGAGATACCACTAATTTGACAATCAATTACTGCAATGTCTCTCATAGCGTGACAAAATTAGACTAATCTTTTTATCAATATATTACTTGGGGCTACCTAAAAGACACAACATAACATTACCTCACATGATATGACAAAAAATGATCCTTCGCAGAAGGTGACCCAATAGACCTACAGGAGACATATTATCGCAAATATACTTTTAGGAGATACGCCAAGGTTTAGTCGATATTTCTCTAGCCACTAAAAATTAGATTAGTAATAAAGTTAGTCTTAGAATCCACCGGCCTACCAGTCGAAACCAATATTGAAGATTTATAAATATTTGATGATTGTCAACTTTTTAATGACAATTACTATTATAGGATCAGGCAAAGTAGGAGCCTCAGTGGCGTTAAATTGTGCTTTGAGAGAATTGGATGATGTTCTTTTACTTGATATCGTTAAAGGTCTTCCTCAGGGTGAGGCCTTAGATATTAATAATCAGCTATCGGAAAGAGGGATAGACTGTAAAGTGTCAGGATCAAATAATTATGAAGACATGAATGGTTCTGACTTTGTGGTAGTAGTGGCAGGCGTTGGCAGAAAACCAGGCATGACAAGAATGGATCTTTTAAAGACAAACGCGGATATCATAAAGGATGTTTCGAGCAAAGTCAAGAGTTATGCAGCAAATACAATTTCGATTATGGTAACTAATCCCTTGGATCCACTCACCTATCTTCTATTGAAGGTCACCGGAGCTACTAAGAACAGGGTTATGGGAATGGGTGGAATGTTAGACTTGTCTAGATTTAAGTATTTCATTCATGAGGCAACAAAAATATCAAATGACTCAATTCAGGCAATGGTAATAAGTGAACATGGCGAAAATATGCTTCCCCTGACTAGATACTCGACTTTGAGCGGTATTCCTCTGAACAAATTTGTTACGGAACAACAAGTAACTGAGATCTTTGAAAATACAAAGGGCGTTGCAGCACAAGTGATATCTCTGAAAGGAGCGACGACGCATGCGCCAGGAAATGCTGTTGCAACTATGATCGAATCTGTGATAAAAAACAAGAGATCAATTATACCAGTCTCTACATTGCTAGAAGGAGAATATGGAGCCGAGAACGTGTGCATTGGTGTTCCTGCTATAATCGGTTCTCAAGGAGTGGAAAAAATCATTGAACTACCACTAGATAACTCTGAGCAGGCAATCTTTTCAAAGGGAGTCGGTAGTGTAAAGGAAGCATTAAGCACACTTATATTGTAATACTTTTATTTGTTCATTTTTTAGTAATCTCTATCAGCTAATGAATATTCGGACGATCTTGCAGGAATTTGCAAAAGGTCGACTTAGTATCGACGAAGTTGAGAAAAAAATTTCTGTCCATTCCATTGAGTTTGCAGCCGGTAATATTGCTCAACTTGACACCGCACGCGAAATTAGAAAGGGTATTCCTGAGGTGGTTTTCGGGGAGTATAAATCACAGAGTGAGATTATCAAGATTGTAAACGCTATAATCAGGCGCAACGATTCTGTTGTTGTGAGCAGAATTCAGAAGGCCGATCTACCAAAACTTGTTTCTCTGTTAAGGAAGAAAGATCTTAAGGTAGAAGTTGGTAAATTTAGCTCCACCATTTTAGTCTCCCGTAAATCTTTTACCATAACCAAGGGAATGCCAAAGATAGGGATAATCTGTGCAGGAACCTCCGATATTGGAGTTGCAGAAGAGTCTAGACTCGTTGCTAAATCTATGGATTGTGATTCTATGATATCCTACGACGTAGGAATCGCCGGCCTGCATAGACTTTTTCCTGCACTGCGACAGATGGTTGAGCAAGATGTAGAGGCTATAGTGGTAGTTGCCGGAATGGAGGGCGCTCTTGCTTCAGTGGTTTCTTCAATGGTAAACCTTCCTGTGATAGGCGTACCAACATCGGTAGGTTACGGATTTGGATCGGCAGGAATAGCGAGCTCTTGCATCTATGCTTCAAAGCTGTACATTTGGATTAGTTGTCGTAAATATTGATAACGGCATTGGAGCAGGTGCTTTTGCAGCATTGATCGCAAAACGCATGTATACCAAAAGAGCTGATTTTACCGTCCTTAGACAGGCATTGCAACCTATGGAAAGCAAACGTTTTTGAATGTTCAAACGTTTATAAGTGCTTTGGATGGTTTGGGTCATAATCTTTGAAATGACGGAGAATCGTTAAAATGCGTTATATTCATACCATAAAAAGGATTAGGCAACATAAGACTAATTATAGGAAGAGGGCCGCAATACTCATTGGTCGACATCATTTCATCACGATTAAAGTCACAAATCAGAACGTTCTAACGAGGTTGCTGGATCCAGATATCAAGGGAGACAAGGTTTTAGCCACTGCTCATAGTAGAGAACTGGTTAAACAGGGGTGGAGCGGCTCGCTAAATAGTCTACCTGCATGCTATTTAACTGGAATTCTGTTAGGTAAGAAATGCCTAGAGAAGAATTTTGACAGCGGTGTCCTATATACTGGATTGAATCCTTTTACAAGTCGAGTTGCCGCCTGTCTAAAGGGGATAGTTGATGCAGGGGTGCATGTGCCAGCATCAGAAGATTCCTTTCCCGAGCAGGATCGTTTAGAAGGCAATCATATCGCAGATTATGCAAAGCTACTTCAACAAGATAAATCAAAATATGAGTCGAGATTTTCGCTATTGTTAAAGAACGGTCTTAACCCTGAAGATTATCCTGCTCATGTACAAAAGGTAAAAAATGTTCTAATGGAACTGTCCTCCAACGCCAGTACTTCTAGAGAAGGATCAAAATCTACTGTCCACAATTCTAAATCCCAAAATGCTGAGTCAAGTCAAACAGGATCTAAGGTAAAGCCAGGATCTAAGAAAGGTGAATAATGGTGAGTAGACAATATTCCCAGAGCAGACAACAAGCGCCCCCAAGCAGAATGGAAACCCCGTACAAGCCTTGGACTCTTAGTTTCAACAGGCAAGATCAAATCAATGGACGAGGTCTATGAAAATGGAATGAGGATCCAAGAATCTGAGATCGTTCGTCATCTACTTCCTGACATAAAAAGTCAGGTTATCCACGTAGGCATAGTTCAAAAACAGACTGATGCTGGGGAAATGACCAGGTTTAATGCCCTTGTTGCAGTAGGAAATGAGGCAGGCTGGTTTGGCATAGGTAAGGGTAAGGCTTCACAGATGCGTATTGCAATTGATAAAGCAACCAATGCTGCATATCTTAATGTAATTCCAGTAAAATTGGGATGCGGCAGCTGGGAATGTAGATGTGCACAGTTTCACTCTGTTCCATTCAAGGTGCGAGGAAGAGGTGGTAGTGTGACAATAGAACTTATTCCAGGTCCTAGAGGTCTTGGTTTGGTAGCAGGTGAAAATATTAAAAACTTGCTCAAACTGGCTGGATTGAAAGATACTTGGACAAAGTCTTTTGGCTCAACTAGCACCATGTCGTCTACGTCAAAGGCAATTTTTTCTGCTCTTAGGAGCACTTATGTTACGGGTTGATTTGTAATGGCCTATTTAGTTGTCAGAATCAAAGGCACAGTTAATATTCCATACTGGGCAAATTCAACACTCCAGTACCTTAACTTGGGAAAAAAATTCAATGCTACGATTGTCCCAGAAACAAAGCAGACTCTTGGCATGTTAAGGAAAGTCAAGGAAATTGTAGCCTGGTGTTCTGCTGATACGGAGACGGTATTGGATCTCTTGTCCAAAAGGGGTAGGGGAAGAGGCAACAAGCCAATCGACAAGGAGGATCTACCAGAAAACTATACAAATTTGGAGGCTTTAGCAAAAGACCTAGCGGAGGACAAAATTGGAATCTCGAAAGTTAACTTTAGGCCTTGGTTTGCTCTAAGCCCTCCTCGAGGCGGATTTAAAAAAAGTACCAAAAAACAGTATACTCAGGATGGGATACTTGGAGAGGACAAAGACTTGATTAGCCTTGTTCAAAGGATGATTTGAACAGTCAGAAAACGTTAATTAAGGTGAATAGATTGAATGTAGAACACATTCCTGTTTGTAATAGGAGATTGTAGAAAAGATCATGGCGACTAGATTTAGAAAAAGTAGGAGATACAGAGGCAGCCGATACTGTGGTTGGGGCCAGATTGGTCAACATAGAGATTCAGGTAGCCGCGGCGGTGTGGGTAATGCAGGTAAGCATAAGCACCTCTGGATAAGAACTGTAATTGAAGAACCGGATCGCTTTGGTCATGCTAGTACTAATTCGCATAACCGGAATGTTGTGAGCCACTGGATCAACGTACGAGATCTCGATTCATTGATTCAGGAAGACGAAAGCAAGAAAAATTCAAAGGGTCAATATATTTTAGATCTGAATTCTTTGGGCTATGATAAATTATTAGGTGGGGGTCAAGTCAGTAGCAAGTTTGAGGTAAGGATTAATCGAATATCTGAAAAAGCTAGAGAAAAGGTAGAAGAATCAGGTGGGGAGGTAGTAGTTATCAAATGAAAAATACAATGCAAAGTGACGAGAGTACATTTAGACGTATAATAAAGGCTATATCTCGTTATATACCGCAGGTAGAAAAACCCAAGAAAAAAATAACATTAAACGAAAAGTTCGTTTGGAGTGGAATTGCTCTTTTTGCTTATCTGATAATGGGGCAGATACCGCTTTACGGTGTTACAAATGACCCAAAATTTGATTTTCTGGCCTTTGCTAGAGTTATTTTTGCTGCACAACAAGGAACACTACTAGAACTCGGTATAGGTCCTATTGTCACGGCTGGATTGTTGATGGCAGCTTTTGAAGGGCTCGGAGCTGATTAAACTAAACTTTAAAAATGCTGATGATCGGTCGCTATTTACGTCTGCTACTAAAATAGTTACGATAGTTGTCATTGTTGCAGAAGGTTCACTGTATGGTACTAGCGTCTACGGACATTTGGTAGCGAGGCCAGAGTATATTGCGATTGTGGTGACCCAACTTGTTAGTGCTAGTCTGATCGTCATGCTGCTCGACGAACTTGTTCAGAAAGGATGGGGACTAGGTTCGGGAATCAGTCTCTTTATTATGGCTGGAGTCGCCCAGGGTATCCTTTGGTCAATCTTTAGCCCGGTACCTGCTCAGGACGGACCTGTAGGGGTTATTCCCTTTACTATCGACTCTATAGCTCATGGACACTTTGGAGACGCATTCTTTAGATCTGGCCAGCTGCCAAGCATATTTGGATTGATTGTTACAGCGCTGGTATTATTGATACTGGTCTATGTCCAGGGTATTCATATAGATATACCAATTGTATCGACAAAATATAGGGGATTTACTGCAGTGTATCCCATAAAGCTGCTCTATACTTCCAATATTCCAGTAATACTTTCTTCTGCGCTGCTTGCTAACGCGGTATTTATGGGTCAGATGCTCTGGGCCAATTATAATCCTCAAAACGATAATGCAGTCTTTAACTATATAGCACAGTACGATCCGTCCAACCCTCGGAGTCCGACAGGTGGATTATTATATTATGTGACTTCACCAAATAGTCTTGATACGGCTTCCCAGGACCCACTAAGAGCAGTTGTGTATATCCTGTTTATGACTACAATTGTAACGCTTTTTGGTAAGCTATGGGTAGAATTAGGAGGACTCTCACCAAAGTCTGCCGCTAAAAACTTGCTTGATGCCGATGTTCAGGTGCCTGGGTTCAGGAGGTCAGAAAGCTCAGTAGAAGTCTTACTTGCCAAGTATATCCCATCGGTGACAATAGTGGGTGGAATTGTTATTGGCTTGCTTGCGTCTGCGTCCAATGTGCTTAAACGTCTTTGGCTCTGGAATTGGGATCCTGCTAATGGTCGATATACTCGTAAACTACTATAACTTGCTGATCAAGGAGCAGGTAGACGTTCACATGCCTAAATTGGCGGCGCTTCTTGGTAGAAAATAAAAATAATGGATATCCTGACGCATCACCTAAAAAGCGCATTGTGGTCGTCGGTATTCCAGGAATAGGTAAAACTAGTGTAATATCTAGGGCCGCAGAACTCTTACGTCAAGCAAACCAGAATACTGAGATCGTAGTATTTGGTACATTGATGTTTGAAGAATCTAAAAAATTAGGCATCACAAACCGAGATGACCTTCGTAATTTATCGATAAGTCAACAGAAGTCCTTACAAGAGATGGCTGCTCAAAAAATTCGTGGCATGCAGGCCGATGTATTACTAATAGATACCCATCTTTTTATAAAGACCGCGGAAGGTTTCTACCCTGGACTTCCAATGCATCTAATTAACGCACTAGGACCCACACATTTTGTAATGATCGCTGCTGACGCACAAGAGATAGTAAATAGAAGAAATAGCGACAAGACTAGACAGCGTGATCTTGCATCAGTCAAGCAGATAGAGACGGAATTAGAAATTTCGAGGATAGTTGTATCGTGCTGCTCGGTTATAAGCGGTTCGCCATTTATGATAATTATAAATAAGGAAAATGAGATCGATAAAGCCGCTTCGGCAATTGCCAGCATGATAGGTAGATAATCAAAAAAAAATTTAGATGAGTGTGATCCAAAGGTACATGAATATTGACTTTAATAATTTGATAATGCAACTTCCTGGGCTTGCTCCACATTATACCAAGCATCCTATATTTCCCGATATGCTTTCTGCAGCAATTGTTGCGTCTTTGATCTCAATTGGGCTGAACTTTGCAATTGCAATGCTGAGGAAAAAGACTACTGATATAGGCAAAATGAATAGAATTATGAAGGAAACAAATGAATGGAGAAAACAATATACTGATGCGATAAAGAAAAAGGACAAGCCTCGTATCGAAGAACTAAAGAAAAAACAAGCGTATGTAAACAAAATGAGTATGGAAATGCAACAGGAGCAGATGCGTCCAATGTTAATTTATATGGTTCCATCATTTCTCCTCTGGATTATCGTATTTCCGACTATTTTTGGCCAGACTACAGCTCTATCACCAATTCACATACCCTGGATAATGTGTACCGATCAGAACGTCAAGACAGATAATCATCTCTTAAAGAATGGCGAACACCAGGGGCCATGTCTTGTGCCTGGCGAAGTGTTTCTGTGGGGATGGTTTCTTATTACCTCATTTGCGTGTAGCGGCATAATCTCCAAAGTTACCAAAACCGGAATGCCAAGCATAACCGGAAGTTGAAAAACCAGAAAAGAACAAACTTGGGAATAGTTATCGCCGGTCTTCCTGCCGTAGGCAAGACCACAATAGCACAAGAGCTTGCAAAGGAATTTAATTTCAACTTGTATAATGGAGGCGATATTTTAAAGATGCTAGCCAACGAAAAGGGGTATACAACTTCAGGTAATGAATGGTGGGATACTGGTGAAGCCAAAAAGTTCATGTCTGAACGAAGATCTAATCCATTATTTGATAAAGAGGTGGATCAGAAGCTAGTCGACCTTGTGAAAAATGGTAATGTTATAATAACATCCTACACCCTACCCTGGCTTGCGCCTCAATCATTAAAGTTTTGGCTCAAGGGTTCGCTTAGTAATCGAGCCAAAAGAATGGCAAACAGAGACAATATTGCTGTAAATACAGCCGTAAAAATCATTCAGGAAAGAGATATCAGAAAATACTGGGATATATCGGAAGCTCTATGGGTTTGAGTTTGGATCTGATTTATCGGTTTTTGATTTTATATTAAACACTGATTTGCTTTGTTTAGATTCATTGATAGAGATTTCTAAATCGATTATCAGAGAAATAGTAGTCTAGCCTGCTGAAATTTGCTTAACTTTGATTCTAGATGATAATGATGTCTGTCCGTCTGAATAACAATAATGTCTGGACAATAAAATGGTATGATGAATGCAGAATATTAATGGTGTTGGGAAGCTACCTGAATTGGCAAAGGCTATAACAACTTTTTTAGACGTATATGGATGTAGAATAGTACGGTAATTCGAATTTGTAAATAAAGTAAATAAAGTAAATAAAGTAAATAAAATAATCGATGACTAGCCATACGTAAGAAACCTTTAAATCCAATTTAACTAATCGATCATGATAGGACAGATTATGACTACTATAAATAAAACCATGGAAATAAACGCGCCTATAAGCGAAGTTTTTACTTATTTTGCAAGGCCAGAGCATATGGCTGATCAATTCCCAGAGAATATGGGCTTGAACATTCTACCCATTGAGGTTAAAAACGGCTTTGGAGTAGGAACTATTTTTAGGATTAGTGGAGATTTTGATGGCAAGAGACTTGAGTGGGATTGTGAGACAATTGAATACATTCCACATCAAAAGATTGTCGCAAAAATGATTGAAGGTCCATTCAAGCGCTGGATAATTACAGTAGAGTTTAAAGAGATTTCCGAGAAAAAATCCCTGACTGGTATTACCGTCAACTATGACATGCCTATGGGCCCCTTGGGTGGATTCATGGACAAGGTCAAATTGAAGAAGGTTGCTGAACGAGGAATAGAAAATGGGTTATACAGGGTAAAAGCTTTGTTGGAAGGAACCGGCTCGATTCCAGTCTATATCACTTTGGATGCATACAGAAAGGTTCTCAGAGAAAAGGAAAGACGAAATTGTTCAGTATCTGATGCTATTGTTGCACTAGTTAAAGGAAGTGCAGTCCGAAGAAGCCGTTCCACGACTCTAACCCCCCATTTTCTACCACCTCGTTTCGTTTAAATATCTCTGTCCTTCCCATGATTTCTGTTGGGTTCGTAGCTCAGCCAGGTAGAGCGTCTGGCTCTTAACCAGTCAGTTAGTTACTTATTTGGGTTAAAATGTCGTGGGTCCGAATCCCACCGAACC